>NZ_CDMG01000001.1 GCF_001282945.1 Helicobacter ailurogastricus
TAGAAACCAACAGCCATATAACTGGTAGCTTTAAGCGGCTCACCTTTAGCATCAACAGGCCACAACCAACCAGAACGTGAAAAAGCGTCCTGCGTGTAGCGAACTGCGATGGGCATACTGTAACCATAAGGCCACGTATTTTGCAAGCTATTTAACTGGCGGCGATTGCGTACCCGACGACCAAAATTAGGGTCAACGCTACCTGTAGGAAGTGTCCGCATAAAGTGCACCGCATGGAAATGAAGACGGCCATTAGCTGTACCATACTCAGGCACACAAAAATACTGATAGCAGTCGGCGTGTGAATCATTAGCCTTGCGACCCTCGGCAGCAAGAACCATACGACCAATATCACGAAAATAGTCACGCAAAGCATTGGGATTATCATAAAACGCCTCTAATCGGTCGTCAGCCAACGTGAGAGTGTCAAAAACGATAAACCAACCATCAGCATGAGCCTGTCGCATTGCATTCATCAAACGCTGAATAGCAAAGCCTCTACGCGATTTCATAGTGGAGGCCTCCAGCAATCTTGAACACTCATCCTTAATACCTTTCTTTTTGGGGTAATTATACTCATCGCGAATATCCTTAAGAGGGCGTTCAGCAGCCAGCTTGCGGCAAAACTGCGTAACCGTCTTCTCGTTCTCTAAAAACCATTTTTCGTCCCCTTCGGGGCGGTGGTCTATAGTGTTATTAATATCAAGTTGGGGGAGCACATTGTAGCATTGTGCCAATTCATCCATTAACTTCTCAGTAACAGATACAAACTCATCACGAACGTCAGAAGCAGCCTTATGGCCGTCAACATACATATCACCATTATCGAACTCAACGCCCTGCATACGAAAAGACAGAATCTCTTCCAAGAGCTTGATGCGGTTATCCATCTGCTTATGGAAGCCAAGCATTGGGGATTGAGAAAGAGTAGAAATGCCACAAGCCTCAATAGCAGGTTTAAGAGCCTCGATACGCTCAAAGTCAAAATAATCAGCGTGACATTCAGAAGGGTAATAAGAACGAACCATAAAAAAGCCTCCAAGATTTGGAGGCATGAAAACATACAATTGGGAGGGTGTCAATCCTGACGGTTATTTCCTAGACAAATTAGAGCCAATACCATCAGCTTTACCGTCTTTCCAGAAATTGTTCCAAGTATCGGCAACAGCTTTATCAATACCATGAAAAATATCAACCACACCAGAAGCAGCATCAGTGACGACATTAGAAATATCCTTTGCAGTAGCGCCAATATGAGAAGAGCCATACCGCTGATTCTGCGTTTGCTGATGAACTAAGTCAACCTCAGCACTAACCTTGCGAGTCATTTCTTTGATTTGGTCATTGGTAAAATACTGACCAGCCGTTTGAGCTTGAGTAAGCATTTGGCGCATAATCTCGGAAACCTGCTGTTGCTTGGAAAGATTGGTGTTTTCCATAATAGACGCAACGCGAGCAGTAGACTCCTTCTGTTGATAAGCAAGCATCTCATTTTGTGCATATACCTGGTCTTTCGTATTCTGGCGTGAAGTCGCCGACTGAATGCCAGCAATCTCTTTTTGAGTCTCATTTTGCATCTCGGCAATCTCTTTCTGATTGTCCAGTTGCATTTTAGTAAGCTCTTTTTGATTCTCAAATCCGGCGTCAACCATACCAGCAGAGGAAGCATCAGCACCAGCACGCTCCCAAGCATTAAGCTCAGGAAATGCAGCAGCAAGATAATCACGAGTATCCTTTCCTTTATCAGCGGCAGACTTGCCACCAAGTCCAACCAAATCAAGCAACTTATCAGAAACGGCAGAAGTGCCAGCCTGCAACGTACCTTCAAGAAGTCCTTTACCAGCTTTAGCCATAGCACCAGAAACAAAACTAGGGACGGCCTCATCAGGGTTAGGAACATTAGAGCCTTGAATGGCAGATTTAATACCAGCATCACCCATGCCTACAGTATTGTTATCGGTAGCAAGCACATCACCTTGAATGCCACCGGAGGCGGCTTTTTGACCGCCTCCAAACAATTTAGACATGGCGCCACCAGCAAGAGCAGAAGCAATACCGCCAGCAATAGCACCAAACATAAATCACCTCACTTAAGTGGCTGGAGACAAATAATCTCTTTAATAACCTGATTCAGCGAAACCAATCCGCGGCATTTAGTAGCGGTAAAGTTAGACCAAACCATGAAACCAACATAAACATTATTGCCCGGCGTACGGGGAAGGACGTCAATAGTCACACAGTCCTTGACGGTATAATAACCACCATCATGGCGACCATCCAAAGGATAAACATCATAGGCAGTCGGGAGGGTAGTCGGAACCGAAGAAGACTCAAAGCGAACCAAACAGGCAAAAAATTTAGGGTCGGCATCAAAAGCAATATCAGCACCAACAGAAACAACCTGATTAGCGGCGTTGACAGATGTATCCATCTGAATGCAATGAAGAAAACCACCATTACCAGCATTAACCGTCAAACTATCAAAATATAACGTTGACGATGTAGCTTTAGGTGTCTGTAAAACAGGTGCCGAAGAAGCTGGAGTAACAGAAGTGAGAACCAGCTTATCAGAAAAAAAGTTTGAATTATGGCGAGAAATAAAAGTCTGAAACATGATTAAACTCCTAAGCAGAAAACCTACCGCGCTTCGCTTGGTCAACCCCTCAGCGGCAAAAATTAAAATTTTTACCGCTTCGGCGTTATAACCTCACACTCAATCTTTTATCACGAAGTCATGATTGAATCGCGAGTGGTCGGCAGATTGCGATAAACGGTCACATTAAATTTAACCTGACTATTCCACTGCAACAACTGAACGGACTGGAAACACTGGTCATAATCATGGTGGCGAATAAGTACGCGTTCTTGCAAATCACCAGAAGGCGGTTCCTGAATGAATGGGAAGCCTTCAAGAAGGTGATAAGCAGGAGAAACATACGAAGGCGCATAACGATACCACTGACCCTCAGCAATCTTAAACTTCTTAGACGAATCACCAGAACGGAAAACATCCTTCATAGAAATTTCACGCGGCGGCAAGTTGCCATACAAAACAGGGTCGCCAGCAATATCGGTATAAGTCAAAGCACCTTTAGCGTTAAGGTACTGAATCTCTTTAGTCGCAGTAGGCGGAAAACGAACAAGCGCAAGAGTAAACATAGTGCCATGCTCAGGAACAAAGAAACGCGGCACAGAATGTTTATAGGTCTGTTGAACACGACCAGAAAACTGGCCTAACGACGTTTGGTCAGTTCCATCAACATCATAGCCAGATGCCCAGAGATTAGAGCGCATGACAAGTAAAGGACGGTTGTCAGCGTCATAAGAGGTTTTACCTCCAAATGAAGAAATAACATCATGGTAACGCTGCATGAAGTAATCACGTTCTTGGTCAGTATGCAAATTAGCATAAGCAGCTTGCAGACCCATAATGTCAATAGATGTGGTAGAAGTCGTCATTTGGCGAGAAAGCTCAGTCTCAGGAGGAAGCGGAGCAGTCCAAATGTTTTTGAGATGGCAGCAACGGAAACCATAACGAGCATCATCTTGATTAAGCTCATTAGGGTTAGCCTCGGTACGGTCAGGCATCCACGGCGCTTTAAAATAGTTGTTATAGATATTCAAATAACCCTGAAACAAATGCTTAGGGATTTTATTGGTATCAGGGTTAATCGTGCCAAGAAAAGCGGCATGGTCAATATAACCAGTAGTGTTAACAGTCGGGAGAGGAGTGGCATTAACACCATCCTTCATGAACTTAATCCACTGTTCACCATAAACGTGACGATGAGGGACATAAAAAGTAAAAATGTCTACAGTAGAGTCAATAGCAAGGCCACGACGCAATGGAGAAAGACGGAGAGCGCCAACGGCGTCCATCTCGAAGGAGTCGCCAGCGATAACCGGAGTAGTTGAAATGGTAATAAGACGACCAATCTGACCAGCAAGGAAGCCAAGATGGGAAAGGTCATGCGGCATACGCTCGGCGCCAGTTTGAATATTAGACATAATTTATCCTCAAGTAAGGGGCCGAAGCCCCTGCAATTAAAATTGTTGACCACCTACATACCAAAGACGAGCGCCTTTACGCTTGCCTTTAGTACCTCGCAACGGCTGCGGACGACCAGGGCGAGCGCCAGAACGTTTTTTACCTTTAGACATTACATCACTCCTTCTGCACGTAATTTTTGACGCACGTTTTCTTCTGCGTCAGTAAGAACGTCAGTGTTTCCTGCGCGTACACGCAAGGTAAACGCGAACAATTCAGCGGCTTTAACCGGACGCTCGACGCCATTAATAATGTTTTCCGTAAATTCAGCGCCTTCCATGATGAGACAGGCCGTTTGAATGTTGACGGGATGAACATAATAAGCAATGACGGCAGCAATAAACTCAACAGGAGCAGGAAAGCGAGGGTATCCTACAAAGTCCAGCGTACCATAAACGCAAGCCTCAACGCAGCGACGAGCACGAGAGCGGTCAGTAGCAATCCAAACTTTGTTACTCGTCAGAAAATCGAAATCATCTTCGGTTAAATCCAAAACGGCAGAAGCCTGAATGAGCTTAATAGAGGCCAAAGCGGTCTGGAAACGTACGGATTGTTCAGTAACTTGACTCATGATTTCTTACCTATTAGTGGTTGAACAGCATCGGACTCAGATAGTAATCCACGCTCTTTTAAAATGTCAACAAGAGAATCTCTACCATGAACAAAATGTGACTCATATCTAAACCAGTCCTTGACGAACGTGCCAAGCATATTAAGCCACTTCTCCTCATCCAACGCGTCAGTTTTTGACAGAATCGTTAGTTGATGGCGAAAGGTCGCAAAGTAAGAGCTTCTCGAGCTGCGCAAGGATAGGTCGAATTTTCTCATTTTCCGCCAGCAGTCCACTTCGATTTAATTCGTAAACAAGCAGTAGTAATTCCTGCTTTATCAAGATAATTTTTCGACTCATCAGAAATATCCGAAAGTGTTAACTTCTGCGTCATGGAAGCGATAAAACTCTGCAGGTTGGATACGCCAATCATTTTTATCGAAGCGCGCATAAATTTGAGCAGATTTGTCGTCACAGGTTGCGCCGCCAAAACGTCGGCTACAGTAACTTTTCCCAGCCTCAATCTCATCTCTCTTTTTGCGTTCTGCTTCAATATCTGGTTGAACGGCGTCGCGTCGTAACCCAGCTTGGTAAGTTGGATTAAGCACTCCGTGGACAGATTTGTCATTGTGAGCATTTTCATCCCGAAGTTGCGGCTCATTCTGATTCTGAACAGCTTCTTGGGAAGTAGCGACAGCTTGGTTTTTAGTGAGTTGTTCCATTCTTTAGCTCCTAGACCTTTAGCAGCAAGGTCCATATCTGACTTTTTGTTAACGTATTTAGCCACATAGAAA
>NZ_CDMG01000002.1:0-84091 GCF_001282945.1 Helicobacter ailurogastricus
TTAGAATGGCTCTTAGCATATTGCTCCTTTTTTTGTTTTGTAGGGTTGTAGTCTAGCCAAGAGAAAGATTAAAACAAGGGTTAAAAGCATTTAACGCCAGTCGTTAGCAGGTTGGGGTTCTGTGGCATGGAGGGGCTTGGGCATGTGTTTTTTAAAAAAATTCTTAGATTGGGGGGTTTTACTGCTCGTGGTTTGCTTAAAGCGTGTTATAATGTTCCAATTGCCTTTTGTGGCTTAAAATTGACATTATGCCTTGATGTGTGCTATACTCGGGCATTTTGTGTTCTTTTTGATTTAGCATTGTCGTTACCCTAGAGCTTTAAGTGATGGGTTTTTTTGTGTTCCCTAAGTGGGACTTTCTTAAGGACTTTCTTAAGAGCTATAGCAAAATAGGGTTTGTGTGATCTGGGCGAAAAATCGGGGGCTTAAAGGGCTTTTAGGGGGTTGGCTAATTGCTCTAAAAGCTCTTTATCTCCGCTGGCAAAGAGCTCTAATTGCGTGTGGGTGTGGGCTTTTAAGTGATAAACCTGTTTTAAACGCGCCACGATCGTCTCGCCTGAATGCACCAAGCGCACGGGGGTTTTAAAGCGGCTGGTGAAATATTTTTGCAGGCTGTTAGCGATCCAAGGAAAATGCGTACAGCCCAAAACCACAACGGCCGGGGCAACTTTTAAGGGCGCAAAATAGTACTCCATGCATGCCTCTAACAAGGCACCCTCTAAAACCCCCTCTTCAATCAAGGGCACCAACAAGCCCGCAGCTAGGCTATTGACGCAAGTGTAGCCCTGTGCTCCCAGCTCCCTTGCGTAGCGCCCTGAAGCGATGGTCGCTTTCGTGCCTAAAACTAAAATGGGCGTGTCTTTGGGCGTGCTCTGCGTGATGGCCAGCACCCCCGCCTCGATCACGCCCACAATGGGGATTTGCGCTTTTGCACGCATGGCCGGCAGGGCCCACGCGCTCACACTATTGCACGCCACGACCAGCATGTCAATGTTGTGGGGTTTAAAGAAGTCTAGGGCCTCTAGGGAGAATTTAGCAATGGTGGTGGGGTCTTTAGGACCATAGGGGACGCGGGCGGTGTCGCCATAATAAATAATGTGCTCGAATAAGCGGGCTTTAAGTAGGCTTTCTAAAACGCTTAAGCCCCCCACTCCGCTATCAAAGACACCTACCCTCAAGAACCCTCTTGCATGAGTTTTAAAAACTCTTGATTGTCCTTTGTGGTTTGCATTTTAGAATAAATAAAATTCAACGCCTCGACATCGTCCATCTGTTGCATCACATTTCTAAGCACCCAAACTTTCGTCAAGGTGTCTTTGCCAAGTAAAATATTGTCTTTGCGCGTGCCCGATTTGAGTACATCAAAGGCGGGATAAATGCGCCGATCAGAGATGCTGCGTGCCAGCACGATTTCACTATTGCCCGTGCCTTTAAATTCCTCAAAAATCACCTCATCCATGCGCGAGCCTGTTTCAATCAAAGCGGTGGCGATGATGGTTAAGCTCCCCCCCTCTTCAATGTTGCGCGCCGCCCCAAAAAAGCGTTTAGGCTTATGCAAAGCGTTGGCATCCACGCCTCCACTCAAGACCTTGCCGCTAGAGGGTGTGATGGCGTTATAAGCCCGTGCAAGCCTCGTGATCGAATCTAGCAAAATCACCACATCCTTACCCATTTCTACCCACCTTTTCGCCCGCTCTAGGACCAATTCGGCGATGCGTATGTGGTTGGTGGAGGGCAAATCAAAGGTGGAGCTAAAGACCTGTCCACGCACGCTCCTTTGCATGTCGGTCACCTCCTCGGGGCGCTCATCCACTAATAAAATGATCAACTCCACTTCGGGGTGGTTGTAGGTGATCCCATGCGCTAACTCTTTCATCAGCTCCGTTTTACCTGTGCGTGGCGGCGCAACAATGAGTGCCCTTTGACCCTTACCCATCGGGCTAAACAAATCGAGCATGCGCCCTGTAACTTTGGTGGGTTCATACTCAAGTTTGAGCTGTTCTGTGGGGAATAAGGGGGTTAAATTGTCAAAGAGGGGGCGGTTTCTAATCTCATCTAGGGGGAGGTAATTGACCGCTTCAATCTTTAGCAAAGCGTAATATTTTTCTTGATCTTTGGGCGCACGCACTTGTCCGGTCACAATGTCGCCATTACGCAAAGCAAAGCGTTTGATCTGCGAGTGGCTCACATAAGTGTCGTTTTGGTTGTCTGAAAAACTCCCATCCAATCCACGCAAAAACCCATACCCATCCCCGGCGGTTTCTAAAATCCCCGTAAAGAGGATGTATCCGCCTTGTGAAACCTGATTTTTAAGGATTTCAAACATCAAATCTTGGCGTTTAAACTCTTGCGGATTTTCAACTTTCAGCTCATTAGCGATTTCTAATAGCCGTTCTGTGGGCTGGGCGCGCAATTCTTCAATGCGATATCCGCTCACAGGGGTGTGGGTCTTTTGTTTATGGTGTTCATGCGCCATTACGATCCTTATGCTGTGTTTAGACAATTAAAAGCCTCATTTTAGGGAAGCTAAACATAAAAAAGTAGTGAATAAAACCCAAATTTTAATGTAAAACGCCCTAAAAGTCAAGGTTTTTAAACCTTTGCCATCGGCAATTTGCGCTTCAAGCCGGCCACAAAGACCAAAAGAAAAGTGCTGGCCACTAAAGGGTAAAGGAAAGTGGGGATCGGCAAGGGGTCGCCCGCAGCGTAGCTGTGCATGCCCGATAAATAGTAATTCACCCCAAAATAGGTCATTAAGATGGAGTAAAAGCCGATCACGCTAGCACTCGCAAACACATAGGGCATGAACTCAAAGCGCAAAAAGCGCAAGTGCAAAATGATCGCATACACAGCAATGGAGATGAGCGCCCATGTTTCTTTAGGGTCCCAGCCCCAGTAACGCCCCCAAGACTCGTTTGCCCACACCCCGCCAAGAAAGTTGCCCACCGCAAGCAATAAAAGCCCCATGATCATGCCCATTTCATTGAGTGCGCTTAGGGCTAAAATGCTCGAGTCGATGTGGGGGCGTTTTTCGTTCCTTAAGAGGAACAACAGCAAGGTGAGTAATCCCAAAACAAAGCAGAGCCCCAGAAAGCCATAACTCGCCGTAATGATCGACACATGGATATTGAGCCAGTAAGATTTTAGCACGGGAACGAGGTTGCTAATTTGTGGGTCCATAAAGCCCAAATGCGCTACAAATAAAGCAATGCCGGCTAAAAAGCTAGAAGCGCACAACGCCAAGTTGGAGCGCAAAATGAGCCCCGCTAAAAGAGCCGCCCAAGAGATATAGAGCATGGACTCATAGGCGTTGCTCCAGGGGGCGTGCCCGCTCACATACCAGCGTAAAGCAAGGCCCACGCTGTGCGCCAAGCCACAGAGCAACAATAGGCTGTAAAAACTGATGTGTAAGAATTTAGGTACGGGTTTATTTTTAAAGATGGCGACAAGCACCACCACTAAAAGCACCACACCCAAGAGCAAATAGGGGAGCATGAGGGTGTGAAAAAAGTTGCTGTGGTTTAAGAGAATTTCAGAATCCACCCGCCCCGGGCTTAGGGCGATTTTGCTATGTGCCCGTTGGTAGGCAAGCAGGGCGTTTAGAGTCTTATGCACTTCCTCCCATTGGTTGCTATCCACGCCCAAATCAAAGCCCTTGAATAAATCCTTTAAAAAGTGCGTGGCTTCGGTGGAGATTTTGATGTTGTCGTTTTTGATCGCATCGGCAGGGCTTAACCATGTGTTGCCGCTTGCATCGGGGAAAATCTTTAAAATGCTCCCGCTAAAGATCATATACACGAGATTGATCCGCTCATCGAGCTTTAAAACGTCCTTGTCAAACTCGTCTCTGTCTTTGGGGGCTTTTTGATTGACTTCCTCGACATAATTTTGGAGTTTATAACCATGTGGCCCAAAGACATCTAAAAACGCGATGCGTTTTTGGTTTATGGGCGTGCCTAACAAGGCTCTAAGTTTGGGCGTGGAGGTGTAGATCATTTTAATGTTTTTGTAATCGTCAGGATAAAGCATCATCCCTAGCATCACCTGCAAATTGTCCATGCCCTTAAAGCCGTCTTCTTTAGTGATTTTGTGGATGAGCTCCATGCTCAAGGTGTCTAAAGGCTTGATACGCCCCTCAAAGCTTTGGACCTGCAAGCGGGCAAAGGGGGTGAGTTGTCCTTGTGCGTGTGCCCTCAAATCCTTAAAGCGTTGCAAGATTTTGGCGTGGATTTGGGCAGTGCTGGGATGCACTTTTGCCATTTTGTCTAAGGGAGTGGGGGTGGGACTACTCTTGCCCCCGTGCATGTCAATTTTGCCCTCATCAGCGTGCGCGAGTGCCCCCAAAGACAGTGCGCATAAGAAAAGCACGATGTGTTGAGTTTTTAAAAAACGAGAAAGCCTTTGGAAACGCCCTTGTTTGCTAAAGAGCAAGAAAAGCGCTCCTGCCATGAGCATGGCATAACCCAAATAAGTTAAATTTTTGCCCGGATCACGATTAACCGATAAAATTGTGCCCTGCTCGTCTGTGTCATAGGAGGATTGGAAAAAGCGATACCCCCCATAATCCAAAACATGGTTCATAAAAATTTTATAGGGCATGACAAGCTGCCCCTTTTTGTCTAAAACCTCTACTTGGGAGGCGTAAGAGGAGGGACTCATAGAGCCGGGATAACGCGTGAGCTCAAAGCGGGTTAAATGCAGTTTAAAGGGCAAGGTGCGCTGTGTTACGCCCCAGTTGAGCGCAATGTGCATGCCATCTAAAGTGGTCTTTTCATCTTGGCTTTCTATGCCCTGTCCGCCCAAAATATGCAAAGTGTGGCTATCTCCCCCATAACTTAGCTTGATCTCTAACAACGCCTTATTATCCCTTTTTTCAGGGGTCATTTTATGCACGCTCACAGGCTCTAGGCGTAGTGGCTTGCCATAAGCCATCACTTCTTGTGTAGGCAAATAGCGGGAGAAGGGCGAAAGGGTGCTTTTTAGCGAAAAGTGCAAAGGGGGGTTTTGGTCCTTGCTAAGGGTTAAATTTAAATAGCTGTTGGTGGTGGTGATTTTGTCGCTCGTTTGGTTGGTGCGTAGGTGCATGGTCGCCTCAAAGCCAAAAAAGCGGGTAACCCCCGCCCCCAAGATGATGAACACCAAGGCACTATGAAAAAATAAACTCGCGTAGCGTTTCCTCTGCCACGCCTTGGAGGTGATGAGCGTGCCTATGATCACCAGCAACAAATACACATGCAACGCACTGAACCACCAAGTGTTATACACCACCGCGCGGCTTGCGGGCGTGCCGTAGTCGTTTTCAATGAAAGTCGCCAGCGCGCAGGCGGTCGCATAGACCATTAAAAGCGGGATCGCTACCCAAAAAGAGCCGAAGAAAAAACCAAAGATTCTTTTAACCTGCATTCTTAGCCTCTTGTGTTTTTTTAAGGATATACGCCCTTAATTTCTCAATGAATTGTTTGTCGTTTAAATCCTTGTAAAGTCCCTTGCCAACAAACTCCAGCACCGCTAGAAGTTGCACATGGGGCATGTAGCCGGGCAATTCGTAAATGGTCTTACCCGTGGGGTCGGCTAAAACGAGCGTGGGGGTGGAGCTGACATCATAAATTGAGGAGAGGTCTTGCGTGTTTAGCATGGTTTCTTTGGGTTTGTCTGTCGGCCCAATTTTAAAGTGGTGCATTTTGGAGTAGCTGATGTTGATGTAGTAGGCGCTAAAATGCTCTTTGATGTAGTTGCGTAGGTTAGAATAGTGCTTCAAATCCTGCTTCAACATTTCGCAATAAGAGCAGCCATTTTTGCCAAAAACCAGCAGCATATATTTGCCATGCGTACTGATGCTCTGTGTGTCTTGAAAGATGTCTTCCAAGCCGGCGTAACTTTGCTTGTCAAAATTATTGCTTTCTTCAAAAACACTTTTGGGCGAGGTTGCCCCTGAACTTAGCATGCTCTCATCGACTTTGTCATCGGCAAGGGCCAAGTGGTGGAAAAGAGCCAAAAGAAGAATTAAAAAAAATGGACGCACTTTTAAACCTTTTTGTTGGGATGGAGATATTGTAGCTTTTTTTGATCAATCATGGGCTTAGAGTCTTTCTAGGGGCGTTGCAAACCAAATCCACGACCGCCTGCGCGAAGCCCAGATTGTCGTTTAAACACGGGCAGACCAAGAATTTTGGCACGGCTAGGCGCATCGCATCTAGCCTGTATTGTATCTGCAACTCATAAAGGGTCTCAGAGTTGTCTATGCTAAAGGCTAGGGGATAAATGATGATTTTATCTCTGCGGTGGGTGGCGATCGTGTCTTGCGTGCTTGGCTCAAGCCACTTCATGGGCCCCACTTTAGACTGATAACTGAGAACGATTTTTTTAAAACGAAGGGGCAAGAGCTGTTGCGTTAAAAGGCTCACATGGTGCAAACACTCGGCTTGGTAGGGGTCGCCCTGTTTGATCACGCTTTCAGGCAAGCCATGCACGGAGAAAATCAGCACAAACTCTTTAGGGTTATGCCCTTTAATCGTGTCTGTGATGCTCTGGACGATGGCTTGGTTGTAGGGCGCGTGCGTGTAAAAGCGATCAATGCAAGTTAAAGCGGGGCTAAATTTTATAGCTTTTAGTGCCCTTAAAGCGTCTTGTATGGAGGATAGCGTGGTGGTGGTGGAGTATTGCGGATACATAGAAAAGAGCAAGCATGACCTAAAGCCCTGAGCTTTGAGCTCGGCAAAGACCATAGGCGCGAAGGGGGGGGTGTAGCGCATGGCGTAGGTGTAGTGGCGGGTGGGATCTAGGGCGTTTAGGCGGTGGGTGAGTTTGGCGCTCAAATCGCCTATGGGGGACTTGTGCCCGATTTTTTGGTAAATGGCCTTGGACTTCTCTTTACGCATTTTTACGATAAAAGAGGCCAAGAGCTTGCGCCAAAAGGGGCTTTGTATGGGTAGAATGCACGGGTCGTTGAACATATTCTTTAAAAAAACCTCCACTTCGTAGAGATTATTTGGTCCGCCCATATTTAAAAGGATAACGGCTTCCTGCCGTGTGTTGCTTGTATCTAAAATTTTTGACATAAGCTTTTATTATGCCATGATTTGCCATTTTTGCATGGTAAAATGCGCCTTTATGCCATGATCTAAGGATTGCCATGTTTGAAACCATCATCGGGCTAGAAGTACATGCCCAACTCAACACCCAGACCAAGATTTTTTGTGCTTGCCCCACAAGCTTTAAGGACACACCCAACAGCAACACTTGTCCCGTGTGCCTAGGGTTGCCCGGGGCTTTGCCCGTGCTAAATGCCGAGGCGGTGAAAAAGGCGATTGCCTTTGGCACGGCGATTAACGCGACCATCACGCAAGAGAGTGTCTTTGCCCGCAAGAATTACTTTTACCCCGACTTGCCCAAAGCTTATCAGATCTCCCAGTTTGATCGCCCCATAGTGGCGCACGGGTATTTAGACATAGAGAGCGCTGAGGGGATCAAGCGCATTAACATTGAGCGCGCACACTTAGAAGAGGACGCGGGCAAGAATATCCACGCTGCTAACCACTCGCAGGTGGATTTAAACCGCGCGGGCACGCCCCTTTTAGAGATTGTGAGTTGCCCTGATATGAGGAGCAGTACCGAGGCGATCAACTACTTAAAGAAACTGCACGCCATTGTGTGCTTTTTAGACATTTGCGATGGCAACATGCAAGAGGGCAATTTTAGGTGCGATGCCAATGTGTCTATCCGCCCCAAGGGCGAGAGCAAGCTCCTTACAAGGGTGGAGATTAAAAACTTGAATAGCTTTAAATTTATCCAAAAAGCGATTGAGTATGAGGTGGAGCGCCAAATTGAGGCGTTTGAAAGGGGGACATATGCCAAAGAAGTCGTGCAAGAAACTCGCTTGTTTGACACCGCTAAAGGGATCACGCAATCCATGCGCAATAAAGAGGGTTCTGCTGATTACCGCTACTTTGCTGACCCCGATTTAAGGCCCGTGCATATCCCCGATTCACTTTTGCAAGAGGGGCGCAACATTAAAGAGCTCCCCGAGGCAAAAAAAGAACGCTACATCAATAGTTTGGGGCTTAAGGCGGAGGAGGCAAACACTTTAGTTGGTAGCCTAGAGCTGGCGACCTATTTTGAGGATATGCTCGCGCTAGGGGCGAGCGCAAAGGGCAGTTGCACTTGGCTTAGTGTGGAGCTGTTGGGGCGTTTTCAAGGCGAGCAGACCTTGCAAGATTGCCCCATCAAGCCAGAAACTCTAGCCCAACTGGTGCTTTGCATCGACAGCCAGCGCATTTCAGGCAAGGCGGGCAAAGAGATTTTAGACGCTTTGATGACGCAAACAAGCGCAAACCCTAAAGACATCGATGTCTTGATAGACAAACTAGGGTTAGCGCAAGTGGGAGATGAAAACACGCTTTTAAAAGCCATCGCTGAGGTGCTAGAGAGCAACACCGACAAAGTCGCTGAGTATAAAAGCGGAAAAGAAAAACTTTTTGGCTTCTTTGTTGGGCAGGTGTTAAAAAAACTTAAAAACGCTAACCCCAGCCTCGTCAATAGCCTTTTAAAACAAGAATTAAATAAATGATTCTTAGGGTTTGAGCGTTTTGAGATTTTGCATTTCAGTAACGCTGTAACGGGTAACTTGAAAGCCCGTAGGGTTTTTAGGCATCATAGCGGTGTCAAAGGTGGGCAGGGGCTTAAACACAAAACTTAAAACGATGCTGTAACGTTTTTCAGAAAGGGGCTTGCCCCCTTCAAAGAGTTTTGCGACGATCTGCACTTGGGCGATGTTTTGCTCTTTGGATTGCTTGAGCAAGGCAATATTGACAATGTGTATATCCCTAGCCAGCTTCTTAGCGGTGTAAATGCTGCTTTTAGAAGCCACAAGGCTTTCAAAGACCTGCCACACTTGCGAGTCGCTTTGCAGGCGCACGAGCTCGTAGCGGTCTTGATCATCTATATGGTTGATAGACTCCCTATCTAAAATGTATTGCCCTACCAAAGAGCGCACCAAAGCTTCATTGCTAGCTAAATTGCCATCGGCTTTTTGGATAATGGCGTAATGCTTGTCTTGGTTAGCAAAATCTATAAAGTGGTGTTCGGTTTTCTTTAGGGGCAAGAGCATCACCAACGCCACAATCAGGGCCAAACTAATAAAACTAAGCAGTACGACTAATTTATACGCCAATGCGCTGTTGCGCCTTTCAATGCGAAACACGCTGTTTAAGTCCAAATTCTGTAAGGCCAAGCTCTCGATCTTGCTTGTGATGTCCTTTTCAAATTTGGCTTGCTCTGCTTGGATTTTTGCCCACAACTCGGCGATGATTTCTTCTTTGAGTGGGCCGCCTTTATCCTCCATACCCGGCCTTGAGTTCGCCAAATAACCCGGCTTGCAAGTCGGCAAGGGCTTGGCTGATCTCCTCTCTTGTGTTCATCACAAAGGGGCCATACCCGATGACAGGCTCGTTAAGGGGCAAGCCCGTTAAAACCAACACACTAGAGGGCTTTAAAGCTTCAAGGCGCACCCCCTCCCCGCCCTTTTGAAAAGTGATGAGCTGCTGCGCACCCGCTTCTTGTTGATCTAAGGCCACCAGCCCCTCACGCACTAAAATTAAAAGATTATGATCTTTTGGTATGGGTAAATGCAAGGACCCCTTAAGGTTTAAATCCCATAGATTGATGGGAGAAAAGGTGGTTGCTGGACCCTTGATGCCGTCTAGCTCTCCTGCAATGATTCGCGCCTTGCTTGAGCCCTCTAGGGCGACGCTTGGGATTTCTTGTGCACGGATCGCTTGGTATTTAGGGGGGGTGAGTTTATGCGCTTTGGGTAAATTCACCCAAAGTTGCACCATTTCAAACACCCCGCCCTCTTTAGCAAACTTCTTAGAGTGAAACTCTTGGTGCAAAATGCCAGAACCTGCTGTCATCCATTGCACATCCCCGGAGGCGATGATCCCCCCTCCCCCATGCGAATCGGCATGCTCCACTTCGCCACTATAGGCGATGGTCACCGTTTCAAAGCCCTTATGCGGGTGCGATCCCACGCCAGACTCCCCTCCACCCCCTTTAAAATGGTAGGGGGCGTTGTAGTCTAAAAGCAAAAAAGGATCGATGTTTTTATCAGTTTCGTTGTAAGAAAACATGGAAGACACATAAAACCCATCGCCCACCCAATGCTTGGGCGGGGCTTTATAAATTTGCGCCACTTTTTTCATAGATCCCCTTTTTAAAGATCATTTATTCTCCTACACAAAGGCCAATAAATCGCAAAAGCAAGAAAAGTCCATGTCCTCTAAACGCTCTTGGTCGCTTAAAAGCGACTCGATCTGGGTGACTTTTTTGAGTGGATAGACCTCTTTTAAGGCGTTTTGACATTTTTGCATCAAGGCTTTTAGACCTTCTTCTCTTCTAAAGCGGTGCCCCAGGGGGTATTTCACTTCGATTTTTTGGGTGCTTGTGCCGTCTTTAAAGAAAACTTGCAAAGCGTTGGCGGTTGCGCGCTTGCTAGGTTCTGTGGCCTCTTTGGTGTATGTGGGGCTTGTTTGCACCTTGACACATGTGGCCCATTTGTTTAAGCGGGAGTCTGTCTTGTTGGCTTGCACGCAAGAGTGGGCATCTAAATGCCCATAGAGCAGAGCGTAAAGCACGGGATAGAGCAAGGATTCTTGTGCTTTTTTGGGCTCAAGGGCTTGTTTTGTCAATTCTTGGGTGATCCAAAGGATTTGATCCACCTCTTTGGTTTTCTTAGACACTTCTTTATGCAAAATCAAGGCACACTCCACGGCGGTTTGGATGGCAAGGAGCACGGGGTAGGAGATTTTATACAAGACATTTTCCACCACATAGCTAGACAGCGGGCGGGTTATTTTTAAACTCTCTTGGGTGCAAACCGCTTCAAAACCCCAAGTGGGGGCACTAAGGGCCTTGACGCAGGCGGCCTCCCCTTTTAAGGCCATTAAGGCCAAGCGCACTCCACGACTAGACGCATCCGCTGCCGCCCAAGCTTGTCTTGTGCCATCAAAAGGGGCGTGGCGGAAAAGGCGCAAACTCCCCCCATCGATGAACGCGTGCGAAAGTGCGCTTAAAATTTCTCCCTTTTCCCCACCAAGCATCCAAGCCCCTACGCCCGCGCTTGCCAAGCGCACCAATAAAGTGTGATCTAAACCATTATCTTTTAAAGAAAAGCATAAAGCCAACCCCCCCTGCACTTCATAGGCCTTGATCATGGCGTTTAAAATGTCTTTAACTTTGAAAGGGGTTTTATTTTGGGCTAGGCGCACACGGCTTACATAATCGCCCAACGCCCAAATCGCCCCCAAATTATCCGAGGGGTGGCACCACTCTTTGGCTAGCCAAGTGTCGTTAAAGTCTAGCCAGCGCACCATGCAAGACACATTAAACGCCGCACTTACAGGCTCAAGCTGATAAGCCGTGCCTAGCACTTTTGCCCCAAGCTTTCTAAAATCTGCTCCGGGGACACTAGGCCCTAATAACTTCGTGCATTCGGGGTCTTTTAACGCCATTAAAGCACAGGCCAAAGAGTCTATGAGACTCAAGCGTGCGCTTTGCAAAGCTTGTTGAGAAAAAGAGGTTTCTTGAGCGATGTAGTCGGCCAAATTTTGAAGAAGAGTGTCTGCATCCGTGCTATGCATAAAAATCCTTAGTCTTGAAAAATTGCGCTGCCTAAGCGCACTAAATTAGCCCCATAGGCAATGGCAAGCTCAAAATCCCCACTCATGCCCATGGATAAAATCTTGGCGTTGGGGAGTTTATTAAACAAGTCCCTAGCTGTGCTAAAGACTTTTTCGCTTTGTAGCTCATCTCCCCCAAGTGGTCCCATCGCCATTAAGCCTTGTAGGCGCACTTGCGGGCAAGTTTGGCTAATTTGCTGATAGGTTTCCAGAGCGTTTTCCAAACACACCCCGCTTTTTTGCGCCTCGTTAGCGATATTCACCTGCAACAAAGCGTTTAGGGGCTCTTTCGCCCTAGCATTGATCGCTTGGGCCAGCTTCAAAGAGTGCAAGCTGTGCAACAGGGTGGGTTTTAACTCTAAAAGCTTGTTGATTTTGTTGTGTTGCAGGGGGCCTAGCATGTGCCACTCTAGGGGCAAATCTTGTAAGCCCAAGGCTTTGCGCTGAAACTCTTGGATGTAGTTTTCCCCAAAGGCTCTTTGCCCGCAAGAGTATAAACCCCGTACCTGCTCTAGGCTGGCGTATTTAGACACAGCGACTAATTGCACGATGTGGTGGCGGCTATAGGCTAGGCGGGCTTTTTCAATGCGTTTTAAAAGCCCATCAAGGCGTTTTCTAAGCTCCATGGGCACCTTTCGGGGAGTTGTAAATGTGGTATTTGTGATAGAGCGGGTCGCTTAAAGGCGGGATGAGCCCCTTTTTAGCCAGCCCTTCAAGCACGCTTAAGGTGCAGTCCGTTTCTTTAGGCCACTCCCTTAAATGCCCCTCTAGCGCGCCCTTGTCGGTCGCGTCTATGCAAATTAAAGGGGGGTCTAGCCAAATGTCTCGCTTTGCGTCTATGTTATTGACGATCCGCCATAAAAGCATGTAGGGATTTTTTAAGTCGTTCTTGGCGTGATCCACAAAGATGAGGGCACTGACATGGGGGGCTAGGGCTTTTAGATTGTTAAAAAGCGGGATTAGGGGCGCGGTTTTAGCCACGCCCACGATTGCGATCGGGTTTTTGCTCTCTAGTCCGTATTGTTGCACATCTTGCACTTGAGAGATGCGCTCTTTTAGGCGTTTTAAAAGCTCTGTGCTTTCTAGGGGAGTTTTGGGGTGTGGGCTAGGCTCTAGGGCCACTAGGCCTAATTTGCCCCCAAAGGCGTAGTTGGGGCTAGCGTGATCGAGTGCATCGCACACGCCTTGACTAAGAAGACTTTTTTCTAAATCTAGGTGATCTAAAATGTGCGTCAAAAGGGCTGGGTAGTCCATAAGTTTAGGGGCACTCGGGCCGACAAAAATGGCGTGTTTGACAAAGCTCATCTGCCCCGTGCCCCAAAAGTGGTGCATGATTTGGTGCGCGTGCCCGGGGTAGCTGGGCGCAATTTGGGCTAAAATTAAATTATGAAACACCCCATTTTCTGGCATGTGATAATCAATGAGCCCGTGCGCGCTTTTTTGAAGCAGGGGCAAAAACAGCCTTTCGGTGAAATAGCCCATGTATTTATCCTCTAAGGGAGGCTTACCGACCACGCTGGCTAAGTAAATGGGCTTTGGTTTTAGACTCATCGTCTGCACTTCTAACACAGGGTAGGGCTCTTTTGGGGTGTAAAAGCCGGTGTGATCGCCAAAGGGGCCCTCTGGCTCTAAATGGCTTGTATCCACCCAGCCCTCAAGCACAATGTCTGCATCCACAGGCACGCAAAGCGGATTAGCCAAACACGGGGCAAGCACCGCCCGCTTGCGCCTAATCAAACCATAAAGGGCTAATTCAAACACCCCATAGGGCAAAGGGGCTTGCCCACACCACGCGTAAAGCGCGTCCCCGCCAATCGCCACGCTCACGGGCATTTTCTCCCCCGCTTTTTTGTAAGCGTGGAAAAAGTGATTCGAGTCCTTATGGATTTGCCAGTGCAGGCCTAGGCGGTTTTTGCCCTGCACTTGCAAGCGGTAAAGCCCTAAATTGCGGTGCTTGTGATCAAGGCTCTTGGTATAAACCTGCCCCATGGTGATGAAAGGGGCGGCATCGTCTTCCCAAGTGGTTAGGATCGGCAGTTTGTTTAAATCCACTTGATCTCCCCTAAAAACTTCTCTTTGTGGGGGGTTCTTGCAAATTTTAGGCAAGCTAAAGCGCAAGTTTAAAAGACTTTTAGTCAAGTTACAGAGGTCTTTAAAGTTTTTGGGTTTTTGTAGGTTTAACAAGTTTTCTAGTTGCGCTTGGCAATCTTTTATGGAACGGTTAATGACAAGCTCTAGGCGTTCTTGCGATCCAAAGACATTCATTAAAACGGGGATGTCTAAGAGCGCATCGCCCCTTTTAGGCCGTGTGAAGAGCAAGGCCTGCCCCCCGTGTGGCTTTTTGGCTTCAATGTAGGCGATGTGGGGGATTTCTAGGCAAATGTCTAGGGGCGTGTCAAGGACACGCAACGCGTGATGGGATTTAAGTTTGGCGATGAGTCGTTGCAACTAGATAGAAACCAAGGACACGCCCAAACAATGCGGGACTTTTTGTAGGTCGTGTAAAATCGCGGGGCTGATGGGCGCATCCACTAAGATCGCCGCTAGGGCTTCGGCTTTGGCGTTGCGCCCGAGCCTAAAGTCGGCGATGTTGATGTTGTGCTTGGCTAGGGTGTGTCCCACATTGCCGATCACGCCGGGTTTATCGGTGTTTTTAAATAAAATCATCGTGCCCTGCGGTTTGACATCCATTTCAAAGCCGTCGATGTTGGTGATTTTTAAAAGGTCATCGCCAAAGGCGGTGGCGCTAATTTGGGTGCTATAACCCGGCGCGCTTAACTGCAGAGTGATGAAGTTTGTATAGGGGGTCGCATCCTCTAGGGTTTTGGTGGTCAAGTGGATTTGGCGCTCTTTAGCGATAAAGGGGGCATTGACATAATTGATTTTATCCCCCAAAGTGGGCTTTAAAAGCCCCATTAGGGCAAAGGTGAGTAGAGAATTGCCGTATTCACAAATCGAGCCGGCTAAGGTCAGCTCTAAGGCACTCCACGCCCCCTTATGCACCTGCGCACAAAAGAACCCTAGCTTTTGGGCGAGTTGTAAATAAGGCTTGGCATAAGTGGCAATGTCCTCTTGCACAGGGATATTTAAGGCATTCGGATAACTGCTCCCTCTTAAAGCCTGAATGGCGGCTTGGGCGGCTTCTTTGGCGATTTGCTCCTGCGATTCTAAGGTGTTTGCTCCAATGTGTGGGGTTACATAGACATTGTCTAGATCTAAAAGCGGGTTGGCAGTGCCCGGCTCTTTGCTAAAAACATCTAGGCCCAACCAGCGCACTTTTTTAGATTTTAAGCCTTCATACAGCGCCTCTTCATTGTAAAGCCCCCCTCTAGCACAGTTGATCAAAACCACGCCCTCTTTCATTTGGGCGATTTGTTCTTTGTCAATGATGTTGATCGTTTCTTTGTTCTTGGGGGTGTGGATGGTGATGATGTCGCAAGCGAGGATGTCTTTAAAGTCCTTCGTGTAGAGCACGCCTAAATCTGTGGCTTTGGATTTAGGGATATAAGGATCGTAGGTGATGACCTCCATGCCAAAGGCAAGGGCTCTAACGCCCACCCTTGAGCCGATGTTGCCAAAGCCGATGATGCCTAGCTTTTTACCATAAAGCTCTGTGCCATACCAATCCTCTCTTCTCCACAATTTATCGTGCTTGAGTTGGGCATTTGCGCCGGGGAAACGGCGGATGGCGTTTAACATGTGCGCCATCGTGAGCTCCACTGCCGCGATGGTGTTGGCGGTGGGGACATTCATCACCACAATCCCCCTTTGCGAGCAGTAGGGTAAATCCACATTATCCACGCCCACGCCAGCACGCACCACCGCTTTAAGCTTTGTAGCGTTAGCCAGTAAATGAGCATTTATGGGAGTCATGCTGCGGGTGATGAGCGCATCGGCATCTTTAATGGCCTCAGGCAACGCGTTTTTTTCAAGGCAAGAGAAGTCGGCGATCTCTAAATCCGCTTGTCGGTGCAAAAGGTCTAGGCCCTGCGGGTGGATGGGATCGCAAATGGCAATTTTGGGCATGGCACTTCCTTAATCGAGTTGGTAGGGAATTTGGTAGTACTTCAAATCTTCTAAAAACCGCTTGGTGGCATGGGGCAAGTAGATGATTAAAGTTGTGTGTGTCTTTTTTTTATCTAAAGCAAATTCGATGTGTTCGGCCTTAAGGACCTCGTGCAAACAAAAGAGTTTGTAGCTGTCTAAATTTTTAACCAACAACTTGCGAGTCTGGGCGTTGTCTAAAAACTCAATGTCTATCTTTTTTTCTATGGAGGGGTAGATGAAAGAAGGGGTTTTATGCTGCGTGCCTAAATGGCTTGCGGGCGGGGACACCTGATCTATCTGCGCGGGCGCGCTCTCTGCGTGGGAGGCGGCTTTGAGGGGTGCTAGGTGATCTTGAGCTGCGTGCTCTTTGTGGGCTGTGGGGTGGTGAGCGCTATACATCTTGTAGCCCAAAAAGGCGGCTACAACCAAAGCCACAGCCACCACGAGCCACAACACAAACACACGGAACTTGGCGATTTCCATCGATCAAGCTAGAATTTCCCGCTGATTTTATCCCCTAGGGTCATCTTGGTGTCGCTCGAGTTGAAAGCGTGCAACTGGTCTTGCTCTCTCTTGCGCTCTAGGCGGCGCACAGAAGCGCGCACGCGGTTATTGGCTTTTTCAATCGCCACAACTACACCCGTAATGACATCCCCCATCTTAAGCTCTTCTTTTTTCAAGGGGTGGAGATCTTCAGATTTGATGAGGACATCAATGCCCTCCACGCCCACAAAGACCCCAAAGTCTTTCATGCCCACGATTGTGCCCTCAACGATGTCGCCCACGCGGTGCTTTTGGCTAAAGGTTTCGACAGGAGAAGGTTTAGCAAACTTCATCTCCAAAGAGATTTTTTCATCTTCTTTGTTGATTTTTAAAATCTTGACTTGCACCACATCCCCGACCTTAAAATGTTCTTTGCATTTTTTGTCCTGCTCCCAAAATGCGTCTTTGTTGTGCAACAAGCCATCCACGCCCCCTAAGTTGATGAAAGCTCCAAAATCCGTTAAAGTGGCGACCTTGCCCTCGATTACATCGCCCACGTGGTGTTTAGACACAAAATCGTTAAAGGGTTTATCAGAGAGTTGTTTAAGCGAAACCCTCAAGCGGCGGTTTTTGCTGTCGATCTCGATGATTTTGACATCGATTTCTTGGTTGAGCTCTAGGTAGTCGCTGGGGTGCTTGACATCTTTATTCCACGAGATTTCAGAGATGTGTAAAAAGCCTTCAATGTCGTTGCCAATATCCACAAACACGCCGTAATTCTCAATGTTGCTCACCACGACTTTAATGGCGTAACCGACTTTTAATTTTGTCTGGATTTCCTCCCAAGGGTCTTCCATTGTGGCCTTAATGGAGAGCAAGAGGCGTTTTTTCTTCTCATCATAAGATAGGGCTTTGACCTGCACCACATCGCCCTCTTTAAAGTGTTTGGCGGGGTTGGTTGAGCCTCTGTGCGTGATCTCGGTGTAATGCACCAAGCCCTCCACGCCCTCCACTTCCACAAACACGCCAAAACTTGTCACGCTTTTGACCACGCCTGTATAGATTGCGCCCGATTCGACAAGCTTTTGGGATTGCTCGTGTTGGTATCGGCTATACACCTCAAAAAAGCGCTTGCGCGAAACAGAGATCAAGGCGCTCTCAGGGTCAATGGCCGTGATGCAGGCTTTAATGTGTTTGCCTATGTGCTTGGCATCCCGTTTTAAAGAGGATTGCGCCTTGGAAAGAAAATACTCCACACCCTGATGATCGATGACAACATAACCGCCCTTGTTTTCTCTAACGATTTTGCCCTCTACAAATTTGTCTTTAAAATCCGCCCCTAAAGTTTGGATTTTTTCTTGATTTTTCACAAACGCCAAGGCCCGCTTATAAGACACACTGGGGCGCTCTCCTCTTAAAGACACATAAACTTGGATGGGATCGTTGAGTGCAAAAAGCAACTGACCTTGTGCATCTCTAATTTCGCTCAAAGGCAAGCGCCCCTCTGTCTTGCCCCCCACGCTCACCATTGCATAATCCTCTTGCTCGTTGATAGAAACCACAACACCGTCTCTTAGCGCGCCTTTTTGCTCCACCTCTTCTGCTTGCATATACCCTTGCATGTAATCTTGGAACTCTTTAGATTCGATCTCGCTTTGGCTCCCTAGAGACTCTAATTCTTTATTCATAACACCCTTCTCAAAACAAAATTGGGTATAATTATAGCCTTTATTCCCTGATAATTGGCAAAAAAAGTAACATAAATAACAACACCTGCACTTTTAGAAACGCCCACTTTAAAAGCGTGTCTTTAATCATCACCACCTACAACCAAGAACAATACCTAAAAATGGTGTTGGATTCGGTTTTAAACCGCTGGGGGTTTTAACGAACACTTTGAGGGCTGGGGACGCAAGGATAACGAGTTTGTCGCCCGTTTCTCTTTAACCATGGCGCGCTAAGACCCCTTAAATTCTGTGCTCTAGCCTACCACAAAGAAAACGCACGCAACCCACTTTCCAAAAACCACGCCCCTACCTACAAACCCTAAAAATGCGGATGACCGATTGGAGAGATTGACCCCCTTTTTAAAAATCTATGTTGTCGGAATTGACATCAGCCGTGCCCGCGCCCACGCCGTTTTGGTAATTGCGCATTTGTTTGAACGCTTGCGCCTTGATGCGCTCAATCGCGTCCCCACGAGTGCTCTGGTCGGCGTTTAGGTGCTTGGAGTAAATGATGTCTCCTTGGCAGTTTTTAATATTGATGTCAAGCCCAATGTGAAACTGCCCCCCACCTTCGCTGGTAAAAATTTTATTGTTGATGGTGTAAAAGCCCGGGGCGGTGGTTTGATCCACAAAGCGCGCATACTGCCCCGTGAGTGCATCGACCACCTCAGCGTCTGACCCATTGGCAAAAACGATCTGCGCTTTGGGTTTGGGGCTATTGGCTTTAATGAGCTCTTTATACGAGGTGAGGGGGGCTGAGGCCCGCCCATAAGCGCTTAAAATCTCTTGCAGGGGGGTCATTTTGTCTAAGAGGCTTTGGATCTGCTGTTTTTCTTTAATGAAAATCCCGTGGCACCCTTGGGCGGGTTTAAAAGGGCTTAGAGTGTTGTAAAGGTCGGCGTAGCGCTTGGAGAGCAGATTTAAGAACATGTTTTTATCCATGCGCACACGGGTGTAGCACTTGTCCCTATGGCACTCTTGCTTGTCTGTCTCGACATGGACAAATTTAATCGAATCGACCACCAATTTAATGTTTTGGCTGGCTTTCTTGTCTAGCCTACTGTTATTTCTCGTGGTGGTGCTGGTGGTCAGTGAGGACACATGCACCGAGATGTTGCTGGCTAAATCATTTAACGCCTTTTCTTTGGCAGATTCTTTGTCGTCGCCTGCCCCGCTCCCATAGAAAAACTGGGGTTTATCGGGGGTTTTCTCATACCAGTGGGGCACGGCCTGTAACAGTAAGGGCAAGCTTAATAAAATCCACGATTTTTTCAAAAGCATCCAAACTCCTTAGTAAAAAAGCCCATTTTAACACAAGATAGACAATTTACCACAAATCCCACACATGTCCATAGTTTTCAAAACTGCGGATGTATAAGACATGGTCTTGGTTAGCGCAAAAGGCTTTGGCCCCTACTGCGGGGGTGCTTATTTGGCAAGACACAAACTTAAAGTTAAAAATTTCTTGTCCATCGGCTAAAATGTGGATGGGTTGCTTGTAGGTGTTTTTGAGGCGCAAAATGTAAAACTTGTGAGGAAAGATCGTAGGAGAGCGGATGTCAGCAGAGGTGCTGGCTGCCGCATAAATGGAGGAAAACAACCCCCCAAGCACGCCCAAGTACTGGTTAGACACGGCTTCAAGCCCCACTTTAATGGCGGTGGAGGTGATCGCCCTTGTGAGGATGTAGGGCAGTTGCTTTTTAAACTCGCTGGCGATGAGCGCGTCCAAGAGCAATAAGTTTTCAAATTTTTGATGTTTCTGCCCTATTTGCACGCTAAAAGAGTTTCTAAAGTCTGTGCCATCTTTGAGTTGCGGGAGGGCTAAACTCGCATCGTAAATCCCATTAGGCAAGGGCAATGGGATGTTGATTTTAAATTCCTGCTTTGTCGCCTGCTTGCCATCTTCAATAAAAACCCAAGTGAAGTGGGCGCTCGTGGGGTTGTTGAAAAAGATTAAATCCTCACCTATGGTGGTGGAGTGGCTGATGCCATAGGCTTCTTTAAGGTAGTCTAACCCCTTATTCAAGTCGTTGTTTTCCACAAAAAACAGCCCTGAAAGGTAGGACACCACGGGGTTGATGAGGTCGTTGTAGGCGTAGAAATCATTTAAATTAGAATATTCATTGTTTAGGATTTCTTGCACTTGGTCGTTGGATTGCTCGGCATTGAGGTGTCTGGAGCCTTGTTGTTGCATTTTTTCAATCGCCTTGCGAATCTCTTTATTGTAAAATTCTTTAGCCCGTCTTTGGCGATCGTTGGCGCGGTTAAACTCCACCCGCGCGTCTTTAGCATCGCCCATCAAGAGATAATCAATTGCTTTATAATAATTAAGAAAAACACCCTCATAAATATTGCCCGTATAAGCCCTGACATTGTCATTTACCAACACCGCCCCCACATTGCCCAAAGACCGACTAAAGAGGTTGTGGTGGTGATCGTAGCGCAACTCGGCCACATCTAGGGCTTTGATGGATTTGGAGTATTGCCCGGCCATCAACGCGCTCATGCCCTGTTGTAAATCCCACAATAAGGCGTTGCTGTGATCCTTTTTCGCCATCTTTTTAGAAAATAGATAGGCGTTTGAAAATTGCGCGCCGTTGTAATAAATCTGATCAAAGCGTTGAAATTGCTCGCGATTGCCCGTACAACCCACCAGCAAACCCACTACAACAGCCACAAAAACCCATATATAAATTTTCTTCATCGACACCCTTAAACCTTTTAGTCATTTTATCAAAATGTAAGCAAACCTATAAGATAATTTGGTTTGCCTTTTCTTAGACCTATGCAACGGGGTTTTTAGACAACGCTTCAGGGTGGGAACACAGCAGAGCAGCTGAATATCTTGTGTGCCTTAGCCATCTGAGAAGGGGCTTTAAACCACCTTTAAGTTTTAAAAATGCGTGTTTTGTTCATGGGAACGCCTGTATTTGCCCGTGTGGTGTTGCAACAACTCATCTTAGAGGACTTTAAGATTGTTGGGCTTGTAACCCAGCCTAGCAAACCCTTTGGCAGACATTATACCCCTAAAGACAGCGCAACCAAGAGCTTTATTTTAGAAAACCACCCGCATATCCCCATTTTAGAGCCTGCCAAAATCGATGAAGAGGCCTTGCAAGCCATCGCCAAGTTAAACCCACAAATGATCGTGGTTGTGGCTTATGGCAAGATTTTACCCCAAGCTTTGCTAGACCTTGCGCCTTGTTTAAACTTACACGGCTCGATCTTACCCCAGTTTAGGGGAGCAAGCCCCATGCAAGAAATGATTTTGCACGACTTAAAAACCTTTGGTGTGAGCGTGATTTTAATGAACGCCAAAATGGATGAGGGCGGCATTTTAGGTGTGGCTTCTTTTGAAAAGGACAGAGATTATAATTTACAAGATTTAGGCGCAAGGCTAGCCCTCTTGGGGGCCAAGCTTATGGTGAGCGTACTTAAAAATTTCAAGGACACCACCCCCACCCCCCAAGATCACAGCCAAGCCACTTATTGTAAGAAAATCAGCAAGGCCGATGGGCTCATAGACTTTAGCGATGCCCGCCAAGTGTATTTAAAATTCTTGGCCTACTACCCATGGCCCGGGGTGTTTTTGCCAAGCGGGCTAAAACTCTTTGGCCTAGAGCTTTTAAGCACAGAGGAGCAACGCCTAGAGGGCGAGATTTTAACCCTAGATGGCGAGGGGGTGCTCGTTGGGTGCGCTAAGGGCGTTTTGAGAATTGCCCAACTGCAAGCCCCGGGCAAACAAAAGGTCGGGGCAAAGGCGTATCTCAGTGGCAAACGCCTAAAAGTGGGGGACATTTTAAGCTAATGCAAGTTTTAGAGTTTGCAAGCTTACCCTCCACGCAAATCTATCTAGTCGAGCAGATTAAAAACGCGCGGCTAAAGCCCCCCATTTGCGTGTGGGCCAAAGCGCAAAGTGCGGGCGTGGGTAGCCGCGGGCAAGTGTGGGAGAGCGTGGATGAGGCTTTGACTTTCTCGTTTGCGCTCTTGATGGATCGCAACACGCCTCAACAAAGTTTTAGTCTATACTTTGGCTATCTCTTTAAGCAAACCTTGCATGCGTTGGGGCAAAAAGAGGTGTGGCTCAAGTGGCCCAATGATCTATATGTCAAAGAGGCGAAGGTGGGCGGGGTGATGAGCCAAATTCATAAAGACATAGTCATTTGTGGCATCGGCTTAAATATCCGCGCGCACCAACACGCCGCTTTGTCTGTGTGCGCTAAGGAGGTGTTGCAAACTTTCTTGGCACAGGTGCAAAACGCCCCGACTTGGGCGGATGTTTTTCAAAACTACACACGAGACTTTGAGCGCACCCACACCAAACAATTTTTTAAGCACCCCAGCGGGTTGATCCCGCTCTCTTGCGCTAAAATGCGCCCAGATGGCGGGCTTGAGATTGCGGGGCAAGTTTATTACTCTAACCGCTAAAGCCACCTACAAGCTTAAATGTGCTAGGATAAGGGCTTTTTACAACCAAGAGGATTTAGCGCATGAGCATTTCGATCAATGTCTATTTGATGGCCGTGGTTTTTGTATCGTTTATTGCCCTATTAGTCTTGCTCAATTTGCAGGTGTATCGCCCCCTGTTAGACTATATGGATAAGCGCGAAGAGTCGATTACAAAAGACAAGCGCAACATCGAGCAGCTCCACCAAGAAGTGGCCGCCCACCGACAAGAGGCCCAAAATATTCTTAACGATGCCCGCGCACAGGCGGATAAAATCTTGCAAGATGCGCTTCACAACGCAAGGGCCAATTACGAATCGGTCGTGGCGCAAAAGGAAGAGGAGCTAGAAAAACAAGCCGAGCAGGCCCGCATCGCATTAAAGGAAAGTAAAAGTAATTTGAAACTAGAATTAGCCCGTGATTTGCCCGCTTTAGAGGCTTTGTTAAAACTTAAAATATCTCAAATTTAAGGTTAGTTTTGTTACAGCGCGTTTTGCTCGGGGTTATGGTTTTTGGGGGTGTGGCGGTGGCCGCGCCTTTGGGGCATACAGACATTGTGATGCGGATCCTCAATTTCCTTTTGTTTATGGGGATTTTGTGGTACTGCACCGCCAACACCTTTAAGAATATCCTAGCCACAAGGCGGGCGAAAATTTCTAAAAGCCTAGAACAACTCCAAGAGGAGCGCCAAGCCGCCAAAGAGGAAAAAGAACAGGCTTTAAGAGCGCTTGAAGAGGCCAAGCAACAGGCCAGCCAAATCGTTTCTAACGCCAAACAGGAGGCGTATTTGCTCACCCAAAAGTCCGACCAGCAATCTAAAACCGCCATTGAGAAACTGATTAGAAACCACCAAATTAATCAGGAAAAAGAGAGCGAGCGCGTGCAACAAGAGGCGATCGCCGAAGTGCTGGGCGATCTCTTTGAGGGAGCTAAGGCCGAGTTTGCTACCCCCACTTACATGCATCTAATCCACCAAAAAGTCGCTAAATGATAGAGTTGATCGCCAACAAATACACCCAAGCTTTAAGACAGGCCCTAAACCCGCAGGAGCTCGCCCAAGCGATGGAGGCCCTAGAAGCCCTTTGCGCCCTTTATAACCACCCTGATTTTTTAGAAGTGATCTCCTCGCCTCATTACCCCGATAGCCTCAAACAAGAGATTTTAGAGAGTTTTTTAGAGTGCAAAGAGGACAAGTTGCATAATTTAATCCGCTTATTGGTCTTGCATAAACGCTTGAATCTCTTGCCTCTCATTTATAACACGCTAAAAACACAAGCCCAAAGAGAGGAAAACATCTATCAGGGCTATCTTTACAGCAACCAAGAGATTTCTTTAGAGCAGGTACAACAGCTTGCCAGCAAGGCTTCCGCGCATTTTAATATTTCGCTCAAACTCAAAGCCTTGCACCAAAACAAAGAGGGCATGCGCTTGATCATCCCCGATTTGGAGGTGGAGATCGCCTTTTACAAAGAAAACTATTTTAACCAACTTAAACAGCACATCATGCAAGCGGTGTAAAACACAAAGGAGACAGATTGTTAAAATTAAAAGCCGAAGAAATCAGTACCATTATCAAAGAGCGGATTGAGAATTTTACCCCAGACATCAACATCACCCAAGTGGGGCGCGTGATCGCCTACGCCGATGGTGTGGCAAAAGTCTATGGGCTCAAAGATGTGATGTCTTATGAGGTCGTGGAGTTTGATACAGGCGATCGAGGGCTTGCCTCCAACCTTGAGGAGGGCTGTATTGGGGTGATTGTGCTGGGTGGGGGCAAAGACATTAAAGAGGGCACTTCGGTCAAACGCACCAAACAACTGATGAAAGTGCCCGTAGGCGATGCTGTGGTGGGGAGGGTCATCAACACTTTGGGCGAGCCCATTGACGGGCGGGGGGCGATTGAGGCGGACACCTTTAGATTCGTGGAGCAGAAAGCCCCGGGGATTATGGATCGCAAATCCGTGCATGAACCTTTGCAAACGGGCATTAAAGCCATCGATGCGCTCGTGCCCATCGGACGCGGGCAAAGGGAGCTCATCATCGGGGACAAACAAACCGGTAAAACGACCGTGGCGATCGACACGATCATCAACCAAAAAGACCAAAATGTGATCTGTATCTATGTGGCGATCGGGCAAAAAGAATCCACCGTCGCCCAAGTGGTGCGTAAATTAGAGGAATACGGCGCGATGGAGTACAGCGTGGTGGTCAATGCCCCCGCTTCCGACTCGCCTGCCATGCAATACCTCGCCCCTTATGCCGGTGTTACCATCGGGGAATATTTTAGAGATCAAGGGCGGCACGCTTTGATCATTTATGACGACTTGAGTAAGCACGCCGTGGCTTATCGCGAGATCTCCTTGATTTTGCGCCGTCCCCCCGGGCGTGAGGCCTTCCCCGGCGATGTGTTTTACATCCACTCTAGATTGCTAGAGCGCGCCGCTAAAATGAGCGATGACAAGGGGGCCGGGTCGCTCACAGCACTGCCCATCATTGAAACCCAAGCCGGCGATGTGTCCGCCTACATCCCCACCAATGTGATCTCCATCACGGACGGACAAATTTTCTTAGAAACCGACCTTTTTTACTCCGGTATCCGCCCGGCAATCAATGTTGGCTTGTCTGTATCTCGTGTGGGTGGGGCGGCACAAATTAAGGGCACGAAACAAGTTGCCGGCACTTTGCGCCTAGACCTCGCGCAATATCGCGAATTGCAAGCTTTCTCACAATTTGCCAGCGACTTAGACGAGGCCAGCCGCAAACAGCTAGAGAGGGGACAGCGCATGGTGGAAGTGTTGAAACAACCCCCCTATTCGCCCCTACCCATTGAAAAACAAATTGTGATGATTTACACGGGGGTTAAGGGCTTTTTAGACGACATCCCGGCAAAAAAAGTCGTGGATTTTGAATCTAGTCTTTATCCTTTCTTGGAGTCTAAATATCCTAATATCCTAGAGGACATCCGCACAAAAAAAGCCCTTGACAAGGATTTAGAATCCATGCTTAAAAGTGTCATTGAAGAATTTAAGCTAGGCTTTTCTCTCTAGGGGCAGGGCATGGGCGGCAATTTAAAGGACATTAGAAAGAAAATCGCCAGTGTCAAAAACACGCAAAAAACCACTAGGGCTATGAAGCTCGTCTCCACGTCTAAGCTCAAAAAAACTGAAGAAGTAGCACGCCGCTCAAAGGTTTTTGCGACCAAGCTCAACGAAGTCTTTGCCGACATTTGCGCCAAAATCAAAACAAGGGGGCTTAAGAGCATTGAGAGTCAGTATTTCTTAAAGCTCGAACAGCCCGAAGTGCAAAAGATCGACATCATCTTTGTTACGGCGGACAAGGGGCTTTGTGGGGGGTTTAACACCACCACCATTAAAGAGGTGGTGCGCCTCATCAACCGCTACAAAACTAAGAATGTCAAGGTGCGTTTAAGAGGTGTGGGCAAAAAGGGCATCGCCTATTTCACCTACAATGGAGTCGATCTTTTAGACAAGGCCATTGATCTAAGCTCATCGCCAGACGCTGATAAAGCCACCGCTTTTATTGATAGAGCGGTGCAAGACTATTTAGACGGCTTGACCGACAGCGTGATCATCGTGCATAATGGCTTTAAAAACATGATCTCCCAAGAGATCAAAGTACAAACCATCTTGCCCATAGATTTTAGCGCCCAGCTTAAAGAGGTCCAAACAGAGAGCGAGGGGATCATGGTTGAGCCAGACGATGAAGAGGGCGTAATTTTAGACTCTTTGGCACGCAAATTCATACACTTTAACATGTATTACGCCCTGCTCGACTCGCTTGCCGCCGAGCACAGCGCGCGGATGCAAGCGATGGACACCGCCACGAACAACGCGGCGGATTTGGTGCGCAGTCTCACCATTTCTTACAACAAGGCCCGCCAAGAGGCGATCACCACCGAGCTTGTGGAGATCAACGCTGGCGTGGAAGCGATCAAATAAAGGAGAATTATGGAAGGTAAAATCATTCAGGTCATGGGGCCTGTGGTGGATGTGGATTTTAAAGACTACTTGCCCGCCATTTACGAAGCCCTAGATGTGCGTTATGACTTTGACGGGGAGGAAAAGCACCTTGTGCTCGAAGTCGCCGCGCATTTGGGCGACAACCGGGTCCGCACCATTGCAATGGACATGACAGAGGGCTTAACCAGAGGGCAAAAGGTCGTGGCGCGGGGCAACATGATCGAAGTGCCCGTAGGTGAGGGCGTGCTGGGGCGCATTTTCAATGTGATCGGCGAGCCCATCGACAACCAACCCCCCCTAGAGGAAAACACCCAAAAATGGCCCATCCATCGCCACGCTCCCGCCTTCGAGCAACAAAGCACCAAGACCGAAATGTTTGAAACGGGGATTAAAGTCGTGGATTTACTCGCCCCCTATTCTAAGGGCGGTAAAGTCGGGCTCTTTGGGGGTGCGGGTGTGGGTAAAACCGTGATCATCATGGAGCTTATCCACAATGTGGCTTACAAGCACAGCGGTTACTCTGTCTTTGCCGGTGTGGGCGAGCGCACTAGAGAGGGTAATGACCTTTATCACGAAATGAAAGAGGGGGGCGTTTTGGATAAAGTCGCCCTATGTTATGGGCAAATGAACGAGCCCCCGGGGGCAAGAAACCGCATCGCCTTTACAGGGCTTACCATGGCAGAGTATTTTAGGGACGAAAAGGGCTTGGACATTCTCATGTTCATCGACAATATCTTTAGATACGCCCAATCGGGGGCGGAAATGTCCGCGCTTTTGGGGCGTATCCCCTCAGCCGTGGGTTACCAGCCCACTTTGGCGAGCGAAATGGGCAAGTTGCAAGAGCGCATCACTTCTACAAAAAACGGCTCTATCACCTCCGTGCAAGCCGTGTATGTGCCCGCAGACGACCTCACCGACCCCGCCCCCGCTTCTGTGTTCGCCCACTTGGACGCGACCACAGTGTTGAACCGCAAAATTGCCGAAAAGGGGATTTACCCCGCAGTCGATCCGCTCGACTCGACTTCGCGCATTCTAGACCCACAAGTGATCGGGGATGAACACTACCGCGTGGCGACCGGGATTCAACAAATTTTGCAAAAATATAAAGACTTGCAAGACATCATCGCGATTTTAGGGATGGACGAGCTCTCTGAGGAAGATAAAAAAATCGTAGAGCGCGCCCGTAAAGTAGAAAAGTTCCTATCCCAACCCTTCTTTGTGGCAGAGGTTTTCACCGGCAGCCCGGGCAAGTATGTTACCCTTAAAGAAACCTTAGAAGGCTTTGCTGGGATTTTAGAGGGCAAATATGACGAAATCCCCGAAAACGCTTTTTATATGGTCGGCAACATCCAAGAGGTCGTGGAAAAATACGAGAAAATGAAAACTGAGGGCAAGAAAAACGCGTCTTAAGGATTGCAAATGGATTTAGCAGTGAGCATTGTTGTCCCGCAGGGCTTGATCTTTTCGGGGCAAGTGGATCGGGTCACCTTGCCCGGAGCCGAGGGGGAATTTGGGGTGTTAAAGGGGCATAGCAATATGGTTTCCCTGCTTAAAAGTGGGGTGATTGAGATCATAAGAGAGGGGCAAGTGAGCCTGATTGCCATCAGTTGGGGCTATGTGGAGGTGCGCAGCAACAGCGTGGATATTTTGGCCGATGGGGCCGTGTTCATTAAGGGCGACGACACCGTGTATGCGGCTAAAAAACTTTTAGAAGATGCCAGCTCAGATCGCCTTGCCATCTCTAGCGTAATCGCGCGCATTGAAGCGCATGGTTTGAGGTAGCCGTGGCGGCGATCCAAAACTTCTTGGCGACAAGTGGGTTTATCCCCTTGTTTGTGCTCGGCTTGCTCTCTTTGTATTTAATTTTGACCCTTTGGGTCTTCTTTTATAAATACATCTGCATTAAGGGCAGTGTCTTAAAAGAACAGCAAGCGTTGGAGGCGATCATGGCAGGCGCGCGCAAGGATTTACGCTTAAAAGGCATGTCCTTGCAAGGGGCTCCAGAAAAGCCCACAAAAGAGTGGCTTGCCATGTGGAAGAACCAACTTTTGAAGGAAAACACCACCGGACTTGTGATCTTAAGCATCATCGCTAGCACCGCTCCCTTTGTGGGGCTCTTTGGCACGGTGGTGGAGATTTTAGAGACCTTTGGGCACTTAGGCGCGGGCGGACAAGTGAGCTTTGATGTGATCGCCCCCGTGATTTCTAAAGCTTTGGTCGCCACAGCAGGGGGGATTTTAACCGCCATCCCCGCCTACTCTTTCTTTTTGATCTTAAAGCGTAAGGTCTATGACCTCTCCACTTACGCCCAAATGCAAATCGATTTTTTAATGGCAAGGGAGAATGATGGATTTTGAAGTTTGGGATGCCGACAAACCCGAACTCAACATCACCCCCTTAGTGGATATTATGTTGGTGCTCTTGGCGATCTTGATGGTCACCACGCCCACCATCACCTATAAAGAAAATATCCAACTCCCGCACGGCTCTAAAAGTGCCCGTGCGCCCAAGAGTCAATTTTTAGAAGTGCGTATGGATGTAACGGGCAAAATTTATGTCAATGAGTACACTTATTCACTCGCCAATTTTGCCGACTCTTTTCACGCGTTGGCTAGAGAGCTTGACAAGAGCATGGCCGTGCATGTGCGGGCAGACAAACGCTTGACTTATGACAAAATCATTTATCTTCTCAAGGGCATTAGAGAAGCGGGGTTTTACAAGGTTTCTCTAGTCACCAGCGCCTAATGCAAACAGGTCTTTTCTTTGGCTCGGGCTTGCTCGCCCTTGTGTGCTATGGCTTGCTTTTAAGTTTGTTGCTCTTTAAACCCGCTGAAAACATCCCTCCCCTAGCCATCCCCCCCATAGAGGTGGATTTGATCGACAATCCGCCCCCCTCAAACCTTAACCCCTTTGAAAGTGGGCTAGGAGTCAAAGACATGTTTAGCGCCATCCCTGACAAACAAGCCCCTGAAACCAACCCACAAGAGGCTAAAGACTTACAAAAAGCCCGAGAGTTGTTGCGCAATATCCAGTTTAACAAGCTAGACGCGCATGCTTTTAAAGATTTGCAAGATAGCCTAGCAGAGCTGGGCAATGGTCTTAAATCCTTACAAGCCAAAAAAATGGAGGTGCAAATCCCCAAAGAGGAGAAAAACACCTTAGCGCAGGACAAAGCGTGGTTTGCCGCCATTTATCAAATTTTATACTCCCAGTGGAAGTTAAATTTTGACCAAAAAGCCTTGGTGGGCGCGCTCATCACCATTTACCCCAGCGGGCAGATGCGCTTTAGCGTGGTGGATTTCTCCCCCTTTAGAGAATATAACCAACAAATAGAAAGCCTATTGTTGCGCCTGCAACAGCAAAAATTCCCCCCATATCCACAGGGGCGCGCCATCACTTTAAAAGTTAATTTTAAAACAAAGGACGAATGATGCGGATTGTGTGGCTTTTTTTAGCCTTAAGCTTAGGGCTTTTAAGGGCAGCGGATGCGACCCTAGACATTGTCAAAACCATTGAGAAGTTGCCTAAAGTCCTTGTAACTTATACAGGCACCGACCCCTATTTAAAAAAGATCGCGGATTTATTGGTGGCGGATTTAAAGGTGAGTGGGCATTTTGACGCTTTGGGGGCCAATGTGCCCAACGCGCAGGGGGCGCAACTTGTGGTTCAATTACAAAAGAGCCAGCCTAGCATCATCAACGCCCAGCTTTACAACGCCAACACCAAAGAAGTGCAGAGCAATAAAGACTACCAATTCAACACCAAAGAGCTTTACCCCTTCATCGCGCATAAAATTGCCATAGACGCGAATCGTTTAACTAAGGCGGCCCCCATTGATTGGATGGCACGCATGGTGGTCTTTTCTAAATTCTTATCCCCCGGGGTGACAAGCATCGTGGTTGCCGATTACACCCTAACCTACCAGCAGGAGATCATTAAAAATAACCTACTAAATGTTTTCCCCAAATGGGCCGATGCCCAGCAGAGTGCGATTTACTACACCCAATATTTGCGCCAACCCACCATCATTAAATACAATGTCCGCACAGGGGAAAGCGCGGTGATCACGCAAAGTCAGGGCATGGCGGCCGTGTCTAGCGTGAGTGCAGATGGACGTAAATTATTGCTCTCTTTAGCCCCCAAAGGACAAACCGACATCTACCTTTATAACACCCAAGAGAAAGAATTAAAGCAACTCACTTCTTACAGCGGGATCGATGTCTTGGGTAACTTTGTTGAAGATGAAAAGGCGATGGTCTTTGTCTCAGATCGCTCGGGTTATCCTAATATCTACTTGAAAAAACTTAAGCTAGACGCGCCCGTAGAGCAAGTGGTCTTTTACTCCAGAAACAACGACTCGGTCGCCTCTTTTGGGGATTACTTGGTCTATGTGAGTCGCGAAGAGAGGGATGCGAACGGGCAAAGCCCCTTTAATTTGTATCTGATCAACCTTAAGGGCGACTATGTCCGCCGTTTAACCGCCAGCGGAGTGAATCAAATGCCTAGATTTTCTAAGGACGGCAAAGCGGTGATGTTTTTAAAAAGGGCGGCCGCACAAAACGCTTTGGGCGTGATTTTGCTAGAAAACAACCAAAGTTACTTGTTTCCCCTAGAAAATATCAATATCCAATCCTTCGATTGGTAGCCGTTTAAGTCTCGTTAAAAGAGGCATTTAAGTCTTATTAAAAGACTTGGGTGTATAATCGAGCTTTGTTTTGTTTATTCTATCTAACACGAAGGAGTTTTATGAATAAGTGGTTTTTAGCCGGTGCTGTTTTGGCATGTGCGTTGATAACAGGGTGTGCGGGTAGCCACCAAGATGAAGCAGCTCCAGAGCCAAAACCAGCCCCCCAAGCCCAGCAAGCAGCCCCCGAGCCTGCGCCCAAACCTGAGGAGCACACCGTGCCCAAAGAAGAGGTCCAAACCAAGCCCGTAGAAAAACCAAAACCCCATGTAGAGAGCGGCACGATTGTTGGGCAGGTGTATTTTGACTTTGATAAATACAATGTGCGTGAAGACATGCAAAGCGCAATCGATGAAGCCGCCAAGAAAGTGCAAGAGTATGGCATGAAAGTGCTTTTAGAGGGCAACACCGATGAATTTGGCACAGGTGAATACAATTTTGCGCTCGGCAACAAACGCGGCCTTAGTGTGAAAGATGTTTTAACTGTTAAGGGCATTAGTGCAGACGACATTAAAGTGGTGAGTTTTGGGGAAACCAAACCCATTTGTCAAGAAAAAACCAAAGAGTGCTACCGCAAAAACCGCCGTGTGGATATTAAGGTCGTGGATTAGTGCGTCTTTTAGGTTTGCTCTTAGGCGGGCTCTTGTGCGCCGAGCCCTCGGCCTTTGAGCTACAAAGTGGGGCGACCAAGCAAGAATTAAAAACCTTAAAGAACAGCAATAAGAATCTAGGTGACATCTTAGCCACACTCAAAGGGCAGACAGACAGCCTATTGCAAGGGCAAGAGGGGTTAAAAAGCCTCGTGGAGGGGCAGGGGCTAAAACTTAAAGAAGCCACAGACACTCTAGCCACCCACGGCGACAACCTCAAAGCCTTAAAAAACACCCAAGAGATGCAGGCGGATTTAATCAAACAACAAGCCGCGCTCATCGACACGCTAAAAGCCCAAATCCAAACTAACCAAGAGTCTTTGGCCAACTTTGAGAAAAAGAGCACTGAAACCCAAAAGTTATTAGAAAACATGCGTACCGACTTTGCCGCTAAACTACAAAATCTTCAAAAATCCATAGACACCCAAGCCAACGCCAACAACCAAAAACTAAGAGAGCTCGCCGCCCTACAAGCCCAAATGCTGCAAGCCAAGAAAGAAGCCAGCTTTAGCAAAGACCCGACGCAAAAGCAAGCCACAGAACAAGAGGCGCACACGCTCTTTAAGCAAAAACGCTATAAAGAAGCCCAAGCCCGCTTTGTGTGGCTAGCTAGCCTGCCTTTTAAGCCCGCTTACACCAACTACATGGCAGGCGAGTCGGCCTACTTTAATAAAGCCTACCAACCCGCCATCGCCTCCTTTAAAAAAAGCGCCATGTTAGACGACAAGGCAAGTTACATGCCCACTTTGCTCTACCACACTGCACTGGCATTTAAGCACCTCAAAGATGTGCCAAATTATAAAAAATTCTTGCAATCAGTCGCTAACCTCTACCCTGAGAGCGAACAAGGCAAAAAGGCTAAAAATCTTTTGGAGCAAAAGCCCAAAAAAACGCTAAAATAACCCCCCAACCCACTAGAAAGGACAAACATGCAAAACCAAGTTGCGATCATTGAATATGAAGTGCGCGATCACGCCACCCAAGAAGTCTTAGACTCCAATATAGGCCAAAAGCCCCTAGAGTTTTTAATGGGAGCAGGTCAGGTGATTGTCGGGCTTGAAAAGGCGGTACAACAGGCACAAGTAGGCCAAACCCTAAACATCATCATCCCCCCCCAAGATGCCTATGGCGAGTACCGCACCGACTATCTACAAGAAGTACCCAGAGACCAATTTGAAGGCATTGAGCTTAAAAAGGGCATGACCTTATTTGGGCAGGGCGAAAACCAAGAGAGCGTGCAAGTGAGCGTAAAAGACTTTAGCGAGCGCATGGTGATGATTGACTACAACCACCCCTTAGCGGGCAAAGAATTGAGTTTTCAATTCACGCTCTTAGGGCTTAGAGAAGCTTCCGAGCAAGAAGTGCTCAAAGGCCAAGCCCACGCGAAAAAATGTTGCGGGGGCGGGTGCGGTTGCGCGCACTAAGCCGCTTAAAGCCTGCTAGGCGTTTTTAAGGTGCTTGAAAAGCGCCTTTTCATCTAAAATTTGCACCCCTTGGCTCTTGGCTTTCTCTAGCTTTGAGCCGGGGTTTTCGCCGCAAATTAAGTAATCTGTTTGTTTGTTTACGCTCGTTTGTATGTGCGCGCCTTGCTGTTCTAATTGCGTGCAAATCCTGGCTCTTGGTTGGCTTAAAGCCCCTGTCAGCACCACATTTTTACCCGCAAAAAACCCGCCTACGCTTGGCTCTTTAATGTGAGGCGCAGTGGGCGCGATGTGGCCTAAAAGCGTTTCAATGAGGGTTTTATTTTCTTGCAAGTAGCCCACAAAAGAGCTGGCGATTTTGCTTTGCCCCTCCACGCTCCCAAAGCCCTTAAGCTTGGTGATTTGCGCTTGTGTGGCGTTAAAGACTTGCAGACCAAAGGCGTTAGATAAAACTTGGCTCGCCCCCTTGCCGACATGCTCGATGCCTAGCGCACAGAGAAAGCGCCAAAGGGGGGCGTGCTTGGTGTTTTCAATGGCCCTTATCAAATTATCCGCCCTTTTTTCTTGCCAGCCCTCTAGGGTCAATAAGTCTTGCTTTTTTAAAGTGTATAAATCCGCCACGCCCTTGATTAGCTCCACTCGCAAGAGTTGTGCCACGACTTTATCACCCAGCCCTTTAATCTCTAGTCCTTGCTTAGATGCAAAATACACAATGCCCTCTTGCACCCGCGCCGGGCAACTTGTGTTGGGGCAGACCAACCCCCTTGCGCGCTCTCTTAAGTCTAAGTTACAGCGGTAACAAAACTCTTGGTAAATTAAATCTCCCCCACACTCCAAACACGCACGCGGCAAACCGACCTTATAAGCGCACTTGGGGCATTTTTGCTGTTGGGAGCTTAAGGGGGAGGCACAGGCGGGGCAGTGGGTGGGCTTTTGAAAGAAGCGCACACATTTAGGGCAAAAGTTGGGCTTGTTCTTAAGAAGCAAGGCTAAATTGCAGGCGGGGCAGACATTTAAAGCTTGGGCTTGCAAGGCGGTGGCACAGCTGGGGCAATGGGTGGGGGGGGTGATTTTCTTTTGGGTGTGGTCTCTCAACTCTTTTAAGGCGCGTAAAATTTTAGGAATCACATCGCCACTGCGCACCACAACCACAATGTCGTTGATCTGTAGGTCTTGTTGCTGTATTTGGGTGTAATTGTCTAGGGTGGCACGAGACACCAACGCTCCTTGCACGGACACGGGCTCTAAAACGCCCACGGGGGTGATTGCCCCGCTGCGCCCCACTTGGTTGATGACCTTTAAAAGTTTGGTGCATTTTTCGGCAGTGGCGAATTTATAGGCAATCGCAAAACGGGGGGCTTTAATGGTAAAACCCAGCGCATTTTGTAAGGCTAGATTGTCGAGCATGGCAACCATGCCATCGGCCTCATAGGGAGCACTAGCACGGCTAGCACAAAAAGACTCAAAAGTGTTTTGTATCTCTTCAGCACTGCTGCACGCCACAAAATTTAAACTTAAAAACCCCCACTCTTGCACCTCTTGCATGGCTTTTTGCAAGCTGTTAAATGCGCGCGGACAAAGCCCCAGCCCCCATGGATAAAAGGTGAGCTTTCTTTGGGCGGTTACACTGGAGTTTAGCTGGCGCAAGCTGCCTACGCTGGCATTGCGAGCGTTGGCAAAGGGGGCTAAATTTTGCGCCAGTCTTTGGGCGTTTAAGGCTTTAAAGTCTTCTTTTAATAAGACCACTTCGCCCCTAATTTCAATGGGCTTGGTGTAGGGGATTTTTAAGGGGATGGAGCGGATCGTTTTGGCGTTGTGGGTAACGAGCTCGCCCACCACGCCATTGCCGCGCATGCTCGCGCTCACTAATTGCCCGTTTTCGTAGTAGAGATTGAGCGATGCCCCGTCTAGTTTGGGTGAGCAGATGAAGGACTCTAGAGGGGCTTTGGCAAAGTCGCTTAGGCGTTTGAGCCACTCTTGCAACTCTTTGAAATTAAAGACATTGTCTAAGCTCCACATACGCACCTTATGCTCTTGTTTGGGCAAAAAGGGCACAACTTCGCCGCCCACGCGTTGGGTGGGCGAGTGGGCTAAAATGTCGGCGGGGTGCGCCTCTTCATAGGCTAGGGCTTCGCGGTAGAGTTGATCGTAAATCTCATCGCTCACTAGGGGGCTAGCCAACACATAGTAATGGTGGGCTAAAGTGCAAAGTTTTTCAACCAAGCGGTGGTAGTCTTGTAAAGTTTGGATCATTAGCCAGTCTTTGCTATAATGGGGTTTTGTGCGGATTTTAGATTAAATGAGCTTAAGATAAGGGGCGTGATTGATTAGCGACATTGACAGCACCATTTCCTTACACCTCAACAACGAGGCGCAGTTTTTGTGTTTCACTTTGAGCAGCGATGAAAACAACGATGCCGAATTGTATGGCATCAATATCTTTAAAATCCGCGAGATCATCCACTACGAAGGCGATGTGACTGAGACGGTGGGGGGCAATGAGAGCATCATGCTAGGCTTTCTGACCATCAGGGGCGAGTCTGTCCCCTTAATCGATGTGAATCGTTGGCTCTACTTTGATCCCAACAACCCTAACAAGGATTTGAGCGAAGCGTCTATCAAGAGCGATCAAAACTTAGTCATTGTGTGCGAGTTTTCCGGCTGTGTCGTGGGACTTAGGATTTTTGCCATTAAGCGGATCGTGCATAAGAGTTGGGGGGAGATCAGTGTGGGCGATAAGCAGGGTTTTAACACGGGGGGCAAGGTGAGTGCCATCACAAGGTTTGAACAAAGTAGGGTGATCCAAATTCTAGATGTGGAGCGCATGCTCGTAGAAGCTTTCCCCACCATGCAAGAGTTGGACCAACTCAAAGAGCAATTTGTGGATGCCATTAGGAGCGATAAATTGATCTTCATTGCTGAAGACTCCCAAGTGGCAATGCACAATTTAGAGCGCATTATTGAAGGTTTAAAGCTCAAATACGAAGCTTTTCCCAACGGGGATGCTTTGTTGAAACGGCTTTTTACAGAAAACATGATCGACAAGGTTGGAGCGGTGATCACGGATTTAGAAATGCCTGTTGTGTCTGGCTTTGAAGTGTTAAAGCGCATTAAAGCGGATGCAAGGACCAAACATTTACCCGTGATTGTCAATTCGTCCATGAGCAGCGAGTCGAACAAGCAATTAGCCGATTCGCTGCACGCCGATGGGTTTGTGATCAAGTCGCACCCCCATGAGATCCAAGAGCTTTTACAAGAATATTTAAGACAATAAGGGCAAATATGTTGAGGACACAATTATGTGCTGAGGTCGGGCTGTGTGATGTAAAAAAGCGGGTGAAACTCTGCGGATGGTGCCACAACTACCGCGATCACGGAGGAGTCATCTTCATCGATTTACGCGACAAAAGCGGGCTAATACAGCTTGTGTGCGACCCCACTTCTAAGGCTTACGCGCAAGCGGCTTTGATCAGGCACGAGGATGTGCTCATCATTGAGGGCGTGGTGCGCCCTAGAGGCGAGGGGCTAGAAAACCCCAAACTTGCCACAGGGGCGATTGAAGTGGTGCTGGAGGATTTGCGTCTTGAGAACAAGAGCCTAACCCCGCCCATTGCCATTGGCGATCCAAGCGTGAATGAGGATTTGCGCTTGCAATACCGCTTCTTAGACTTGCGCGCGCCTAAGTCTTACGCCATTTTTAAAATGCGCAGTAAAGTCGCTAAGGCGGTGCGTGATTGTTTAGATGGCCTAGACTTTTTAGAGATTGAAACGCCTATGCTCTCTAAAACCACGCCCGAGGGGGCACGCGACTTTTTAATCCCTAGCCGAATCCACGATGGGCAGTTTTTCGCCCTGCCCCAAAGCCCCCAAATTTTTAAACAAATCCTTATGGTGGCGGGGATGGATCGCTATTATCAGATTGTTAAATGCTTTAGAGATGAGGATTTGCGCGCCGACCGCCAGCCCGAATTTACCCAAATCGATGTGGAGATGAGTTTTTGTACGCAAGAGGACATCATGGAGGTTGCCGAAACCTTGCTAAAAGCCGTCTTTAAAGCGATGGACATTGACATTAACCCCCCTTTTAAGCACATGACCTACAAAGAAGCCACAGAGAGCTATGGCAGCGACAAGCCGGACTTGCGCTTTAACATGCCCCTTGTGGAAGTGGGGGATTTGTTCATCAACTCTAGCAATGAGATTTTTAAAACCATCGCCAGTGACCCCAAGCACAACCGCTTTAAGGCGCTCAAAGTCGAAAAAGGCGACACGCTTTTAAGCCGTAAAGATTTGGCCGAGCTGGAGGCTTTTGTGCGCCAATTTGGGGCAAAGGGCTTGGCCTATATCCAAATGAAGGCAGAGGGGCCCAAGGGGCCTTTGGTGAAGTTTTTAGAGCCCAGCGCCTTAAAAGAACTCCTAGAGCGCACGGGCGCAAAAGAGGGGGATTTGCTCTTTTTTGGGGCGGGTGAAAAGGCGATCGTTTTAGATTATATGGGGCGCTTGCGCTTGAAACTCGGGCATGATTTAAATTTAATTGACCCCGATGCCTTTGACTTTTTATGGGTCGTGGATTTTCCCATGTTTGAGAGGGTGGAGGGCAAACTTAGCGCCATGCACCACCCCTTTACGATGCCAAAAGAGATCGACAGCGCCGACCCTGAAGAAGCGCAATCGATCGCCTATGACATTGTGCTAAACGGCGTGGAGCTTGGAGGGGGGAGTTTGCGTATCCACAAAGAAGAAATACAAAAAAAAGTCTTTGAAATTCTGGGGATTGGGGCGCAAGAGGCGCAAGAGAAATTTGGCTTTTTACTCGAGGCTTTGCGCTATGGTGCCCCTCCCCATGGAGGTTTTGCTATGGGCTTTGATCGCCTCATCATGCTCTTAGCCAAAGCCCCCAGCATCCGCGATGTGATCGCCTTTCCAAAAACACAAAAGGCGACCTGCCTTTTAAGTAAAGCCCCCAGCCCCGCTAGTGAGGAGCAACTAAGAGAATTGCACATCCGCTTGAGAAATCCCAAACACTAATCAAAGGACAGACATGAAAGCGTTATTTTTAATCATCGGGGCCCCGGGCAGTGGCAAGACCACGGACGCGCAACTCATTGCCGAACGCAACAGCGATTGTATGGTGCATTACTCCACGGGGGATTTATTAAGGGCCGAGATTGCCAAACAAAGCGAGAGGGGGCAGCTCATCGCCAGTTTCACCAGCAAAGGGGAGTTAGTGCCCTTAGAAATCGTCATAGACACGATCATCACGGCGATTAAAAACGCCCCTAAAGAGGTGATCATCATCGATGGCTATCCGCGCAGTGTGGAGCAGATGAACGCTTTAGATCGGGTGCTAAAAGCCCAAGAGGAGGTGAAATTAAAGGGGGTTGTAGAAGTGCATGTGAGCGAGGTTGTGGCGCGCGAAAGGGTGCTGGGCCGCTCAAGGGGAGATGATGACAACATCGAGGTCTTTAACAACCGCATGCAAGTGTATTTAAAACCCCTAGAGAGCATTGTAGAGTTTTACAAAGCCCTAGAAGTGCATCAACAAATCAATGGTGAAAGGAGCATTGAAGCCATTGTTGCCGACATTGAAGCCTACATTAAAACCCACATAAAGGATAAAAATGGACTTGTCAAAAATTAAAGCGGGCGAGGCTGAGGCTTTAAACGCCGTGATTGAAATCCCCTACCAGTCTAAAGTGAAATACGAAGTGGATAAGAACAGCGGGGCGGTTGTGGTCGATCGCATCATGTACCCCTCTATGGTCTATCCGGCTAATTACGGGTTTGTACCCCACACTTTAAGCGAGGATGGCGACCCCGCAGACATTTTAGTGTTGAACGAAGACCCTTTGTTGCCGGGCAGTGTCATTAAATGCCGCTTGATCGGGGTGCTTGTGATGGAGGATGAGGGCGGATTGGATGAGAAGTTATTGGCCCTGCCTCTTAGCAAAATAGATCCGCGCTATGACAACATTAAAGATCTGCACGACTTGCCCCCCATTGTGCTAGAAAAAATCAAACACTTTTTTGAAACTTACAAAGACCTAGAGCCTGAAAAATGGGTGAAAGTCAAAGACTTTGGCGACAAAGCACAGGCAGAAGAAATCTTTAAAAAAGCCCTAGCCAGCTACAACAGCAAGGCATGTTAAGCCTACACACAAGCGCCCCCTATATCCCCCACCCGCTCGCCCTTTATGCCCAAGTGCAGGGGGCTAACACGCTCTTATTAGAGAGCGCGCAGGTGGAGAATAAAAAACACACCAAATCCATCATTCTAGCCAAGGCGTGTTTGCGGCTTGTTTGCCAAAATGCACAGGTGCGCCTAGAGGCTTTAAATGCCAATGGGCAGGCCCTTTTAGACAAAATGGCCCAAGTTTTAGGCCTAGAGCCCAAGCAAGGGGTTTTAACAAAGCACTATGTCAAAGACACGAGTCTAAGCGATGAATTTAGCAAGCTTAAAAAGGCCAGCCCGCTAGATGCTTTAAGGGCGGTGTTTAAAAGCGTGGATACCCCTAACACACCCGCTTTTGGGCTGTTTTGTGGGGGGTATTTTGGCTTTGAGTTTGTTGGGGCGTTTGAGGACTTGCCACACCTAGAGGCAAAGGACAACACCGCTCCCGATTTTATCTTTTTAGTGGCACAAAATTTAATTTTAATCGACCACCAAGCTAAGAGCACGCAGATTTTTGGTTCTTGTTTTGAGCCCACTTTACAAGCACAAATCCAAGCCGAGATCAACAGCCTAGCCGCACTCACGCCCCCCCCCTTTAGCCCAAAGATGAGCCCGCAAAACAGCGATTTAGGCACAAATTGCAGTGATGAGGACTTTGCCAAAATCGTGCTGGCTTTGCAAGAGCAAATCCAAAAGGGCGAGATTTTCCAAGCCGTGCCCTCAAGGAGCTTTTATTTAGAGTGTAGAGAGCCTTTGAGCGCTTACCACTATTTAAAAGACCAAAACCCTAGCCCTTACATGTTTTACATGCAAACAGAGGATTTTACGCTCTTTGGGGCCAGCCCTGAGAGTGCGCTAAAATACGAAGCAAGCACAAATTTGGCCCAAATTTACCCCATTGCCGGCACGCGCCCTAGGGGTAAAAACCCCGATGGCACAATCAACCTAGATTTAGACAATCGCCTAGAACTGGACCTACAAAATGACCCCAAAGAGCGGGCAGAGCACATCATGTTAGTGGATTTAGCCCGCAACGACATTGCCAGAGTGGCTAAACCCTTAAGCCGTGCGGTCTCTAAGTTGCTGAAAGTCGAAAAATACGCCCATGTGATGCATTTAACCTCGGCCGTGCAAGGGGAGCTCAAAGAGGGCTTAGATGCTTTGCACGCTTACCAGAGCTTTATGAATGCGGGGACTTTAAGCGGTGCGCCCAAAATCGCTGCCTTAAAACTCATTGCCACTTTGGAGGGCAAAAGGCGGGGGTCTTATGGGGGCTCGATGGGCTATTTATGCGCCGATGGCTCGATGGATAGTTGCATCATCATCCGCTCGGCTTTCGTGCAAGAGGGGCGGGCTGTGGTGCAAACGGGGGCGGGCATTGTGCTTGATAGCGTCATTGGGGCAGAGATTGCCGAAACCAAAGCGAAATCTCAAGCCGTGCTCTCGGCCATTTTAAAGACCCACACATGAAAATCTATTTTATCGACAACTTCGACTCTTTCACCTACAACCTTGTTTATGATTTAGAGGGCTTAGGGCATACAGTCTTGGTGCTGCGCAACACCACCCCCGCCCCCCTTTTGCTTGAGCGCATGCAAGTTGAGGGTGAAAAACCTTTATTGTTCATCTCTCCGGGGCCGGGCGATCCCACGCACTCAGGGCAACTTTTAGAGATGATTAAAGCCGTAAAGGGAAAATACCCCATTTTGGGGGTGTGCTTGGGCTTGCAAGCCTTGGCGCAAAGCTATGGGGCGCAAATTGTTAAAAGCCCTCGCATTGTACATGGCAAAAGCTCGCACATCACTTTAGAGCCCTTTGAGGCGTTTAAAGGGCTTGGCAATTCTTTACAAGTGGGGCGTTACCACTCCTTAGTGGCGTGCAATTTGCCCGATTGTTTGCAAGTCATCGCCCATTGTGAAAATATTGTGATGGGGATTTATCACGCACAAGACAAAGCCCTAGCCTATCAATTCCACCCCGAGAGCATTTTAACGCTTAAAGGGGCGCAACTTTTACAACAAAGTCTAGAGTTTATACAAAGCTAGAATAAATAGGCGTAAGACACGAGCCAATAATAAAAATCCATCGCAAGGGGTTTTGGACGGGTGGATTGGATTTGTCCAAAGGGGATTTTGATCCCCAGTTCCACCCTTTGCTTTTGCGCGATGGTGCCCCCAACGCCAATGTCGAGCACCCCGTTATAGCCCATAAAGGAGAGATGATCGACAGAACTATGCAAGCTCATCGCGCTTTGGAAGTAGCCAAAGCCCAAACCCACAAAAGTGCCAAAATTAAACTTTTTTCTGCGGTAAAAGTCATTCACCATGTCCATGTGTATGTTAAAAAACGAATACACATCGGTGTTAAAGGCGGTGGGTTTTAGGGTCTGAATGTAGTCCATTTGCCCGCGCAAGGACACGAAGCGATTCAGATTGTACTGATAACCCGCCTTAAGCCCCCACAAAAAGGCGTTGTTGTAGGGCTGTTTAACGACATTAAAAGTGGAAAAGCCCGTGGTAACCCCAATAAAAATTTGACTCTTGGGCAACGCCTGCTGTTGCCCTAAAGCAAAACTCACCAGCCCTAAAACCCCTAAAGCCCATTTTTTCATTTACTGCTCTGATAGAATTTTTTAAGCTTGTCATCAAGGGGGGCGAGCAAGCGATAAAAAATCGGCACGACCAACAAACTCAACGCCATTGAAACCATTAACCCCCCACTCATGGCAATGCCGATGGGCGATTTCATCGCCGAGCCCTGCCCCACGGCGATGGCTAAGGGCAACATGCCACACACCATCGCAATGGTCGTCATTAAAATGGGGCGCAGGCGCGATTCGCCCGCTAGTACGATGGCCTCTTCGATGTCGTGCCCTTCTTTACGCCTGTCGTTGGCGATGTCGATGATGAGCGTGGCGTTCTTACCCACCATGCCGATGAGCAAAATGAGCCCCATTAAAGAGAACAAGCTCATGGATTGGTGCACCATCCCCAGAGCAAAGAACGCCCCGGAGAAGCTTAAGGGCATGGTCACCATGATGATCAAAGGCTCTAAGAGCGACTCGTAAAGGGCGGCTAGGATCATGTAAATGAGGATAAAGGCGGTCACGATCGCCACGCCAAAGGCTTGGTTGCTTTCTTTAAGTCGGTCCGACTCGCCTGTAAAGCGGAAAGCCGCCCCTTTGGCAAGCCACTGATCCTTGTGTTTTTCTACTTGGCTTAAAAGCTCGCCCAAACTTGCTCCCTTAGCTGGACGCGCTAAAACCGTTACGCTTCTTTGGCGGTTGTAACGGGTGATGTTGGAAGCCACTTTGCGCTCAACCACTTCGATCAAGCCGTCTAAAAACATCAACTTGCCGTCTTTGTTCTTGATCTGTAGGCGTTTGATGTCATCTATAGACATTTTTTTATCCGGTGGAACGCGAATGATGATGTCGTATTCTTTGCCAGCTTCCTTAAAGTAGCTCACCCGATTCTCCCCAGAAAAGGCGTTGCTCACCACATTGGCGATGTCCTGTGCTGTAACCCCGTATTTTACTGTGGCTGCCCTTAAAATGCGTAGTTGGTACTGCGTTTGGTAGTCGGAGGTGTTGGTGTGGTAGCCCGCAACTTTGCCCTTCATCTCAGGGCTCTCAAGCAAGAAGTGTCGCAGCTTCGCCACGCTCTCATCCACGAGCTTTTGCGTGGGGGCATAGACGAACACCTGAAACGCCGAGCTGTCCCCCCCACCCACTAAAGGCACTTCGGCGAGGTTGATGGATTGCAGGTCCTTAGCTTCGGGGATGGCTCTTAGTTTTTGGCGCATCTCTTCCATGATGACAAATTGGTTCTTTTTATGGTCTTCTTTCAGCTTGACATAAAATTTGCCCTTAAAAGTGCTTTGGATATTGCCATAACCCACTTGCATGGAGTCAAATTCCACATCGGGGTCTTTGTCAATCACAGCCTGTAAGGCCTTCATTTTGGCGAGCATCGCTTTCAAGCTGATGTCGGTTTGCGCCTTGACATAGACATAGAACTTGCCCCGATCTTCTTTGAGCAAAAACTCCATCCCCAGCTTGCCAGCCACATGCAAAGAGGCGGCAAAAATGCCCGCCACCACCAGCCCCACGAGCAGTTTATGGTTTAAAAGCCAGCCGAGCAATTTAGCGTAAGATTTCTCCATTTTTTGAAAAAAGGGCTCGGTGCGCTTGTAAAGGGCGGATTGCTCGGGGGATACGATGAGCGAGCTAAGCATAGGGACCACCGTAACGACCACAAAATAAGAGATCGTGATGGCAAGGGCAACGGTGATCCCAAAGCTTTGAAACCACCGCCCCACCACCCCGCTCATGTTGCCCACGGGGATAAACACAGACAAGAGCATGGCAGAAATGGCGATGATCGCAAAGGCGATTTCGTGCACGCCCTCGTAACTGGCCGTTCTTTTGTCCATCCCGGCTTCTAGTTTTTTGTGGATGTTCTCGATCACCACGATCGCATCGTCAATGATGATCCCAATGGAGAGCGTGAGCGCCACCATGGTCATCATGTTTAAAGAAAAGCCAATCCACTTAATGAGCGCAAAAGTCCCCATGATGGAGATGGGGATGCTCATCGCCGACACAAAGGTGATGGAGAAACTGCGTAAAAACACAAAGACGACCGACACCGCCAAAATCCCCCCCAAGATCAAGTCAAAACGCACATCTTTAATGGAGTGGCGGGTGTAGTCTGTGGTGTCTAAAAAGGGGCGCAACTCATAGCCCGGGCTCACGGCGCGCATGGCATCTAATTCCTTATAGATCGCGTCCACAATTTTGATCTCATTAGCCCCGGCGATCTTTTGCACTTCTAAAACGATGCCCTGATCGTGCCCATAGCTGGCATAAGTGATGTCTGGGTCGATGCCCTTTTCAATCGTGGCAATGTCTCTTAGGCGGACATGGTTACCGATTTGGATGTCGCCCAGCTCTTTAAGCGTGTAGCTGTTGCCGTCCACCAAGATCGCATAGTTTTTCTTAGGGCTGATGATCTTGCCCCCGTCCATTTCAAGGTTTTGGGTTTTAAGGGTGTTGTAAAGGTCGTTGTAGGTGAGGCCGTATTTATTCATCAAGCTTGGGTCGGCGTAAATGCGGATTTGCTTTTCTTCATAGCCCTGCAGCTGGACATTACCCACACCCTCCACCTTTTGCAGCATGGGCTTAATGATGTTTTTGGCGTGGTCGTTTAATTCCGCTGGGGTTTTGGTTTTGCTGGTAAGAAAGATGGAGAGGATCGCCTGCCCGCTGGTATCCACCTTGTCGATGGAGGGGCGGCGGATGTTGGGGTCGTTAAAGCTCACCGAAGACACCTTATTGATGATGTCGTTTAAAGCGGTCATGATGGGCTTTTCAAGCACAAACTCCACCACCACAATGCTGACATTGCGTGCGCTGTTGGAGGTTACTTTTTTGATCCCATCCACACTCATCACGGCTTCTTCGATCTTGTCCGTAACCTTGCTCTCTACAATGTCCGCACTGGCTCCCGGGTAGCTGGTTTTGACCACAATAATGGGAAAGTCAATGTTAGGAAAAAGCGCCACGCTGATTTTTTTCAGCGCCATCATCCCAAAGAAAACGATCATGCACGCAAACATTAAAGTCGTGATGGGCCTTTGGATCGCAAACTTATACACGAAAGCTCCCTACTGGATAAAGCCATCCCCGAATACACCGGGGACTAGAAGGCTATTAGCGGGCAGCAAGGCTTCTGCGCTCACCTTACGGGTGTTCTCATCAATGGTGGGGTAAATTTTGGTGATTTTGACTTTTTGTTTCTCAGGTTTGCCATCAATGCTGTAAACGAAGGTATCGCCTACTTTCACATCGGGTAGATATTTGGAGTCAAACTCGATCACCATTTTTCTTCCCTTACTCACGAGTCGAAATAAAATCGTGCTGTTCGCGCTCATCCCATCGCCCAGCTCAATATTCTTGCTGGCAATCACGCCATCAAAGGGGGCTTTTAAAATGGTTTTATCCACCACCGCCTGCGAGTAATTGCGGTCATACTCTAATTTTTTATAATCCGAGTAATATTTATCCAGCGTGTTTTTATCGATGGAGCGCCCGATTTTGCTATAACGCTCGTATTGCTTGCGCATGAAGTCGTATTGCTGGATGATGGAGTCTACCTGTGATTTTTTATCTCTATTGTAAAGGGTCAAAAGAACCTCTCCCTTTTTCACCTTGCTGCCCACATCTACATAAATCGCATCCACAATCCCGGCCGAGTCTAAAGTCAGATTCGCGTCTTGTAAAGCCTTGACATTAAAGATTGCATAGACTTCTTTAGCCCCCAGCCCCGCCACAAAGAGCAGGGCGCATAAAAGATGTTTCATTGTTGTCCTTTAGCGTACATAATCTTGAATATGGTGTCCGCTGTAAAAAATGTAGTTGGCTTTTTGCATTTCGTAGTTGTTGAGCGATTGGTTATAGACCACTTCAGCGTCAAAGCGGGTTCTTAGGGCCCGTAAATAAGTGGTGAAATCCACTAAGTTAGCGGCGTATTTTCTCTTAATGCTCTCATAAGAGATGGTCGCTGACTTTAAGCTGGCTTCCGAGCTTTTGATTTTAGCCCGCGCCATGTCTAAAGACTTGCGGTAAAGTTGCTCGTCTTTTTCTTGCTCCATTCTTTTATACATTAAGGTCTTTTCTTGGGAGAGTTGGTTTAGGCGCAAATACTGCTTTTGTAAATTAATGCCTATGTCGTCTAAAATGTTTAAACCCACTGCGATCCCAAAGGTGTTTTGTTGATCGGGATAGAGGTTGCCAAAGCGGTTGTCTTTACCCATCGCGTAGGCGGGTTTTTGGATGTAGTATTGCCAGTCATCGTTGATATCCACCGTGGGGTAGAAGTTGAGTTGCTTATTTTGGTAGTGGATGGCTGTGATCTGCTCTCTTAACGCCCGAATGTCCGCGCGCTCTTTTAAAGACAGCGTGGGCGGAAGTATGGTCGTACGACGCAAAGAGGGGATTTTAGAGTTGGTCAAATACTCCAAAGTCAAGCGGTTTTGCTCAATGGAAAATTGCATGTCCGTGATGTCGTTTTCACTAAGTGCCCCCTGGGCCTTTGCACTCTCTAAGTCATCAATCGTGGTCAAACCTTCGTTGTAAAGGTCGCGGATGCGCTTGATGTTGGAGCGTAGTTCAGCCAGCTTCTTTTGCAAAGCGACTAATTGCGCCATGTTGTTGAAGTACTGGTAATACTGCTGCACCACTTGCAAATAAATGTTTTGCTTGGTGTATTCCATGTTTGCGCTGTTGGAGCGGTAACTTGCCGCCTTTTCGCGCACATTGTTGATGTCGCTAAAGCCATTAAAGAGGTTGAGCTTTAAATTGGTGTTGAGCAGTTGCATGTTGTAGTTGGGGTAAAAAGGCGTGTCCCTGTCCCGGCGATCGAAAGTGTAATTGCTCTTCATGCTGGGTAAAAACTTCGCCTTAGCGATGCTGTGGTTTTTGAGCGCCTGTGCCACTTGCAAACGGGCGGCTTGCAAAGAGTAGTTGTTGTCGGCGTTCCTAATCAAGTCGGCTAACCCGAGGGCGTGCCCTTGTGTGGTGTCTTGTTTGTCTTCAAGCCGCTCCAGCCGTTTTAAACTCAGGCTAAAATCATCGTCAGCGGGGGCGGGGGCGTATTCTTGTAACTCTAAAGCCTGCAAACCCAAATTAAAAAAAATTGTTAAGCTGCCTAAAAAAAGTCGTTTCCTTTTTGATAAACGCATCATTGAACTCCAAAGCTTAAGAAAGCGTGGTGTCCTTGGCGGGATTTGAACCCACGGCCTCACGATTAGGAATCATGCGCTCTATCCAACTGAGCTACAAGGACACAAAAAACCAAAAACCCGAAGAGTCTGAGTTGCGCAGCACAACTCATTTTAAGGATAAAGAATCAGTCTATTTCTTTTTGCTGGATTTAGTGGTTTTGCCTTTGTTTTTTTCTTGCACCACCATATCCCTTAAAACCTTGCCGGGTTTAAACTTAGGCACCATTTTATCTTCTGTCGCGTAGGTTTTATCGCTGCCGGGCACTTTACCGCTTTTGCCTTTTTGCAACGCCACCTCAAATTTACCAAAGCCCACAAGCTCCACGCTTTCGTGCTTACCCAAAGCTTTTTGCACGGCTTTGACAAAACCATCTAGAGCAAACTCCGCATCTTTACGGCTCTCAAAGCCCCCCTCTTCCTTCATCAACTCGACAAATTCCGCTTTTTTCATAAGGCACCCTTTCCAAATTTTGCTCCAAATGTGGCGCATAAGGCGGTCATTATACTACAAAATCAACAATCTGTGCCCTATTTTTGCATTTAAATTTGCAAATAATTCCCATTTTATGCCCTCTTAAGAGCCTTGCAAGCTAGCTACTTGTATGATAAGCCCTCATTCTAAAATCAAGGGGTTGTGTTGCGTGTCGCTGTGAATGGAGCCGGGCGGATCGGGCTGTGTGCGTGCCGTGTTGTGGGGGCAAGAAAAGATTTAGAATTGGTAGCCATCAACGCCACTTATGGGATTGAAGCCCTAGCGCACCTCTTGCGCTATGACTCTTTACATAAGCACGATTTACCCATTGAAATTTTAGACCAAGAACATTTACGCATCGGACATAGCCCAAGAGTTAAAGTTCTTAGCGAGCGCGACCCTGTTAAGTTGGATTTGAGCCCCGCGCAGGTGGTGTTAGAATGCACGGGCAAGTTTAACGAGGCGAGTCTAGCCAAAGCGCACATAAAGGGGAGCGTGCAAAAGGTGGTGATCTCGGCTCCGGCTAAAAACACCCCGACTTTTGTCTATGGAGTCAATCACGCTAGCTACAAGGGCGAGGCGGTGATCTCCAACGCCTCTTGCACCACCAACGCCCTAGCCCCGCTTTTAAAGGTGCTCGATGAAAACTTTGGTGTGCAACACGCTTTAATGACAACGATTCACAGCTACACCAATGATCAAAATCTTTTAGACTCTAAGCATAAGGACTTGCGCCGTGCCCGCGCGGCTGCCCTCAACATCATCCCCACAAGCACAGGGGTGAATAAAGCCATTGCTTTAGTTTTGCCCCACTTAGCGCATAAAATCACAGGTTTAGCCCTAAGAGTGCCCACCCCCGATGTGAGTTTAGTGGATTTGAGTTTTGAGACCGCAAGGCCTTTGAGCCTAGAAGCCTTGCACGCCAACATAAAGCACGCCAGCCAAACAGAGTTAAGGGGAATTTTAGGCATCGACCAAGAAAAACGGGTGTCTAGCGATTTTATTGGATCGCCCTTTAGTGCCATTTACATTGAAGATCAAAGCTTGGTTTTAGACCAACACCACGCCAAAGTTTTAGCGTGGTATGACAACGAGATGGGTTATAGCCACCGCTTGGTGGATATGGCCGCTTACATTTGCCAAAAGGATTAACATGCTAGCAGGGATCAAGCGCATGCAAGAAGTCGTAGGGATTCAAGACATCAGCGTAGAGAATAAACGGGTTTTGATCCGTGTGGATTTTAATGTCCCCCTTGATAAAGACTTTAACATCACCGAAGACACGCGCATGCGCGAGAGCATCCCCACGATCAATTATTGCATCGACAATGGGGCTAAGTCTGTGGTCTTGGTGGGGCATTTGGGCCGTCCCCAACCCCAAATAGAAGGGCAAAGAGAAGAGAAACACTCGTTTAGGCATTTATTAAAAAGGCTAGAGAGGCTGTTGAATAAAGAAGTGTTGTTTGCCAGCTCCCCGCAAATGGCTAAGGATTTGCAAGAGAGCCAGGAAAACCCTATCATCTTGGTGGAGAATTTGCGCTTTTACAAGGGCGAAAAAGAGAACAACCCCGAGTTTGCCAAATGTTTAGCCGACTTGTGCGATGTGTATGTCAATGACGCTTTTGGCACGAGTCATAGAAAGCACGCCAGCACCTATGGCATCGCCGCCTATGTCCCCGTGAAAGTCGCTGGCTTTTTGCTTAAAAAAGAGATCAACTCTTTTGCTAAGGCACTGGCTAGCCCCTTGCGCCCTGTGTTGTTGGTCGTGGGCGGGTCTAAGGTGAGCTCGAAGCTCACTTTACTTAGCAACATTTTAGAGCGGGTGGATAAGGTCATCATCGGGGGGGCGATGAGCAACACTTTTTTAAAGGCTTTGGGCTATAACATGCAAGCCTCCTTAGTCGAAGAGGACTTGATCCAAGACGCTTTAGAAATTCTTAATAAAGCTAAACAAAAGGGCGTGCATGTGTATTTGCCCGTAGATGTGGTGAGCAGCCCGCATTTAGAGCACACCGATCAAGTCCAAATCACCCCCGCCCAAGACATCCCGCTAAATTACATGGCGGTGGATATTGGCCCTGCCACTTCTAAGCTCTTTTCTTTGGTGATCCAAAGCAGCCAAACGATCATTTGGAACGGGCCGCTTGGGGTGTATGAAGTGCCTTTATTTAGCCGTGGCTCTAGCCAAATCGCACACAGCATTTCTAACACCTATGCCTTTTCGCTCATCGGCGGGGGGGACACCATCGATGTTTTGACAAGGGCGGGCTATAAGGATAGTGTCAGCTTCATTTCTACGGGCGGGGGGGCGAGCTTGGAGCTTTTGGAGGGCAAAATTCTAGTCGCTTTTGAAGTCTTGGATCGCCGCCCATGACAGCAAGCGAACCATGCCCATCGGGTTACAGGAGTGGGCATGATCAATGTCTTTACAAAAAATGCTGAATTAGTCGAAGTCTTTTCCTTTAGCGATTTTGCAAATTTTCCCTTTGAAGAGAAAAACATTTTATGGTTTGAGCTCATCAACCCCACTTTTGCCGAACTCTATTGCATCGCCCAAAACTACGATTTAAACCTCTATGAAGACCCCGAAAAAAGCGCGGTGGTGAAGTATTGGGAGAACAGTACCTCGATCACCATCAACACTTATTTTATTTACAAAGACACCCCCCTAGCCTTCCACACAGAAGCCATCACTTACTTCATCGCCAACAACATTCTTTTCACCCTCTATTATGGAGATTTTCCCATTTTTAAGGAGGTGCAGGGGCGGGTGTTGGCTAGCCCTAAAAAATTCCATGACGGCTTTGACATTTTGGCAAAAATCTTGGAGCTTTACTTTGAGAAGGGGGCGGATTGTTTAGAAGAGGTGAATCGTGAAACCAGTGTGCTTAGAAAGCAAATTGTCTTTGACTTGGAAGCCTGCACGCACGAAGAAATCTTAATCTCTCTGTCGTTCTTGCAAGAGTTTAATATGGAGCTTAGAGACTCCCTATTTGATAAAAGACGGATCATCACGGCCTTGCTTAAAAGCAATAAAGTGGATAACGAAACCAAGAAAGATTTTAACATCATCATCAAGGATTTTAGTTCGCTAGTGGAGTTTAGCACGGCCAACCTCAATGCCCTAGACAACATCCAAAACCTCTTCACCTCTCAGGTCAATGTGGAGCAAAATAAAATCATCAAGCTTTTCACCGTGGCAAACTTGGCGATGATGCCCCCCACTTTGATTGGCACCATTTATGGCATGAACTTTGAAGTGATGCCAGAACTGAGATGGGAATTTGGCTATCCGATGGCGGTGGTGGCAATGATCGTTTCTACGATCTTGCCTATTATTTACTTTAAAAAGAAAGGTTGGCTCTAAAGGGCTAGGGCTAAAAACCCGCCCAACACGGCCGTGCCTAGCAAAAACGCGCTCAAAATGGAAGCTGTGTTCTTGCGCTTAAAGTCCATCAAAAGCCCGCTGATATAAAAGAAACACAAGAACACCCCAAAGACCACGCCAAACGCCTTTAGCACGACCCCTGCCCTGCCCTTATGCACCTGCATTAAAACTCCCAAAAAAGAGCGCTGGATCACGCTCACCACGCTTTGTTTTGGGTCAAATTCGATTTCATAGGCGGGTGTACCGATGATCAAATCCCCCCTGCGTTTCCTTGGTGCGAGTTTGCTAGGCTGTGGGATATTGTGTGTTTTTAAAAAATCTAGTAGAAAATCTAAATCCGTTTTAGACGACTTTTCTACATGCCATTTGCGGATTTTAGCCCCGCTGTTGGCATTAAAACCTAGAAGAAACGCCGCCCCACTTAAGGCGAACAACAAGGCAAAAGGCAAGAAAAACACGCTCGTGTAGGCGTGGAATTTATAAATGCTTGACAAGGGCACTATTGGATGATGTGGCTGACAAATTTAGAGTAATTGTCCATCACCAGCCCGCCCTTTCTAAAGCCCAGCCCACAGGCCTCATAGGCGTAAAAGACATTGGGTTGGTAGTAAAACTCGCCCACTTTATTTAAAGGGGCGAACTCTTGATAAATGGGCTTGTGGTTGCCATAAACACCCTTAGTTTCATAAACCACGCTCAAATCGGGGTTTAAGACTTGGGTGTTTGCCCCCTCTCTACCAAAGGCAACCTTGCGTACTTGCTTCTTATTGCGCAAAGGCTCGTAGCTTGTTTCCAAAAGCAGGGGGTGGTTGGGGTAGCGCTCCCAAAGCAATTTTAAAAACCGCTTGCTTTGAAAAATCAAGGTGTAGGCGGGATTTAAAAAAATGGTGTTTTGATTTTCCATCATACCTTGCATGAGCATGGCTAGCTCGGGCTCGTCTATGGCGATGCTCTCCCAAGGGATGAGTTTAAAGAGAAATTCGTAATTCACGCCTTCATAAAACACCCCGGTTTCGGCGTTAAACTCCACTTTATCGATGTAGGCAAAATGCGTGTTAAAACCCGCACTCTTGGCGCACTCTTGTAAAAACCTTGTGGTGCGCTCCTCCTCGCTGCTGCCTTGCAAGCAAGAGAATAAAATTTTCCAGCCCTCATATTCCTCATTAAATGCGCTCGTGTCCTCTTGTAAGGTTACCAAGCGTTTAAAATTCTCCCCCAAAGCCTCAAAGATATTATTAAACTGCAACTCGGCGTTGTAGCCATTGTGCTTTAACAACGCCCATTGCACCAGCGCGCTTTCATAGAGCATGGTCGGGGTGTCGGCGTTAAACTCTAAGAGTTTGATAGGTTGTCCGTCCAAACCGCCGGCTAAATCAAAACGCCCGTAAATGTGCCAGTGGATGTCGTTTTCCCAACTTTGTTTAATCATGGGCACAATGCTATTGGGGATGTCTAGCTCAAAAAAGCGCTCTTGATCGATCACCATCTGCGCCGTTTCCACGCACATGTCGTAAAGCTCGTTGCACGCGGCATAATAAGCGTCTGCCTGCGCTTGGCTGATGCTGATTAAATCTGTGCTGATGTATGCGCTGTTGTCTGGGTCTGTGTGCCACTCTAGCCCGATTTCCTCGAGGGCTTGCTTACTTAGGGGGTTTAAAGTTTTCACTTGCATGGGTTTCCTTTAAGAGATGTTGGAGCCGCTGTGTGAGCCAAAAAAGCCACTTTGTCCGTGTGTGGTGGTTTGCATGGGGGCACTGGAGGGCGTGTGCGTGGCTTGGGGTCTAGTGGTGCTAGCTGGGCTGGCAGAGGAGGGCGTGTTTTGTGCACCTTGTTGGGGGCTAAAAAAGCCGCTGTGTGTAGGGCTGCCGCTAGAAGGCGATCTAAAGCTATTTTGGCTCCTTTGATAGGCTTGCGGAGAAGTGTAGTTTCTTTGGGCGTTTTGGTGGTAGTTGGGGTTGTTGAAAAGCTTGTTGCCGATGTAACTGCCTAAGATCGCCCCGGCCGCGCTGCCTAAGATCGCCGCCCCGATGCCAAGCCCAGAACCCCCACCTTCAGCAGCGGGCTTGGTGAGCTGGCTTGTGCCCTTATCAATTTTTACCTCTTCATCCTTGATGAGTTTTTGAATCTCCTCATCGCTTAACATCCGCTCTTTGCCCTGTAAATCCCGCACCACGACTCGTGTTTTATCGCTGGGGTATTCTTCAGCGACCTTATAACTCTTGTCCGCCTGCTCTTGCAAGATCACAAACGCCCCTTTCTTAATGGGTGTGGAGGTGTTGCTTTGGGGTTTTTGCTCTTGGTTATTGTCCGTCCCTTTGCACCCGACAAGAGTTACCACCACAAGGGCACTAAGCCCCCCCACAATGGCGTAATCTGAAATCTTTCTAAAGGGTTTTTGCATGGATCATCCTTTTATTGTAAAGTGCTTATGATAGCATGTTTAAAGGGGGTTTTTATGTTGCTAGGCGTCGATGAGGCGGGGCGGGGGTGCTGGTGTGGGGCGTTGTTTGTCGCGGGCGTGGCCTGCGAGGCGCTTTTAGCCCAAGAATTTAGCAAACAAGGCTTGAAAGAAAGCAAGAAATTAAGCCGCAATAAACGCTTTGAGTGGGCGCAAAAAATCCAAGCCCACAAGGACATACAAAGCGTGGTCATAGCCAAGAGCGCACAAGAGATAGACAGCAAGGGCTTGAGCTTGTGCATGCAAGAAGCCATTAAAGAGATTGTTTTAAGCTTGCCAAAAGTTTTAAGCGTTTGCATCGATGGCAACACGCTGTTTAAATTGCACTTCCACCATTTAAAAAGCTTTCAGGCGGTGGTAAAAGGCGATGATAAAATCCCCCAAATTGCCATGGCCTCTATTTTGGCAAAAGTACATAAAGATCAAGAAATGCTAGAACTGGATAGACTCCACCCCGAGTATGGCTTTGGCAAGCATTGTGGCTACGGCACGCGCACGCATGCTTTGGCCTTGGCTCAATACGGCTACACCAACGCCCACCGCCAAAGTTTTAAGCTAAAACCACTTGTAGATAGAGACGGCTAGGGACAAAGTATAAACAACCATGAGTGAAAGACGATGGATTTGCGCGCTCACCTTTGGCACAAGCCTAACGCCCAAGAGCACGCCCAGCACGCTACCCACCCCCACCAACAGCCCCCATTGCAAGTATTGCCACTGCAAAATATGGCTTTGATAGAGCGAAACCACTCCGCTTATGGAGGAGAACACCACAAAAAACAGGCTTAAGGGCACGCTTTGCTTAGGGGTTAAACCCAAATAATAGGACAAGAGCGGGACCATCAGCACTCCCCCGCCAATGCCAAGGCTGATCGCAAAAATGCCCGTTAAAACCCCGATGGCTATTAAGGTGGCTTTATTTTTTAGGTTGAGTTGCAACTTTTTAGCGTCTTGCTCTTGCGCCTTTTTAGGCACAAAAATAAAGCGCAAAAGGGCGTATAAAGTCACCAAAATAAAAATGCCAAGCAAAATTTTATGAGGGGTGTGGGTTAAAACTGCTCCGCTAAAGCTTGCCCCCACAAGGCCGCCCAGCCCCACCCAAAAGCCCACATGCAAATCTAAAAGCCCTTTTTTAAAGTTTGCCACGCTCCCCACCACAGACGAGCAAGCCATTTGTAAGATCGAGATTCCCACCGCGCTGTCATAGCCATGCCCGCATAAGAGCATCGCCGGCACAATCACCATCCCTCCTCCAATGCCAAAAAACCCCGCTAAAACCCCTGTAAATCCCCCCAGCAATAAAAACAAAACAGAGCCCAAAAAATCCATCCCTAACCTTTAAGTTTGTGCTAAAATAACCCACCACAAAAAAAGCGAGCGCATGGTCAATAGGAAGATTTTAACACACTTTGATTTTTTATTGCTCTTTTTTCTTGTCCCTCTCATGGGGCTGTCTTTTTTCTTAATTTATGAAGCCAACACGGCGTTAAGCTTAAAACAAGCTTTATATTTCGGGGTGGCCTTTGTGATCTTTTGGATGATTTTTTTCATCCCTTTTCGGCAACTCGATCGCATTTTTCATTTTTTCTACTGGTTTTGTGTGTTCTTGTTGGTGTTGGTGGCTTTCTTTGGTTCGGTCAAACTGGGGGCAAAACGCTGGCTCACCCTCCCGGGTACTTCCTTTTCTTTGCAACCCAGCGAGCCCGTTAAAATCGCTATTTTATTGCTCTTGGCCCACTTGATCAGCACGCACCCCATCCCCCCGGGGGGCTATGGCTGGAGGACCTTTGGCAAACTCAGTTTATACATCACCATCCCCGCCGCCCTCATTTTAAAGCAACCCGATTTGGGCACAGCTTTGGTGGTACTCATCATGGGCTTTGGGGTGTTGTTTTTAGTTGGGGTGCATCCTAAAATTTGGATCACCATCGGTTTGGTCTTTGCGATCGCCTCCCCGCTCATTTACAGCTCTTTGCACGATTACCAAAAAAAACGCCTGCACGACTTCATCGCCGAAAAACCCAACTACCATGTACGCCAATCCATCATTGCTATCGGCTCGGGGGGGTTGCTTGGCAAATCCAAAGAAGAATCTACGCAAGCCAAGCTAAAATTCTTACCCATTGCCACGAGCGATTTTATCTTTGCCTACTTCGTGGAGCGCTTTGGCTTTTTGGGGGCACTGGGGCTTTTGGCGTTTTATATGGGCTTTATTTTGCACTTTCTCTCGTATTTTAACAGCGACCCCAACGACCGCTTTTTGCAGACCATCACGGGGGGCATTGCGATTTTGCTCTTTGTCTATACGAGCGTGAATGTCGCCATGACCTTGGGGCTTGCGCCTGTGGTGGGTTTGCCCCTGCCCTTGTTGAGCTATGGGGGAAGCAGCTTTTTAACTTTCATCGCCCTTTTTGCCATCTTTGAAAACTTACTTGCTTTTAAGTTTGGTTTTGGTTATAATCGCCCTCTTTATAAAGGTGGATTCTTAGCTCAGTTGGTCAGAGCATTCGGCTCATAACCGATTGGTCGTAGGTTCGAGCCCTACAGAATCCACCACACCCACAAAATTTAAATGTTTGACAAATAAGTGTTAAATGATTAAAATAGCCCCCTTTTGTGGGGCGAGACTTAAATTGGGCGTTTCAAGTTGCTGCCATTGGTTACGCCCTAGTGGAGCGGGGCTTGCTCCAAATCTTGGGCGTTTTGCTGCGGTGAAAAAGCCGCCAAAACCCTTGCAAAGGGCGAAAGGGTTTTAAACATGGAAATAGCAGCCAGCATTCTAAGCGCGGATTTTATGGATTTGAAGCAGAGCCTCAAGCGCGTTATCGGCGCGGACTTCTTACACATTGATGTTATGGACGGACATTTTGTGCCAAATCTCACCTTTGGCCCCTGTGTGTTGCAAAATTTGGCCCATCACTCCGACACGCCCCTAGACATTCACCTCATGGTCGATGACCCCCTCTTTGGCATTGAGCTTTATAAAGACTTAACCCCCGCCTACATCACCATCCACCTAGAGAGCACGCCCCACCTGCATAAATTGATCCACCACATCAAAAACTTGGGCTTTAAGGCGGGAGTGAGCCTTAATCCTGCCACGCCCTTAAATGGTTTGGAGTATGTCATTGCGGATTTGGATTTGGTGCTGTTTATGAGTGTGAATCCGGGTTTTGGGGGACAAAAGTTTTTGCCCCTCGTGCTGGATAAAATCACCCGCTTTAAACAAAAATTCCCCACTTACAGCGGTAAAATCCAAGTCGATGGCGGGATAAACGCCCAAAATGCGCCCTTGCTCGCCGCTTGTGGGGCGAATTTATTGGTCGTGGGAAGCTATCTTTTTAACCACGAAAACCCTGCCCTAGCTTTGCAAGAATTAAAAAAGGCATGAACCCCGAAGACTTGTACCAAACCCTAAAACAAGCCCCTTTGCCCCTCGAGGATTTGAGCCTGTCTTTTTGTGAAGACCCCTTGCTTTCTTACGAGTATCTTAAGGCGTGTGGCTTTCCCATCACCTACACCACACAGCTTGAACTTAGCACCCATGTCCCCTACCAGCAATCGCTTTATTGTTTTATCGACATTGAAACCAATGGCCCCGACCCTAAAACCTCGCAAATCATAGAAATCGCCGCCTTGCTTTACAAGCCCGCTAAAGACCCCTTTATCCCCGGCACGGTTGTTAAAAGTTTTTCTAGCCTCATTTACTGCGATCATGTCCCACCTAAAATCGCCGAATTGACCGGCCTTAGCGAGCAACACCTACGCAACGCCCCCCCCTTTAAACAAGTGCTTAAAAAGTTTAGGGAGTTCTTGGGCGATAGCGTGTTTGTCGCCCACAATGTGGCTTTTGATTTTTCTTATTTAAATGCGCTATGCACCCACCATTTAGGTGCCGCCTTGCTAAACCCCAAGCTTTGCACCCTCAGCCTTAGCCGCAAGAGCATCTTAAGCCCCAAGCACGGCCTAGGGTTTTTAAACGCATTCTTGGGGATCAACATCCCCACAGCGCACCGCGCCGCCCCTGATGCGCTTTGCTCTTTAAAGGTGTTTGAAATTTGTTTGCGCTGTTTGCCCGCCTCTGTGCGCACCACTCAAGACCTCCTAGATTACGCCTAAAATTTCTTACTATTTGCCTCATCCAAGATATTTTGCGCGATGCTTTGGACATTTTTACTGATGTCTAGCGAAGTGGTCGCGATTTGGGTATTTTGGGCCATCGTTTCCTCCAAAGTTTCCATGGTCTCATTAATTTGGGCAATGCTTTGGGTTTGTTCTTCAATCGCGCTGGCCGCATCGCTGATGGCTTGTGTGAGCGATTGCGTGTTTGCTTCAATCTCGCCTAAGGATTTTTGCGTGCGCTCGGCAAGTTGTCTCACTTCATCGGCCACCACAGCAAAGCCTCGCCCGTGCTCGCCGGCTCTAGCCGCTTCAATGGCCGCGTTTAAAGCAAGCAAACCGATTTGATCGGCGATCTCGTTGATGGCGATCACAATGTTTTTAATCCCATTGGATTGTTCGATCACCTCGTGGCTCTTGCTATTGACACTTTGCATGGATTCGCTGATTTTCTCTAGGGTGCGTGTGGTCTGCTTTAAAGATTGGGCTTGTTGCTTAGAAGCGTCTTGTAATTTGTGGGCGGTTTCATTTAGAGTCTGTGTTTCTTGGCCTAGAGCGTGGGCAAAGTCTAAAGAGTGTTTTAAAGAAGCCACGATGCTTTGTTGTAAGGTGTTGATGTCGCACACCAGCTGTAAGAAACTGCCCTGTAAATGTGCCGTGTCCATGCCCTTGGTGAAGTCGTTTTTAGAATAAGTTTGGATGGTTTGGCAAATTTGGCGAAAAATCTCGTCTAAGAATCCAAAAAAGGCATTGAGATTGCCCCCCAAGTGTATCAGTTGGGGATTAGACGCGCTGGTTTGGATGTTTTGCGTGAAGTCGCCTGTATGCACGCTCTCTAAAATCTCTAAAGCGTTCTTAGAAAAGTTTTGATCGGTTCGTAGATGGTCGCACACTTTTTGTACATTCGTGTTAAGGGCCCGTATCATTTTTCCAAGCTCATCTTTAGAGTTGGTTACAAGTACCTCGGGTACTTCTTTACTCTCATAACTCACAAACGCAAAAAAGTCGCGCAATCCGCCATTCAATATCTCAATGTTGCTCGTGATTTTGCGGTAAAAGAGGTAATAAAGGGGGATAACGACAAAAAGCATAAACAAAGACACGATCACAATATAAACATGAAAAGAGTGTTTAATCCCCGATTCGATCTCATGACTAATGGTTTGGGTGCGCTTGGTTACATTGTCTATATATAGCCCCATATAGCCCCGTACCGACCCATAAATCCTTAGCCCCCTCAATCTTTTGGGCGTAAGAGATTTTAAGCATGTCTTTTGTGCTGCCATCGGGTAGGGGCTTTGGATAGAAATAGCTCACAAAGCCCCCACCATTCATTGCTGCCTTATGCAATTCTTGCATGTAATAGACTCCTTCTTTGTCTTTAAGGCCCTCATCAGAGCCTCCTAGACCTCCTCCCTTATTGTTAGGACTATAAACGGGGATGTATCCTTCATAGACAAAGAAGTAGCCTGAGTTGTCTTTTTCGTAGCGAAAATCACTCATGATATGGGTGATGATGGCGCGCTTAGTGGCATCGTCTTTAGCATCTTTGATTGATCTAGATAAATTGTACGCCAGCGCATCCGTAGCGAGTTTGATCTTTTCCCCTAGGAAGTTTTTTAAATCCCTACTCACTAGGGTTTTGATCCGCTCGACCGATTCATGGTAGCTATGAGTAAATAAGATCAATGTCCCCACCATTAAAACGATTGTCAATAACCATAAAAAGATAATCTGCTTCCTTAAAGAAAACGAGCGCATCAACTTTCCTTGATAACGATTGCCCCATTTTTCACGGCAAACACGAGGTTTTTGCCTGCTAAATGGCGGGTGTCTGTTTCTAAAAGAAACGCCGCTAGTTTGTCTTCCACTTCTTCATAAAGGGCGCGCTTAAGCGGGCGCGCCCCATAAATGGGATCAAACCCGCTTTTAGCGATGTACTCTTTTGCCTCAGAGCTTAAGCTAATGTTGATCTCTTTTTCTCTGAGCTTTTCTTCAATTTGTGCAAAGAGCAAATCCACAATTTGCACGATGCTTGCCATTTCTAGGGGGTTAAAGATCACAATGTCGTCCAATCGGTTTAAAAACTCGGGTTTAAAATACGCCCTTAGAGCATCTTGTACCACCCTTTGCCTATCGTAAGCTTCGCCAAGCTCTAAAATGTCTCCGCTTGCAATGTCGTTCGCCCTCAAAGCTTCTTGTTGGGCTTTCTTTTTGGCGTGCGCGCTCTGCTGTTCTAAGATTTTATCGCTGGCGATGTTGCTGGTTAAAATAATGATCGTGTTTTTAAAATCCACCACCATGCCCTTATTGTCTGTGAGTCGCCCCTCATCGAGCACCTGTAAAAGGATGTTAAACACTTCAGGGTGCGCCTTTTCAATCTCGTCAAAGAGCAACACGCTATAAGGGCTGCGGCGCACGGCTTCGGTGAGTTGCCCGCCCTCTTCATAGCCCACATACCCGGGAGGCGCGCCCACTAGACGACTGACCGCGTGCTTTTCCATGTACTCGCTCATATCCAAGCGGATCAAGTTTTTTTGGCTGTCAAACAAAAACTTGGCTAAAGTTTTGGCACTTTCAGTTTTACCCACCCCTGTGGGTCCTAAGAATAAAAAGCTGCCAATGGGCTTGTTAGGGTCGCTAAGACCCGCTTTGTTGCGCTTGATCGCCCGAGCAATGGCCTTAATCGCATCTTCTTGCCCCACGACACTTTTAGACAACTCTTGTTCGATGTGTAAAATCTTTTCTTTTTCTTCTTGCAACATCTTTTGCACGGGGATTTGCGTCCATTGGCTCACCACCCGCGCAATGCCCTCTTTGGTTACAGCCGACTCTAAGAGGCTGCCCTGCGCCTGCATTTGAGTCAATTTCTGTTCCAAAGCCACCACTTCCTTTTCTAGGGTTGGGATTTTGTCGTGATCGATCTCGGCGGCCTTCCTAAAATCTGCCTGCTGTTTGGCCAAGAGCGATTCTCTTTTGAGGCTTTCAATGGTGTTTTTGCTGGCCGCGATGTCTTTAAAGACCTTTTGCTCGTTGCTAAATTGCACCTCTAGGCGTTGGCGCTCCTCTAGGGCGTTTTGCAATTCCTTTTCAACCATCTTAAGCCTCTCTTGATTCGCGCTGTTTTCCTCCATGAGCAGGGCCTGTTTTTCAACCTCTAATTGCTGGATGAGTCTTTTTGTGTGGGCGAGGGCATAGGGCTCGGATTCAATTTGCATTTTTAAAGCCGCCGCCGCCTCATCGATCAAATCGATTGCCTTGTCGGGCAAAAAGCGATCGGGGATGTAGCGGTTAGAGAGTTTAGCACTTGCCACTAAAGCGCTGTCTGTGATGCTGACATTGTGGTGCGCCTCTAAAGTTTCTTTAATCCCCCTTAAAATTTGCAAAGTTTCGTTGATGCTGGGCTCGTTTAAGAGGATGGGCTGGAAACGGCGGGTGAGCGCGCTGTCTTTCTCAAAATATTTTCTATATTCCTTAAGCGTGGTCGCCCCGATGGTGTGCAACTCGCCGCGCGCTAAGGCGGGCTTTAAGATATTTGCCGCGTCCATGCTCCCCTCGCCTGCCCCCGCCCCCACTAAGGTGTGGATTTCATCGATGAATAAAATCACATTGCCCGCTTTTTTGACCTCCTCGACCACTTTTTTTAAGCGCTCTTCAAACTCCCCCCGATACTTCGCCCCGGCTATCAACATGCCCATGTCTAAAACCACCACCCGTTTGTGTTGCAAAGATAGGGGGACTTCTTTTTTGGCGATTCGTTGTGCCAAGCCTTCCACCACGGCGGTTTTACCCACACCCGGCTCGCCGAGCAAAATGGGGTTGTTTTTGCTCTTTCTAATCAAAATTTGCATCATCCTTAAAATTTCCTCATCCCGCCCGATCACGGGGTCTAGGGCGTTGTCTAGGGCCTTGGCGGTTAAGTCGATCCCATAGGTTTCGAGGGCTTCTAAAGTGGCATCGTCATTGGGCTGTTCGATCTTTGCGCCTTTACGCAAACTCTCAAAGGTCTTAATCAGCTCCCCCACATCGACGAACTTGCCAAAGTAGTTTTTAAAAAGCTCTTGGTTTGCCTGAATAAAAGTGTCGATCGCCACATAGCTATCCCCCTTTTGCAAGGCCAGCCCCAACCCAGAATGCAACGCGTCTAATAAGGATTTGCTTAAACTCAAACCCTGTGCGCTCACACTCGAACTTTTAGGCAATTTATCCACTAGACTTCTGGCTTCTAGCTCTAGGGGGGACTTTTCCACGCCCATTTTTAAGAGGGCTTGGCTTAAGAGAGAATGCGTGTTGGTTAAGAGCGCCCAAAAAAGGTGTATGGGCTCGATCTCGGGATTTTTGGCGTGCAAGGCCAAAGAGAGAGCTTGATCTAGGCTCTCTTTTAAATGGTTGGTGAGTTTCTCAAAAACATTAGCGGGCATGGCAATCCTTTCTTTTTGCATAGGTATTATAACGCCCTTACGCAATTTTACGACCACAAATCCTATAAATCTTAATCTTGCTCTTAGCCCCGCTGCATTATACTTGCCCCTACCATAAAAAGATAGAGAGAAAACTTTGACTTTTCCACACATAAAACACAATCTTAGATTTTTAAAACGGGTTTTTGCCGGCTTGTGTCTTGTCTTCTTGAGCGTGCATGCGGCAGACTCTGGCTCTACTGTCGAATCGGTTACGGGCAGGGGGGTTGGCGCGGGCAAACACAACCCTAAAAACCTAGACGAGCAGGTCAAAAAATCTCTTAAAAAACCCACAGAAGCCACGAAAGAAGCCCCCAAAACAGAAGAGGAACAGAAAAAAGAGGAGGCCGCCAAGTCTTTAAAGTCTAAAAAACTCCCTGCTGAGGATTTGATTGAGGAGCGCAAAGACGGCATTGTGGGCGGAATTGCCGTCACTGTGAATAACGACCCGATCACGCTTTATCAAATCGAAACCAAAGAGAAAGAAAGCCATGTCAGTCGCCAGCAGGCGATCAACGCTTTGATCATCCAGCGAATCCAAGCCCAAGAGATCAAACGCTTAAAAATCGACATTGAGGACGATAAAATCGATGCCCAAATCGAAGAGATCGCCAAGCACAATGGCATGAGCATGAATGACTTTATGCGCACGCTTGCCAACGAGGGGATCGACCCCATGCATTATAGAACACAGCTTAAAAAACAGCTGGAAACTAAGGAGCTTTTGCGCAACATCTTGCTTTTCAATGTAAATACCAACAGCGAAACCAAAATGCGCGAGTATTACAACGCCCACAGAGAAGAGTTTAGCGTGCCAAGCGAGGTTTTAACCACCCGCTACACCGCCAGAGACACGAAAACCCTCACCCAAGCCTTAGAGAATAGAGACATTGCCATCCCCGGGGTGTCTAAGGGCGAGGAGAAGATCAATTTAAAAGCCCTAAACCCGCAGATCGCTCAAATGTTTTTATCCACGAAAGAGCACACCTTCACCCCTATTTTAAATGCGGGCGGGGGCAATTATGTGTCCTTTTATATCCAGCAAAAACTAGGCAAGGAGGAGGTGTCTTTTAGCCAAGCCCGTAACTTCATTGCGAATAAATTGATCGAAGAACAGCAGGACAAGATCCTGGCCGAATACTATGAAAAATTACGAGTCAAAGCCAAGATTAAATTTTTGCGCTAAGGCTGATGGGCTGTGGAGCAATTAGCCTTCATCTATAAGGACTCGCTCTTTAGTGTCGCCATCTTAGCCTTCATCATCGGGGGGGTGATTTTGATCGACTATTTCCGCTCCACTCTTGCCCACAGGCGCAATTTAAGGGCCCTCAATGCTTTGTCGCACTCTTACGCCCAAGTGGAACTTGCCTTCGAGGTGCAGCAGCTCTTGCAAAAAGAGCAAGAAAACCCCTTAGAAGTTTTAGGCTTTAAAACTTGGATGTTTTTAGCCAAACACTACGCCAAACACGGCAGCAGCGAGCAGGCGATTAAAATTTATTTGGCGCTTTTACCCAAATACCAAAACGAGCGCATCGCCCTTTTAGAGAGTCTAGCCAAGGCCTACATCGATTTGGGCTATGTCCAAAAGGCGCGCGACATTTTAACCGAAGTGTTGCACATCGACCCTAGAAACACGCACGCCTTGCACTCGATGGTGCAAGTGTATGAAACCATGTGCGCGCCACAAAAAGCCTTGCAAACTTTAGAATGTTTGGACGCTTTGGGCGAGAGCGGGCTGTTAGACAATTACCACTATTTGCAAATGCAAATCCTCATGCAAGAGGATTTAGGGCTGAAGGAGCAAAGCAAGGCGATCTTAAAACTTGGTAAAGAGCAAAGCAAGCTTTATAAGAGCGCGCTAAAACACTTACAAACCCACCATAAAACTCTCTTTTTGCAAGAGATCGCCCAAACCACAGAGGGCGCGTCCTTAATCGACTTGCTTTGGGACATTAAAGAGGCGGAAATCGCCCCGTATTTGGGCGAGTTGCACCCAAGCGTACTCGAAGTTTTTATCGCTAAGGGCTATGTCAAGGGGCGTTGCCAAACCTTAGAGCTAGAAGTGTTTAGGACTTTGCACACCGACTACCATTTAAATTTAAACTTTAGCTACCAGTGTCTGGCGTGCAAGAGCGTATCTCCCTTTGAGAGTTGCCGCTGTTTGGTGTGTGCTAAAATCGGGCCTAAAGAAGTGGTCCTAAGTTTAGACAAACATCCCAGCGATCGCAGCAGCAATTTAAACTAGGAGGTTTAAATGAAAAGCATTGAAATTTTTTGCGATGGGTCGGCTTTGGGCAATCCGGGCTATGGGGGGTATTGCTCGATTTTGCGCTACAAGGGCGTGGAGAAAATCATTAAAGGCGGGGAGCTTTACACCACGAACAACCGCATGGAGCTAAAGGCCGTGATAGAAGCGCTGAAGGTGCTTAAAGAACCGTGCAACATCCACCTTTATAGCGACTCTGTCTATGTTTGCAAGGGCATTAGCGAGTGGCTAAAAATGTGGGTAGCAAAAAATTTTGCTAAGGTGAAAAATGTGGATTTGTGGCAAGAGTTTTTAAGGCTTAAGGGCGCACACGCCATCACCACGCATTGGATCAAAGGGCATGATGGCCACGCTGAGAACGAACGCTGTGATAAGCTCGCCAAAGAACAAGCTCTAAGCTACAAACAAAAGGCAAGGGAGTGCTGAAGTTTTCTAACCTCAACTACACCTTTAAAAACCAAGACCTATTGCAACAAGCTTTGACGCACAGAAGTGTGCAAGCCGCTAAAAACAACGAGAGGCTGGAGTTTTTGGGCGATGCGGTGCTCGATTTGGCGGTAGCAGAAATTTTATTTGAACGCTTTAATGATCTGCAAGAGGGGGATTTGTCTAAAATGCGCGCGTCCTTAGTCAATGAAAAGGCGTTTTTTAAGTTGGCTCTGCTCTTGGATTTGCAAAAACACATTGTGGTTTCAGCGGCTGAGGCGCACAACAATGGGCAAACCAAGCCCTCTATTTTATCAAGTGCCTTTGAGGCTTTAATGGGGGTGATCTATTTAGAAAGTGGGCTAGAAGTCGTCAGAGCTTTGATGCAAGATTTGCTAGATTTAGCCTACCCCGATTTGTCTTTGCAAGCCCTTTTTACAGACTATAAAAGCGCGCTGCAAGAGCTCACGCAAGAACGCTTTAAAACCATCCCCACTTACATTTTAAAAGGCGAGAGCGGACCCGATCACGCCAAACAATTTGAAATGCAAATTTTTATCCTAACCAAGCTTTACGCCACTTGCAAAGCCAAGAGCAAGAAAGAGGCGCAACAACTTTGCGCCAAAGAGGCGCTAAAACAACTGACACAGGGGGCACAATGAATACTTTAGGGCGGTGCTTGCGCTTAAGCACCTTTGGCGAGTCGCATGGGGTGCTGATTGGGGGCGTTTTAGAGGGCGTGCCCGCAGGGCTAAAGATTGATTTAGATTACTTGCAAACCGAAACAAACCGCCGTAAAAGCGTGAATGCCTTCACCACACCCCGCCACGAAGAAGACATTGTTGAGGTGGTGAGCGGGGTTTTTGAGGGGGTCAGCACGGGCGCACCCATCGGCTTACTTGTCTATAACCGCAACATTAGGAGCAAGGATTATGGCAACATTAAAGAGGCTTTTAGACCCGGGCATGCGGATTTTACAACCTTAGCCAAGTATGGCGTGCGCGATTACAGGGGCGGGGGGCGCACTTCTGCCAGAGAGAGCGTGGCGCGGGTGGCGGCAGGGGCGATTGCCAAAATGCTTTTAAAAGAGCTAGGGATTGAGGTTTTTAGTGGGGTTTTTAGTGTGGGTGGCATCGAAGCGCAAAACATAGATTTTAATTTTGCTAAAACAAGCCCCATTTTTAGCCTAGATCAAGACATAGAGGCAAAACAACAGCAAGCCATTTTAAAGGCAAAAGCTCAAGGCAACAGCGTGGGGGGTGTGGTCTTGGTGCAGGCCAGCGGGGCGCATTTATTGGGGCTTGGCGAACCGCTGTATGACAAACTAGATGCACGGCTTGCCAGCGTGTTTATGGGCTTAAATGGGGTGAAGGGGGTGTTTATTGGCGAGCCTAGAGCATCTAGCATGCAAGGTGGCAGTTACAACGATGCCCTAAGCCCTAAAGGCTTTAAGAGCAATCACAGCGGAGGGGTGCTAGGCGGGATTGGCAATGGAGAGGATTTAGTTGTGTGGGTGCATTTTAAGCCCACCGCCAGCATTGCCAAAGCCCAAGACACCATCACCACCGCCAAAGAGCCCATCGCCCTAGAATTAAAAGGCAGACACGACCCATGCATTGCTATTAGGGGGAGTGTCGTTTGTGAAAGCCTTTTGGCTTTAATTGTGGCGGATTTTGCACTCTTAAACATGCCAACCAAGCTTTCTAGCGTGCGGGCTTTTTATCGGCAAGTGTGAATGGGTGTATTTTATGCTAAAATGGAATAAAAAAGAGAGGCACGCATGGCAAGAACAAGAAGTAAAAAAACCGCTGAGGCGGGCATGCAAGACATTTACAAAAGCCTAGAATCGGGGCAGAACAAAGTCCAAGCCAAACAACTTTCTTCTAACCAAGTGCTTTTGGAGCTAGAAGAGGGGAGTTTTAACACTAAAGAGGCGTGGTTTATCAAAGATGAGCAGGATCAAAAGTTTGTGGTGATCCCCGAGGTGCTGTTGCAACACATTGTGCGGGTGATCCAAAGGGCGTATGAGGATAAAGTGATGGTCGAGTTAGAGCGCGACATGGCGACCTTAACACCCATTGATTTTGCAGATGCGATGGCGGTGGTGTTTAAGAAGTTAGAGGGCATGCGGGGCAAAGACGGGAGTTTGCCAAAAATCAGCTCGCTTGACTTTGTCAAACAGATCAAAAAGCAACACCCGAATTTGTTTTTCAATCTGCCCGAGTTTTTAGAGAGCAAACGCCAAGAATTGGACCTTGACAACCTAGCTTTGCCCTTTTAGCCGTGCAAGATTTAGACTTTAATAAATTTGCCTCCTATTCTAAGCCCGGCCCTCGCTATACGAGCTACCCCACGGCCGTGGAGTTTAACCCGAGCTTCCAAGAGGCTGATCTACTGGAGGCGTTTCAAAGGGCAGATCAAAATATTCCTCTATCCTTATATTTCCATTTGCCCTTTTGCAAGAGCGCGTGCTATTTTTGCGCCTGTAATGTGATTTACACGAACAGCCAAAACAAAAAAGAGCGCTATATCGGGTATTTAGGCAAAGAGCTGGAGCTGTTGAAGCAACATTTAGACACGCAAAGAGAGGTCGTACAACTGCACTTTGGCGGAGGCACGCCCACTTTTTACAATGCCGAGCAGTTGGATCGCATCATCACAAGCATTCAAGCAACTTTTCCTAATTTTTCTAAAGAGGCGGAGCTTTCTTGTGAGATTGACCCGAGACACTTTAGCCTAGAGCAGATGCAGGTGTTAAAAGAGCATGGCTTTAACCGCCTCAGTTTTGGGGTGCAAGACTTTGATCCACAGGTGCAAGTGGCTGTCAATCGCTTACAAAGCGTGGATTTAGTGGCCAAAAAGGTGCAAATCGCACGGGATTTTGGGATCACCTCCATTAACTTTGACTTGATTTATGGCTTGCCTTTGCAAACCATTAAAAGCTTTGAAAAAACTTTGCTGGAAGTTTTGAAGCTCAACCCCGATCGTTTGGCGGTCTTTAATTACGCCCATGTCCCTTGGGTCAAACACACCATGAAAATCGACCCTAAAACCTTGCCAAGCCCGCAAGAAAAACTGGCGTTGTTGCAATTTTTAATCGGGTTTTTGAAAGGGCATGGCTATGAAATGATTGGCATGGACCACTTTGCCAAAAAGGACAATGAGCTTTATAAGGCCTTGCAAAACAAGCAGCTTAGGCGCAACTTTCAAGGCTACACCACCAAAAAATTTTCCCAAACCATCGGCGTGGGGGTAACAAGCATTGGCGAGGGGCAAGACTATTACACGCAAAATTTTAAGGACTTAAAACGCTATGAGCAAGCCCTAGATAGCGGGCATTTGCCCGTAGAGCGGGGGATTAAACTTAGCGCAGAAGATCGGCTAAGAAAAGAGGTGATCATGCGCCTGATGAATGATTTAGAGCTAGATTTTCGCAGCATTGAAAAAGCCTTTGCCATTGACTTTAAAATGCATTTTAAAGACGCGTTAGATGCCCTCAAGCCCTACGAGCAAGAGGGCTTGGTGGCGATCAGCGAGGAGGGACTCACAACCAGCCCCACGGGGGCGATGCTGGTGCGCAATTTGGCGATGGTCTTTGACGCGTACTTAGGGGCACAAAGTGGCGCACGCCGATTTAGCCAAACACTCTAGCCTTTTTGACATTGATGCTTCTTTGCAAGAGGTGGCGCAAAAATGTGTGAAGTGCGCTAAATGCGTGCCTAGTTGCACCATTTATAGGATACACAAGGACGAGAGCACATCGCCTAGGGGCTTTTTAGACCTCATCGCGCAGGTTAAACTTGAGAGCCTAGAGCTAGACAAATCCCTTAAAAAAATCTTTGAAACCTGCTTTTTATGCACCACTTGCGTGCAAGTCTGCCCCTTCCACTTGCCCATCGACTCCATGATTGAAAAAATCCGCCTAAAGAGTGCACACAAACACGGCATCACTTGGCATAAAAGGGCCTATTTTTATTTGCTAAGACACCCCAAATTGATGGATGTGGTCTTTAGGCTTTTCTACGCTTTGGCCCCCTGCGCTTTTAAACAAGAGGGGGACAGGTTAAAATGGCGTTTTAAGGGCTCTTTTTCGTGGCAAAAACGCGCGTTTTTCCCCTTTAGCGCTAAAAGTTTTTTGCAAACCCACCAAGACACAATAGAGCCCAAAGCCCCCCTAGAGCCCAAAGAGCCTTTAAGAAAGGTTGGGCTTTTCATCGGTTGTTTAGGCAATTACAATTACCCCCAAGTGGGCGAGAGTTTGTTGTCTTTGCTAGACAAGCTTAATTTTAGCGTGACCATCCCCAAACAGGTTTGTTGCGGCGCGCCGGCGTATTTCACAGGAGATTTTACCACCGCTTGGTTTTTAGCCAAACAAAATATTGAGAGCCTAGCCGCGCTTGCCCAACAGGTGGAGGCGATTTTGGTCCCTGAAGCCACTTGCATCAGCATGCTTAAAAAAGACTATGGGCATTTAATCGAGAGCTTAAAAGATAGCCAAGAGCGCATCCTTTGGGCTGAAAAATTTAAAACGATCCAAGCCAAATTACAAATGGCATCGCACTTTTTAGCCACAAAAACCCCCCTAAATAAGCACTTAGAAAAAAGCCCTCAAAGCCCCTTGAGTGTTACTTACCACGACCCATGCCACGCTAAAAAGGTGCTGGGCGTTTATAAAGAGCCTAGAAGTTTGCTAAAAATCAACCACAAAGTCATAGAAATGCAAGAGAGCGACCGCTGTTGTGGCTTTGGAGGGGTTACCATGCAAAGCGAACATTATAAACTGAGCCTAGAGGCGGGCGCGCCCAAAGCCTTAGACATTGTGGGCACAAAGGCGCAGGTGGTGAGTGCGGAGTGCTCGGCGTGTCGGGTGCAATTAAACAACGCTTTAGAGCAGATCAACGCCCCCACGCAATTTTTGCACCCCATTGAACTTTTAGATAAAAGCTTGGGCAGAGCGTAGTTTTATTTTTTTATAACAACACATGTTAAAAAAATTATGCTAGAATAGCGCAAATCATTTAATTTAAAGAAGAGGATTGCAATGAATAGAAAACTTTATGCCTTTTTATCGAGCGCCATGGTTTTTGGCGCGACAGGGTTGCAGGCTGAGAGGAATGGGTGGTATGTGGGCGCGAGTTATGAAGTCGGGCAGGTGGGGCAGGCTGTCAATAACCCCAAGCCGGGCGGAGATAACTACAACTTTCCTAAGTTGCCCACAGGCAGTTACAGCTACTTAGCTGTGATGCAGGGTTTAGGCATTAGCGCGGGGTATAAACAGTTCTTTGGCAAAAAGAAATGGTTTGGGCTGCGCTACTATGGTTTTATGGACTATGGGCATGGTGTCTTTGGAGCTAACGAGCTGGTTGCGGGCAAGGGTACTTTTGCCAACTTAACAGACATGTTCACCTATGGTGGGGGCATCGACACCCTTTATGATGTCATCAATAAGCAGGATGTAACCTTTGGGTTTTTCTTAGGCGCGGCCATTGCGGGCAACTCTTGGGGCAACACCACGGGCGGACCACTCCTAGGCATCGCCTACCCCGCTAAATCCGAACAAGTCCTAGACCCCGCCATGTTTCAATTTCTCTTTAATTTGGGGATGCGCACCACGATTGGCAAACACCAAGAATTTGACTTTGGGATCAAGATCCCTACCATCAACGACTATTATTTCAGTAAAAAAGGCCTAGCCTTCACCTACCGCCGCCAATACAGCTTGTATGTCGGCTACCGCTACAACTTTTAATGCTAGAATACCCCTAAACACAAAGGGGTAAAATGCCAGAAGCACAGCGACTACAAGCGATCTTAGAAAAGGCTTTAACCGACATTAAAGAGGTTTTAGCCGCCAGTTTTGAAACCCACTTTAGCACCTTGTTAGAAAAAGAAAAACTTGAGCTTGAAAAGCAGTTTGCGTCTCGATTGCAAGAGAAAGATCGCAAAATCTCTAACCAGCAAAAGGCGTTGTTTGACACCACGACCAAGCTAAAGGCACTGAAAACAGAATTAGGCCAGCTCAAGCAAAACCTAGAGAAACAAAAACACCAAGAGAACCCCAAAATAACGGGCCTAAAAGCCGCCCTAGACAACCAGCAAAGGTGTATCGAAAGACTTAAAGCTCGTTTAAAACAAGCGGGGTTAGAGGGCGCGCAAGTTGAGGAGGCCGGTGCCCCTAACCTCTTGGCATTACAAGAGCGCATTGCCCACTTAGAGCAGACCATTAAGGCACAAAACTACCACATCCAAAGCCAGCGCAATTTGATTTTAGGCTACCAAGAGCAGTTTGAAAACACCAATTTGCCTTGGGATGGCAAAGCCCCTTTAGAGGACAAAGAGGGCAAATCTTAACCCCGTTTAGGGTTTAACTTTTGGCTTTGGCGCGCCTAGCGTGCTTGGAATAATAAAAACGCTCTCTTGTTGCACAGAGATTTGGGGGTTATCCACGCTGTAAGCTTTCACCACAATGGGTAAAATCTCCTTTTTGGCATGCGTGACATCGTGTTTCTCATAGGCTTCTTTGGCGATTTTTAAAGGCATGCGCAAAATCACCACAACCTTGAGTTTGCCCTGTGGCGCGATAGTGAGTGTGTTTTTGGGGCGCACAATGCTGATGTGAGGGTCATCCACATTAAAAGTATAGGCATGCGGGCTGTTGCTCGTGTTTTGGAATAAAAAGATATAGCCATTATCTACAAAATCGCTGTGAATCGCGTAAAGTTGCCCCCCGTGTGTGATGTCTAAAATCATAGAGGCCTTTTTAAACGAGCCGACAATCAAAGCCCCCATCACCACCACAAGCACGCCCACATAGGCGATGGTCTTAGTCCGCCACAATTTCACTTTGCTGCGCGTGTTTGTGGCGTTTGTCGAAGACCATTGAATCAAACTGGGCTTATTTAGTTTGCCCATGGTCGCCGTGCAAGCATCCACGCACTCTAGGCAATTGATGCATTCTAATTGCATGCCCTTTCTAATGTCTATGTGCGTGGGGCAGACCAACACGCAATGGTTGCAACTCACGCACTCATTTGCCTTGTCGCGCTTTTGGGGCAGGCTAGGGATTTTTACCCCATTGTCATTATAAATCGCCCCGCCCCTTGCGCTGTCGTAAATGGGGTTTAAGGTGTTGTCATCAAAGAGCACGCTTTGCACCCGTGCGTAGGGGCATAGATAAATGCAAAAATGCTCCTTAGCCACAACAATGTCAAAGAACACGATTGCGCTTAAAGCTGCCCAAATGCCAATGAGTAGGGCGTTGTCCGCTGGGTGCACCACATGCTCAAAAAACTCAAAGGGGGGGATGAAGTAGAACAAAAACACCGCCATAGCCACAATAGGCACGGGGGCAAAGAGCAACAGTCCCAAAATTTTTTTAAGCCGATTGCTAGGGGTTTTGGGCGTGGGGCGTTGCTTGTTAGCAATCTTGGCGTGTAAGCCTAAAATCTTGGTTTCGATCAAATCTCGATGGATCGCTCTAAAAATTGTTTGCGGACAGCCCCACCCGCACCACACCCGTCCAAGCATCGAGGTGATGAAGAAAATAAAAATGAAGAGGAAAATCACTAAAAAAGGCGTTAAATACATCTCTTGCGCGCTGTAAATCTTGCCAAATAAGTGGAGTTGTCTATGCTCAAAAGAGATTAAAAACGCCTGCCCCTCGCCCATGTGGATAAAGGGCACACCAATAGCAAAAATCGTGATCGCGATGGCGACCATGTAGCGTTTTAAGCGGAAAGATTGGCGGAAGTAGTGGCTTTTATGCGTCCCGTTTGTCGAGTTTTGCAAGTCCATGGTTAAAACATCCTTGTCGGAGCAATGCGCACATGGTAGCAAACTTTATTTAAGGGCGTTTAAACTGGCTATAAATCTCTAAAATGCGCTTTTCATCGAGCATGTCCGGGTCGATCTTGTTGCCTAGCAATTTGGCATGGTGGGTTTTAAAGTCTTCTAAACTGATCCACTTGTGATTGGCATGCCCCCATGTACGCGACTTTTTAATGAAGGGAAAATGCCATTGTGTGAGCTCTGGATCGCCAATCAATGTGCCATCAAACACCAGCGCTTCTAAAGAGTTGCTATAATCGCCCCACTCGAGGAATTTGTAGGAGGGTTTATTGTGGATGAGCCAATGATCTCCCCAATTTTCAATCAATCCATAATCACAACAATTCTCAACATACACGCTCCCATTTGTCACCATATAATTGACCCGAGAATAAGCCACAATCTGATTTGTGTGCCACACACTGTAAAAACTCTTATAAAGTTTTTTAGCATCGTAGATGTGATCCACATCGATTTTTATGATCCACTCGTTTTGGGGGATAAAGGAGAGGATATAGTTACAATAATAGTAAAACTGGTTATGAAAATCTGGTGGTTCTCGAGTCATGACCACATAAGGGTAAGCCACAGGAATAAAGGTGGGGAATTTTTGGCAAAACTCTAAAATCAATTCTGCGCTCCCATCATTACAATCGTTGTAGCCAATCACGCCCCGCTGGATGGCAGGGAGCATGGAGTACAAGCACGATTCTAGAGTGGCGATTTCGTTTTTCACCCGAATAAAGGCCCAAGGGTTGAGCGGGCTTTTAGGATCACTGGCCCTAGGGTCTTGCTCGAAGTAGCCCTTATGTAGGGGGTTATCGGGGATTAAAAGTTGGCGGTTTGTGGGCGCTAGAGTTACCCCCCCCCCCCCCNNTTTCCCCCCCCCCCCCGCATAGGCGATTGGCGCGGATGTAATCCTCATTGCTTAAGGGCGCAATTTTGGCAAAAACGCTTTGCTTTTGAGGATGCAAGTAGTAAGTGGGCATGGAGCGCATAGATTTGTAGGCCGCTTTTAAAAAAGCTTTGCACGATTTGGGAAGCGCACGCTTTAAAAGGCTTTTTAGCGACAAAGACTCTCCTTTAATAAAAGCCACTAGGATACACCACAGAGTTTAAAAACATGCTAAAATGCGCCATTTTTACATTTTTAAAGGTGTCGTGTGCGGCATTATTTGCGGATCGTATTTATCCTCGCTCTTTCTAGTTTTTGCTTGGCTGTGTCGGAGTTTCTCGTCTCTGGGGTTTTAACCCGCTTGAGTCTGTTTTACGGCGTTTCAGACAGCCAAGTGGGTAACTTAGTAACTCTCCACGCTTTAGGAGTGGTGGTGGGCGCGCCCACGATCAATGTGCTCATCTCCTCTTTGAACTACCGCAACCAACTTGCCCTAACCCTTTCTCTCTTTGCCCTCTCTAATGTCCTCATGTTTTTTAGCCACAGCTTTTTGGGCGCACTCATCGCCCGCTTTATCGGCGGGCTCATGCACGGTGTGATCCTTGTCATCGCCACAATCATTTGCTTCAAATTCGCCCCTAAGGCAAAAAAGAGCATGGCTTTAAGTTTAGTGTCTATTGGGTTCACCACCGCTATGATGGTGGGCGTGCCCTTAGGCATTCTCGTGTCTAGGCGTTTTGGGCTTTTAATGCCCTTTCTTTTGGTGGCTTGTTTAGCCTTTTTGGCGGCTCTTTTAACTTTGTTCACCATGCCTAAATTCTCCAGCGAACCCGCTAAGTTTAAAAGTCTAAGCGTGTCCTTTGGCTCTGCGCCCGTGTGGCAGGGCTTTTTTGTGGCAGCTTTGTCGTGGGGGTCTGTGTTTGTCGTGCATGTTTACTTGCGGGTTTTGTTAGAACGATGCCACTTTAGCCCAGAGAACATCGCGAACATTTATCTATGCCACGGCATCGCTGCTACGCTAGGTGTTCTCTTTGGAGGCAAGCTCGCGGATTTAAGGGGCTTGTTTGCTGCTTTGAGTTTTTTACTCACCATGCAAATTTTAGCCTTAGGTGCGATGAGTTTTAGTTACCATCTGTCCAAAATGTTTTTAATCGCCAGTGTGATCGCCTATAGTTTCTTTGGATATGCCTGCATCGCACCGATTAAAATGCTAGGCGGGCATTTAGCCCGCCTTTTTACCCCGACTACGATGAGCAGCACCATCGTGCTCCATGAAGTCTCTTTGTTTAAAGGGATTGCCCTTGGCTCTTTTGTAGGTGGGCTGAGTGTGCATTATTTGGGTGTCCATTTCAACGGCATTTGTGCTGCGCTTCTTGCCCTATGCGCTTTGTTGATTCTGACATTTGGCATTAAAAAGTCTGTTTTTGCTAAAAATAGCAAGGTTGCCCCCTCCCATCATTAGAGAAAAACACGCCCGGCGCAAAAAGCATGTTAAAATGCGCCATTTTTAAAGGGATCGTGTGCGGCATTATTTACGGATTGTGTCTTTGTTGGCTCTGTCTAGCTTTTGTTTGGGCGTGGCGGAGTTTTTGGTTTCAGGGATTTTGCCTAAGCTTGGCGCGTATTATGGAGTGTCTGTGAGCGAGGCGGGCAATTTAGCCACGCTTTATGCTTTGGGCGTGGTGATTGGCGCGCCCATCGTGAGCGTGCTGATCTCTCGCTTCAATTACCGCAACCAACTCATTTTCACGCTAGGGATTTTTGCCATCTCCAATGCTTTGATGTTCTTTAGCCACAGCTTTTTAAGCGCGCTCATTGCCCGCTTTATCGGGGGGCTCATGCACGGCCTGTTTTTTGTCATTGCCACGCTTGTGTGCCTTAAGGCCGCCCCTAAGTCCAAAACCAGCATGGCCATGAGCCTTATGGCTAGTGGCCTCACCGTGGCGCTGGTTACAGGCGTGCCTTTGGGGATTTTAGTGGCAAAACACTTTGGGCTTTTAGCTCCCTTTTTATTGGTGGCTGGCTTGGCCTCTTTGGCCGCCCTTTTGGCGTTGTTTGTCTTGCCAAAATTTTCTAGCAAGCCTGCTAACTTTAAAAACTTAGGAATTGCCTTTCATTTCCCCCCCCTATGGCAGGGCTTTTTGGTCACTGCCTTTTCGTGCGGGTCTATGTTTGTGGTCTATATTTACTTGCGCGTCTTGCTAGAAAGGCACGGCTTTAGCCCAGAAAGCATCGCCGACCTTTATTTATATTATGGCTTGGCGGCGATGCTAGGCAACCTCTTTGGGGGCAAGCTCACGGATTTAAGGGGCTCGTTTGCGGCTTTGCGCTTTTTGCTTGGCATGCAAATTTTAGCCCTAAGCGCGATGAGTCTGACTTACAACTTGCCTAAAATGGTTTTGGCGTTTAATGTCATGGCCTTTGGTTTCTTTGGCTTTGCGTGCATCGCACCGCTGAAAATGTTAAGCGGGCATTTAGCCCGCCTTTTCACCCCCAACACGACCAACAGCACCATTGCGCTCAATGAAAGCTCGTTTAATCTAGGCATCACCTTTGCCTCTTTAATGGGCGGACTCGTGGCGCACTGGAGTGTCGATTTTAACGGCTTTTGCGCCGCGCTCTTTGCGCTCAGCGCCTTTACTTTACTCCACTTAAGGATCAAAAAAGCCTATTTCACCAAAAGAGCGCATGAGACTTGAATTTTGAAGGATTTTGATGGATTTAAATACACTAAGCGAGGAAACCCTAAAGCACGCCATTAAGGAGCGCTACTTTAAAAACTTCACTTTTAAGGCAGAGAAAATCGACTTTCAAGTCTGCGCCCCTAAAGAGCAACTACCCCGCCCCCTGCTTTGGGCGGAGGCGAAAGCGGGCAGCTGTGACGCAAAAAAAGCCCTCACGCAATTAGTTTTGACCATTTTAAAGAACCCCAAGGGACAACTGCCCCCTTTTTTAGGGGCGTTTGACGCGCTGCGTTTTAGCGTGGTGGAAACCAAAGAGCTAGAACCCCTGTTAAACGAATTGGCAGCTAAAAATTATAAGTCTGCGCCAAGCGACACCCACTCCACAGAGTTTAAAGAAGTCGAAGCGCTTTTAAGCCCGCTTTTAGATCGCCACTTAACCAGTTTTGCCTACGCCACCCAAGAGGAAGCGTTAAAAAACTTTATCCAATCCTTACACACCATTGCCAAAACCCAAACCCCCATCGATGAAAATAATTTTGTGCATGCCTACCATGCTTGGCTAGAACATGTCAAACCCACAATCCAAATCGATTGGCAAAAGGCGCAAGCGGCGGATATTTTGGACGCAGACTTTTACCTAGCCGACCTCTTAAGCGAAAACGACCACACGATTTTCAAAGAGTTAAACACCCGTTTAAAGGGCGATCATTACGAGTTTGATAAGGAGATAGACGACTTGGGGCTTTTTAACTCCAAGAGCGCAGTTTTTAAGGACAAACAGCAGACACACAAAGCCTTTTGGCGCGCCTACAAACGCCCGCCCGCTGAGGCGTTTCACGATTACATCATCACCCGCCGTGATCTCTTAGTCCCCCCAGATGTGCGCGAGCGCAAGGGCGCGTTTTTCACCCCCCTCTTTTGGGCGCAAAAGTCCCAAGAGTGTTTAAAAAATCTCTTGGGTGTGCATTTCCAACAAGAATACATCCTTTGGGACTGCGCAGCGGGCACGGGTAATTTATTAGAGGGGCTTTCTAATGCCTCAAACCTCTTTGCCAGCACTTTAGATAAAAACGATGTGCAAATCATCAAAGAGCGCAAAGGGCTTGCCCTCTTGCCAGACAATGTTTTTCAATTTGACTTTTTAAACAACCCCTTGTTTGATACCAAAGAGCGGGGCAAGCCCAAGAAATCCAAATTGCCCGAAAGTCTGCAAGCGATCTTAAAAGACCCAAAGCAACTTTCTAAACTCATCATCTACATCAACCCCCCCTACGCAGAGGCAGGGAGCAAGTCTGCTATAACAGGCAAGGGCAAGAATAAGGACGGCGTGGCTAAAACGACTAAAATCGCCAAAGACTACGCCAAAGAGCTAGGCAAGGCAACAAACGAACTCTTTGCGCAGTTTTTCATGCGCATTGCAAAAGAGATCGCGGGGGGAATACAAGACAAGAAACAAGCCGTGCGTGGCCCGCTTTTATGCGCTTTTTCTAAGCTCAAATACCTCAACTCCAGCAATTTTAAAGTTTTTAGAGAGCATTTTAAGGCCAAATTCTTAGGCGGGTTTATGTGCCCGGGCAACACCTTTGACAATGTCAAGGGAGAGTTTCCCATCGGCTTTCTCTGTTGGGACTTGGGCGTGCCAGAGCCCATCGACTCTGTGGCGCTAGAGATTTACGAGTCTAGCGGGGAGTTTGTGGGGGTGAAAGAGTTTAGGGCTTTGGATAATGTGCCTAGCATTAATGAATGGATAGCCCACTACACCAACAAAAAGGCGGGCTTTGAAGCTTGGGGTGATGTCGAGCAAAGCAGAGGTGATTTTCAACATGCAAATCGCATTAATCTCCACAACCACCAACGCAACACCCACGACCGTCCCCTTCGTATCAACGCCACAAACCTGCACGCCCTAAGTGTGTATTTTAGCGTGCAACATTGCTTCAAACACACTTGGATCAACGACCGCGACCAGTTTTACGCACCCTACAACGATTCTTGGCAAGCGGACACCGACTTTTTAGGCTCTTGCTTGGTGTTTATGTTGTTTCATAGCCAAAACCGCCTAAGCACCGCGCATGGGGCAAACCACTTCATCCCCTTTAAAGAACAAGAAGTCAAAGCAAGGGGCCGCTACACGCACCACACGCTCTTAGACTTTTTAGCGGGCAAAAGCTCTAACCTAACACAACAAGATAAGCTGTTTAAAACCCAGCAATCCCCAACACTGCCCACTTTTACCCCAACCGCCCAATCTGTGTTGGAGGCGGGGTGCAAACTCTATTGCTATTACCACAACCAAGACAATTCTAACCCCAACGCCACGCTTTACGATATAAAGGAATTTTTCAGCGGAAGGGACAGCAAGGGCAAACTCAACCCCACACACAAGGCCAAAGACACACACTATAAAACTCTATACGCCGCGCTAAAAGCCACTTTAGATAACCTCGCGCAAGAATTACAGCCTCAAGTGCAAGAATACGGGTTTTTGCGCTAGTTTGCGCCAACACAAGTCGGCCTTGGCTAGGGCTAGGGCTTCAAAGGCAACTTTTCACCAAAAATAGCTATACTTAAGGCAAAAACGCACAGGATTTTATTAAATGTTACAAGCGACCCAACTTAGCATGCGCTACGCCACAAAAAAGCTCTTTGAAAATGTCAATTTAAAACTAGACGCGCACAAACGCTACGGACTCATCGGGGCCAATGGGGCGGGCAAAAGCACCTTTTTAAAGATTTTAGCCGGAGACATTGAGGCGAGCAGTGGAGAGGTGAGCGTGGGCTCGGGGCTTAAAGTGGGCGTGCTGGGCCAAGATCAATACGCTTTTGAAGAGTTTAGCTTGAAAGATGCGGTGCTGATGGGCAATAAGACCCTATACAACGCCCTAAAGGAAAAGGAAAAGCTCTACACAGAGGCCGATTTAAGTGATGATGAGGTCAATGAGAGGCTAGCCGAGCTAGAGATGATCTGCGTACAAGAAGATCCGCTTTACGAGTGCGAAGTGGTGGTGGAAAAAATCTTAGAGGATTTGGGCATTCCTGCTAGCCGCCACAACGACTTGATGCAAAGCCTGCCTAGCAGCGATAAATTTAAAATTCTCTTAGCCCAAGTGCTTTTTCCTAAGCCTGATATTTTGCTTTTAGATGAGCCGACCAACAACCTAGATTTAAACGCGATTGCGTGGCTAGAAGAAAACTTAAAACGCCACGAGGGGACGATGGTGATCATCAGCCACGATCGCCACTTTTTAAACGCCGTCTGCACCCACATTTTGGATTTGGACTTTGGTACGCTAAGAGAGTTTAGCGGGAACTACGATGATTGGTACATCGCCTCAACTTTAATCGCCAAACAAAAAGAAGCCGAGCACAATAAAAAGCTCAAGGAAAAAGAGGAGCTAGAGCGTTTCATCGCGCGCTTTTCGGCTAATGCGAGCAAGGCGCGCCAAGCCACCAGCCGCCAAAAGCAATTAGAAAAACTAGATATCCAAAGCATTGAGGTTTCTAGCAGGCGCGATCCGAGCATTCTTTTTAAACCCAGCCGCACCATCGGCAATGAGGCCCTAGAGTGCAGCCAAATTTCTAAATCTTACGGAGATTTGGCGGTGCTAAAAAATGTCAGTCTAAAAATCGCCCCAAAGGATAAAATCGCCCTGATTGGGCCTAATGGCGTGGGTAAGAGCACCTTATGCAAAGTTCTTGTGGAGGAAATGCGCCCGGATAGCGGGAGTGTGAAGTGGGGCGCGACTGTGCAAAGGGGCTACTTCCCCCAAGATGTGAGCGAGAGCATTCAAGGGGAGGAAAGCCTGTATCAATGGCTCTTTAACTTCAATAAAAAGATTGAAAGTGGCGAGGTGAGAAACGCTTTAGGGCGCATGCTCTTTAGCGGGGCAGAGCAGGAAAAAAGCATCAATGCGCTGAGTGGAGGCGAAAAGCACCGCATGGTGCTCTCTAAACTCATGCTAGAAAAGGGCAATTTCTTAGTGCTAGATGAGCCCACCAACCACCTAGACCTAGAGGCGATCATCGCACTGGGAGAGGCTTTGTATAAATTTGAAGGGGCAGTGATTTGCGTGAGCCACGATAGAGAGCTCATCAGCGCGTATGCGAATCGCATCATTGAGCTTGTCCCCACCAACAAGGGCGCAAAAGTCATCGATTTTAAGGGTAGTTATGAGGAATATTTGGCAAGCAAAGGGGCTTGAAGGGGCAGACCCCATTGGGCTGAACGATAAAATTTGACACCACCACAAAAGCATCCAATCGGATAGATTGATTAAAATATCGTTACACGATTTTATCTACCTGCGGTGATTCAATGCATATTCCCTTTACCATCATCTTTTTGGCTGTCTTTTTGTTAATGAATGGGTTTAGTTATATGCGTTTAAAGAAATTTGCCTACCCCTCTTTACGCTTTATCCCTATCGCCTTGTATGTTTTTGAAATTTTCTTTTTGCTCATACAGCGCAGGATGATCCCCAATGTCTTTGGTGCATTTAGGATTGTCTTATACACCATAGGCGGGATCAGCATTGCCACTAGCTTTATCATGTGCTTGCTCTTGCTCTTGCACATGCTGATCCTCAAAACCACGCCCAAAAATACCGACACCCATAGACGCCAAACCATCAAAAAACTCTTTGATATGGGCGTGATTTTTTGGCTCTTTGCTTCGATCGCCAAAGGTTTTTACAATGCAACGAATCTTGTGATCACAAAACGCCGCGTCAAACTCAAGAATTTAAAACAAGCCCTCCATCTAGCCATGATTAGCGATGCGCATATAGGTGAGTATCTTAAAAAAGACTACTTACAAAAGATCGTCGATCGCATCAATGCGCTCCACCCAGATATAGTCGTGATTGTGGGGGACTTAGCGGATTTAAAGGCAGAGTTGGTGCAAGAGGATTTAGCTCCGCTTAAAGACATCCAATCTAAATACGGCGTGTATTATGTGCTTGGCAATCACGAATATTACCACGGGGTGGCCGCTCTCATTGAGGTATTCAAAAGACATCATATACGCGTCTTGCAAAATGAGAATGTCCCTGTGGCAGGGATTAATTTAATGGGGGTGAATGATCTAATGGGGTATCGCTTCAAACATTTTAAACCCGATTTTAAGGCTATCTTTGCTAAGGCCGACCCCAATTTACCCAGTGTTTTACTCTCCCACCAACCCAAATCCCTAACACATTTAAAGCAAAAACCCGACTTGATCTTGTGCGGACACACCCATGCCGGGCAGATATTCCCCTTTACTCTCTTGGTGTGGCTGGATCAAAAATACATCTATGGGCATTATCATTTAAAAGATTGCCAAATGATCGTGAGTAGTGGTTGTGGCTTTTGGGGCCCGCCTGTGCGTATCTTCACCAAGAGCGAAATTGTGTCCATCCATTTAGAGCCTAAAAATCAAGTCTAGTGCTTCGCTGTGTCTCTTTTAGGTTTTAAGGGCAGTTGTGAGGAGCATTTGGCAAGCAAGAGGTTTGACAAGACTTTATTTTTTTGCTAGCATTTGGCTTTTCATTTCACTTTGGTAAAGGAAGTTTTGGCATGATGGAAGAAGCAATCAGCAATCAGCAATCAGCAAGCGCAAGGCAAGCAAAGGCGGACTTCTAGCTCTCTCTTTGGCCCTTTTTTCTCTCGCTCCTTTGGGGGCTGAGAAAAGCGGGGCGTTTATAGCGGGGGGCTTTCAATACTCAAATTTTAGCGGGGCACAAAGGGCGAGCAACCCCGTCTTATACCAAGTCTTGGGGCAATCAAGTGGGCTAAGTGGCAATCTCTTTGGGGCGGATATCCAGTTTGGGTATAAACAATTCTTTGGCAAGAAAAAACGCTTTGGGTTGCGCTACTATGGCTTTTTTAGCGGGCAGGGCGGGCCTGCTTCGTTTAAACAAGCCCTAGAAGATGAAGAGGGCAATTCTACTTGGGCAACCACCAAGCAACAAGCGGCCAATTTATTTTATGGGGTTGGCATCGATGCCCTCTTTAACTTCTACGAAAAGAAAAATAAGACTTTTGGTGTGTTGGCGGGCGTGGTGGTTGGGGGCAGCTCTTGGCTGATGGGGCAAGGCTCTATCAATGGGCAATGCGCTTGGAGCGATGACAACGGGCAATGCATAAGCATGAATAACTATTTTCACGCGCGGGCAAAAAATTTTGACAACGATGGGTTTAAGGGCAATTTTTCGCCCACCCATGTGCAAGTTTTGGTAAATCTTGGTTTTAGGGCGAACTTCAGCAAACATCAGGGCTTTGAGCTAGGCGTGCGTATCCCCACGATGAACGACCCTTATTTGACCCTCACGCGCACAGAGGATTACGCCGAATTTGGCGTGAAAAAGGGCGATGCCATCAGCATAAGACTAAGACGCAACATTGCCATTTACGCCAATTATGTGATTAACTTCTAAACTTGCTTGGCGGGGGGCAAGCCCGCTTAAGACTTGGGGCTTTTCTTGGCTATTTAAACTCGAATTAATCAAAAAACTTTAGAATACCCCCCCATATTTGTTTTCACCGCTAAAGGAAGTCCATGCGAGAATGCGCAAAAGGTGTTTTATTGGCATTAACGGGAATATCCCTTGTGCTCTCAGGCTGTGTGGCTGGCGTTTCTACAAAATCTAAGGCAAAGGGATCCGATCTTCTTGACTTTAACCGCCCCATTGACATTAAACAAGAAGCTTCTAACAACCATACCATTGCGATCTTGACCCCACACATCCAAGCCGATGAAAATGTCCAACCCTACATTGACCAATTCCAAAGTGCCTTAGCTAGACAAGTACAAGAGATCTTTAAAAGAGAGGGCTACCACATCATTCGCCTCGCAGACGCGCAAAATTTAACGCCCGCACAGAAAAATGAAATATACACGATTTTAAAAATCAAGGGATGGGTGGGCGTACTCGAGGATGCCAACATCAACACGGCCAACCCGCAAGACACCGACATGGACACAACGGTGGATCAAAGCGCAGGGGCCGTCATCTTTAAATTCTTTGAGCCCAAAACGGGGCGCACCACGCACATCATCGCGATCAATATAGGCGCAGAGCACGCCCTCACATATGCGCGCTCCCCGCAAGAGATTAGGGTGGATGGTTTTGCCGGGGCAAACTCCATCAGCCGTGGAGCGTCTAGCAGCGCTCGTGCAAACCCGCCTAGCCGTGCTGAGTTAGAAAAAATCCATGACGATGCAATCCGTGGCATCCTCAATAAAGTGTATGGATTTGTGATCAAAAAAATGGTTTCTTGGGTTACAAACACTGACTTAAAGCAATACAGAAGGGCGATCGATCAAATTAGAAAATAATCTGGGTGTTGCACGACCCCGTCCAAAGGGTGGGCAAAAGCGCAAAACCTACTTGGCATCAAGCGCTTGTTTTGGTTGTTTGCACCAAAAAGGCTTTTTCTTAGGCCATTTAAACTCAAATTAATCAAAAAACTCTATAATATAATGCGCCCTTATATTTGCTTTTTCACCATCTCAAATTTAGAGGAAGTTTATGCGAAAAATGACAAAAGGAATTTTATTAACACTAGCGGGGGTGTCGCTTGCACTTTCAGGCTGTGCAACAGACACGGCGACAAAATCTACGGCTAACCAAGCTAAAAAACAAGCAGCCGCGCAAAGTTCTGTTCCCCTAGATTTTCACTTCCCTATCAACATCGAGCAAGAAGCCTCTAACAACCACACCATCGCGATTTTATCCCCCAACATCCAAGCGGGCGAAAATGTCCAACCCTACATTGGCCAGTTTCAGGGCGCGTTGGTGCAACAAGTCCAAGAAATCCTAGAGAAAAAGGGTTACCACATCATACACCTTGTAACCACAGACGATTTAACGCCTGAGCAAAAAATGAACATCTCCTCTATTTTAAAAATTGGGGGGTGGATGGGGATTTTAAAAGATGCGGACATGGACACAGAAAACCCTGAAGACACCAAGATGAACGGCGCAGTGGATCAAAGCGCAGGGGCTGTCATCTTTGAATTCTTTGAGCCCAAAACGGGGCGCACCAC
>NZ_CDMG01000002.1:84422-87920 GCF_001282945.1 Helicobacter ailurogastricus
GAGGGCAAAGTCCTCACTGCCAACGATAATTTTCTCAAGCTCATGGGCTACACCCTAGAAGAAGTCAAGGGCAAGCACCATTCGATGTTTTGCGACCATAAATTAGTTTCTTCTCCAATATACAAGCAGAGTTGGGAGCAACTTAGATCGGGCAAATTCAAGCAAGGGAATTTTAAACGCATCACTAAAGATGGCAAGGAGATGTATTTAAAAGCCACTTATAGCCCCGTCTTAGACGATCGGGGTGAGGTGGTTAAAATCATCACAACCGCCATTGATATTACGGCGGGCCTTTCAGAATTAAACGATTTGCGCGCTGTTTATAATGCCAACTTTGCTTCTACAGCCCTCATTGAATTTGACAAAGAGGGCAAAGTCCTCACTGCCAACGATAATTTTCTCAAGCTCATGGGCTACACCCTAGAAGAAGTCAAGGGCAAGCACCATTCGATGTTTTGCGATCCAGAGTTTGTCAAAAGCCCGCAGTACGCTGAGTTTTGGCAACGCCTAAAATCCGGGCAATTCACAGGCGGGACTTTTAAGCGGATCACCAAGAGCGGTAAAGAAGTGTATTTGGAGGCCACCTACAATCCGGTTTTTGACAGCGATGGCAACATTTATAAATTCATCAAATTTGCTTTGGATGCCACCCACAAAGAAAATAAAATCCACATGGTTTTAGAGTTGATTAAGGAAAACCAGCAACTCACCAGCGATGGCAACCGCATGATTGAAAAAACCACCACCAATATCCAAAATGTCGCCAGCACGATGAATAACAATGTGCAGTTGGTGGGTACTCTAAGTACACAATCTGATTCGATCAGCTCCATCACTCAAACCATTAAAGACATCGCCGATCAAATCAACTTATTAGCCCTAAACGCCGCCATTGAAGCCGCCAGAGCAGGCGAGCATGGGCGTGGCTTTGCGGTGGTGGCCGATGAAGTGCGCAAGTTAGCCGAGCGCACAGGTAAGTCTGTCACAGAGATTGCGGCCATCATTAGCTCTATCCATGAAATCACCTCTCAGGTGGTTGCAAATATCAGCACCGGTGCCGAGGAGGCAGAAAAAACAGCCGAGCTCTCTTATGAAACCCAAAACTTAATGGGAAAAATCAAAGCCGCAAGCGATCGGGTCGCACAGGGCATGGGGGTTTCTTAAGGCTGGCAAAAAGGGTTAAACTGAATCGCCTGCGTGCATTGTTGCGGGTGTGCGCGCTCTGCAATCTCTAAGTGCTCTTGTATTTTTTAAAGCCAAAAAGTTTAACTTTTTTGCTCTCCAAGACTTAAAAAAGCAAAAGTTTGTTTGTGTCTACACTGGCTAAAATAATGGGCTTTCCCTTCTAAAAAGAGTACTTACCCTATGATAAACGCCCTATAAAGACTAGCCAAGATGCGAGCAGAGTGGCTAGAGTTATGCGCCCTAAAAGCCATGCCGAAGCTAACGCACACTAAAGATTAAAAGCGACACCCCCGCTCTGCTAAGACCTTGTCCTATTTGTTGAAAGGCATGCGGATAAATTTTGGTGCATTGTTGTACATCGGGTGTTGTTAGGAGTTGAGTCTTCTAGCTCTATGTTGGTCTTTAGGATATTGTGCGCTCTCTTTTCTCACATGTTTTAAGTGTTTAAAACATGTGCTATAGTGGTGCGGATTAGAGTTTTGTATAGTTGAGGGCGCGGAAGCGTGGGGTTGTTTCTATCCTTGTTTTATTTTATCTATGTGTTGGTAGCGCTCACGCCTGCATGGGCGATTTTTTACCTGCACACCACTGCTTTTAGTTTCTTAAAACTGGCCTGTATTTTGCTAGGAGCTGTGGGTTGCGCCCTGTTTTCTTACTTTTATATGCGCCTTATTGAAAAGCACATCCCACCCTCAGATAAGATGCGCACGGTGGAGATGGTAGAGGTAGCCGAACCCAAATACATCCCTATCTACATTGCCTATTTTGTAATTGCGGTTAGTTTTGAGCATTGTAAAGAGTATAAGATATTTATAGTGGTGTTCATCCTTATTTATCTTTTAATCCTCAAGGGGAAGTTTTCTTACTTTAACCCCTACCTCTTGTTTTTTGGCTACCACTTTTATGAAATCTCCATTGACCTCAATAAGACACATGGACAGAACTATGCGAAGTTCAAGGTCTTTTTAATTTCCAAAAGAACGCTTAAAGAAGAAATGCAATACAGCAAGCTCATTAGACTCAATGACTTTGTTTTTTTAGATAAAGAAAAGGAGTGATGCGCATGCTCTATGCTCGGATGCAAGGAAAAATCTACCGTGTGAGCGATCAACCTCTAAAAGGAATATGGGATTTTGGAGCGCATGAAACCTCTGAAGAGTGGGATTATTGGAAAGAGAGTGAAAGAAAACTTGCAAAAGATGAGAGTTTCTTTATTAAAGCCTCTTTTGAAGATTTGAAAGATTATAATCTTGTGATCTGTGATGATACCCCTCATATCAATACGCTTAGCAAGGGTATTTTAAAAAAAATACAGAAAATTAAAGAGAGTAAGGCAGTGTTATTTGTACGCATGGAAGAAGAGGGTAAGATTAAATTATACTTCCAAGTGATCAGGCAGGGTTCTTTTATTAAGAAAAAATTTATCTCTTTCTCTAACATGGCGCATATTGAAGATAAACCGATCATTTTAATTGAAGATCGCACAGATGTTTATTGGAGTCAAGAAACAGGAAAGTTTTATTTTAAAAATATTGAGGATTTAGAGCGCGTGTTACCCCACTTTTTTGAAAATAAAGTTCAAGAGGCTAAACAAAGACTTCAAGCTATCAAAGATGACACCAGCTACCAGTATTTGCATTTAGAACTAGATTTAAAGGACATCAAATCTACTATTCCAAAAACAAAGCTGGCCAGAATAGAACGTTTGCTTCAAGAGGGGCGCTTGGAGATTTTTAAAAAGAATGGCGATCTAAGAAAACGGAATGCCTACTTAAAATACGCTCAAAAATATCGGCCTCAAATACTTAAAGATAGCAAATTGCTTATCTGCAAGGTTGCTGATTTAGACTCTCTCTACCATATTGTGTGCGAAGCCTACTACACCACAGAAATAGGAGGAGAGCAACGCGTTGCTAATGTTTCTGAAAAGAATAGCGTTGAAAACTAACCTTGGAATCGGACTTAAGGATGAAAGAAGTTTTTAGCCTGCGCTTCAACCTCGTCTGGTCTCACTCCCTGCAGATTAACATCCTTTTAAACTTTCTCTTGCCCTCAACGCAGGGGGTATATTCCTTTGTGGTAGCAACTTTAAACCCACACTCCAACACGCCGTTTAAAATAGGATTAGTCGACACCGCAAAGGGCAAAGTATAGTCGCTAGGGATATAGCTATGATCCACCAGCAACACCCCGTTGTCATCAAATTTTTTATAGGTGTCGGGGATGTGATCAAGAGGCATAAGTTTTAGTCTTGCGGTATTGGGTCTATTTTTAATAACAAAGTTTGTAAAGAAATGCCCAGCTGCACGCACT
>NZ_CDMG01000002.1:88970-92558 GCF_001282945.1 Helicobacter ailurogastricus
AATTGAGAAATTGAGAAATTGTAGCCTAAAAAACTAAAAAAGACTTTAAAACAATTCCCCGCATCACCCTACTTTTCCACACTTGCAAAGCGCAGTATCATCGGCGTAAGAGAGCTTGACTTCCAGGTTCGGGATGGAGCTGGGTATTTCCTCTCTTCTAGGGACACGGGAAAAGCAAAGCTTTTTCAGCAAAGCTTTTTAAGACTTGCGGTTCTCTTAAAGTTTTAAGAGAACCTCGGGTTAAGCCCTTTGCCTAAAGGCTTAGATTCGACCATTCTAGGGTTGCAAACCTAGAAGAATCAGGGATGGCTCAGGCTAAAACCAAGACACCTCTAAAATAAAAACACCATTCTAGCATTTTTATTTAAAAAAGCAAACTTAAAAAGCAACGCTTTTCATCAATAGTCTATGTTGGTCTTTCTACAAGCCTTCATTACACTCAATAAGGCAGTGGAGCTCTTAAGCAAGCAAACAAGCCAAACGCTCTATTAGTAGTGGTTAGCTAAATGCATTACTGCACTTACACACCCACCCTATCAAACATGTAGTCTTCATGCGAGCTTCAGGGAAAGCTTATCTTGGAGTTGGCTTCGAGCTTAGATGCTTTCAGCTCTTATCACAACCATGCGTAGCTACCCAGCGGTGCTCTTGGCAGAACAACTGGTGCACCAGTGGCATGTCCATCTCGGTCCTCTCGTACTAGAGACAGCTCTCCTCAGCTTTCCTACGCCCACAGCAGATAGGGACCGAACTGTCTCACGACGTTCTGAACCCAGCTCGCGTACCGCTTTAAATGGCGAACAGCCATACCCTTGGGACCTGCTCCAGCCCCAGGATGCGATGAGCCGACATCGAGGTGCCAAACCTCCCCGTCGATGTGAGCTCTTGGGGGAGATCAGCCTGTTATCCCCGGGGTACCTTTTATCCTTTGAGCGATGGCTCTTCCACACGAGAACCACCGGATCACTATGACCGACTTTCGTCTCTGCTTGAGTTGTCTCTCTTGCAGTTAAGCTAGCTTGTGCCATTACACTCAGCTGGCGATTTCCAACCGCCATGAGCTAACCTTTGTAAGCCTCCGTTACTTTTTAGGAGGCGACCGCCCCAGTCAAACTACCCACCAAGCATTGTCCTGCCTAAGGATGACTTAGGCCAGTTAGCTAACAAAAACGCCAAGGGTGGTATCTCAAGGATGGCTCCATAAGAGCCAAAGCCCTTACTTCAAAGCCTCCCACCTATCCTGCGCATGGCATTCCCATTAGCAGTGCTAAGCTATAGTAAAGGTCCACGGGGTCTTTCCGTCTTGCTGCGGGTAGGAGGAATTTTCACCTCCACTACAATTTCACTGGATCTCTCTTTGAGACAGCTCCCATCTCGTTACGCCATTCATGCAGGTCGGTATTTAACCGACAAGGAATTTCGCTACCTTAGGACCGTTATAGTTACGGCCGCCGTTTACTCGGGCTTCAATTCAAAGCTTCGCCCTTGCGGGCTAACCCATCCTCTTAACCTTCGAGCACCGGGCAGGCGTCACACCTTATACTTCCTCTTACGAGTTGGCAAAGTGCTGTGTTTTTGGTAAACAGTCGGGAGGGACTCTTTGCTGAGACCACATTGCTGTGGCACACCTTATCGCGAACTTACGGTGCTAGTTTGCAGAGTTCCTTAAAGAGAGTTCTTCCACGCGCCTTAGAATACTCATCTCATCTACCTGTGTCGGTTTGCGGTACGGACAATTAGGGCTAAACTTAGAGACTTTTCTTGGCATCTTAGTATCAGTGATTCTCTTATTGTTCCGAAGAACTCCAAGAGCCTGTTTGGGTTTTGAATACAGGAGCGGATTTGCCTCTCTCCCAATCTATAGCCCTTAGACCAACACTTCCATCCGTTGGCTCACCTAACTTTATGCGTCCTCCCATCGCACACCCTAATTGGTATAGGAATATTAACCTATTTCCCATCGCCTACCCCTTTCGGACTTGGCTTAGGACCCGACTAACCCTACGATGACGAACATCGCGTAGGAAACCTTAGATTTACGGCGGATACGATTCTTACGTATCTTATCGCTACTCATTCCTGCATGCTCACTTCTGTGCGCTCCAGCACTCCTTACCGGTATGCCTTCAGTGCTGCACAGAACGCTCTTCTACCACTGCTCTAAAAGAGCAATCTACAACTTCGGTGTCTATCTTAGCCCCGTTATATTTTCAGCGCATGATCACTAGACCAGTGAGCTGTTACGCTTTCTTTAAAGGATGGCTGCTTCTAAGCCAACCTCCTGGTTGTTTGAGTAACCACACATCTTTTTCCACTTAGAATAGAACTTTGGGACCTTAGTTGGTAGTCTGGGTTGTTTCCCTCTTGACGATTGATTTTATCACCCACCGCCTGACTCCCAAGATACAACAAAAGGTATTCGCAGTTTGACAGGGTTTGGTACTGCGGCGAGCAGCCCTAGCCCAATCAGAGCTCTACCCCCTCTTGTCATGACTTGAGGCTATACCTAAATATATTTCGAAGAGAACCAGCTATCACCAAGTTTGTTTGGCCTTTCACCCCTATCCACAGCTCATCCCAGCCCGTTTCAATGGGCACGGGTTCAGTCCTCCACAAGCTGTTACACTCGTTTCAACTTGGCCATGGATAGATCACTTGGCTTCGGGTCTGCAGCGTCTGACTAAAGCGCCCTATTCAGACTCGCTTTCGCTACGGCTCGTTTTCACTTAACCTTGCCAGACACCACAACTCGCAGGATCATTATGCAAAAGGCAGTCCATCACCCTGATAAATCATAGGGCTCTGAATGATTGTAAGTAGATGGTTTCAGGTTCTATTTCACTCCGTTACCCACGGTTCTTTTCACCTTTCCCTCACGGTACTTGTGCGCTATCGGTGTAGTAGTAGTATTTAGGGTTGGAGAGTGGTCTCCCCGGCTTCAGCCCGGATTTCACGTGTCCTGGCCTACTCTGGATCCGGCTATCTAGGGTTTGTCTTTCGCATACAGGGCTATCACCTTCTATGGCTTGTCTTTCCAAACAACTTTGCTAGAAAAACCCCTTGAATGTTGCCGTCCTCAACCCCGCATGCAAGCACGCGGTTTGCCCTTTTCCCCTTTCGCTCGCCACTACTGAGGGAATCTCGTTGATTTCTTTTCCTCTAGCTACTGAGATGTTTCACTTCGCTAGGTTCGCTCTCTATAAATAGAGTAATCCACATTGCTGTGGATTGGGTTGCCCCATTCGGAGATCTACGGATCAATGCTTCTTGACAGCTCCCCGTAGCTTATCGCAGTCTAGTGCGTCCTTCATCGCCTCTACTACCCAAGGCATCCACCATCCACTCTTAATATCTTGTTTGCCACTCTAGCATATCCGCTAGAGCGTTGCATAAGAGCCACACCGCCTTATTGAGTATAATTCTTTTGGCTTTGTAGTTTTTACCTTTACATAGGCTATTGACAATAAAAAGTCAAATAACACGCTTTTAAGTGAGCCTTTTTAGAAAAAAGTCTTTTCACCTTTTCAATGTAAGCTTTCTTAGAAGCAAAACGCAATACTAGCGGTTTTGAGCTTAAGGGGAGCTGAA
>NZ_CDMG01000002.1:92658-150762 GCF_001282945.1 Helicobacter ailurogastricus
TTGAGCTTAAGGGGAGCTGAATTATTTAAATAATGTCTTGGCTTAAAACACCGATTTAAAAGGATGGATTTGGACAAGGGGATTAAATGAGCCATATATTTTACGGCATCTTGATTTGGATTTGTGTAGAAATTGCACTTGTTTTATGCATTGTTGTGGTACTTGTTGCTTTCGAATTTTGTAAGGGCATCATCAAGGGCATAGCCGACATGATAGCCAAACTCAAAGCTCCCAAAAACGCCGCCCAACCCCCTCAAGCAACGCCTCCAACAGAGTCTAAAACGACCTCTGAAACAAAACTCATAGAAAATAAAGCTACAATCCCAAAGAGCGACGTTAGTGGTCAGGAAATCCACGCATATAAAGGGGTGTTCATGAATCTGTCTAAAGCACCTATGGGTTTTTACGATCTCAAGGCATATTTAATCATACACAAGGCGGGCTGTTTGTCTTGGATCGCCGAGCATGCCCTTAAAAATTTTGGCTGGGTGTGCCTGAATGAAATCCACCAAGCCCAAGGCGCACACATTGCGTGGGGGGACATCACGGACGACCAAATTTATAGGGGTAAAGAAGTCCATTACTTCTTTGCGGGCATTTGCACTGAGAGGCAGAGAGCCCAAAACCCCATTAGTTTTAAAGATAAGACAGAAGTCATCAGCTTTTTGGTGCAGGTGTTTAAACCCTACGTGCTCCAAGACCCAAACCATGTCTATCATCTCAGCGAAGCCCACGACAATTTGCAAAGCGTAGATATCCCTATGGAGCGTTTTAGCAGGCGTTTATATTTAGAGATTGTCAAAATATGGGAGACTGAGTTTGCCGCGACATTGGAGGAGATTTTATTAGAAACAGATGATCTCCCAAGAGAAGCCCATATGCTCATTAAAGACCTTCCATTTTTGCCTAAAGAAGTGGCTTTAGCTCTAGAACAATACCGCGATGGCAATATTTACGCATTCAGTACCATGCACCAAACCCCCGAGGATTTACCCCCCTTTAGCCGCCAAATCATGTGCAATGCTTTAACTAGAGCGCTGAAATCGGGGCAAGGGGGTTTAGCCGGTGTGGTCGATCGGCTGGTGCGTCCTGAAAGAGAACCCGTTTTAAAACGCAAGGCACGCAAACAACTCGCCAAAATCTGCCTAAAAAAATTCTATGGGGTGCTGACTCCAAAATGCTTTGCAGATTTTAAACTAGACCGCCCTAAACCGGGTAGTTTCTTAGGAAAATGCTGCTTTATTTGTCGAGGACAGGAACACTACTACATAGAGCATGCTTTAAAAATGTGGGCCTTGCAGCGCCTCTTAGAAATCTTTAGTGGGTCTATAGAAACTAGGGGCGTGGAGGAAGAGTTGTTGAGCCGTCTAAGCCCCGAGCAAGCTAGGGATTTCACAAAGGCATTTGGCGAAAAAGTAAAAGATTTGCAAAACCCCATGCTGTGGCTTCTCATCTCTCATTTGCATCTGCCTCTTAGCGTGTTTAAAGAGCAAGATCAGCTTATTATTGCCCCAAACCCCAACTTTAAACCAAATGTCTTTTTAGACAAAAAACCACACGATAGAGAAATGGTACGCCTGCTTTATAGTTTTAATACCCTAAGCCCCCAAGAGAAACAAGAGAAATTAGCCAATTTACGCCACTTAATCCCCGATTATGCCTTGCACTATAAACTCCCCCCCATCCCCGAAAATTTAAGAGAAGAGTTTATCAAATGGTGCAATGACGGCCTAGACGAGGACACAGAGGTTTTATTTTTTGACGATAGAGAGGAATTTCTTAAAATAATCCTTGACATGCAAGAGCAGTTTTTAACGAAAAACTTGATTCCCAGCACGCCAAAAATTTTAAGCCCAGAAGAAGCCAAAGAAGCCAAAGAAAAGGCTCTACAAGCCCAGATCAAGCAAGCCAAACAAGCCTTAGAAAAAGACTTTGCGAAGTGGTGTGACAACAGCCTAGACGAGGACACCGAAGCCCTCTTTTTTGATAACAGAATCAAGTTCTTCCAAAAAATCCTTCAAATGCAATGGCACTTCATCCACGAAAAAACAAACCCCCAAACAAGCCTAAAACAAACCTCCATCCCAAGCAAATACTCCCCTAAAGCCATTAAGGCGTATTTGGATCAATTTGTCATCGGGCAAGAGAATGCCAAAAAGGGCATGAGCTTAGTTTTTAGCGACCACTACAAGCGCATCAACAACCAATCTACTTTAGAAAAAGCCAATGCCATTTGTATAGGACCATCAGGGAGTGGCAAGACCTATTTGATTGAAATGGCAACAAAGTATTTAGACATCCCCTATTGCATCGCCAACGCCGCCGCCTTCACCCCCACCGGCTACATAGGCAATGAAACCAACCAAATGTTTGCCACGCTTTATAGCAATGCGGGCAATGACAAAGAAAAAGCCGAACAGGGGGTGTTGGTTTTAGACGAGATCGACAAACTAGGGCAGGGTAGCTGGCATGACAAAGAATGGCGGCAGGGAGTGCAAAACGAACTTTTAAAAGTCATTGAAAAGGGCTTTGTGTCCTTTGACTATGGGAATCGGGCTATGGGAGAGAAGATCACCTTAAAGACGGAAAACATGCTTTTTATTATCCTAGGACATTTTGAAAAGCTGTGGCACAACAACGAACCTAAAGAGCCTAACAATGTGCTGTTTGGCAAAGTCCCCAAAGTCCCCCACTTCACCAGTGAAGACTTGATAGAATGCGGCATGAAGCGGGAGTTTTTACGCCGTTTTGCGGTGCGGGTGGTCTTTGAGCCGGTGGATATAGACATGCTCACCGAGCTTTTAGATCGCCGTTTAAAGCCCTTTGAGGAGGAATTTATCGCCAATGGGAGCGCGCTAGAATTTAGCCAAAACGCCAAACGCGCCTTAGTGCAAAACGCCCTAAACGAAGGCATTGGCATGAGTGGGTTAGATCAAAAATTGCACGAGATTTTAATGCCCCTACGTTTTGATTTGGAGGACTTTGCGGGGTTTAAATGCGTCATTACCCAAAGCACGCTAAGAAGCGGCCGGGTGCGTAAGCTAGAGCTTTAACCCCCTTTTTTGACTTCTTGCATCACCAAGTCAAAGGCATCCTTTGTCCCCGGGCGCACCGAGCTTAGTAAGCTAAAGACGACGATCGCTACAGAGCTGGCTAAAAAGCCGGGCACAATCTCGTAAATGTCTAAAAAGCTTTTGCCAAATTTGTCGTATAAAATCACCGTGCTGGCACCAAAGATCATCCCTGCGATCGCCCCAAGCCTTGTCATGCGCGCCCAAAAGAGAGAAAACAAAATCACCGTACCAAAGCTCGCCCCAAAGCCCGCCCACGCATAGGACACGATTTTAAGCACGCTGGCGTTGCGATCGGTGGAGATAAGAAACGCAATGCAAGCCACCGCCAACACAGAAGCCCGACTCACCATCATCACGGTCTTCACCGGGGCCTCTTTATTGAAAATCTTAGAGTAAAAGTCCTCAGCAATGGTAGAAGAGCTGACGAGAAGTTGCGAGCTAGCGGTGCTCATCACAGCAGCCAAAATGGCGCTTAAAAGAACCCCGCTGATCCACGGGTTGAAGAGAGTCTCGCTCATGTGGATAAAGATTTTTTCAGGGTCGGCTAGGCTAAGGTGAAATTTTGCGACATAGGCCACGCCAAGCAGCCCGATTAAGCAAGATCCGATCAAGCTGATCCCCATCCACGAAATGCCCACGGCCGTAGCTTGTGGGATTTCCTTAATGGAGCGAATCGACATGAAGCGCACTAAAATGTGCGGTTGCCCAAAGTAGCCAAGCCCCCACGCCAAACTAGAGACGATCGCCACTAAAGAGCTGCCCTCAAGAAAAGTCAGGTTACCGGGTTTAACGTGGGCGATGATGCTAAAACTTTCTTGCAGCCCGCCCAAATGGTAAAGCATCATGCAAGGCACCGCCACCAAAGCCCCCATCATCAACAGCCCTTGGATCAAATCCGTCCAACACACCGCCTTGTAGCCGCCCAAAAAGGTGTAAGTAACGATGATTAAAGTCCCTGTGATGAGCGCGTGGTTGTATTTCACCCCAAAGGTGGCTTCAAAAAGTTTCGCCCCGCTCACCAACCCTGAAGAAACGTAAAATGTAAAAAAAATCAAAATCACAATGGCTGAGATCAGGCGCAAAATATGTTTATCATCGCTAAAGCGGGTTTCAAAGTAATCGGGGATGGTGATCGAATTATCGATCACGCTGGTGTAGACTCGCAAGCGTTTAGCCACTAAAATCCAGTTGATCGTGGCTCCGATGGTGAGCCCGATGGCGATGTGGGTGTTGATTAAACCGCCCACATACAATGCCCCGGGCAAACCCATTAAAAGCCACCCGCTCATGTCACTTGCCCCCGCGCTTAAAGCGCTCACCACAGGACCCATAGAGCGATCCCCCAAAAAATAATCCTCTGTGGTTTCATTATTCCTATAAAAATAAAACCCAATGGCGAGCATCAATAACGAGTAAAGAACAAAAACAACCACAGCTTGGTAACTAATTTGCATGGATCTCCTTAACCTTTTTTGGCCTCTGCATTTAAACTACCATAAAAGTAAAAAAAGTCAAAATCACAAGAGACCAAACCCCCCAAAGCCTTAAAAAACTTCAGCCATCACTCTGCGTGCGCTTTTGCTTTAAGCCCCCTTGCACCCAAATTGCCGTAGCGGTGGTAGGAGATGCTGATGGATTTTTCTAGGTGGTAGTTTAAGAGCTCAAAGCGCCCACAGCACAGGGCCTTCGCATTTGCCACAACGATCCCTAGCACGCTACTGGCTTGATAAAGCGCGTCTAATTCTTGGCTAAAGTAGCGCACCCGCCCAAAGCCGCCAAGTTTTGCGCTAAATTCTTCCAAATTCTCATAGACAACGCTTGGCGCAAAATGGTGTTTAAGGTAATCGATGCACTCTAGTAAAAGTGGGGCGTGGGGGTTGTCTGTTTGGCTTGTTAGGCTAATGGTGAGCGGGATTTGGCACACGGCCGCTGCCATCAGCACACTAAAAATGTCTATTAAACTATCTTCAGGGCGCAAGCGAAACCCAATGCTAGCAACTTTGGTGTAGGCAAACCAATTTTCCTCGCCCCTAATCTGCACGAATTGGTGTTTTTGGCTAAACTCTGTGGCATGGTAGTGGGCGTAATTGCGCGCCATTTGTACGATTTCTTTTAAAGTGTCGTTGTGGTGTTGGTTAAAGGACTCTAAAGCTTGGATAAAGGGCGTGTTGCCGTTATGGGTGTTTTCTGCGGGGATTTCCTCGATATGCACAAATTGGGTGGCGTAGTTATAAACACCCACTTTGCGCCCTAGACCCACCGCCGATTTTTTGATCCCACCAAAGGGCTGGCGCAACACAATCGCCCCCGTTGAGGGCTTATTGATGTAGAGATTGCCCACTTCAATATTTTCTATGTAATAATCCCACTCCCTCTCATCTAAAGACTCTAAAGCCCCCGTTAAGCCATAGCCCGTAGCGTTAGCGATCTCTATGGCCTCTTTTAAATCCTTGGCTTTCATCACGGACAAATAGGGCACGAAAAGCTCGGTCATGTGGGTATAGTCGCCCTTTTTAGTGCCGTACTTAATGCAGGGTTGCATTAAGTAAGAATTGTCGTTGCAAAACTCGGGTTTAATCGCCCACTCCTCGTGGGCTTCAATGTTGTTTAAAGCCTTTTGCACCTTGGGGTTTGGCATGTCGGCTAAAGCTCCGATTTTATTCCATAAATTTAAAGGATCGCCCACGCCCATGGATTTAGTCGCATCCACTAAAGTACGCTTGAAGTCGGGATCGTTATAGACCTCCTCTTCTAAGATCAAGAGCGAAGTTGCCGAGCACTTTTGCCCCGAATTGCTAAAAGCAGAGTGAATCACATTGCGGATCGCCTGATCTCTGTCTGCCATCTTAGTAACGATTGTGGCGTTTTTACCCCCCGTTTCCGCGCTCAGAGCCAAAGTGGGGCTGGCCTCTAGCATGCGCTGCGCTGTGTCCTCCGAGCCCGTTAAAACTGCAAATTTAATGTCAGGGCTTTTTAAGAGATATTTACTCACATCCTCGCCTCTACAAGGCAAGTAAATCAAAGCATCTCTTGGCACGCCCGCATCCCAAAAGCACTCGCACAAGCGATAACCCACCACCGCGCTAAGACTGGAGGGCTTGTAAATCACGGTGTTGCCCGCCGCCAGCGGGGCAGCGATGGTGCCCACTGAAATGCCAATGGGAAAATTCCAAGGGGCGATCACCACACCCACACCCTTAGGTTTAAAGCGCACCTCTGGGTGTTGCTCCAAGAGTTTTTGCAAGCTGTGGGGGTAAAATTCCAAAAAGTCAATCGCCTCGCTCACCTCAGCATCGCTCTCCACAAAGGTTTTACCCACTTCCAGCGCGCTAAGGCCGATCAAATCCCCCCGCCTGTCCCTAAAGTTTTGCGCCGCTTGGCTCAAAATGGCGTGGATGTGGCTAAAGCTTTGGTGGCCAAAGGTGCTCGCCCTTGCCGCTTCTAGGGCTTGTTGCATGATGGTTTCGTTGGCTTGGGCGATCGTGGCGATTTTTTGGTGGGCGATTTTGTCAAAGACCTGCAAAATTTTGCAACCCCCTTTGTCGTAATCGCGTCCAATCACGGGGAAGAGCTCCACAACGGCAGCGTTTTTTGTCTTATCCACGATTTTATTAGCCCATGTGCGGTTGGCCTTTAAAACAAAATCCGTGTCGCTCTCATTTTTAAAGGGGTTGTTGGGGTAAGTGCTGTGCGCCTGCTGGTGTGTGTTGCGATCTTGTGTGCGCCTAGGGCTGTTGTCTAAACTTTCTATCCCCTCTAGACTCTTTAAAAAGCGCGTTTCTTGGTCTTTCCACGCGGGCGAATCGACCTTTAAATTGAAAAACGCTTTCATAAAATTGTCCGTTGCGGTGTTTTCGTCCAAACGGCGCACCAAGTAGGCGATGGCGTTGTTGAAGTGTTTTTCATCGCACACAGGGGCGTATAAAATAAGTTTATGCATTTCTTTGAGCTCAAAGCTGGCTTGCAAGCTCATACCCTCTAGCATTTCAAAAGTAAAATGCTCTAGGGCGATGGGGTCGTTTAGGGTGTGTATGCGGGTGTAAGCGTAGGCGATTTCAAAGAGATTGTGCGAAGCGATCCCGATGTGGATGTATTTATAGTTCTCATCGCTGAGTACATAATCTAGCATTTTGTTGTAATTCGAGTCGGTGTCTTGTTTGCGGGTGAAAGTCGGCAACGCCCAGCCGCGCATGGACGCGATGGTCTCCTCGCTCTCCATGTTTGCGCCCTTGACAAAGCGGATTTTAATGGGGGGTAAATTGCTTAAAACTCTCTCTTTAGAAAAAGCGACCAAGTCTTTTAAATATTCAAAGGACTCGGGGATATAAGCTTGCAACACGATTCCTGCGCGCAAGGGGAATTTAGAGATAGACTCTTTAAACGCCGCCACGGTGAGCTCTAAGTCCTTATACTCCTCCATGTCTAGGTTGATGAATTTTCCCATGCCCTGCTTTTCTTGTTGCTCTAGGGCAAGGCCATAAAGCTTGTCTAGCCTCTTAACGACTTCCTCTTTAGATTGCTCGAAGTCTAAGATGTTGATTTGCGAAAAAATCGTGGTGATCTTGATCGAGATGTATTCAATGTAGTCAGACTTGATCGCCTCCTCGTACTTATGCATGCGATAAGACGCTTCCGACTCGCCTAGCACCTCCTCCCCGATCAGATTAATGTTTAGTGTAATTTGTGCTTGTTGCCGCTCCTCGATTTTATCCCGCAAACTATCGCTGCTCTCATCCAAAACCAAATTTTGCGTGTCTTGGCGGATTTTACGCACAAAAAAAGGCACGCTCATAGAAGGGGCTAGCCTACCCACGCTCAAAAAGCTAAAAAGCAAAAATTTTTCAAATCCGCTAAAAAAATCCGCAATGCCGTATTTTTTAAGCGTGTGTTCGATCAAGTTAAAGCGGGCGCTGTTGTCCTGACACCGAAAAGAGCGATCCAGCAGCTCAATGAGCATCACCTTATTTTCAGGGTTAGCCAAGAGTTTTTGCATTTTGTCATGGAAAGAGCGTTCTTCTAGGCTCAAATGGTCGCTGATGCGGCTTTGCAAAGTGCGCGCAAGAGTTAGGCTGGAGTGGATCACTTCCTTATCGGGTTGGGTTGGCATATAAGCCCCTTTCATAAAATTTGGATGAAGCTGAAATTATAGGTTAATTAGGTTAATAGGCTTAAATTGGAGGTGAAAAGGTGTAGAAATCAAAGTAAGGGTTAATTTTTGAAACAATGGTACGCTTGACAGGACTTGAACCTGTGGCCTACGGCTTAGAAGGCCGTTGCTCTATCCAGCTGAGCTACAAGCGCGTGGTACGCTTGAAGGGAGTCGAACCCCTAACCCCCAGATCCGAAGTCTGGTGCTCTATCCAATTGAGCTACAAGCGCTTAAATAGTGTAAAAAAGTAATGGGGAAATGGGGTGGGTGATGGGGCTTGAACCCACGACCCCCAGGACCACAATCTGGTGCTCTAACCAACTGAGCTACACCCACCATAAAAAACTTTCGCTGGTCGGGGCGAAAGGATTCGAACCTTCGACCCCTTGGTCCCAAACCAAGTGCGCTAACCAGGCTGCGCTACGCCCCGCTACTTCATAAAAACGGGCATTCTAGCCAAAACTAGGCTAATTGTCAAGGTGCGCCAAAAAGACTCTAGTGCCCATAAAAGCCCTAAATGGCTGTTTTAGCCATATCTTACCTAGATTGTGGTATATAATCCCCCCGCAAAAGTGCATTTATGGGATTTAAAATCCAAAAAAAGGGGCTTAGATGCTAAAAGAAAAGCTAAAACAGCTAAGGAATGCGAACAATTTAACCCAAGAAGAGCTTGCTTTAAAATGTGGCGTGAGTCTGCAAAGCATCAAGCGTTACGAAAGCGAGCAAAAAAGCAACATCACTTTAGACACCCTAGAGAAACTAGCCAACGCCCTAAACACCGATTTACATTTTTTCACTTCTACCCACCACGAGGTGGAGGACATCATCATGGTGCCTTATCTCAAGGACATTAAAGTGAGTGTGAATAAGGATCCCCAAGATGCCGAAACCATGACCTTCTTACCCCAAAGCAAGTCGTTTTTAATCCGCCGTTTTGGGCTCTCTTCTACCGAGCATTTAGGCTTCGTGCAGGCGGTGGGCAACTCTATGGAGCCACGCATTAAAGAGAACGACCTGTTGCTTTTCCAAAGCGATGGGACACGCTATGAGGGGGCCATTTATGTGATGAATTTGGGCGGAGAATATTATGTCCGCCGTCTAAGCAAACGCCCCGAAGTTTATTTGATCAGCGACAACCCTGTTTATAAGCCCATTGTGGTGGAGAACATCGATGAGCTGACAATTTTAGGGAGGGTTGTAGGTGTGTTACACACCTTTAATATTTAACATTATCTTAGGAGGTGGGATTTGTTAACTTTTTTGTGTCATCCTACAAAAGAGCAGATTTGAAAGCAGATTAATTTAAGCAGGTTGCGATGGGTTTTTTGCGTGCATTGCAAGGAAAGCGTTTTGTTTTGTTCTGGCTTTTTTGCGCAGGGTGTGTGCTGGGCGTGGTTTTGACCGTATTTACCGTGCAGGCGGTGGAGTGGACGGGGGATGACAAGTTCTGTGGCATGTGCCATATCATGACCCCTGAAGTGGATTCTTACCACTTAGACAAGCATGGAGGCCATAACCATGTGGGGATGAAGGCCGAATGCGTGGATTGCCACCTGCCCCACGACAACATCGTGCATTACTTCGTAGAAAAAACCTTGCTCGGGCTTGAGGATGTCTATGGCAACACGATGAAAAACCCGCGCAAATTCGACTGGGAGATGAATCGCCGCGAGGCTAAGGATTATGTCTTTGACTCCGGCTGTTTGCGCTGCCACACCAACCTAAAAGAAGCCACACAATCAAACATGAAAGCCTTTTTGCCCCACAGAGATTATTTTGCTGGGCTCACTAAAAAACATTGTGTAGAGTGCCACTTGGACGAGGTGGGGCATAAGAATCTGGGTATCCATCTTAAGAAATTTTTAAAAGAAGACTACAAACCAACCGTGCGTGCCTTGATCGGCACGATCCAAAAATGAAGGAGCGAAGATGTTGATTTTACTTGAAGGAGAAAAGCATGCGTGCTAGTTTGGCTGGATTGTTGGCCTTTGTGTTCTGTCTAGGGTGGCTTGGCGCACACCCGCCCAAAGGGGGTACAAGCATCGACAACGCGATGGACACACAACTGCCCTTAAAGACTTTTAGGGGTATGCAAGCCGAGGCAAAGGGCTGTATTGAGTGCCACGCTAAGAAAAACCCGGGGATCGTGGCAGATTGGAAAATGAGTCAGCACGCCCACGCAGGGGTGAGCTGTATCGATTGCCACGCCGTGACAAAAGACAGCCCCATGCTCACCATGGATGGGCATGAGGGCTCTAAAGTACCCATCTCAGTGCTGGTGTCCACCAACACCTGTGCCAAGTGCCACGAAAAGGAAGTGACCGAGTTTCGCCACAGCGGGCATGTGAGAGGTGCTGTGCAAATTTGGGCAAAGGCAAACATGCGCGATTTGATGTTGATGGTGGAGGGCAGAAACCACCCCGATTTAAAACACGCCCCCGCGGCTACGGGTTGTCAACAATGCCACGGCTCCATCATCCAGTTGAATAAAAACCACCGCCCCACCCCAGAAACTTGGCCCACCTATGGCATTGGCACCGCCTTTCCTGATGGCTCAGTGGGCAATTGTGCCAGCTGCCACAGCGCGCATAAATTCAGCCTAGAAGAGGCAAGAAAACCCGCCGCGTGCGCGAGCTGCCACTTAGGACCCGATCATCCCGACATCGAGATTTACAACAACTCCATGCACGGGCACATCTTCAACGCTGAAGGGGCAAAGTGGAACTTTAATGCGGCCCCCGGCACTTGGAAAGTCCCTGACTTTAGAGCCCCCACTTGTGCCACCTGCCATATGAGCGGAAACGCCAAAAGTGCGGTTACACACAATGTGAGCCGCCGCTTGAAATGGAATTTGTTCATGCCCATCAGTAAACTACGCACGGGAGGGTATGAAACCGCCAGCGATGATTATAAATACGAGAACAAGATCACCATCGGCAACCCCCTAGCGGGCAACCCCAAAGGTCCAGAGGCCGCCCGTGCGGAAATGGAGGCGGGTTGTGTGGATTGCCACAACAAGCAACACATCGATAATTTCTTCATCATGGCGGATAAAAACATCATGCTCTACAACGAATACTACCAAGAGGCGATCAAAATGCGCGATGAGCTCGCTAAAAAACACCTTTTGGGTAAAGATATGTGGAGCGATGATTTCCAAAACACCATGTACCATATGTGGCACCACGAGGGACGGCGCATGCGTCAAGGCGGTATCATGGCTGCACCTGACTACTCACACTGGCATGGGGTCTTTGAGGTCCAACAAGACATTAGAAAACTGCGCAAAATCTACGCTAAACGGCTCAAAACAAACCAAATTGAAGACTAAGCCGCAAAGCGCCCCCACTAGGGGGCTAGACCTGCCTTCTAAAATCATAGACGCGTTAGTTAGCTTTTTACAAACCCAAACCACCCAGAGGGGCTTTGAGCGGGTGGTCTATGGCCTGAGTGGGGGGGTGGATAGCGCAGTGGTGGCATTTTTGTGCCACAAGGCGTTTAAAGACAACGCCCACGCTTTGCTCATGCCCTCACTTAGCACCCCCAAAAGCGCGCTCAAAGACGCTTTAGAGCTTTGCAAAAGTTTTCACATCTCTTATAGTGTGCGGCCCATAGCCCCCCACCACGCACTTTTTAAAGACACCCACAAAGAGGCGAGCTTAACTAGGCAGGGCAATTTTTGCGCGCGCTTACGCATGGCGGCCCTTTACGATCACGCCCTAGAGCATAGGGCTCTAGTGGTGGGTACGAGCAATAAGAGCGAGCGCTTGCTGGGCTATGGCACAATTTTTGGAGATTTAGCCTGTGCCATCAACCCCATAGGCAATTTATACAAAACCCAAATTTATGCCCTAGCTAGACTTTTACAAATTCCCTCAAATATTTTAGACAAGCCCCCGAGTGCCGACTTTTACGCTGGGCAAAGCGATGAGGCCGAGCTAGGTTTTAGCTATGCTGAAATTGATCCCCTGCTTTTTGCTATAGAGCAAAACCCGCATTTAGACACAAACACCCTTATAGCCCTAGGCTTTGCACCCGCCCTAGTTACAAGCGTGCAAGAGCGCGTGGCTAAAAACGCCTTTAAACTAGAGATGCCCACAATCTGTGTTGTATGACTTGGCTTGAGCGTTATTTTTACGCCCCCACCCTCTGCCAAAAAGCCCTCGCCTACGCTTTAAGCCCCATTTCTTTTTGTTACGCCAAAATCGCCACGTTCAAGCGCCACATTGCCCCCTTTGAGGATTTAAAAATCCCCATCATCAGTGTGGGTAATTTGGTAGCGGGGGGTAGTGGCAAAACCCCTTTTATTTTGGCGTTAGCGCAAGTGCTATCTCCACGCTATCAAGTGGCGATTGTCAGTCGGGGGTATAAGCGGGCTTCTAGGGGGCTTGTGGTGGTGAGCGCGTGGGGAGAAGTTTTAACAAGCCAAGAAGTGGCGGGCGATGAGGCGTTTTTGTTGGCAGAAAAATTACCCGCTTGCAGTGTACTTGTGAGTAAAAAGCGCAAAATGGGGGTGTTGGAGGCTAGAAGGATGGGGGCTGGGGTGGTGCTTTTAGACGATGGGTTTCGCTTTAACTTTAAAAAGCTCAATATTTTATTAAAGCCCGCGCTTAAACCTTATTTTGACTTTTGTTTGCCCAGTGGGGTGTATCGAGAAAATCCCAAATGTTACGCCCTAGCCGACTTAGTGGTGCAAGAGGGGTTAGATTATACAAGACAAGTAGAGGTGCTAGAGGCAACAGAGCGCATGCTCTTAGTAACCGCCATTGCCAATCCCATGCGTTTAGAACCCTTCTTGCCCCCCGTTGTGGGCAAACTCTACTTTAAAGACCATGCTACTTTTGATTTAAAACGCCTAGAGCAAGCCTATCAACAACACAATGCCACCTCTTTACTGGTCACCTCTAAAGATTTGGTCAAGCTCAAATCCTGCCCCTTGCCCTTAAGCCTTTTAGAATTACGGCTTGAGATCAAGCCCGCTGTGCTCAGGCGCATTTTAGACTACCTAGCTCATTAGTTTAAATCTGCTAAAATGCCCTCCATTTCTTAAGATAAAGGAGTTTTCATGTCTGTGAGTTTAGTCAAAGGTGGGCGGGTGTCTCTTAGTAAAGAAAAGCCCGGTTTGTCTAAAATCGTTGTGGGGCTGGGCTGGGATGTGAATAGCACGGACACAGGAGCGGATTTTGACCTAGACGCTTCGGTGTTTTTGACAGACAGCAGTGGCAAGGTGAGCGATGATGCCAATTTTGTCTTTTACAACAACCCTAAAAGCAAAGATGGAGCGGTTGTGCATACGGGCGACAACCGCACGGGAGCGGGCGAGGGCGATGACGAACAAATTAAAGTGGCTTTAAAGCAAGTGGATAGCGGGGTGCAAGAAATCCACATTGTCGTAACGATCCACGAGGCCGACACCCGCAAACAAAACTTTGGCATGGTGCGCCACGCCTTTGTGCGAATCGTGGATGAGAGCGACAACCAAGAAATCTTGCGCTACGATCTAGAGGAGGATTTTTCCATAGAAACGGCGCTGATGTTTGGGCGGCTTTACAGGGATGGGGATGATTGGAAATTTGCCGCTGTGGGCACGGGCTTTAAAGAGGGTTTAGCGGGCTTTTGTAAGCAATTTGGCGTGAATGTCTAGGGGATAAAATGGCGGTTAGTTTAGTTAAAGGCCAAAAAATCTCCCTTCAAAAAGAGAGCGGAGAAAAGCTAAGTGCCTTTTGTGTGGGGGCAAATTGGGGTGCGATCAGCAAAAAAGGCTGGTTTGGCAAGAGCAAAGCGGAAGCGGTGGATTTGGATTTGAGCGTGGGGCTGTTTGCCGAGCAAAAATTAGTGGATTGTGTGTATTTTGGTAAGCAGGCCGCAAGCGGAATTAAGCACAGCGGGGATGACCGCACAGGCGATGTTGGCGGGGATGATGGCTTAGACAATGAAGTCATCAGCATTGCGCTAGATAGCTTGCAACCTGAGATCACGCAATTAGTGTTTATGCTCAATTCTTACACGCACATTAAGTTTGACCAAATCCCCTTTGCGAGTATCCGCCTTTATGAGGGCACGCCCAGCCAAGTAAAATCCGTTTTTGCCACCTACAATGCAGCAAACGACAGCACTTTTGCAGGCAAAGAGGCCATGATTTTAGGCAAACTCTATAAACACAATGGAGAGTGGAAGTTCAGCGCGATTGGTGAGCCCACGGCAGACTCTAAGCTTGAAGACCTTTTACTCAAGTCTGTGCCAAAGTATTTATGACAAAACCCCGCTTAAGCAGGGCACTTTTAGAGCGACTCTTTGTCGCCGCCTCTATCCGCCGCTGGAACGATCAAGCCTGTCCCATTGAGTTTAGCGAATTAGATAAACAAGCCCACAAGGCGATGGTGGTGGTCTTGCTGGCTAAAAACCAAAAGAAACACATTGACTGGGATAGACTCCTCAATTACTTTTGTTTTGAGTTTTTAAGCCGCGTGGTGCTGACAGACATCAAACCCCCCATTTATTACAAACTCTTAGAAAAGCACCGCACCGCCCTAGCCGACTATGTGTGGGGCGTGCTCGAGCCTGAAGTGGCGGGCTATGATTTATTCTTGTCTATGCAAGATTACTTTTGTAACCCCCCCAAAGACTTAGAGAGCCACCTACTCAAAGCCGCCCACGACTATGTGTCGGCGTGGGAGTTTGGTTTTATCCACCGCTTTTACCCAGAGGGCTATGGAGTTCAAGAGATTAAGGCGCATTTAGACACTTCATTAAAAGGACATGCCTCACTTTTAGAGAAAGTGGCGCATTTGGAATTGCTCACCTCTATGTTTGGGCAACTGCGCTTCCAAAAACGCTGGAGTCAAACCCCAAGAGTGCCGCCCACAAGCGTGCTAGGGCATGCGCTCTTTGTCGCTTTCTGTGCGTTTTTACTCAGCTTTGATTTAAAAGCCTGCCGGCAAATGCGCCTAAACCACTTCTTGGGTGGACTTTTCCACGACCTGCCCGAAGTGCTGACAAGAGACATCATTTCACCCATTAAACACGGCGTGCCGGGGCTAGATGAATACTTAAAGGTCCTCGAAGCCACAGCCATGCAAGAGCACATTTTTCGCTATGTGAACCTAGAGTTTGAACAAGAGTTGCGCTATTTCACAGAAAAAGAGTTTGATGATCGCTGCATTGACCCTAAGACTCAAGAAACCCTAGAGTTTAAAGACCCAACCTTGCTTTGGCAGAGTTATAACCACGATATTTACCATGGGGTTTGTGGGCGGTTGTTGAAGTTTTGCGACCAATTGAGCGCCTTTTTAGAAGCCAAAATCTCCATAGCGCACGGCATTACAAGCGATGTTTTAAGCAATGGGGCGGAAAATATCCGCGAAAAATGCCAAAATGTTTGCATACAAGGGGTGCATTTGGGCGCATTATTTGGGGTGTTTGCCTGAAGTTTTTATTCTTTGGGTTTTTTAGTTTTTTACAAGCTGCGGCCGTCATCACTTTGGATGTGCAAGCCAACGCAAGGCTTGCCACTTCCAATGCCAATGAAAGCACGATGATTGCTAAAATGCAAGAGCATTTACACCTTTTTACACAACTCATAGAAAGGGCAAAAGCCCAAGCTGCCACCCTAGAGAGCATGCGCCATACCTTAGAGCAAAGCCACGCTTTAGAACAAGCCCACATCGCCCCTCTTGAGCCGATGCGTGCCTATTTAAAGCAAGAGCTCAAACAAGCTAAGGCGCAAGAGTTGGAGTTGCAAGAGCGATTAAACGCCTACAAACAAGCCCAAACAGCCCAAATAGCACGCCTAAGGCACGCCTGTCCGTGGCTAGACTTTGACACCGCCACAATCACAACCCCCAATGACACCGCTCAAGAGATTTTAAGCAAGCTCAAGACCCATAATCCGCCCCTAGCCCCTAGACCCTTGAGTGTTCTCTTGTGCGAACAGGTGCAAGCAAGCGTGGCTAAAGAGCAACACACAGAACGGCTAAAGGACATGCAAGATGCGCTGCTTAGGGGAGATTTCACGCATTATCAAGAATTGCAAGCTAAGGATTTTCAAGAGCTTGCAGATTTTAAAGAAAACGCTCCAAAACCCCCCACACACGCCCTAGAAAAACGCCTAGAAGAGTTGCAAACTAGATTTGCCAGCAGCACTTTAGAAAAGCAAATCAATGCCCTAAACGCAAATTTAGCCACAGATTTAAAAGAGGCTAAAGACCCCAACACTAGGGCCTTAGCTTACGCTACCTATAACCAAAAGGCGCAAAGTTTGGAGTTGCGCTTGCTCTTAGAGCTCACCCGCCATTTAGCCTTTTTAAACGAAACTATGGCGATGCAAGCGGGCATCTTAGCCAAAAGCACCCCTCTTAAAGCCAGCACCCCGCTAAACCCCTATGGCTTCCCTAACCCCTAGTGTCTAGTAAATTTTCTTCAAAGCTAAAAAGCGGTTCGGGTAGATTTTTAGTGGTGTAAATCTCTATTTGGCTAAAGCCCTTGAGCGTGTCGGTTTGCCCTTTTAAGAGGGTTGCCACGCTTTCATACGCCACGCCCAAAGACAGACAAACCCCCTCTTGTTTGTAAAGCAACCCCTGCAAAGGCCCTAAATGCGGGTAAAGGGCGTAAAACTCTAACCGCTCTTTTTTAACCCCCGCCTTAAACTGCACGAGGGCTTCTTTATGCCCATCTTTGACAACAAAACTTGCTACTTGGTGTTGTAAAGAGAGCAAGAGATTGCCAAAGAATAGAAAATCTTGGCGGCTTGTGGCGTGGGTGAAGTGTTGGATAAGCTGCTCGTGGTAATCCTTAAAAACTTCTTTGCTCTCTTGGTTTAAGAGTCTATGCAATTCTTGTAGGTCTAATTTAAGCGGCGCGTCTTTGAGCTGCGCGAATATAGCCGGTTGGGGCACAAGATTAGAGAGCATGGTCGCGCCTACAGAGCTTTTATGCACCAAAGCCCAATAACTCTGTCCTAAGATTAAATTCTTTTGACTCTTGCTCTCTAAGACTTGGTTACCTAGTTGCAATAGGTAATGATCTGCCCCCTTTTTCTCCAAAACCTTTAAGAGCAAGGGCAACGCGCCATTGAAGTTTTGCGCTTGTGGATGGTCTTTTAGGAGGTCTTGGAGCAAGCCGAGTTGTTGGAGCGCGCTAATGGGGTTTAACATGGCTTTAATTCTAGCATAAAGCCCTTTTGGGTTAAGTCAGTGTTAAAAGGTTTCACAATAGAATAAGGGCATGTTGAATCGTTTTGATATAGTTGTCGTGGGTGGCGGGCACGCCGGCATTGAGGCGGCCGTTGTCTCTGCTAAAATGGGTGCTAGGGTGCATTTGCTCACTTTATTGATTGAGAATATCGGGCTAGCCAGCTGTAACCCCGCTATAGGTGGGCTAGGCAAGGGGCACTTAGTCAAAGAAGTGGATGCGTTGGGGGGCGTGATGGGCCTTTTAACCGACATGAGCGGATTGCAATTTCGCACCCTCAATGCGTCTAAAGGTCCAGCTGTGCGGGGGACTAGAGCGCAAATTGACATGGATGCTTATCGCATCAACGCCCGTAATTTGGTGCTAAACACCCCGAATTTGAGCGTGTCGCAAGAGATGGTTGAAGGGCTTTTGGTTGAGGGGGGAGCTGTGGTGGGCGTAAAAAGCGCGCTTGGCAAAGAGTATCGCGCCCAAAAAGTCATCTTAACCACAGGGACTTTTTTACAGGGCTTGGTGCATATTGGCACGCACCAAAGCCAAAATGGGCGCTTTGGCGAGAGTGCATCGGTGGCTCTATCTTTAAATTTGGCGGATTTGGGCTTTGAGATGGGGCGGCTTAAAACCGGCACTTGCCCTAGACTCTCAGGGGCGAGCATCGACTTTAGCCAGCTAGAGGCACACGGGGGCGACTTTCCCCCCCCAAGCTTTAGCGCGCACACAACAAACTTTAACCCCACACAGCTGCCCTGCTTCATCACTTACACGAACGAGAACACCCACACGCTTATCCGCCAAAACTTCCATTTAGCCCCCATGTTTAGCGGCCAAATAGAGAGTGTGGGTCCGCGCTATTGCCCCAGCATTGAGGATAAAATCTATCGCTTTTGCGAGAAGGAGCGCCACCAGCTTTTCTTAGAGCCACAAACCCGCAGTTGTAGCGAATATTATGTCAATGGTTTAAGCACTTCTCTGCCCTTTGAGGTGCAAGAGCAGGTGATCCACTCCATTAAGGGGTTAGAGCACGCCCAAATCACGCGCTATGGCTATGCCATTGAATACGACTTCATCCCCCCCACGCAGCTTAAACACACCTTAGAAACGAGGCGGGTGGCTAATCTTTACTTGGCGGGGCAAATCAACGGCACCACGGGCTATGAAGAGGCGGCAGCACAGGGGCTTATGGCGGGCGTTAATGCGTGTTTAAGCTTACAAAATAAGCCTGAGCTGGTGTTGCGCCGCGATGAAGCGTACATTGGGGTGATGATAGATGATTTGGTGAGCAAGGGCACGCAAGAGCCTTATAGGATGTTCACTTCACGGGCAGAGTACCGCCTTTTGCTTAGAGAGGACAACGCCCGCTTGAGGCTAGGGCAACACGCCCACGCTTTGGGACTGATGGGTGTCACAGAATATGAAGAGCTTTGCGCCCAAAAAGAGCAAATCAGAGGGGCATTAGAGCGTTTAAAACAAACTGCCATCACGCCTACAAAAGAGGTCTTAAAAAGCCTAAAGGACGCAAACCAAACCCCCATTAACGACAAATGCGATGGGGTGTTTTTAATGGGGCGGGAGGGGTTTGAACCTGCGATTTTACCCGAGTTTTTAGGCTTTTTGGCAGAGCTTGGGCCTTTGATTTTGGAGCAGGTTAAAATTGAGTGCAAATACCACGACTACATCGCCAAGCAAAACGCGTCCATTGCCAAAATGGCACAAATGTTAAACACCCCCATCCCGCTAGATTTCAACTACAACGCGATTACAGGTTTAGGCTTAGAGGCGTGTGAAAAGTTAGAAAAATTCCGCCCCAAAAGTTTATTCGAGGCTTCCCAAATCAGCGGGATCACTCCGGCCAATTTAGAAGTCCTGCAACTTTATTTACACCTACACCAAAAAACTTCTAAAAAGTTGCCCCATGAACCCTGTTGATGTCGCCCAAAAACTCATAACTTACGAAACCATCACCCCCAGAGAAGAGGGGATTTACGATTACATACGTTCCCTTTTACCCGACTTTGTGGCATTGCGTGCCGACAAAGAGGGGGTAAAAAATCTCTTTTTGTATAAGGATTTTGGCGGCGCAAACCCATTGCATTTTTGTTTTGCAGGGCACGTCGATGTTGTGCCTGTGGGGGAGGGTTGGAGCATTGCGCCTTTTAGCGGAAAAATCTTGGACAGATTTTTATACGGGCGGGGCGCGCAGGACATGAAGGGCGGGATTGCGGCCTTCATCTGCGCTCTTAAGGAGTTTTGCGCCCATGTTGCGCCCAACACCCCCTTAATCTTGTCTATTTTGCTCACCAGCGATGAAGAAGGGCCGGCCAAGTTTGGCACAAAGCACGCGCTAAAGGTCTTACAAGAAAAAAATTTATTGCCCCATTTTGCCCTTGTGGCCGAGCCCACTTGTGTGCGGGAATTAGGCGATAGCGTGAAAATCGGGAGGCGTGGCTCTATCGCCGGAAGACTCACCATACACGGGGTTCCCGGGCATGTCGCCTACCCCAGGACCTGTTTAAACCCCATCCAAGTCATCGCCGACAAGTTGAATTTGATTGCCGGGGCGTTTTTAGACGATGGGGACACCGACTTTGAGCCCTCCCGCCTCATCATCACTTCGATACAAAGCCACTCGAGTGCCGAAAACGTCACCCCCAAGACTTTAGACATTATTTTTAATGTCCGCAACTCTCCAATCACCACCTTAAAAAGCCTTGAAAACTTTTTAGAAGTTGTGTTGGCCAAAGTTCCCCACAACCTGCATTTAAAGCAAAACTCCGCGCCCTTTCTCTCCTCTAAGGATTCCTTGTTGGTGGCGTGTTTGGAGCAAGCCATTACAGAAGTCTTGCAGATCACGCCCACCCTCAACACAAACGGAGGGACGAGCGATGCTCGCTTTTTGCATGCCTTTGGTGTAGAGGTGGTGGAGTTTGGGCTCACGGGTGAGCGCATACACTCCATCGATGAATGTTTAGAAATCAAACAACTTGAGAATCTGACCCAAGTCTTATTAAGGCTGTTGCAACTCATCAGCCAAAAAAACGGCTCAAAGGCTTAGTTTTCTGTGCTCCCTTTGGGGTAGCAAAAGCGATAGCCCCTGCGGCGCACGGTTTCAACGGTGGAGATGCCCAAAGGTTTATCCATTTTTTGACGGATTTGGTTGATCGCCACTTCAATCACATTGGGTGTTACCAATTCGGGTTCCTCCCAAATTGCATCTAAAAGTTGCTCTTTAGACACGATTTGATCTCTATGGCGGGCAAGATGGGTGAGCACTTCAAAGGGCTTGCCCTTAACCTCGATTTCCTTGCCCTTATAGACGATTTTCTCCTCATCGGGGTTGATGATTAAATCTTCAATCTCAATGATGCTAGACCCCCAAAAGCGCAAACGGGCTTCAATCCTCGCCACTAAAACCCCCATATCAAAGGGCTTGGCGATGAAGTCATCCACGCCCTCTTTAAACGCCCTGATCTCTTGCTCACAAGAATCTTGCTCGGCTAAAATGATGCTGACGATGGAGGGGTGTTTAGCCTTAGCATAGGGCACCAAGCTTAAACCATTGCCATCACTAAGCTCTAAACTAATCAACACCAAATCGTAGTTGCGGATGCTGATGTAATATTCCCCGTCCTCTAGATTTTCGGCAACATCAACCTGAAAACCCTTTTCATTGAGAAAAGTGCTGACCTCTTTACTCAAATCCCCATCGTTTTCCACTAACAAGATACGCATCGTAATCCTTCACTCTAAACTTAAACTTAAAGGATTATAACATAAGTTTTTAAGCTCTTGTAAAGTTTAAGAGAAAGATATAAGTTTTTTAGGTATAATCCTCTTTGGCTGGTTCTCCAGCCGGGTAGCGGGCGGGGTAACCTCCCCCTCCTTTCCCCGCCCGCGCTCTTTACATCTTCTTTTTTGCCTCAATCCCCAAGATGTTCAGGCCGATCGTCAAACTCAGACTCACCATTTGGCACAGCTTCAAATAGGGCAATTCTTGCGGTGTGTCTAAAATTCTATGCGCGTTGTAAAAGCTGTGCAAATCTGCCGCTAGGGCTTTGAGATAGTCGCATATCTTTTGCAATTCTCTATCGCTAAACGCCCCCTGTAAAACCTTAGGCAAATTCAAGGCGCTGAAAAGTAAATTCTGCCCGGCAGGAGGTAGGTCTAGCAAAGGGCTTTGGCGCACTTTTTCTAAACTCCCCCCCTTACTGACAAACTTTTCAAGCATGGTATGGATGCGGGCATTGGCGTAGTGAATATAAAAAATGGGGTTGGTGCTGTCTTGCTTTTGCAAGCTAGCCACATCAAAATCTAAATGCGTGTCTAGCTTCTTAGATAAAAAGATGAAACGCAGGGCATCCTTGCCCATGTCTTGCAAGACATCTTTCACTAAAACATAATTGCCCGCCCGCTTACTCATTTTATAAGGTTGCCCCTCTTTGATTAAAGCGACCATTTGGACCAATAAAACTTCTAATTTTGAAGCCTCATAGCCCAAAAATTTCAAGGACGCTTTAATGCGAGGGACATAGCCGTGGTGATCGGCTCCAAAAATATTGATGTAATGGCTGTAATCTTGTCGGAATTTGTAATCGTGATAAACAATGTCTGGGGCTAAATAGGTGAAGTCGCCATCGGCTTTACGCACCACGCGGTCTTTCTCATCGCCAAACGCGCTAGATTTAAGCCACAACTTGCCCTCATTTTCATACACACCGCCACTGGTCTCTAAGCGTTTAAAAACCTCATCACTCTTAGCAAACACCACCTTTTCACTGACATAGGCATCCATTTTAAGCCCCATATCTGCCAAAGTGTCTTGAATCTCCGCCAGCATTAAATCCTTAGAAAAATCGCCAAATCGCGCGATTAACACCTTTTCATCCGCACCCTCTAGACTCTCTATCTTAAAATGCTCTTGAGCGGCCTGGGCTAATTCTTGGATGTACTCCCCTTTGTGGCACTCCTGCGGATATTCCACCTCAAAACCCAAGTTTTGTTTCAACCTTAAAAACACAGACAGCCCTAGCTTTTTAATCTGCGCGCCCAAATCATTGATATAATACTCGCTATGCACTCGATAGCCCAAAAAGCGGGCCAAACGACAAAAGCTGTCCCCAAAAACCGCCCCCCTAGCATGCCCTATGTGTAAAGGCCCAGTGGGATTTGCACTCACAAACTCCACATAAAAACTCTCCTCTTTGCCTGTCTGTTGGCCAAAACCCTCCCCCAAAGACAAAGCCTCATCGCAAAGATCGTTTAAAAATTCCTGCTTAAGTGTGAAGTTAATGTACCCATTGAGCGCCGCGATTTGGCTAAACATGGCTTGGCACTCAGGATGTGCGCTTAAACTCTTAGCCAAATCTTCAGCGATGATCTTAGGGGCTTTCTTATACACCTTGGCTAAGGGGAAAGCGACCACGCTCGCGTAATGCCCCAAAGCGCGCTCTTTAGGGTGCTCTAAAACCACTTCTGTTTGTAAAATGCGCTCCAATAAATCTTTAACACGGCGGTGCATGGCTAGCTTTGTTGTTCCTTCTGTGGAGTGGTGTGCGTGGGCTGTGCGGGCTGTTGCATCCCCACACTCTCGGGGGTCTTTTTCTCTTCCTCGTCCTCTTTAATCGCCTTTTTAAAGTTTTTAATGCCACTGCCTAGGCCCTTAGCCAATTCGGGGATTTTCTTTGCCCCAAACAAGAGCAAAATCACGGCCAAAACGATCAACCAATGCCAAACACTAAAAGTACCCATTTTTATCCTTTATTGATGACTTGCGCCCCATGCTTGGCAAAACGCCTCTTTAGGGAACATCTGCTGTTTATAGCCCAAAGTGTGGGCAACTTCTAAAACTATTTTTTTAGACAATTCCAAGTCCTCATTGACCAACACATAGTCAAACAAATCGACTTCCTGGATTTCTTGCAAAGCCGTTTGCAAACGCCGCGCGATGACCTCGTAGCTGTCCGTTCGTCGCTGCTCTAGCCTTTCTTTTAAAATGTGGATATTCTTCGTGGTGATAAAAATAGAAGTGGCTTTTTGATAGACCTCTTTAATGCTGCGATGTCCCTGTACATCAATGTCAAACAAGACCATTTTACCCGCCTTGAGGGCCGCGTTTATAAGGTCTAGGGAAGTCCCATAGTAGTGCCCATGCACCCTAGCCCACTCTAAAAATTGCTTGTTCTCAATGCCTTTTAAAAACACCTCTTCGCTGACAAAGTGGTAATGCTGCCCCTCAATTTCGCCTTTTCTTCGTGGGCGGGTGGTGGTGGAGATGGAAAAGTAAATGTCGGGGCAATGCGTGCGTAAATGGCTGATTAAAGTGCTCTTGCCCGAGCCGCTAGGGCCGGCCAAAATGAGCATGCGGTAAGCGTGATCGCTCATTTTTTATCTACTAAATGCACTTGCACTTGCAGGGTTTTGCCCTCTAAAAGTTTGGGATCAATGGGTAAATCTTTGAGTAAATCCTGCAAATCAAGATCTAATTGCACGGGGGCTATCGCTATTTTGGGCTCTTCAGCGGGCATCTGCTCTTGGCACGGTGTGGGGGTTGGCTCTGGCTGTGCAGGTTTTGCAACTTGGGGGGCTCTTTCAGCTTCATAAGAGCCATCCACTATGCTAGACATCACCGGTTGAGGGATGTCTTCAATGTGTTCGTACTCTTGGGGGTCTTTTTCTAAATCCATAAGATTTTCTTGTGTGCCCTCTGCTGTGGGGGCTGTTTCTACCAAATCTTGCTCGGGCGCAGTTTCTGACTCAGGGGCTTTAGGCTCTTCTTGGGCCGCCTCTGTTGCCGTTTCAAGGGCCTGCTCTTTGGCATCCTGCGTCTCCTCTAGCTTAGGCTCGGGTTCTAATTCTGTGACCTCTTCCGTGCCTTCGTCTTTAGGCTCGGGTTCTGTGATGCCCTCAGGGTTTGTGGGTTTTGCAGATTCGGGCGTTGGCTCTAAAGTTTCAGGTTCTGCAATCTCTGGCTCTGGTTGGGTTTGGGCTGTTGCTTCTGGCTCTTCTGGGCTTGGCGTGTCTGTCAAATCTAGCCCCTCTAGCTCTGCTTCTGCGCCCTTGATTTCTTCTTGGGGGTTAAACTCTGCTGTGTCTTCTAACTCTTGCTTAGTTGGGGCTTCTTGTTCTGTCTCTGCTATCTGGGCTTCAGGCTCTGGCTTAGGCTCAGCTTCGTGGGCTTGTGTTTCTAATGAAGATGTGCTCTCTGCTTCCTGTACTTGAGGCTTGGCTTGGGATTCTTGTTTTGTTTCCGCTTCAAGGACTTGCTCTTCAGATTGAGGGGGTTTAACCTCTGCTACTAACTCTTCGGGTTCTGTTGGGTTGCTCTCTTGCGTTGCTTCTGTGGATTCTTGCGCACTTTGCATGGGGTCGTGCTCGATAGAGTGCATAAAATCTTCCATGTTTTGCATGCTATCCATTAAATCCTGCGCTTTGGGGGAGCTCTCTTGTACCAAATCCTCTAACATTTCCTCGTGTTCTAAGCCGGCGTGGGTTTCACGCTCGTGTTCGTCTATGGGCAACAAGTCATCCAAGTTTAAAGGCAGGGGGGTTTGCGATTCCTCTTGTGTGCCCTCTTGGGGGGCTTGTTCCATCTCTGTCTTGCTTTCTGTGGAGTCTGTTTTAGTTTCTTCTTCAGACCCTGTCGGCTCGTTTCCGGATTCTAATCCTTGAGATTCTAGCTCTTTTGCCAATCCAGCCGGATTCTCCTCCTTTTTGATCTCTAGGCCTTCTTGCGACTCGTCTTGGGGGGGCGTGCTCTTGGGAGTATCGACATCTAAAAGATTTTCTAGCTGACTCAAACTAGAATCGATGTCTTTAAAAATATCGGTCTCTGTGTGAGGGGCCTGTTCGAGCGCAAAAGGCTCGACTTTAGCTCCTTTTGGCTCCATAGGCTCCATGCTCCTTTGCAAAATGTGGAGCACATCGGTGGGCAAAAAGGGCTTTTTAATGTAGTGCGTGAACTCCCCAAATTCCTCAATCCCCTTGCGCAATAAAAGCCCGCTGAATTTGACGGTCTCCAAATGCGGTTTGAGACGCGCGTATTCTTCGCTATCCACGGCCGTGTCATCGGCAAAAAAGAAACAATTGGGGTTTTCCTCAAGCGTGGGTAAGATCTCCTCCACATGTTCTGCAGCCACGAGATCTAAATCTAACTTTTTGGCGATGTTTTCAAAAAGCTTGCCCACTATTTTGTTCTGATTCACTAACAGGATTTGCAAGGCCTCTCCTTAAGCTAGACTACCTAATCCGTGGATTATAATACAAATTCTCTTGTTTTGCTTTATTTTACTTTAACAACACCACAAAGGAAAGGCCCCATGCGCTGTTTAAAGGCTTTCTTGTTCCCATGTTTGCTTTCTGTTGCCTTGCAAGCTACTCCCACTCTATATATGCTCCCCTACGAGCAACACGAGGCTTTAAAAAGCCTCATTAGCGGGATCAACGCCTCCAAAAGCCAAATCAACATTTCTATTTACAGTTTCACGCATAAAGATATCGCCAAGGCCCTTAAAGATGCGGCCGCTCGGGGAGTCAAAATCAACATCATTTACGATGCAAGTGGGGCGCATGGCAAGTACTCCACAATGGGTTATCTAGCCAAATACAGGGGGATTTCCACTTGTACACTCAGCGGCAAGGAAGTCAGTTATTTCGCAAAAGGCAAGGAGCACAAGGGCATCATGCACCAAAAGCTCGCGATCATTGATCACAACACGATCTTTCTAGGTTCGGCTAACTGGAGCAAAAACGCCTTTGAAAACAATTACGAATTGTTGCTAAAAGACAACGACCCCGCCCTCATCCAAAAGGCCCAAAGCTATTACAAAAAGATGTGGAGCGCGTGCCATTAAAAATGGTAATTGTAACCAATGTAAAAAGCAAAGGTACGGCGGAAGGTAACGCTGTAATCGCCACCGCTGTAATAGATGTGGTTGATTGTGGGGATTTTAAAGCCAACATCGATGCCGTGTTGCCCCACCACTAGGGCACGAAGCCCCACATTGAAGAGAAACTGAAACGCGCTCACGCTGGGGCGCGCGTCAGCAGGCAAACCCATTGCGTTTTGCCCATCCACACCCACGAGCCACGAAGTCCCGGCGATGGCCACACCCACATAAAAACCCAAATCTAAAGAAATGTCGTTGCGGTAAAACGCCCCCTGAAAAAAGTTATAAAAAAAGTCGGCGGCCACGCCATAAGTCAGCAAGTTATTGCCCCCATAGTACTGCCCCCCACCATAAGGGCTTTTAGGGTAGTGCGCACCAAAGCCCTGCCAATCTAAAAAGGCGTAGTAACGCATCCCAAACATTTGGTCCTTGCGAAAATAGCCCGTGTAGCCCACATTAAAACCTAACCCATTTGCCCCGGCATTCATGTCGCTGCGCCCGGGGTGGTAGGTGCTCATTGCGCTAGAATTAGCGGTTAAGATCGTTACCGTGCCCGTTTGGTAGTTTGCGCCCACAAAAAGACCATCTGTCCAAGAATTGTGTTGTCTGAATTGATCGCTTCCTTGCGCCCCCAAAAAGCCCAAACTCCAAAAACCCCCAAGCACCCACGCTTTCCATTTTCTCATCTTAACTCCTAAAATAACAAAAGCCTAATGGCTTAAATAAGGTGCCATTATAGTATAATTTGGGCCTAAAATGTGCCAACTTTAAAGGATGTCTATGGGGCAAGGTTTAAAAATTTTGGGCGTGTTTTTAGCTAGCGGGGTGTTGTGTGCTGTGGAGCCGGGCATGAAATTTGATCCCCCCGATTATGTGGAAGACATGCCCTCCAAGGAGTTTATCCCTCAAATCGCCCAGCCGGGCAGCTTGTTTGGGCAGGGCGAAAGACCGCTGTTTGCCGATAGACGGGCGATGAAACCCAACGATTTGGTCACGGTGATCGTGTCTGAAAACTCCAGTGCCAATTACAGCACCGCCAAAAACTACGCCAACACCTCTAACGGCACAGCTACAGCCCCCCGCCTCACCTACAACGGCACAAATCCTAACAAGCGCAACCAAGCCCAGTTTTTAGACGACAACGCCAATTACAGCCTCACCCAGTCGGCAACCAACAACACCTTTAAGGGCGGAGGCTCGCAAAAGAAAAGCGAGGATCTAAAACTCACCCTCACTGCCCGCATTGTGAAAGTCCTAGAAAATGGCAATTATTTTATTTATGGCAGTCGGGAAGTCTTGGTCGATGGGGAGAAGCAAGTCATTAAAATCAGCGGTGTGGTGCGCCCCTTTGACATCGGGCGCGACAACACCATCCAGTCTAAATACATCGCAGACGCAAAGATTTCTTACACGAATTTAGGGGCTTTGAGCGCCAGCAATAAGAAAAAATTGAGTCAAGATGTGTTGGATTCAAGCTTTCCTTACTGATGATCGCCTTGATTTTAGCCCGCGGAGGGTCTAAGCGCATTGAGCTTAAAAACATCGCCCCTTTTTTAGGTAAGCCTCTTTTAAGCTATGTCGTGCAAATGGCGCAAACAAGCCAGCTCTTTAGCCAAGTCTTTGTTTCCACGGATCACCCAAAGATTGCCAAGGTTGCCGAAGAAAGTGGGGCAAGCGTTTTAAAACGCCCCGCCTATCTAGCCGATGATTTTAGTCCAACGCTAGATGTTGCCAGCGATGCCGCTTTAACCCTCAAGCTAGAGCCTGAAGCTTACCTTTGCGTGCTTTATGCCACAAGCGTGCTTTTAAAGGCTGAGTACATTAAAGAAGCTCGGCAAGCTTTATTGGCTTGCTCTAAAAAATACGCCTTTGCTTGCAGCCCTTACAGTGCCTCGCCCTACCGCTCTTTTTCAATCCAAGACAACACCCCAACCCCGCTTTTTGCAGGCAACATGGCCAAACGCTCCCAAGATTTACCCCCCCTCTATCACGATGCCGGGCTTTTCTACTTGGGCCAAGCGCGCCACTTCCTTGCCAAAGAAGCCCTTTTAGCCCCCCACTCTTTGCCCCTCATTTTGCCCCAAAATTGCGTGCAAGACATAGACAGCCCAGAAGATTTAAAACTTGCTGCTCTAAAATACACTGCTTTATATGAAGACGATTCATCTCTTCGCTGATGCCCACCCACAAGGCGGGCTAGGGCATTTAAGGCGCATGCAAAAGCTCAAAGCCCTTTTAAAGCCTTTGACGCAAGTGCGCCTTTTTGCCCCCCACCCTTTAGCCGATGAGCCCCTTGAGTGGCTTAACGCAAAGATTTTAGGGGCCCATTTGTGCGTTGTGGATAGCTATTTGGCTAGACCTGACTTTTTCACTAAAATCCAAACCCCCTTGATCCTTTTTGAAGATTTTTTTCAAAAAAGAGAAGGGTTTAGTCAAAGCGCCGCTTTCTTTTTTAACCCCGCCCACAACGCCCACACGCACTACCCAAAAGATTTACAAACCAACCCCCATTATTTTTTAGGCAGTGCGTATTTACCCATTGACCCGACTTTTTGCTGCGCAAGATTTAACACTGCAAAATCCCTAAAACCCGCGCCTCAAGAAATCTTGCTGTGCTTGGGGGGCAGTGATTTGGTTTTAACCCCACTAAAGCGCACCCTAGGGCTTTTAAAAAACACCCCCCTTAACATACACACCATTGCTCCAAAATCTATCTTGCCTCAGTTGCCAAAGGCGGCCAATTTTTCCTTTGAACCGCTGTTAAGCCCCCAAGAGCTGGCCCAGCGTCTGTTTGCAAGCGATATAGCCCTTTTTGGCGGGGGGCAAATGCTCTATGAGGCCATTTTAAGCCAAACCCCTTTAATGAGCTTACCCATCGCCTCTAACCAACTCTGCCAAGTGCAGGCACTGGCGCAAGCCGGGGCGTTGTTGCCCGCTCGCCTAGATAATCTTTTAAGCACCTTGCAGGCCCTGCTTGATTTAAAAACGCGCACCCACATGCAAGAAGCCCAAAAAAATTTAAAACTTGGGGATCAACTCTTGCCCGCTTTGCAAAAGATTTTAGACCATGCTTAACACGATCTTGGCCCAAAGTTTTGACATCCCCAGCCAGCATTTTGACAAAAGCCCTCCCTTGCATGCCTGCCACTTTTGCCACACCAGCAAAGCTGAAAAACTCCAAATCTTGGCCTTCCGCAACCACCCGGCCACCACCGCTTGGATGTATGCAGAGCGTGTCTCAAAAGAAGCGCATTTGCACTTCATAGAGCAGTTGCAACACAGCCAAAACGCGGCCTATTACCTCTTTAAGCGGGGGTTAGAGTTGTTGGGCGTTGGCTCGCTCACGCGCATAGACTTTGCCCACAACCATGCCTTTTTAGGCATTTATAAGAACCCAGACTTAGAGCATGTCGGGGCCTTGATTTTAGACGGGCTAGAGTTTATCGCCTTTTTTAAGCTTGGCTTACACACCTTGCATTTAGAAGTGATGGCTAACAACACCCGCGCCATTGGCTTTTACGAGCGCCACAGCTACCGTAAAGGCGGGTTTCTACGCGACTTTGTGTGCCGCCAAGACACTTATTACGATGTGTGGCTCTTTTCTAAAATCTCCCCCCTAGACAAAGGCTTAAAATGACCCCTTTAATTGTGGCAGAATTGAGCGCCAACCACGCCCACTCGCTAGAGATCGCTGAGAAATCCTTGATTGTGCTTAAAAATATAGGCGTGGGGGCGGCAAAACTGCAAACTTACACCCCTGATTGCTTGACCTTACCCCTAGATGAACCCCCTTTTATCATCCAAGGCACGCTTTGGGATAAGCAAAGCCTGTATGCGCTTTATAAGGAAGCCGCCATGCCCTTAGAGTGGCACAAGCCCTTATTTGCTTTAGCCAAAAGCCTAGATTTATGCCTATTTAGCTCGGTCTTTAGCCTCAAGGGCTTGGAGTTACTAGAGAGCCTAGATTGCCCCATTTATAAAATTGCCAGCTTTGAAATCACGGACTTAGAATTGTTGCGCCAAGTGGCTAGCACGAAAAAGCCTTTGATCCTCTCTACGGGCATCGCCACGCACGAAAACATCTTAGACGCGCTAGAAGTGTGCGCCAAAGCGGGCAATACAGACACCACACTTTTAAAATGCACCAGCGCCTATCCCGCCTTACTGCAAGACGCACATTTGCTATCCATGCCCAAACTTAAAGAGCTTTACAAAACCGCTTATGGCTTGAGCGATCACACTTTAGGACACTTAAGCGCAATCATCGCCACCACTTTGGGCGCAAGCGTGATCGAAAAGCATTTTATGCTGGATAAAAGTTTAAACACCCCTGATAGCGCCTTTAGCTTGGACACACAAGAGTTTAGCACGCTGATTCAAGCCGTGCGCCAAACTAAAGAAGCTTTAGGCAGCCCCACCCCGCCTACAAAAGAGCTAAAAGGGGCGCAATTTGCCCGCTCGCTCTTTGTGATAAAACCCCTTAAAAAAGGCCAAACCCTCACAAGAGAGCACATCAAAGCCCTGCGTCCCAATGCCGGCCTAGCCCCCAAGAACTTAGACAAAGTGCTAGGACGAAAAGCAGTGCGGGATTTAGAAGTGGGGCATCCTTTAAGCTGGCAAGATTTACTCGACCCCTTCAGCTAGGCATTTAGGGCAAACCACAAACAATTTCATGTCGTGGCTGACTAATTTGGCTTGGTATTTCTTCGCCACTTGGTTTTGTCTCTCCTCAATTTCAGGATCGACAAACTCGATGATCTCCCCGCAGTGCAGGCAAATGATATGGTCGTGGTGTTCTTTGGCAGCGATCTCATAACGCCTGCCGTTTTTGTTTGTTTCTAGGGTGTAAATAAAGTTTTCCTTCTCCAAGAAATTTAAAATGCGATAAACTGAAGAAATGCTCGTGCTTTTGTCGTTTAAGCGGATGCTTTGCGTGATCTCCTCCGGGCTTAAATGCGTCCTGCTCTTATACAGCACACTCACCACCTCCTCACGTTGCTTAGAGTTTTTCAGCCCATTTTTGCGAATCGCCAAGCGCAACCGCTCTAAAATGGATTCTAAAGTTTCTAGTCGGTTCATGCCAACTCCTTATCCAAATCACCCCCTTAAAGAGAGTTAGAGTTAAAACGGTCATTATACACCAATTGGAGTGAATATAGTTTGTCGGCATAGGCACACAAAATTAAAATTTAAGGTATAATCGAGCATTCTTTGTTGAAAGGGTGTGGCATGTTTTTTGGCAGTAAAGAACTCAAGAGACAACTTGAGCATAAAGAGGCGGAAGTCCGCACTTTGGAAAAGAAATTGGATTTTTACCAGCAGCTCGTGGATTTATGCAGTCATATGGGCTTTATTGGGGTGAAAGATCATAAGATTGTGTTTAAAAACGGGGATGTCGTGGATTTGGCCGGGATTGACAGCAAAACCAGCGATCTTAGCACCCCCAACCAAGATTTTAGTTTGAATAACCGCTTGTATAAAACCAAGAGTAAGCGCATTGACGACACGCTTTACCACTCCATTACAGAAACTATGGACTTATTCACAGAGTGTGGCAAGAATCACATTTTTAATCTCTACTACACAAGCATGCATGAGGGGCTAGAGAGTTTGCAAGGGACTATGCAGGACATTTACAAAGGTACAGACGATCTCACTAAAGCAGCGACAGATGGGAGCGATCATTCTCAAAAGATGATCGACAAACTCACGAAGGCCAGCGACAACATCAATAGTCTTTATGAAAAAATGCAAAACGCCACCTCTCTAGCCGACTCGCTCAACCAGCGCAGCAGCGAGATCACCCAAGTGATTTCGCTCATCGATGACATCGCCGAACAAACCAACCTATTGGCCCTCAATGCGGCCATTGAAGCGGCTAGGGCGGGCGAGCACGGGCGAGGTTTTGCGGTGGTGGCTGATGAGGTGCGTAAACTGGCTGAAAAGACCCAAAAGGCGACCAAAGAGATCGCCGTGGTGGTTAAATCCATGCAACAAGAAGCCAGCGACATCCAAAGCAACACCCACGATACCAACGCCACTGCCGAAGTGATTAAAAACGATGTGGACGACATAAAAAGCATCGCCCAAAATAACCTCAATACCGCAGATGCTGCGCAATACTCGATTGATAACCTCAATAACCTTGTCTTTTGCGGGCTGGCTAAAACCGACCATGTCGTCTATAAGGCGAATTTATACGGCGTGGTCTTTGACATCCCCAACAACTTTAAAATCGTGGATGGACACAATTGCCGCTTAGGCAAGTGGTATTACGAAGGCGATGGCAAGACACACTTTAGCAACACACCCAGCTACCGCTCTCTAGAGCCCTTCCACAACAGCTTACACGATGACGCTAACCACTTGGTTGACATGCTCAAGGACCGCGTCGGCGTAGCTTCAGAGACCGTTGAAAAATCCATCAGTGCGGTTGAACAGGCTTCTAAAAATGTCCAAGATACTATTGATAAAATGTTTGAAGAAAAACAAGAGGAACTAAAGAAAGAGATCGCCCATATCTTAGAACGACACTAGTAATTGCCCGACTATTCTTTTGCACTCAGGGCACTAAGAAAGGCGCATCTACATCGGGAGCGCCGTCTTTATCCCCCCAACTTAGCCGACTTTGCCTCTAACGACTATTTGGGCTTGGGCGGCCGCAAGGATTTATTGCAAAAAGCCTTTGAACTCTTGCAAGGTTTTAACACCCACGCCCCTAAAGCGTCTATGTTGGTGAATGGCTACCACCCCTTGCACCACGAGTTAGAGAGTTATTTATGCCGGCTCTTGGGCTTTGAGGCGTGCGTGTTGGTGGGGAGTGGCTTTTTAGGCAATGTGGCTTTGATCGGGGCTTTGGTGCGCCCTAGTGATTTACTCTTGATGGATGCGCACTACCACGCCAGCGGACAGTTCATCGCTAAAAAATCCCCAAATACGATTTTCTTTAAACACAACGACTCTAAAGACCTACAAGCCAAATTAGAAAAGTATAAACCCAAAGGACGGGTTTTAATCGCCATTGAGGGGGTGTATTCTATGGATGGCCACATCGCGCCTTTAGAGATTTTTAAATGCGCTAAGGAGCACAACGCTTATTTGATTTTAGACGAAGCCCACAGCTTAGGCACCATCGGAACACATTTAAAGGGGGTTTTAGAGCATCACAACCTAAAGCCCACAGAAAAAACGATCATTCTAGGCACTTTTTCTAAAGCCTATGGGAGTTATGGGGCGTTCATTGGAGGCAGTGGCGAGATCGTTGATTTTTTATGCAACCGCGCTAAGAGCATCATTTACACCACAAGTCTATCTGTGCTCGACACCGCTTTAAGCCTAGTGAATATTGAGGAAGTCTATCAAGACCCAAGCCCCTTTGTAGCGCTACTAGAGCAAATGCGTGGTTGTGTGGCTAGCTTTGGCTGGCACACCAAGAGCAATATTTTAACTCTGCCCTTTGTTGGCATTGCGCACCTGTTAGAAACCCAAGAGAAACTGCTAAAAGAGGGGTTTATTTGCGGGGCGATTCGCCCCCCCACGGTGCAACAACCTCTGTTGCGTGTGGGCTTAAATGTCCAAGCCACAAACACCCTAGGGCTTTTAAAAAGCCTGTGCGGGTGCCTGCAGGAGCTCTATTTGCCGAAGCGGCCACCTGTGGTGGGGTAGCCATAAATAGAGCCATCTTTGATTTTCATGTGATCTTCCCAAGGCAATTTGTATTTGCCAGCGGCGAGGTCTTTAATGTAGGTCAAGCCTGCATCGGATTCGCCTCCCGGTTTAGCCACATAACCGCGGTGGCCGAGGTTGTAAATGTTGTTTTCCAAGCCCCAGCTTAGGCGGGCATTGTCTGCCATTTTGGGATAAATCTCGCCAGTAACGATTTCCCATGGGTTGCGATGCCCTTGCACAAGAGTGGTGCCATCGAAGTTACAGATTTGCCCTTCACCAAAGTAGTAAAAGACATTGTCATAGCCGGCCAAATTCACGCTCACAGTGTACATGAGGTTATGCCACGCGTTGGAGCGGTTGGTTAAAATCCATTGGTCATTGACTTGCGTACTATAACCTGAGATGCGGATATAAACATTGCACCCCTTATAGGCAGCTTCACGGGCAAGCTCGGGGATCATGCCATCGTGGCAGATACACACGGCAAGTTTTGAGCCTCCGGGGCCATCGCACACAGGCATGCCCAAATCCCCGGGATACCAAGGCTCAATGGGATTCCATGGGAAAAGTTTGCGGTATTTTAAGATAATCTCACCCTGTGGATTGATGATGATGGCGGTGTTGTAGGGGTTTTTGTTGGCATCAGGATTGCGCTCCATGATGGAAAACACCCCATAAACTTTGGCTTCTTTACACGCCTTGGCATACATCTCGGTTTCTTTGCCCGGAACATCTAGCAAAAACTCCTCACTCAGCCACTTAGCGGTGTTTAGCCCTTGTGTGCTGTATTCGGGGAAAATGATGAGCTCCACGCCCGGATAGCCCGCTTTTGTAGCGTGCAAAGTTCTAATGATGCTCTCAATGTTGTGGTCAATGTCTTTGCGGCTATTGACAACGGGGACAGGAAACTGGATTGCAGCGACTAAAAACCCTTCAATGGGCTTACCCATACTTCCGATGCTTCCCATGAAATGCTCCTTCTGCTGTTGTTATTTTATTGTGTTTTGCAACACGGAGCAAATGGTAGGACTGGATTTTTAACGCTGGGTAAATGCAGAGACAACGATAAGGGAGCGTAAGCTCCCTAGCCCCCTATAAAGTGTTACTTCTTGGCGATGTTGCGGATGTATTGATCGGCTAGGTATAAGCCATGCCCGCTTTCTCCCATGAGTTTAACCTTGTCTAAGATGTTTTTAAACAAAACCTCTTCTTCGTGTTGCTCGGCGACATACCATTGCAAAAAGTTAAAAGTGGCGTAGTCTTTGTGGGCGAGCATGTGATCGACTAGGCTGTTGATGGAGTGGGTGATGTGTTGCTCATGCTTGTAAGCATCCCCAAAGATCTCAAACAGGTCTTTAAACTCGTGTTTGGGGGCTTTAACTTCTTTTAAATGCACGCCCACTTCATTTTCATTTAAATAGGTGATGATTTTCGTGGCGTGCGCGTATTCATCGCTGGCATGATCGAACAAAAACAAGCCCGCCCCATCAAAGCCATGCGTGTAGCACCAAGAGCTCATGCTCATGTAAAGGTTGGCTGAGTAAAACTCGTCCATGACTTGTCCGTTGAGTAATTTTGCGGTTTCTGAAGGCAACATAAAAACTCCTTTTCTTATTCTTAGTTTGTATCATTATTATATCCTAAATGAGAATATAAAGTCAAGCTTTTTCACTCTAAATTCTCAAAATATCTAATATTTTAAGAAACTATAAGTCGGGTCAGCCCGTAGGCGATTAAAGAGAACACATACGCCACTGCTGTGGTGAAAACAAAGAGATACACCACGAATTTGAAGCCTCCGGCTTCTTTGCCAAAGGTGATGGTGGCCGCAAAACAAGGGATATAAAACATGACAAAGACAATAAAAGCGATGGCTGAGGGCAGACTAACACTTGTTTTTAGGGCAAGTTTTGGCTCTTTCTCCCCCGCATAAAGCACTGCCAAAGTCGAAACCACCACTTCCTTAGCCATAAAACCCGCGACTAAAGACACGCTTAAACGCCAATCAAAACCCATCGGTTTAAACACCCCATCGATGCCCCGCCCAATGCGCCCCACAAAGCTATACTCCAAACTCTCTTTATCCTGCTTTTCTTGCAACGCTTGCTCTTTTTGTAGAGGGCTTAAGCGGCTTGTTTGGATGTCGGCCTTTGTGACTTCATAAGGGGCTATATCGGGCTTGGGGTATTGCGAGGCAAACCAAATTAAGAGCGAACCGCCCAAAATATAAGTGCCTGCTTTTTTAATGTAAGATAGGCTTTTGGTGTAAATGCCAAAATAAAGCACCTTTAGGCTTGGCATGCGATACTTTGGCATCTCCATCACAAAGGGCTCTTGCTTGCCCCTAAAGACGCTCAAGTTCAAGAATTTTGCCATGAGCAGCGCCACCACCGCCCCTAAAATATAAATCGCAAAGAGTACAAAACTTGCGTATTTTTGAGGGAAGAACGAGCCGACAAAGAGGACATAAATGGGCAACCTTGCGCTGCAACTCATAAAGCCGATGACAAATAAAGTGATCAGTTTTTCGTGTTGGTTTTGCAAAGTGCGGGTTGCCATGTAAGCGGGCACTGAACAGCCAAAGCCCGTAACAAGGGGGATAAAACTCTTGCCATGCAAGCCAAATTTATGCAAAATCCCATCGAGCAAAAACGCCACACGGCTCATATACCCCGTGCCCTCTAAAAGCCCGATGCCTAAATACAAGACCATGATCAAGGGCAAGAAAGAGAGCACTGCTCCCACCCCCGCCACCACGCCATCGCTAAACATGGAGGCGATTTGTGGGTTAGCGATGTGCTCTTTTAAACTTTGGCTTAAAAAAGCAAAGAAAGCATCCACTAAATCCTGTCCTAACCCCCCCACAACAAAGCTTAGGGCAAAGACAAGAAACATGAACCCTAAGAAAATAGGCAGGCCATAGTATTCGTGTAAAAACAAACGATCGAGGGGGCTTGCGCTTAAGGGCTTGCGCGCTTTCACCACCTCCTCAGCAAGTTGCTTGCAAGCTTGTAAGTCTGTTTGTGTGGGCTTCAAGCTTAAGTTGTCTAGGCTTTTGGGCGGGGGTGGGGCGGCGTGTAGAGCGATGATGGCATCTAAAAGAGCATCAATGTTGGTGCGCTTGTAGGCAGAAGTAGGGATACAGGGCGCGCCTAGTTTGTGCGCTAGGGCTTTTGTGTCGATTTCTAACCCCTCCTTTTGGGCTTCATCAAACATATTTAAGGCGAGCAAAGTTTTATGGGGCAGCTTTAAAATTTGCGTGCTTAGGGCGAGGTTACGCTCTAAATTCGTGCAATCAAGGACATTTAAAATTAAATCGTAATGCTCGGTGTCTAAAAACTCTCTTGTGAGTTTTTCCTCTAAGGTGAAGCCATTGAGGGCGTAGATGCCGGGCAGGTCTATGATGGTGATTTGCGTGCCTTTGTAGGTGGTTTGCACTTGGGTTTTTTCCACCGTCACGCCCGCAAAATTACCCACCTTTAAATGCGCCCCACTTAAAGCGTTGATGAGCGAGCTTTTTCCCACATTTGGCTGGCCTACTAGGGCGACAATGATTTCTTGCATGGATTGCCTTAATGACTATGAAAATGAAACCTAAATTATATCTAAAGTTTTGCTAAAATCAGAGGTTTGACGAAAGGACATTATGGAGCAAAAATTTAGCGCAACAGAGGTGGGGCGTTTAGACCACTTCTTAGCCAAACACTTAGGCGTGGCATCTCATCAGGTCTTGCAATGCATTAAGGCGGGGTGTGTTAGGGTCAATTCTAAAATTTGCCACAAAGGGGGGGTTAAGCTTAAGGTGGGCGATGCGGTGGTTTTCACGCCCCCAAAGACACAAGAAACGCCCGCTTACGCGCCCTTAGAGTTTGAGGTCATCTATGAAGATGCGGATATTTTGGTGATCAACAAACCGCCAAATTTAGTGGTACATCCCGCCAGTGGCGTGCGGGGGCTAACTTTACTCGATCACCTAAAAGCTAAGGGCTACACCTTATCGACTTTAAGCGGGGAGTGGCGTTGCGGCATTGTGCATCGCCTAGACAAGGATACGAGCGGGGCGATCTTAGTGGCCAAGACCAACGCCGCCCACGCCCACTTGGCCGCGCAACTAAAGAGCAAAGAAATGGGGCGTTACTATTTAGCCATTTTAAGCACCCCTTTAAGCGCCCCCACTAAGGTGGAGTGTAACTTAGGCAGACACCCAAAGAACCGCCTAAAGATGACAAACCTAAACGCCCTACGCCAAGAGGCTAAAGGGGGCAAGTGGTCTAAAAGCGCGTTTATGCCCCTTGCCACGAGCTCTAAAGGACAACAACTCATCGCCATAAAGCTTTACAGCGGGCGCACACACCAAATCCGTGCGCATTTGGAGAGCCTAAACCGCCACATTGTGGGTGACCCCCTCTATGGGCAAGCCGACTCCTACAATGGGCGGATTTTACTCCACGCCTATTTGCTCTACTGCACCCATCCAAAAACGGGGCAACGCCTGCTTTTTAAAGCCCAAATTTTGCCTGATATGCTAGAATATCTAAAAACTGATTTTCAAGAGGTTTCGTGGGATGGGTTTTTACAAGAACGCTGTATTCTCGATCTGTTTGGGGCTGATTCTTAGCAACTGCGCCCACCCCCGCAAGAACAACACCCTATCTTTTAACCAACAACAAGAGACCATGAACGCTAATCTGCCAGTGGTGCAGGGCATTAGGACCATTAACGATGTAGAGTCCGTGGGCTTTGAGTGGCAACCTGTGGGCAACCCGGGGCTCATCGATGGCTTTGCGATTTACCGCATGCAAAAAGACCAAGTTTATAGGCGAGTCGCCACGATAAGAAACCCTCTAGCCACACATTACTACGATGATGGTCTAACCCCGCAAACGGATTACACTTACCAAATTGCCACCATCGGCAAGAATGGCGGGGTGTCGCAAATGTCGGCTCCGATTTTGGTGCACACTTCCTACATCAACCCCGTTGAAAGAGTCTTTGCCAGCCAAGAAAGCCCCAAAGAGATCAAGATTTTTTGGAGCCCACACCCAAACCCAAGCATCGCCCGTTACATCGTGCAAAGAGAAAGCGCTGATGGAAAATTTTCTAATATCGGGGTGGTGAAAAACCGCTTGTATGTGGAATATTTTGACAAGAATTTACCCGATGGGGCAAAACAACGCTACCGCGTGATTGCGGAAAGCTTTGAGGGGGCAAAGTCCTTGCCTAGCGCCATCGTGGAGGGGCAGACCAAACCCCTACCCCTGCCTTTATCTAATTTACAAGCCAGCACGAACTTAACCCGCAAGATCGAATTGTCTTGGGCTCCCTCCAGTCAAAGCGATGTTGCGCTTTATCGGGTGTATGCCACAAACCGCATAGACGGGCACTTTAAAAGCATTGCCGAAACCAAAGAGCCCCACTACACAGATGAGGTCGATGCAGATGGGGCTAGTCGCTTTTATAAGGTCGTGGCGGTCGATAAAAATGGTTTGGAAGGAGTGATGCCCACCGAGTCCATTAAGGGGGTAACCTTGCCCCGCCCCACCCCGCCCATCATCACAAAGGGTACAATCGAGGATGGACAGGCCATCATTGAGTGGCAAAGCGTCCCAGATAAGCGCGTGAAGGGCTATGCGGTCTATCGCTTCGATGGCAATTCTAATTCTAGCCCCGTGCGCTTTGGAAATTTGACGAACACGCAATTCATCGATAAAAACATGGCAAATGGGCAAAAATACCGCTACCAAGTGGTGAGCATCGATGCGGCCGGGCTAGAGTCGCGCCCGAGCAAAGAAGTCGAATTGCGCCTAGATCGCTAGCATGCCCCATTTTTATGCCAAAGAATTGCACCTACCTCCCTTGCCTTTTGAAGAAGAGGGCTTTAAGTTTTGCTACGAGGCCAAGAGTTTAAAAGACCCTAGAGTCGGATTAATGCGGGTGCAACACAAATTGCACGACTTCTGTGTGCTTAAAATCCAGCAAAAAGAGGGGGTTTTACTTAAAGGGGAGAAATCCACCCGCCCAATCCCCGTGGGGATTTTGCAGCGCGCCCTAAAAATTTTAAGCCAGTGTGCTAAAGATTGGCGGGGCAATTTAGCCTTAAGCCATTGCCCTAGTGAGGCGTATTTAATCGATTGGGCGCATTTTAACTTTGAACGATTCCACCTTGAAATTGGCTTTGGCTCGGGGCGGTTTTTGTTGCAAAAAGCGCGGGCCAACCCCAAAGAAATTTATATTGGTCTAGAGGTACATACCCCCTCCATCGAGCAAGTCTTGCGCCAAATTGAACTCTTGGGGCTTACAAATCTCTACATCGCCCGTGCCGATGCGCGGACACTTTTAGAGGTTTTGCCCCCCTGTTGTGTGGGGCTAGACATACACTTTCCCGTGCCATGGCCTAAACACCCCAATCGGCGCATTTTCACTCTCCACACTTTAAAGAATATGTTTTCTGTTTTGTGCCCAAATGGCGAGATTTGGCTAAGAACGGACAGCTTAGAGTATTTTAAAGACAGCCTAGAATTGGCTTTAAATTTACCCACTTGCCTAGCCACCATCGCTAAAAACGCCCCACAGGAGGTGGTGAGTAAATACGAAGCCCGTTGGGTGCGTCAAGCGAAAGACATTTACGACTTGCGCTTAAAAAACTTAGCCACGAGCGCACACCCTAAGTTGCCCTTATTGTTGCTTTCTAGCCCAAAGATTGAAGATAAAGGGCTTGCGGCTTCTTATTTATGGCAAGCCAAGCCCCAAATGGGGGAGGATTATTTTTTAAACATCCAAGATGTGCTAGAATACAAAGGTTTATGGTTACTCCCAGTGAGTCTAGGCGATGTGCGCTCCCCTTTAAATAAAATCGTCATTTGGGATCGCAAGGCGGGGTCTTTAGAGTATGTGGGGGGGGTGCCTTTTAACACGAGAGCGCAACGCCACGCCCACGAAGCATTGTGTGCCCTTTTGGGGCAGGAGGTGTGTTTTGGGTAGCATTATTTTTGCGCGGGATTTGTCTTTGGGCTATAAAAAAGACGAGTGGGTGATTAAGGGGGCTCACTTTAAAATCGAACAGAAGGACTTTGTCTTTATTTCAGGGGCGAGCGGGAGCGGTAAAAGTACTTTATTGCGCTCTTTGTATGGGGATTTGCCTCTTTTGGGAGGGGATTTGGAGGTGTGCAACATCAGCGTGAATCGGGCTTCTAAAAGTTTTATCAACGAGCTTAGGCGCAACATCGGGGTGGTTTTTCAAGATTATAAACTCATTGAAGAATGGACTGTGGAGCAAAACATAAAATTGCCCATGATCATCAATGGCTATAAAAAAGAGGAGTGCAACATTCAAGCAGAAAAACTTTTAGCGCATGTGGATTTGCTCTATAAGTCTAACCGCTACCCCTTAGAGCTGAGTGGTGGAGAGCAGCAAAGAGTGGCGATGGCGCGCGCGATTGCCCACAAGCCCTTTTTGATTCTAGCCGATGAACCTACGGGCAACTTGGACGACTACTCCAGCGACATGATTTGGAGTCTGCTAAAGGGGGCCAATAAGCAATTAGACATCACAATCGTGGTTGTAACGCACCGCATCCCCAGCAACTTTAATATCCCCTATCGCAAGCTTTACATCAAGGATGGAGAGGTGCATGAATACACTTAAGGAGCATTTGGCGTTTTTGCTGCCCTTGATTGCCCTGTTGTTTAGTTTGGAGAGCATTTTATTTATCCAGCGGGCGGTACATATCCGTGAGGAAAAGCTGTCTAAGAATTACGCCATCACCATCGTGAGCCACCAAAAGCTCTCTTTGCAGTTTATCCGCCAAAATATCCAAAGCAGCGCATCTTTGGATTTGATCAGCCCCGATGCGCTCTTAGAAAAACTTAAACAAAATTTAAGCACGGCGAGCATCGCGAATCTTAAAAAAAATCTCCCCTTTTTTTATTCTCTCAAGCTCAGTCTTTTCCCCACTTTGGAGCAATTGCGCCAAATCAACCAAAAATTATTAAAAATCCCGGGAGTGGAGAAAGTCGAAGTCTTTAGCAAAACCCACGATCAAGAGTACCGCTTGTTGCTCTTGCTTAAAAAGAACACCCTGATCTTTGCTTCAATTGTAGGGGTGCTCTCCATTCTCTTGCTGGTCAAACAAATCAGCGTGTGGCATTTGCAATACGCCAAGCGCATGGAGATCATGGACCTTTTGGGCGCGCCCATGCGGATTAAGAATGGCTTTTTGTTTCGATTGGCCTTTATAGACTCTATCATTGCTAGTGGAGTCGTGTTGCTGGGGAGTCTATACATGTCTTGGCAGGATCAATTCCAATCTATGTTGCAGGTACTTGAAATTGAAAACCGCCTTTTTATATGGCAAGAAGACACTTTAATCTTTTTAGCCACCTCTATCATGGTATCCTTAGTTTGTGTTTGGATTGTTGTTATCCAAAGGAGAGTGGCATGAAAAAACGAGCGGTACTTTTAGGGTGTTGTCTAATTTTTGGGGTTTTAAAAAGCCAACCAATCGAAGAGATTGATAAGAATATTAGCCTCAATCAGGATAAATTAAAAGCCACTGCCCTAGAAAAGACCAAGATTAGCAGCCATTTAAACAGCCTAGGCACTGCCATTAACCAAAAATACCGCCAAAGCCAAGAACTCTCCCAGCAAATACAGAGCATCCAAAAAGAAATTGACAAGAACCAAGCACAAAACCAAGCCCAAGAAAAATCCTTGGAAGAAAACCGCCTTTTCTTAGAAAGCCTACAAAAAAGTCGAAGTAAAATCCAAGACTCGGTTACAACCCTGTTGCTCAAGGATATTTTATTGGTTATGGTTTTAGACAAGCAGGATCTAGCCACCCCTGAAGACATCATGCTCCAAACTGCCTTTAAATATTTAAACCACGACTCGCGCTCGCGTTTAGCCACTCTCAACGCCCAAGAGGAGCAAATCAACGGCCGCATCGCCCAAATCATACGCAACATTAATCAAATGAGCGCCACCATCAATGCGCAAAAGGGGCGCAAACGCAACTTGCAAAGCATGGTCATCGCCCAGCAAAAGTTGATTGAAAACATGCGGGCTGAATTGGCCGTCTATAATAAAAAACTTGAAAATTTAGACAAAGAGCGCAAAGGGCTAGACCAACTTTTGGCTTCCTTAAATATCATCAAACAAAGAAAATTGGAGCAGCAAAAACACCCCCAAAAAGAAGAGCCCCCCTCCACAGGTCTGCAAGCCCCCCTAGAGGTGCGCCAAGTGGCTAGCTCTTATAGAGACATCACGACCATTGCCTACAATGGACCAAAGACCATAGCTCCTCTAACGAGTTATAAAATTGTGCAAAAATTCGGCCCTTATTTTGACCCGGTGTATAAACTCAAAGTCTTTAACGAGTCGGTAACTTTAGCTTCAACCAAGCCTAACGCCGTTGTGCGTAGCATTTTTGATGGTCGGGTGGTGTATGCAAAAGAAGTTCCTATTTTAAAAAAGGTCATCATCATCGAGCACAAGGACGGTATGCACACCATTTACTCCCAGCTGGATAAAATCGCCCCCACAATCCGACACGGCCTTAGAGTGCAAAAGGGCTATGTGATCGGGCGCATCGACCAACGCTTGAGTTTTGAAGTGACTTTAAAAGACAAACACATCAACCCTTTAGAGATCATCGCCCGCACCCAATAAGCCAAAACATAAATAAAAACCAAGCTGTGCCGATTTAGGGGCAAAGGAGTGTCTATGCCTACTGAAATTGCAAGCATTACCCCCCACATCAACACAACACAGCTGGGTGCGCCCCAAGCCCACGCTCAAAATCTGAGAACACAGCAGCCTTCCCCTGTTAATGAAGTCAAATTAGAGCATGCCAAAAAGGAGGAAGTGCCCTTAAAGGAACGGGATTTGCAGAAGCTTACGAAAGAGCTCAACGAGAAGATGAAGCGCATTGAGTCTAACTTGACTTTTAGCTATAACGAGGTGTTGCATAGCCTTGTCGTCACGATCAAGGACAGCAATGGGGACCGGATTGTCCGTGAGATCCCCTCGCAAGAGGTGATCAAGCTGACCGAGAAAATGCGCGACATCTTGGGGATCATCTTTGACAAAAAGGGTTAGAGCGCACCGGAGCAAGACATGGGAATTGGAAAACTTAGTTCTTTAGGGATTGGTAGCAAGGTTTTAAACTACGATGTGATCGACAAACTCAAAAAGGCCGATGAGCAAATGATGGTGGTTCCCATCGAAAAGAAAATGGAAGCCAATGTCGAAAAACAAAAGGCCCTGATCGAGATTAAAACCCTGATCTCTAACCTAAAGTCCCCTGTAGATGCGCTTACCGATTATTCCACCTACACAAGCCGCAACAGCAGTGTGAGCGGCGATGCCCTCAAGGCCACGGTGAGCCCGGGCATTCCTGTGCAAAACATTAAAGTCGAGGTTGAAAACCTAGCGCAGGGCGACATCAACGAGGTAACCACCCACTTTAGAGACCGCGATGATGCCTTTAGCGAGGCAGACACAAAATTACACTTTTACACTAACAATAAAAATTACACCATTAACATCAAAGCAGGGATGAGTTTAGGGGATGTGGCACAGGCGATCACGGATGCGACCGATGGCAATGTTTTAGGCATTGTGATGAAAACGGGGGGAGATAAACCCTACCAGCTCATGCTAAATAGCAAAAATCCGGGAGCCAATAGCCGTATTTACTTCGGTACAAGCGTGATCTCGCATTTAAGCAGTGATGCACCCATCACTTTGGCAACGGGTGGCACGGACCAAGCCACGGGCAAAACCACTGAAGACGACTTTTTCATTAAAGTTAAGGACGCACAAGGGCAGGTGGTTAAAATCCCCATTGCCCTAAACATCGGCACAAAAACAGCCGTGCAGAACAAAAACCAAGCCTTGCAAGAGGCGATTAAAAAGGCTTTAGAAGCCAATCCCCAAACCAAATCCCTACTAGAGAGCGGACAGCTCAACGTGGGTCTAGTCGATGATGGGAAATCCTTGATCCTGAACGACAAAAGGGGTTTTTCTGTGGAGGTGGGCGGAGCCAAGGCAGCCGAGCTAGGCTTTATTAAAACCACTTCTAACACAGAGGACTTGGTTAAGGGCACGACGGGCATCCCCTCCGGACAAATGACAGGGGTGGTGAATTTTAATGGGCATGCCCTCGATCTTTCCAAAATCACGCTTTTAGCCAGCTCCAGCGATGACAATGGCAAGGCGATTGTCAAAGCCATCAACGCCATTAGTGGCCTGCATGCTTCTTTGGGCGCAGATGGCAAGTTGGTGATCAATAGCGACAGCGGGGAGTTGCGCATCACAGGCGTGGGGCCAGCAGGTAAGGCTGCAGTGTCTAAATTAGGGCTAACTGAGGGCTTGAGTCAGTCCTACGCTAAAATACACGATCTCTTTGGCTTTAAGAATTTGCAGAAGGCTTCGGATGCGAAATTCACCTACAATGGCGCGACCATCACCCGCCCCACAAACGAGGTGAATGATGTGATCAATGGGGTGTCCTTAACCTTGCTTTCCAAAACCGAGCCGGGCAAGCCCGCTATTGTGAGCATCACTAGAGACAGCAAGGCGATTGTCGATAACATCAAGGCTTTTGTCAAGGCTTATAACGAGTTGATCCCTAAACTGGATGAAACGACCCGCTACGACCCCGACACCCACATTGCAGGGGTGTTTAACGGGGTGAGCGACATCCGCACGATCCGCTCCTCCATCAACAACGCCATTGCCTTTAGCATCACAAGCGCTAAGGGAGTGGATAGCTTGATGAAATACGGCATTAGCCTAGATGAACATGGAAAAATGAGCTTAGATGAGGCTAGGCTCACAAACGCCATCAACACCGACCCCCAAGCTGCCCAAGATTTCTTTTACGGCAGTGATGTCAAAAGCATGGGGGGTAAAGAGATCCACCAAGATGGGATTTTTATCCGATTGGATAAAGTTTTGGCCGGTTTAGTCGATGGTGGTAATGCGCGCTTGAAGTTGTATGAAAATTCGCTAGAGCAGGATGCCAAGGACCTTAGAAAAGATAAAGAGAGTGCGATGGAGATGCTCAAGACTCGTTATGACACGATGGCAGAACGGTTTGCAGCTTACGATGAGCGCATTTCAAAAGCGAATAAATCCTTTGATGCGGTGCAGATGATGATCGATCAGGCAGCCGCTAAAAAGAACTAAGAAAGGGAGATGATGTTTAAAGCCAATGCTTATAATGTGTATCAGCAAAATGCGGTAACCGTAGAGTCGCCCGCTAAACTCATTGAGATGCTCTATGAAGGGATTTTAAAATTTGCCGCCCAAGCCAAACACCATATGGAGGCTGAGGACATTGAAAGGAAAATCACCTACATCAATAAAGTTACAGACATTTTTACAGAATTGTTGAACATTTTAGACTACGAGCGGGGTGGAGAGGTCGCCGTGTATCTCACCGGGCTTTACACCTACCAAATCAAACTGCTCACCCAAGCCAATGTCGAAAACGACAGCACAAAAATCGATTTGGTCATGCGTGTGGCGCGGGGGCTTTTGGAAGCGTGGAGAGAGATACACCCCAATGAATTGGCTCGATGAGCTTAAGATTGCGCTTGTGGAAAACAATTTAGAGCGCGCTTCTTTTTTAGTCGAAACTTGCCCCTTTCTAAACGACCCTTGCCACGATTTGGAGGTTTTGCAAAGCGCAGGGGCTCTCATCGCCACCACCATTGAACGGTTACAGGAGGAACAGCGCACACTGGGCGCGCAAATGCGACAGCTCAAAGCTGCCCAAAAATTTTTAGAAATCCCTTAAGCATTAGACACCATTAAACTTTGGGCGTTACAATGCCCTAAAAAGGGGCTTGTTTGGATAAGATTGTAGTTTTAGCGACAGGGGGGACGATTGCAGGCACGGGCGAGGGCGGGGCTTATGTCAGCGGGCAGGTGGGCATAGAGCGTTTGCTCGAGGGGGTTGTGCCCGAGGGCTTGAGGATAGAAAGCGAGCAAGTGGCTAATGTCGGCTCGCAAGATATGGACTCTAGCATTTGGCTTAAACTCTTGGAGCGCATCCACACTTTAAGCGCGCAAGAAGACATTAAGGGTTTTGTCATCACGCATGGTACGGACACGATGGAGGAGACTGCTTACTTTTTGCACCTCACCTTGCAATCTCATAAGCCCGTGGTGCTCACGGGGGCGATGCGCAACTCTACGAGTCTTAGCTCCGATGGACCGATGAATCTTTACAACGCCTTAGCCGTGTGCGCCCACCCTGAAAGTGCAGGGCTTGGGGTTTTAGTGGCGATGGACGAGGGGATTTACAGCGCGCGCGGTGTCAGCAAAGCCCACACAAGCCACTTAGGGGCGTTTAAGGCCCCAAGTGGGGGGGCTATCGGGCATGTCTATTATGGCCAAGCGTGCTTTGATGCTAAACCAACTAAAAAACACACCTTGCAAAGTTGTCTAGCCTTAAGCGATCACTCCCAACCCCTCCCTAAAGTGGCCATCGTCTATACTTATGTCGATTGTGGGGATTTTTTATTGAAAGCCGCTTTGCAGGCGGGCGTGCAGGGCGTGGTGGTGGCTGGTATGGGCAATGGCAATGTCAGCCACACGCTCTTAGAAACAATGGCGCAGGCAACACGACAGGGGGTTGTTGTGGTGCGTTCTAGCCGTGTAGGGAGCGGGTGTGTGCAACTTGGCGAGATAGAGGATGCGCGCTATAACTTTGTGCGTGCGAGGGATTTAAACCCCCAAAAGGCCCGGATTCTATTGCAACTGGCTCTACTCAAAAGCACCCAACCCCAAGCCATCCAAGAATTTTTTGACACACATTAAAAGTGCCTGTGAGCATCGTGTAACCCCACCAAATAAGTGGCCCTAACACCGCTTTTCATGGATTTTTGCCTTAAATGGGGGAGGTGTGGTGTTGCTTTTACAAGCAGGGTTGGGCGAGCAAAAAACCTTGTCTAGGTGGGGTTTAAGTGATTGGGTGTCTGACACAGCTAACGCATCCACGCTTTAAACATGCAAGATCGCACAACCCAAGCCACTTTCAGGCGTTTAAATTGGTAACTTAGCTATAATCGCGCTTATTTTTATCCTTTCGGAGCGTGCATGTTTATCCAGAATTTAAGTGTCCAACAGCAGGAAGTGTTTTTGTATTTAGCAAGAAAGGTCATTGAGGCCGATGGGGTGTTGCACGAATTGCAAATAGGCGCGCTCGATCTTTTAAAAAGCCAGTGTAAGCCGGGCATTAGTGAAAAGGAAGTCTCCCTAGACACTCTAGGCGCGATTTTTAACACAAATTACACCAAACACGCCGCCCTTTTGGAGTTGGTGTCTGTGGCTTTGGCCGATAGCCGTTGGCACGACAATGAAAGGGACACCATCTACGCTTATGCTAAGGGAATGGGCGTTTCCACGCAAAAAGTCGATCAGTTCAAAGAGTGGGTGCTTAAAAATTTTAGACTCTATCAAGAGGCCTTAGAGCTTTTAGAGTAGGGAGGGTCTATGCCAGAGAAATCCCGAATGCCTAAAATCCCCAAAGCTGCCGCCGGGTTTGCCATTGGGGGGTTTTTAGGCTCTATGATACCCGTTGTGGGTACAATCATTGGCGCAGGTGTGGGTGCCACCATCGGTGGGGTGATGGGCTTCATGGAAAAAGAGCCAAAAGACACAGATGAGCAAAAACCCTAGCTTATTTGCTCTTGGTTTTTGTAAGTAAGCTAGAATGGGAAACTTGGGAAACTTCAATAAAGGACAGCCATGCAAACATTAAGCCCTGACACATTAAACGCTTTTTTACACCGCCGTTTTGCGTGTAAGAAATTTGACTCCAAAGCCCCTCTACCTGCGGAGGTTTTAGAGCAAATCTTAGAGGCAGCTAGGTTAGCCCCTAGCTCTTACAATACCCAGCCATGGGAGTTCATTGTGTTGCAGGGGGAAATGAAAGATAAACTTTTGCCCTATGTCTATACAAATACAGAGTTGGTACAAAGTTGTGCGGCTTTAGTTGTGGTGGGCTATATGCACTCTAGCGCACTCAATGCCGCCTATTTAAGCCGTTTTTACACCAAAGAGTATCAAGAAAGAGTCGCTAGTGGGGTGCAAACTCTGTTGAGAGAACGCCTAAAAAATGACCAGACTTTAATCGAGGGCTATATGAAAGAGCAGTGTTATATCGCTGTGGGGCAGATGACCCTAGCCGCCACATTAATGGGTGTGGATTCGTGTATCATTGGGGGCTTTGAGGCGCAAAAGGTGATGGGCGTTTTAAACGCCTATTGTAATCCCCCCCACATTGCTTGTTTAGTGGCTCTAGGCAAGGCAGACATGCCCACCACTGCCAAAACCCGTAAGGAAAAGGGGAGCGCGGTTAAGTACTTGTAGAGGAGGGAGTTGTGGATATTATACGCAATGAAAAAGAGTTGCAGCAGGCTTTGGGGGGGAATCAAGCCAAGATTGGCATGGAGGGGCGGGTTGTGGCTAAAATCGAGCCTCTCGTTTGTGCCAACAGCGCCGCTTGGTGTATCGCTATGGTTGCCATTGCTACGGCTTTTTTCGATTCAATTGGAGCGACAAAAATGGAGGCGGCTTCGCCCCAGCGTATCATGGCAACCGAGGATGCGGCCGGGGCTGTGGATATTTTGGGGGCTGAAGCGACTTACGCGGCCATTTCTATGGCAGTGGCTGCGGGGGGCGTGGAAGTTTTGGAGCATTTGCGCGCCTACCGCCTCGAAAAACACGGAAACAACCGCGCCATCTTGATCAAGAGGTCGTGAGCAGGTAAAAATTCTTTTGTTCAAAAAATTCGGCTTTGATCTCCACTTCGAGAACATTTCCTATGAGAGCGTTTAAGTCCTGCACGATCAGAATAGGTTGAATGCTCTCTGCCCCTGCGATTTTCTCCCTAATGCATAACTCTTGGGCATAAGTGAGTTTGAGAGATTTGAGGGGAGTTTTAGGGGCGTTTAAAATGCATGCCACTCCCGCTGTGTCTAAAAATAAAGTGTCGTCTTTGGAGCTAAAACCTAGTTCAATGCTCGATGTTGGGGGCAAGACACCCAGCCTTTTACAAAGGATGTCTTCGGCTAGGGTGGGCTTTAGAGGGGTTTTAGCGATCTGCAAATCCTTGATTTTAGTTTTCTTTGTAGCGGAGTGGGTAAGGATTTGGCTAGCAATTGCCCCCCTTTTGGTGTAAGCACCCCCTCTTAGGAGTAAATAAGTTTGTAAATTTTGTTGCAGTAGATGGTAGTCCTGTTTTTTAGCTTCTAAATCTTGGCGTTGTTTAAAAAGCTCTAGGCGGCTAGCAATGCTGGCTGGGTGGGTCTGGCCATTTAGGGGGCTGATTAATTCTATACAGGGCTTGTCTTGCGCTTGGCGTTGCTTCTCAAGGGCAAAGACACAGCCACAATAGTTTTGGCGATAAAGCTTGTCTTTTTTAGCCAAAGCGTTTTGCTTTTCCACCCCCCCGCAAGCGCGCACATTGAGATAGACAAACTCAAGGCCGTATTTTTGCCCGATTGCCTGCCCCTGTGTTTTTAAGGCTTCTTGCTCTTTCATGGGGCTTGAAAGCAGGGTGGTGCTAAAGTGCTTTAACCCGAGCATTAAAGCCATTTGCGCGCTCCTTTCTAGGCGGGCATCAAAGCAAACACTACACCTCTTGCCCTTCTCTTTTTCTTGCTCCAACCCCTTAATGGCTTGCATCCACGAATCTAGAGTGTAATCCCCCTCAAGCAGGGGGATATTTAAGGCTTGGCATGAGCGTTTGACATCGAGCAAGCGCAATTCGTATTCTGTGTGGGGGTGTATATTGGGGTTATAAAAAAAGCCCGTGAGCGGAGTGTGCGGATAAAGTTTTTGCAACTCTTGTAAGAAATAATGGCTATCGACTGAACAACAAATATGCACCAACATAAAAACTCCGTTTTTTGCGCCATTGTAGCCAAATTTGCTTTTCTAGGCTAGAATGCCCCTTATCTTTCAAGAAGGTTGTTTCGTGCAAATTTTACGCTTTTTAGAAAACCCGAATTTTCAAGCTTTAGACATACAAAAACTCTTTGAAACCGCGCATAGCAAAGAAATCCGCATTTGCATGCCAAAGGGCGCACAAATGCAAGAGCATAAAGCCCCTGGGGCGATCGTGGTGCGGGTGTTGCAGGGGCGCATTTGGTTTGAAATTGGGGGAGAGAAACACACGCTAGAAAGCGGCGATTGCATCGCTTTGGAGGCAAATGTCTCCCATAGTTTGGGGGGGCTGGAAAACAGCGTGATTAATTTGAGCTTAAGCAAGCATGCCTAAGGTCATTTTTTAAGCACCATATACACATAGTAGCCCACACCTCCCACCAAGACCCCCACTAAGAATAACAACAATAGGCTATCAAGCAAACCCATAAAAACCCCTCAAGTGGAATAAATTGCCATGATAGCCCATTAAACCCCATGCGCTGCTAACACCATCCCCACCCCTAAATTCACTCCCATGCCCACGAGCAAAAGAGGCCATGTCCGTTTAATGATCTCTAAAGGCGCGACCTTAGCAAAACCCGCTAAAGCCAAAATCCCCCCGGCTATGGGTGAGCTTGCCCGCCCCAAACAAGAGGCGATCTCTAGGGGCAAGATTAAGTGAATGGGTTGCACGCCCATTTTTAGGGAGATGTCGGGAGCTAAACGCCCAAAGGCGTTAAAGGCCGCAATGCCACTGCCCATCACCACAGAAAAGCCATAGACCATGAACGCCAAACCCGCCATCACCAGCCCAACCACCCACAAGCCCCCACCGCCTTGCAAGCCCCCTAGACTTTGGGTTAAAAGCGCAATCCCGCCTAGACTTTTAAGCCCTGCGGCAAAGACACTCGCGGCGATGATGATGCTCACCACACTCACGAAAATATCCCCCATCGCCCGCAAAATCGCCTCCATCCCAGCCCCAAGCCTTTTAGCGTCCTTGTAGCGGATAAATTCCACACAAAAGACAAAAGCAGTGCTGATAAAATTTGCACTCACAACATCTAATTTGACTCCCATAAAATACCCCCCAAAGAGCAAGAAAACAGGCAACCAAGGGAAAATAATATAAAAGTTAGGGCAGGGTGGTTGGGCGATCTCTAACTCCTCTATGGGGTCGCAAAGGCAATTTTTAGCCAAGTCGCGTTGATCGACCCACGCAAAATAAAAGGGGATTAAGAGAGCAATGATGGCCGTGTAAGACAACACAACCCAAATTTGGTGGTGCAAGAAAAGCCCCACGATGTTGTCCTTTTGCCCCACCATGTCAGCCATGTTGAGGGTGTTAGCGTCCTTGGGGCCATAATCTAGGGTGATCAAAGAGAGTATGCACACGGCCGTGATGGGGCGGATTTTTAAGGCAATCAGTACGGGATAAATGCAGGCCAAAAGCAAGAGCAAAATCCCCGTGTAGCTAGAAATGACAATTTTTAAGCCCATGCCCACAACAAAAGTGCCACTTAAGACCAAGTATTTGTTGCGGATTTTACTAAGGGGGCGGTTGCTCAAATAAGCGAGTTTTGCCGAGGCGTGTATGTGCTTCATGTAGGCCGCAAAGCCGGCCACGCTCATGATGATCAGCCCCACTCCGCTTAAATTGCGTTTAAAAGTTGAGGCGATGAAGTCAAAAGCGTTTAAAAGAACTTGGCTAAAGTTGTGTGCAAGCGGGGTGTTGGGAATAGATGTGCCCGCTAGGTAGTGGCCCAACACCAAGAGCGACAAGCCGACACATAAAAACACAAAAATGGGGTGGTATTGCTTAAGAATATAATAAAAAGTTACGCCCACTGCCAAGAAAGTTGCCCCGACCATCGCGAGCATGTTTGGCCTTTCTGCCAAGTTTAGCACCTTTAAAACCAAAAAAGTAAATCTTAAGGGATTGTCTGCGGGATCAACAGGTATTTTTGAGTCCAAACAAGAACGCGCGCGGGTCGCACGGCGTTTAGGGCAGTTGCAAACAATGTGGCCTCTGTGGTTTTTGGCTTTACTGGGAACAAGCGTTTGGCTGCGCTTGTGGCTGTGGGTTTTTAAGAGTCTAGTTAGGGATTAATGGGCTAGAGGCATTTTAGAGATTGCGCCAAAAGGGTTTTGTTACACTTGGCTCATTTGGCTATCGATGCCCTTATAAGAGTCTTGGTTGCCACTTTAACGCACGGCGACACCTTAGCACAGTTCTTAGGGGCCTTGTGTGTGAGAGGGTGAATAAAACTACAAGCCCCCAACAAAGCTCAAAATCTACATCTTGTAATCGCTTTTAAAAAGATTTGCGCCTTAAAAAAAGCCTTATTCACATGTTGGGCACAGTTTATTCACATGTTGGGCACGCACACAAATGCCCTTGTGTGCGTGGTTTGCGGCGGGTTTAAAAGGCTTTAGGCACATGCATGTGAAAAGTTTAGGCACATTTTTCACATCCATGTGCATTCACGTGAATGCCGTGTACCAAAAAGGGGTTAAAAATCTCTTTTTAGGAAAGGTTTTAGGTTGTTTGTCCCATGTTTGTGTGCCGCCATGTGCATAGAATAAGTTTTTTTCCTAGAGTGGTCAGGGCGCACACAACGAGGTTGGCTAGCCTTTAGGCACAAATTCACATGCTCTACTACTACTACTAAAATTTATCTACCATGGAGTTTTTGGCCTGTGTGTGAAAAAGGAGGAGATTAAGAGTTAAACTGCACGAACACAATAGCGGCGGCAAACCCACCATCGTGGCTAATGCTGACATGTAGGCTGTTGATCTTAAATGCGGCTTGTTTAGCGGGGTTAAGATTTAACAAGGGCGCGCCTAAAGGGCTTTTAGAAAGCTCTATGTCTAAGAAACCAAGCCTTGCGCCTATGCCTACCCCCAAAGCCTTAGAGCAAGCTTCTTTAGCTGCCCATGCCCCGGCTAGGCTAGCGGGCTTAGTAAAAAGTTTTTGTTCTTGTAAGGATAAAAAGCGGTTTAAAAAGCGATCTTGGTAACGGCAGACATTGTGCGCGATACGCTCAATGGCGACAATGTCTAACCCTATCATTGCACCACAAATTCGGTAAAGAACACATTCTTGACAAAGCCATCGATTAAAAAGCTGTTAATGTTGCTGCGGATCTCCTCTTTGAGCTTGTTTTTGCCCTTTAAGGTGCTGATCTCTTCAATGGATTTAGAGGACAAAATCTCTATAATGGTGTCTTTGATCGCCGTCTCTTTGTTTTTGACTTCTGCGAGCAACTTCGCATCACTAAGCTCTAAAGTGATGCTTGTCTTTAAATAACGCCGCCCGTTTTGGGTGATTAAATTCACCACAAAGGGGGAATCTAGAGGGTAGAGTGGCCCTAAAGAGAGATAGTCAGACGAGCGCACCATTAAATCCGATTTCCCACCATTGTCGTTGAGCTTTGAGCTTTCTCGAACTTGGCGCATTTTATTGTCCACGAGGCCTTCTTTGGCCCCATCTTTGTCGCTATTTTTATTGAGCAATAAAATGGCGATCACCCCGATCAAAACGATCATCACCACAATTGTACCCACGATCACAAACAACAAGGCCTTATTTTTCTTAGGCTCTTTGACCTCATCTGCCATAATTATTCCTTTGTGTAAAGATAGTAACTTAAAGTCGTCCTGCCAAACTTTCTTTCTTTGATTATACTAAAGCTTGCCGCATTTCTAGGCATACTGGCCCCGCTTAAATGCTCGAACACCAACAAAAAGCCATGCTTTAAAAACCTCTCTAAAGGATTTAAGCTTTCTAGCAACGCCCAACACTTTTCATAAATGCCCTCCATAAAAGGCGGGTCTAAATACAACACCACTAAACCTCTTGGCTCTAAGCCCTTTAAATGCCCGCTAAACGCGCTCAACACGTCGGCGCAAATGGTCTTTAAGCGGGCTTGTGGCAAGCGCTCCTTGATGGTTTGGGCGTTTGTTTGTAAAACCTTGAAAGCCTGCGCGTCTTTTTCAAAAAACAAGGCCTCATAAGCCCCCCGACTCAAGGCTTCTAAACCCATTGAGCCACTGCCCCCAAAGGCTTCGATAAAAGTACTTTGCAAAACCGAGTCTTGCAAGACATTAAAAAAAGACTCTTTAATGATCGCCTTTGTGGGGCGGGTGGTGGCTTTGGCAGGCATTTGTAAGTTAAGCCCTTTGCACACCCCGCCCAAAATTTTTAAGCGCATCAGCGTTTGTAATCCTGCAATAAGTCAAGGAGCTTATAAGTGTATTCTTGCAATAAAGATTGCACCTTGTGCTCTAGGCTCTCGGTTTGGGCCTTGTTAGCGTAAAACTCTTGCAACTTTTGGAGCAACTCGTTTTGCGTGAAGGGGGTTAAAATGTGCGCGCTTGAATCCGAGCCAACCAAACAAGTCGCCTTGTAAGGGTTTTTAACGGGGTGGTCGCTTAAAATAAAATCGCAATTCTCTTCGGTGGCCAAGAACTCTTGTAAATAGCTTTCTAAAACCTGTCCTAGCAATAAAGAGTGGCAATTGATAAAAATCTTCACTACAAGGCTCCGCTTTTAACACAATAAGGTATTATTACACATTTGGGTTTAAAAATGCTTGTTAAGGAAGTCCATGCAAGATCTCATCCGCAATTTTTCCATCATCGCCCACATCGATCACGGCAAAAGCACGCTCGCCGATTGTTTGATTCAAGCTTGTAAGGCTTTGAGTACGCGAGAAATGACTAGCCAAGTGCTAGACACCATGGACATTGAAAAGGAGAGGGGCATCACCATTAAGGCCCAATCTGTGCGCTTAAATTACCGCTATCAAGGGCAAGATTATATTTTAAATCTCATAGACACTCCCGGGCATGTGGATTTTAGCTACGAGGTGTCCCGCTCGCTGTGCGCCTGCGAGGGGGCTTTGCTCGTTGTGGATGCCACGCAGGGCGTGCAAGCCCAAACAATCGCCAATGTCTATATCGCTTTAGACAACCACTTAGAAATCTTGCCCGTACTCAATAAAATAGATTTGCCTAATGCTGAAGTGGAGGCGGTCAAAGAGGACATTGAGGACACCATCGGGTTAGATTGTGCTGGGGCTAATTGCGTGAGCGCAAAGGCGCATTTAGGCATTAACGAGCTCTTAGAAACCATCATCGCCAAAATTCCTCCCCCAAAGGGCAACAAAGAAGCGCCTACAAAGGCCTTAATCTACGACTCGTGGTTTGACAACTATCTAGGGGCGCTGGCTCTCGTGCGCTTAAAAGAGGGGCGGTTGTGTGTCAATCAAGAGGTTTTGGTGATGGGCAGCGCAAAGACGCATCAGGTGCTAGCTCTTTACTACCCAAACCCCTTACACAAAATCCCCACCGACTCCATTGAATGCGGAGAAATTGGCATCATCTCTTTGGGCTCAAAAAACCTCACCGACATCGCGGTGGGCGACACCATCACCGATGCCAAAACTCCCACAGCCACGCCCATAGAGGGCTTTAAACCCGCCAAACCCTTTGTCTTTGCCGGGCTTTATCCTATTGAGAGCGACCAATTTGAAGAATTGCGCGAAGCCTTGTTAAAACTCCAGCTCAACGACTCGTCCCTGCAATTTGAGCCTGAAAGCAGTGTGGCGCTGGGCTTTGGCTTTCGCGTGGGTTTTTTGGGCTTGCTGCATATGGAGGTCATCAAAGAGCGTTTAGAGCGGGAGTTTAATTTAAACTTGATTGCCACCGCCCCCACAGTGGTTTATGAAGTGCATTTGACAGACGGGCAGGTGGTGGCCGTGCAAAACCCTAGCCAGCTGCCCCCTGAAAGCACGATAGAGAGCATTTACGAGCCCTATGTCAGGGCAAGCATCATCGCGCCCAGCGAATACTTGGGCAACTTGCTAGGCTTGCTCAACAACAGGCGTGGAGTGCAAGAGAAAATGGAGTATTTGAATCAAAACCGCGTGATGCTCACCTACGATTTGCCCAGTAATGAAATTGTCATGGACTTTTACGACAAGCTCAAATCCTGCACGAAGGGTTATGCCAGCTTTGATTACGAGCCCATCGGCTACAAAGAGGGGCAATTAGTCAAGCTAGATATTCGGGTGGCCAATGAGGTGGTGGATGCGCTCTCTATCATTGTGGATCGCTCTAAAGCCTATGAAAAGGGCAAGGCCTTAGTCGAAACCATGAAAACCTTGATCCCACGCCAACTTTTTGAGGTGGCAATCCAAGCCAGCATTGGCAATAAAATCATCGCTCGAGAAACCGTCAAATCTGTGGGCAAAAATGTAACGGCAAAGTGTTATGGGGGCGACATCACAAGAAAGCGCAAACTCTTAGAAAAACAAAAAGAGGGCAAAAAGCGCATGAAAGCGATTGGCAAAGTCCATCTCCCCCAAGAGGCGTTTTTAGCGATCTTGAAGGTGGATTAAACAAAAAAGAAAGACAAAAGGACAAATGATGGCACTTAGGTGCGGATAACCCGCGCCTAATCTTCTTTTTCTCTATCTCTCTCTACGTTATCTCATCATATCTATCATCTATTCTAATCTATTCCATACCTATCTCTAATCTATCCATATCTTTATCTTTTCAAATTTTTGCATATTTCACATATGTCTTTCACGGAGCTCGTTTGATCATTTATTTTTCCGCTTATCTTCATCACTTGTCAAAGCATTGTAAAGACCATAGGCAGCCGCTGTGGTTGTGAGCGCTGCTCCTACAAGGCTACTTGTGCTGGGCTTGCCAATGGGTAGATCTTTAACGCTCAGACAATCCGACTTTCCATTTTGCATGATGGGCATGGCGATCCCCCAATTTATATTCAAAACCCCATTTTCCATGCATCATATCATATATCTTAAAAAGAATCTAAAAAACTAATTTTTTAAAAACCGCGCGTGGGTGCGCTTGCCCGTAGTACGTATCTTTTTCGTGAAAAAATTTTTCGCGTTTGTTGAAAAGTTGGTTGAGTAGGTTTAAGGTAAGCTAAGCTGACGCTTGGCATCTATATCATCATTATTGCTCTTGGGGGCAAGCCCCCAAACCCCCAAGAAAGGGTTTTGAAGTGAGAATTAGATTTTTAGTCTTTGAAGTATCTATTATCTATGATTGTAAGGTAATCATGTCTGTTTTGAGAGAGTGAGAAACTGATTGATTTAGGACAATTATATCTTTGGAGAGTAAGATGAAGAGAGGCAATAAATCAAATATAGCGTTTAAAG
>NZ_CDMG01000002.1:151038-428051 GCF_001282945.1 Helicobacter ailurogastricus
TGGGTTTAAACAAAGGTTTCCCCCCCCCCCCCCAGATTGAGGGCATGCTCAAGCTGCATTTTAGCCCGCTCTAGGGCTTCTTTGGCTTGGGCGCGCAAAGTGAAGCTATTTTGAAGGTGTTTAGCGATGTTCTCTTGAATGGGGGTGGGGATTTTGGGGATATAAAGTTTTCTAATGGTGGGTAAGTCTGTATTCTGGCGCACGCTGGCTTGGGCAATGTGGCGTTGCAAATACCAATTTTTGGCAATGTCTTGGATATAAAGGGCGATATAGAATGGGTTGAAATGGGGGTCTTTTAGGCGGACGCGAATCGTGAAAGAAGCAAAGATATAGCCCTCTTGTTCTTGAGAAACAACGCCCACATCGCCCACCGTGCCCATTTGGGAAATAATAATGTCGTTTTTCTGTGTGAAAAATTTAGAGGCGAGTTTTTGGGTGTCCTTAATGCAATCTAAACGCCCGCTAATGCTTAAGTTTTTGAGATTTAAGCCCTTAATGTAGGGAATGCCCTCATCGCGCCCACAATAGGGACTTGTGGGGACAGAGCCATAGTTAATGTGGCTACAAATATCCTCTAGGAGCACAAAGCCGTGTTTTTTGAGTTGCGCCTCTGCCCTCTCATACTTTTCTTGGTAAAACTCCGCGTCCAAACGCCCGCTACTGCCTAGACTTTGTTTTAAGGTCTTGATACTGTGGTTTCTTTGGTTTAAAAGCAAAGTTTCTAGCAAAAGCCACTGGGCTAAACGCGCCAAATGGCGGGCACGCTTTAGATGGGCTTTGATTTCTTTAAAGACCTCCCTTTGGAGTTGTTTGGAGGTTACCCCCCTCCCCCCCAGTTAGGGCGTGTTCAGCCCCAGCTTTGGCTTGGGTTAATAACACTTTTGCTTGCTCGCGGTGCTTAAGGCTCTCTTGCAAAAGCGCAGCGATTTGCTCTTGGATATTTAGGGGGATTTTGGGAACAAAAATATTTTGCATATCTGCATAGGATAAATTAGTTTGCACGCCTCCTGTACCTATGCGTTCAAATTGCAATCTCCCCATCACAGAATTGAGGTAAAGGGCTAAAACTTCAGGGATAAAATTTTTAACTCTAATTTTTAAAATCCTTTGGTTAAGCATGGCTTCGATTTCTGTATGCACCACACAAGCCAAGCCGATACTGCCTGACATCGATATGAGTAAGTCCCCTTTTCGTAATTTATCTTTTGGGCTTAATTCTTTAGCTTGAGCGGGTAAGTAAATCACATTTTGAGTATCTAGGGTATTTCTTTTGATATTGTTGATTCGAATCAGCATCAGGGCGTTGGGTTGCTGTTGTTCTAAGTAATCCACACTTTTAAAGGCAAAACCACTAGAATACTCATGCACTAAATCCTTAAGGGGGACAACACCATTTACATACTCTCTTAAGCAAGTTTCTAGGTGTTCATATTTGCTTTGGTAAAACTCGGCATCAAGCCTACCCGTGCTTAAAAAGCTTTCTTTCAAGCTCTTGATTTGGTGTTCTTTAAGAGGGGCTTTGGGGGGTGTGCCTAGCTCTTGCTCTAGCAAGCCTTGTGCCTCTTTATAAAGGGCTTTGCTCTGTTCTAAGCAGGCGTGGGCGTTTTTAACTAGCTGGGCGATGTGTTCTTGAAAGTCTAGGGGGAGAAGGGGGATTAGAAAGTTGTTAAAATTTCTTGGGTAAATTTCAATTTGCCCTGAAGTACCGCTGTAATAACGATTGATTTGAGCTTGCCCGAATTTTGTTTGCAGAAACACCATTAAAAAGCCCGGCAATAATTTTTTATAATCTTTGACAACTAAAATGTTGATATGGTTATCAACGCTAAAGTCAAAATCTAAGAGATTGATAAAAACCCTACCTAGAGTGCCTACGCCTGTTGAGTTTATGAGTATAGCCTCTCTTGGCACGACTGCACCATAACCTGTTCTTGCGTTTTCATGGTTGATATATTCGTTTCTAACATGCTGGCTATTGATAATTTTTAGCTGACTATTTTGGTCGTATGTGGGTTGTGAATAGCGGGCATTAAATGAAACAAGATTACGCAAGTATTCGTTTGGCACAGAAAGTAGCTTGTTCTTAATCCCTACCCACTCTCTTTTAAAATACTCCGCGTCCATGCGCTTGGTGGGGTTGTCGTGTAAAACTTCGCTTAATTTTAAAACGCTGATCTCTAAATGGGGGTAGTTTTGGGCTAGGGAGTTTGGCATTCAAGTGTCCTTAAGGTTTAACGGCATAAAAACTTGACATTTTAGCATAAAGATGTTAAAGTATGCGTCATTTATAGGCGGGCCTTTTCCGCCACTTTCTCAGTAATTTTTAGTATTTCTTTCTTTTTTGCGTTTGGACTTGGCATTTTAAAGATGTCTGTGCCAAAATTAAGTTCATTTCTAGGTGGATTCTTTTCCACCGCTTTCACCACCCGCATAATCCACGAGTTCAGGTGCAAAACTTCCCAGTAAGTCATCTAAAAATAACACGATCTTATCAGGGTGTAGGCCGACATACAGGTCTTGTGGCTCTGCTTGGGGTTTTTCTTGTTGTTCTTGGTTTTTGTGGTGGCTCTCATGTTTATTGTCTGCAATGTTGGCGTTGAGTCTAGGATAACCTTTAGGGTTGCATTTGTAAAGGTTTTCAAAATGAAAAGCCCGGTTTCTTAGCTTGCGTAAGAGTTGCAAAAGCAAGTCGGCTTTTTCATGGCGTTTGAGATGGGCATTTTTGCGGTGTGCCAAATGGGTTTTAGTGCCAAAGCGGTTTTTATTCTTAAGGTAATACTTTTTAAAGTCTAGGTTATCTAAAAAACTTGGATTAAAAATTTGGTCATAAATTCTAAAATACTCCACTACTTTAAGCCAAAAGCCCATGCTTTGTTTAGAAACAAGAGTTATTGGGGTTATATGGCTTATATCACCCGTTGTTTTAAGGATAATTTTAATGCTAGGATGAATCTCTAATTGTATAGAATTTGTCCGCTCACCACTAATTTTAATGCTTGGGGGCAGGTGTTGCCACCAATCCCCCACTTTCTCTAAGAGCACGGAGTCTATTTGGTTGCGAATCACCACTTCTAAAATGCCGATCTTGTGGCTTATGCACCCTATGAGCGCAAAATTAGCTTCATGCTCGGCTAGACTGGCATAGCCTCTTAAACGCGGGGTTGAAAAAAGCTTTTCTTGGGTGTCCTCCCTCATTGCCAAAAACTCAAACTCTCGCTCTTGGCAAACTCAATGAACGCCTCGGCGATGCCATCTTGGGTTAATCCCTCGTGGTTAAACAAGTCGTGCTTGACAATCAAATGCCCATGTTTGTCTAAAAGGGGGCGGGTTTGCTTTGTGGCGGTTTGGATTGTGGCTTGTTTTTGTTGTGTGGGGTTAAGTTTTTTATATTCTTGCGCGCTGATTTTGCGCCCTTCAAATTCTATAAAGTTAGCCGCCTCTAGGTTGGGGTAGGTGGTGTAAAAGTCCTCTAGGTTTAATTCTTCTATGCTGGGTTGCCCTGCTGTGGTGCGCTCTAATTTAACAATCTCTTGTTTGACATAGATTTTATCCCCGGAGTTGTCCTTGCTGGGCTCTTGCATGGTGGCAAAGAAGATATTGTAATCCTCTTGGTAGGGGCATAAGAGCTCATCCCATTTTTGCACGAATAACACGCTGGTTTTTGTGCCCGTGTGGGGCTTAAAGACATTAGGGTGCAAGCCCACTACGGCTAAATGCGCCCGTGGTGGGCGATGAATTCGCGGATATGCTGGTCGCTGGCGTTGTTGAAGCGCCCTTGAGGCAACACAATTGCCATGCGCCCTCCGGGTTTGAGCAAATTTAAATTGCGCTCAATGAAGAGGACATCGCGCGTTACTGTGGGCTGTTCTTTGATTCTAATTTTCTTGTAACCCTCTTTGGTGGGGACTAGATGTGTGGGGTTATCCAACATCTGCATATAATCCGCATTTTCTGGCAACACCCTAAGCCCCTCTGTGGGTTCTTTGGTTTTTTCTAAATGCACGCTTTGGCGCAAAGTGTAGTGTTTTAAAATCTCGTTTTCTTTGATATTGCCCGCAAAGGGCGGGTTAGCCATCACAATATCAAAGGCAAATTCTTTATAACTGCGCTTATGGTCGTCCTTCTTGCGTTCTTGTTGGGGTAACTTTTTTACAAGGTTGTCAAAATTCTTATTGAAGGTCTTGGTGGATGGATCGATCTCCTTTTGGGCATGCCACTTAGAAAAATCTAAAGAATTGAGTTTAAAGACATTGCTATGCCCATCCCCGGCAATGAGATTAAGCATTTTAGAAATTCTAGTGGTGCGGGGGTCAAAGTCAATTGCAAACACATGGTCCTTGACATAGTCAATCGCCTTAGCGTGTTTTTCTTCTGCGGTGAGCATTTCATTTTCAGGCAAGCCCTCCGCCTTGTAAATCTGCCGCCACACATAAAAGCAGGTGTGGATGGGAAAGCCACAGCTCCCACTAGCTGGATCGATCATGCTCTCATGGGGTTTAGGATTGAGCATTCTCACGCACATATCAATCACATAGCGGGGGGTGAAAAATTGCCCTTTTTCGCCCTTAGAGTCCTTGTTGGCAAGGTATTCAAAGGCATCGTCAATCACTTCTAAATTGGAGTTAAAAAACTTGCATTTTTGCAAACTCCCCACACAGATCGCCAAATGATCAGGAGTTAAAGCAATCCTGCTTTCTTCGGGGAAAATCCCCTGCCATTTTTCGTGGTCTTTAGCCTGTGTAAAAAGTTCTTGTAGCCGTTTGCTGAGACTCTCGTTGGTCTCATTTCTTAGGGCAAACTCTAAGGGACGCATGTTCTCATATAGCTTTAAAAGTTGCTCTTTACTTGCCCCCTGTGCCTCTAGTTCGTGGTATCTTTTGATCTTGTCCTTATCGTAGCGGTAGGCTTGCAATTCATCATAAAGCTTGGTAAAAATGAGCTTAAACACCTCTTCAAAGGCGTTTTCTCCGCTATTGGCTAAAACATCATCTTCAATCAAGAGAATTTTGTCTTTCAAGCTCACCCGATCGCTTTGTAAGATGTCTTGTTTTTGCAAGTCCATATAGGTAAAACTCTCGCTAGATACATCTTGGATGCTTTGATCGGCTCTTGGCAGATGCCACAATTCGGTAAAGGTGTTTGGGTCTTTGCGTTGCCAAACCATTAAATCGTTGCCATTGCACCATGCCAGCAAGGGTGCGCCTGTGGCGTGGGCATAGCTTTTAAGTTGGGCGATGCCCTCTTGAAATTGGGGGCTTTTGAGTTCGACCACAATATACACGCTCTGCATGGTTTCATCCAGCACCACCACATCGGCGCGGTTATTAGCCGATCGCCCAAAATTGACCGGGTATTCTACTCTGATGCGCTCTATTGAGTAGCCATATCCTTGCACCAACCAATTAATGAAAAGCTGGCGGATCGCCTCCTCTGGTTTGAGCGCGATCTCTTGCTGGCGGACTAGACAACGCACCTTGTGCGTGGGGTTGCCTTTTTTGTCCGTCTTAGAAATCATACGATCCTCTAGGGCTTTGATCTCTTGACTAGAAAAGCACTTCAAGTTAGAAGTGTTTAAGATTTGGTCTATGCGCATGGAGTGCCTATTTGTGGGGCATTAACTAAAGGAATGGGAATATGGTGCATTGGAAACTCCTCGGCTCTACAACACAGAGTAAATTGCCTTACTCTTGATTTTATGGCTTTTATAGAGGGCACATTTTAGCATGGTTTTGATCATTGCTTTACTAGCTTTTTTGGTATTTTGTAGCGAGTTTAGAAGGCGGCTTTTGCGACTCTCTTTAAACTTTTCGCATACCTTTTTACTTTATATGCTTGAGTGAATGTGGTGTAATAACTCTATAAGTAACTCTATTTGGAGCGTCCGCTAAATTTTTCACTAATGCTTTCAAACACTTTTTCACATAGGCTCAAAGCTTTGGTTTGGAGTGGTTTGCGTGCTATCTAGCGCCGACCCTTTAAAAGTGTGGGCATGTAAAGGGTTGATACCTAGATTGATCGGACAATTAATTATATAGTCTAAAGACTCACGAGTGCCTAAAGCAAAGTCGATGTTTGTCATTGGACAAATATTTGATTTAATCAAAATTAGCCCCTGCCATATTGTTAAAAAGGTCAAGGGTTACCTTATAAAGTCTTGCGTTATCCATGTGCGGATTGCCTGCTAAAGCCTTTAACTCTTGGGGGCAAAACGGATCACCGTGTCTTTTTTGTCTTTTAGGCGATTAAAAAGGCTAAAGAATAGATTGTTTTCCAATTCACCTAGCATGCCTAGATTAACTTTGTAGATGTTGTTATGCATCACAACTTGCTTAGGATTAGCTATTCTTGTATTTTTGGCTAAAACGGGGGTGTATTCTATGTCCTCCCCTGTTAGATTTTCTGTTTTGTTGGGTGCTTTTGGGGTTTTAGCCACTAAGCCTAGTTGTGGCTCTTGTTGTAAAGTTTCTTTGGCCACTTCTTGGGGAATGTGCGCTGGTAGTGAGGTTTGTGGGGCGTTTTTGGGGTTATCCACTTCAGTTGGGGCAATTTGGGCAACTTTTGTAGGCGGTGTGGGGGTTATTTGTATGGTTGAGGGGTTATAGAATAGTGCATTTTCTCTTTTTACACCCTCTGTTCATTTCTCTGTCCGTGTGGTTAGGACGATTTGTATGTTCTCAATGTAGTCTTAATACCTTTCTCCAAGCTCTCTCTTAAAGCGGGGCGGGTGGTGCTGTTTAGCTTATCTTCTGAGTAAGCAATAAGTCCTATGAAGTGTTTAGTCCGCTCGCGTTGTCGCTGTCCCACTCGCTAGACAAAACTATTTGGGCTATCTCTTTGAGGATTTTTACTCGCTCCGTATTAAAGGTTAGCACGCAGAGACGGATTGTCGTTTTGGAGCTCTAAAGCTATCGTAATGTCTAGACCACCCCTTAAAGCTTTCATCTGCTTATGCAGGAGGGCATCTTCATCCATTTTATATAATTTTTTCTTTTAAGCTTTTATGCTAAATTTGGAGGGATCTTAGCGTGTTTTTTGAAGAATAACGCTTAATCCCCAATTTATATCCCAAAAACCATTTTTGCTCCAGCCTAGTGGCATTCTGTCCTTAGGCTGTTGCTCAAACTCAGCAGTGGCGATCCAGCTCACCCAAAAAAGGCTGAAACCTTTTTTCTTCATCACCGCTTATGTAGGCTTTATAAATGCCATAGCCCACAGCAGCACCGATTGCAGGAGCAGCAGCCACAACGCCTAAACCAGCAGCCATACCACCGCCCACAACAGACCCCACCGCCGTTAAACTGCTGGTGATTCCCGTTGCGCCTAAACCAGTAACTCCGGCGGCATAAGCAGCCCCCACAACTCCAGCAGCTCCAGCGGACGCGCCCGTTAAGCTAGTAGCCGCACTGTCATTGTTTTTGTTAGCCATACTGACCTCCATTGAGATAGTTTTAAAGGCATCTAAATAATGCTTAAATAATAGCGTGAGGTTTTATTTTGTCTAAGGTTATTTTAATCAGTGCGCCTGCAAATGCCCTGTTTTTGCTTGACCTGTGCTAAACTTCTAGAAACTCTACAAAAGAGGCAAAAATGAAAAATTACGCCGTGTCAGATTTTCACTTTTTCCATAAAAATATCATCAAGTATTCCGCTTTGCCTTTTGAGTCGGTTGAAGAGCTAAACCAAACTTGGGTGGATATGCTTGGTTGTGTCACACAAGAGGACATGGTGTGGTTTTTAGGCGATCTTACCCTAGCGCGCAAGACTTCTAAAGAGCTAAACGCGATTCTTTCCAACCTAAAGGGACAAAAGATTTTAATTAGGGGCAATCATGACCTTTTGCCAAACAAGGCTTACACTAATTGCGGTTTTCAAGTGCTGGACGAACTCTTTTACATCTTAGACATCCATCAGGGTGGGCTTTACCGCTTCATTCTGTGCCACTACCCACCCGACTCTAAAGAATATAACCAGCTCGTGGCTGAGGGCATTTTAAAAGAGTGGGTGCAAAGGGAGGCAAAAGCCCCCGCCTTAAAAACCTTTTGGCTGCACGGCCACACGCACACTAGAACCCCGCAGCCCTCAAACCCAAGTGCCTTTAATGTCTGTATCGATTTTTGCTACAAAAACCAACAACCCATTTTTTGCATTGAGGATTTTTTAAGCAATGATCTAGCCATCATGGCTAGAGAAAGCGCAGGCGTTGAAGTTTAAACCCCTAGAAAAACCTTTTGTAAATGGGCGGTGTAATCCTGTAGATATTGGGAGATTCGAGGGTTTTTGATGACATCGTTGCAAATAAAAGTCGGCAGGGCTTGCATGCCTAAAAACTGGTTGGCCTTGTGTAGGTGCAAATACACGCCATCCACACCCACGCCTCCAAAAAATTCCTCTTTCTCAGTAAAAGCCTCGATGGGGGCGTTCCAAGTGAGTGAGAACATGTATTTTTTGCCATGCAATAGCCCACCCTTGCCGTAATTTTTGGTGGGGGCGGCGTGGCTGCGCCCATCGTTTTTGTACAGCTGTCCATGCCCTGTGGTGAAGACCTCATCCATGTATTTTTTCACAATCCAAGGCTCACCCATCCACCACCCGGGCATTTGCCAAATCAAGGCATCGGCTTTTAAAATTTTCTCAATTTCCTCTTCTATGTTGTAGCCTTGCTCGATTTGTGTTTCTGCTACGCTGTGGTTTAAAGCCTGCAAAGTTTGCGCGGCGTGGGCGTGTAAAGTGGTGTTTAAACGCCCTTTTGAATGCCCGAAGCTTTTTGCCCCATTGAGCAGTAAAATGTGTGCCATAGGAATCTCCAACATTTGGTGTTATGAGAAAGATGTGTACAAAAAGTCAAAGAAGAGATGGTGTCAAAGGGGGGACTTGAACCCCCGACCTCCGGCTTATGAGACCAGCGCTCTAACCGGCTGAGCTACCTTGACACGAAAAACGCCCATTCTAAAAAGCTTTTGCTTAAAACTTTCTTATAGGTGCAAGTCCATTGTTTGGTAAATTTGGTTGTAGGCGTTTTTGTAGCGTTGCACAAAGTCGTTGTTGATCCCAAAGGCTCTTTTGGCTTGCATCTCTTGTAAGGCCTTGAGGCCATCGATCTTTTCCTGCGCCTGTTTGTCCTCTTGGATTTGCCCGCCATAAAAGCTTGTGAGGCTATAAAGCGATTGCGCGGCGAGGCGTTTTTCATTTTCATTCATGCCCGCCGTGGCGCGCAAAAAGGCATCGTATTCGTTGTCGCTCATCAGCTCCAAGACCAAAAAGCCGTAAGTTTCCCTCTTAAGCCCGTTAGGCTCGGTTTGGCTCTTGGAAATTTCTACCACCGCTTCAGGTTTGCTTTGGGTGGGGGCGGGGGCTTGGGAGGCGTTAGCGTGTCCTAGAGTGGTGGAGTTTAGCAACGCGTATAAGGATGGATTGTTTTTGATGTCTTTAACTTCCATGACAAGACCCTTTCAATCAATTTCAACCCTACAAGCAAAAAATGCTCCAAATTATGGTGTATAATGCCCCTATGCAAAATGAAGACCTGCTCCCCCGTTTTTTCAGCGCAAGCCATGCGCCCATTGAGTTTTACTTTAAAAAGTGCTCCCGTGATTTTGTGGTACAAGAAGAACCGCTTTATGCCTTTAGCCAAAGCGGTGAGCATTTAATCGCCCATGTCCGCAAAAAAGACAAGACCACATGGGAGATGTTAAGCCTGCTCTCTCAGGTGCTGGGCTGTAAAATGTCTGCCTTTGGTTACGCGGGGCTTAAGGATAAAAACGCCCTCACCTTTCAATATATCTCCATGCCTAAAGCCCATGAGAAAGCCCTATCCCAGCACGCCCCAACCCTCTACGAGCAGGGCGTAAAAATCCTAGACACCACTGCCCACACGCATAAAATCCGCCTAGGGCATTTAAAGGGCAACCACTTTAATATGCGCCTAAAGAAACTCACTCCATTAAACGCCCAAAAAATCGCCGAGGTCTTGGAGATTTTGCAAGAAAAAGGGTTTTTGAATTATTTCGGGGCCCAGCGTTTTGGGCGTAAAGGGGATAATTTTAAACAAGCCCACACGGGCAAGAAAAAGTTAGACAAATTTTTACTTTCCAGCCAGCAAAGTTTTTGTTTCAATCAGTGGTTAAGTGGTAGGGCGCGTTTAAACGCCTTTGTCAACAACTTTAGCCCCCTTGAGATTGTGAGAGAATATCCTCAAATCAGCCTAGAGCAAGCCAAAGCCCTCAAAGCCCAGCCCCAAGATTTTAAACTCTTAGAAGGCGATGTGCTTTGCCATTACCCCTTTGGCAAGTATTTTTACCACACCGCCCAAGATTTAGACACCAATTTAGATAGGTTTAGGGTAAAAAGCCTTGTGCCTACGGGGTTATTGCCAGGCCTTAAAGTCCTAGAGGCCAAAGATTTGGCTAGGGAGTTTGAAGAGCCTTTTAAGCAAGAGATCGACTCTTATGGGGATCGGCGTTTTGCGCTGGTCTATCCTGGTGAAGTGGATTTTTTGTATTTGTCCCAAGAAGCACAGGGGCAACTCAAGTTTTTCCTACCCAAGGGGGCTTACGCCACGATCTTTTTAGAAGAGATTGCCCACCAAGAGTTGTTTAGCAAAGATGTTTAAAGATTGCCTAGAGGAGTTGTTTTTAAGCGTGGGCGAAGACCCCAAGCGCGAAGGGCTCATCAATACACCAAAGCGGGTTAAAGCCTTATGGGCGGATTTAATGGCCGGCTACAAGGACGACCCTAGAGAGATTTTAAACTCAACGGTGCTTGCGCCTACCAGAGGCCTTGTGGTGTTGCAAAATATCGAATTTTATAGTGTGTGTGAACACCATTTATTGCCCTTCTTTGGGCGCATCAGTGTGGGGTATTTGCCCGATTCTAAAATTGTGGGGCTGGGGGCGATTGTGCGTCTTGTGGAGTGTTTTTCTAGGCGGCTGCAAATCCAAGAGAGGTTGGGCGCACAAATTGCCAAGGGCTTGCAAGAGTGTTTGGAGCCTAAAGGCGTGGGGGTGCTTTGCGTGGCAAAGCATTTATGCATCGCCATGCAGGGCGTGCAAAAACAAGAGAGCGTGTTAAAAACCAGCTGTCGGCTAGGCGTGTTTGAAGAGCCCAGCGTCTATGCAGAGTTTTTGCAAAGCCTTAACGTGCCTGTTTAGATAGACTAAGAACCAAGCCTAAAGCCACCGAGTTAGCCAAAAGTGAGCTGCCCCCATAGCTTAAGAAGGGCACGGCGATGCCCTTAATGGGAATGATCCCGCTCACACCAAAGGCGTTGATGATGAAAGAAAAGGCGATGAGTAAGGCCACGCCTAAACAAAAGAGCATGTGCTTGGGGTTGTCTAAGCGGTTGGTGATTTTAAACAGGGCGTGCAAGATGATTAAGATGACCCCCACACACACCGCCACCGCCACAAAGCCCAATTCTTCAGCCAGCCCTGCCAAGACCATATCTGTATGCACTTCGCTTAAAAAGCCAAGCTTAACGAGGCCATCGCCCAAGCCTTGCCCGAATATCCCGCCGTGTTTAATGGCATTGCCAGCGTGGTAAATTTGGTAGGGCTCGGGCAAATGCTCGATTTTTAGACTACTGGCAAGTTTGGAGGGCAAAATGGAGAGAATCGAGCTTTGTAAATTCGCCCACCAAAGTTTCATGCGTAAAATGCGGTGGGCGCTGGTGCTGATCGCCACCACCCCGATTAAAATCGCGATTCCTAAGAAGATGCGAAAAAGTTTAAAGCTCCCGCCTGAAAAGATGAGTAAAAAGCTTAGAACAATCGCTAACAAAATCACCTGCCCTAAGTCGTTTTGCAAGACCCCGATTAAAAACGCCACCACTAAAAACACGACCAAGTAGGGGATAAGGATGCCCAGCTCTTCACGCACCCCCGATTTTTCTTTATCAAAAAAAGTCCTCGACAAGCTCCACGACAGAAAAAAGACAAAGCCGACTTTAAAAAACTCTGTGGGGGCTAAGGAGAAAAAAGGCAAGCGAATCCACCTTTTTGCTCCCCCCGCACTGCTAGACATGCTCTCGGGCAAGAAATTCATGATGATGATTAAAAAGGATGAGCCCAGCAGGAGCGCAAAGCCGATTTTGCTAAACCATTTGTCCGGGTCAAGCCACGACAGCCCCCACATCAGCAAAATCCCCACAATGACAGCCACCAATTGGCGGATAAAGAAATGAAATTCACTGTAATGGTAGATGAGGGTGGTGTAAGTGGAAAGGGAGTAGCTCAAGAGCACGCTAAAAATCATCAACAAACTCGCAAGGGTAAAGAGATAGCGATACGCCATAAAAACCGCCCAAAGTCATATAGAAATGTGCTATAATTATAGCGATATTTTGGGTGCCACACTTTTTATTTTGGCCTAGTTTTGGGATGTTTGGAATGTTCCTTGCTTAGGTCTGTATATCTCGTGTGGTGCAAAAAGGGGCAAAACATGGATTTGTCAAAGGCGTACCCGCTCGTGTATGAGGCGATGGATTACCGCTCGCTAAGGCAGGACTTGATCGCGAGCAATGTCGCGAATGTAGATACCCCCTTTTACCGCCCAAAGGATGTGGATTTTGAATCGGTGTTGGCCGAAAAGAAGGCTGAGGTTTTTGACCATAAACAAGACAAGGTTTTAGAGTTGGCGGTTACAGACGCTAGGCATTTAGAGCCCAATTTGGATGAGAGCAAGAAGGCCACTCTCTTTTTTAGAGATGGGCATTTGGCAAAGAACGATGGCAATAGTGTGGATTTAGACATTGAAACTTCCGAAATGGGAAAAAATTCCACCATGTATCTTGCCCTGACCACTGCGCTTAAAAAGCATAGGGGCATTGTCAATTACGCCATTGAAGCGGCGAAAAACATTTAAGGAGTGCGCATGTTTTTATCGAGTTTTGACATTAGCGGTTATGGATTGTCTGCCCAAAGAGTGCGCGCAAATCTCATTTCATCCAACATTGCCAACGCCAACACCACCCGCACCGATGAGGGCGGGCCCTACCGCCGCCAAGAGGCCGTGTTTAAGTCCTTCGACTTCAACAAGATTTTAAACGAAAAATTAGCCCAAGACAATAATTTAATGGACTACGAAGACCCCCTAGACGAGAGCGATGACATCGAAAAACCCAACCCTGCCATCATGGGTGTGTATGTGGATAAGATCGTTAGGGATGACAAAGCCCCCCTCTTAAAATACGACCCCACCCACCCCGATGCGGACGCAAATGGGTATGTGTCTTATCCTAATGTCAATCCCGTTGTAGAAATGGCAGACTTGATCGAGGCCACAAGGGCGTATCAGGCCAATGTTGCGGCTTTCCAAAGCACTAAAAACATGGCGGCAAACGCCATTAGCATGTTGCAAGCTTAAAGAAAAAGAATATAAAAGAAAGGATTGTTTCTTTAGACTAAAAGATTATCTAAAAGAGGCGATATAGGTGAATACGATGCAAGGAGTCAATATGAAGACTTTATACACTGATATAGGGTTAAATAAAACGAGCACTCCTTTAGATTCGAAATCGCATGAGAATCTAATGGAGAAGGGGGAGTTCTCTCAGATGCTCAAGCACTCTATCGATGAGCTCAACAACACGCAGATGGAGTCGGACAGAGCTCTAGCCGACATGGCAACGGGACAGGTGAAGGACTTGCACCAAGCCGCCATCGCTATTGGCAAGGCGGAGACGAGCATGAAGCTCATGCTAGAGGTGCGCAACAAGGCGATCAGCGCCTACAAGGAATTGTTAAGGACGCAAATTTAGGGGTTCTTAAACTTGTGTTCTGGTTCTGTCTTGATGTCTTTATAGCTCTTTAGAGAGGCGCGTGGATCACCCTTTAGCTAACCCCCTTAAAAACCCACAAAACCCCAGCAAGCCCGATGGCGACCCTAGGCGCACAGAGCGCCTGATGATGATTTTTATCGTTGTGGTGGGGTGTTTTGCGCTGTTTTTGGTAGTCATGTTTTTTAAAGCCTTGTTGCCCCGCAAAATGCCCGCCCTTGTGGTTACCAAGACCGACATCGCCACGAGAGGACAGATTTATAGCCAGGACGGCTTTAGCCTCGCCAACAGCCAAAAACTCTTTAAAGTGAGTTTCAACACCCTATCCATCGACCCCAACAAAAAAGAATTTTTCATTGACCTGCTTTCCATTTACACGAATATTCCCAAAAGTGTCATCGCCGAGAAGTTTAACCAAAGCGGGTTTGTTACACTCTCTTACAACATCAACGCCAACATCGCAGCGAGTTTAAGACAACTCAACGCCAAATTCTTGGCCTACAATGTCTTTAAAGAGTATGAAGATCAAAACAAAAAGGTTATGCCAAAAATCGGCCTCAGTATCGAAGTGAGCGGGATTGCCCGCAACTACATTTATAAAGACAATTTTGAGCCCCTTGTGGGCTATATCCAAAAAGTAGATTCGGGGAAAATCACTTCTGTGGATGGCATCAAGGGCATTGAAAAGTCCAAAAACGCCGTTTTGACCCCTAAAAACGATGGGGAGATGACGGGCAGACGGGATTTGGGCTTTAATCTCATTGAGGACAAGACTTTTAAAGACATCCCTAGAGTGGATGGCTCGGACATCGTGCTGAGTATCCCTTTAAAAATCCAAAGAGAGCTAGAACAAATCCTAGATGCCGCTAAAACCCGCTACAAAGCGCACCAAATCATTGCGGGTATTTATCTCCCTGAAAGCGGCGAAATTTTAAGCCTAGCCACGACCAACCGCTTTAACCCTAATAATATCCAAAAGAGCGACTACTCCGCCCTAAATGTCGATGCCATTGAGCTTTCCTTTGAGCCGGGGAGCACCATTAAACCCATTGTTTATAGTTTGCTTGTGAATAAAAAACGCATCGATCCTGGCCAACTCATTGACTTAGGGCATGGCACTTACAAACTTGGCAAATACACCGTTAGGGATGACTTCATCCCCTCCAAACACACCACCATTGAAGATGTGTTGATCCGCTCGAGCAATATTGGGATGATTAAACTCTCCAAACGCCTAAGCGGTCAAGAACTCTATACGGGACTTAAAGATTTTGGGTTTGCCCAAAAGTCGGGCATTGACCTGCCCTATGAAAAAACGGGTCTATTGCCTAGCGTGCGCCTCTTAAACACCGATGTCTATAAGGGCACGGCTTCTTATGGTTATGGGCTGCGCACCACTTTTTTGCAACTCTTAAGGGCCTATGGGGTGTTTGTCGATGGAGGGAGGCTTGCCACGCCCCACTTAGTCCAAAGGGTGATCAACTACCCCAATGGGGAAATGTATGCCACAAAATACCCTCCCAACAAGCAAGTGATCTCCCCAAAGAGCGCGCAAGAGATGCAAAATTTGCTCATTAAAGTTGTTACTAAGGGCACGGGCAAGGGCGCACAAGTGCCCGGGCTTGTCATTGGGGGCAAGACGGGCACAGCCCGCACCGCCAAAAAGGGCAAATACACTGAAATCTACACCAGCTCATTTTTTGGTTTTGCTAAAGATAGAGAAAACACCTACGTCATCGGGGTTGTGATCTTTGGGTCTTTAGGCAGCACCGAGTACTACGCTGCCCAAACCGCCGCCCCCATTTTTAAGCAAATCGTGCAAATGTTGGTGAAAAACCAATACCTCACCCCCACCTTTTCAAAGCACTAGCTAGGGGCTTTTATTGGGTCAAAATTAAGAAAAACTGAGTATAAAATGTTGAAACAAGCTTATTTTTAAGGAAAGAAATGGTTACACAGGATAAGGTGCTGGATGTCTTAAAAAAGGTGATTTATCCTAATTTTGAAAGAGACATTGTGAGTTTTGGTTTTGTGAAAAACATCACTTTGCACGAGAATAAACTCGCCCTTTTGCTAGACATCCCCTCAAGCTCCGAGCAGGTGGCACAGACTTTAAGGACAGAGATCACAACTAAAATGCAAGAGCTGGGGCTAACTTGCCACATCGACATCAAAACCCCCGCCAAGAGAGACAAAACCCTAGAGCAAGCCACAAAAAACCTCGCCCCCAACATTAAACATGTAGTGATGATTAGCTCAGGCAAGGGGGGCGTGGGTAAAAGCACCACGAGCGTGAATTTAGCCATATCCCTAGCCGGGCAGGGCCAAAAAGTCGGGCTTTTAGACGCCGATGTCTATGGCCCTAATGTGCCTCGAATGCTAGGGCTTATGCAAACCAACCCCACCACCGATCCTAGCGGTAAAAGACTCGTCCCCTTAGAAGCCTTTGGGGTGCGGGTGATGAGCATGGGGCTATTGTATGAAGAAGGCCAAAGCCTCATTTGGCGCGGGCCCATGCTCATGCGCGCCATCGAGCAGATGCTCACCGACATCATTTGGGGTGAGCTAGACATTTTGGTTGTGGATATGCCTCCGGGCACAGGCGATGCACAACTCACTTTAGCCCAAGCCGTGCCCATCAGTGCAGGGCTGACTGTAACCACGCCCCAGACCGTAAGCCTAGATGATGCCAGCCGTAGCTTAGACATGTTTATGCGCTTACAAATCCCCATTGCCGGGATTGTAGAAAACATGAGCGGATTTATTTGCCCCAACTGCGCGCACGAGAGCCACATTTTTGGCAAGGACACTTTAAACACGCTTGCCAAGCAGTATAAAACCCAAGTGCTGGCGCAAATCCCCCTAGAAGTGCAAGTAAGAGAGGGGGGCGATAGCGGCATGCCCATTAGTGTAGCAAACCCTAAATCTGTCATTAGCCAAGCCTACAACCAGGCCGCTAGCAAGCTCTTAGATTTTTTAAGCCAAGTTGCGGCGCAAAATCTAGCCGACAATAAAAACATCCAGCCCACCATCCGCTAAATGGCTCTCTTAGCCCAGCTCAAGCGCACGATCCACCTTTACGACCCGGGCTATTTTAGCCTCATCTTTGCCCTCAAAACCACCTTAACCACCTTTCTTTGTGCAGGGCTAGGGGCGTTTTTCTTTGGGTATGCGATTGTGATTTGGGCGGGCTTTCAAACCGTCTTTATCTACGCGTTAAGCCTTGTGATTAGCGACAAAGAACACGAAATCTACTATTTCGTGGTGTTCATTGCTATCAGCTGTATCAATGTGCTGTTATTCTACCCCATGGCGCATTTTGGGGTGTGGCTGTGTGTACCCATCTTTGTCATGACCTTTCTTGTTGGCATATCCACCGCTTATAGCCTAGACTTACACAAGGTTTGCAACGCCGCTTTGTCTAATGGGCTTGTAACTTGTTTGTATGTGGATGCACACGCCCCGCTAGATTTGAAACAAACCCTTTCAATGATTCTCATGCTCGGCACTTTGAGCATTTTGATCCAATCCTTTGTCATGGTGTCTAAATACAGCTACTTCATCAAAAAACGCTTTTCAACCCTACTCTCAAGTATGGATTTAATGCTGCAATACATCGACAGCCCCAGCGACTACACCCACATTAAAACCCAAGTCTTGGCCCAAATCCACAACACAAAAATCATTTTAACCTCTCGCTCGGGGCGCATTAAAGACCCGCTCGCTGTGCGCAACCTCCAAAGGGCCCTTTTTCAGTTACACGCCCTAGAGGAGATTTACCACTCCATCCACTCCATTTATGGGGAGTTAGGCCAGCTAGACTCCGTGCGCCAAGAAATCCGCACAAACTTACAAATCCTCTCCAACATTTTCACCAAACAAGACCTGCAAATCCAAAAGCAAGCCCTCAACGCCCTAAGCCCAGAGCTTGATAAAGTCTTGCAGCACTCCATTGCCATTATTTACAATAAAATGCAAATCTTCATCATGGGCGGGGAGAAGCAACCCAAGCAAACAGACCCTATACATAAGCCCTCTTTAGAGCACATCATTAAGGCCCTCAACACCAAGAATCCCATTTTTCAATACGCCTCTAAATACGCCCTAGCCATGGGAATCTCTGTCTTCATCGCCCGCTATTTTGGCTTTAACCATGGCATGTGGATTGCCATGGCAACCCTTTTGGTCTCGCGCTTTAGCTTAGGCAGCACCAAAGAAGTGCAAGTGGAGTTGGTGCTAGGCTCGGCGGTGGGGCTGGCTTTGGGATTGCTCGTGGTGTGGCTCTTTTCCAAAAGCGTGGTGTTTGATGGCTTTTTAGTGTTGGGCGTGTTTTTATTCATCTATCTTAGGGTGTATTCTTACGCGATATGGTCGGCTGCGCTCATGTTTGCCTTCGTGCTGTGCTTTTCTTTGCTTAGGCAGGACTTCGTGGATATGGTCGCCTTTAGGGTAGCGGATTTGGCCCTTGGCATTGGGATTGTCTATGTGGTGTTTTTATTTGTGTGGCCCAAGTACGACAAAGACGAATTTATCCAGCACATGCGCCACTTGGTCGCCACCTTGCGCTGTCTGCTAGAAGATGCCAGCCAGCACAAGACCCACGCCCTAAGCACCCAAAACACCTTTTTAAAACAGCTAGATGCCTTTAGGCTGTGCTTAAAGAGCGCAAGGGCGGAGACCTCGGACACCAACACCCTAGACGCTCTCTTAAGGGGGTTGCAATCCATAGACATGCTAGACACTTGCAGTTACCGCCTTTATGATTATTGCCTCAATGTGAGCCTCCCTGAAGAAAAACAACTTTTGTTAGACAACAACACCCAGCTGCTCTTAAACCGCTATACCCAAATGTCAAACTATCTCCACAATAAACCCCACTATTTCAAAGCTAAAGAGGGCGGGCGGCTCTTAAAAATTGACAGCGAGCTAGACAACTTATTAGAAACCATCTTTTTTGCCCAAAACAAGCTCTTTGAAGAGCTGGCGTATGTGTTTAAATACTAGGGGCTCGTCTTGAAGGATCGGTTAGGGGCTAGCTTGAAGCTGGGGTTTAAGGTCCTTTAGCAAGTGGCAGCCACTACAAAAAATATGCTATAATGCGCCTTTGTCTTTGACACAGCAAGCCATTAAAATTGACTTTGGGACTTTGTATGCACCTTAAAAACTTGCCTTTATTTTCACCCCCCCCCCCCCCCCCACAGCGCGCACAGCAAGCTAGACCCTTGCACTAAAACTTTTCGCCAATACCCCCCTATTTATTTTCCAGCCCTTAGGGTGTGCCTGTGATTTGGCTCATCCTTGCAGGAGGCGTTTTAGGCGTTTGTCTCATCTTTTTAAACAAATGGTCATCCGAAGATGTAGCCCCCACGCCTAGCCCTAAAAACCCCCAAGAAGCACACACAAACCATACCCCAAGCGATAGAGTTGAGCACAACAAGAACGCCTTTATAGAAACGACAAAGGAGAACAACCCCCCATGCACTGAAAACAACCCTCAAGACGCGCACGCAGAGCATGCGCTCAATGATTTGGCAAAGTTTAGTTGCGAAAAACCCCATGGGTATTTTGATGAAAGAGGCAATCAAGGAACTAAAAACATGCAAAAAGGCAGCACATACGAAGAGTTTATCGCTAAAGAATATGCCAAAAATGGCTATGACCCCATTTTTCACCGCGATTTAGGCAAGAGTGATCAAAAAATCGATCTCATTTTGACCAAGGGCGATGAGGTGCTTTTGATCCAGTGCAAAGACTGGAATTTAGAAACGGGTTATTGTGTTGGTTTGGACTATGTCAAATCGTTTTTGACAAGTTGCGATGCCCTAGAGAAAACCCAGTATCGAGGCAAAAATTGCCAAAGACTTTTGGTGCTCTCTAGCCCTGTGCTAGAAAAAGAGGCGTGGCAATTTATCAAGGATCACGCCCAAGATTTGCGGGTGGATTTTAAAATCACAGAACACAAGAAAGGCGTTGAAATAGACACAGATTACGCCACAAAATACAGAAATGCCGTCAAGGCACACTATGCAGGTAAGGGGTTTAGCGTCAAAGACTATAGCGCAAACAAGGCGCGCGAAGGCGAGATTTTAGCCTTCACGAGGATTCATTTGGTTTTGAGAAAAGACAAACAAATTGTCTTGGTGCAGTGCATCAACTGGAATCCAGAGGGCACACACAAAGTCGATCGCGAGCGTTTAGAAAAGTTTTTAGAGGATTGTCGCGGCTATAAAAACCATTTGTTGAGAGATGACTATGGGCAATACAAGCGATGTTTCTTTAAAAACATTGTCGTGCTCAATAGCTCTAAATTGCTCACCCAAGATGCCATTGATTTTATCAGGAGTCAAAAGGATCAAGAAGAGCATGAGCGGGTGTTTTATGAGGTGCTAGAACCCTCAGCCAACATGGACAAGGTGAGTAAGTGTGAGATCAGGAGGAAAAATGATTTTTAGATTGACTAGGGGTAACAAATTAATACGGATTGGTTTTATTGCGTTTGCAATGATGGGTTTTATGGCTACTAGCTTTTATGGTTGTAAAAATAGTAAATCTGAAAGTCTTGATGATGCATTGAAGTTGTGCGAAGGGTATGCAACTGGCAGTGGATCGCTCAAGCAATCCCCTGAAAAAGCCATCAACTATTGCCAAAAGGCTATCCGTATGGGGAACATACAGGGAGCTAGTGATGAGAGCAAAAAGGTATTGCATGCCGAAAAAATCCTCGTTACTCTGTATGAGTATGAAAAACGGTCTTTGGATCAAAAAATCTCTCAGATATCGCGCAGTGCTGTTTTAGATTTAAGCAAGCAAACAGGAGAAATTAACCTCGAAGCTATTATGCCAAAAGATTATCCCAGCCACGGATGGGTGCATGGTGCATTAGGCGATGCCCTATTACAACTAGGTTGTTTTTATGAAAGCTCATGGAGTTGTATGGTGGGTTCAAGAACAGAGTTAGATCCACAAAGGGCAAAGGCTTTTTTTAAAAAAGCCGCAGAATTGGGCAATAAAACAGCCCAAGAAAAGCTAAAAGAACTTGGGGTCTGGTTGCACCAAACCCCAAAAAACTAAATCTCAAATCTAAATCTTACAAGGAGCAAAAATGTTAGTTGTGTTGAAAAAGCGTGTGTGGCAAGTGGTCTTGCTGTTGGCAATGGTTTTAGGGGTTTGTTATGCCAATAGTCAGGCAGATGAGTATTACAAAATGGCAAAGTCTTACGATGAGAATAAAGACTACTCTAAAGCCCTGCAATACTTGCAAAAAGCTGCGGATATGGGGGATGCTAGGGCTTATTACACTTTGGGAGTGTTGTATACACAAGGCGAAAAGGTTGAGAAAGCCTACTTCAAAGCTGTGCAATACTTCCAAAAAGCCGCAGAGATGGGAGTTGTTGAGGCTTATACTAATTTAGGATTAATGTATAACGATGGCAAAGGTGTTGCCAAAGACTACTCTAAAGCCCTACAATACTACCAAAAAGCGGCAGAAATGGGGAGTGCTAATGCTTATACCGACTTGGGATTGATGTATGCAAAAGGTGAAGGGGTTGCAAAAGACTACTCTAAAGCCCTGCAATACTTCCAAAAAGCTGCAGAGATGGGGAATGCTGATGCTTATAACAAGTTGGGATTAATGTATGACATGGGCGAAGGGGTTGAGCAAGACTACTCTAAAGCTCTGCAATACTACCAAAAAGCTGCAGAGATGGGGAATGCTGATGCTTATAACAGTTTGGGGATAATGTATAACATTGGCAAAGGGGTTGAGCAAGACTACTCTAAAGCTCTGCAATACTACCAAAAAGCTGCAGAGATGGGGAATGCTTTCTCTTATTACAATTTGGGAGTGATGTATAAAAAAGGCTATGGTGTGGGTCAAGATAAAGAAATGGCAGACCAGTATTTTAAAAAGGCTTGTGATTTGGGAGACCAACAAGGTTGTAACAATTTAAAGCCCTAGCCCCTTAAAGAATGAAGCTTAAAACTTCATGATGCCAAGTTTCAAAAGTGGATTTCAAAATAAAACCTTACAAGGAGCAAAAATGTTAGTTGTGTTGAAAAAGCGTGTGTGGCAAGTGATCTTGTTGTTGGCAATGGCGTTAGGGGTTTGTTATGCCGGTCAAGCGGATAGAATCGTACAACAAGGATGGGATGCCTACAAAAACCAAGACTATGAGCAAGCCTTTGAAAACTTTCAAAAAGCAGCAGATATGGGGAGTGCTGTAGGATATTTAGGTTTGGGTGTGTTGTATGGTAGGGGAGAGGGTGTAGATAAAGATTACGACCAAGCCTTTGACTGTTTTGAAAAAGCCACACATACACGCAATGCTGAAGTGGCTGGAGTAGCTTATGAGGCACTTGGTGAGATGTATCTAGGTGGTCAAGGCACTGATGTCAATTGTTCAAAAGGTTTGGCATATCTTAGGAAAGCTGCGCGATTAGGAAACACTAGCGCAAGAGATGTGGTGAGAAGAATTGAAAGACACCAAAACTCCTACGAGACTCAGTGTGCAGCAGGGGCGTTCTTAAATCTATTTGGCATATCACCGGGTGATTTAGGCCAATAGAGCAAGACAGGTAAAAATGTTAAGTTGCTTAATGGTGGGGTGGAGTGGGCACGGTTGTAGGTAGCAGGAGGGACAATAAGCATGAATAATGGGAGTTGGCATGTTAAAAGAGAATGTTAAAAAATTTATGATGGAAGTCGTTCTTTGGATTGTGGGGGTAGTGGTGGCTTTAGGAGTCATTGTATGGATAATGGATAGCAGTGGTGTTTCTCTGCCATTAAAAATTGCTTTTGCTACCATGGAGCTCTTCATTGGCCTAGTTGCTGTGACCATTACAGATTTTTTCTTAAAAAATAAGAATGACATCCTTATAATTAAAAACTTGAAAACCACTATAGCATTGTCCTTAAGCATTATAATGGCTCTAATCTGCGACTCATTCCTCATCAAGCACATAGAACACTCTGGCATCACTGTGGAACACGGCGAGTCGTTGTACTATGGCATTAAACACCTTCTTAATCCCTCTAATCTTAGTGTTGATGCTCTTTTGTTCAAAGGCGCATTAGCTTTCGTCTTTGTTTTTTGGGTTATTGACTCTAGCGGCTACAACCTTTTTTCTGGCATCAATTACAGATTTTTTATTCGGTTGATTTGTCTCTTGATAGTGTGCCTCCTTTCTGTACTTAATGGTTTCATCCTCGGCTCTTTACTTTATTTGTTCCTTTAACCAAGCCATTGGGCTTTAAGGGGCTGACTTTAAGTTTGGGACACAAGCCCTTAAAAAGCGGGGGATATGTGTTTAAGGGCTAATCTGTGTTATCATAGGAGTTTTATCAATGATAAAGGACAGACATGGTCTTTGCGTTAAAAAAGTGGCGGTTTTTGGCTTTGGTGGGGTTGTTGTGTGGATTGTTGCAAGCACAAGAGGCGACTTATAAAGTTTACAACAAGGCCTTTAGCGGGCTTATCAACACCAAAGAGCAGCCCCAACTTCTCTACGATAAGGGCAGGTGGCTAGAGGGCCCGCAGGTCTTGGCAAATGGCGATGTGGCCATCAGCGATGTGCGTGCCAATGAAGCCTTACTGGTGCAAAGAGATGGCACGCATTTTCAAGTCCGCCCGTGGTTCACCCCCGCCGGGCCACAAAACGGACACGCCCTAGACTGGCAGGGGCGGCTGCTTGCCACAAATTACGGCAAAGGGGGGATTGAGCGCTTAGAAAAAGGGCACTGGAAAGTGCTTGTCGATCGCTACAATGGGCAGAAGTTCAACAGCCCCAACGATTTATGTGTCGATCGCAGGGGGCGTATTTACTTCACAGACCCCAAATTTTGGCACAACACACAAGAAAAGGAAGGCGAATATGTCTATCGCTACGACCCAGCCACGCATGAGATCAAACGCTTAAACACCCCGCTATTAAAAACTCCCAATGGAATCGCTTTAAGCCTAGACAACCAAACTTTGTATGTCGCCGACAGCGAGCTAGCCCACGACCCTAAAAATAAAGAGCTGAAGCACCAAGTCCTCGCCTACACCATCGATAACAATGGGGATTTGCAAAATCCCCGTGTCTTTGCCACAATCCAGCCGGGTTTTCCCGATGGGATTAAAGTCGATCCGCATGGGAACTTATGGGTGAGCAATGGGCATGGGATTTCTGTGTTTAACCCGAATGGCAAAATGCTGGGTGAAATCATTTTGCCCCAAGTGGTGAGCAATCTGGCCTTTAGCTTGAGTCCTAAGGCCTTGCAAATCTTGCAACAACACCAAGTTTTTGCAGCAGAAGATAGCCCCCCGCTTTTATTCGTAACCTCTGCTTCTAATCTGTATGTCTTTAAACTTGGGGCGGATTTTTGAGGGTGCGTCGCCCCTGCTGGTTGTGTGTGTAGCCTAGCTTGTCTAGGTGCTCTAAATAGGCGATGGCGTATTTGCGCGAAAGGCCTAATTTGTCTTTGATGAGCTGGACATCCAAATAGCCACTGACACGCAAAATCTCTAGCATGGCCTTTAGTGCTTTTGTGAGGGCTATTTGGGCAATAAAAACATTGTGGCAAAGCCTAATGACTTTTTTTTGCTGGCACAGGGCTTTTAAGGCGTTATCGCCCACTTGGCGTTCAATGTCTAGGTGGTCGTAAAGGTTGTAGGGGGCTTGTGGGGTGAGCTGCCCCTCTAAGAGCAGTTTATAAAGCCTCTCTTGCAGTTTATCTTGCAACTTGTCTAGCTCTAGCCCGGCTAAAAGCCACAGCCCCCGCTCTTGTTTTAACAACCCTTCTTTGGCTAAGATGTCAAAGGCCAAGTTGGCTAAGTGGGGGCTGATGTAGCTGTGTTTAGAATTGAGGCTTTTTGCGCTTAAAAGGGCTTGGGGGTTTTTAGCGTAAATGTTTTTGAGCGTATGGATCACATTTTTAAGGGTTTCTTGAGGGTAAAGGACAAAGTCCCTTGAATCGAGCAAGACACCTTTCAAATCTCTAGCGATTTCTAAGGCGTGCTGTTGCGTGCAACCAAAGCGTTGCATGGAAGAGAGCAGGCCAAAGCCCTTTTTATGCGCCCTCACAAGCAGACTAAAGGCTGTTTTTAAATCCCCCTGAGCTAGAGCTTTAAGCAGGGGTAGCTTTACAGGTTTTTTAAGCAAATCCACAATGGGGTTTAACACCTTCGCCGCCCCCCACACCCGCTGGTTAATGCTAATGATGGCTGTGTCTAAATAGCACGCAAAAACGGGCGCATCTAATACCAAAGTGGCGTAGGGGTATTCCAACACCAACACGCGCGCGTTTAGCTTGTGGGTGCCAATTTGCACGCCCACGCTTTGGTTGTGCTTGAGCGGGTCTTTATCATAGGTGCCAAGCAGGACATCTAGCCTGTCAAAGCCACGTAAATACCCCTTAGTGGTTAAAAGCATCCCCACCTTTAAATCTTGGGCTTTAACCCCTTGCAGTTGCAGGGCGACTCGCTCGTGTAAGCCGACTTTTTGCACCTCTTGGCCGTGCTGGTGCAAGGTTTTTACCCCCACCGCTTGGTTTAAAGGCGCGATTAAAAGCTTATCGCCCTTTTGCACGCACCCCCCCCACACGCTCCCGCTCACTGCCACCCCACGCCCGGGCAACACAAACACCCGATCGACATAGAGCCTAAAGAGTTGCTCTAAATCCAAGCCCGCTTGGCGTTTGCTAAAGGGGTAGGTGTTTAAAAAGTCTTTGAGGGTTTGGATACTTTCTAAATCATAGACACTACACGCCAACACCCCTAAAATGTTTAGGTGGTAGGGCTTTAGGGCATGGCAGATGGCTTCCTTTGTGGCCTCAATATTAAGGCATTTATCCGCCTTAGAGAGCACCAAGATGCAGGGGATTTTTAATAAAGAGAGTACCAAAGCGTGCTCAAGACTTTGCTCTTTTAAACCCTCGTTGGCATCGACAACAAACAGCCCCGCATCAAAACCAAAACTGCCCCCCACCATGGTGGAAACTAGGCTTTTGTGTCCGGGCACATCAATAAAGCCTAGAGTGCGCCCCGGCATTTTTAAACTGCTAAAGCTCAGATCAATGGTGATTCCCCTCTCTTTTTCGTGCGCACTGGTGTCGCCCTCAAAGCCCGTTAAAGCCTTGATGAGCGCGCTTTTGCCGTGATCGACATGCCCACAAGTGCCTAAAAGAAAATAAGGGGGGGTCAATGCCGTGTGGGCTGCAATAAAACTTTAATCCCCCCCTTTAGCACGAGGGGATTATTGACATCGCTCACCCGCACAAAGCGGACTTTATCACCAATGTGCAAGCTAATCTTTTCTGTGGGGTTTTCAGCGGCCATGTATTTGATGATGTGTAAAGACGCATCAAACAAGCTCACCTGCGGCTGCCAAAGAGAAGCATTGGCAAAGACCAATAAACGCCCGGGGCTGGTGATGTCTAGCCAATACTCCCCACTGATCTCTTTAAGCTCTAGGGCGTGTCCTGTGGGGATTAGGGGCGTGGCGTGGGCTAGATGGGGGGTTTGCACGCTAAAAGAGTAGGCCCAATCTTTTAGGCTCTTGCGTTCTAAATCCACAAGATTAAAGCCGTATTTGGCAAAGAGTTTAGCCGCGAGCGTGGGGTCTAGAGCGTATTCGGTGTTTAAGCTAAAAGTGGCGCTGCTGGTGTCCTCTTGGCGTTGCACTTGCAACACGCTGAAATAGGCATACCCCATAGAAGACAACACGCTTTGGATGGTTTTGAGCAAGAGTAGGGGGGAAGTCTTGGCAACAAAACGCACCTGCAACAAAGCGGGGCGGTCAAATTTTAAGGGCAAAAGCCCATTGTCTTTAAGAGCCACCAGCACTTTTCTAATCCGCAACGCCCCCTGATCATAAAAAGCGGCCCGATCCTCAAAAATCCTACGGATAAAATTTTGGTTGGTTTGGTAAAACGAGCGATCCATGAGGCTTTTGATTTTAACATCGAGCACATCGGCGCTTAAGAGGGCGCACAAAAGCACGCCAAATAAAAATCCCCTCACTGACTGCGTTCTTTGTAGTGGGCTAGGCTCAAGCGTCTAAAGCCCCTCTTGGGGGTGTATAAAAGCCGTACCGGTTGGGTGCGGTTAAAGTCTAAGTGTTTGTTCCCCGACTCAACGGACAAGTGCCCATGGCCAAAGGCTAAGAGCCAACTATGCCCCTGTGTGTCGAGGGTAAAAGGCTCTTTTAAGACCATTTGGTTTTTTTGTTTTGTTTTTAGATCAATGGTCTCTACCCACAAATCCCCCTTTGGAGTGATGAGGATTGTGGGGTATTCCGTTTCTTTGGCCTCACTTGGGGCGCTCTTTGCCGGCTCTGTGCTTGGGGTTGTTTGGGGAGTGTCTTCTTTAGGGGTGGTGGCTGGTTGCGCCGTGTCTTTTGGGGTTTCTTCGCCATTTGTTGTGCTGGGCGTGCTTGGTGCGGCTTTTTGCGCACTGGTTTCTGCACTTGGCTGGGGCGTTGTGGCAGCTTTGCTCTCAGACTCTAAATTGTTGCTAGGCGTGGGGGTTTGTGCTTTGCTTTCTGGGCTTGCGTTGGTTTGTGTTTGGAATCCATGTTGTCCAAAATAAAAGACCAAAGCCCCTATCACAAGCACAAGGGGTAAAATAAAATACAACTTAGAGGTTTTGGGCTGTGGGCTGTGGGCTATGGGTTCGCCCACTCTCTTGGTGTCTAAAAAGGGAGATGGGCTCTCTTGTGTGGGCTTGGGCTCTTGGCGTGGCTCTTGGCGTTTTTCTTGAGGTGTTGGCGCGCTCTCTAATTTTGCTTTGGCTGTGGGGGGTTCTTCTTTTTTGGGTTTCTCTGTGGTTTCTAGTGGCGCGGTGCTCTTGGATTTGTCAAAGGGGGCGTTTTTGTCGTACTCCACTAGCCATTGGCTTAAATCCACGCCGTACTCTTTTTCAAAAATCTGTAAAAAGCCCACAGCATGCACTCTCTGCACAGCGCCAAAGTCCTTTTCTAAAATGGCTCGAATCTTGGGGTTTGCAAGCTTGGTGTCTTGCGCAATCGTTTTAATGCCCTTTTGGGTCAAAAACGCCAAAGTTTCATTTAATTTGTTTTCTTGTTCGTTCATTTTCTTGCCCTATCCATAATAATAGCCCCTGCTACACTCACATTTAAGGAGTCTGTGGCCTGTTGCATACAAATGTGCAACAAACCATCCATTTTTTTAACGATCCTTGATGCCAAGCCCTCCCCCTCAGCCCCCAGAAACACCGCCAAACGGGGCGCGAAAGCAACCCGGCGCACATCTTCGCCCTTTAGGTGTGCCCCATAGCACACCACTCCCGCCCCCTTAAGCTCACAAATCGCATCCAAAAGATGAGGGCACACGCAAAAAGGCACGCCATAGAGCGCACCCAAACTCGCCCTAACCAAACCCTCATAGGGCAAAGGGCGATCGATCACCACGCCCTCAAAGCCTAGAGCCGCTACACTGCGAAACAACGCCCCCACATTGCCTACATCGCTAAGGCCACACAGCACTAACAAGCGGTCGTAAGTTTTGAGCGTGGCTAAATCGCTTAGGACGGGGGGGATCACTTTTGCCAAAAAGCCCTGATGGTTACCCCCCCTAGCCATCGCTTGGGCTTTTTTAAAGTCTAGGCGCACTATGGGAGATTTGATGGCCTTAAATAGGCTAAAGGTCTTGGGGTCGATGTCTTTGGCTAAATAGATTTCTTGGAGTGTATTAGGGTGGTTTTTAAGCATGTGTAGGACCACTTGTTTGCCAAAAACGACCATTTAACCCTCTAAAGTTTGGGCGTAAAGGGTTTTAGGGGCTGTGTGGGTGAGCTGGGCTAGTAACTTCGCCTTGATCTTAGGGGGCAAAGACATTTGCATGATTTGCGTGTAAGACAAACTGGGCTCGGCTTCTTCTTGGCAATTTAACACCAAAACCCACTCGCCAAGCAACGCTTTAGACCCGTGCAAGGCCTTGAGCTGGGCGGCGACTTGTGGTACAGAGCCTTTAAAACGCTGTTCGTGTAATTTACTCACTTCTTTTGTGGCAAATAAATAAGAGTGGCTAAAAAGCGCACTCAGGTCTGCGAGCGTGTCTAAAAGTCGCTGCGGGCTTTCGTAAAACACAAACACCCCCGTCTGCCCCTTTAATTTTGCCAAACAAGCGCAACGATCCTTAGCCTTTGGGGGCAAAAAGCCCACAAAGTTAAACCCCGCACTCTCAAATCCGCTTGCGCTGTACGCCCCCACGCACGCACTCGCCCCGGGCAACACTTCGTAATCGATGCTATGCTCTTGGGCAAAGGCGACCAATTTAGCCCCCGGATCGCTCACGCAGGGCATGCCCGCATCGCTGATAAACACAACCTCTTGCTCTGTAAAGAAACTTGGGGGAGTTTGGCGCAAAAAGGTCTCTTGGTTGTGGGAGTGGAAGGGCAAAAAACACTTGGGTTTGGCGTTTTTTAGGGGAGTCGCCCAAGCCTGCTCCTTGAGTAAAAACAAGAGCCGTTTGCCAACTCTTACATCCTCGCACAAGCACACACCACAGCCGGCTAGGGCCTCCAAAGCCCGCCAAGTGATGTCTTTTAGGTTGCCAATAGGGGTTGCGCTGAGAGTGAGCAATTTATTGCATTTTGTATTTTTGTTTAAAGCGTTCTACGCGCCCGGTGGTGTCGGCGATTTTGTCGCTACCAGTGTAGAAAGGGTGGCAAAAGCTAGAAATGTCGATTCTTAGCTCGCTTTTGGTGCTTAAAACTTCAATTTCTTTGCCGCTTGTTACGCAGGTAACCTTGCATGGTACATATTCAGGGTGGATGCCTTTTTTCAAACTAAATCTCCTCAAGGTTTTAGCCGATTATAGCTAATCTTTGCTTAGTTTTTATGGTTTTGCTAAAATGGAGTGCAATTTTAAAATAAAGGATGCCCATGCCCCTTGTGAATATCAAAATCACAGAGGAAAACACCCTGGTAACGCCCGAGCAAAAAAAGGCTCTCATTGAGGGGGCAACAGAGTTGTTGGCAAAGGTTTTAAACAAAAATAGAGCCACAACGGTTGTCATTATTGAAGAGTTGAGTCCTGATAATTGGGGCATAGGCGGGCAAAGCGTGCGTGAGATTCGCCAAAGCACCAAAAAGTAAAACCCTAGCCCCTGTTTTGGCGTTTAGCCTTTTCAAATTCGAAGATCGTCTTGGCCTTCTTGATTTTATCTAGGCTTAGGGGGGTTAAAACGCCCTCAATGTTTAACACGATCTCTTGGCCTTGTGCGCTCTCTAACACTCCTTTTAAGCGGGTGTTATCCACGAGCTTGCATTCAAGCAATGCGCCCAAAGACAAGGCGAAATGGCGGGGTTTGCTAAGGGTGCGCTCCAGCCCCATGGAGCTTACCTCTAAAGTGTAAGGGCCTAAGTTTGGGGCATGCACATCTAAGAGCGGAGAGAGAAGAAGGCTTGCCTCTTGGCACACATCTAGGCTTGTAGGGCCGTTTAACGCCTTAATGCTGATTCTTAAAATGTCGGTTTGGTTTTCTTTTAAAAACGCCACATCGTAAAGGGCGCAGTCGATGCCCTCTAGGGTCTTTTCTAAAATCTCCTCTAGTGCCAGTACATCCATCATTGAGCTCTTATGCGCGCAAAGAGTGCATCGAGTCTTTGCTGTTGCTCTAAGCTTTCATCGATCATAAAGACAAAATTTGGGCATTTAAACCACCCACTCACTTGCAAAACGTGCGCCTTAAGCAAGGAGGTCGCCTTCTTTAAGGCCTTGAGACTTTCAGCTCTCTCCTCTGCGTTTAAAAACACCCCATCAATGTAGGCTTGGGCGTGGTATTTGCCCTTCGAGCAATGCACCTTTGTTAAAGTCAGTCCGCTTAAGCGGGGGTCATCTAGTGCGCTCAAAGCCTCTTGTAAATACTCTAAAAGCCCCGCATCTAGGCGTTTGGCATGGATATTCTCCATTAAAGCACCCTTGTTTTATGAATTTCTTTAAAGCTCTCAAAGACATCGCCCACCCGCACATCGTTGTAGCGATCGAGCATGATCCCACACTCATAGCCCTTAGAAACCTCAGCCACATCGTCTTTAAAGCGTTTTAAGGACACGATTTTACCCACATGCACCACCACGCCCTCACGGATTAGGCGCACTTTGATGCCCTTGTTGATGACCCCATCGACCACCATACAGCCGGCGATCGTGCCGACTTTGGGGATCACAAAGGTCTCTCGCACCTCTGCTTGGCCTGTGTCCTCCTCCTCCACAACGGGGCTCATCAGTCCGCCCACAAGGGCTTTCATGTCATCGATGAGGGCGTAAATCACGCTGTAAGTCTTGATCTCCACGCGAAGCTCTTTGGCTTTAACACGGATATTGCCCGTGGGGCGGATGTTAAAGCCCAGCACCAAAGCGTGGGGGTTGTTCGCCACTAGGCTTAAATCATTCTCGCTGATCGAGCCCACCCCCGCGCTAATCACTTGCAAGCTCACTTCCTCATTGTTAAGGGCCAACAGGCTGTGTTTGATCGCCTCTAGGCTGCCTTGCGTGTCGGCTTTGAGCACAATGGGGATGTTTTGCAATTCTTTATTGGCGACCATAGAAGCCAGTTCATCTAAATGCACTTTTGTACTCTTGCTTAGGGCTTTTTGGCGCAAATAAGTTGCCTTTTTGTGCGCCAAACTCCTTGCGGTGTTTTCGCTATCCACCGCCACTAAGACAGAGCCTGCCATCGGCACTTCACTAAGCCCCGTGATCACCGCTACCTCTGAGGGGCCTAGGGCTTTAATGTTTTTGCCTTGATCGTCTGTCATGGTGCGCACCTTGCCAAAGGCGATGTCGGCGACCACGGGATCGCCCACTTTGAGCGTCCCATTTTGCACGATCACGGTCGCCACCGCCCCCCGCCCCTTCTCCACGCTGCCCTCTAAGACCACTGCCTTAGCCGTGGTGTTAGGCGATGCCTTAAGCTCCATGATCTCAGCTTGGATCAAGATCGTTTCTAAGAGATTGTCGATGCCCTCGCCTGTTTTAGCCGAAATGGGGATGAACTCAAACTCTCCGCCCCAATCTCTAGGGTTAAAGCCAAGCTCGGCACACTCTGCCTTGAGTTTATCCACATTGGCGTTTTCTTTATCGATCTTGTTCATCGCCACGATGATTTGCACGCCCGCTTCTTTGGCTTGTTTAAACGCCTCAATGGTTTGGGGCTTGACCCCATCATCGGCAGCGATCACAATGATCGCAATGTCAGTAACCTGTGCCCCCCTTTTGCGCATTTGGCTAAAGGCTTCGTGTCCGGGGGTGTCGATGAAAGCGATTTTTTTATCGCCCTTTTGTACCATGTAAGCCCCGATGTGCTGGGTGATCCCCCCCGCCTCACTGCCCGCCACTCTTTGGTTGCGGATTTTATCTAGCAAAGAAGTTTTGCCGTGATCGACATGCCCCATGATGGTGACGACAGGGGCGCGCTCGCTCAAATCCTGCTCGGTTTGCTCGGTTTGTGTGGCTTCCTCTACGAAAACCTGCGTGCTCTCCACCGCCACCTCTAAGCCAAACTCTGCGGCCAAAATCTCAATGGCATCTTTGTCTAAAAAGTCGTTTTTAGTCACCATCATGCCTAGATTAAACAGGGTTTTAATCACATCGGCAAGGTTGAGATTTGCGCTTTCGGCAAACTCATAGACCCGTACTTCCTCAGAAATGGTGATGCTTGCTTGCACGCTCTTTTGGGCGTTGTCAGGGCGATAAACCCGCTTCTTTTTGGTCGAACGGCGAATCCCCCCCTCGCTCATCCACGGGTTTTTACGCTGGATTTTAACCCGATCGGTCAGAGGTTTAGGGGCGGTTTCTTCGGGATTCTCTTCTTCAAGGTCCTTGACATGGAAGTCAAAGAGCATGACCTCATCTTGCTCATCCTCATAAAGATCGTTAAAACCCCTCTCTTGGGAGAAGTCTAGCTTGTGCGCGCGACTCTTTGCCCCCGGCTTGGCGGTGCTTTTGACGGGCTTTACGGATTTTTTAGGCTTTGGTTGCTCTTTGGGCTGGGTGTTTGAAACGCTCGCCCGAGCTGCTGCCCTAGCTAGAGCAGCTTCCTCTTGGTCAGTGCGCTTGACAATGCGAATCCCCCTCGTGCGCCTTAAAAGCGGCTCTGTGGTGGGTGGTGGAGGGGGGGGTGGGGGCGTGGGCGTGGCTTCTGCTTGTGGCTTGGGCTCTTGCGCCCTCACCTCTATTTTCTCCACTTTTTCTATTTTTTTCTGCACCTTTTTGGGGGTTGCTGGGGAATTTTTCTTGGGTTTTTCGCCTGTGCTGACAATCTCGATGCTGCGCTTCTTGGGGGCTGTTTGGGGCTGTTTGGTTTCCAATTTAGGCGCACTGGGGTTTTCTTGAATCTCTTGTGCTTTTGGGGCTGGCTCTTTTTTAGTGGGGGCTTTGGGCGTGGGGGGGGTGTTCTTGCTGGTGATGAGGTCGTAAAGCTTACTAGCGGTTTCCTCGTCTAGTTTAGAATTGGGCTTAAGGCTCAAGCCCAATAATTCCTTTGCCTCCTCAATCACCATTTTCACATCGGTGCGCCCAAGCTCTAACGCAAGATCTTTTAAAGGAATACCGCTCATTTTGTCCTGATCTCCTCTAACCAGCTTTGCAAATATTGTCTGTCTTTGGGGGTGTTTTTGGTTTTTAACACCTGTTTTAAAAGATTTTTGTCATCCAGGCACGCGCGGCACACATAAAAACTGCGCCCCACACCACTAAAGCGCACAATGTGTCCTTCTTGCACGCTAAAGCGTAAAAGGGTGGCCTGTGAAAAACACTTACGGCAACACACGCATGTACGCATGGCATTTTTAGAACAAAAGGCACTAGTCCTCAACCTGCACTCCTTCATTGTCAAAATCTAAAACCACAACTTTAAAATTATAATACTTTTTTTGTAACCTTGCTTGCAAATTGGGCGCGTCCTCGGTGTAACAAAGATTAAAAAAAGACGAGCCACTGCCTGAGAGCGTACTCATCAGTGCTCCATTTTCGAGGGCTAACTTTTGCACCCCATAGAGCACGGGATAAAGGCGCATGCGCCTATCTTGGTGCAAGCGGTCTTTAGAGACTAGGCGCAACAGCTCCCATTTTTCTTGCATGAAAACCATTGCCATGAGGCTAGAGCGGGAGAGGTTGTAAATCGCGTCGGTGCTGTTGTAGCGTTTAGGCAAGGCTTGGCGGGCAAACTTAGTTGAAATCGAGTGTGTAGGGATCACAACCACGGCTTTTAGATAATCTGGGATTTTTGTGCGCAGATGATAAGCCTTGAGCCGTCCGCCGACTTTTTCCACCATAGCCACATTAAACCCTCCAAAAACGGCAGGGGTTACATTGTCTGGGTGCGCCTCATAAACCAAACTCGCGTCTAAAATCTCTTCTTTGTTGAGGTGGTTATGCAAGTAATGATGGGCAGCACTCAAGGCCCCCACAATGATCGCCGAGCTGCTCCCAAGCCCCCTAGAAATGGGAATGGAGTTGTAAAAAGAAAACTCAAAATTTTCTTTAATCCCCTTTTGCGCCAAGGTTTCTTTAAAAATCTTAACAAAAATATTATCTACCAAGAATTTAGAAAACCCCTCGCCCTCACCTTGGATTCTAATGCTAGTGAATGCGGCAGGGACAACGCTAAAACGATTTTTCAACGCTAAACCCAAGCCCAAACAATCAAAGCCCGGACCTAAGTTTGCACTCGTAGCAGGCACACTAACAACCAATCCACTTCCTGATTTTCTATCTATATTCGATCCATTATATCCAAATTCTTTAAACGGGAGGCAAAAAATACAGCGGTTGGTTGTCTGTTGTGAAAACAAGGGGGTCTAAAATGGGAGGCAAGGCCATTTCACAACACATGGGCGGGTTTTCAAAGGTTTTTAACGCCACTTCTTGGTTTTGCCACACATAAAAGGATTTGGCAAAGGCCTTTATAGGAGTGTTTTCATTGAAGGCAAAGCCTAGAGCGGAGTACAAGGGCATGGGGTTTAAAAGCACCCACGCATGCACGAAAATGTGCGTGAGTTTCATCGCCATAAAGCTGCCGGGCCCTTTGACATAGTAAAGGGCTTGGATGGTGAGGTCTTGCGCTTGTAGCCACTCTAGCAAGGTCTCAAAGATTTCAATTAGAGCGATATTTGTGCGCTTATACACCTCAAAAGTGTGCAAAAGACCCCCACCCGAATCATAAGCACCGACTCTAACGGGTTCTTGCAAAGAAAGAATGAGAATCGAGCACCCTCTTGGCGCGCTTTTGGGTGGTTTAATGGTAGGCGTGCACCATTTCCAAAGATTGGGTCTGTTCAGAGCTCTTGGCTGGAGTTAGATAGACAATCTCATAAGCCCGGCTCTCCAACACCTTTTGCACAAGCTGGGCGTTGAGCTTGTGGCTGCCCATATAGGCTTGGTAAGCCCCAACCACGCTCATGCCCAAAAAGGCCAAATCCCCCATGGCATCTAAGATCTTGTGGCGTACAAATTCCTCTTCATAGCGCAAGCCCTCTTTATTGACAATGCCATGTTCGTCTAAAACAATGCAGTTATTTAAGCTACCCCCCTTTGCTAGGCCGATGGAGCGCAAGTAATTCACCTCTTGTAAAAAGCCAAAAGTCCTTGCCTTAGCGATCTGCTCCTTGTAGGCGTGTCTAGAAAAAGCGAAGCGGTAGTGTTGTTTGTCGATCGCCGGGTGGGAAAAGTCAATACCAAAATCAAAGGAGAGCGAAGAATCCGGGCTAATTTTGACGAATTTAGGCCCCTCTTCCACCCTAACCTCTTTTGTGATGCGCATAAAAGGTTTGGGGGCTTCTAACTCGGCGATGCCCGCTTCGTCTAAGAGCATGCAATGGGCGATGGCAGAGCCGTCCATAATGGGAATCTCCTCATTATCAACACGGATTTTTAAGTTGTCGATCCCATAAGCACTGATGGCAGATAGAAGGTGCTCTACTGTGGAAATGCGCGCCTGCGGGTTGGAGTGGCTGCCTAGAGTGGTCGCCATCGTGGTGTCGATCACATGGGTGCGCTCTAAGGGTATATCCACCCCTAAATCAGAGCGGTTAAAAATAACCCCGCTACCCGCTGGCATGGGCTCTAAGACCATTTTGACCGGCACACCTTTGTGCAATCCGATCCCGACTAACTCGACTTGTTTAGCAATTGTTTGTTGTTTCATGTAATGTCCTTTATGGTAACTATATCGCCATTTTTGGTAATCAGTTTTAATTTAGTGTTCTCATTAATGCGTTCCAAGTGTGTTTGGCTTAAGATTTTACCCTGAAAAACAATGTGAGCAGAATAGACATTTTTGAGCACCATATATACCCCCATGCAAATGATGATCCCCTCACATCTGCCATAAACGCTGATATTTTGTTCGGTGTAAATCTTTGCCCCGTGATTGATGTTGCCTAAAAAGAGCAGATTACAAGAGCTGTCGATCTCCTCCCCGCTGCGGATGTGCCTTTCATAGATTTGCACGCTTATAGGGGGGCTTTGGGGCTTGGGTGGCTCTTGCTCTTTAAGCTCTAAAGCTTCATAGATCATAGCGTTGTCGCTTGCTTTGCCCTTGAGCTCTTTAGGGCTGAAGATATAAACCAACTCGTGTTTTTGCAAGCTCTGTTGCACCTCAAGAGGGATAGGGTTTTTAAACAAAAGCAGGTAATTTTGCAACAAGGGGGCGTTTTTGTCAATAAATTTTAAATACTCTTGGCTGTCTGCTCCCTCCAGCTCAAAACAGCGGACTTGCTTTTGTCTTGTTTTTAGCATTGCCTCATTTCTCCCGGATTTTGTATTGCGCCTCTTGGATGATGTCATTGATATTGTTGATAAAGTGAGCATCCATCCACTCATTAGGATAAACCGGCACCCCTTGGATTAAAATATTAAAATGCACGTGGTCGTGCTTGCTGGTCTTATTTTGGCCACTGAAACCTAAAACGCTGTCAGGCTCTAGAGTGTCTCCCTTTTTCGCCAAAAACGCAGACAAACTCCCATACATCGCATACACCCCTAGACCATGCGACACAAGCGTACTCTTGCCATAACTTTCGATCTCCTCTTCTAAGACCACCCGACCCGCGTTGCTCGCTAAGATTTTAGAGTGTCTGCCAAAGAAATCCACGCCATAATGTGTAAATTCCCCTAATTTTTCTTTGCCAAAGGTGTAAATTCTGTGCGTGCCAAAAAGGGTCAAGACCCTAGGTTTATTGCCTAAAGGCCTAAAGGGTTTAAAGGCACTGGGTTCATAGACTAAGATTTTTTTTAAATCTTCTTGGATGGTTTGTTGGATGCCTAGCCTCGCATTTAATGTGTGGAAATCTTGGAGACTTTCTAGGGCGCTTTGTTTATTTTCATAATCTTTACTTAAGTCTATGGTGTATTCACGGATGGGGATCTTAGTGTTTTTGATCAATCTTAAAGGCAAGCTTGTGGTGTTATAAGCCTTGTCTCTAGCAAAAATCTGCCCCTCAAAGGTGCGGTGGCGCAAAGACCAAGGGAAGATCACGATGTAGTAGCCGTCTTTCACAAATGAAAAGACTTTAAAATCCTCAAAACCATTGTTGAACCACACCCGATCGAGCGCATCCTCTTGGACTTTAAAAATCACCAACGCGCTTCCACCATAGGTGATGTGGCGCGACTGGGCGATGGTTTGGATTTTAGGGGGCGTGGTGTCTAGCACTAAATCAAAGGTTTTGACGCTGGTATTGCCGTTAAAAAAGTTAGCGTAACTCCAATCCCGCACTTGGATTTCATAGTGCAAGCTGGTTTGGTCGTTTAGCTGGATGGTGGGTTTGGGCAACTCAAAGCTCAAGCTTGTGGGCTCATCTAAAACAATTTGGTCTTTGTCATACACGACTAAATGGTCGCTGGTGGTGGTTTTAATGTGGTAAGAGCGGATTTTAGACGGGCTTTCTAAATTGATTTGGATGGTGGATTTTAAATTCCAGTGCGTGGGGTTTTCCACCACGCTGGGTTGTGGGGCAGCCACTTTCATAGTGATCGAAATATTTGCGGTGTTTTTTTTGGTGATGGCGTAATTGTAACTCAAATACCCCCCCGCCACTAACAACACCGTTAAAACTATGCGCCACAACATCGATCCCCCCTAGAAAACATATAAAACATTCATCACAAGCAAACTGCTGCGCTTAAAACCTGTGTCTTCGCTGATAAGCTGTTGGCCGTTGCCCTTGCTTTTATAGGTGGCTGGAGTTTCAAATCCCAAGCGCAAGTAGGTGAGGGGGATTTTTGTCCCCACTTCAAAGCGCAAATGGCGGTTGTAGGTGAAGGCCACGCCTAAATTGATGGTGTAATCCACCTGCACAAGGGTGCGCCACAGCGTTTCAGGGCTGGTATAACCCTCTTGCACCACTTGCCTAAAAGCAGTGTAACTCTTGTCTTTTAACATCATCAAACCCACCCCAAAGCCCGCATACGCCCCGATGAAGTGCTTTTTTTGCTTTTCTAGGGGCGCGTCAAAGAGCATGTCCATGTTTAACGAGCCCAGCGCATAAAAGAAGCCTCCAAAACCCCTAGAAGCCGTGTCGCCATTCAAAGTGGTGTAGTTGGCAAATCCGGGGATGAAGAGCAAATCCCCATAAATACGGGTGCCAAAATAGGGGTTAAAATACTGCTGGTAGCCCAGCTCTACATTCATCATATTCGCTGCCCCACTCAACTTAGGCAACTTTTTAAACATCTCTTGTTGCTGGGGGATGCCTAGCGCCACGCTTTTGGCTTGTTGGCTATTGTAAGATTCATCGATCATGCCAAGCCCCCATCCCCCTCCCAAGAAAAACCCGCTTTTTTCTTTAGCGATTTTATAGCTCGCTGCTTTTTTAGCACGCACGCCCTTTTTGGCATGTTTAAAATGCTTGTCTAGGTAGTCTTTGGCGTATTCGTATTTAGTTTCAGGCTTACCGCCAAGGTCTTTGATCTGCCCTTTAAGGGTTTTGATCTTTTCATCAAGTTCGTGCAAACGATCGGAGTCTTTACTTTGCGTGTCTTCTAAAACTTTGGAGGGCACGACATGCAGGGCATCTTCTTGGGTTTCTTGGGTTTTTGGGGTTGGCTTAGGTCGGTTAGAGAAGGTTTTAGGAGTAGGGATTTTTTGGTTTCTAGCACGCTGGGGCTGGGGGGGCTGTGTGGGTTGTTGTTGGGTTTGTCTAGGCTGCAGGTGTTGTCGGTATTGTTGGGGCTGTTGCAATGGACCCTCCGGGAATAAATAGGGCTGGAGGTTGTATTCAGAGCCTCCCATGTGCGGGTCTTCTTCAAGCATGTCGGAAACAGCCACTAAAGCGGGCAAAGGTTGGGCTTGCACCCCAGCCCACACAAGACCCATTGCCAAAAAAATTCTCATCAAATCCCTCAGAGTAAAAAATTATAGCTGATGTAGTAAATGTTCCCGCCCGCAAAAGAATAAGAAAAGGCGTGGCTGTATTTGAGCGGTGGGATTTTAAGCGCAAGCTCGATTCTGTGGCGGGTGTTTAAGGTGAGCGCGACTCCCAAATTGACGAGCAAGCCAAAGCCATTGGGGTTGTTCTTAGCGTTGGGGTAGTCCTTATAGCCATTCCAACCCACCCCCAACCCACCAAAGACCCCCACGGCGTATTTTTTATGCTCGTCTATGGGTTTATCCATCACTAAATCTAAATTCATGGTTGCGATTTGGTAGGAGCTGGTTTGGCCCGCTTGCAACACACTTTGCGCCACCCCGCCCAAATACTCCCCATAAAAGCGCAAGCCTCCCACCTCACTACGGCCTAGATATTTTTGGTAACCCACACGCACCCCATAAAGCAGGGGAAAGCCCTTATTAGTGATCCCATTGACCTTTAAATTTGTTTCTGCCAGCACAAAGCCCAAAAACACTCCGCTTTTTTTCTTTGCCATTTTTTTATCTAACTGGGCTTGTTTGGCTTCGTAGAGTTGCCCTTTGAGCATGTAAATCGTGAATTGCTTTTCTTGGATGGCGGATCGAGCACCCAATACACACACCGCACAGAAGCATAAAACAAGGGGCTTAAAAGACATATTGATACCCGACATGCACAATCCCCCCCCACCATGAAATGTCTTTATTGGCGAGTAATTTAAACTCCAATTCCACGCGGTTATGCCCAAAGAAGTTAAAAGCCACCCCCGTGTTGGCCATCATGCCAAAAAACGAATTGGTGCTGATCCCCTGCGCGACCACGCCCACGCCCACGCCCAAAATAAAACCCACAGACAAATACCGCCCCACATAGGGCAAAACAGGGTCAATCATCAAATCTGCATTCAGAGTCGCGCTTTGGTAGCTAATGCGCCCAAAGTCTGATTGCTTAGGCACCCCCCCGATGTATTGGATATAAATGCGCCGACCCACCACATTGGGGCGGAAAGTCTTAGCAAATAACGAGGGGCGGAAAGTCTGATAACCAAAGCGCACCCCAATCGCCCACAGATAATTTAAGTTGTTGTCCATGATGGTCGCGCTGCCCGTGCGCTCCCTGATTTGGTTGTTGTAAAAAAAACCCGTGCTAAGTCCAATCATCAGGCCAGTCTTTTTTTCCGCGTCTTTAATGTCGGTGATTAGCCGTTTAATGTCCTTGTCGCTGTAAGTCTCATAAAACTTAATGTATTTATAATACTTAGGGTCTAGGTGCTCAAAATCGATCTGATCCGACCCCCACAAAAAAAGCGGTAAAAGCAAAAAGGGGGCAAAAGCCCCTCTATCCATTCTCAATCCATCACTCCAAACAGCTCAAAGTCCGCACGTGCATTTTTAGCCCTATCATAGCATTTTAAAGGTAAAATGTCCTAAAAACTAGGCCATCCATGAAAAAAATCACCCTAAACGCCTTGCATGCCAAAAAACACCCCAAAGAGGGTAATCCAGCCAGCAAAATCAGCGCAATCACGGCTTACGATGCCCTTTTTGCCTCCATTTTTGACCCCATCATTGATTTTATTTTAGTGGGCGATAGTTTAAACATGAGTTTTAATGGCAAGCCAGACACCCTAAGTGCCAACATGGGTTTAATGCTCTATCACACCCAAGCGGTGTGCCAAGGCGCAAAGCGCGCGTTTGTGGTGGCAGACATGCCCTATGGCAGTTACATCACAGAAAAACAAGCCGTAAAAAACGCCTTGCGTTTTTACCAAGAGAGCCTAGCCGATGCCGTGAAATTAGAGGGGGGAGTCAAAAAGGCCCCCATCATCAAGGCATTAGTGAGTGAGGGCGTGGCGGTCATCGGGCATGTGGGGCTGTTGCCCCAAAGTGTGCGGGGCGTGGGGGGCTATAAAATTGTGGGCAAAAGCGCGCAGAGTGCGCAAAAAGTCTTAGAGGACGCTTTGAGCGTGCAAGAGGCAGGGGCTAGCTTAGTCGTCTTAGAGGGCGTGGTGGCTAATGTGGCACAAGAAATTAGCGCAAAGCTAGAAATCCCCACCATTGGCATAGGCAGCGGGGCGGGTTGCGATGGACAGATTTTAGTCTTTAGCGACATGCTCGGCCTCTTCACAGCCTTTAAACCTAAGTTTGTGCGCACTTATTTAGATGGGGCGGGTTTGATTCAAGAGGCGTTAAAACGCTATGTCGCCGACATCCAAGCGGGGCATTTTCCTAGTGCCGATGAGAGTTATTGATGGATCGGGTGGTGGATTTAGAAAAGCTGGAGTTTGAAGAGCAAGAAAACATCAGCCTAAGACCGCATTTATGGCAGGAATACATTGGGCAAGAACCCTTAAAAAAACTCTTGCAAGTGTCCATCAACGCCACGAAAAAGCGCAGCGACACGCTAGATCACATTTTATTTTTTGGACCGCCCGGGCTTGGCAAGACCACTTTAAGCCACATCATCGCTCAAGAATTAAACACCCCCATTAAGGTTACAACCGCCCCTATGATTGAAAAGACAGGGGATTTAGCTGCCCTGCTTACTAACCTAAAACCCCAAGAAATTTTATTCATTGACGAAATCCACCGCTTGAGCCCAGCGATTGAAGAGGTGCTTTACCCGGCTATGGAGGATTTTAGGCTAGACATCATCATCGGTTCTAAGGCAGCGGCACAGACGATCAAGATCGATTTAGCCCCCTTCACGCTCATTGGAGCAACCACAAGGGCGGGGATGCTAAGCAACCCCTTAAGAGATCGCTTTGGCATGCATTTTCGCATGGAGTTTTACAGCATTGAAGAGTTGCAAGCCATCATCACGCAAGCCAGCTTGAAGCTCAAAAAACCCATTGAGCCGCCCGCAAGTTTAGAAATCGCCAAACGCTGTCGGGGCACGCCCCGCATTGCCTTACGCCTGTTAAAACGGGTGCGCGACTTTGCGGATAGCTTTAATGAAATGCAAATTAATTTAAAGACCACACAGCATGCCCTAGAAGCTTTGGGTGTGGATATACACGGACTAGACAGCTTAGATTTACGCTATTTAAACCTGCTTGTGGGGGCTAAGGGGCGGCCTTTGGGGCTAAACACACTTGCCGCGAGCATGCACGAAGATGAAAGCACGCTTGAAGAAGTCATTGAGCCCTTTTTGCTGGCAAATGGCTATTTAGAGCGCACAGCCAAAGGGCGAGTCGCCACACCTAAGACTTACGAGGTTTTGAAGTTAAACCCGATAAAACACTTTTTGTTTGATTGATGGGATGGTGGAGGATAGCGGGCTCGAACCGCTGGCCTCCTGCGTGCAAAGCAGGCGCTCTCCCAGCTGAGCTAATCCCCCAAAGAGAGTTTAAAGATGGTGGGCTTAAGAGGACTTGAACCTCTGACCTCACCCTTATCAGGGGTGCGCTCTAACCACCTGAGCTATAAGCCCTTTTAAGTCATTCAACCTAAAAGCGGGTATTCTATCCTAGCTTTTCTAAAATTTAGCTGAAATATACCCATTTGTGCTAGAATGGCGATGTTACTAAAATTAGAAAAATAAGGTTTTGTGATGCGTTTGTGGCTACCCTATGCGTTAGCAGTTTTATTTTTACACATTTTGGGGCTGGTGTTGCTGGTTTTGGCGCATAACCCCGTTTTTTACGGCGCGGCTCTCACGGCTTACTTTTTAGGCACAAAGCACGCCTTTGATGCCGACCACATCGCCTGCATCGACAACACCATCCGCAAACTCTCCCAACAAAAGCAAAACCCTATGGGCGTGGGCTTTTACTTCTCTATGGGACACTCTAGCGTGGTGATTGTGATGACGATTGTTACAGCTTTAGCTTTACACTGGGCAAAAGAGCACACGCCCATGCTCGCACAGATCGGCGGGGTGGTGGGGACTTTGGTGTCTGGCCTTTTCTTGCTAGTGGTGGGGATTTTAAACGGCGTGATTCTAATAGATTTATTTAGGGTCTTTAAGCGCACCCGCCACAACGCCCACTACGACCAAGAAGCTTTAGAGCAACTTTTGCAAGAGCGCGGGCTTTTAAACCGCTTTTTTAAACCCCTCTTTGCTTTTATCTCTAAGAGTTGGCACATCTACCCCATTGGGTTGTTGTTTGGGTTAGGCTTTGACACAGCCAGCGAAATCGCCCTACTCGCCCTCTCTAGCAGCGCGATTAAAGTGAGTTTTTTAGGCATGCTCGCCCTGCCTATCTTGTTTGCAGCGGGCATGAGCTTGTTTGACACCTGCGATGGGGTTTTTATGGTGAAGGCTTACGACTGGGCGTTTAAAACCCCCTTGCGTAAGATTTATTACAATATCACCATTACAAGTTTAGGCGTGTTGGTGGCGTTGCTCATCGGGCTGATCGAACTGTTTCAAGTGTTAAGCGAAAAATTGCACTGGGAGTTTAGCGGGGTTTTGGGTTTTATTCAGCATTTGGACTTTGGGGATTTGGGCTTTTACTTGGTGGGCTTGTTTGTGCTGGTGTGGGGGGTGTCCTTTGGCATTTGGCATTTGAGCGGGCTAGAAAAGGCAGCTCAAAACGCCTAGTTTAGGCGCAAGTGGTAGTGCAAGCCATACAGGCTAAAGCTTAAGCCCACCGCTTCTAGAGCTAACTCAGTTTTATAGCGCCCAAATGCGCCTAAAAAGTCCGCCTTTTTCGCGTCTAAATACGCCCTTGCGTGGTTGTCCTCAATGTAGAGCGGTTCGCCCACAAGGGGGTAACCCAACGCGCTTAAGTGCAAGCGGATTTGGTGGGTGCGCCCCGTTAGGGGGGTAACTTTTAAGTGGGTTTGGTCGGCCTTGGGGTCGTAGCTTTGGATTTCTATGGTGGTGGCGCTGAATTTGCCTTGTTTGCCAATTTTGGAGCGCACGCCTAAATCCCCCCTTATACTAGAAGGCTCAACAATTGGCAACACCACGCTAAACGCCCCACTGGCATACGCCCGTAAATCGCCTTGCACTAAGGCGGCATAGGTCTTCACGACCTGCCTAGAGCTAAACAACTCCCTTAAGGGCTTCTCGTGCGCTTTGGTTTGGCTGGTTAAAACAAGCCCGCTGGTTTCATAGTCTAGGCGGTTAATGAGGCGGGCGTGGGGGTTGTTGGCGTAAATGCTTTCATAAAGGCTGTGCGTGGTGTAGTTTTTAGGATGGCTGTAAAGATTTTTGGGCTTAAAATAAAGGGCAAAATAGGGGGTGGTGAAAATGGGGGCAAATTCAGGGCAAGAAGTGGGCTTAAAAAAGAGCAAGCGCACGGGTCCGTTTAAGATTTGCGCCTTTTTAAGCCTTTGACCGCTTAGGGTGGTTAAACGCCCTCGATCGATGTAACTTTGGGCTTGCTTTAAAGAGCAGGCTAGGCTTTGGGCGACAAATTTAGCCGCCTTAATGGGAGCTTTGGGCGTAAAAACCTCGGCGATAAAGGGCATTACATGCAAGCTTGCACGAATGCCTTAAAGAGCGGATTGGGGGCAATGAGCCGTGAAGTGAATTCAGGGTGGTATTGCACGCCCACAAAGAAAGGGTAATCTTTCAGGGCCATTGCCTCGGTCAGATTTTGGCTGTGATCGAAGCTTTGCCCCACGACCTCTAGGCCGTGTTTGGCGTAGTCCTCTAAATAGGCGGGGTTGATGGTGTAGCGGTGGCGGTGGCGCTCATACACTTCTAGGGTGTTGTAGGCTTTGGCGATGAGAGAGTCTTTTTTAAGCGTGATTTTATGTGTGCCAAGGCGCATGCTCGAGCCCTTATGTGTGGTGTGGGCTTGGCTTTCTAATAGGTCGATGACCTTATGCGGGGCGTTTTCATCAAATTCACTCGAGTGCGCCCCTTTTAAGCCCAAAACATGGCGGGCAAATTCCACGACCATGAGTTGCGCGCCTAAGCACACCCCAAAAAAGGGTTTTTTAGATTCCCTAGCGTAGGTGATGGCGCTGATCATGCCCTCAACTCCCCTTGAGCCAAAGCCTCCGGGCACTAAGATGCCATCCATGTCTTGTAAGCGATGCGCCACCCTGGCTTTAAGCTCTGTCTCGCTCTCAGTGCTCTTAAGCTCAAGTTCCTCGCTGTCGATCAAGATAGGGTCGATCTTGACTTTTAAGTGCGCCCCCACGCAGACCATGCTCTCTAAAAAGCTCTTATACGACTCGCTCAAATGCACATACTTACCCACAAAGGCGATTTTTAGGGTTCTTTGGGGGTTTAAAATGTTATGCACCAAATCCGCCCACAACTCTAATTGCCTTTTGTCTAGAGTGGCTTGGATGCCAAAATGTCTAAAGATCGCGTCTAACAAACCCTCTTGCAAATAGTTAGCCGGACAGGCGTAAATGCTGGGCGCGTCTTTGGCTTGGATGACATTTTGCACGGGCACATCGCAACTGCTCGCGATCTTGGCTTTTAAATCTGCCCTCAAGTCTTGGCTACAGCGGGCTAAAATGATATTCGCGCTCACGCCCAAGCGGCGCAATTCAATGATGGAGTGTTGTGTGGGCTTGGTTTTGAGCTCTTGGCTCGTGGCGATGAAGGGCACAAGGGTTACATGGATATTGGCGACTTGTTCAGAGCCCAAAGCGCTTTTTAGCTCTCTGATGGCTTCTAAATAGACCATGCCTTCAATGTCGCCCACCGTGCCGCCCACTTCCACAATTAAAAAGTCCTTGCCCTGTCCTAGCTTTAAAATCCGCTCTTTGATCTCCTCCACGATGTGCGGGATCACTTGGATCGTTTTGCCTAAGTACTGCCCCTGCCTTTCTTTCTCAATCACGCTTAAATAAATCTGCCCGGTGGTGAAGTTGTTTTCTTTGGAAAAGTCTTCATTTAAAAAGCGCTCGTAATGCCCGATGTCTAGGTCTGTTTCGCTCCCATCAGCGGTGACAAAGACCTCGCCATGCTCAAAGGGACTGAGCGTCCCCGGGTCGATGTTGATGTAGGGGTCGATCTTTAACATATCCACTTCAAAATGACACATTTTCAGCAAATGCGCCAAAGAGCTAGAAGCCACGCCCTTGCCTAAGGAACTAAGCACCCCTCCCGTAATAAAAACAAATTTAGTCGTAACAGACATGTTTCATCCTTGATAATCTTTGTGAAATTAGTGCAGGCCGATCACTAAATAGTTATTTTTTTGCTCGACCTTGTATTGGTACTGCCCATCTAGGACAATGAAATAGCGGTAAAAACGATCGTGGGTCTCTATGGAAATGTTATTGACATATTTTTCATGCACCTCTACCTGTTGTCTAAAATCTTTTTCATCTCTGTCGGTGTCGATGACAATCCTATAAGGGTTGATGAGTATAAAAGATCGTTGAATTTTATCTGAAGTGCGTAGGTAAAGCTTGTTTTCGTGTATCCAAAAATCGTAATCTGCGATGCGAAAAATCTTGTCCTCTTGGCCTAGAATCGCCGCTTGTTGAGTCACCTTGATGGGGTAATGCCAATCGATTCGCTGATTGACATCCATGCTTTGGGTGTGTGTGGAAGCGTCCAAATTTTTATAAGTCAGGGTAACTTTTGTCAGCACTCTAGCGGTGCTGGGTAAATTGACATTCACATACCTAAAGTAATCGGGCACTTCATCGCCCAGCCCCATACGCTTTGCATTTTTAGAAGGCTCAAAGGGGTCCTCTCTAGCAATCAAAGCCCCGAGCAATAAAAACACCCACCATTTAGACATTAAAACAGTCCATTTTTTGGAGGCTCTAACCCCTTGAGCTCAAAAAGTTGTTTTTGCAACTTGGCGTTTTCGTATTGCAAGTTTTGCACCCTTTCATACAAAGCGACTTGCCGGTGCTTAAGCTGTAAAAGCACTTCTAGCGAATTATCTCCAAAAAGTAAGCAACCCACATACACCCCTAGGGCCACGATCAGCCCAAAAATGATCACAAGCCCGCGATAAGCATAAAGCCACTGCCACACTTGCCACACTAAATTCCTTAATCCACTTCTTCAGGGGCACTGGGCGTGTTGGGCTCTGCTAAACCGGGGCGCTCACAAAGTTTATTTCTAATTTTCTCCCCGATTTCTTGGGCCAACTCTGCGTCGTTTTTGAGCGCAAGTTTGGCCGCCTCTCTGCCCTGCCCGAGTTTTCTATCTTGGTAGCTAAACCACGCCCCCGCTTTCTCCACAAAGTCTAACTTCACGCCATAATCGATGAGCTCGCCCTCAAAGCTGATTCCACTGCCATACATCACATCAAATTCGGCCTCTTTAAAGGGTGGGGCGACTTTGTTTTTCACCACCTTGACTCGTACCCGATTGCCGATGGGCTGTTCGTTTTGCTTGAGTGTGGCGATGCGCCGAATGTCGATCCGGACACTCGCATAGAATTTTAAGGCATTGCCCCCTGTGGTGGTCTCAGGGCTGCCATAGCCCATTGTCCCGATTTTCATGCGGATTTGGTTGATGAAAATCAAGGTCGTGTTCATCTTATGCAAAATGCCCGTGATTTTACGCAAAGCTTGGCTCATCAAGCGGGCTTGCAAACCGACATGCTGATCGCCCATGTCTCCCTCGATCTCGGCGCGGGGCGTGAGCGCGGCCACTGAATCGACCACAATCACATCCACCGCCCCCGTGCGTGCCAAAGTTTCTAAAATCTCTAGGGCTTCCTCGCCCGTGTCGGGCTGGGAGATGAGTAAATTATCCGTATCCACCCCCAACTTTTTCGCGTATTGCACATCTAAAGCGTGCTCGGCATCGATGAAGGCACACGCCCCCCCGTTTTTTTGCGCCTGCGCCACAACATGCAGGGTCAAAGTCGTTTTACCGCTCGACTCGGGCCCATAAATTTCCACAATCCTCCCTCTAGGCACGCCCCCAATGCCTAAAGCCACATCCAGCCCTAAAGAGCCCGTAGAAATGGCCTCAATGTGTTCGACCTCTCGATCGCCCAAGCGCATTAAAGCCCCCTTGCCAAAGGCTTTATCGATCTGTTTAATGGCAGATTCTATTGCCTTTTGTTTTTGCTCATCCACAAACACCCCTTCTAAAAAATTTCCCCCAAATTCTAACAAAACAATGGCTAAAATCAACTTAGAGAGGGCGTTTTTTTAAACAAAGGTTTATATTTAATGTGGCAAAATTAGGGCAGTTTTTTGTAAAATTTTAGGCAGATATGCGCACTTATTTTAGTCTTGTCTTTGCGTTGTGTTTGTGTGGGTGTTTGCAACCCATGGACGGCCCACAGGCGGAAAAAGTGGATCGGCAAGTGCAATGCGGTTTTGGCTCAAGCGGGTGCTAGTTAAGGATTGATTTGGCAGAGAAAATAGGCGTTAGGAAAGAGGGGGAGATTTATGATTTGCAGAGTTTAGCAACACAAGAGGGCGAGGCGATTTACTTTGGCGACAACGATCCAGCCCTAGAGATCATCCGCCACTCTTGCGCCCATTTGTTGGCGCAAGCGATTAAACAACTCTACCCCGATGCGCAATTTTTTGTGGGCCCTGTGGTACAAGAGGGGTTTTATTACGATTTTAAGACCTCTTCTAAAATCAGCGAAGAGGATTTAGAACGCATTGAAGAGCGCATGCGCGCCATCGCTAAAAATAAGCACCCCATCACCAAAAGTACCATGACCCGTAAAGAAGCTTTGGAGAAGTTTAAAGACGATCCCTTAAAGCACGCCGTCATGTCAAGGATTGCGGGGGATTCTTTTAGCGTGTATTCTCAAGGGGAGTTTGAGGACCTTTGCAGAGGACCGCACCTGCCCCACACAGGGTTGCTCCAGCACTTTAAACTCACCAAATTAGCCGGGGCGTATTTGGGGGGCGATGAGAATGCCGAAATGTTGCAAAGGATTTATGGCATCGCCTTTGCGAGCAAAGAAGCCTTAAAAGAATATTTGTTTCAGTTAGAAGAGGCGAAAAAGAGGGATCATCGCAAATTAGGGCAAGAGTTGGGGCTGTTTTGCTTTAATGAAGACTTGGGGGCGGGCTTGCCTATATGGTTGCCTAACGGCATGCGCTTGCGCCAAAGGATTGAAAATCTGCTTTCTAAAGCCCTTTTAAAATACGGCTACGAGCCTGTGCGCGGGCCTGAGATTTTAAAAAGCTCTTTGTGGCAAACCAGCGGGCATTACCAAAACTACAAAGAAAATATGTACTTCACCACGATTGACGAAGTGGAGTACGGCATCAAGCCCATGAATTGTGTGGGGCACATTAAAGTCTATGAACACGCCCTGCGCTCTTATAAGGATTTGCCCTTGCGTTTTTACGAATACGGCGTGGTGCATCGGCACGAAAAAAGCGGAGTCTTGCACGGGCTTTTAAGGGTGCGCGAATTTACCCAAGACGATGCGCACATTTTTTGCCGTTTTAACCAAATCAAGGCCGAGGTGCTGGCGATTTTAGAATTTACGAAAAAAGTCATGGAGGTCTTTGGTTTTAGCTATGAAATGGAGCTTTCGACCAAGCCAGAAAAACACATTGGGGAGGCGCACATTTGGGAGCAAGCCACCACAGCCCTCAAAGAAGCCCTAGAGGAGCAGAACATCTCCTTTGGCATCGATGCGGGCGGGGGGGCGTTTTATGGGCCCAAGATCGACATTAAGATCACCGATGCGATCAAGCGCAAATGGCAATGCGGGACCGTGCAAGTGGATATGAATTTACCCGAAAGGTTTAACTTGAGCTATGCCAACGAGCAAGACCAAGAGGAAAGACCCGTGATGATCCACAGGGCGATCCTAGGCTCGTTTGAGCGCTTCATTGCGATTTTAACCGAACACTATGGGGGCAATTACCCCTTCTTTATCGCTCCCGTGCAAATCGCTTTAGTGCCCGTGTCATCCGACCAGCTAGAGTACGCCAAAGCCTTACAAACCGACCTAGTAGAAAAGGGCTTTTTTGTGCAATTAGCCGATAAAAACGAAACCTTGAGTAAGCGCATCCGCACTCTTGAGAAACAGAAAATCCCCTTCATTGCGGTGCTAGGACAGCAAGAGGTGGCGCAAAATAGCGTGGCTGTGCGCGATCGCGCTTTGGGGCAACAATACAGCCTAAGCAAAACAGAATTTATACAACAGATGGAGGCAAAAATGCAAGAGGTTAGTTTTTGAGTAAGGATGTGTTGTTAAACGAGGCGATCCACTTTAAAGAAGTGCGCTGTGTGGGCGATGGAGGCGAGCAATTTGGGATCATCTCTTCAAGCGAGGCGTTAAAGATCGCCCACAGCCGGGGGCTAGATTTAGTGCTGATCTCAGCGAGCGCAAAACCCCCCGTGTGTAAAGTCATGGACTATGGCAAGTTTTGCTACCAAAGTGAGAAAAAGCAAAAGGAAGCCAAAAAGAAACAAAAGCAGATTGAGATCAAAGAGATCAAGCTTTCCACGCAGATCGCGCAAAACGACATCAATTATAAGGTCAAGCACGCTAGGGAGTTCATCGAGGCGGGCAAGCATGTGAAATTTAAGGTCGTGCTTAAGGGGCGGGAGAACAACGACCCCAAAGCGGGGCTAGCCGTCTTGCAAAAAGTGGGCGAAATGATGAGCGACATTGCCAACGCCGACAAAGAGCCCAAGACAGAGGGGCGTTTTGTCATGTGGCTGTTTGTCCCCCAAAAGAAATAAATTTTAAGAAAGGAGAACCATGCCGAAGATGAAAACCAACCGTGGAGCGGCCAAACGCTTCAGGGTGAAAAAAAATCTCATCAAGCGGGGCAGTGCTTTTAAAAGCCACATTTTAACCAAAAAAAGCCCGCAAAGAAAAGCGAATTTAAACGCCCCCCACTATGTGCATTCTACAAATTTGCGCTCTGTGGCCGGGCTCTTGTGTCAATAAGCCCTAAGTTTTCCCCCTCAAAGCGTCAGCTAAAGAGGGCAAGTTTAACAACACCTACTAGGTCAAAGAGAAAAGGAAAAGTATGAGAGTCAAAACAGGTGTGGTGCGCCGCCGCCGCCACAAGAAAATTTTAAAGCTTGCCCGTGGATTTTATAGCGGGCGCAGGAAGCACTTTAGAAAAGCTAAAGAGCAAATCGAGCGCAGCTTATGCTACGCCTTTAGAGACCGCAAACAGAAAAAGCGCGAATTTAGAAGCCTTTGGATCGTGCGCATCAACGCCGCTTGTCGCATGCACAACACCAGTTATTCCCGCTTCATGCACGCTTTAAAAAGTGCTGGCATTGAGCTGGATCGCAAAATCCTCGCCGACATGGCGATGAACGATGCCCCTGCCTTTAGCGCTTTGTTTGGACAGGTGAAAGCCCACCTCTAGCAAGCCAAGCAATGGCACTTGTGCCATTGCTATAAAAATTGTTTTTGTAACATTATTTTTTTATCGCTTGTTTCTGTGTTTTTTATGTTTTTTATTAACGCCATTATGCTAGAATAATGGCTCTATAAATCCATTAAAATTGCAAGGAATCTAAATGAAAAGAACGATTGTGGCCATCCCCTTAGCGACAGCCCTACTAGGTGCGGCAGACGAGCCAAAGCCGGTACAAAGCCCGACACCCGAGCCCAGCCAAGCGGTGCAAATGCAAAAGCCCCCCGCACCTGCTTCCACGACACAGAGTCCAGCGCCTGCGCCCAGCCAAGCAACACAAGCGCAAACGCCTCTGCCTAAGCAAGAGGCACAAAAGACCATCCCTGCTAGGGTGCGTGTGGGCACAACTAGACATGGAGAGAGGAACGCCTTTTTTGTGGGCGCAGACTACCAGCTAGGCATGATGACCTCCACTGAGCAGGGTTGTGCGAGCAGTGCGCAGTGTGATGGTAACCGCTTAGAAACGAATAGCAAAATTAGTTGGGGGGACATGGGCACCCACCACTTTAAAGGGGCTTTAAATGCCCAAGAACACGTAACAAATGGGTTTGGCATTGTGGCGGGGTATAAGCACTTCTTTAAAAAGTTGCCCGAGTTTGGGTTGCGTTACTATGGCTTTTTTGACTATGCAGCCTCCAATTACCGCTATTACAGAAATATCAGTAATATTAACGCGTGGGAGGGTACCACCTACAAGCCTACAAATATCTTCGCCTATGGCATCGGCACGGATGTGCTCTTTAACCCCAAAAGGTTTAACAAAGAAAACTTCCACTTTGGCTTTTTTGCCGGTTTAGCCATTGGCGGGTCTTCTTTTGGGCCCATGAATGGCTATTATAAAAGCTTGGTGCAAATTTATGGCGGGCACCTCAGAGTGTCGAGTTTTAATGTCTTTGTCAATGGTGGCATCCGCTTTGGCACCAAACACAATGGCTTTGAAGTGGGGATTAAAATCCCCACCATCGCCACTCACTACTACACTGCTTTAAATGTCCCCACCGGCTACCCCTATCAAGCCACTTTGCAGCGTGATTTTGTGTTCTACTGGCGCTATTTGGTGAGCTTTTAATCTCTTAACCCTTTTGACACAGGGAAGCGTGGCTTCCCTATCAAGCGTTCGGAGAGCGTGCAACACTGGTGTGTGCCTTGGGCTTCAAACCCACAGAGCGTTTAGGTGTCTAGGCGCTGCAAAGTTCGATTCTTTGGCTCTCTTGCCACCATAAAGGTTACACCTATGCGAGAGATTTTTTTATGTTCGATTTCAAATGTCAGCAGTGGGGATTGCCCTGAAGATTGCGCCTACTGCACGCAAAGCGCTCACCATCAGGGCAAAATCCGCCGTTACAAATACAAAAAAACCGAAGAAGTCCTAGAAGAAGCCAAATACCTACACTCTTTAGGGGCTTTGGGCTTTTGTTTAGTCACTTCTGGACGGGGCTTAGACGATCAAAAATGTGAGTACATCGCTAATTTAGCCCAAAGCATTAAAAAGGAAGTGCCCCACTTGCATCTCATCGCTTGTTGTGGGCGTGCGGATGTGCCGTCTTTAAAACACCTCAAAAAGCATGGCATAGACAGCTACAACCACAATTTAGAAACTTCCCAAAACTTCTTTTCTCAAATTTGCACCACCCACACATGGGAAGAACGCTTTGAAACCTGCGAAAACACGCTAAAAGCGGGCTTGCTTTTGTGTTCGGGGGGGATTTTTGGGCTGGGCGAGAGTTTTAATGATCGCATCGATTTATTGCGTACTTTGCAATCTTTAACCCCTGCCACCACACCCATTAACTTTTTCATCCCAAGCCCCTCTTTACCCATTAAAGAAAGCGTGATGGACGCTGAGGAGGCCTTGGAGTGCTTGACTCTTGCCAAAGAGTTTTTGCCCAAAACAAAATTAATGGTCGCTGGGGGCAGAGAGGTGGTTTTTGGCGCGAAGCAAAAAGAGATTTTTGATTGCGGGGTGGATGCGATTGTGCTGGGCGATTACTTAACCACAAAGGGGGACGCGCCCAAGAAAGACTTAGAAATGCTTGCCAATTACGGCTTTACCATCGCCACAAGTTGCGATGGGTAAAAGGCTTTTAGAAGCCTTAGCGCAAATGTGGGAGGGGATTTTAGGTTGTGTCTATGCGTGTAACCACCTTTTAAGCGCACGCCTAAAACGCTGTTTTGAAGAGGTGCCCATTATCTTTTACTACGCCTCTTCCTTGAGCTTTTACACGATTTTATCGCTCTCGCCCATTTTATTGTTCATCGCTCTTGCTTTTGTCGACCCCTTTGCCAAAGCCTTCCCTGTCGAACGATTCTTTTTGCCCGATAGCCCTGACTTCATGAAAATGGCGCGTTCATTATTCAAGTCTTTCACCCAAAATGACCGCGCGCTCGGAGTTGTGGAAATCACCTCCATCGCCATCGCCTTCTTTTTATTCTGTGAAAACTACCGCTACATCGCCTCTAAGATTTTTAACGCCGAACCTAGAGATTACTTCAACTTTAGGGGAAGGCAGATTTTTGTCTTTTGGGGGTTTGGCACGGGCATTGTCTTTATTTTGGTGCTGCCCTTGATTTTATTTTACGACCTAGAGATGCAAAGCCTAGTGCAGGGCTGGTTACTCTCATTGTTGCACTGGCTAGGTGCTTATCTTTTCTTTTATTTACTCTTCATCATCCCCACAAATAAAACCTTTAAACGCCCCATCACCCCCCTCTTTTGGAGCTTTGTTACAAGCATTTGCTGGAGCTTAATGAAATGGGGCTTTGTCTACTATGTCCTGTTTAGCGACACTTACCACGAATTGTACGGCTCGGTGTCGATTCTGTGGTTTTTAATGTCTTATGTTTATATTTCGTGGTTGCTCTTGCTCTTTGGCATGTATGCCTGCACCATCAGCGACTCTTAGCGAGTTTTAGCGACTCGCCTTTACCAAATGGTCTAACACGGCATTGACTAATTTTGGGGCGTTGTCCTCCCCATAGACTTTGGCAAGCTCAATGGCCTCATTGATCACCACCGCAGGTTTGGTTGGGGTGTGTAAAATCTCGTAAGCCCCCAAGCGCAAAATCGCGCGCTCCATGCACCCGATGCGCTTTAAATCCCAGTCCTTTAAAAGCGGTTGCAAGGCGTTATCCAGCACTTCTACGCGCGCCAACACCCCCGCTAAAAGCTCTAGGGCAAAGCGCTGCTGGGCGTTTCTAATTTTCTTTTCTTCTAAGAGCGTGGGGGCGGCATTAAGAATGTCTGTGTTCCCGCTATCAAAGGCATAGAGCAAGCCCGCCACCGCCTCCCTAGCTTGGCTACGAGTCGCCATTAAAACGCGCTGTAAAGACTAAGAAGTTCGATGAGGGTATCCATCGCCGCCGCCCCTTTGTTGCCCGCCTTTGTGCCCGCCCTTTCAAGCGCTTGCTCGATGTTGTCTGTGGTGAGCAGCCCAAAGCTCACGGGCAAGCCATATTTTAAAGTCGTGTTGGCAATGCCCTTAGTCGCCTCTGCACTCACATAATCAAAATGCGGCGTGCTCCCTCTAATCACCGCCCCCAAAACACACACGCCATCGTATTTTTTAGAGCTCAAAAGTTTATCTAGCACAAAGGGCAATTCATATGCTCCGGGCACTTTCACTAAGGTGAGATTCTTTAAATCTCCCCCATGCCGCCTAAAGCAATCTAGTGCACCCTCCACGAGGCGATCGGTGATTAGGTGGTTAAAGCGCGCGGCCAGCACGGCGACCTTTTCGCTCCCTTTTAAGACAAGTTGCCCCTCTAAGACTCGATGCATTCTGATCCTTTATGTGTTGTTTAATGAAGCGTTGATTTCTTGCAAGACCAATAAATCTTGCACCAAAGGCAAGAGCCTTGATATAGGGATCATGTTTGGCCCATCGCTTAGTGCCCCCTCGGGATTGGTGTGCGTCTCCATAAAAAACCCATCCACGCCCACAACCGCACTTGCCTTAGCCAAATAGGGCACAAACACGCGCTCCCCGCCGCTCTTGCCCCCCGCTGCTCCGGGCATTTGCACGCTGTGAGTCGCGTCAAAAATCACGGGAGCAAAGGCGCGCATGATGACTAAAGAGCGCATATCCACGACCAAATTGCCATACCCAAAGCTCACCCCCCGCTCACATAAATAAATCCCGTGTTCTAAACACGCGGGGTAAGTGGGCTTTTCGTATTTGCTTTTGGCGCGGGTATTCAAGGCTTTTAGGGCGCTGAACTGCATGTCCCTTGGGTGCATGAATTGCCCTTTTTTGATGTTGATCGCGCTTTTGGTCTTGGCGGCCGCCACGATCAAATCTGTTTGGCGGCACAAAAAGGCGGGGATTTGCAAGACATCGGCAACCTCAGCCACCGCCCCCGCCTGCGCGCTCTCATGGATGTCGGTTAAGATTTTATAGCCAAACTTAGTTTTAATGCCCTCTAGCATCTCTAAGCCCTTTTGTAGCCCGGGCCCTCTGTAACTTTCTAGGCTCGTGCGGTTTGCCTTGTCAAAGCTAGCCTTAAAATAAAAATCCACTTTGGGGTCTAGGGCGATGGGGCGCAACTTTAAGGCGATCTCTTCTAAGACTTCCGCGCTCTCGATCACGCATGGACCAGCGATCAAAACACTCTTTCGCAAATACAATCCTTGTTTGGAGTGTGTTATAATAGCGTTTTGTCTTAATATTTGGCTGAAGGGGCGTTATGCAATTGTGTTTGGCCTTGGATTTAGACTCCAAACAAGCGTGTTTAAACTTGCTTGAAAGCTTAAAGGGCTTGAAGTTGCTCGTTAAAGTGGGTTTGAGGGCGTTTGTGCGCCAAGGCCCTAGCTTTGTCCAAGAAATCCAAAACATGGGTTTTAGGGTTTTCTTAGATTTAAAATTGCACGACATTCCCAACACGATGGCGACCGCTGTTTTAGAGTGCGCCCATTTGGGCGTGGAGTTGCTGACCTTGCATGCTAGTAGCGGCGCACCCGCCCTTTTAGCGGTGATGGAGCAAATACAAGGCTTAAAACAGCGCCCCAAAATCTTAGGCGTTACCCTGCTTACAAGCCTAGATGAAGCCCAAAGCCAAAGCCTGTATAACGCTCCCTTGCAAAAACACGCTTTGCATTTAGCCAAGTTGTGCTTTAACAGCGGGCTAGATGGCGTGGTTTGCTCGGTTTTTGAAAGTCTAGCCATTAAACAAGCCACCAACTCCAGCTTTTTGACCCTCACCCCGGGCATACGCCCCAACTTGCAAGAGGCGCACGATCAAAAGCGCGTGGGCTCCCTGCAAGATGCTAAGAATGCAAAAGCGGATTTTATAGTGGTGGGCCGCCCCATTTACAACCACAAAGACCCTAGAGAAATGGCCATCCAAATTTTAGAAAGTCTAGAACATGCAAATTTTTAAAACCCCGGCGGATTTAAAAGCCCTGCCCGCGCAAAACATTGGTTTTGTCCCCACAATGGGGGCACTGCACGCCGGGCATTTAAGCCTCATCAAGCGGGCAAAGGCGGAAAATGATTTTATCCTCGTGTCTATCTTTGTCAATCCCACGCAATTTGGACCCCAAGAAGACTTTAACCAATACCCCCGCCCTTTAGAAGAAGATTTAAAGCTGTGCGCCAAGGCGGGCGTGCATGCCGTTTTCACCCCCCAAGTAGAAACCCTCTACCCCTTTAAAGAGGCCATCACCCTAACCCCGCCTAAGGATTTGCTAGGGTTTGAAGCCAATTTGCGCCCCGGACATTTTAGCGGGGTGTTGCAAGTGGTCTTAAAACTCTTTAACTTAGTGCGCCCAAAAAGGGCCTACTTCGGACAAAAGGACGCACAACAGCTCTTGATGATACAGCGCATGGCAGATGATTTATTCTTGCCCGTTGAGGTGGTCGCTTGCCCCACTTTGCGCGATTTTGACGGCTTGGCTTTAAGCTCGCGCAATGTCTATTTAAGCCCAAAGCAACGCCAACAAGCGTTGAAAATCCCACAAGCCCTACAAGCCATGCAAGAGGCTTACAAGGCGGGCACAAGAGAGAGCACCAAACTTCTAGCGCTGGGGCAAGAAATTTTAAAGGGGCTTGAAGTGCAATACTTAAGCCTTTGTAACCGCCAACTTGAGCCTTTAGAGCAAGTCGTGCCCGATCAGAGTCTGATCTTAGTGGCGGTGAAGGTGGGCATTACAAGGCTTTTAGACAATTTATGGCTTTAAGTTAGACAACGCCGGCGAGCTCTTGATGAGCGTTTAACATTGTGTGGGTATTAGAAGCGAGAGTGCCGTCAAACAGCCCAAACACTTTACAAAGCAAGCAGAGCAAACCAAGCTCAAAGACATGCAAGAAGTGTAGATGTGGCCTTTTATAAACCCCAAGACCCTGAAATTTTAGTGAAACACTACAAAGAGAGCAAGGCGTTTCAAGCTCGGTTTCGCTCGCTCCAGCAGTCTAAAGCAGTAACGCAAAATTGGGGGCTTGATGCTACAAGGGCTGTATATGGACAATGTGCAGCAACGCACGCACAGAATCGCCTTGGACATTAGACGCGATCTCAACCAACAATTTTACCTTTATGTCTTGATCGTCTTGAGCTTTTTGTTGGTGGTGGTGGTTGTGCCCCCATATTACCTATTCTATCGCAAGATCACAGGGGGCATTTGGACACTCAACAAGGGGCTTAAAGACTTTTTTTCTTCGCAAATCACAAAAACCAAAAGGCCCCAGAAGCGATCGATCTGCGCTCCAAAGACGAGCTGGGAGAGATGGCACGCGCACGGGAGATTTCGCAAAATATCTAAGCCCAAGCGATCAACCCCAAACTCCAGCACTTGGGGGCTAATTTCAACGACTTTTCCCATTTTTAAATTCCATTTTCCGCAACATTCCAACACCATTGAAATCTATTTGCGCAATGACTTTAGAGCCCATATGGACACCTTCCAGTTTTAGGGCGGTTTTTACAACTGGCCAATAACATCAACACTTGGCAAAAGAGCATCGTAGGCTCGCTTCAGCATTCCCTAGATGTCGCCCACGCCCTACATCAAGAGACCAACACCCTGTGAAGAAACCGCTTCTAGCCTGCAAGATGTCTCTAAACAGCGCAAATTGGCCTGTTGGCCCTAAACGCCGCCATTGAAGCGGCCAGAGCGGGTGAGCACGGACGGGGCTTTGCGGTCGTGGCCGATGAAGTGAGAAAATTGGCCGAGCGCACCCAAAAGTCTTTGAGCGAGATTGAAAGCAACATCAATGTGTTGCTCCAAAGCATTGCCGACAACTCAACAGCCATTAAAGCCCAAGCCTCTGCGGTGCTAGACATCAATAAAGCGATGGGGGAATTTGATGCAAGCTTGACACACAACTTGGCGCGCCTGCATAGGCGATTAAAACTTGAGATTGTGGGTTTTAAAAAAGCGATCGATCAAACCAAAACGTGTTTTAAAAATTTGCCCCCAAATAGAGCGCGCTTGAGAGCAAAAGCCCCTTTAAAGTTGGCTTTCTAACTGCACGATGCGATTCCAAGTGGTGATGATGGAATCGGGATTGAGCGAGAGCGAGCTGATGCCCTCTTGGACTAAAAACTCGGCCACCTCAATGTAATCGCTGGGGGCTTGCCCGCAAATCCCGCAATACTTGCCATGCCTTTTGCACGCCTCAATCGCCCGTCTAAACATTTCTAACATCGCCGGGTTGCGCTCATCAAAAACATGGCTGACCAACTGCCCATCCCTATCTACGCCCAAGGTGAGCTGGGTCAAATCATTAGAGCCAATAGAAAAGCCATCAAAAAGGTTTAAAAACTCATCGGCCAAGATCACATTGATGGGCAATTCACACATGACATACAGCTCGAGCCCGTTTTTTCCCGACTCGAGCCCGTTTTTGCGTAAAATCTCTAAGACCTTTTTGGCCTCTTCAATGGTGCGCAAAAAGGGGATCATGATTTTCATGTTGCTTAGACCCATCTGCTCTCTGACCATAGACAACGCCTCACACTCCCAGCTAAAAGCCTCTTTATACAAATCAGAGTAATACCGACTAGCCCCTCTAAAGCCGAGCATCGGGTTTTCCTCGTGTGGCTCATACGTGCTGCCGCCGAGCATCCTTGCATATTCGTTAGATTTAAAATCGCTCGTGCGCACAATCACGGGTTTGGGGTAAAAGGCGGCACAAATCATGCCCATCCCCTCGGCGATTTTTTTGACAAAAAAATCTTTGGGGCTTTCATAGCCCGCAATCAACGCTTCCACTCTGTCTTTGTTTTCTATGGGTTTGTTGTGTTGCATATCCACTAGGGCCAGCGGATGGACCTTGATTTGATTTAACATGATGAGCTCCATGCGCGCCAGCCCCACGCCATGATTAGGCAGTTGCGCGAACTTAAAGGCCTTTTCAGGGTTGCCTATGTTTAAATAAATCCTTGTCTTGGGCTCTTGCAAGTTGTCTAGCGCGATGCGCTCCACTTCAAAAGGGTGCGCCCCGGCATAAATGTAGCCCACTTCCCCCTCAGCGCAAGAGATGGTGATCTCCATGCCGGTGTAGAGCAACTCTGTGGCCCCTAGTGCGCCCACAATGGTGGGTACGCCAATTTCTCGTGCGACAATAGCGGCGTGGCAGGTGCGCCCCCCCCGATTAGTTACAACCGCGCTCGCTTTTTTCATGATGGGCTCCCAATCGGGATCGGTGTTGTCGGTTACGAGGATTTCGCCCTCTTTAAAGATGTTCATGTGATCCAAGCTGTTGATCACGCGCACTTTACCCACGCCAATTTTGCTGCCTATGGCGCGGCCTGTCAGCAAGACCTCCCGCCCTTCGGGGTGTTTAAAGCGGTGCTTTTCATACACCCGAGCACTCTGTTTGAGGCTTTGGCTTTGCACGGTTTCAGGGCGCGCCTGCACAACAAAAATCTCCCCACTATCCCCATCTTTAGCCCATTCGATGTCCATAGGGCGGTACTGCCCGGCCTCTTGGCTGTAATGCTCTTCAATCAGCACAGCGCAACGCGCAAGGCTTAGTAAATCGGTGTCGGTTAAAGAAAAGCTGTTTTGCTCTTTAGGGGTGGTGGGCACGCTCTTGGTGGGGCTTTCGCTCCCCCGACTGGCATACACGATTTTTTTTGTTTTATCGCCCAATTGGCGTTTAATGATGGGATATTTGCCCTGCAAAAGTGTGGGTTTGAAAACATAAAACTCGTCGGGATTAACCAGCCCCCCCACCACGCTTTCTCCCAAACCCCAGCTTGAAGTGATGAAAACCGCATCTTTAAAGCCCGTTTCAGTGTCGATGGAAAACATCACCCCTGCGCTGCCTTTATCGGCCCGCACCATTTTTTGCACCCCCACACTCAAAGCGACTTTTAAATGATCAAAGCCCCTAGAAGCCCTGTAACTGATCGCCCGATCGGTAAAGAGCGAAGCCAAACAAGCCTTGATGTAGTGGATGAGCTCGGTTTTGCCCTTGACATTTAAATAAGTGTCTTGTTGTCCGGCAAAGGAAGCATCGGGTAAATCCTCAGCCGTGGCTGAAGAGCGCACCGCCACATCGGCTTCGCGCATGTGGTATTCATCGCTCAGTATTTTATAGGCTTGTAGGATTTCATCGCGCAAATCGGCCGGAAAGGGCGTGCCAAAGATGAGTTCTCTAATCTGCTTGGAGCGCATTTTGAGTACATCTAATTCGGTGGCATCCACCCCCTCCAAGAGACTAATAATCTGTTCTTTAATGCCCCCCTGTTCTAAGAGATACCAATACGCTTCGCTGGTGATCGCAAAGCCATTGGGCACTTTAATCCCACTGGGTACAAGCTCTTGAAACATTTCCCCGATGCTGGCGTTCTTGCCCCCCACTAAAGACACATCTTTATTGTTTAACTCTTTGTAAAACCGAATGTAGCGCACACTTTCCCTTTGCTTCAATCTCAAAAAGGCTCTATTATAGCATGGACATGTTAAGGCTTTTAAAAAGGCCTATTTTTTGCTACAATGCCCCGTTATGAATACGCACAGAGCACACACGCACGCATGGCTTGCCCTTAGGGCATCTGCTGGGAGCGGAAAGACCTTTGCTCTCACCCTGCGCTACATTGCCCTGCTCTTTGAAGGGGCCAAGCCGGCACACATTTTAACCTTGACTTTCACCAAGAAAGCCGCCGCTGAAATGCGCGAGCGCATCCACAAAACCCTAGCTTGTATCAGTGTGGCTGCTCGAGACTACAAACAAGACCCCACTCACCAGCCCGACTCAAAAACCCAAGAGTTTTTAGATGTCCTACAAAAAGATTACAACCTGTCCCTAGAGCGCCTAGCGCTCTTAGACGCACCTGCCATTTACGCCCATTTTTTACAAGAAAACCCGCCCATCACCACCATCGATGCTTTTTTCCAAAAGGTGCTTAGAAAATTTAGCTACTTTGTGGGCGTGGGCGCGCAATTTAGCGTGGGCGAGTGTCCTTTAGACGAGCAAATCAACGCCTTTTTAAACCGCCTAAGCCCTGAAGACATGCACAGACTCAGGCGCTTTTGTTTTTTACTGCTCGCGCACAGTGGCAGTTTTAGCGCCGCGCACGCGCTTAAAAACTTTTTGGATCTGTATTACAGCGGGCTGTGTTTTAATTCCCCCAAACCCCCAAGCACAGACTTAAAGCAACTAGAGCAAGAGATTTTTGAGGAATACAGGGCTATAAAAATCCCCCGCCAAAGGGAGATCAGAACCTTTAAAGATGTTTTGGAAGTTTTAAAAAATGTGGGGGCACAAAAGGCCATCAGTGCAAACCCGGCCCTTAAAGCCAAAATTGTAGAGTACTTCAACGCGAAAGAAGCGGCTATTTTTAACGAATTTGCGTACTTTTTAAAGCTCTACCAAGAACGTAGCCACGACCCTAACCGACTCAATTTCCCCGCAATCACGCTTAAAGTGCATCACCTACTTAGGGAAAATGTCATCGACAAGGACTTTTTTTATTTCCGCCTAGATGGGCAAATCGAGCACATTTTGATCGATGAATTCCAAGACACCAACGATTTACAATTTGGCATTTTAGAGCCCTTGATTGAGGAGATCAAAGCGGGAGTGGGGCAGAAGTGGGGAGAGCGCAGTGTGTTTTTTGTGGGCGACTCTAAGCAGAGCATCTACGGCTTTAGAGGGAGCAAAAGCGCGCTGTTTGAGAGTGTTTGTGCCAAGATTTCTAGCCAATCTTTAGAACACAATTACCGCAGCATGGGGGTGGTGCTTGGCTTTGTGAATGCCACCTTTGCGCCCAAAATCGCTGGCTATGTGGTGCAAAAATTGCCCGAACAACGCCAAGATTTAGCCAACAAGGGTTATGTGTGCGTGCAGAGTGTGGGCGTGGGTGCATATAAAGACAGCGCGCAAAAGGAAGAAGCCCTTTTAAACGCCACCTTGCAAGCCGTCCAAAAGCTTTTAGACAGCGGGGTGTCCTCTCGAGACATCACCATTTTGTGCTTTAAGAATGACGATGTCAATGATTTAAAAGAGTTTTTAACCCCCCATTTAAAGGGCGAACAGATCGTGAGCGCCGCAGATTTAAGCTTGTTGGCGCAAAAAGAGGTCAAGGCCCTACGCCACGCCCTGCTCTACGCCCTAAGCCCGGCCGAGCAACAAAGCTACCATTTAGCCCATGTGGCTAAGTTGTGTGGCCTGCCTTTAAACAAGCCGCCCAAGTTGCCCCCTTTAAACCCCCACTTGAGCGCACACATTCTAAATCTCATGCAAATTTTAGAGCTTTATAGTCCGAGTGCGTGCCATTTTTTAGAACGATCGTTGGAGTTTAACAACCCCCAAGAGTTCTTAGATTTTTTAGAGCAAGAAAACCTTCAAATTGCCCAAAGCGAGACGGTGGGTCTAAAAATCATGACGATTCACAAATCTAAGGGCATGGAGTTTGGGCATGCCATTTTAATGGACCGCCTAAGCACCAAATCCCCTCCAAACACGCAAAAACTTCTGCAAAATGAGCAAGAGGTGTTTTACAAACAAAAAAATAGAGAATATTTTGATCAAGGCTATCAAGCTGCCCTAGAAGCGCATAAACAAGCCCAAGAGCAAGAACACACCAATGTCTTGTATGTGGCTTGTACCCGCGCTAAAGAGAGTCTCATCATTTTGCAAAAAGACACAGAGAGCGCGCTCGCCTCCTTTGAGTGTCAAGAGCTGGGGCGATTGCCTCAACGCGCGCCTAAAGAAGCTATGACGGCACTTGCCAACCAAAGCCCCGCTTTGCTTGGCAACCAAAAGGCCTTTGGCGCACAGATCGATAAAATCTCGGATTTCAACACAGAGGAGAAGGGCAACCGCCCCGCCCGCTTGTTTGGGAGTGCTTTACACAAGGCTTTGGAGTTGTTTTATGGCTACAAAGTGGATTTAGTGGCCATCAGAGATTATTTAAACCACCATTACAGCTTTGAAAATGTCTCAACCAAGGCCCTTTTAAAACGCCTAGAGATTTTAGAGCAAGAGTCGTCTTTTCAAAGCTTGCTAAGGGGGCGGATTGCTACGGAAGTGTCTTTTAAATCGAGTCACCAATTAAGCAAAGATTTTTTACGCATGGACATGGTCGTTTTTAACAACCAAGGTTTGACGATCCTAGATTACAAGAGCGGGCAGGGCAATGAAGCAGCCCACCGAGCCCAAGTGAGGGGGTATTTACAAAAGGTGCGCGCGCTCTATCCACAGCAAAACGCTCAAGCTTTTCTGATTTATACCCTCAAAACGCATGTTGAGGTGCAACCGATCAAAGGATAACCATGTCCGAATTTATTAAAAAGAACATTTTTGTAGATTTTGTCAAAAGCGAATCCTTTGGAGGGATTTTCTTATTTGTGAGCGCTGTGTGGGCGATGATTTACGCCAACTCGTTTCTAGCTCCCTACTACTTTGAGTTGTGGCACACAAGACTAGGGATTGTCTTTGGCAAAACTTTTATGGGCTTTTCGGTGCATCACTGGATCGATGATGTGTTGATGGCCTTTTTCTTTTTGCTCGTGGGCTTGGAGATCAAAAGGGAGGTGATGTATGGGGAGCTGTGCGGTTTTCAAAAAGCGGCTTTCCCTGTCATTGCGGCCTTGGGCGGAATGCTAGCCCCCGGGATCATTTACTATAGTTTAAATGCCGGTACCAACAGCGCACATGGCTTTGGAATCCCTATGGCGACAGACATTGCTTTTGCTTTGGGGGTGATTTTATTACTGGGTAAGCGCGTGCCGCCTGCGCTCAAAGTTTTTTTGGTAACTTTGGCCGTGGCCGATGATTTGGGCGCGATCGTGGTGATCGCCATTTTTTACACTTCAAATTTAAAATTGGTGTGGCTAGTAGGCTCGGGGCTGATCTTTTTGGCCTTGTTGGTGCTAAACCGCTTGGGCGTGAAAAGTTTGTGGCCCTATTTACTCTTAGGCGTGGGGTTGTGGTTTACCACGCTCAATAGCGGTATCCACGCCACCATCGCCGCCGTGGCTTTGGCTTTTACAATCCCCATTAAAATTTCCCAACCCTCTAAAGTTTTGCAAGCTTTCTTAAGGGCGCTGGAGCATTTTAAAGGCTGCTTTAAAAACCCTGCCACAAAACCTTTAGAACAAGACCAAAGGGACGCTCTTTACAACCTACAAAACGCCACCATGTCGCTGCAAAGCCCTTTAGAGCGCTTAGAGCACATTTTGCACCCCTATGGGGCTTACTTCATCATGCCCTTGTTTGCACTAGCCAATGCGGGGGTGCAAATTGGCAAGGATTTAGATTTTCATGTGGATGAGATTTTATGGGGCGTGATCTTGGGGCTTGTGGTGGGCAAGCCCATAGGGATTTTAGGCATCACATTTTTAAGCGAAAAATTACACATTGCCAAGCGCCCTGATGGGGTGAGCTGGGGGCAAATCCTAGGGGCGGGCATGCTCGCAGGCATTGGCTTTACCATGTCCATGTTCATCTCCAACATTGCCTTTAACAGCACGGACGCGATGGAAGTGTCTAAAATCGCCATTTTACTAGGTTCTATCACCTCTGGAATCATCGGCACTCTGTACTTATTGGCTTTAGGGGCATTCCAAAAAGCCAAAAATTAGGAAAAATCGTTATAATGACACGTTCAGCCACAGAAGGAAGCGTATGAATCAAACCAAGGATATTTTAACCTCTCTATTGCCCTTATTGGTGCTGTTTTTGATTTTCTATTTTCTCATCATCCGTCCCCAAAGGGTGCAAGCCAAAAAGCATAAGGAAATGATTGAAGGCCTGCAAAAAGGCGATAAAATCGTAACGCAGGGCGGACTCATCTGTGAAGTGGTGAAGCCTGAAAACACCTTTTTTAAAGTCAGACTGAACGACAGCACAGAGGTCAAACTTTCTAAAAGCCATGTCGCCTATAAATTAGATGAAGAAAACACCCAAAGCAAGGAAAGCTAGCCCGTGTCCCGGGTTTTAAACGCACGGCTTTTGGCGTTTATTTTTGCTCTGATCTTTGGCGTGGGTTTTTCTCTGCCTAGCTTTTTGCAAACCAAGGGGCCTAAGATCACGCTAGGGCTAGATTTAAGGGGCGGGCTTAGTTTGCTCCTGGGTGTGGGGGTGCAGGAGGCTTTAAAGACCAAATACGCCTCCATCGCCTCCTCACTCGATTACGCGTTTAAGCAACAAAATATTTTGGTGCAGGATTTGCGCTCCTCCTTGCAGGGTGTGGATTTCACGCTCTTAGACAAGGACGATGAAAAGAGTGTGCATAAAATTTTAGAGGATTTGCGTAAGGATGGGGTGGAGATTTTCACCACAGGCAATAATTACAACTTGCGCCTCTCTTTTAGAAAAGCCGAGGCTTACAAACAACAAACCGTGGTGCAAGTCATCAGCACCATTAAAAACCGCCTCGATCAATTTGGACTAGCCGAGCCCACGGTCTTACAGCAGGGCAAAGATGCGGTTTTAGTGCAATTGCCCGGGATCGACAGCATTGAAGAAGAGCAAAGGGCAAAAGATTTGATCACCAAATCCGCCCACTTGCAAATGATGGCGGTCGATGAAGAAAAGAATGAGTATTTATACAACTTGACGGATGAAGAGATCAAAAAGCTGGGCGACGTGGTCTTGCCCTATGCAGGCAAGGGTGGGGCAGCTTACGGGCGTTTGCTCTTAAAAGCAATTCCCATTTTAGATGGGGAAATGCTTACAGACGCGCAGGTGGTCTATGATAAAGACAACCGTCCTGTGGTGAGTTTCTCTTTAAATTCTCAGGGGGCTAAGATTTTTGGCGACTTCTCTGGGGCAAATGTCGGCAAGCGCATGGCGGTGGTGCTGGATCACAAGGTCTATTCCGCGCCTTACATTAGAGAGCGCATAGGGGGGGGTAGCGGACAAATCAGCGGGGATTTCACGGTCGCGCAGGCCAGCGATTTAGCCATTGCGCTAAGAAGCGGGGTTTTAAGCGCTCCGCTTGTGGTCTTAGAAAAACGCATCATCGGGCCTAGTTTGGGGGCCGATAGCATTAAAACCTCCATCGTGGCTTTGATCGGGGGCTTTATTTTAGTGATGGTCTTTATGATCGCCTACTACGCTCTCGCCGGGGTGATCGCCAGTGTGGCTTTGGTGGTGAATTTATTTTTAATCATCGCCGTGATGGCGATCTTTGGGGCAACCTTGACCTTGCCGGGCATGGCAGGCATTGTGCTCACCGTGGGAATGGCGGTGGATGCAAACATCATCATCAATGAGCGCATTAGAGAGGGCTTAAGGGCCAATGAGAGCATCGCGCAGGCCCTGTATTTGGGCTATGCCAACGCCTCGAGGGCGATCTTTGATTCGAATTTAACTTCTTTGATCGCCTCTTTATTGCTCTACGCCTATGGCACGGGCTCGATCAAGGGCTTTGCGCTCACCACAGGCATTGGCATTTTAGCCTCGATCTTAACCGCCATTGTCGGCACGCAAGGCTTTTACCAAGCCATTTTGCCCAAACTCGCGCGCAAAAAGAATTTGGCGTTGTGGTTTGGCGTGGCTAACCAAGTTTCTAAAAGGGGGGCTTAGTGGAGCTGTTTAAGCGGGTTAAAATTTTAAATTTTATGGAGTACTCCAAGTGGGGGCTTGGGGTTTCCTCATTGCTCATCCTTGCTTGTTTGGGTTTGATTTTTTTTAAGGGCTTTAATTTGGGCGTAGATTTTGCGGGCGGGAGCGTGGCCCAGGTGCGTTTCACCCAAAAAGCCCCCATCGCCAAAATCCGACAAGCTTTCACTGAGGCCCAATTTAGCGGCGTGCAGGTGAGCGCCTTTGGCTCAGAAAAAGAAGTGGTGATTAAAATCCCTGTGGGTAAAGCGCATAAGGATTTAAGCACGGAGATCGACACCATTTTAAAGCCTCTAGGCAAATTTGAAATCCGTAAGCTTGACAGCGTGGGGCCCAAAGTGGGCGATGAGCTCAAACAAAAGGGCATTTTGTCCCTCGTTTTGGCTATCCTTGCGATGATGCTGTATGTGAGTCTGCGCTATGAGTGGCGTTTTGCGCTGGCTAGTGTAATCGCGCTCTTGCACGACAGCCTCATCACCGCCACAAGTGTAATTGTCTTTAACATTGATTTAAACCTAGAGGTCATCGCCGCTATTTTAACCCTGATTGGCTACTCCATCAACGACACGATCATCATCTTTGATCGCATCCGCGAGGGGATGCTCACCAAGCGCACGAACGATTTAAATTTTGTCATCAACGAAGCGATCTCAAGCACGCTTACAAGGACTTTACTCACCTCTTTGACCGTGTTTTTCGTGCTCTTGGTGCTCTACATCTTTGGGTCTAAAATCTTGGTGGGCTTTTCTTTGCCCATGTTGATTGGTACCATTGTGGGGACTTATAGCTCGATTTTCATCGCCCCAAGGGTGGCGATTTTGCTAGGCTTTGATTTAGAGCGCTACCACGAAAACGAGTTAAAAAAGGCCAAAAAGAAACAAGAAAAGGAACGCTTGCGCCGTCTGTATGAGCATGGGCGGGTTTAGCCACAAAGGAGAGATATGGACTGGGGTCGGGTTGTTTTCACAATCTTTAGTTTGGTGAGTACCACCTCCATTGCGGGGTTTTTGTATGAGCCTAATGTGGTGATTCTCTTTGTAGCGATGGCCTTAAACCTCATTGTAACCACGCTCAAGATCGGGGTGCAAAAACAATTCGCCTCTGAGCTGATGGGTGGTTCTCTAGTGGCCCTCTTGCACCTCATGCCCGCCTTTGTCTTTTTGCAAATCCTCAATAATTTGATCTTTGCTTATACCCTAATGATCGGGGCATTGATCAGCAATGTCTTTTGTTTGGTGCTTTTGGTGATCGACAGCATTAAAAATACAGATGTGGAATACTGATGCAAACTTATAACCCTAAAGAAATCGAAACAAAATGGCAACAAGTTTGGGCGCAAACGAACGCCTTTGAGCCAAGCCAAGACTTTAGCAAACCCAAGAAATACATTTTAAGCATGCTGCCCTACCCTAGCGGAGAGGTGCATATGGGGCATGTGAGAAACTACGCTATCGGCGATGCTTTGGCGCGCTATGCCCGCCAAATGGGCTTTAATGTGCTCCACCCGATGGGCTTTGACGCTTTTGGCATGCCCGCAGAAAACGCCGCCATCAAGCACGGGGTGCATCCTAAAAAATGGACTTATGAAAACATGGCAAAAATGCGCCAAGAGTTTGAAGCTTTAGGCTTTTCTTTTTGCCAAGAGCGCGAATTTGCCACCTGTGCGCCCGATTACACCAAGATCGAACAGCAATTTTTTATCGAAATGTATCAAAAAGGTTTGGTGTATCAAAAAAAGGCGTGGTTAAACTGGTGCCCCCACGATAAAACCATTTTAGCCAATGAGCAGGTGATCGATGGGCGATGCTGGCGCTGTGATTGTTTGGTGGAGCAAAAGGAAATGCCCCAATATTACTTAAAAATCACCGCCTATGTGGAAGAGCTTTTAGCGGGGCTAAAAGCTCTAGAGGGGCACTGGCCTAATCAAGTCTTGCGCATGCAAGAAAATTGGATGGGTAAATCTAGCGGGATGGCTTTTAGTTTTAGCCTCGATGAGAAAAGCCAAGAGTTGTTAGGACACTCTCAAGGCCTAGAGGTTTTCACTACCCGCATAGACACCCTTTATGGCGTTACCTTCATTGCTCTAGCCCCCGGCCACCCCTTTGTGCAAACCTTGCTAGACAAGGGCGTTTTAGACCCCATGGCCACTAAGGAAATCATCGCCATCCAAAACACCAACATGCGCACGAGGGCGTTAGAAAAGAGGGGGGTGGCCCTGCCCTTAAAGGCCATCCACCCGCTCACAAAAGAGCCCATCCCCGTGTTCGTGGCTAATTTTGTGCTAGAAAATTATGGGAGCGGGGCTTTAATGGGCGTGCCCGGTTGCGACCCTAGGGATTACGAGTTTGCTACACTCTTAAACATCCGCGTTGTGCCCTTGATTGTGGGGCAAGAAGTGCCTTGCAACGATGAGGGGATTTTACAAAACAGCCACGATTACAATGGCCTAAGCACCACAGAGGCTAAAGAACAATTAAGCACGCTTTTTGAAGAGCAGGGCTTGGGGCAAAAGGTCATTAACTACCGCTTGCAAGATTGGGGCATTTCAAGGCAGCGCTACTGGGGGGCACTCATCCCTATGGTGCATTGTACTAATTGTGGGCTGGTGTGTGAGAAGTTAGAAAACCTGCCTATTTTGTTGCCTGAAAATGTGGTGATCGATGGCGAGGGCAACCCCTTAGACAAGCACCCTAACTTTAGAGATTGCACCTGTCCGCAATGTGGGGGCAAGGCGCAAAGAGAAACCGACACGATGGACACCTTTTTCCAATCAAGCTGGTATTTCTTGCGCTACACCACGCCCAAAAATTTATGGGACAAACAAGCCTTTGAGCCTAAGGAGCTTGCCTATTGGATGGCTGTGGATACCTATATTGGTGGGATTGAGCACGCCATTTTGCACCTGCTCTACGCGCGCTTTTTCACACGCGCACTTAGGGATTTGGGCTATGTCAAGCTAGACGAGCCCTTTTTAACTCTAATCACGCAGGGCATGGTGCTTAAAGACGGGGCAAAAATGAGCAAGTCTAAGGGCAATGTCGTGACTCCTAGAGAGATTTTAAACAAGCACGGGGCGGACATTGCAAGGCTCTACATCCACTTTGTCGCTCCCCCGCACAAAGAGCTGGATTGGAACGACCAAGCCCTAGAGGGAGCGGCGCGCTTTTTACGCCGTTTTTATGAAAAATCCTTTTTAGCACGGCCTTGCGACGATGCGCCAAAAATGGAGTTAAGCAGCTTAAGTGCAGAGGACAAGCAAGCCCGCCAAAAGGTGCATACCGCTTTGCAAAAATGCCACGACATTTTTAATCAGGCCGTGCCTAATTATCCCTTTAACACCCTCATCGCCGCGTGCATGGAGGCTCTAAACGCCCTAGAGAAAAGCACAAACAAAGAGGTTTGGACGGAGGGCTATTACATCTTAACCCACGCCCTAGAGCCCATCATCCCCCATGTGTGCTTTGAAATTGCGCAAAGGCTTTTTAACCTAAGCAACTTCAGGCCCCTAAAAGTGGATAGCAAAGCCCTAGAGCAAGATCACATCAACATCGCCATCACCATCAATGGCAAAAAACGCGGGCTAGTGAGCGTGCTTAAAGATACCCCTAAAGAGGAATTGCTAGAGGCCGCCCGTCAAGAGGTGGAAAAGTGGCTAGAGGGGCAAAAAGTGCTTAAAGAAGTGGTCGTACCAGCCAAGTTGGTGAATTTTGTGATTGCTTGATGTGGCGGGCGTGGTTTTTAGTTTTACTGCTTGGTGGTTGTGGGTATCAGCCCATCGCCAACTTTGCAGATAAAGTCTTGGGTAAGGGGGTGTTTGTGCGCCTCGTGGTGAATTTGCCCAATCCCAAAAACTCCGTAGCGTTTAAGGACTTATTAAACCGCGTGGTGGTCCAGCGTTTCCAAAACACGCTCACCACAGAGAAACAAGCCGACTCCATCATCACCATTGAAATGAAGAGAGTGATCGACACTTCCATTAGCCAAAACCAAGAGGGTTTTACAACCTTTTACCGCGTAACGGTGTATGTTACCTACACCTATGACAATAAAATGGGTGTCACCAAGACTTTTGAGGACAATGGCTACTTCAATTACGCTGTGTCTTTGCAAGACCCGCTCATCACCTACAACAACCGCGTGTATGCCATAGGCCAAGCGCTGGATCAGACCCTCACGCAATTTGTGTCCCAAATCGCCTATGAGGGCAAGGTGAATAAATGAATTTAAGCACATTTTTAGAGACAAAGGGCGTTGAGTACGCCCCCTTTGAGCCTGAGCGTTTTAAAAAAGCCTATCGGGATTTTTGTCGCCATTTTGCCGACACCACACCCAAAATCCAAATTATCGGCACCAATGGCAAGGGCAGCACGGGGCGTTTTTTAGCCCAAAGCTTGGAGGCGAGCGGGTTTAAGGTTTTACACTTTAGCTCCCCGCATTTATTAGATTTTGCCGAGCGCTTTTACACACAAGGACAAAATGTCTCTTACAACAAATTAGAGCAAGCGCACACCTACCTACAAAGCTTGCCTTTAGAACCCAATTTAAGTTATTTTGAGTACGCCACGCTCTTAGCGGTGGTGTTGGCTCAGGGTTGCGATTATATGATCGCCGAGGCGGGGCTGGGCGGAGAGTTTGACAGCACCACGAGCTTAAACAACCGCTGTGCGCTTGTTTTCACGCCCATTAGCGTGGATCACACCGACCGCTTAGGCGCAAATTTATTAGAAATTGCCACGACTAAATTAAAAGCAGGGCTCAACTTAGAACCCCACACACCCATCATTTTTGCCAAACAAGAGTTAGAAGTGCAAGAGCTTGCCAAAAAACTTTTGCCTAAACAAAATCTCATTTTCATTGAGAAGTCAAGCCAAGAGGCCCTAAGCGAGGGGCAAAAATGGGGCTACCCGCCCTTTTTGGTGCAAAATTTACAAACCGCTTTAAGCACCCTACACGCTTTAAATCTTGAGCCTAAAACCCTCAAACGCTTAAATTTAAGGGGGCGTTTTGAGACTTTTGCGCCCAATGTTTTGCTCGATGTGGCGCACAATGTGGGGGGGGCAAAAGCTTTAGCCAGTGCTCTAAAAGGGCAACAACTAGACTTGATTTACAACAGCTACGCTAGAAAAGACGCGCGCGGAGTTTTAGAGGAGTTAAAGCCCTGCGTGCGCTGTGTGTGGGTGTTGCCCATGCAAGACCCCCAAATTGTGCCCCAAGAAATTTTACAAAGCATTTTAGAACAGTTAAAGTTGCCTTTTGCCCCCTTTAAGGGCCAGCTAGAGCCCACAAAATCCTATTTAGTGGCCGGCTCTTTTAGTGTGGTGCGCAACTTTTTACTAGGGGGGGCTTTTGGCAGATAAATTCATGCTCACCATCATCGATGAAAACGGCTCAAAGCAATGGCGCGTACCTAAGAATGCCAAAAGGCACGCCTTAGTGGCGGGGTCTGTGGTACTTACGGGGCTTGTGGTGGGGGGCTTTGTGTTGAGTTATTTGATCCACCGGGTGAGTCGGCTCACTTTGGATAAAAACATCATCCAAGCCAATTACCAAAATCTCTACAATAAGAACAGCACGCTGGCCCAAGAGATCACCCAAAAAACCCAAGAAATTGCCCTTGTAACCCGTAAAATTAAGGACTTAGAGGGCATTTTAAAAGTAGAAAAAACCCAAGTCGATAAGACCTATGACAATGTGGATTTAAACGCTTTATCCAAGGCGAACAAAACCCTAGCTCTAGCTTTAATCCCCAATGGCGAGCCGGTGCAAAGTTACAGCGCTAAAGTGAAAGCCAACACTTTGCATAAAAAATCTTTGGGGCCTTACAATGCCTATAACTTCAGCGTGCAAAAGGACACCCCCGTTTATGCGACAGCTAGCGGGGTAGTGGATCTTTTATTGCAACGCAACCTAAAAGACTATGGCAAATTGATCCGTCTAGAACACGCCTTTGGGTTTAGCTCCATTTATGCCCGTTTAAGCAACATTGTCATCAAACCCCACGCCTTTGTGCAAAAGGGAGAGCTCTTGGGCTATAGCAGTGCGAGTTTGCACTATGAAATCCGCTTTTTGGGGAGAATCGTGGATATGCCCTTGTATATGGGCTGGAATTTGGCGCACTTTGACGCGGTCTTTGCAGACGATCAAGTCAATTGGAAAAACCTTTTTTACAGCATTGAGGACATGGTGCAGGTGCAGGGCTATCAAAAAGCCCAAAGCAAGGCCCTAGGAGAATCCAGTGTGGATCAATAAGCGGCTGATCCTGATCTTCACCTACAATGATGGCAGTAAAACCCTAAACATCCCCATCATTTACAAGCAGCTTGCCTATTATTTGCTGCTATTTGTGTTGGGGGTGTTGCTCTTTTTAGCCATCGCGCTTTACACCTTAGAGGGTGAAATCCATGCCACAAAAATCCAGACCACAAGTCTAAATCGCGAATACCAAAAGACTACCAAAGCCCACGCCCAACTAAGCCAACAATTGCAGGGCTATTTAGAAGAAATCATGCTCGCTGGCGATCGCATCAACGATTTAGAGGACTTTGTGGGCGTGGATAATAGCCAAGAAAACGAGGATGCCCCCCTAGCCCAACGCCTAGATGTGGCCAGCATCACAGGGGCGCAAAAAACCTTCATCATGCGCTTTATCCCCAATGACAACCCCTTAGAATCCTTTAAAAGGGTGTCAAGCACCTTCCAAAAACGCTTCCACCCCATTTTGCACCGCATGGCCAACCACACAGGCGTGGATTTAAGCACGCCCATCAACACCCCCGTTTATGCTACTGCCAATGGGGTGGTGGGTTTTACGGGGCGGGGGTGGAATGGGGGGTATGGAAGGCTTGTTAAGCTTTACCACCCTTTTGGTTTTAAGACCTACTACGCCCACTTAAAAAAAATCGTGGTGAAAAATGGGGAGTTTGTCAAAAAAGGCCAACTCATCGCTTACAGCGGGAGCTCTGGGATGAGCACAGGTCCACACTTGCACTATGAAGTGCGCTTCATGGACAAACCCATCAATCCCATGTTTTTCATTGAGTGGAACATGAAAGACTTCGATTTTATCTTTACACAAGAAAGGAACATTGCATGGCAATCTTTGCTAACGATCATAAACAACCTACTAACGGGTCAGCCACCATCATCGCCCAAGGCACAAAGTTTAAAGGCGAAATAAATCTCGATTGCCATTTACACATCGATGGCGAATTTGAGGGCACGATCCGCTCTAAAAGCACGGTGGTGATTGGCAAAAATGGCGTGGTGATGGGCGATATTTTTGCGGTCAAGCTCGTGGTGAGCGGCAAATTCAATGGCAACACAGAGGTCGATACCATCGAGATCATGCCTTTGGGGTATGTAGATGGCAAAATTGTGAGCTCTGAATTGGTGATTGAGCGCAAGGGAATTTTAACTGGTGAAAGCCACCCTAGAAGCGATGTGATCAAAAGCCTAGAAGAGAGCAAAGCCGCCAAGCCTTCATGATCCAAGCCAGCCTTTATAGTGCTTTGGGCGGCTTTAAATCCACAATTTTAGCCACCAAAGACAGCCAAGAAGCCCTAGAAGCTTTGCAAGTGTGGCGCTTTTTTAGCCCACACACCCCCGTCTTTGTCTTGCCGGAGCTACGTGCCCACTACCTAGACGACATGCGCGCCTTTAGCACCGAGCTTAAAGAGCTGTTAAGCACTTTGGGGCGTTTTTACACTTCTTTAAAGGGCGATCCCAACACCAAGCTTTTAGCGCCCCTAAGCGCGCTTTTAAATCCCCTGCCTAGCCCCCAACTCTTGCAAAGCTTTAGCATCGCTTGTTTAGAAAGTTACTCTCTAGCAGACTTGCAAGAGAAATTAAGGCTTTATGGCTATGATTTTGTAGATCTCATCGAGCTGCCCGGGGAGGCCAGCTTTCGAGGCGACATTGTGGATATTTTTATCCCAGGGCAGAGCAAGCCTCACCGCCTCAGCTTTTTAGGCCAAGATTGCGAGGACATCCGCACCTTTGACCCACACACGCAACTTAGCGACCCCTCTTTAATCGAGCAAATAGAGATCATCCCTGCCCTCTTTAGCTTAGATAAAGCCACACACGACATTTTGCAAGGGCGCATAGAGAAATTAAACGCCTCCGTTTTTCTGCCCGATTTGGCCTCTTTGGGCTTTTGGGTGTTGGAGGATTTGGGGCGCGATTTTTTAAAACACTACGGCGTGGTTTTAAGCGCAGGGGCACACGAGCAGGCTCAAGAGTGGTTAAGTTTAGAGCCTAGCCCTAGCTTAAAGCAGGCCTTAAGCCTAGCCACTTTACCCACACCTGCCCACTGCCAAGATGTCCAAAAACCGGCAAATTTGCAAGACTTCTTAGAGCTAAACGCTGCCAAAAAAACCACGCTCATTGCCAAAAATGCGGATTTTTTGCCCCTTTTAAATGCCCCCTTTACAAGCGCCATTTCTGATTGCGTGTTGCACTTTAGCACCCCCACACAGCTTTTTTTATCTCTACACAGCTACGACCCTCCCAAGAGCCATCAGAGCTCTAAACTCATGCTAAACGAGCTCTCTTGCGGGGATTTTGTGGTGCATGAGAACTATGGCATCGGGCTTTTTAAAGGGCTAGTGCAACAAAGCGTGCTAGGCAGCGTGCGCGATTTTATCGCCATAGAATACCAAAACACGGATCGCCTCCTCTTGCCTGTGGAGAATCTACACTTGATTGAGCGCTACATCGCCAACCAAGACATGCCCCTTTTAGACAAGCTAGGCAAGGGCAGCTTTGCTAAAATCAAGGACAAGGTGCGGGCAAAGATTTTAGAAATGTCGGCGCAAATCATCGCCCTAGCCGCTAAACGCAGTTTGCTAAAAAGCCCTCTTATGCCCCTCGATGCGCAAAAAATGCAAGCCTTTAAGGAAGCCTGTGGGTTTGCTCTCACAAGCGATCAAGAGCAAAGCATTGCTGCCATTTTACAAGATTTTACCAGCGATCAGGTGATGGATCGGCTCTTAAACGGGGATGTGGGCTTTGGCAAAACAGAAGTGGCGATGCACGCCATTTATGCGATTTTTTTAAGCGGCAAGCAAAGCGCGCTCTTTGTGCCCACCACGCTGTTATGCACCCAACACTTTGCCACCTTAAAGCGGCGTTTAGAGCCCTTTGGGCTTAAAGTGGCCAGACTCGATCGCTTTAGCAAGGACAAAAAGGCCATTTTAGAGGGGTTGCAAAAGGGTTTAATCAGCGTGGTCGTGGGGACACACGCCTTGTTGGAAGCCAGTTTTAAAGAGCTTGGGCTAGTTGTGGTCGATGAAGAACATAAATTCGGAGTCAAGCAAAAGGAAGCCATTAAGGCCTTGAGCACGCAGGTACATTGTTTGAGCATGTCGGCCACACCCATTCCTAGAACCCTTAGCATGGCCTTGTCTAAACTCAAAGGGGTGAGCACCCTAAGCACCCCACCTAGCATCAGACGGCCCAGCCGCACCTTTGTTAAAGAAAAGACAGACGCGCTTTTAAAAGAGGTGATTTTAAGGGAATTGCGCCGTAGGGGGCAGGTGTTTTACATCCACAACCACATTGAGAGCATCCCAAGAGTGCAAGCCGCCCTTTTAACTCTCTTGCCTCACTTGAGGGTGCAAATTTTACACTCTAAAGTCCCCGCCCTACAAGCCGAACAAGCTTTGCTAGATTTTGCTAGGGGGGATTATGATGTGCTTTTATGCACTTCGATCGTGGAGTCGGGGCTGCACCTACCCAATGCCAACACCATCATCATCGACAACGCCGACAACTTCGGGTTGGCCGATTTGCACCAACTAAGGGGGCGGGTGGGGCGCGGACACAAAGAGGGCTTTTGCTATTTTCTTGTGCCAGACACAAAGAGCTTAAGCGTTGAGGCTAAAAAAAGATTGTGCGCCTTAGAAAAGAACGCGTATTTGGGTAGCGGGGCGAGCATTGCGATGCACGATCTGCAAATTAGAGGCGGGGGCAATTTCTTAGGAGCCGATCAGAGCGGACACATTAAAAGCATCGGCTATGGGCTTTACACCAAAATGCTAGAAGAAGCCATTTGCGGGCGTACGCAAGAGGTGGGCGTGGATTTAAATCTAAGCGTGAGTGCCTTTTTAAGCCCTAAGCTCATTGCCAGCGACAGCCTACGCTTGGAGCTTTATAGGAGGCTTAGTTTTTGCCAAGATTTAGCCAGCGTGCAAGAGATCCAAGCCGAAATGAAAGATCGCTTTGGCACGCTAGATGCCATGAGCACGCAATTTTTACAAATCATTCGGGTAAAAATCCTAGCCAACCGCTTAAATATCAGCAAAATCTCGCAATACGGGCAGAACATCACGCTGTTTATGCAAGGCGATCAAAATGTTTTGTTAAAAGCCCCCAGTAAGGACGATGAAAACATTTTACAGACTTTACTTAGCCACTTGCAACAACAGGCTGGGCTAGCCACGACTCCACAGCCTTAAGCACGCTTGCGGGCTGCAACCGCTCCATGCAGGCGTGGTTTTCGTGTTTGAGCGGGCAGGTGCGTTGTTTGCAAGGCGAGCAGGGCATGGCTTTAGAGAGCAGGGCCGCTTTGTCGTACCGCCAAGGCCCCGTTTCTCTAGGGTCTGTGGGCCCAAAAAGGGCGACGATGGGGACATCTAAAGCGGCGGCAATGTGCATGGGCCCGCTGTCGTTGCAAATAAACAAGTCTAAAGCCGCGATCGTGTCTATGAGCTCGGGGATGCTCGTTTTGCCACACAAATTGTGTAAAAGCGGGTTCTCTGGCAGCGGCTCTAGCACTTCTTGCACCACGCTTAAGTCGTCATGGGCTCCCAAGACATACACCCCATAGCCCTTCTCTAATAAGTTTGCGATCACTTCTGTAAAGTAGGCAGGCTTCCACCTTTTAGCACTCCCAAAAGCCGCCCCTGGGCTTACCCCCACTTTTTTAATGCCCGCTAGCTCTAGCGGATTGGCATGGATGAGCAGAGGGGGCAGGGGGGTTTTAGGCACAAGAGGGCTTAGTAGGTGGCAATAACTCTGTACTTGGTGCGCTTGTATCGGATCTAGGGCATGGGTGAACAAAAAAGAACGGCCCATGCGTTTATAGCCAACACGCTTGGGTGTCTTGGTCCAATAGAGCAACAAGGCGGCGTAAAAGTGGTTGTTTAAGGTGATCGCAATGTCACAAGGCCCGATGCGTTTGGCAAGCTTGTAGGTGGCAAGGGCACGCATAGGCGATTTTTTGGTGTTGTCTAGCATGATCGTGCATTTTGGAGTGCGCTCAAAGAGGGCACACACACTAGGCGGCCCCACTAAAATAAAAGACGCGTCTTTAAAATGGTTTTGCAAAATTTGCAAAAAGGGCGTGGCCATTACACTATCACCAAGCCAGTTAGGCAAGCGGACGAGAATTTTCATTTTACAGCCTTCAAAAACGATTTGTTGTAACAATTTATTATAATGTATAATAACATCTAATATAGTAACTAAAAAAGGTACATGCAGTGTTAAAGAGCATTAAAGCCAAAATGACGGCTTACATTCTGATCGCTTCTCTTCTTGTGATCGGTGCGGTGTATTTTTTCTTGCGTGCGGGCTATGAAAGACTCACCACCACCCAAAGCGTGGCCTTGATTCAAGTCATTAACCAAGCCCTCATTGAGATGGTTAAAACAGCGGCCCAGACAGGCGATCCTAACCAGCTTAGACGGGTGATTAGAGACACCCAAGGGATTCAAGGCGCGCATGTCAATTTTGTGCCCTCTAAGGAAGTCATCGCTCTTTTTGGCCTAAACATGAGTTTTACCAACAATCCTGAAATGCGCCAAATCTTTGAATACAAGAGTCATGCCCCCAAGATACACTTCATCAGTGAAAACAATAGACATTTAATTTTATTGCGCCAGCCCTTTGTGGCCGAAAAACTTTGTTTAAATTGCCATGTCAATTCCAAAGTGGGCGATGTGTTGGCGATTTTAAATGTGCGCTTTGATTTAAGCAATATTTACGGCCAAATTTTGAGCCACACTTTAAAAACTTTGGGCTATATTTTGGGCTTGTGTGTACTCATTGGACTCGCGGTGCTGTGGGCCTTTGAAAAGGATTTATTCAAACCCTTAGAGCGGTTAAAGGCGATGGCGGGCATGCTCACCCAATCTAAGCAAGCGGACTTGACGAAGCGCTTGGAGAGTAATAATCTTGATGAGGTGGGAAGCACGGCGCACTTTTTCAATCTTTTCATTGAAAAGCTCCAAAATATCGTCAAGACATCAAGAGATATTTTAAATTCTAACCTCGTCAAAAACCATGCCATCCAAGACACCACACAGACTCTAAAATCCACAGAAACCCATGAGAATTCCATCATCCAAACCATGCGGGGGTTAAGTCAAAATGTGGATGAGAGTGCCAGCCAAGCCATGCAACTCTTACAGCTAGCCACAGATAAAATCAAGCAAGCTGACGACTCCATGCTCACCTTTAGCCAAAACATCAACCAGCACATCCAGCTCTCCTTAAACTCCGCCCAAAGTCAAAGCGCCATCGCTTTGGAGGCGAAGGATTTAACCAACAGCGCGGCCGACATCAAAAGGGTCTTAGGTTTGATTAGAGACATCGCCGAGCAGACAAATTTATTAGCCCTGAATGCGGCCATTGAGGCAGCTAGAGCGGGAGAGCATGGGCGGGGCTTTGCCGTGGTGGCTAGCGAAGTGCGCAAACTTGCTGAAAAGACGCAAAAATCTTTGGCTGAGATTGCAAGCATGGTCAATATGGTGACCCAAAGCATCGAGCATATAGGCTCTAGGATCCAGCAAATGGCGGTCGAGTCTGAGAATTTGTCCGAGCAAACCTCCGGTCTATTGCCCCACATTAAAGCCGTACAGGACAACCTTTCCATCTCTAACCAAACCGCTGCACAAGTCATTTCCAGCAATGAGCAAATTGGGCACAAGATTAAAGAAATGACCACGGCCACGCAAAATTTAGTGGATATATTCACCAAGATCAAAACCCAACGGCTCAATCTAGAGAACAATATCCAAGAAATGTTGAACCACAACGAGCAACTCCATCAAGAGTTTTCAAAGTTTGAAGTGTAATGCTTGCCTATATTTTAGCCCGTCTGCAAACCACGGAGTGGTTTAGCCTGCTAGAGCCCTTGAGTCAGACTTCCGCCTTTAGTGCGCTAAATGCGAAGTACACAGAAAGCCTCAAACAAGCGCAGGCGCAAAACACGCAAATTTTCCCCTCCATGCGCCAAATCTTTAGAGCGTTTGAGGCCACCCCTTTTGAGAAGTTACACACAATCTTATTGGGCCAAGACCCCTACCCGGGGACATTTAGACATAACGACCAAGAAAGGCCCTTTGCCTGCGGCTTGAGTTTTAGCGTCCCACAAGTTGCCCCCCTGCCTAAAAGTTTGCAAAACATCTATAAAGAGTTGCACGCCAGTTTAAACATCCCCATAAGCAGGCACGGCGATTTGAGTGCGTGGGCACATCAGGGGGTGTTGTTGCTCAATGCCATTTTAAGCGTGCCTAAGGGGCAACCAAAAGGGCATGCCCATTTAGGGTGGGAAAGTTTTACAGACGGGGTTTTAAGTGCACTTTCACATCTAGATCGCCCCCTGCTTTTTATCTTCTTGGGCAAAGTGGCGCAAGAAAAGATACAAACTTTAACGCCCAACCCTAAGCACTTGATTTTATGCGCCCCGCACCCAAGCCCCCTAGCGCAAAACCACCCCCCGACTTTCTTAGGAAGTGGAGTTTTTAAAAAGGCACAAGAGTTCTTACAAGCCCAAAATATCCCTATGCAGTGGGTTTTACCCTAGGGTTGCTCTCCATTAATCGAAAACTCCCCATTCCACACTTGCAGACCGGTGGCGATCTTGATCACATCCAACACCAAAATATAATCTGTGTGCTGGCCGCTGGTGCGCTGGACGATGGAGGCATCTAAGAAAAGACTAGGTTTTCTTGTGGCGATCTGTGGGCCTTGCAACGCTCTAGCCCCGCCGATTGTGTGATCTGCGCTTTGGCCATCATCATCGAAGGTTTTTACAGCATCAAATTTGCTCCCTGCGATCTCTTGCAAAGTTTTAAGCAACATTTGCGTGAGCTGGGCAGTGTCTAGGCGTTGTTTGGTATCATTAGCCATTTCCACGACCCCAAAAACCGCCCCTTGCAACTGCTGCACTTTGGGGCTTTTAAGCATAGCGTTTAAAGCCTTCTTAGCGGTGGTGGCAATGCCCGTTGTCAGCTCTTGCTTGGCGTTAGTTGCGGGTGTGGGGGTGCTGTTGCAACCCCCAGCTCCTAAAGCCAAAAACCCAAAGACCAGCGCACTTAAAAGCCTTTTATGCAAAGAAGTGGGCCCTACCATGAAACGGACTTATTGCTCCCCAGTTTGGTGATGGGAAACTCTTGGCTCCACACATCTAACCCGCTTTTGATGCTCGCAAGGCGCAAAATAAAGATGTAATCGATGCGTTGTTTGCTCGAGCTTACGCGTGCGTTGCGCTGGATCACTTTGCCGCTTAAGCTCAAATCGGGGGCTCTTAGTGTGCCTTTTTCCTTCGTGGTTTCTTGATTATATTCATCGTTGTTGCGCAATTTGCGGGCTCTATCAATCATTTTATCTTCACCGCCCCCACTGCCCGCAATGGCCCTTGTTACATAGAATTTGCCCTGTACTTTGTCTTTTAAAGTCTGAATCACCATTTGCGTGAGTTGCTCGGTGTCGAAGTGTTGCATGGTGTCGTTAATGACATCTGAAACGGCAATGACCTGTTTGCCTTGCAAGCCTTGGACATCATGGCTTTGTAGCATAGAGGCCACGGCGGTTTTGGCTGCATCCTCCACATCTTGGTAATCTAGCCCCGCAGTGGCGTATTTTTTATCGTTTAAATCTTTTTGGGAGGCGTAGGTTACATCATTACCACAACCTGCAAGCGCCAGAGCCAAAGCCCCCGCCACGCAAGAAGCCAAAATTTTTTTATTTAACGCCGCTGTTTTCATTTTTTCCTTTCTGTTCTCTTTGTTTGGTTAAAGACTCTTGTTTTGGGTTCGCTTGCTCTTTGGGCGCGCTCGTTTGTTCTAGCGCCTTTGGTATTGCTGTTTCTTTGGGTGTTGTTGGCTTGGGTGTTGCCACGCCTTCTTTAGCCGTCTTTGAAGTGGGCTTGGCTTCTATTGCTTTTGGTGTGGGCGCTTCTGCCTTTGGTGTACCTGCTTCGCTCCCTTGGGCCTTAGTTTCTGCCTTTTCTTTAGGCTCTATTGCTTTAGCAGGGGCTTTAGGCTCTTGTGTTTGTGGCTCTGTGGGTTTTGGCGTAGGGCGAGGGGTGATCTTAGCCTTCTTAGCCTCCTTCGCGTCTGCACGCAATAAAACATAGACCTGAGAGGGACCTACCCATTGAGACTCCAAATGCACCCCCACCAACTCCACTTGCATGGGCCCTTCAGCAGCTTGCTTTTGTTGAATCAACACCCAAGCGGCCATCTTATCCTTGGCTTTTGCACTGGCGACATTGGTGGCAAAATCCACATCTTGATCCACAACGGGGGCACCCGCACAGGCGAAAAGATCGTTTTGCTGAAGGTAGGCTTTAGCGGGGCAGTTTTGCACCCAAGCGGGGCTACCCGCACAACCTAAGAAAGACAACAAAACCCCCCCCAACCAAAGTGGTTTCACCGATTTCAGGCTTATTTGGATTGCAAGCCTAAATCTGAACGGATTTTAGACACAATGCCTTGATCGAGCCCAACCAAAACCCAGACCCGATCTTTGCCGACCCACTCAGCAACCTGTTTTGTGGCGACCAACTCACGCTCAACTGCCTGATCCACTTTAGTGCTAGCCTGTTTATCTAAATCTTGTCCCATTCTTGTTTTGGCACTTTTAATCTCACCAAGCAAGGTTGATTTTAAATTTGCTGCCAACTTAGTCCTAGCTGCGGCGGTGGCTTGATCGGTTGCAAAAGACACATCTCCACTTACGATCTCGTACGACCCTCGGGCCAAGAAAAGATCGCTGTATTGTTTGTCATGCATATTGACTTTACTAAGTTCGCCAACCACCCACTTAGGAGCATCCTTCGTTTCTTTGCGGTATTCTTTGTTCTCTTTGCTGACCCCGGATTTGGGCTCACCGCACCCTACAATGATCAAAGCCCCCACAACACTCCCTAGTAACAACCATTTCTTAGCACCCATGTTGGCTCCTTGTTTTCAAAATAAAACTCGACTCTAGCACAAAAACGGCAACTAAAACCTAACGACCTGCTCTAGCTTGGGGTTCAGCGTGCAAAATAGGCAATTCTGCTTTCCACAATTCTTGCCCACTTTGGCCATTCACCAAGCGCAACACCAACATGTTTTCTACACCCTCTTTAGTGGTGTTTTGCACCAATTTTGTGCCTAAAATCAAGTTAGGGTGTTTTGCGGCCTTCGCGTTGGCTTCAAGCACAATAAATTTCTTTTGCTCTTTCAACACCGCCTCTTGGGCTTGCACAAGTTTTTTCAGGTCTATTTGCTCTTTTGTGCTGTTTGCAGGCTCAAGCATCAGGGTTTGGTGCCCTTTGATTTTTTGCACCTTTGGATCTTTGAGCATATTTTCTACGGCATTTTTAGCCACTTTAGCCACTTCTTCATCCGTGAGCGCCTCAGCTTTGGCGCTCTGCTCTGCTTTGGGGGCTTGGCTTGTGGGTTTGCCCTCCTCTTTTTGCTCCTCGGGTTTTTTCACCTCTGGTTTTTCTGCCTCTTGTTTGGGGGCTTCTTTGTGGCTCTCCTCTTTTTTAGGGCTGTGATCTTCTTTAGCTTTGTCGCACCCGGCTAGAGCTAAAGCTGTGGCTAAACCTAGAAACGCTAACTTTTTAGAAACCATGTTTTTCTCCTTGTTTTAAAATTAAGACAATCTAAAGGGGTTATCCACCACTTTTTTGCGATCCACCACATAGGGGATCAACGCCATGTGGCGCGCCCTTTTGATCGCCACTTCGACTCTCTCTTGCCACTTTTTGCTATTGCCCGTCAAGCGACGGGGCATGATTTTATAACGCTCAGACAAGGAATGTTTTAACAACTCCAAATCTTTATAGTCGATGAACTCAATCTTGGCTTCCGTGTATTTGCAGTAGCGTTTTGAGTATTTCTTTCTTTCCATTTCTTTCCTTTAGGCTAATTTAAAAAGGCATGTCGTCATCGACATTGATCTCAGGGATTTTCTCTTCTCTCTTGGGGGCTGGGGTTTTAGAGGTTTGGGGGTAACTTTGCGTATAGCCCTGTGACGCTTGCGTGTAATCTTGTGGGGCACTCTGTGCTTTGCTATCGAGCATCACTAAATTCTCCGCCACCACTACATGCTTGCTGCGTTTGTTGCCCATGCTGTCTGTCCAACTCTCAAACTTCAAACGCCCCTCAATGAGCACCTTAGACCCCTTGTGTAGGTATTGTTGTGCGATCTCGGCTGTGCGCCCAAAAAAAGTAACATCCACAAAACAAGTTTCTTGTTCTTTACTCCCGTCTTGTTTTTTGTAGGTGTGGTTTGTGGCAATGCCCCCGCTCCCCACCACAGATCCACTGGGCAAGTGGCGCACCTCTACATCTTTTGTAAAGTGTCCGACAAGGGTGATTTTATTATACACCTTGACCTTCTGCGGGAGGTTCTTTAGCTGGGGCCTCTTTATGGGGCTTTTCGGGCGCGGCGTGCAAGATTTTTTTAGAAGCCCTATCGACCAAAGTGTGCCACGCTTTTTGTTCTTTCTTGTTCTCGTATTTTAAAATGATGAAACGCAACACATCTTCATTGATGCGATATAGCCTCTCAAGCTCTAAAACCGCTTTTGGCTCGGCTTGGAAGTAAATGACAAAATAGTGGCCCCTTTTATGTTTTTGGATTTCATAGGCCAAATGGCGCGCGCCCATGTCTAGGGTGTTGGCGATCACGCCCCCTTGTCCGGTGATCACCTCTTGGTAAAAAGCGATCTTGTTTTTCAGCTCCTCTTCCACTAAAGTGGGTTTGAGGATAAACATTGTCTCGTAATGCTTCAAAAAATCTCCTTTTGGTTTGCGCCCTCTTGTTGTGCCAAAAGAGCAAGGTTAAGCCCACGATTCTAGCGGATACAATCTTGTATTTTGATTAAAAAATGCCAGCTTTTCTCCCTTTGCCCCTGCAAGTTTGCGTTGTGCCAACTTTGCAACAGACTAAATAGAGTGGCGTAGTCGGCGACTTGAAAACAACGATCTTTGAGCTCTTTGACAATGGCGGGCGGGGGGTTGTAGCCTAAAATGTCCTTGGCTTGCGCTTGTCCTTTTTGGCTGTGGGCGTAAAAACCAAAGAGTTGGTAGAAATACCGCCACAACGCCCTTAGCCACTCGCTCTCATCTAGCCCTTCGCTTTCCAAACACCCCCACAACTCCAGCACCCCCTCTTTTGCAAATAGGGCGTTTAAAAAACTTGAAATCTCCACCGCTCCCATGCCCTGCACAAAGTCCTGCACCTCTTTTAAGCCTATGTCTTGTCCTAGCAGGGCGAGTTTTTCTAAATCCCTATGGACTAAGCGCAAATCAAAGTTATGCCCCTCTAGGAGTAAATGCAAAGCCTCTTGGCTGATCTTTAGATGCAAAGCGTGGATTTTCTCTTGCGCCAACTCTAAGAGCGTACCATCAGGAGGGGTGAAGAAGCGCACTTCTAAAACAGAGTCTTTTAACCCTGCGTGCTTAAAATTTGCGCTAAATTGCCTGAAGTCTTGGGCGTATTCGCTTTGGCTTTTTGCCCCCCGATAAAACTCCACAATCAAGGCATTTTGGGGGTGTTTGGCTAAAGTGTCTAAGAGTTTTTGTGTCTCTTTGGCGGCGAGCTTTTTATCCAATTTGAGCCACGCTAAATTGCCCTTAGCAAATAAACTAGATTGCCCCAGCCACTCCAAACACTCGTTTAAATCAAACGCGCTAAAATACGCCCGATTGATTTGCGCTTGGGGGTAGAGTTTGGCGATTTTTTGCCCATAATATTCAATGTAAAACTCCCACTCCCCATAGAGCAACACCGCCCTAGGTGTGCGGGTTTTTAAATAGTTTTCTAGGTCTTTTTGGTACATATTATCACTTCCAAAATTTGTAAAATGTCGTGGTGGTGGTTAGGACTTAGGGTGGCAAAAATCTTAAAAAGTTCTAATAAAAAATCTTTGTGTCCTGCCCCTAAAATAAAGCTACCGCACTCTTTTAACCCCGCCATTCTCCCTAAAAGTGGGGTTTGCGTGTTTAGGTGGGTGATGGGGATACAGACATAGAGCATGGGTTGCGCCCCCACAGCCCTTTGCTTTTCTCTAATCACAATCTCAACCAAAATACCCAAGGAATCAAAGAAATACACCAAAAGTGGGTATTGCACCGCTAAGTGCTGAAAATTTAAGCCGAAAATTTCCTTATGTCGGCAGTAACCGCGCACAATTTTCAAGTCATCTTGCTCTGTCAAAAACATATTTTTAGGCATGTTTTGCAATGAATCTTTTAAAGCCTTGATCTCTTCTGGGAGAATCCATCCCCATTGCACAAAATAATAAAGAAATTCGCTTAACTCGTAAAGGGCTTTTGTTTTGCCATTTGCCCCTTTAAACTCTTTTTCAGGCAAGGTGCTTAGGCTTATGTCTTTATCTGTTTTATCCACATCATAGCTGATTTGCCACTCTATGTAATGTTGTGGTGAAAAAGGTTTTTTTCTTGTAGCGGTAGGCATCCCATATTCATAAGGATTTTGACGGACTTTTACCCTAATTTTGCCACTCTGTGTCGTTAAAGGGATTTGTTGTCCAATGCCAATAATATTTCCATGTGCATCACTAAAACTAATCCACATAATGCTCTCCTAATAGTTCTCGAAAATAAGCCTTGATTTTAGGGCTTACCTGCTTATTTTGGCTTGCTTCAATGAAGGCGTTTTCCAGGGTTTTAAACCTTTCAAAATTAAAGAAAATGTCGCAATTTCTTAGGTAGTAGGGGATGTGGGGGATTTGGGTTTTAAAAATGTCAATGTAGCAGTAAAGGCTGTATTTTTGCGGGTCGATTAAAATGCTGTGTGGCTTTTGGGCGGGCATAAAGGTTTTTGAGCGCGCGAGGGCGTTGATGTCTCTTAGGGGGTAAAAAAATGCCCGCGCTTCTTTAACCTTTTTGGCGTTGGGGTATTTGTCGATGTGGGGGGTGATGGGCTCTAGGTCTTTGAGCTTAAAGCTCTTGCCCTCTAGAGTGGCAAAGGAGAAATTGGCGATAAAGTCAAAATCCATGCCGACATTGTCCCTTGTATAAAGGGCGAGCACAATAGGAAAGGGGGAGAGCGATTTGGGGCAAAAGATTTGAGAGCTAAGGATGAGGGTATTTTTTAAAATGTAATTTTGCCTAAACCCTTTTAGGGCTTGTAAGTTTGTTTTTTTGATGAGATAAGATAAAGGGTGTAGGACACACACAAAATCCGCATTTAATAGGTCGTAAGAGCGCAAGAAACTTAGCCCCAAATCCCTAGTCTTTAAAGGAGGGTCTATGTCTTGAGGGGCGGTTTTTAGGGCTTGGCGCACCTGTGAAGTGGTGTCGTTGTAGGGAGGATTACCCACAATAACAAGCTTATCGCCCTCTAAAAACCCAAAACTTTCACGGCTACATCTCTTTAAGGCGTTTTTGTGGAGTAAAATAGCTTTAGGGGCGTTGGCTTTGGCTTGTTTTAAGGCGTATAAATCCCTGTCCACGCCCACCACTTTTTTAAAGCCTTGTTGTGTGAGAAACGCCCCATCTCCGCATGCGCTATCCAGCAGGCAATATTCTTTGGGGTCTAGGTGTGCGGTAAGCATCGCAAAGGCTTTTTGCACTAAAAAGGGCGGGGTGTAAAAACTGCCTAGATTGATTTTCTCAAGCGGGCTTAAATGGCTCACTTGAGTACTGCTTGCATGGTTTCTTGCACTAGGGGGCTTGGCAGTTTTGGGGCAAATTGTGCGAAACTCAGCACCGCTTGGGCAATTAACATAGCCTTGCCATCAAAGGTTTGTAGGCCACACTCTTTGGCTAGGCTTAAAAAGGGGGTTTGGCGGTAAATGAGATCGTAGGCATATTTAGCCTGCCTAAACAAGGCTTTTAATAGGCCCTCCTCATAGGGCAGGTTGTCGTCTTTAAGCCCGGCGGTGGTGGTGTTGATGATTAAATCGTAGCCACTAGACGGGCAATCTTTGGTTAAAAAACTGGGGACATTTTGGGCTTGGAAATAGGCGAGTCTATCCGCACTTCTATTACACACCGCCACTTCTACGCCCCTTGATTGTAGAGCACACACCACAGCGCGGCTGCTGCCCCCCGCCCCAAAGACCAAAGCTCTAACAATTTTTAACCCCTTTAATGGGGCTAAAAAGCCCTCTATGTCGGTGTTGTAGCCGATAATCTCCCCCTCTCTTAGCACCCAAGTATTCACGGCTTGAATCTCTTTAGCTAGCCCCTCCACTTTATCGCTTGAGTGAAACGCCGCTTCTTTAAAGGGCGTGGTGATGTTTGCCCCACACAAACCCAGCTCTAAAAAACGCTGTTTCAACTCTGCGGGATTTTCTAACAAAAGGGGGTGATAACTCGCCTTAAAGCCTAGCTCTTTCTCAAAGCGCGCAAAAACGGCGTTGTGAAGAAGAGGGGATTTGGAGTGGGCAATGGGATTGCCAAAGACAGCGTAAAGGCGCATCATTTGCTCTTTTTTAAGAGTTTTAAATACACCCAGCCCTTTTCTACCCGCCCCCAGCCGTCTTTAACCTCTAAAATATGCACCTCTTGCCCCCTTAAAATCTTGCCCACCACTTGGGCGTGGATGCTCGGCGTGGCGCGGACATTCACCACGCTAAAGCCCACATAGTAAATGGTGTCTTGCTGTATTTGGGGCGTTTCTTTAAGCTCTGTGGTTTGAGGTGTAGCCACTTTCATAACCTGTTTGTTCTCTTGCGCTTTAAGGGCTTCTTGGGTTTTAGGGGTTGCTGTTTTTTGGACTTCTTTTTCTTGGGCCGCGTTTCCTTGAGATTCTGGCTTTTCTTGCGCTTTGGGGGCTTCTTTTTCCACCTGCGCTTGCTCTTGTGCCTTTTCTTGGGTGTTGGCTTCTACTTGTGCCTGCTTGGGGTTTGCTTGGGGCTTGACCTCAGCCACAAACGCCCCCACATACACACCAAGACACAACGCCACCACCCCCAAGCCATAGCCATAGAGTTTAAAAAATTTCAACGCCATATTCACTCCACAAATGTAATTTCTTGCGCCCCACTCTGCCCCCCCGTATGGAGCGCACCTAAGTAAAACCCCCCCGCTCTCATCAAAGCCCCTAAACTCTCAAGTGGGGCAAGCGCCACCATCCCCACGCCCATATTAAACACCCGCAAGCACTCGCTAAAGTCTATATGCTCTAAGAGCCAGTTAAACACGGGCATGCGCGGCAGGGCTTTTAACTCTATTTGCGCGCTTAAGTGAGCGGGCAAGATGCGCAAAAGGTTGCCTTTTAATCCGCCCCCGGTGATGTGCGCTAGGGAGTGGATTTTGTCTTTCAGGGCGAGCAAGGGCGTGTAAAGCCTTGTAGGGGTTAAAAGAGTTGCTAGGCTCGGGGCGTTTTTAGGCTTGCTCTTTAAAATCTCTCGCACTAAAGAAAAGCCATTGCTATGCAAACCACTGCTTTTAAAGCCCACTAAAATGTCCCCCGCTTTAATCTTGTCTTTCTTGGCTAAATCGCTTTTCTCCGCCAGCCCCACACAAAAGCCCGCCAAATCAAACTCCCCCGCCTTATACACCCCCGGCATTTGCGCGCTCTCTCCGCCGATGAGCGCACAGCCCGACTCTTTGCACCCAAAAGCCATGCCCTCGATCAAGGCCAAAGTTTGGGCGGGCTCTAGCTTGCTTGTGGCAAAGTAATCCAAGAAAAATAAGGGTTTGGCAAAGGCACAGATCAAGTCGTTGACATTCATTGCCACTAAGTCTAGCCCTAAGTTATAAAGTTGGTGCGCTTCTTTGGCAAGCTTTAATTTTGTGCCTATGCCATCGGTGCAAGAGATGAGTACCGGCTCTTTGTAGCCACTAGGCAGAGCACACGCCCCAAAAAATCCGCCCACGCCCTGCAACACGCTTTCATTATAGGTTTGGCTGGCTAGAGGGGCGATGGCTTGTATCAGTGCCTGTGCCTTGTCTAAATCCACCCCGCTTTGCTGGTAAGTCCTAACCATTAGCGCCGCTCAAAGTCAATGCGTGGATCGACAAGGGCATAGGTCAAATCGCTGATGAGATTAACCAAAAGCCCCAAGAGCGTAAAGATATACAGCGAGCCAAAAACCACGGGGTAATCTCTGTTAATCAAGCTATCAAAGCTCAACAGCCCTAGCCCGTCCAAGCTAAAGATGATCTCAATCAACAAACTCCCACTAAAAAACACCCCCAAAAATGCGCTAGGAAATCCGGCAATGACTAAGAGCATAGCGTTTCTAAAAACATGCCCGTAAAAAATGCGATTCTCCCCCGCCCCCTTTGCTCTAGCCGTGATTAAATACAGCTTACCCATTTCATCTAAAAAGGAGTTTTTCACAAGCAGGGTGAGGCTGGCAAAGCCCCCGATGCTCATGCACAGCACGGGCAGGGCGATGTGCCATAAATAATCTTTGATCTTGCCAAGGGTGCTTAAGCTGTCAAAATTGTCACTGACTAGCCCCTTTAGGGGAAAAATGTGCCAATAAGTGCCCGAGGCAAACAACACGATCAGCACGAGCGCAAAGAGAAAAGAGGGGATGGCGTTAGCCACCACCACCGCCACACTGCTAGCCATGTCAAAGCCTGAATTGTTGCGCCGTGCCTTGAGAATGCCAAGCGGGATAGAGATGAGATAAATTAAAAGCGTGCTGAAAAAACCCAAAGAGATAGATACGGGCAGTTTTTCTTTAATCAAATCCACCACGCTGATTTGGCGGTAAAAACTCTGCCCGAAGTCAAAGCAAAGGTATTTCTTCAGCATGAGGACATAGCGTTGCCAAAGGGGTTTGTCAAAGCCATAGAGTTTTGTCAGCTCCTGATAAAGCGCGCTATCCATGCCCTGTGCCCCCTTGTAGCGACTCTCATTTAGTTGGCTTTCTTTCAAATTTAAAGTTTTGCTCTCTTGGTTGGTGGCGTTGGTGAGTCTTGCCATCATCTGCTCCACAGGCCCGCCCGGCGCGCCCTGTATGATGAAAAAATTTAAGGTGATGATGCCAAATAAAGTGGGGATCAAAAGCAAGAGTCGTTTTAGGGTGTAAAAAAGCATCAGGGCTTTCTCTCTAAATTTTTATCCCACCACAAATAGGGCGAAAAGCCATAGGGGGGGTTTTTGAGCATGGCGATCTTATCCCAATAAGCGATGCGCCAAAAGGGGGCATGGAAGTGGGGGATCACATAAAAGCCCCACAGCAGCACTCTGTCTAGTGCCCGCACAGCAGATATTTGACTGGGGCGGTCTTTGGCTTTAATCACCATGTCAATCAAGCCATCAATGGCTGGGTTGGCAATGCCCGAATAATTTTGACTCCCTGGTTGCGTGGCGCTGCCACTTCCCCAAAAATAGCGTTGCTCATTGCCCGGGAACAAGGATTGCCCGATGCTGCCGACCACCATGTCGTAGTCAAATTTTTTCACCCGCCCCATGTATTGGCTCAAATCCACCCTTTGGATTTGCATGGTGATTCCCAAAACCTTTAAGTTTTTGGCATAGGCTAGGGCCAATCTTTCAAAGGCTTCATTATTGAGTAACATAGTGAAAACAAAGGGTTTATGGGTTTTGGCATTGACGAGTTGGTCATGCACCACCACATAGCCCGCTTGCTTAAGCAGGGCTTGGGCGTGTTTTAAATTCTCGCGCCGATTGTAGCCCACCTTGATGGGCCCATTGGTGCTGGGCACTAAATAGGGCGTGGTGAAAATGCGCGGGTTGTATTTTTCTAACTCAGATTTAAACTTCTCTAAATCTTGCAATTCTTGCCCTTGTGGCAAACCGCTAGAGGCAAACACCGAATTACTAAAATAACTCTTGGTGCGTTTGTATTGCGAGAAGAAGAGATTTTGATTCGCCCACTCAAAGTCAAAGGCGTAAAAGAGGGCTTCGCGCACTTTTATATCTTTAAAAAGCTCTCTTCTGGTGTTCATAAAAAAGCCCTGCATGCCAGAAGGCAAGGCATGCTTGAATAAGACTTTATGGATACGCCCGCTAGATATGCCCTTGCCCACATAGCCCCTAGCCCACACCTTCGCCGTGCTTTCAAAACGCCAATCGTAAGCCCCGCTTAAAAAGGCTTGCAAAGCGACCGAGTCGTCCTTGTAGTAGTCAAAACGCACCAAGTCAAAGTTGTATGAGCCCTTTTGCACGGGCAAGTCCCTAGCCCAATAGTTTTTGTTGCGCTCATAGGTGATTTGCTTACCTAGGGCAAAGGTTTTAATGGTGTAGGGTCCGCTAGACACGGGCACTAATAGGGGGTTGTTAAAGTCGTGGGTGTCAAAGAAGTGTTTAGGCAAGATTTGCAGTTGCCCTAAGATGAGGGGCAATTCGCGGTTGTGGGTGTTTTTAAAAGTGAATTTCACATGCCACTTGTCAAGCACCACCGCCTCTTGAATGTCGTGGTAGTATTGCCTAAAAACGGGGCTGCCCTTTTGCATTAAAATGTCAAAGCTGAATTTCACATCGCTGGCTAAAATCGCCACGCCATCGCTAAATTTGGCCCTTTTGTCGATCCCAAAAATGACATAAGAATTGTCCTTCGCCACTTGGATGTCGTTGGCGATTAAAGCGTACTGGGCGTAGGGTTCATCCAGGCTTTGGGCCAAGAGTGTGTCATAAACAAGCTCTAGCCCACTTGCCTTTGTGCCCTTGAGTAAAAAGGGATTGAGGCTATCAAAAGTGCCTAAAGCGTAGTTTTTTAAAAGTCCGCCCTTGGGGGCGTTCGGGTTGGCGTAATTAAAATGCGTGAAGTTGTGCTGGTACTTTGCGCTTTCACCCAAAGCGATAAAAGGGGTGGCACCTAGCCACACCCCACACAACGCCCACGCTAAAAGTTTCACGCCAAGCCCATCAGCTCTTTGGCTTTGGCATAGGTCGCTTGGGCGATGGGGCGCACCTTAGCGCACCCCTCATCGAGCACCTGTTTGACATAGTCGGGGTTTTCTTGTAGGCGTTGGTAGTTCTCTTGTATGGGTTTTAAAGTGGTGCTTAAAAGCTCAATTAAAGCCGTTTTAAAATGCCCATAGCCCTTGCCTTGAAATTCGGCTTCTATCTGCGCTGGGCTCTGTCCGCTTAAATTCTCATAAATGCCTAGCAAGTTGTATATGCCGGGGCGCTCAGGGTCAAAGGCGACCACACCTATAGAGTCGGTGGTGGCTTTTTTAATTTTCTTAGCGATTAAATCCGGGGTGTCTAGCAAAAACAGGGCGTGCAAAGGGGCTTTGTGCGATTTACTCATCTTTATCGTGGGGTCGTCTAAGCCCATCACCCTAGCCCCACTTGCAGCGATCAAAGGCTCGGGCACTTCAAAGCACTTGCCAAAGTCGCGGTTAAACCTTTGGGCTAAGTTTCGTGCGAGCTCTAAATGTTGCTTTTGATCTTCGCCCACGGGCACGGCGTTGGTTTGGTAGAGCAAAATGTCCGCCGCCATTAACACAGGGTAGGTAAATAGCCCCGCGCTCACCTGCTCTTGCTTGGCGCTCTTGTCTTTAAATTGCGTCATGCGGTGAAGCTCGCCCATGCCCGCCACGCAATTTAACAGCCACGCCAAAGCCCCGTGTTCGTCCATTTGGCTTTGGATAAATAGACTGGACTTTTTCGGGTCAATGCCACACGCCAGTAAGAGTGTGGCCATTTCTAAGCTTTGTTGGCGCAACTCTTTAGGATCTTTGGGGATGGTGATGGCGTGCGCATTGACGACACAAAAGATGTTTTCGTAAATGTCTTGGGCTTGCACCCATTGTTTGATCGCCCCTAGGTAGTTGCCTAAATGCACGCCCCCGGTGGGCTGAATCCCTGAAAAAACTCTAGCTTTCATGTGTGCTGTCCTAAGAAAAACACCGCTTCATAGCTTAAAGCGGCGTAGGGGGCGTGTAACTTTAAAGCCTTTGCCTTATGGTAGGGCAAGCCACCCCCGCCCAAAAGTCCGCTCAATTTGAGTTGTTTTAAAAAACTCTCTCTATCTGTAAATTCTTGTTTAAATGTTTCAACCCACATGGTCTGTTTAAACCCCTTAAAACTTTGCTCTAAAATGCTACACACCTCTTTAGCCCCCCTTAAAGGCGAGCGGGTGTTTAAAAAGGCATGCAACTCGCGCAAACTGGCAGCGGTATGGATGGCTAAAGCCACCTGCTGGCAACTTTGCGCCAAACGGCCACACACCTTGGCTAAATCCTGCGCCCACTGCAAGGAAGACGCGCCTATGACTAGCGTGCTTGGCGCAAAATCCGCTTTTTCAAAGTCCGCACATTCTAAGCGCACGCTCTGGGCCACAAGGCTAGTCGTGGGGTGCATGGCAAGCATGGAGGCTGAAATGTCTAGCCCCACAAACTCCCCCACTCTGAGCCCCAAATCAGGCAGTGCTCTTAGCACATTGCCACTCCCACAGCCCAAATCCAGCACCCGAGCGTAAAACCCGGGAGCTAAAGGGGCGAGCAAGCGCTTAATGATGCAATCTTGCACGCTAGAAAAACATGCATAAGTTTTGGCACTCTTGCTAAAAGAGTGGCGCACGGCTTCACCCACAAAGCCCCCTTTAATGCTAAAGTCCTAATTTTAATAAAATTTTGCTAAAATCGCCATTTAATCCTTGCACTTTGGAGCGTGTGTTGAGTAGTCTGTTCTTGGTCTTACAGATTGTACTGGCCGTGTTGATTGTGATTGTCGTTTTGTTGCAAAAGAGCTCGAGCATCGGGCTTGGGGCTTATAGCGGGAGCAACGAGTCGCTCTTTGGAGCCAAGGGCCCTGCAAGTTTCATGGCAAAGCTCACGATGGTTTTAGGCTTTTTGTTTTTAAGCAACACCATCGCGCTAGGCTACTTCTACAATAGGGAGTACAACATCAGCTTGATCGACAGCGCGCCTAAAGTTGCCCCCCTCGTGCCCTTAGTGCCTAAAAACCCCACACAAAACAGCCCCTTAAGCAACCCTTTATTGATCCCCAAAGCCCCCGAAAACCCTCTAGCTGTGCCGCTTAAAAAAGAAAAGCACACCCCGCTCTCTTTGCCCGAGCACAAGAGCGCGCCAAAAAGTGCTCCCAAAAAAGACACAGAAACCAAACAAGACAAAAAGGACTAATCCATGTTAAACGAGATTTACAAGCACACCAAGGAGCAAATGCAAAAGAGTTTGCAAGCCTTGAGTAAAGACTTCACAACCCTAAGAAGCGGGCGGGTTTCCATTAGCCTAGTCGATCATGTCCGTGTGGAGTACTACAACACCCCCACACCCTTAAACCAAGTCGCCTCCGTCATCGCCACAGACGCTTCAACCATCACGATCACCCCTTGGGAGAGGGGGCTTTTAAAGGACATTGAGCGGGCTTTGCAAGAGGCAAATATCGGGGTCAATCCTAGCAATGATGGCGAAAATGTCAAACTCTTTTTCCCGCCCATGACCATGGAGCAACGCAAAGAGATTGCCAAAGATGCAAAGGCGATGGGCGAAAAGGCAAAGGTCGCGATCCGCAACATCCGCCAAGAGGCGAACAACCAAATCAAAAAGCTAGAAAAAGACAAAGCCATTAGCGAAGATGAGAACAAGAGGGCTTTAGCCGAAGTGCAAAAATACACCGATGAGTTCATTAAGAAGATTGACGAGCACACCAAAGCCAAAGAAGAAGAGGTCCTAAAGGTCTAGGCATGGATATTCGCAAAATTTACACCGACTGCGGGGCGCTCTTAGAAGGACATTTTCTGCTCTCTAGCGGCAACCACTCTAATTTTTACCTGCAATCGGCTAAAGTCTTAGAAGACCCCGCCACTGCGTCTAAATTGGCCCACGCTTTGGCCACAGAGATACAAAAATCTAACCTAGAGATCAACACGATTTGCGCGCCGGCTTTGGGGGGGATTTTAGCCGGCTATGAGCTGGCAAGGGCTCTTGGGGTGCGCTTTATCTTCACCGAGCGGGTGCAAGGGGCTATGTGTTTAAGGCGGGGCTTTAGCGTGCAAAAGGGGGAGAAAATTTTAGTCTGTGAGGACATCATCACCACGGGCGGATCGGCAATGGAGTCAGCAGCTTGCGTGGAAAGTCTAGGCGCGCAGGTGGTGGGCTTTGCAAGCCTAGCCAATCGGGGCATTTGCCAAAGGGGCTTAAAGCCTGCACACAAAGAAGCGTGTAAATTGCCAAACTTGCCCTTCTTTGCCCTCGCAGATTTTAACTTTGACATGTATGCGCCTGAAAACTGCCCGCTGTGCGCCCACAGCCAAGCCATCAAACCGGGCAGTCGGGGCAATTAAAGGGCGTGTGGGCGCAAAATTTTAAAGCCTTGCACGGGCTGGAGAGAATCAAAGCTTTCATTACGGACGTGTTTATGCTCTACACCCCGCTTTTGTATTTTGTTACTTATGTGATTTTAGGCTCGGCTCAAGCTTTTAGAGAAAATCAAATGGCGGTTTTTGCCTGCGTGGGCGGATTTGGCTTGCTTTCGGCTCTCTTTTTAAGCGTGAGCGGACAGACCCCGGGACTACGTTATGTTGGCTTAAAATTAGTGTGCGCTAAAACCAACAACAAAGTGGGGTTTTGGCGGGCGTTGTTGCGCTTTTTTGTGTGGCTTTTTGTGGCAAGTACACTTGTGGGCCTGCTTCTGCCCTTGTTTAGCCCAAAAAATAGGCTTTTACACGATGCGCTGTGCCAAACGGATATGCAAAAGATTTAATTCTTTTGGTTAGAATGCTCCTTTTATTGCGTGGAGAAAGCTGTGTATTTTAACCGAGAATTGTCGTGGCTTAGATTCAACACGAGGGTTTTAGACCAAGCCTGCGATGAGAGGTTGCCCTTGTTGGAGCGGTTAAAATTCTTGGCCATTTATGGGACCAATTTAGACGAGTTTTACATGATCCGTGTGGCGGGTTTAAAGCACCTAGCCGACAACAACATGGCGACCGCAAGCCTAGATGGTTTGAGCCCCAGAGAACAGCTAGAGCGCATACACGCCTATGTCTCCACAGAGCAAAAAATCGTGCAAAAGCAATTTTTAAGCCTAAAAGAGACCCTAAGCAAGCAGGGCTTGAGTCTAAAAAGCGTGGCGAGCTTGCCTGCTAGATACTTGCCAAAACTGCAAGATTACTTTCACACACACCTTTATCCCATCGTTGTACCAACTTTGCTCGATTTAAACCGCCCCTTCCCCTTTGTGCGCAATCTAAGCTTTGGTTTGGTGTTGGCCTTAGAGCGGGGGGAGGGGGAGATGGTCTATGGAGCGATTAAAATCCCCTCGTTGCTCAAGCGCTTTGTTAAGATGGATACGGGCGTGTTTGTGGCGATAGAAGAGATCGTGCAAAAATACGCCCCGCTGTTGTTTGAGGGCTACACGATTTTAGAGAGCATGGCGTTTCGCATCACCTGCGATGCGGACATGGAGATCATTGAGGACGAGGGGCATGACCTAGTCGATCGCATCAGCGAGGAGCTAAGGATTAGAGACAGGGGGGAGGCGGTGCGCTTAGAGGTGGGCGGGGGGAACGCGCATTTACGCCAAATCTTAAGCGCCCAAATGCCCGGCGTTACTTTGCACCCGAGTCGCATTTTATTGGATTTGGGGCGGCTGTGGGAGTTGGTCGGGCGCAAGGAATACGCCCATTTAAAGGCCCCTGTTTTTGTGCCCAAAATTTTGCCCCCCCTAAATGGCATTGATTTGTTAGACAGCAAGGCATTTTTTGATCTGCTCGATCAGCAAGACATTTTGCTATTCCACCCCTATGAAAGTTTTGACCCCATCGTGCGCTTTATCCAACACGCTTCAGCAGATAAAAATGTCGTGGCCATCCGCATGACCTTATATCGAGTCGGCAAAGAGTCGCCCATTGTCAAAGCCCTCACAGAGGCAGCCCCTTATAAACAAGTGAGCGTGCTTGTTGAGCTCAAAGCCCGCTTTGATGAGGAGAATAATTTACACTGGGCTAGAGCGCTAGAAAATGCCGGAGCACATGTGATTTATGGGGTGTCTCATTTAAAGGTGCATGCCAAAGTGGCATTAGTGGTGCGCCAAGTGGGCGAGAGCCTAAAAGAATATGTCCATGTCAGCACGGGCAATTACAACACGCTTTCGGCCAAGGTCTATACGGACTTGAGCCTACTTAGTGCCAACCCTAAAATCGCGCATGACACCCTAAAACTTTTCCACTCTCTAGGCACGGGTGTGAGCGCGCGGACACATTTAAGCACGCTCTTTATGGCACCTAGACAAATCAAGTCCAAGGTCTTAGATTCGATTGCCCGCGAAATGAGTTTTAAACACAAGGGGCGGATCATTTTTAAAGCCAATGCACTTGTGGATAAAGACATCATCGATTGTCTGTACCAAGCTTCGCAAGCGGGGGTGAAAATCGATCTACTGGTGCGGGGGATTTGTTGTTTGCGCCCACAGGTTAAGGGGGTGAGTGAAAATATCCGTGTTTTCTCCATTGTGGGTAAATATTTAGAGCACGCCCGCATTTATTACTTCGCCCACGACACAAGCAAGCTGTATTTTTCCAGCGCGGACATGATGCCGCGCAACTTAGAAAAACGGGTTGAATTGTTTGTACCCGCCACTTCTAAGGCGATCCAAAGAAAAATGCTGCACATTTTGCACCTACAACTTAAGGACAATGCCCAAACCTACGCCCTGCAAACGGGGGGCAATTATGTCCGCCTAACGCCCACAAACACGCCCTTAAACGCCCAAATCCTGTATGAAGAGATTGTGAGCAACATCAAATGACTCCTAAATGGCTCTTTAAATTAGAGGCTGAAAGGGCCCACGCTTTAGTGGAGTGTGGTTTAAAAGTTTGGGGCAAACTTCCCCACAGCCTAGAAGTGCCAAACCCTCTTTTGGCTCAAGAAATTTTAGGGCTTAGTCTGCCAAACCCCATAGGCCTAGCCGCTGGGTTTGACAAAAACGCCACGATGTTAGCGGGTTTAAGCCATCTGGGCTTTGGCGTAATAGAGGTGGGTACGCTCACGCCTAAACCACAGCCAGGCAACCCCAAACCTAGGTTGTTTCGCTACATTGAGGAGCAAAGCCTGCAAAACAGCATGGGCTTTAACAACGATGGGGTGTTAAAGGCAGTGCAAAGACTGGAGAATTTGCCCCCCTTATCTAGCCTCATTGGTGTGAATTTAGGCAAGAATAAAGACACCCCCCTAGAAAATGCCCTGAGCGATTATGAAAAGGCACTGAGCGCAAGTCTTGGCGTGGGGGATTACTATGTCTTCAATCTCTCCTCGCCCAACACCCCGAATTTAAGAGATTTACAAAACGAAGCTTTTGTGGGCGAGCTCTTTAGCATGGCAGTTGAGCGCACACACAAGCCCTTGTTCTTAAAGGTCGCCCCTGACATGCCCACAGATGCGCTTTTGGGGGTGTGTGAAAGGGCTTTAAAGGCGGGCGCAAAGGGGATCATTGCCACAAACACCACCATAGATTATTCTTTATTGCCCGGGGTGCGATCGAGTGGGGGACTTAGCGGACGGGTACTGCAAGACAAGGCTAGGGCAGTGTTTGCAGAGGTGGCTAGGGCGTTTTTTGGGCGGGCCATCTTGGTGGCGGTGGGGGGGATTAGCGATGGTAAAGAAGCCTATGAACGCATCAAAATGGGGGCCCATTTTGTGCAAATTTTCACGGCTTTTATCTACCAAGGCCCCGCCATTTGTTGTAAAATAAACCAAGATATAGTAAAATTATTGCAACAAGATGGGTTGAGCTCAATCCATGAGGCTGTTGGGATCGGACAAAAAAGATGAAGGGCTTGGGTCGTTTCTTTGTTTTAATTTTAATACTAGGTGGATTTCATATGCAAGCAACGGAAAAGCTGAGTGTACGTACGTACTTACCCCACTACGAGAGTACCACCCTTGAAAATGGCTTACAGGTGGTGGCTGTGCCTTTGGCGAATAAAAGTGGGGTGATTGAGGTGGATTTGCTCTACAAAGTTGGCTCGCGCAACGAACACATGGGAAAGAGCGGGATCGCCCACATGCTCGAGCACATGAGCTTTAAAAGCACCAAGCACCTTAAAGAGGGCGAGTTTGACACCATCGTCAAGGGCTTTGGAGGGATCAGCAACGCCTCTACGAGCTTTGACAACACCCGCTATTTTATCAAGGCGAGCAACGCGAATCTAGACAAATCCCTAGAATTGTTCGCCGAGATGATGGGGTCTTTGCAGCTCAAAGAGGATGAGTTTTTGCCCGAAAGACAAGTGGTCGCCGAAGAAAGATTGTGGCGCACGGACAACTCGCCTTTGGGTTATTTGTATTTTCGCTTTTTTAACACTGCCTTTGTTTATCACCCCTACCATTGGACTCCCATCGGCTTTATGCAAGACATACAGCACTGGACCATCCAAGACATTAGGGATTTTCACGCCACTTACTACCAGCCCAAAAACGCCATTTTATTAGTGGTGGGGGATTTAGACCCTAAAAAAGTCTTTGAGCAAGCCAAAAAGCACTTTGCAAATATCCCCAATGGAAACAAAGCTCCCATCCCTGAGGTCTATATGCAAGAGCCTATCCAAAACGGGCTACGCGAAACCGTGATTCACAAAAAGGATCTCTCTTTAGAGTGGCTAGCGATCGGCTGGAAAGTCCCCCCCTTTGCCCACAAAGATCAAGTCGCTTTAAACGCCCTAGCCAAGCTCTTGGCTGAGGGGGACAGCAGTTTGTTGCGCAAAACCCTCATCGATCAAAAACGCCTAGCCTCTCAAGTTTTTGCCCAAAACATGGAGCTTAAAGACGCGAGCGTGTTTTTGTTTCTTGCGGGGGCAAACCAGCATGTCGAGGCAGCCCAAATTAAAAAGGAAATCTTGGCGATCCTAGACAACATTAAGCACGGAGGGGTTACCCAACAGCAATTAGATAAGGTCAAGATCAATAATCGCGTGGATTTCATCACCGGATTAGAGGATTCTTCGGATGTCGCAGAGATGTTTGCCGAGTATTTGACACAGGGCAAGATCGAGGACATCGCCCACTACGAGGAAGAGTTTGAAGCCCTAGAGATCAAAGACATTGTGCGGGTGGCTAATGAATACTTCAGAGATGAAGCTTACAGCGTTGTCACGCTAAAGCCCTAACATGCACGCCTTAAGTGCTCTAATCACCCCCTTTAAGCCGGATTTAAAGGTCGATGAGGCAACTTTTGCTTCTCTTATAGAAAGGCAAATTAGGCTGGGCATGGACGCTTGTGTTCCCACAGGCACCACGGGCGAGTCGGCGACCTTGAGCCACGAGGAGCACATGCGTTGCATCGAGATTGCCCTAGAGGTTTGTAAGCCCAAAGGCGTGAAAGTCCTAGCCGGAGTGGGCAGCAACGCCACGAGCGAGTCGATCATGTTGGCTAAGTTTGCCCAAAAAGCAGGCGCGGATGCGCTCTTGTGCGTGAGCCCCTATTACAACCGCCCCACACAGCAGGGCTTATTCGAGCATTACAAAGCCATCGCTAACGCCGTGCAAATCCCCTTAATCTTATACGATGTCCCCGCCCGCACGGGCACACAAATTGCCGTGGAAACGGCGGTAAAACTTTTTAACGAAGTGCCTAACATTGTTGGCATTAAAGAAGCTTCAGGGCAGGCCCAAAGGCTCGTGGATTTCTCCCACTTCGCCCCTGAAATGCAAATTTACAGCGGAGAGGACAAATTAAACCACATCATCATGGCAAGCGGGGGCGTGGGGGTGATCTCGGTTACGGGCAATCTTTTGCCTGATAAAATCTCTGCTCTTGTTCGGGCAAATTTACAAGGCGATCTAGCCAGCGGGCAGAAAATCCACAACGAATTATACGCCATCAATGGCGCACTTTTTTGCGAGAGCAATCCCATCCCCATCAAGGCTTGCTTGCACATGGCAGGCTTGCTAGAACACCTAGTTTATCGCCTGCCCTTGGTGCCGCCTAGCCACGAAAATATGCGCTTTTTAGAAACGATCTTAGAAAATTATGAGGTATTGAAATGAGTATGCAGGGCAAGACTTTAGTCATCAGCGGGGCGACAAGAGGCATTGGCAAGGCCATTTTGTACCGATTCGCACAAAATGGGGTCAATGTGGCCTTCACCTACAATAAAAACGAAGAAGAAGCCGCCAAGATCGCCGCCGACATTGAGACAAACCACCGCGTCAGAGCCAAACACTACCGCCTAGACATTTTAGAACCCGAACAATACATCGAGCTTTTTAAACAGGTCGATGCCGACTTTGAGCGGGTGGATTGCTTCGTGTCTAATGCGATCATTTATGGGCGCTCTGTGGTGGGCGGGTTTGCCCCTTTTATGCGTCTTAAACCTAAAGGTCTAAACAACATCTACACCGCCACGGTCTTAGCCTTTGTGGTGGGGGCGCAAGAGGCGGCTAAACGCATGAAACTTGTGGGCGGGGGCGCGATTGTGTCCTTAAGCTCTACGGGCAACCTAGTTTATATGCCCAATTACGCCGGGCATGGCAATTCTAAAAATGCGGTCGAAACGATGGTCAAATACGCCGCTGTGGATTTGGGCGAATTTGGCATTAGGGTGAATGCCGTGAGTGGCGGGCCCATCGACACGGATGCGCTCAAAGCCTTCCCCGATTACACTGAGATCAAAGCCAAAGTGGAGGAGCAATCCCCTCTAAAACGCATGGGCAACCCCACCGACCTAGCCGGGGCGGTGTATTTCTTGTGCGACCCCGAGCAAAGCGCATGGCTTACAGGGCAGACCATTGTGGTCGATGGGGGCACCACTTTTAAATGAAGATTGATGACTATTTACATCCACGAAAATGCTGAATTGCAGGTGGCCAGAAGAGCCATTTTGTGTTCCCATATTCTCTTAGTTTTGCTCTTAGGCGCAACCGCCTTGGGAGCCATCGCTTTTTTACAAAAGAGCGTAACCCCCGATTTTAAAGCCCTAAGCCCTAGCGCCGTGGGGTTTTATTTCCTCGTATGGCTGGCCATGTTTGCGTGCCAAATTTTTGGCTACTACAAGCTTGCCAAAGTGGGGCGCAATCTGTTGATTTTTCGTTGCATCGCCTTCCCCTACATCGCCGATGCCCTGCTCTCTTTGTTCCTTTTGCTTGTGATGCCCCAAGCCAGCATCACCCAGCTTTTTAATTTTAAGATCATCACTTTTTTCCTCTATGCCTATTATTCCTACAAGCTTTTTTGTGAGTTGAGTCGCGTTACTGATGAGCGTTTTTTTAGACAGGGGATTTTGCTCTTGGGTTTTTGCTTAACTCTCTTGCTCTTCATTGTGGGGATCAGCCGTGGGGCTTTGATTCTCTTTAGCTTGTTGTTTTTGGTGGGCATGCTCGTGGGGTGGGGCATGATCTTTATGGGTTTCTTTAGGCTCAAACAAATCAACACCCCATGAAATGGACTAAACAAATCCCCAACACCCTAACGATTTTGCGTATCCTGCTCTCTGTGTGCCTGCTCTTTTTGATTTTGCACGCCAGCCAGTGGTTTAAAATCTCGTCAGTGGGGCTAAACTACACCAGCGCATGTTTATTTGCCCTCGCAGGCTGCACGGACTTTTTAGATGGCTACATCGCCCGCAACTACCATTTAAAAACCCTGTTTGGCGAAATCTTTGACCCGCTGGCCGATAAAATCCTCATCCTTGCGGCCTTTTTAGGGCTTTTAGCACTTGGGCGCATCAGTGCGTGGGTGGTGTTTGTCATTTTGGGGCGGGAATTTTTCATCGCCGGGCTTAGAATGTCTGTATCCAATCACGGGCAAAGCATCGCCGTGAGCCAGTGGGGCAAGTACAAAACCTTTTTACAAATGTGCGCGATTGTCGTTTTGTTTTTAAATGTGCGCTTAGGCGGGGTGGCGCTGGGCGATTGCTTAATGGCGGTGGCGGTGTTTACAACTCTGTATTCAGGGCTAGATTATGTGCTAAAGTATTGTAAAATGGTGCAAAATGGGGATATTTGAAGCCCTTTTAGTCTTGGGCTTTGTGGTGCTCTTTCACGAGTGTGGGCATTTTATCCTAGCTAGGGCTTGTCAGATTGGCGTAGAAGTTTTTAGCCTTGGCTTTGGGACAAAGCTGTTTAAAAGAACCCATAACAACACCGAATACGCTCTATCTCTCATTCCGCTAGGCGGGTATGTGAGTTTAAAGCAAGAGGGCAACGATGGGTATTTGTCTAAACCCCTTTGGCAAAAAAGTTTGGTGTTGCTGGGGGGTCCGCTTTTTAACTTCTTGCTCGCCTTTGTGCTGTGCGCCATTTTAGCGCTCTTGCCCCAAGAACGCCTAGAACCCATAGTCGGGCAGGTGATGCCTAACATGCCCGCTACAAGTGCGCTTAAAATAGGCGATCGCATTTTAACCCTCAACGACACCCCCATAAAGAGTTTTGAAGACTTGCAAAAGGCGGTGATAAGCTCTAAGAGTCTGTCGGTCGTGGTGCGCCTACAAAGAGGGGCGCAGATTCTAAACCTGCCCCTAACCCTTAAAGAAATGCCCACCAAAGACGCGTTTAACCAACCCATTTTAATTAAGGTTTTAGGCATTAAATCCAGCCAACAAACCTTTTACGCCCACTACAACTTGCTAGAAGCCCTGCAACACGCTTTAGCACAATGCGCCCATTTAATTGCGCTCACTTTTCAGGGCTTAATCAAACTCATCACGGGGGTTTTGCCCCTTTCAAATGTCAATTCCGTTGTGGGGATCGTGGGCTTTTTGGCGCACCAAAGCGGGCTAGAAATGTGGCTTTTGAGCGTGGGGTTTATCTCCATTAACCTGGGGCTCTTAAATTTGCTCCCCATCCCCCTGCTTGATGGCGGACAGCTCGCCTTGTTGTGGGTAGAAAAATTGAGCCGCTACACCTTTTCGGCCAAGCAAGTGCAAACCCTAAACGCTTTGGGCTTTGCCTTTTTGGGGGCTTTGATGGGGCTTGGGTTGTTTAACGATCTTGTGGCCATGTTTGCAAAGCCTGCTTAATCACCTCCATCACGCAATCAATCCCCCCGGCTAAGCTAAAGAGCCAATACTTATGGGCGTAAATCCAATCTAGTTGCTTGGCCTGCAATTCTTCCTTCGTGGGCGTGGGCTTTACCACGATTTTGGCGATGTCTAACTCTTGGTGAAAAATGTAAGATTGGATCGCATCGTTGAAGCAATAATTAAACTCGGGCTCGTCAAACAAGCCCTTAATGTCGTTGATTTTTTGACTCAGCTCCTCTAACTTGTCTAAATCTAGACTCTCCAACTGCGCTTTTTTATTCAGCTCTTCTACATGCTCTAAAAAAGGGGCAACTTCTAAAAACAGCGCTTCAATGCGCTCTTTGCACAGCTTGGAGTAATCCAGCACATCTAGGCACATTTCGTGGGCGGCTTTAAGTTTTTGGGCGCTCATTGAAGGGCTTGGAGGGGTGAGTTGCAAAGGGGTTTTAGGCGCAAGGTTACAATCAGAGCGCACCCTCTCTATTGCCTCTTTAAAGGGCAATTCTAGCGTGCCTTGGATGCGTGCCCCGCCTTCTGTGGCATTGATGACTTCTAGTGAATAGGGGGTGTGGTAAATGTCCTTTTCAAAGAAGTCTAAAAAGAGCTTCCATATCCTTGTGGTCTCTACGACCCCACGCCCCCCATAAGCAGGGGTAAAAACCTTTGAGCCCGCCTCTTTGGGCGCGATCTCATCTGCCCCATATAAAGCCCCAAGAGCGTGGCTATGCCCATTGGCCCCAAAGCTCAAATCCTGCCCGATGAAAATACAACGCGCAAAGCGCGCATGCACCACCAGCTCGTAAGCCATGTTTGCCGCACTCATGCCAATGCCTAAATAGCCATACTCGTGCAGGCCAAATAAACTGGTGTAGCCAAAGGGGCGTAGGCTAAATTGCTTGATGCCCTTTGTGATCGCTTGGTGCAGTGTGGGATGCACAATGGAAGTGATCGCAAAGATCACACCCTCTTGGGCCTCTTTGGGCGTGTCGGTGTAAAACTTCGCCGTGGCTTCTACCCGCTCTAAAGAAAAGACCAAATCGGGCTTGATGCCCTCTTTGGCTAAAATGGGAAAAGACGCGTCTATGCAAAAAAGCGTGGCAAAGGGCGCGATTTCTTTAAGTAGGGGTAATTGTTTGTTTAGACTAGGCCCCGTGGAAACGATGATCGCCGTGTTATGTGTGGCGTTGCGCTTCTTTAAGGAAGAGAGCAGGTCTAGCAAGGTGGGACTTTTGAGCACATAGGGCAAGTTAGCCACATGGTGTTTGATGCCGATGATCGCGTCCCTTGCGTCATTGCCCACGCCGATGGCGGCGTTTTCTAGGGCTTTGGTAAAGTCTGCATTGATGCGCTGGACCTCTTGCATGTAGCGTTCATAATAGGGGTAAGTGATGTGTAACTCAAAGACCTTTGCATACAAACAAGCTTTTTTATCCATGTTGAACAAAGACGCGATCATTTGATAAGAACACGCGCTTTGCAAGAGAAAGATCAATCGGTCGGTTTTGATCTCCTCGCTAAAGTCTAGGAGATTAAAGATGATGAATAAAATTTCAACCTCGGGCTCGATGATGACGATGCGCTTGATCTGATCGTAGGCGAGCAAGAGTCTAAATAAAACACCATTGCCCGCGCCATAAAAATACAAATAGGGGGTGTAAGCATAATGGCTTAGGCCTTTAAATTTTTGTAGATTTTCTTCTAGGGGTTTGTGGGCAAAAATTGGGGTGTTAGTGTCGGTGTCAATGATGTTGAAGTCGTCTTGTTGCATGAAGACTTCATATTTCGTATTGCTTTGCACCCCTAAAAGGCGCTGGGCTAAAAGGGGGTCTCTTAGCCGCAGAGCTTCTAAATTGGTCTCGTAGATCGAGGGCATGCCCACTATTGCAAGAGCCGTAGGACATTTTGTTGCACCGCATTGGCTTGTGCCATCGCAAAGCTACCAGATTGTGCCAAGATGTTGTATTTAGAGAAGCTGGCACTTTCTTCGGCAAAATCCACATCTCTAATTTGCGATTCGGCGGCTTTCACATTGACCTGTGTTACAGAGATGTTGTTGATGGTGGTTACCAACTCCATTTGCACCGAACCTAGGTCTGAGCGGATTTTGTCTAATTGCGTGCGGGCACTCTCGGCCATGTCCATCACCACCATCGCCCCGCGCAAGCTCGTTACACCTGCACCAATGCCTTTAAAGTTTAACTTGGCTTGGGCGGCATTGGCGTTGCCCCCGCTCGCACTCGCCACATTCGCATCAAAGACTCCCCGCACAGCCCGCAAATTCACGGTGTATTCGGCAATACCCTGCGCAGAGTGTAACCCGATGTGGCTGTAATTGATCCCACTGATGACGATGTCTCTAGCGTCTTGCTTGATTAAAGTCAAGCGCCCCACAATAGCATGTGCGTTGCCTGAAATGCCCGCAAAATTCCCTCCCCCAAAGACATGGCCAGAAGCACTGACAGCGTGTACGGCAATGGCCCGCCCATCGACAGATTTTAAGTTAATGCGCCCTGCAATGTCGATGTAGGCTTCTACGCCCGTGCGCTCTTTAACGGAGTTGATGGCGTTGATGAGTCGTCCATCGCGGTCGTTTTTCTTCACATCATTGATATTGCCGATGAGCACTCCATTGATGGTGAGCCCCCTTACCGTGCCCGACTGTACAGCCACCCCCCCTGTGCCAATCACTGTGGCTGTGGCGCGCACGCCCAAAGTGTTGGAGTTTTTGTTGATCACCTCTACCAGTGCCCCAAGCCCCGTGCCCGCACTAGTGGAGATTTTAACTGACTCTAATTTAAAGTCATTCACACCATTGGCCTGTTTAAAATTTAGGGTCACCTCTTGTAGATTGTGTGCGCCCGCGCTCACCTCCATGCCATCGCGATCCATCCCTGAGGTTTCAAAGCGCACATGTCCGATTTTATCCGAGCCAGTGGGCCCAATGGAGGCCTTGATTGTGGTGTTAGAGTAAGCCCCGATTTGAAACTCTTTGTTAGAGAAACTGCCCGCCAAGAGCTGTTGCCCGTTAAAGCTGGTCGTGTTGGCGATGTTGTCTAATTCTTCTAAAAGCCGCAAAATATCGCTTTGCAACGCTTTTCTGGTTTCAGTGGTCTGGCCATCTTGCGCCGCTTGCACTGCTTTGGTTTTCACTGTGTCAAGGATTTTAATCTGCTCATCCATTGCTTTATCGGCGGTTTGGACAATCCCGATCGCATCGTTTGCATTTTTGATGGCTTGTCCCAAACTCGCACTTTGGCTGCGCAAACTATCGGCGATGGCCATCCCTGAAGCGTCATCTGCTGCTTTGTTGATGCGTAGCCCTGAGCTTAACTTCTCTAAAGAGCTGGCTAAATCTCTATTGTTGCGCACCCCGATGGTGTGTGCATTTAAAGCGGCGACATTTGTATTGATCCGAAAACTCATCTTTGCATCCTTTGCTAATTGTTATGCCAGCAACTAAGCAAGGTCTGTTCCATTTTTTAAACTTTGGGTTTTAAGCAAGAAAGCGCTTAAAAATATTCTATAATGCCACCTGCAATCAGAGATTTCATTATTAGAGAGTTTTGCATGCAAAAAAAGCTCATTATTGTAGAGTCCCCCACAAAAGCCAAAACCATCGCCCACTTCTTAGACTCGAGCTACCAAGTCATCGCCTCTAAGGGGCATGTTAGAGATTTAAGCAAATACGCCATGGGCATTAGTATCCAAGAGGACAAATTCTACCCCAGATATGCCGTGTGTAAGGACCACGAGGACATTGTCGCCAAAATTTTAAGCCTTGCCAAGAGCGCGACGCAAATTTACATCGCCACCGATGAAGATAGAGAGGGCGAGGCGATCGGCTATCACATCGCCTACTTGATCAAAGAGCACCAAAACAAGGCGAAAAAATCTAGCACCACCCAAGAGATTGCCGACCTAGAGAATCAAACCAAGCAACCCACCAATAACCCCATTTTCACGCTCCCGCGCATTGTCTTTCACGAGATCACCAAGTCCGCCATTTTGCACGCCCTAGAAAACCCTAAAACCCTAGATGTCTTAAAAATCAATGCCCAATTAGCAAGACGACTCTTAGATCGCATCGTGGGCTTTAGTTTAAGCGCGCTCTTGGCGCATAAAATCTCAAGGGGGATGAGTGCGGGGCGGGTGCAAAGCGCGGCGCTTAAAATCGTGGTCGATAGAGAAAGAGAAATTAAAGCCTTTAAGCCCGTCATTTACTACAACATTGAGGGCGATTTTGAGGGTATAGAGGCTAGCTTAGACACCTACAAGGGCGCAAAAGTTAAAAAGCAAAGCATCAAAGACAAAGAGGAGGCGTTAAGCATGTGCGCCTTTCTTAAAGAGCAAAGCTTTAGCGTCCAAGAGGTGGTACAAAAAAATAAAGTTTCCCCCAGCCCGCCCCCCTTTATGACCTCCACTTTGCAACAAAGCGCATCGACAAACTTAGGCTATGGCCCCTCTAAAACAATGGGAATCGCCCAAAAACTTTATGAGGGTGTGGCAACTCCAGAGGGGGTGAGCGGGGTCATCACTTACATGCGCACAGATAGCCTACACACCGCCAAAGAGGCCAAAGAGGCAGCCAAAGAGTTCATTAAAAACACCTATGGGTCTAAGTATCTACCCAAGACCCCTAAAACCTACACTTCTAAGAATAAAGCCGCCCAAGAGGCGCACGAGGCGATCCGCCCCACAAATTTAAACTTCACCCCCGCTCTAGCTAAAGAGTATTTAAAGCCAGAGGAGCATAGACTCTACACCTTGATTTACCAGCGCTTCTTGGCTTCGCAAATGGCCGATGCCCTTTTTGAGCAACAAAGCGTGTATTTTGGCTGCGAAAACGCCGTTTTTAAAGCCAACGGGCGCAAAATGGTTTTTGAGGGCTACTTAAAAGTGTTGCAAGAAAAGAGCGAGGATAAGCTCTTGCCCCCTTTGCAAGTTAAACAAGCCATTGGCCTAAACCACATCAAAGCCCAAGAGTGCAGCACAGAGGCTCCCCCCCGCTACTCTGAGGCGTCTTTAATCAAAACCCTAGAGAGTCTAGGCATCGGCAGACCCAGCACCTACGCGCCTACCATCGCTCTTCTCATCAACCGCGACTATGTCGGCTTAGAAAAAAAGCAACTTGTCCCCACTCAAAACGCCTTTGTTGTGGTGGATATTTTAGAAAAACATTTCACTAATATTGTGGATGCCGCTTTTAGTGCCAGCTTAGAAGACAAGCTAGACGCGATCGCTAGCTCTAAGGCCTCTTGGCAGCAAATGCTCATGGAGTTTTACACCCCCTTTATGCGGCAAATTGAGGAGGGGAAGGCACAGATCGCATCGCAAAAGGTGAGCGTACCCACCGGGCTCTTTTGCCCTCAGTGTGGAGCCCAGCTGGTGGAGCGCAAAGGCCGTTTTGGGGCGTTTGCAGTGCTTACCCTAAGTGTAAAAACATCCGCCAAGAGGCCCCAAAAGTGGAGGGCATCAGCCATAAATGTCCCGAGTGTGGGGGGCAAATCGTGCAAAAAAGGGGTAAAAAAGGGGGGTTTTTTGGGTGCAACAACTACCCCAAGTGCAACTTTTTAACCAGCTACCAGCCCATTGAAAAGCCCTGCCCCAAGTGCGGGTATTTAATGGTCTATAAGCCCTACAAGAAAAAGCCCAGCGTGAATGCCTGCTTAAAGTGCAAATTCAGCGAGGAAGTGGCGCAACTTGTTTAACCCCATCTTCGGTCCGCTCAAATCCCGCCGCTTTGGGTGGTCTTTAGGCATTGATGTGTCCGGACAAGCCAAGCAGTGCAATTTTGATTGTTTGTATTGTGAGCTCACGGCGCACAAACCCACAGCGCGCATGCAAAATGTCTTGCCCCCCGATTTCCTTTTAAACGCCCTAAAGCGTGCTCTAGAGAAGATCACAACCCCCCTAAATGTACTCACCACAACTGCTAATGGCGAGCCGACCCTATACCCACATTTAAAAGAGTTAATTATAGGAATGCAAGCCTTAGTCCCTAGCGGGGTGCAAACTTTGATTTTAAGCAATGGCTCAAGGCTGGGTGTGCCTGAAGTGCAAGAGGCTTTAATGCATTACAACATGGTCAAATTCTCTTTAGATGCCGTTTGCAAGAAGGTTTTTAGCCGTGTCGATCGCCCCCACAAAGACCTCTCTTTAGAGAAAATCTTAAACGGGATTTTAGATTTTGCCCAAAAATATCGGGGGTTTTTAGTGGCGGAGGTGCTGTTAGTGGCGGGGGTGAATGACAGCGAAGTGCACATTAAGGACTTGGCAAGTTTTTTAAGGCGTGTGCCCAACTTGGCGCGCGTGGATTTAAGCACGATCGATCGCCCCCCAGCTTACAAGGCCAAACCCCTAGAGACAACTAAATTACAAGAATTGGCCGCCCATTTTCAAGATTTGCCCTTAAGTCTGCCCCAGCGGGTTTTAGAGCAAACCCAAGTACAAAGCACCAAAGAAGCCTTTTTAGAGTTGCTAAGGTGCCGCCCTTTGAGTGTAGAGGAAGCGCGTTGTTACCTAAACATAGCAGAATTGCAAGAATTGCAAAAAACGGGACTCTTGCAAATCAAGCAAGTGGGGCAAATGCATTTTTACTACTACACTTAAGGCCTTGTTTGTGTGGTATAATTTTAAAAACACATAAGGATACCCATGAAAATACGCGCCTTGTTAGCAATTGCAACCCTCATTGGTGGGCTTTACGCCTTAGAACACACAAGCCAAAAACCCGCAGAAAAAGAAGCCCTGCTTAGCGATACGCAAATTGGCTTGAGAAAAGCCCCCCTAGAAGATGAACGCGGCTTAAAGTTGCAGGATTACAACTTCCACAAAAATCCCCCGGGAGAAAGTCAGCGCTTTGAAAGGGCCTATGAAAACGCTCCGCCCATGATCCCACACGACACCACGGGCTTGTTGCCCATCACCAAAGACAGCAACCAGTGTCTAGGTTGCCACATGCCCGATGTGGCTAGCACAGTGGGGGCAACCCCTGTGCCGGCATCGCACCTATACGATTTTAGGCACAACCGCCCCACGCCCAACCACAGCGTGAGCGATGCCCGCTTTAACTGCACCCAGTGCCACGCCCCGCAAGCCAACGCTGCTCCATTGGTGAAGAACAACTTCAAACCCGTGTTTAGCAATAAAAAATTAGAGTTTCGCTCGGATTTTATGGATGTGGTGGATGTGGGGGTTAAAGATTTAACCAAGAAAGAGGCAAAAACGAAGTGAGTGCGCTTAGGGCTTTTAAATGTTTAAGCGTGGCCGCCTTTCTTGGGGGCTGTTGGGTGGGTGTGCCTAAAGATGTGGATGCCAATCTGCCCGACATAGACACGCTAAACGAGTGTGGCGAAATGAAAAACGAGTGCGTGGGCAATAAAGACGGCGACATCGCCAAAGAATCTAAGCCCGTGCGTTATGGTTCTTTCCACAATATCTTTTTAGCGGGGGTCAAACTTGCCCACGGGGGGAAGTTTGCGCTATCGTCTTTGCCCCCCACAGGGGCGGGCTACATCCCCTATAACCCTATGATGTATCCTATGGGGGGGATGTATCCTATGGGCATGAGCCCTTATGGAATGTATCCAATGGGCATGTATCCTATGGGGATGTATCCTATGGGCATGTATCCTATGATGGGGGCTATGCCCATGATGTATGGCCCTTGGTGGTGAAAGCCATAGGCTTTTTATCGAGCGCCAAACTTCAGTTAGGTCGTTTCCTAGGCTTTTATCTAACCCTAACTTTTAAATTTAAGGTTTCCATTCCCCCCTGCTACACTCCCTGTTTATTTTCAGCACAAAGGACAAACATGCAACAGGCATACAATCACCTAAGCCAAGAGTTAAAAGCCACCAAACGCACCCACAGATTGTTTTTATCGGTGTTGGAGGATATGGGGGGGTGATTTAACCCCCTTTAAAGAAGAGCTAGAGGATTTAAGCGTAAAATTCACCCAGCTTTTAGACACGCTCGGCACTTTCAGCAAAGCTTTAGAAAACGCCTACCACCAAAGCACAGAGGACGACACAGAGTTAGAAACCTCGCTCGCACAATTTAAAAAATGTAAAGTCAAAACAAACTCTGCGTTAAATGCCCTAAACTCTGCTACACAAAACCCCCAAGCTTTAGAACAAGCTAACAACCTCGCCAAATCCCTAGAGGATTTAGAAGTCTTGTTAACTGCCTTGCAAGAAAGCCACGCTCCCCTACTACAAGGCACAAACACCAACACAAGCCAAAACACTAACCCCGCACAAGCCACACAAACAATCCAAAGCACACAATCTTCAAATGCTCTAGAAGTTAAACCCCTATGGAAATGTGGAGTTTTTGTATCTTAAAGCCATACTTTATTGCCACTCCCCCCAACTTTCGTTAAAATCTTGGCAAACACAAAGGGTTGTCTATGTCCTTAAAATATGTCAATGGCGGAGTGATGAAAGCAAATGCTAAGAATCACCTAGACGCTTACTACACCAAACCCGCCATCGCCAAAGAGCTGCTTAACACCACTAAAGAGTTCATTGCCAAATACGAAAACCTAGACAAATACACTTGGCTAGAGCCCAGCGTGGGGGAGGGGTGTTTTTACGATCTCTTACCCGAAGCTAAAATTGGAATCGACATCAACCCCACTAAAGAGGGCGTGATTTGTGCCAACTTTTTAGAGTGGGAGCTGCCCCAAAAGCCCCTAATTGTGATCGGCAATCCGCCCTTTGGGCATCGGGGAGTTTTAGCCCTAGAGTTCATCAAGCACGCCAAGAGTGCGGAGTTTGTGGCCTTTATCTTGCCCATGTTTTTTGCCAGTTTGGGCAAGGGGTCGGTGCGCTACCGGGTGCCAAATTTGCATTTATTGCATGAGCAACCCCTACCTAAAAACTCTTTTTACCTAGCCAATGGCAAAGAAAAGGATATTAGCTGCGTGTTTCAGATTTGGAGCAAGAATCACAAAAACCCCAAGAGCGAGTTTAATTGGTACCGCCACAAGAAAAGCGAACCCTTTAGCCATTTACTCAAGGTTGTAACGGTGTCCTTAGCCAAAAATAGAGAATGTGGCAAGGCATGGATTTTTGAGAAAAAAGCAAATTTTTATCTCTCCAGCACCTTTTTTAGACAGACTGCCGTTGTGCCTGAGTTTTGGCAAGTGAATTACAAAAGTGGAATCGCCATCATCTACCACGAAAACGCCCCTAAAGACAAACTAGACACACTCTTTTTAAACGCAAATTGGTGTCAATACAGCTCTTTGGCTACAAATGGCTGCCGCCACATTGGCAAGTCGCACATTTACCAGCTTTTAAAAGATAAAGGGTTTAGTGAAAATGCATGAGATTTTATTGACGCTCATTGAGTGCAAATACGAAGAGATTAAGGAAAAACAGCAAACCGGCATGTTTGAAAAGATTTTTCAGTTTGAAGGCAATGCCATAGGGCAGATTGGGGAGGCGTTTGTTAAAGAAGTTTTTAAAGTCCTTTGTTTGCCTTTAGATTGCAATAAAGAAGTGATTCACGATGAATACGATTTGCTCTCACAAGGAAAAAAAATAGAGATCAAAACGGCTAGAAAAGGTTTAAAAAAGGACACATTTCAATTTAATGGGATCAACCCTAAATACAATTACGACTACATTATCCTGCTTGGCATCACGGCCAACGATTTGCTTTACTACATCATTGACAAAAAGCAAGACCACAGCTACAAGCACAAAGAACGCAAGGACACCATCCGCATTCATGGCAAAGAAAAGCAATTAGTGGCGATGAATCCGGGCAATCAAGCTAATTACAAGCTTACCCTGTCTTTAAAGGAGTTAAAACCCATTGTGGGATTTACGGAGGAGTTAAAAAAGCTTTTTGGGGATGTGGAGGTAGGCCACTAAAATGGATTCCCTATGTACATGTATATTAGTAGTCTCTATATCTCAACACAAACCCTAAATAGAAAATCGAAGCAACTGCTCCAACCCTTCAATAATAAGTAGGCCAAAGCTCATCAAAGGACGGGAGGGCTAGTGGCTGTGGATATGTTGTATGGTGGCTGTTTCTAGCCAATCTTTGTCTATGCCACCCACAGCGACCCCCATCACAATGTCTTCAAACACTTTTTCAAAATCTCCTAACTCCACGCCATGCCCCATCAAGAAACAAGCCCCAAGAGCAAGGGCTGCCCGCTTGTTGCCATCCAAAAAGGGGTGGAATTTCATACAAGAAAACATTAAATGGGTACACTTCGCACTTAGAGCAGGGCAGTAGGCATCATTTTGGATATGTGCTAAAGCACTTTCTAAATACCCCAAACCTTTTTGGTAAAACCCTTGCCCGCCCCTTGTCTTTTGTAAAATCACGCTGTGTAGCTTCTTGCAAGGTCGGGTAAATGTCATTTTTGTGCCAATCGCTCATAGACAGCCAAAATTTCGGGGATGTCTAGGCGTTTCTCGTAGCCACTTTGGATTTTTTCAAAAAGCTGGGTTCTTGCGTCTAGGAGCGGGTTTTGTGGGGGGTTTGGAGTCTATGCTTTGCTTTGGCATGGATGCTTCTTTTGTCTAAGAAACCCTGTGGGTTCTACCTTGTGGGTTTCTCCTTCGGTCTCAAATTAAACCTTCGGCTTCAAATTAAACCTTCGGTTTAATTCCAAAAAATATATTTAACGGGTAGTTCTTGTCGGATTTTTTGAGCTCCAAATAAGCTTTGATGATCAAAAACTCGTCTTGAGGATGGGTGCTTAGGCGCTCTTTGGCCTGCTCGATCATCTCCAAATCTAAGAGCACATACAAAAACGCCTTTTCGGCTTGCTCGTCCTTTTCGGCCAAGAGCTCAAAGAATTTATACCAATCATCGGGGGATAAAAAGGTCTTTGCATCCACGGCCATTTGCAAATACTCTTGCTTGTCGCACCCCACTTGCACGCAAAGGTCGGCAATCTCGGTGAGTTGCATGCCCACTCTTTTGTCCCAAAATGCCCGCAACAACACCTCTAACACGGATTTATCCAACAACTCGCCCGCTCCCTTAAGGGCTTTGGGGATTTCCTTAAACGAGCCGCGTTGGATCAAGTCGATCAGGGCTTGGCGTTTTAAAGCGGGGCTGTGGCCTTCTTTTTTAAGGATTTGCTGGGCTTGCTTGAGGTCGCTATGGATTTTATTTTGTAAGTTTTGGATGTAAAAGGGGTTGCTCGGGTCTAAATTGTACTTGTGCCACTCCACATCCTCAGCCTGCGACACACGGGCATAAAGGCTAAAGAGTTGATCGAGCTTTTCATACCCGCTCTCTTGGCTGTTTAAGTCCGCTTGTAATTTAAAGCGGGCGAGGATTTTAGAGAGCGCCGCAAAGCGGGGGTTTTTGTATTTTTCTAAAATAAAATGTTCTCTCGTATTTTGGTCAATGATTTGCTTGGCTAATTTCTCAAAGTCGCGCTTTTCTTGGTAGCGTCTCCATAAATTGGCGATGCTCCCATTGAGCATAAACAGCAGGGTGAAGACAAAAAAGAGCAACACCACACCCACGACCCAAAGGGCTATGGGTAGGTTTAAGGTGTGGTTTGCGACATTGACGGGGAATTTTTGCGGGTCGGCATTGTAGATATACCAGCCCACAACAACCATAAACAGCAATGTAAAAGTGCCGTAGTAGCGTAATTTCATGCTCTCTCCAATTTCACTTGTGGTAAGGGTGGTTGTTTAAAAGGCTCAAGGCCCTAAAAATTTGCTCGCATAAAACGAGTTTAGCCATTTCGTGGCTAAAGGTGAGCGGGCTTAAAGATAAAGGGGTGCAACGCGTTAAAAACTCTTTTTCAAAGCCAAAAGCCCCGGCAATGAAAAATTGCACATGGGCGTGCGTGCTAAGGATTTGGCTAAACTCTTGGCTATCATAAGTTTTGCCGGCTGGGTGCAAGGCATAGGCGGGGATGCTTGGCTTTAAATAGGGGCTTAGGGCCTTAGAGTAAAGACTCTTGGCATTGGAGCTGTTTGTCAAGGCTTTAGGAAAAATATCCACAATCTCAAGCGTGGCCTTGAATTGCTGGCACGCGCGCTGTTGTTGTGCCAAGAGTGGGGCAAAATCGGGGTTTTTTTTGGCAATGGCGTAAATGCTGCAAGTCATCGGTTTTGGGTGAGCATCCCCACTAGGTCGCTTAAGGTCTTTTTTAAATCCCTGCGCTGGACAATCATGTCAATCAAGCCATGCTCGAGCAAAAACTCCGCGCTTTGAAAGCCCTCGGGCAACTCCGCGCCGATGGTCTGCTTAATCACCCGCGCGCCCGCAAAGCCAACCATCGCCCCCGGCTCGGCAATGATCAAGTCGCCCAAAAAGGCAAAAGACGCGCTCACCCCTCCAAAGGTGGGGTCTGTGAGTAGAGAAATGAAAGGCAGCCTTGCCTCTGTAAGCCGATTTAAGGCCGCGCTGGTCTTTGCCATTTGCATGAGCGAGTAGGTGGATTCTTGCATGCGCGCCCCCCCACTGGCCGACACGATCAACAACGCCTGCTCTTTTTCCACCGCCCGATTGATTGCCCGAACAATCTTTTCGCCCTCCACTGAGCCTAACGACCCGCCCATAAAAGAAAAGTCAAACACGACTATTTGCAACGCGGTGCCGTTGATCCGCCCCTCCACGCTGATCACCGAGCTGGGCCGCCCCGTTTTGGCCTCGTATTTTTTAATGCGCTGTTTGTAGCTCTCTTTATCCACGAAGTTGAGCGGGTCTATGGGGCGCAACTCTTGGTCGTATTCTATAAAAGAATTGTCATCGCACAAGAAAGCCAAGCGGTCATTTGCCCCCATCCTAAAATGGTAATGGCACTTCAAGCACACATGGTGTTTGGCAAAGACCTCTTTATAGTACATCAAAGCGGTGCATTTAGGGCATTTGATCCAATGGCTTGGCATGTCCTGTTCGCTTGATTGCACCCTTGTTTTCTTAAGATTTTTTAAAAAATCTGCAAAACCCATGGACTTTATCCTTGCAAAACAAATAGCCTCTATTCTAGCATGGCTTAAGTGTTTTTAAAAGTGCTTGCGGGCACGGGCAACAACACCGCAAAAGCCAAAAACAACGCCACTCCGCTCCAAAGGAACATTTTAAAGAAACTCAAACGGCCCAAAGCCCAAGTGAAAACAAAGGAAAACACTGCTTGAAAAATCCCAAAGGCTAGGGTTACTAGGCTGGAGGCTTGCACGAAATGCTCTTTACCCATGATATGGTACGCCATCGTGCTTGTGAGCGTGAGGTTGCCCGTGGTCCCAAAGCCCATTAAAAAAATGGATAGATTGAGCCACGCTATGTCCGTGCTAAACATGGCAATCACACAAGAGGCGGTCTTCATTAAAATCACAATGCTTGAGGCGTGCTTCAGCCCTAGGCTTTTGGCAAGGGTTGCGCTTAAGATTGTGCCACACGCCGCCCCAAAGCCAAAGAATGCCCACGAAGCCCCCGCCACCCCCTTGCTGAAGTTAAGAGAGCGCACTAAATAATCCACCCAAAAGAGCGTGTGGGGCAAGTAGCCAATGGCATTGAGCACCACAGACACCAAGAGTAGGGCAAAAAAGGTTGAGATTTTAAAGGAGGCTTTGGCATGGGTGGCATCTTTGGGCGGGTGCAAAGTCTTTAAAAACAAACAAGAGAGCACAAACGCCACCGCCCCCACAGCCCCTAAGAAAATCCACGCCATGTCTATGTCTTTGGCAAAGTGGGGCAGGATAAAGCCACTACACACCACCCCCATCCCAATCCCACTAAAGACAAAGCCACTCGCATAGGGGCGGTGTTGCTCTTTGACTAAGCTCAAACACAGGGGGGCAGAGAGCACCATTAAACAAGAGGCAGCCACGCCGGCTAAAAAACGCCAAGACCACGCCCACGCAAAGGGCAGGCGATCTAAATAGCAGGCAAAGAAACTAAGAGAAATGACTAAAAAGCTGATTTTGGCAATGCTCTCTAAAGACAAACGCCTTTGCAAGAGGCTTAAGATAGCACTCCCAAAGATATAACCGACCATGATCGCAATGGCAAGTTGTATGCTTTGGTGTTCGCTCATTTTGCCCGCTAAAATCAACAGAGGAATGAGAACCACATACCCAAAACGCGCCACGCCATTAGCCATGAAAGTCGCCAAAAAGCACACAAAAAGACGCATAAACATACAAAATGCTCCGTGTTGGAATCGTAAAAAAGCCCATATTAGCCCAAAATTAACAATCTTGCCTTAGAACTAGGGGAACTGAATTTGCTTAAGTTGGCCTGATAAACCATCGCAAAGGACTCTTGTGGCGACCCACATTAAAGGCTTAGAGGCCCTAGACCCCAAGGGCAACCCCAAAACCCACACCAAGAAGCACACGCCGGCAGAGGACAAAGATGCGTTTAAATCTTTGCTCGATCAAAAAAAGGCCCACCTTAAAGGCGATGGCAAAGACCACAAAGCAAAGGACAAAAAGGGAGAGCATGCCAAAAGTGATGTCCCTAAAGATCTTCCCCACGTTGCGCCCAACAGCCCCCTAGCGCATTTGCTGGATAAAAAGCTCACCCCCAAGCAAGAAAAAGAGCTCAAAAAAGAATTAAAAGCACAGGCAAAAGCAGAGGCTAAGGCCGAGCACTCTAAAAACAAACTTGACCCCTTTAGCCAAGCTATGGCGTTAAAAGGAGCAAAAAACGCCAAAGCCCCCTCTGCCACCCCCACAGCAAAGCTTGGCGACATTAAAAACCTAGAGAGTGCAAAGGCGTTAAATTTAAGCAAACTCCAACACGAGAGCAAAACAGGCAAGCTAGACAAAGCCCCGCCAAAAGGCATAGAACTAGCCACTAAGAGTGCGCCCAATCTAGCCAAAGGCGCGCAGAGCACACAAGCCACGCAAGCACAAGCCCCCCAGGAAGCCCGGGCTAAAATATCTACTGCTGACTTGCTCTCGCTAAAAAACCCTAAAGCCCAAAAAGCCCCCCTTGCCCACACAACAGAGAGCAAAGAGGGCAAAGAACAGGCCAAAAGCGCCCCCACAAATCCAAAAGATGCCGCCACCAACACCGCCAAAGCCCAAACACCCCTAAACCAACTATTGAATAAACCTAAACCCATGCCCCATGTCAAAGACAGCCACGACAACGATAAAGAAATTAAAAAGGCGTTTCAAGAAGCTTTTGACGGACCGCTTAAACCTAAACCCACTTTTATCCCACTATCCTTTGACCCTAACCGCATGCCTTTGCAGGGTCCGGCTAAACCCCTTGTGGCCAGCAAAGACGAGGACACCCGCACAAGCGCGATAGAAAGCCCCACGCACACCGCGCACACGACGCACACTACACAAAAAAGCACAGTAGAAGCCCCCCAAATCAAGGAAACAATCAAAAATTTAGCCACGAATTTACGCCAGGAACTTTTAGACTTCAAGCCCCCCATCACGAAGTTATCTATGGAGCTCAACCCGGATAAACTTGGCAAAGTGGAGGTGGTGATTCAACAAGTGGGGCAGAACTTGCAGGTGAGTTTAGCCTCCGCTGCGCCGGTCAGTGCTCTGCTCGTAGCACACCAAAGCGAGTTGCGCCAACATTTATCCCAAATGGGCTTTAACAATGTGGATTTGCGCTTCAATGCCACAAACAACGAGAACACCGCTTATCAAGGCGGGGGCAACCACAACTTCAATCAACAACAGCACAACCCCCAACAACAAGGCCAACAACAACCGCAACACAGCCCGCAAGTGCAAAGCGCCCCCTTGCAAAACCAACCCTCCCAGACTCCAGCACAAGGCACATCCCCACAAACCGCGCCCACTTCTATCGCTAAAGCCTCCTATGCGAGCAACCCCTCGGGCCTACCCGATTACGCTTAAGGGCACTTTTTAACAGATTAGGGCTTTTATCGCCCCGATTGCGCTACAATAACCCTTTTATAAAGGACTTGTATGGAAGCTTGGGTGCGTTTGTGGTTGGAGAGGGCGTTTTATAAATTTGTATGCGCTTTGTTGGCGCTACAAGTGCGTAAGCCCAAAATCCGCCCTAAAACCTTATTGCTGATTCGCCTAGACGCTTTGGGCGATTATGTGTTGTTTCGCAATTTTTTAAGGCCTATCAGAGAGGCCTACAAGGATTATGAGATCACCTTTTTATGCAACAGCGCAAACTTAGAAATCATCAACGCCTACGATTTGGATTGCGTGGATGAGCTTTATCCGCTTAAAGTGCCTACTTGGCGATCTTTAAAAAGCTTACATTGCTTTTCTAGCCTCTATCACTTTCTTTATAGCCTTTACAAACTGCGCCAAAAAGGCTATGAAATTTGCATTAGCCCCGTCTTTACCCGCCGTGTGTTTAAAGAAGATTTAATGATGCGAGCAGTGCATGCCACGCATAAAATAGGCAGTTATGGCGAAATGCTTAGTCGGTGCTGGCACGAAGTAAGGCCCGCACTAAGCCACCACGACAAGGCTTACACTTCTCTTTTAGACGCGAGCCCAAGCGTCCTCTTTGAATTTGAGCGCAACCGCGAATTTTGCGCCACGCTTTTAAACAAAAACTTAGACTCTGTGCGCTTGCACATGGAGTTGCCACACTCACCCCCTCCTCCCATTAAAGCCCCTTATGGGGTGTTTTTTATAGGCTCGCAGGTTTTAACAAAACAACTAGATGCGACTACTTGGATCGCTCTAGCTAAGGGCATCTCTTCCAATTTTTCACTGCTTTTGTGTGGCTCAAGCGGAGAAGTTAAGCGGGCTCAAGAAATCACGCAGGGCGTGGAGGGCTTAATTAATTTAGTGGGGCAAACTTCGCTGTGCGATCTCTTGCACTTGCTAAAGGGGGCAAGTTTTATTGTGTCGCACGAAACCGCCATCCCACATTTTTGCATGGCTTTAGGGTGTAAGGCGGTGTTTGTCGTGTGTAATGGTACTTATTTTGGGCGTTTTGCCCCCTACCCGAGTACCTACACCAACTACCACGCCATTTACCACCCCCGCGTGTGTGAGCTGCTCGCCTGTGTGCATGGCATTGGGCGGTGCATGGAAATTTACGCCCATAAATCCATAGACCTACAAATCCCCCACCCCGACCTGCCTAGACTCATTTTGCAAAAAATGGCAGAAGTCAATGGGGAGTGGATTAAAGACCCCACACCCATTAAGCTTTAAAACAGCTCCTCGCTTTTTAAATCCCACACACGCCAGTTGTCAAAATACTCCCCACGAAATTTGGTTTCGATGTCTAGTAAAGTCCATTTTTGGCTATCATGCGCGCCTGTGAGGCACTCATAGACGAAACAATGGCAGTTGCGCTCGTGCTTTTCTGTGGGGATGCCCATCGTGGGGTAGTTTAAAGTTTGGCCCACAAGGCTCTTTGCCCTTTGCGCGGCTTGAGAGAAACCCACCGCCTCGCTCCCCTTGCAAGAAACATAAATGCTCATCGCTTGTGTCCCGCTGATGAACTCTTTAGGGCTAGAGAGCTTGACCTCGCCCGAGCCTAGCAGCTCTACAATCTGTTGGTCGCCGACATAAATCCCTGTGTGGGTGGTGGGGCCTATGAGGCGGCAATATAAAATGCTGCCAAGTTTAGGCGTAACCTTGTCCCTTAAAACATTGTCGATGAAAGACTCGGCTAGATTAAAAGCAGCCGGCAAGCCAAAAATTAAGGGCAACACGGGCAATCCTTAATCAACTCAATTTGTCCTCTACAATGTCAATGATGGTGTTGGCGACCTTGCGCGCGGTTTTGTCTAAGAATTCTATGGGGGTCGTAAAGCCCACACAAGAGCAGTTGATTTCACCTAGAATATACTTGTCCTTGCCATGCTCATCGGTATCCAAGATAAAATCTGCCGTCCAAATGAGGGGCAGATCGTAATTGCCTAGCTTGGTTTGGATATGGGGCAGTTGCCTTAAGAAGTAATGCACCAAGTCGTCCCATTGCTCGGGTTTGTCGTAGCGGTATTTCGCCCCACTAAAGAGAGTGGCACTAAAGGCATCTGCCCCTTCAGCCGGCTTTTTATGCACCACATAAATGGGGTGTTTATAGAGCATGAGAATGCGAATCTCACCCTCTTTAATGCGGGGTAAAAAGGTCATGTCCACCAGCATGCCATTGTCCCCAACTAAGTATTTTTCACAAAAATCCATAAATTCGCCTAGTTGGCGGTGCTCCACATGGTTATCCACTGCTTCAATGCATTTGATTTTGGCATTTAGAGGCACTTCGCTAACGCCTGCAGGCAAAGGCTCTTCTAATTGCACATGCCAAATGCCCTCGCCGGTGGAGCCGCGGTTTTGTTTCAACACCCTCTCGCCCTTAGCCAAAGTTTTGGGAAAAGTCTTTTTCAAATCGTGCTGATCGCCCCAAGTTACTCCAATGCGTTTAGCCTCCTCTTTGTCATAATAGGCGTAGGTGTCATCGGGCACGAGCTCGGTATCGGCGAGTTTAGTGAGCGCGTCCTTAGCTCCATAGCCGATCATGGCATCGGGGTGAGGCATGCCAATCACGCCATGATCACAGAGTTTGCGCAAGAGATCAAAATAGAGTTTTTCTTCCTTCAAGTTACCCGGATTGACGCGGGAGACATAGGCATCGGCGACCTTTTGCACATATTCATAAATCCCTTTGGTTTTTTCACTATCTTTTAAAAGGGCATCGGTGAGTTGCACCACCTCTGCTTGCCAGCCCATTTTTTTGAGGTAGTCCATCATGGGCATGGTGTCGCGTCTGTGCCCATCTCTGCCCTTGTCCGTGCCACCTACAGCCTCAAAAAACACCACATGTTTTTTCATCAAAACCTCCAAAAGATTATTGCGGTTAATCCGCTGGTGTTATTGTAGCAAATGGAGAGCGCAAAACTTAAACAAAAGGCTGAGGTCACACGCTAAATCTGTAAATCATAACTCACCGAAGTCATCACATAACTACGATCCTGTGTGGTGGGGGCAAATTTAGGATTAGGTGCACCAAAGTAAGCGACTTTATAGCCTCTGTGCATCATCACTTCATAGCCATTGAGACGCAACATTAAGTGGATGTGCTTGCCTAGGTTGTATTCGCAAGTGATCCCTAGACTTTGGGCGTTGGCTCTAGGTGCAAAGGTGAGTTTGCCAAGCAGATACCAAGCAAAGTTTTTAAACTTGCCCCCCACTCTGGCGTGCACGGTTAAGGCATTGGCATCGTAAAGGTTGGTGTAAGCGTCCTCATAAGGGGTGTCGTCCGTGGTGTCAAAGGACACAGGCGAGCCATTCCAGCCTAACTGGGCATTGGAGTTGCCAAAATTCTTATACACCCCCCAGCCAGCGTAATAATCTTTGTAATACAGCCTTTGGCGCACGAGCAAAGTGGCGGTGGCTGTGCCGATCAAATTGCCCCTGTAATAAGTCTTGGCTAGAGCGTGGCTATAAATGGGAAACCACGCATAGACATCGCTTTGGAGTTTATACTGCCCCCGCTCAAATACAGCACTCGCTTGGATGCCCGGGGCGTTGAAGTTCTTGGGGTAAAACCAAAAGAAGGGCATGAGGGTGTAGTGCTTAGTGGTGTAAGCTAGGCTTATAGCGTGCATGCCATAATTCACCCGTCTGCCATCGCTAAACGCATAGCTCACGGGGGCGTAGAAGTCGCGGATAAACTGGATGTTGGCTAAACCCCGCCCATAGGTGCTAAACCATCTAAGCTTGAATTGGCCTAAATGCAAAAAGAGGGTAAAGCCCTGATTGTATCCACGCAAGAACAAAGCTTCGGGGCTTAAGTAACGCCCCGCCTTGATCCCAAACATGTCTTTGTAGGTGTAGCTTAAATAGGCGTTGTATAAAATGTAGTTTTTAGCATGCGATTCATCCTCTTCACGCACATGCCGCCAAGGAGCGTTCATTAAATAGCCCTCCCAACGCCCCATGTAATACCAGTTGGCTGGCTGGAGCACCCCGTTTTGATCTCTAAGACCCCTAGTGGAGTCGTAAGCCAGCCCGCCGATCTCCCCTCCAAGCCCCACTTCTAGTTTTTGATTCTCCACAGATTTTGGCAATAAATTGGCATTCACTTCTAGTGCCCCGATGGTGGTTACATAGCTGCCTGTGGGGTAAAGTCCCTTGTCTGTATTGATGGGGGCATTGTTAAAGCCGATGCGCGAGAATGAGCCGACACGCCCTGAGATTTTGTAGTTAAAGGCCTGTAAGTGTGTGCTAAAAAGAGAGAGAAAAAGAGCGAGGCTTTTTCCTTTCAACTGAGCTCCTTTTGTCGTGGTTGTGAAAAAAACCCGCTATTGTATAACAAACGCCCTTAAAAATCATAACCCATCGAGGTCATCACATAACTGCGATCTTGTGTGTTGGCTTGAAACTTAGGGTTATACCCGCCTGAATAATAGCCCACTTTATAGCCCCTATGCATGGTAACCTCGTAGCCATTGATTTTAAACATGAGATGGATGTGCTTATTGAGGTCATATCTTAAAGTCAGCATGAGGCTTTTGGAGTTGGCTCTGGGTGATTGGATGATTTTGCCTAGAAGTTGCCACGAAAAGTTTTGCACCTTAAAGCCCACATAGGCAAAAGCCGTGAGAGAGTTGGCGCTATATAGATTAGAATAAGCTTTGGCATAGGGGGTGTTGTCTTTGGTGCCAAAGGGGATGGGCAAACCAGTCCAGCCGATACACGCGCTGGCGTTGCCAAAGTTTTTATACACCCCCCAACCAAAGTTGTAATGGTTGGCGATGTCAAAATGCTGGTAGACGAGCAGGCTAGCCGTGTCTGTCCCCACCAATGCGCTTCTAAAATATCTGTGCGCCATATAGGAGTCATAAATGGGAAACCACGCATAAAAATGGGTGTGGACTCTCCAATTGACACGGGCTAATTTAAGGTCAAGCTGCAACCCCGGGGCCGTGTAAAGCTTGGGGTAAAACCACACAAAGGGCATCACCGTGATGTGGTTGCGTTTGTAGTCGCCTCTATAGACAAAACTTAAAGAGTGTAGGCCGTAGTTGATGTGCTGGCCATCGGAGAATTTGTAGCTAATGGGGGCGTAGAAGTCGCGGATAAACTGGATGTTGGAGCGCGCCCGTCCATAGGAGCTAAACCATTGCAAACTCCAGTCGCCAAAGTGTAGAAAAAGTTGGATGCCTTGATTGTAGCCACTTAAAAACAAGGCGCGGCTGCGGTAACGCCCGAGCTTAAAGCCAAAATGATCTTTATAGCTGTAATCCAAATACAAAGTGTGGAGCACAAAGTCGCGCGTATGCATGGCGGTTTCATAGCGGGAGTGTTTCCAAGGCGCGTCCATAAAATAGCCCTCCCAACGCCCCATGTAGTAGTAGTTAGCAGGCAAAAACCCTTTTTCTAGCCCGCTGGTGTCTGTCAAAGTTTGTGTGGAGTCGTAGGCCAAATCCCCTAATTCTGCGCCTATGGCGGCTTTGAGTTTATGATTGCTGACAGATTTAGGCAAGAGATTGACACCCAGCTGCAAGGAAGCCACCAAAGTGACATAGCTGCCTGTGGGGTAAATGCCTTTGGCTGTGTTGATGGGGCTATTGTTAAAACCGATGCGCGAAAACGAGCCTCCAAGTCCAGAGATTTTATAATCTAGGGTGTGGATACAATTAAAGGTGCCAAAAAGTGCTGCTAAAAGTCGTTTCAAAATCTTGCCCTTTTGAAAACCATCTTCACAAAATCCTAAGATTACCCATGCTAGAATGCAGGCGGTTTTTGATCTTACCACAAGGAGTCTTCATGGGGCGTTTAAGCCGTTAATCTTCTTGGCTTTTTTGAGCCGTTTAAGTGCGTATGTTGAGGTTGGGTATGCTGAGGGCGCGCAAGTGCTGTTGCAACCTGTAAAATTATCGGTGCTGAGCGTCAAGGCTTTGGTAAACGCCAAAAGGCGGCAACAGCTGTTGGAGAAGCGGGCGGTGCAGGAAGCGATTTTGGCGACCGAGCAGATTCTTAAGCGTTTAGCTAATTATAAATCTTTAGATGTCCGTTCTGGACAGTACGATGGCTTCGTGGGTAAATGCCAAAAGCATATCAATATCTATTTCCCCATCAGCAATGCCTCCACGGAGTTGCAGAGCGATTACCATGTCAGCTTCCATTGGCGCTTTTAGGCGCTCTTGGTGATGATCCCTCCGCCCAGCACGCAATCGCCCTCGTAGATCACGAGGGCTTGGCCTAGAGCCACGCCATAGACGGGTGCGTCAAAGGTGGCTTTGATGGTTGCACCCTCAAGGCGCACTTGTGCCTTAGTGGGCGTGCTTCGGTAGCGCACTTTTACCGAGTATTCCCCCTCTTTAAAGTTTTCGGGCAAGGATTTATTTTGTGCCTCAATGTTGAACACCGCCAAATCTTGCTTTTCACCCACAATGATCTCGTTTTTAGCTGCATCAATGCCCACGACAAAATGCGGGGTGTGTGCGCCTTTCACGCTAAAGCCCTTGCGTTTGCCGATGGTGTAGTGCATATAGCCCTTGTGTGTGCCAACCACTTGTCCGCTCAAATCCCTAACTAGCCCCTCACAATCCACCTTCACATGCTCTTTGAGCGTGTCGATATAGGATTTTTCTACAAAACAGATTTCTTGCGACTCTTTGTAACTCTGTAAATCCCCCAAAAACGGCATCGCCGCTAGGGCTTTGGGCTTGATCTCACTTTTGAGTAAATCCCCTAGGGGGAAGATGAGCGCATCTATCGCCCTTTGGGGCAGGGCGTATAAAAAATAGCTCTGATCCTTGCTCAAATCGTGCGCCTCTTTAATGCGCAACACCCCCTGCACTTCTTGTAAGCGGGCATAATGCCCCGTGGCGATTTTTTCACAGCCACGGCTTAGGGCAAACTCTAGTCCTAGCCCAAATTTCATCAAGGGGTTACACAGCGCGCATGGGTTTGGAGTCTGCCCGCTTTTATAGGTGTCTATGAAAGCTTGATAGACTTTTTCTTTAAACGCCTCTTGAAAATCCACGACCTCAAAGGGGATATTTAAAAACTTCGCGACCGCCTCGCAGTTTTTAATGTAGTGGGCGTGTTTTTCCTCTTTGCCATGCAATTTTAAATACACCCCTAAGAGCGCGTGACCGGCTTGTTTGAGTAAATACGCGCTATAGGAGCTATCCACTCCTCCACTCATCAAAACAGCTATTTTCATTTATTCATCCTCTTCTTTTGGTTTGGGGGGCGGGGGCGGGGGGGGTGGCGCTTTAAATGGAGGCCCTTTTTGCAACATTTCGGTTAAATTGGCTGCTTTTTGTGGGTCCATTTTAGCCAAAATTTTACCCATGTCCTTGGCCTCAAGTTTGGATAAAATCGTGGCGGCCTGATCGATGGGCATGTCTTGCAAAATGGGTGCGGCTTTGGAGTCTTTCATTTTGGCGTAGGTCGTGGCGACTTTAGAGCTACTCGCCTCCTTGATCTCTTTTAAAAGTTCCTCATTTTGCGCCACCAGTTTTTTTAGCTCTTTTTCCTTTTGCGCCTGCAAGTCCTTAAACGCCTTTTCTTTTGCCTCAAATTCTTTTAAGCGGGTGTCTAAAGCTTTTTCCCTTTCGGCCACTTTGGCGTTGCGCTGATCGAGCAGGCTTTGGGTCTGCTCTTGCAAATTCTGCAAGGTCAGGGCCCGCTCTTGCAAGAGCTGTAGTTGGTTACTTAGCTCCGCCTTACGGGATTCAAAAATCGCGTTGCACTGCAAAAACTGCTGAGATGAGGGGTTTGCACCCTTTGGGGTGCTTAGACTGGGGAAGGGCTTGGGCGGATTTGCTCCATTGCTTGGAATCTGGTCGGTGTCGCCTAAGAGCAGGCCCACAAAAACGGCGCAAAGGGCGAGCCTACGCACGGCGCGCCTTGTGTTTTTGGTAAAAGACCTCAGCCCCGATCGCGTCCATTTGTTTTGCTTCTTCTTTTTCAAGTTTTTGCGCCATTTTACGCAACTCTAAAGTGTATAAATAGTGCAACTTTTCATATTCGATGCAAGCGTTTTTGTAGAGCTCTTTTAAGTGAGCGTCTATTTGCTTTAACTCGCTGATATCTGTGCCCACTTGGTCTATGGCATAAAGATAATTTTTTTTAAGGCTGTTGCACTGGCTAAAGGCTGCGATGTTTGCTTGCATCGGCACGCTTAAGGTGTTGAGCTCGGCGATCAAGTGCTCTTGCTCTCTTTGTTTGGCGTGGATTTTGGCAAGGTTAGCAGCAATGTCGGCTTCACAGCGTTGCATGGCTTGTTTTTTCACCTGCACGAGGGCTTTAAAGGTTTTTAAGTTCATGGCAACAACACCATGTTTTCTCTCTTAGGGCTGGTAGAAACCGCGCCAATCTTGACTCCAATGATCTCTTGCAAGGCTAGGATGTATGCTTGTGCCTCTTTAGGTAAGGCGTTAAAATCGCTCACCCCCGCGCTGTTGTTCCAGCCTTTAAAGCTCTTGTAAATGGGTTTTGCTCCCTCTAAATTTGGGCTGGTATTTTCATAGCCCACGCCCACTAAAATTTCCTCTAAGCCGTCTAAAACATCCAGCTTCATTAAAGCCACTTCATCACAGCCATTGAGTCGGCAGGCGTATTTCACCGCCACCGCGTCAAAATACCCACACCGCCGTGCCCGATTTGTGGTGGTGCCAAATTCATGCCCTCTTTCTCGTAAAAATGCCCCCACTTGCCCTAAATCCTCAGTGGGGAAGGGCCCTAGCCCCACGCGGGTGCAATACGCCTTAGCCACCCCGATGATTTTACCTATGTCTTTCACACTAAGCCCGCTTCCACTGCACGCCCCAGAGGCAATCGTGGTGGAGCTGGTGACATAAGGGTAAGTGCCAAAATCCACATCGAGCATGCTCCCTTGCGCCCCCTCTAGTAGAATTTTTTGCTGACGATCTATCGCCTCCCATAAAAGGGCAGTCGTGTCTGTGGCGTAGGGCAAAATCAAGGGCGCGTAGGCGTTTAAATAGTCTTCAAGGGCTGTCAGTGTGGGTAGATCCGGAATGTGTGCGTGTGCGCTCAAGTGTTGGGCGATCTTTTCTTTGAAAAGCTTGGGTTCTTTTAAATCCCCCACCCTAAGCCCCACACGGCCGACTTTGTCCTGATAAGCCGGGCCTATGCCTTTTTTTGTCGTACCTATGGCTCTTGTGGCATTGCCCTCTGTTCGCACATCTTGCAAGCAGTGGTGGGGCAAGATCAAATGTGCCCGCTCACTCACAAACAACCGCCCCTTTAAATCGCCAAAGGGTTTTATCTCCTCTGCTAAAGCGTCTAGTGCCACGACCACGCCATTGCCGATCACATTTTTACACTGCGGGTAGAGCACGCCAGAGGGGATCAAGTGCAGGGCGTGGGTTTTTCCATTTGCCACAATCGTGTGTCCGGCGTTGTGCCCGCCTTGAAAACGCACCACAAAATCGTAATTAGGGGCCAGCCGATCGACTAATTTACCCTTCCCCTCATCGCCCCACTGCACCCCCACAACTACATCAGCCATACCAAACTCCTTTAGACAAAGAGCGAATGCACGCTCTCGTTGTGGTAGATCCTGCGGATCACCTCAGCAAACAAGGGGGCGACACTCAAAACGGTGATTTTGGCGTGCTTGCCCTTGTGGGGAATCGAATTGGTGACGACCACCTCATCTAGCGCGCTCTCTTGTATCCGCTTCATGGCATTGCCGCTCAAGACCGCGTGCGTACCCACTGCCATGACCGAGTGCGCCCCCCTAGCCTTTAGCATCGCTGCCGCCTTGCAAATTGTGCCCGCCGTATCGACCATGTCGTCTATTAAAATCACATCTCTTTTATCCACATCCCCGATAATATTCATCACCTCCGCCTCGTTTGCCCGCTCACGCCGTTTATCCACAATGACTAAATCCAACCCCATTTGGCTAGCAAAATACCGCGCCCTTGACACCCCCCCGATGTCCGGGCTAGCCACAATGGGGTTTTTAAACGCCTTAGACATGATGTAATCTCTAAAGACGATCGAGCCGTAAAGATTATCCACTGGGATGTTAAAAAAGCCCTGTATTTGCCCAGCGTGTAAATCCATCGTGATGATGCGATCGATTTGCACGGTTTGCATCAAATCCGCCACGAGTTTAGCGCTAATAGGCACCCTAGGCGCGGCTTTGCGATCTTGTCTGGCGTAGCCGAAATAAGGGATCACAGCAGTGATGGAGTTGGCGCTGCTACGCTTGAGCGCATCGACCATGATTAAAAGCTCCATTAAATTGTCATTGACAGGGGCGCAAGTGGGCTGGACAATACATACATCGCGCCCGCGCACCGACTCGCTGATTTGTACATTGATCTCCCCATCGCTAAAATGCCCCAAGATGGCCTTAGACAAGCCCATATTTAAATGCCGCGCCACTTCTTTACTAAAACTTAGGTGCGCGCTCCCACTAAAGATTTTAAAACTGCGCGTTTTCATTCAAACTCCTGTAAAATAATCCGCCGCCTTTTTTTGAAGCGTGGTGTAAATCTTTTTAAAATCCACCCCATAAATGCGGGTTTGCCCGATGGTTGTCATAAAATTTGTGTCCTTGTGAAAGCGCGGGACCAAGTGCCCATGCAAGTGGGGCGCAATGCCCGCCCCTGCGGCCTCTTTAATGTTAAAGCCCAAATTCACGCCCTGCGCTCCAAAGGCATAAAGCAGTTGTAGCCCCTCATACAGGCGTTTTTGTAGGTGCAACCACAGCTCTAGCCCCAAGAGTTCGGGGCTGTCTTTGTGCGCGTGGGGGATGATCATAAAATGCCCGGGGGTGTAGGGGTAGCGATTCATCACGACAAAACAAGATTCATCTCTAAAAAGCACATGGTTTTTCAAGTCATCCTTAGGGTTTTGGCTAATGGCACAAAAGACACAATCAGGCGCGCCATCTCCCGTTAAATAGGGGCTGCGCCACGGGGCGTATAAATGATCCATCACAGCTCCTTAAATGTAATTGGGCGCGTCATTGGCAAATAAAATTAAATCTTTAGCAAAGGTGATGGTTTGCAAAACTTGCTCTAGTTGGCTTTTATCGCGCAAGAACACCTTTTGGGGTCTGCTTAAATGTTGGGTGAATAAATCCGCGTTGAGCTCTCCTGTAACCACCACAATGTCAAACACTTCTTCGATGGCTTGGGCTAAAGTGGCATTGGATTCTTCATCGCTTTCAACCAGCCCGGGTGTTACAATCACCTTGCGTCCGGGGTATAAGCTTGCCAAACGCACGCTCTCTAGCATGCCCTTTAAATTGCCATTAAAGCCGTCATCGATGATGAATTTATCGTTGAGGTGCAAGGGGTGTAAGCGGTGGGGGACGGGTTTTAATTTAGACACGAGCCTTTGCAACTGGGCGGCGGGGATTTCAAAATAACGCCCGATTAAAACGGCTAGGGCGATGTTATCCACATTAAACGCCCCTAAAATTTTGGTTTCAAAGGCGAGCCACTGGTTGTCTAAAAAGAGCTCAAAGCTGGTCCCCTCTAAAGTGGCGCTCACCGCACGCACTTGTCCGGGGTAGGGCTGGATTTGCCCCTCTAGCCCGGCGTAAAAAGGCTCTAGAGGGTTTTTTTCATGGCAAAAAGCGCGAATGAGGCGGGGGGATTGCAAAATCTCGGCTTTGGTGGCGTAGATGGTTTCCATATTTTTAAAATATTCAATGTGTTGGTTACCGATCTCTGCGATGATGGCGTAGTGGTGGGCTAGAAGCTTAGAGATGGCTTTGATGTCGTCCTTTTGGCGCGCCCCGGCCTCGGCGATGTAAAGCGTTGCGCTCTCTTCAAGGTTGTTGTTGATGTCTTGACTTAAGCCTAAAAGCGTATTGACGCTGTCAAGGGAGCTGTAAATCGTGAATTTGCCCTGCAACATTTGGTAGAGGTAGTTTTTTACGCTAGTTTTGCCAAAACTGCCCGTGATGGCGATGATTTGTAGGTCTTTCATGCGCCTTAATTTGTCTTTAGCAAGGCGTACATACCCTTGGGCAATCAACGCCTCAAAGGCTTTGTAAGCGATATGCACGAGAGCGATCAACAAGAGATACAACCAAAAAAAGCTTTGGTTGTAGGCGTGGGCCAAAAGCGCATCCACAGACAAGAAAAGCAACAAAAGGGTGAAAAAACGCACCACGCGGGGGGTGAAAACGAGGGGCTTGTCTAAACGAGCGCGCCAAAACAAGAGAGCCGGCAACTGCACCCCCCCCACAAAGACGATAAAGGCCAAATCCCAATGTTTTAGCTGTGTGATGACAAAGACAGCAAGGGGCAAAAGGGCGTGGTAGATGTGCCAACGGCGTTTGTGGTGCTTGGTGAGCACCCTAGAAAAGCTGTAATTATACCACTGCAACAAAGTGATCAAGTAGTAATTTAGCCCCAACACAAAACCCCAAAGCACCACCCATTTTAAAGTGTCTAGCATACTTCACCCCACTCTTTTAAACATTGCAAATATGCCCCCTCCACTTGCGCCCCCTGTTTGAGAAAAAAGTAATGATCCCCTTTTAAAGCCACAAAGCAGTTTATCGGCACTAAAGAAGCGATTTGTTGCCCGGCATGTAGGGGCGTGGCTGTGTCCTCTTGCCCCCATAAAATCAGGGTCTTTTTGGCGCAGGCTTTAAACTCGGGGCTAAAATCCTGCTGCACCGTGTATTTGAAGGTTTCATACATAGCGGGATTGAGGTTGTCTGCATCCTTGCTTTTAAGCAGGCTCAGGGCTTTTTTAAGCCCAACAGATTTTAAGGCTTTGGCAAATTTGATTTTCAAACGGGTGTTGAAGGGCTTTGGCATTAAAATCCCCGCACTGCTAAGAAGGATGAGATAAAGGCTCTCACACAGCAGGGCGACCTTGCCCCCGAAGCTGTGTCCCATGGCGGTGTCGATCTGTACTTGCAAAGAGTGGCAAAACGCATCTATGATCTTGGCGTAATCTAGGGGGGTTAAAAAGGTGTCATTGGGGCTCTTGCCAAAGCCGGGCAGGTCTAAATAAAAGTGGTTAAACGCCTTAAAGTAGGGCTTAAAAGCCATTTGCATCAGCTCCTTAGAGCTCCCCCAGCCGTGCAAAATGAGAAGGTTTTTAGGGGCTTTGTTGTCGCAAAAATCGTAGGCGATTTCAAAATCTAGCCCCTTATAGCAGATTGTACGCTTGGCCATCACTTGGCTTTTTGGATTTGGTTAATGTAGTTATAGGTGATGGGGATGGGGGTGGGCTTGGGTAAATCGATGTGGGCTAGGACATGGGCAAAGTCTTCAAAGAGATAGTGGGCCAAACTGCCCGGAATGGGGTTGATCTCGTTTAAAAACACCTCTCCCTCAATCACAAAAAAATCGCAGCGGATGATCGCCCCCACAAACAGTGGATCGTAAAGGGCTTTAAACAGGGCGTGCATTTTTTTCTCTAAGGCGGGGCTAAGGTCGGCTTTAGAAACCTTATCAGTGCGCGCAAAGTCCAAATACTTTTCCTCAAAGCCCAAAAAGTCTTTCTTTTGGGGCTCTTCAATGGTGGAGAAAACAAACGCGCTCTCCCCCTTGTCTTGGATTTTACACCCGGCTAGGTTGTATTCTTTGACCCCCTTTTTAAAAGGCTCGATGAGTACTTGGCTGTCAAACTCAAAGACCTCATCTAAGCCAAAAGCAATGTCTCGCTCCTCTTGAATCACCCTAATGCCTATGGAGCTGCCTAGGCGGTTGGGTTTGGCGATTAAAGGGTAGTCCATGTGCTTTAAGGCGGTGCCATCGTGGTGTTCTAAGAAAACATAGGGCAGCGTGTTTAGCCCCTTTTCTTTGGCAAGCATTTTTGTAAAGTGTTTGTTAAAACTAAGCACGCTAGCCTCCACTCTAGGGCCGATAAAGCGCACGCCAAAAAAGTCTAACAAAGAAGCGAGTTTGCCATCCTCCCCATCTGCTCCGTGGATTAAATTAATGAGCGTGTTGAAGATAACTTTTTTAGAGCCAAGCAAGCCTTGCGTGTAGAAGCCATGCATTTTTAAGGACAATTCGGGGCATTTCTTATACTGCCCGCTAGAAAAGAGTTGTGAGCGCATGTCTTTAGGCTCGATCAAATAAAATTTATGCGCCCCATCTAAAAAAATAAAAACCTTGATCCGCTCTCTTAGCACCTCTTTGAGCGCAATGGCACTCACGATGCTGATTTCATGTTCAAAACTCTTGCCCCCAAATAATAGCCCGTAATCCACTTGTATCCTTTTATCAGAACCAAAAGCCTGCTAGACAAAGCCTCATTATACACAAATCTATTAAAAATATGCCTCTTAAACATGTCTAAGGTTGTTTTAGGGTACAATGGCAAGCTAAATTTTAAAATAGGGTGCCAGTGGTGTTTTGCAATAAAGATCAGACCTCTTCTGCGCTTGGGTTTAGGAGGCGTGTGTGTGCCCGCTAAAGACCACCCACGAGGCCAGTCCGCTCAACATGAATATCTCAAAAGCCCTCCACGAAGCCAAGAAGGTGCTTAGAAACAGGGGGGTGCGCAACGCTTTAGAGTCTGAATTACTTTTAAGTTATGTTTTGGGGGTGGATCGGGTGTATTTACACATCCACGCCCAAGAAGAGTTGGAGGAATTTGCTTTCGAGCGTTTCATGCATATGGTCAGAGTCCGCGCTAAGGGCCGCCCCATTGAATACATCACCAACGAAGTGAGCTTTTATGGGCGGACCTTTTTTGTCGATGAACGGGTGTTAATCCCTAGGCCTGAGACAGAGATTCTAGTCGGCCAAGCCTCAAAACTCATCCAAGATTACGGCATTAAAAATGTGGTGGAAGTAGGGATTGGCAGCGGGGTGATCGCTGTGAGTTTGGCGATGGCAAATCCTAAAATCTCCATTTTAGCCACCGACATTTCTATGGATGCCCTAGAGGTGGCGAGCATGAATATCAGCACCTTTAATTTGCAAGAGCGCATCGAATTGTTCCAAACCTCACTCCTAGAAGGCGTGGATATTAAAGCCCGTACCCTTGTGGTGAGCAACCCCCCCTATGTCCCCCTAGATTACCCCCTAGATGAATCTGTGCGCTACGAGCCAGAGATCGCGCTGTATGGGGGAGAGGATGGCGATGAGATTTTAAAAGTGCTGATCGATGAAGCCGCAAGCAAGCGGGTAAAGTATCTAGCCTGCGAGATGGGCTACAACCACAAGGCCTCTTTAAACGAGCATTTGGGCGTGCAAAAGTATTACCCCAATTTTTACACCGACTACGCCGGGCTAGATCGGGGTTTTGTCGCCACTAGACAAATCTAATTGCGCTCTTTATAATCTGCGTACCCAAAACTCTTTAGAAGTTTAAACGTCTCTCCCTCTAAAAGCCCCAAAGCGGGCAGGGCGATCCCATTAAAGGTGTTGTTTTTAACGATTGTGTAGTGCAACATGTCTTCAAAAATCAAGCGATCGCCCACGCTTAAAGGGCTTTTAAAGCGATAGGGCCCTGTGTAATCGCCCGCCAAACAACTTGTCCCCCCTAGCATCACGCCCCCTTGTGGGTCAATCTCTGCCCTTTCGATGCCTGCTGTACTTAAGTGCAAGACTTGTGGGGTGTAGGGCATCTCTAAACAATCTGGCATGTGATTAGCCACGCTGATGTCTAAAATGGCAATGTCTTTTTCATTATGGACGATGTCTATAACGCTGGCGAGCAAAAAGCCTGTCTGCCAACCCACCGCCTCCCCGGGCTCTAAAAAAATGTCTTGGATGTGCGGGTGCTTGGTCCTAAAGTCGTGAATGGTGCTTTTAAGCACCTCTAAATTATAGCCCTCTTTGCTGAGGTGTTGCCCGCCTCCAAAGTTCATCCACTCCATTTTTTCAATCACCCCGCCAAAGTGCCCCTCAACATGCTTTAAAGTTTCTTGCAAGGCGGGCGCGTCTTGTTCGCAATGGGTGTGGAAGTGTAGGCCACTAATGCCCTCTAACCCGCACTGCATGATCCCCTTTTCAAAAGTCTGCGGGGGGATTCCCAAACGGCTAAAAGGGGTGCAGGGGTTGTAGATGGCAGGATGCACCTCACTATAAAGGGGATTGATTCTAAGGCCCATTTTAATGGGGGAGAGTCCTAAATTATGGAGTTTTTGGTTTTTGAGTAGGATGGTGCTTTTATAGCGTTGGTATTGGCTAAAAGAGTTGAAGATAATATGCGAGGCGATGGGCAAGATTTGTTGCATGTCGCTCTCTTTATACCCGGGGCTAAAAACGCAAATCTCCTTCCCGCTCTCCCTCGAGCCAAATTCCTCATAAGCGAGCACCGCCTCATACACCCCACTCGCACAACACCCCCACAAGCTCGCCCTCACCCACTCAAAGCAACGCCAAAAGGCAAAGCCCTTGAGGGCAAGTAAAATTTTTATCTGCGCCTCTTGTTGTACCCGCTCTAGCAAGGCTAAATTCGCCTTGAGCTTGTTTAAATCTAAAACATAACAAGGGGAGGGAATCGCGTTGTAATCCATTAGGCGGGTTTAACTTGCATGAATTGTTTCACGATGCGCTCGACATCTTTAGGGTTAGACTTCGAGATAAAGTCATCGGCATGCAAAGAGCGCGCCATTTCCTCATTGCTGCTCCCGCTCATGGAGGAATTGACCACAATGGGGATATTGATGGTGCGCTGGTCTGATTTTGCTCGTCTTATCACCTCAAACCCGCTCGCCTCGGGCATTTCTAAGTCGGTGATGATAAGGCCCACTTCCTCGACAAGAGTCTCTGGGTTGAAGAGATAATCTAAGAGCTGTTGGCCATTGATGAAGTCTAAATGCTTGATGCCTAACCTGTCTAAAATCGCTTGCATGGTTTTTAAGACGCTTGGCGAGTCGTCTGCCAAGAGCACGATTTTATCGCTGTAAAGTTGGCTCAATTGGTCTAATTCCTCGTGGCTTTCTTGTTCGATCCAAGGGAAGACATCCACCAACATTTTTTCAATATCCACCACCTGCACCAACCGTCCATCAAAGTAGCGGGTACGGCTGACTAATTTAGAATTGCCCGTGTTGCCCCCCACGCCCGCACTCTGCTCGATCTCCGTCCATTTCTTATTGAGGATGCGATCCGCCTCATAGATGCGCACTCCAATCGTCCAGCGCGAGAACTCGCAAATCATCACAATCTCATCGCCATTTTCCGCCTTTTCAATGCGGTAAGGGCGCAAATCCCGCTGTTTGTTCGCGCTGTCATAGTAAAACCACTTTTTCATGTCAATCAAGGGGATGGTGAGCTCCCTGATGATGATGAGCCCCTCGACTAGAGAATTAGGCTCGTGGCTGATGATGGTTAAACTCCCATTGTACTTCACCACCTCGCGGATTTTAAAGACATTGACGGCGTATAAATCCTTGTTCTTGCCTAAGCGAAAGCAGAGCAGCTGCAACTCATTGTTCTTATGCAGGCTCGTAACTTGGTCAATGTGGGCTAAGTTGTTGGGCATCCTCTTCCTTTAGCTTGCAAATGCTCTAATTATAACACAGCTAAACATTGAATCTAAAGTGCATCACATCGCCATCTTGCACGATGTAATCCTTGCCCTCCACACGCAAAGCCCCTTTAGCCTTAGCCCCCGCCTCTCCCCCATAGGCGATAAAATCTTTATAAGCGATCGTTTCAGCCTTGATAAAGCCCTTTTCAAAGTCTTTATGAATCACCCCGGCCGCTGTAGGCGCGCTAGAGCCCTTAACGATCGTCCAAGCCCGAACCTCTTTGACCCCAGCGGTAAAATAACTCATCAACCCCAAAGCCTCAAAACCTAGCTTAATGATTTGATCCAACCCACTCGATTCTGCGCCCAAACTTTGCAAAAACTCCAACGCCTCACTCTCTTCCATGCTAACCAGCTCTTCTTCCAACTTAGCACACAAAGCCACAAAGCCCGCCCCTCTACCAGTAGCCAACTCCTGCACTTTTAAGGCGTGGTCATTCAAGCCACTTAAGCGCGCCTCATCCACATTTGCCACAAAAATGACCTCTTTTACGCTCAAAAAGCGCAACTCTTGATTTAAAGCAATAAAGGCAGGGTGCTCTCTATCTTTAAAGCTGCTAGCGGGTTTGAGCTCGTTTAAGTGGGCTAGAAGGGCGTTGGCAATCTCTAGGCTAGCTTGGGCTTCTTTGCTGGTTTTGGCAAGTTTGGCAAGCTTTTCTAGGCGTTTTTGCAAGGTCTGTATATCAGCTAAAATCAATTCTACTTCAATGGTTTCAATGTCGCTTAAAGGGTTGACCTCTCCGCTCACATGCGTGACATCCTCGTCCTCAAAACAACGCACCACATGCAAAATCACGGCGCACTCTTTGACATGGGCTAAAAACTGATTGCCCAAGCCCTCGCCCGCACTCGCCCCCTTGATGAGCCCCGCAATATCGACAAACTCCACGCTGGAGTGCTGGATTTTCTCGGGCTTAACGATGTCTGCCAACGCCTTTAAGCGGGCATCGGGGACATCTACGATCGCCTTATTGGGGTCAATGGTGCAAAAGGGGTAGTTTGCACTCTGCGCGTTGGCACTCTTGGTGAGCGCATTGAATAAACTAGACTTACCCACATTGGGCAAGCCCACGATGCCAATAGAGAGCCCCATTTAGGCCAAAATATCCAAGACAAACTGCACGCACATGCGCACGCCCGCTCCGCTGGCTCCTGCCACATTAACATCCCAATCTTTTTCAATGTAGGCAGGTCCGGCAATGTCGATGTGTAGCCATTTGTCCTTATAGGCTTCGCGGATAAACTCGTTTAAGAAAAGTCCTGCGGTAACCGCCCCGCCGTAGCGCACAGGGGTGATGTTGGCGATGTCTGCCATCTTAGAATCCAAGAGTTTGCGTAAATGGCGGTTAAAGGGCAGTTTTGCCACAAGCTCCCCACTTTTAAGCGCGGACTCTTCAAATTGGGTTTTTAACGCCTCATTGTTTCCCATAATCCCGCTGGTGTAAGAGCCAAGGCCCACTACGCAAGCTCCCGTGAGCGTGGCAAAATCCACGATCAAATCGGGCTCCAAATCTTGGGCAAAACTCAAGCAATCGGCCAGCACCAAGCGCCCCTCAGCATCCGTGTTGCGCACCTCAATGCTCTTGCCCTCTTTGGAGATTAAAATGTCATCGGGGCGGTAAGAGTTGCCAGAAATCATGTTTTCTGCTAGACCCAACACGGCATGCACTTCTGCCTCAGCGTGCAAGTGCGCTAGGGCGTTGATGGTCGCTAGCACCGCACACGCCCCGCCTTTATCGGCTTTCATCGTTAGCATGTACTCGGCAGTTTTAATGCTAAGGCCACCGCAATCATAGGTCAAACCCTTACCCACTAAAACAATCTTTTTCTTGGCGTTTTTGGGTTTATAGACTAGATGCACGAGCCTAGGGGGGTTGGCCGAAGCGGCATTCACGGCTAAATAAGCGTTCATGCCCTTTTCTTTGAGGTATTCCTCCCCGTGAATAAAGCACTCTAGCCCATTCTTTTCGGCTAAATCTTTGGCTTTTTTGGCGACATAGGGCGCGCTGGCGACATTGGGGGGGGTGTTGACCAAATCGCGCGCAAGATTCACATGTTCGACCACAATTTTAGATTTGTCTAGGGCTTTTTGTAGGGCTTTTAAATGTTGTTCCCCGCCCAAAGCCACGATGATCTCTTGTAAATGGACTTTGCTTTTCTTTTCTTTATAGGTTTCAAACTCATACATGCCAAATTGCAAGCCTGTGAAAATCGCCTCCATCGTTTCTTCTAGGGCGTGTTTATGCACGCTGTGTTTGGCGGTGTAAAGCCCGATTTTTGCACTTTTCACGCATTTTTTGAGCGCGCGCACGGCGTTAAAGGCCGCCTCTCTAAATAAATGCGTGTCGCTCTTTGCCACGCCCACATACAAGGCTTGGTTTTTTTGATCCCAAAACACACCCTCGCCCTCGTAGTTGTGAGTTTGCAACAAATGCGGGTCTAGGGCAACGCTTAGGTCTTTATCAACAATAAAAACAATGGCAACATCCGCCTTAAGGGCATCAAAAGCACTTGTCTCTAACTTCAGTGAAAACATTCGCATCCTTTACTATTGAATTTCTTGGATTTTTTTATCCATCTTCTTGGTGTGGGATTGAAAATACCACACGACAAACCCTACAGTCACCAACAATATTAGTATAAGAAGGTAAGGATAATGCTTAATCAACCTCAACAAATTAAAAAGTTGTTCGCCAAAACACCACGCCAATAAAATCGTGATCGAAGCCCACACAAAGGCACTTAAAAGGTTGATGGCGGCGAATTTAAAGGCGTTGTAGCGGGTAAGGCCTATGCTAATGGGGATGATGGTGCGCATGCCATACATGTAGCGCTGGATGAAGATCACAAACCAGCCGTATTTTTGCAAGAGCAAATGCGCCAAGGCTAATTTGCGCCGCTGTTTTTCTAGTTTTTTATTTAAATAGGTCTTGCTGGTGCGCCCGATATAAAAATACATTTGATCTCCGCTAAAACCCCCAAGGGCGGCTACGCTGATGGCCAAAAACACATTCATATGCCCCGCGTAGCACGCCATGCCTGCTAAAATCAAGCCGATCTCGCCCTCTAAAATGCTCCAAAAAAATAAAATGACATAGCCCCAGTTAGCGGCGTAATTGTTCCACAACTCTAAAATATAGGCTTCCATGCCTATTTGTCGTACTCCAGCACGCTAAAGGCGCTCACCCTCTCAGCGACTTTTTGCAAGCCCTCCAGCTCATTTAAAGAGATTAAAAAACACGCCTCCACGCAGTGGGCTTGTAATTTGTCTAAGAGCTCTAGACTCGCCAACGCCGTCCCACCTGTGGCGATCAAGTCATCAATCAGCACTACATGCGCGTCTTTAAGCTCTCTAAGCGCATCGGCGTGGATTTCTATGGTGTCTGCGCCATACTCTAGACTATAAGACGCGCTTAAGGTTTGGCAGGGCAGTTTGCCCTGTTTTCTAATCGGCACAAAGCCCGCTTGCAAAGCGTAGGCCAAAGCCGCGCCTAGAATAAACCCGCGTGCCTCAATCCCGGCGACAAAATCCACGCCGTGCAATTTATAGCGATCCCTTAAAGCGTCTATGAGCATGCCAAAGAGCATGGAGTGGTTGATTAAGGGGGTGATGTCTTTGAATAAAACCCCGGGTTTGGGGTGGTCTTGCACTTCTCTAATGGCTTCTCTTAGTTGGGCTTTTAATTTTTGGCTAAACATGATTCCTCACAATAGGGCTTCGATTTTTTGTTCTAATTCGCGGATTCGGGCTTTGTATTTGTCGGTTTCTAGGCGGTATTGCGCGTTGCGCTGCTTTAAGACCTTCACCTCATCTTTTAAGGCATTCATCTCGTGGGTCAAAATGTCAATGTTGCCTAAAGAGCGTTGCAGTTGCAATTGGTGCTTTTGAATCAACACCTCTGCTTCTTGCAAAGTGAGTTTCATAGAAGCCGAGTATTTCTCTTGCCTTTTAGCCACCGAGCGGTAAAAGAAAGTCCGCACCGCCATGTAAGCCACAAACAACACCACAAGGGTGATGACCATCCATTGCGCTAACACTTGAGCCCTTCAATTTTATCTAAGCGAATCGCATGCCGTCCGCCCTCAAATTCTGTTTGTAAAAAAGCCTCGATGGCACTTAAAGCCACCCCAAAACCCACGACATTTTGTCCTAAACAAAGAACGTTGGCGTCGTTGTGTAGGCGCGCCATTTTAGCCATGTAGGCATTCGTGCAAAGGGCCGCGCGGATGCCCTTAAAGCGGTTTGCCATTATGCTCATGCCAATCCCGCTCCCACACACCAAAACCCCTAAAGCGCTTGGCTTTTCTAGCAGGGCTTGCACAACTAAAGTGGCGTAATCGGGGTAATCCACCCTCTCTTTTGGCGCGGGCTTAAACACCTCTAGGCTGTGGCCACTTCTCAGTTGCTTCTCTAAAAAGGCGCACAACTCCAATCCCGCATGGTCGCAACCCAAGATCACATGCATTTAGTCCTCCTGTGTGGGTAAGTGGTGTCTTTCCTTCATTTGTGCCTCGAGCCCTTGCACACTTTTAAACATGCGCTGCCAGCGCACAGTGAATTTATCTTTGGGCTCTCCGCCCGCCTCAATGCTGTTGGATAAATTCAAACTAAAGTAAATGAACCACGGCGTGCCGACAATGTGGCTATAGGGCACACTCCCCCAAAAGCGCGAGTCGCTGCTGTCATCGCGATTATCGCCTACCATAAAGTAATGGTCGGGCTTAATCTTAGCGTAAAAGGCATTTTCGCCCTCCAGATCAACAAGTTGCATGCCCACCTCCATTTGGCTTTGGATTTGGTGGCTGGCGAGGGCTAGCATGATGGGAAAAGTTTGGTTGTGCTTGCTGTAAAAAATCCCCAAGTGTTTATCTGCATAGGGCGCAAAGACAAAGTCTTTGCCTAAAAATTGTTGCACCTTGTGTTTAGCAAAGTGCTTAGAAATGTAGTTGGGGTCGGTGTCGCTCTCTTTAGGGTGCAAATAAAAGCCATCTTGTTTAAAAATGATTTCATCGCCCCCGGTGGCAAAGAGTCGCTTCACATAGTAGCCCTTGTTGGTGGGGGGGATAAAGACCACCACCTCGCCCCTTTGCGGGCGTTTGCCCTCTATTAAATGTCCATTGCCCTTAAAATCGGGCACTAAAGGGATGTCAAGCCATGGCAGACGCGGAATGGGGATGCCATAGCTAAACTTCTTCACAAAGAGCATGTCGCCCTCGTAGAGAGTGCCGACCATAGAGCGCGAGGGGATGACGAAAGCTTGCGCCACAAAGAAAATCGCCAAGAGCACTAAAATGATTGTCCCCGTCCAACTCATCACAAACCGGCGCAACGCTTGAAAGAAACCCATAAAACCCCTTATTTAAAATTTAAGCACAGCCTTTAGCGGCGTGCAAAGTGTTTTGTAAAAGGCAGGCGATGGTCATCGGCCCCACACCCCTTGGCACAGGGGTGATGAAATCCACTTTGTCCTTTAAACCCTCAAAATCCGCATCCCCCACGATCTTGCCCTCCACTTTATTGATGCCAATATCCACCACCACCGCCCCCTCTTTGACCATGTCCGCTTTTAATAATTTGGGTTGCCCCACCCCCACGCAGACAATGTCCGCTTTCTTGGTGTATAGGCTGATGTCCTTTGTCAAAATATGGCATAGGCTAATGGTTGCCCCCGCGTTTAACATCAAAGAGGCTAAGGGCTTGCCAATGATGTTGCTCGCCCCCACGATCGCCACATCTTTACCCTTCACCTCAATGTTGTAGTGCTCTAAGAGTTGCATCACCCCCATCGCCGTGGCGGGCAAAAATCCCGTGTAAAGGCTGTTAGAGTAAACCCGCCCCACATTGAGCGGGTGGAAACCATCCACATCCTTACGCGGATCGATCGCCTCAATCACCCGCCTTGTGTCTATGTGTTTAGGCAGGGGCAGTTGCACTAAAATTCCATGCACGCTTGGATCGCGGTTGTGAGCGTCTAGCAAGTTTAAAAGCTCTTTTTGGGAAGTCTGCGCGCTTAATGTTTGCAACACGCAATCAATCCCGACTCTCGCGCAAGCTTTGGCTTTCATATTCACATACAGCACGCTCGCGTTGTCTGTACCCACTAAAATCACCACCAGCTTAGGGCAAAATTGCAGGGTTTGTTGCAAAGTCTGTATTTCGTGGCGCAAAGCCTCTTCTTTTAAGCGCGCGAGCGTGTAGCCATCTAGTAAAACCATCACCTAACTTACTTGAATTTTTACGCTATTATAATCAAAAATCTTTGAAAGAGACAGTTTGCCAAGACAAAGCGCGTTTTTAGCTTGTGTTTTCATTGCTCTTCTCTATGGAGCGGACAAGCCCAAAGAGGGCGGTTTCATCACTATTTTAGAATACGGCAAAGAGCTTTACAACAATCCGCGCAACATCAGTTGTGTAAAATGCCACGGGTGGAAAGGCCAAGAGCAAATCATCACCCGCTACACCACCGCCGCAGACCAAGAGCGCGTTTTTAAAGCCCCCCCCATCTATGGTTTGAGCTTCGAGCAACTTAAGGACGCTTTAGAAAGGGGCAAATCCATCATGCCCCGCTACAACCTCACCCCCGATGAGATCAAGGCGATTTACTACTACCTGCGCTCCACCAAGCAAAACTAAGCCCCCTTGTAATTTTTAAAGATGTCTTGGCTCACCTTGTAACTGCAAAACTTGGGCCCACACATGGAGCAAAACTCGGCTTCTTTAAAAACCTCTTGGGGTAAAGCCTCATCGTGGTATTCTCTAGCCCTGTCTGGATCAAGCGCGAGCGCAAATTGCTTGTTCCACTCAAAGGCATAGCGCGCATCACTCATCAAATCATCGCGCACCCGTGCGTTGATGCGCCCTCTAGCGATGTCAGCGGCATGGGAGGCGATTTTATAAGCTAAAATCCCCTCGCGCACATCTTTGGCATTAGGCAGGCCCAAGTGCTCTTTAGGCGTTACATAGCAGAGCATCGCCACGCCCTTATAAGCCGCCAAGCACGCCCCGATCGCGCTGGCGATGTGATCGTAGCCGGCCGCAATGTCCGTCACCAAAGGCCCTAGTACATAAAAAGGGGCCTCGTTACACAATTCTCTTTGTAATTTGACATTGCGCTCAATTTGATTCAAGGGCACATGCCCGGGGCCTTCAATCATCACCTGCACATCTTTTTCATACGCCCTTTGGGCCAATTCGCCCAGTACTTTTAATTCGGCAAACTGCGCCGTGTCGCTAGCATCGGCCAAACAACCCGGGCGCAACGAATCGCCTAGACTTAAAGATACATCGTGTTCTTGGCAAATGGCGAGGATGTCGTCAAAGGCTTCATAAAAGGGGTTTTGTTTGTGATAGTGCATCATCCACGAAGCCATCAAGCTCCCCCCACGACTCACAATCCCCATTTTACGCCGCCCGACATAGGGCATGTGCTCGAGCAAAAACCCGCAATGGATGGTAAAATAACTCACCCCCTGTTTGGCTTGTTTCTCTAGCACCGCTAACATCGTCCCGATGTCTAGCTTCATCACATCGTTATTCACATCGTGTAGGATTTGATACATCGGCACGGTGCCAATAGGCACGCTCGAGGCGGCGATGATTTCTTTTCTAATCGCATCCAAATCCCCACCGGTGGATAAATCCATCACCGTGTCCGCCCCATATTTAATGGCGATTTGCAACTTTTCCACTTCCTCTTGTGTGGAGTGGATGATCGCCGAACTGCCGATGTTGGCATTGATCTTGGTCTTTAAGGCAATGCCGATTCCCATAGGCTCTAAATTCTTATGGTGGATATTTGCTGGGATGATCAAGCGCCCCTTTGCCACCTCTTTACGCACCAACTCAGGGCTTAATTCTTCAATGTTGGCAATGTGGTGCATTTCTTCAGTAACAATGCCCTTTTTAGCGTAGTGCAGTTGGGTTTTAATGGGGCCTGTGTGTTTGTCTATATCGTTGCGCATTTATAGCTTCTCCTTTGATGAAAAGCACCACACTAACACAAGCGTTTAAATGTAGGCTTAAAGCTTGCTCTAACACCCTTTTAAGCTAGAAAATACTAGAATGTGGCTTTGTGCTTTGAAAATTGAGAACTTTCACTCTGAGCCTTAAAGGTTAGGGGTTTGGGGGTTTAGGTTTGCCTAAAGGGTTTGCTTGCAACCACGCCAAGATCTTTCGCTCGTTTTAGCCGCAGCGGGTTTAAGTACCCGTTTTACCCCCAACTTAGCCCACTTCCCCCACATTAAAAAACAATTTTGGCCCTTAAATGGCGTGCCTTTGGTGCAAAAGGTCTATGAAGATTTTAAACATCTCGGGCTTTTTACGCAGATTTTTATTGTGGTGTCAAACCGCTTTGAGCAAATCTATTTAAGACAGCTTTTATGCGATGAGAGTGTCAGCGTTTTGGTGGGGGGGGCGAGCCGTCAAGAGTCGGTGCAAATTGCCCTAGAGGGCGTGCAAACCCCCTTAGTTGTGGTGAGCGACATCGCCCGCTACCAAACCGAACCTTTGGTCTTAGAAAGGCTTTTAGAGCGCATGCAAGGCGGGCTTGATTGCGTGGCCCCGGCTCTAAGCGCAACCGACACGATGGTCTATTACAACCCCACAGCCATCCCGCCCTACCAGCTTTTAGAGCGCAAACGGGCGTTAAGGGTGCAAACCCCCCAAATTTGCCGCACCTCTGTTTTAAAACAGGCTTACAAGGCGGGGACTTTCACCGATGAGAGTAGCGCCATTTTAAGTCTAGGCGCGCATGCCGCCTACATTGAGGGCAGCCCCAACCTAGACAAACTCACCTTTGCCAGCGACTTGCCCGCGCACAGTGTCCGCACCACTTCTCACACGGGGCTAGGCTTGGATGTGCATGGCTTTGAGGGGGGCAAGGTGATGAAGCTTGGGGGAGTGGTGATTCATTCTAGCGATTGCGGGGATTGTGGATTTAGAGCGCACAGCGATGGGGATGTGTTGTTACACGCGCTCATTGACGCGCTCTTGGGGGCGATTGGGGGCGGGGATATTGGGTTGTATTACAGCGATCAAGACCCCAGCTTTAAGAACAAGGACTCGGCAGAAATGTTACAAGAGATTTATCAACTTGTGCAGGGTGTGGGGCATTGTGTGGAGGGGGTGGATATCACCCTTTTTGCCGACATGCCTAAAATTTCTCCTTATAGGGCGTTGATTAAAAAGAATTTGGCAGAATTGTTAAACATGCAACTAACAAACATTAACCTGAAAGCCACCACTTTCGAGGGGTTGGGCTTTGTAGGTAGAAAGGAAGGTGTGGGTGTGCAAGTGTTGGTCCAAACCCGTGCCCTGTATGTGGTCCATGAATAAAACTGGCAGTGTTTTAATCATTGAAGATGAGATGCATTTAGCCCAGAGCATCAGCTCGGCTTTAAGCAGTGTGGGCTACCAGTGCCAAAGCGCATCGAGCATTTTCCACTATTTTAAAGAGGATTACGATGTCATTTTACTCTCTTCGCAAGTCTGTGTGGAGCGTTGCGAACTCTTTGTGCGCAAGAACGCCAAAGCCATCACCATCATCATGGCTCCTTTTGTGAGCGAGGATGGAGTCAATCGCCCCTTGAAAGCGGGCGCAAAAGACTACATTTTAAAACCCTTTAAAATGGACGAGCTCATTAGAAAAATCGCCTATCACCGGTCCTACCAAAAGGCGATTGAGCGGGCGAGTGTCTATGAAAAGTATTTAGATTTTAGCGCCCAACATTGTGGCTTTGACATGCGCGCCAGCCACAACCTCCCCTTAGTCTTACACAGCTATGCGCAAATTGGAGCAGACATGTTTGTGCTCAATTACACCCGCCTGCATGGCTTAAACTTGGAGTTTTTCTCTTTAAAAAACCTAACAGACATTAGCAAATACCTGAGCCACAAAGACCGCTCCAGCGTTACCTATTTCACGCATTTAGAGGCGCTAAACCAGAGGGAGCGAGAGAAGTTTTTAAAAACCCTAGAAAGCCACAACGCCATTGTGAGCTTCGTGGGGCAAGAGAGCTTAGAGTGTGCTAACTTCTTCTCTTTGGAGGCAAACCAACCCACAATCCCCCTAGGTCTGCTTTCCATCCAAGATTACGAGAAAAACGCCATCCAACAATTTAGCCCCTGCTACACAGACACCGAATTGGCTAAACGCTTAGGCATTAGCCGTAAATCCCTTTGGGAGAAACGCCGCCGCTACAACCTGCCTAGAAAACAAGCCTAAGCCGAGGGGCTTAGACTTTCGCCAAAACGACTCCAAAAGCCACTTGGGCCCCCGTGGCCTTTAAGGTTTTTAGGGCTTGGCGCAGAGTCGTGCCCGTGGTTAAAATGTCATCGACCACAAAATAAGGCAAACTTGGATCGCCTGTAAAAACAAAGCCCTTGGGGTTTTGCTCTCTAAATGCCAGACTCTGCCCGGCGTAGGCGACATCTTTGGTGGCCCGCAACTTGTGATAAACAGGCTTGCAAGGACTTTTTGTGCAGAGCGCGCGGGCGATTATAGCGGTGTGCGCATACCCTCTTTTGATGTGATCGTCAATGGGTAGAGCATAAAGGGGCTTAGACAAAAAGGGTTTGAGCAAACCGCACACACGCAGGGCCAAAAGAGGTAAAAGGCGGCTGCCTACTAGGTGGTACTTGCTTTTAAGCAAAAATTCCACCTCGTCATAAACATAAAAGCTGTAAATGGGGGTGTCCTCTAGGCGGTGGGCTTGCAGGCGTGGGGCCAAATCGGCGTAGCAACGCCTGCAAAGCAACTTAACGCTCCATGCCATGCAGACAAAACAGCGCACCCTAGACCTTAAATTTCTTAAACTCCCTATCTAGCTCTTGGCTCTTATCCACAATTGCGGCACTGTGGTTTGCTAAATCCTTGCGCACTTCCTTAACCCCCGCAAAGATTTGGATGAACTCGTTGATGACCTGATTGAGCTCGTCCATCTTAGCCACCACGACTTTATTTTGCTCCACGGTGTTTTGGGATTTTTCCTTAGTTTGGGTCAAGGTCTCTCTGGCGTTTCTTGCATCCGTGATGAGCAAAGAGGTCTTTTCTGACACCTCTTGAGATTGTGTCGCCCCGTTTTGCACCCGCTCGCCCATGTTTTCAATGCTCTGCGTCACCATATTCACCATCGCCGTGATCTCGCCCAAAGATTTTTGCGTTTTCTCGGCCAAGTTGCGCACTTCATCGGCCACCACGGCAAAGCCCCGCCCATGTTCGCCCGCGCGGGCCGCTTCAATGGCGGCGTTTAGGGCGAGCAAATTCGTTTGGTTAGCGATGCCATCGATGATCGAAAGGATGTTTTTAATTTCAGACGCATGTTTGACAAGTGCGGTCGAATCTGTGGCGATCTCTTGTTGGGTTTGCACGGACACCAAAATCAAATCTACAGAGTTTTGGATTTTTTCAATAAATTCGTTTAAGATCACGTCTGTGGCATCTAAATTAGCAATCGTCTCGCCCAAGTTGCTTTGCGCCAAGTGCAAACTTTCCCCCGTCTCGTGGTTGATCGCTTTTAAGTTTTCAACCGAGTCTAATTCTCTTTGCCCGGCTTGTGTGAGTTTATCTATTGACTTTTCTAAGGCCTGCCCCACGCGGCTATTGTCTTCAACAATGCCCTTACCAATTTTGACAATCCCGGCGATTTTGGCGATGAATTGATCTACATTTGCCGAAACTTTCGCGATCTCATCGCTCCCGGCGATGTTTAAACGGCGTGTCAAGTCCGCTTCTTGCGAGGACACCAAATCCTGCGCTGTGTCTTTAAGGCGGTTTAAGGGGCGGATCACATTTCTTTGCACCACCAACAAGAGCAAAACGATGATGAATAAAGAAATCCCCACCATCCATGAGAGGGTTTTGATACTAAAGTTGCGGGCATTGTTGTAAGATTCTTTTAAAGAAAGCTTGACCTCCATCACCCCGATCATGTCTCCGGGTTTGTTGTTGGTGTGGCATTTCACACAGCTAGCATCGCCGACTAAGGGTTGCAAAACCAAAACATGCCGCCCATCGCCCTCTCCTTGTACCAAGACCTCTTGGGGAGTTTTTGGGTTGTCAAAATAATTGCGGACGCGCGGGTCTTTTGTAAATTCTGTATTCAAGCCAAAGAGGCGTATATCTCCCTCTCCCGGGTAGAACTTCATTTTCACGCCCGGTAGTTTGTTGCTATCGTCTATCGCTTTGTAAATCGCTTTGGTTGTGCCCACTGCGATGGCTTGTACAATGGTGTTGATGATGGAGGCGTTGATGCTTTTAGCCACTGCTGTGCCTTGTGCTTCAGTCATTCTGGCATAATCTCTGCGGATCAACATAAAAATCAATAGGGCAAAAAGGCTCAATAAAATCACCAGATAGAGCAAAGCCCGAGTCTGCAAACTCCTAATCACATACACTCCTTGCGTTAAATGATGAAACAATCTCTATCATAGCAGAAATTTAGGGGCATAGACCAAACGGGTGTGCGGGCTAATGTCTGTGTCATATAAAGGGGAAAAATCTTTACATCTAAACAGCTCCACCCCCACTCTTGCGACCATCGCCGCATTGTCGCTGCAAAATTCTAGGGGGGCTAACAATAAATCCCGCCCAAATTCATTGCAAAGGGCGTTGATGCGCTCACGCACATATAAATTCGCGCTCACCCCCCCCACTAGCCCCAAGGTTTTAATGGGGCTGTTGGCAAAATAGCGGCGCAGGTTTTGCAATAGGTGGGCGGTGGCTGTCTTTTGAAAACCGGCGCACAAGCGGGCTTTAAAGCTCTCTGAAACAGCCCCCTTTTCTTTTTCTTGCATAATGGCTAGACGGGTAGCGTTTTTAAGCCCTGAAAAGCTAAAGGCTAAACCCTTGTGATCTTTAAGCGGGAGGGTGAATTTTAGCTCTTCTCGTGGAGGGCAAGCTTTCGCTAGACTCTCTACCACAGGCCCGCCCGGATAGCTAAGGCCCAGCATTTTAGACACCTTGTCAAAGCTTTCGCCCAAGCTATCGTCCAAGCTTTTAGCCACAATTTGCATCTCCTGCGGGCCATGCGCTTCCACAATGAGGGTGTGCCCGCCTGAAACGAGCAACACGCTTAGGGGAAAGATAGGGGGTTTGTCGATGAAAAGCGAAAAAATATGGGCTTGCAAGTGATCTATTGCAATTAAGGGGATGTTTAAGCCCAAAGCCAAAGTTTTAGCCAGCATCAGTCCTTCTAAAAGGGTAACACTCAAGCCCGGGCAAGTGGTGATGGCTATGGCTTTGAGCGCGCCAAAGCCGTTTAAAAAGTCTTTAGCCCTTTGGGCCAAGAGGGGAAGATTGAGCGCGTGTAGGCGCGAGGCAAGCTCGGGCACAACCCCGCCATAGGGGCTGTGAGCGCTTTCTTGTGAAATTTTAGAGTGCCAAAGCAATTTGGCGGTTTGTAGATCAACAAGCGCTAACGAGCTGTCATCGCAACTGCTTTCAATGCCAAGCAACATGTTTATTAAAACCCCCTTAATTTGCTTGTGGGCGCGCTCTAAGAGCAAGCCTTGTGCCCAAAAGGGCTATTTTAGCGTATTTATGGCTATAATAAGAGCGCATTACATTAAAGGGATTCTATGAAAAGATTGAAGGCCGAGTGGGAAGAGCAAAGCGCCATTTTAATGGCCTTTCCCCACACCGCCACCGACTGGGGGGCATATCTAGCAGAGGCACAAGAGTGTTTTTACAACACCATTTGCGATTTGAGCCATTACCAAAATGTGATTGTTTGCGTGCATCCTAACGACACCAAGAGCCAAGATAGCCTAGCCAAGCTTGATCAAGTGCAAATCGTCTTGATAGACTTCAACGACACATGGGCGCGCGACTTTGGCCCCTTGTGCGTGGAAACGGGCGGGGTAGCGCTTTACTTAGATTTTATCTTCAATGCGTGGGGGGGCAAGTACCAAGCCCACCTAGACAACGCCATCAGCTCCAAGCTCTCCCAAAAAGGGCTTTTAAGACACCCCCTGCGCTCTGTCAATTTTGTGTTAGAGGGCGGGAGTGTGGAGAGCGATGGCGTAGGGACGATTTTAACCACCACTTCTTGTCTCTTAAACCCCGATCGCAACCCCAACTTAGACCAAGCGCGCATTGAGGGGGTGTTAAAGCAAGAGCTGGGGGCAGAGCAAATTTTATGGCTAGAAGTGCAACCTTTAGAAGGAGACGACACAGACGGGCACATCGACACTTTGGCTCGCTTTTTAGACCCGGACACCATCGCCTATGTGAGCTGTGAGGATAGAAACGACTCGCACTACAATGACTTAAAAAACATGGAGGCGCAATTGCGCCGTTTTAGAAACACCAAAGGAAAAAAATATAGACTCTTGCCCCTGCCCCTGCCCCGCCCTAAGTTTCATCAGGGCGTGCGCTTGCCCGCCACTTATGCGAATTTTTTATGGGTGAATAACAATGGACAAAGGGTGTTGTTTGTCCCCACCTATAAAGACCCCGCCGATAACAGGGTGTTAAAACTCTTAGAGGCTAATACGGGGGTGGAGGTCGTGGGCGTGGATTGTTCCATGCTCATCCGGCAAAAGGGCAGTTTGCACTGCGCGGCCATGCAACTTTACTAGGGCTCTTTGGTTAAGCTTGTCATTAGTGGGCGGGTGCAGGGCGTGGGCTTTCGCCCTTTTGTCTATCGCACCGCTAAGAAGCTTGGCACAAAAGGTTATGTTTGTAATGTGGGCGGGCAGGTTGAGGTGGTGCTTGAAAAGGCGCATTTACAGGCATTTTTACAAGAGTTAGAGCACAAACCCAAAGAAGCCCAAATCACCAGCATCGCCCAAGAGCCCACACCCCCGCAAAACCACCCCTTTCACATCGCCCCGAGTTGTGGGGTTTCTTTAAGCTTAAAAGACAATTTACCCCTAGATTTAGCCATATGTGCGGATTGCCTAAAAGACACACAAGACCCCAAAAGCCGTTTTTATCGCTACCCCTTCACGGCGTGTGCGCATTGTGGCCCGCGCTTTAGTTTGCTAGAAAGCTTGCCCTACGATCGCCCCAAAACTTCTATGAAAAACTTTAAACTCTGTGCGGCTTGCACTAAGGATTACAACGACCCCACGAGTCGGCGCTTTTTTGCCCAAAGTTTAAGTTGCCCCCAATGCCCCATCAAATTAAGCTTTTACAACCAAGAGGGCATCGAGAGTCAAAACGCCCTAAAAGAAGCCATCAACGCCCTAAAAAGAGGGGAGGTGGTGGCGCTTAAGGGCGTGGGGGGCTTTGCGCTCACGGCTCTGGCCACAAATAAAAAAGCCATAGAGCAAATCCGCCAAATCAAAGCCCGCCCCTTTAAGCCCCTAGCCCTGATGGTGTCCCTACAGGAGGCGTTAGAGTGCGTGCATTTAAACCAACGAGAGCTAGACGCTCTCGTCTCTAAAGAAGCCCCCATTGTGTTGGCCCGCAAAAAAACCCACATTTACGAGCATTTAGCCCCAAATTTAGACAGCTTGGGCGTGCTCTTGCCCTACACCGCTTTACACCATTTGATCTTGCAAGAGGTGAAAGCGATTGTCTTTACCAGCGCAAATTTAAAGGGCGAACCCATCATCACAGATTTCAAGGAATTGCAAGCCAAATTGCCTAGGCTGTGCGTTTTAACCCATGAGCGCCCCATAGTGCATGGCATAGATGATAGCGTGGTGCGCCTTGTGGCGGGCAAGATGCGCCTTGTGCGCCTTGCTAGAGGCTATGCCCCCCTGCACTTAAGGCTAAAGGCACCTAAAAACACCCTAGGCATGGGGGCGCAAAACAAGGCAAATTTATGTTTCATCAAAGAGGGCTGTTTGGTTACGCCAGAGCTTGGCGGGCTTGATAGCGTGGCAAGTGTACAGCGTTATAAACAAGATTTAGATTTTTTTACCAAACTCTATCGCAAGCCTGAAATCATAGGGCTGGATTTACACCCCAATTACACGGCTAGCCAAATTGGCAAAGAGCAAGGTGCTCCCTTTAAAGAGGTGCAACACCACGCCGCCCACCTGCACGCCCTGCTTGCTGAGTGGGGGCTAAAGCACTCTTTTAAAGAGGGGCAGGCTGTGATCGCCTTTATTTGCGATGGGTTTGGGCTGGCGCAAGATAAGAGCCTTTGGGGTGGGGAGGTCTTTTTAGCCACCTATCAAGCGGGCAAGTTTCACACCAAACATTTGCACAGCCTGCAATCTACCCTTTACCCCCGCTCTACAAATTTATTAAAAGACGCTAACAGCCTAGCCTATGCTTTGGCCTATCAACATAACCTAGCCTTTGCGCCCCTACTTTTAGAGCCCACAAAAGCGCACAACATCGCTACACTCATCACTAAGCAGATTGCCACCATCTCGAGCACTTCTGTGGGGCGCTTATTTGACGCTGTGGCTGGCTTTTGCAAAGTGGGTGGCTTTAACACCTATGAAGCCCAAAGCGCCATGCAATTAGAAAGCCTAGCTGCCACCCACCCCACTAACGACATTTACCCCTTTGAAATCCAAAAAGACATTTCAATCGCCCCCATGCTAAGGGCAATGGAGCAAGACATTTTAGCCCAGCGTTACGCTTTAGTGGCTAAAAAGTTTCACAACACTTTAGCCCACATTGCCCTAAGTTTATCTGTGCGCTACAATTTGCCCTTGCTCTTGGGCGGGGGGGTGTTTTTAAACCGCTTGCTTGGCGACACCCTTCAAGAGATTTTTAAAACTAGGGTTTTCTTTTTGCCTGAAGCGTTGCCCCCCACAGACGGGGCTTTGGCGTTGGGGCAAGCCCATTTTATGGCAAATTCATTTAAGGGGTAGTGCATGCAAATCGTCAGTTTAAGCTGTGGCAATGGAGGCAAAGAGGGGCAGGCTCTCATAGAGAAAGTTTTTAAGCCCTATTTGCAAGATTTTTTAGTGGCGGAGGGCGAGGATAGCGGAGTGTTTAGGGCTGGCGGAGAGTGGGCCATGAGCACGGATAGTTTTGTCATTGACCCGATCGTTTTTAAAGGGGGGGACATTGGCAAGTTGTGCGTGTGTGGGAGCGCCAATGATGTGTGCATGGGTGGCGCACACCCCAAGTATTTGAGCGTGGGTTTTATCTTAGAGGAGGGGCTAGAAGTCACATTGTTGCAACAAATCCTAAGCTCCATCAAAGAGCAGTTAAATTTAGGCGGGCTTAAATTGCTCTCGCTAGACACAAAGGTCGTGCCTAAAGGCTGTGTGGATAAAATTTTTATCAACACCACCGCTTTAGGCTCTGTGCTTTACCCCAATTTGAGTGCGAAAAATTTAAAAGAGGGGCAGGCGATCATTGTGAGCGGACCCATTGGCACGCACGGGGCCATGATCTTTTCCCAAAGGGCTGAAATCCAACTGGACACGCCTTTAGCCAGCGATTGCCAGCAGTTATTCCCTTTGCTTGAGTCTGTGTTTCAAAGTGATTACAAGCTTCACGCTTTAAGGGACGCGACAAGGGGGGGGCTAGCCTCCGTCTTGCACGAGTGGGCGCAAAGCTCGAGCGTAGGCATAGAGGTCAAGGAGGATCAAATCCCCATTTTAGAGGGGGTTAGGGGGGTGTGTGAGATTTTGGGTTTAGAGCCCTATGTTTTGGCTAATGAGGGGGTTTGTGTGTTAAGCGTTAAGGCAAGCGATGCGCCTAGAGTGTGCGCCCTCATGCAAGAGAGCGGGGCTAAAAAGGCTTGCGCGATCGGACAGGTTGTGGCAGGTGGGGGCGTGTTTTTAAAAACCCCTTGGGGCTCTAAACGCCCTTTAGACATTTTAGAGGGCGAGCTCTTGCCTAGGATTTGTTAGCCAAAAGTTATAGGATTATTTACTTTGTTGGCCTAAAGTGCTGGCGCATTTTTGATAAAAAAGTTAAGGAGCGACAATGCGACACGGAGACATCAGCAGCAGTCCAGACACCGTCGGCGTGGCGGTGGTGAATTACAAAATGCCTAGGCTACACACCAAACAAGAGGTCCTAGACAATTGCCACAACATCGCCAATATGATCGCGGGGATTAAGCAGGGCTTGCCCGGGTTAGATCTAATCATCTTCCCCGAGTACAGTACACACGGCATTATGTACGATCGCAAAGAAATGTTTGACACGGCTTCAAGCGTGCCCGGTGAAGAAACCACGATTTTTGCCAACGCATGCCAAAAAAACAAAGTTTGGGGCGTGTTTTCTTTAACGGGTGAAAAACACGAGGACCCCAAAAAAAATCCTTACAACACCTTGATTTTAATCAACGACAAGGGTGAAATTGTGCAAAAATACCGCAAGATTTTACCTTGGTGCCCCATTGAGTGTTGGTATCCGGGGGATAGAACTTATGTGGTAGAGGGGCCAAAAGGCTTGAAAGTTTCTTTGATCATCTGTGATGATGGCAACTATCCTGAAATTTGGCGCGATTGCGCGATGCGCGGGGCAGAGCTCATTGTGCGCTGTCAAGGCTACATGTATCCTGCTAAAGAACAACAAATCAACATGGTCAAAACCATGGCATGGGCAAACCAGTGCTATGTGGCGGTAGCAAACGCCACGGGCTTTGATGGGGTCTATTCTTACTTCGGGCACTCCAGCATTGTGGGCTTTGATGGGCGCACCTTAGGCGAGTGCGGGGAAGAAGAAAATGGGGTACAATACGCCCAGCTTTCTGTGCACGAAATCCGCGATGCGCGCAAACACGATCAAAGCCAAAACCAACTCTTTAAACTCTTGCATAGAGGCTATAGCGGGGTGTTTATCAGTGGAGATGGGGACAAGGGCGTGGCCGAATGCCCCTTTGAGTTTTATAAAACTTGGGTCAATGATCCTAAAAAAGCCCAAGAAAATGTGGAAAAATTCACAAGAAAACACATCGGCGTGAAAGATTGCCCCGTTTACGATTTACCCAATTAGTGTGATTGTGGGGGCTTTAATTAAAAGTGTGTTATAATTGCGGATTCTTAAAACAATAAAAGAAGGAGACCCATGCAAGCACGCCTTTTATGCGCCGCCTTTTGCGCCGTTCTTTTGATGACCGGTTGTGCTAGTGATGCCCCCACCAAAAGTGCAGCGCCTAGCAAGTCCGCCACGGCTAAGAAAGCCCCAGCCCCCGCACAAAGCGCGCAACAAAACGACGATGACGATGATGACATCAATTACGAAAGACAATTAATCCGGGGCAAAAAGTAGGGCACGTTGCTTTTTAAGCGGGCCTTTGGCCTAGACGGGCCTTTGGCCCGTCTGCAAAGTGCAACAAAGATTCAAGAGCTGGTTTATAAAAAGAAAAATTTCATAGGAAAGTGGTCGGAGTAGCGGGATTCAAACCCACGACCTCACCCACCCCAAGGGTGCGCGCTAATCAGGCTGCGCCATACTCCGTAAAGGGCTAATTCTATCTAAATAAGATTAACTTTAACTTAAGACTAGAGAGTCTGCACAAAAGCGCGTACCTGAGAATCTAAGGCTTTGATTTGCTCTAGACTCTCTAAAGCGGGGAGTTTGTCTTTAAAGTGCTCTAGGCTTTGTGCCATGAAAGCGCTCATCTTACCAAAAGAAATGGCCCCCGCCTTAAAGGCTTTTAGGGCTTCTTCATTGCTGGCGTTAAGCACCACCCCCAATTTTGGTCTTTGCAAAAGCAAATCTTTAAGCCTCCAAAGAGGATACCTAGCCACATCGATGGGCTCAAATTTTAAGGAAGTGCTGTATAAATCTAGGGGCTTTGTAAGGGCTCGTGGGGCGTTTTTGGGGCTTAGGGCGTGGATGATGGGCAAGCGCATGTCGGGTTGGCTTAAGTGTGCGTGGTAGCTTTGGTCTTTAAAGCGCACAAGCGCATGCACACAAGAGCTGCGCTCAATGCACGCATCCACGCCAATCCCCCCAAAGAGCCAATGTGCTTCCAAGAGCTCAAAAAGTTTATTGGCCATGCTCGCGGAGTTGATGGTGATGTCTGCGCCCATTTGCCAATTTGGGTGTTGCAAGACCTTTTTAAGGCTTTGGTTAGCGATTTGCTCTAGGGGCGTGTCGCGCAAAGCCCCTCCACTGGCGGTTAAAAACAAGGTGTCTATGCACTCTTTAGGCGTGTTTTTTAGCAAAGAGTGGAGAGCAAAATGCTCGCTATCAATGGGTAAAATCTGCGCCCCTTTTAAAAGCCACCCGCCCACCACCAAAGACTCTTTATTGGCTAGGGCTAGAGTTTTGCCTGCACGCGTGGCGCACAAACTCGGCTCAAGCCCCCCAAAGCCCACAAGGGCGTTAAGCACAATTTCGCTCTGTGAGCTAGCCACCATTTGGGCGATCCCCTCTGCTCCAATAAACACTTCTGTGCTCTTAGGGGCTTTGAGGCGGGGGTAGTCTTGTTTGTCTAAGAGGGCAACTTTTTTGGGCTTGTGGGCAGCGATTTGGGCGTTTAAAAGCTCAACATTGCGCCCAGCGCTCAACGCTTCTATGGGTAAGTTAAAACACGCAGACACTTCTAAGGCTTGACGGCCCACTGAGCCCGTGCTGCCTAAAATGATCATAGATGGGCTTCGAGGACTTCTTTAGTGTGCAGTAAAAAGTGCATGCTTACAGCACCAAAGAGCATGGCATCTAGGCGGTCTAACACACCCCCGTGCCCGGGTAAAATATTCCCACTATCCTTGATGTCTGCCCGCCTTTTTAAAGAGCTTTCATACAAATCTCCCAAAATGGCGCTTAAGGCTATGATGACACTAATCACAAAGGCGTACAGAAAGCCCACATACTTTAAACCCACCAACCCTCCTGCTATGCTAGCAAACATAAGGCCGACAAACGCTCCCTCAAAAGTCTTTTTGGGCGAAGTGGGGCTTAAGGGGATGTACCCAAAGAGTCGCCCGCCAAAATACGCCCCCACATCGGCAGACATCGCCACCACCACGAGCCACACCGCCGCCATGACTCCAAAATCCTTAAACAAAGCCAAAAAACAGGCAAAGTTCAGGGTTGGATAGACAAAAAATAGAGAGTGGCGGACATCTACAGCCTTGTAGGCCAAATACCCCGCCACGAACATGCCCACAAAGAGCACGACTTCAATGGAGGGGAGGATGTAGATCAAAACCCACAGCGCAAACATGCCCACATAGTGCCATGTCGTGGGTGCGGGGCCATAAATCTTTTGATAAATTTGCAAAACTTCATGCCCGCCAAGCATGTATAACACCCCCAGCACCGCCCAAAACACCCATAAAGAGTTTAAGGAAAACACTGTAACGGCTAAAACAACTAAAAAACCTCCCGTGATGTAACGGGTTTTTTGACTAGATAACTTTTTTGTTTCCATTTTATTCATAACCTTTAACGCACAAAAATTAAATCAACAAGGCCGTAAGCAAAGGCACTGATTAGAACAATGCTAATAAGATTGAGCCACAGCCCCGCTTTAATCATATCTTTCATTTGCAAATAGCCCGAGCCGTAGGCGATCGCGTTAGGCGGGGTCGCCACGGGGAGCATAAAAGCACAAGTGGCGGCCAGCGCCACAGGGATGGTCAGGAGCAAGACCTCGGCTCCGTTAAAGCCTAGCCCCAGTGCCACACCCCCCACTACGGGCAAAAACGCCGCCGCTGTGGCGGTGTTGGAGGTGATCTCTGTTAAGCAGATCACCATTGTGGTGACAAGCACAATCAAGAGCAACAAAGGGATATGCCCCAAAAGCGCCACTTGTTTGCCAATCCACAAGGACAGCCCCGTTTTAGAAAACTGGGCTGAAAGAGCCAATCCCCCGCCAAAAAGTAACAACACATCCCAAGGGAGCTTTTTCATGGTGTTCCAATCAATTAAACGGGCGTTTTGCGCGGGGACGATAAAAAGCAGCACTGCCACGGCCATCGCGATGATCGAATCCACGCTGGCTAGCTTGATCCCTTTTGAATGTAAAAAGCTGCCCAAAAAAATCCAGCTTAAGGAAGCGGCTAAAAAGAGAAAAGCGACCCAACGCTCGCCAGCCCCCATGCGCCCCAGCTTTTTTAACTCTTCTTTGATCATCTCCTTGCCCCGGGGATGGCCTGTATTTTAATAGGAAAGATCACATAAGTGAGCAACGCCCAAGCCCCAAAGAGGATCAGCAAAGACAGGGGCACGCCAAAAAGCATCCACTTGCCAAAGTCAATTTTCACATGCAAGGCTTCTTGCATGTAGCCGGCTAAAAGCGCGTTCGGGGGCGTGCCAATGAGTGTGCCTAGCGATCCGATGGACGCGCTGTAAGCGATGCCAAGCATCAAGCACACACTAAAATTGGTGCGATAAACCGGAGTCTTTGCGTCCTGCCCCTTATCTACGATGTTTTGCAAAATCCCGCCCTGGGTGCTTGCCCTTGAAAGCGGGCTCGAGTCTAAGGGCTTTGCTTGCCCTTGGTTTTGCTCTAAGAGTTTGGCGACCAATTGCAGCACGCTAAGGCCTACGGGCATCATCATCACGGCTGTGGCGGTGTTGCTCACCCACATAGACAAAAACGCCGTAGTCAGCATAAAGCCCGCGACTAGAGCCCTAGGGCTGGTGCCGACTAAAGCGATGATGTTTAAGGCGATTCTAGTGTGTAGATTCCATTTTTGCATCGCCATGGCCAGCACAAACCCGCCCATGAATAAAAAGATGATGGGGGAGGCATAAGATGCGCCCACTTCTTTAAAGCTGGCAACACCAAAGAGAGTAAAAAGCACAAGGGGCAAAAGGGCGGTGGCCACAAGCTCAATCGCCTCGCTCATCCACCACACTCCCATTAAAACTGCAACGGCAGCTACAAAGGGCATGCCCTCTATTTTTAATTTAGGCTGGTTTAAGCTGTGCTGGATGCTCTCCAAATGGGCGGACATGGAAAAATACACCAACAAAGCCAATGCAAGGCCGACTACAAACCCAACCCAAGGGATGTAGCAGCCGATACTCGGCTGGGGCATGGCGATCCTTAAAAATAAAATAAAGAACCAACTCTAGGCTAAAAGGGCTTATAATGTGTTTAAAACTACCAGCGGTAGCCCAAAGATGCAGAGAAAATACGCAATTGCCCCAAATCGCTAGACTGGTAATAGCTGTTGCGGTTGCTTTTAAAGGTGAAAGTCCCCCCCCAACCGATGTCAAAGCCCCTAAAATTGTACTTCGCCCCAAAGGCGATGGTGTAGCCATTTGAATCGGGGATGCCAATCGCCTCTTGCGGGCTAGGGGCTTGATCGTAGCTAAACGCCCCCATAAGCCGCAAAGATCGCCCCATATAAGTTGCTCCCAGTCTAAAAGTGTTGGTGTCGCGCCAGCCCGCCCCCATGTTCATCACCCCGCTAAAATCTGCCAAACCGACCATCTTTTTTAAGGTTTCAGGGCTCAAATACTGCACGGTCCCGCCGATGCCCTGATAACTTGCATTGGCAAAGTCTGGCGTGACTAAAAACTTATTGCCCTGTGACCAAAAGGTACGCCGATAAACCCCCTCAATGCGCAAATGGTGCTTAAAAAACTCATGGGCGTAGGCGACATCTAGCATTTCAGGCAAGGACACATTGATGTTTAAATGCCCCTGTGTCAAAACATTGCCCAAGCTTGGGCCCAGCTCAGTTAGGGCGGTTAAATCTCCGTGCATGTTAAAAGTGACGCTGCTGTTATAGACCACAGAAAACATGCCATTATCGAATACCCGCATGCTCGCCGCCGCCCGATAACCCCCACTCCACCCACTGCCATTGCTTTGTTGGACTACCTGAGAGGTCCCGTAAAGATTGGAGTCGGCTTGTTGCAATCCGCTATAACGCATGATTTGCTTTAGCCCATTGTAATAGGCTTCACAAGCGGGGGAGTTTGCATTCATGTTAGGCGCGCAGGCGATGGCGGGTTGGTAACCAATGCCCGCCAGCTGTTGGCGCATGGCACTGGGCACTTGCTGACTAAAGACTTTGTTAGGCAGGCCTATGATTTGATTCGCGCTCAACACAGACGCGCCATGCAAGGGCACATACACGGTGTTGTTAAAACTGCCCGTGGCGTAAAGCCCACGCCCCGCAACGCCCACAGAAAAGCGGTTGCCAATGGTGTAGCTGATGCTGGGAGCAAGCTCAACCATCATGATAAACACATCGCGCAAAAATTCGCCCCCGGGCCCATGCCACTTCATGCCAAGTCCTGAGGGGGCGGTAAAACTCCCCCCAAAGGTAAAGCCATTGTGTGTGCGGCTCTTGTAAAAGAATTTAGGCAACACAAAATTAGTTGTGCCCGTCCAGCCGGGTACCACTTGGTTACTAGGCATGGAAGCCACGGTGGTCACTTTTTCGTTCGTGAGATTTTCTAGGTTGTTGATGAATCGTTTTAGAGCGGGCAAGCCTCCTGTGATGAGCTTATTTGCCGCTGAAGTGGCGACCCCGCCCAGCCCTAAAATATTGATGATGGCCGCCATGTTTTGCTTGCTTTTATCCATCACAAGGCTTGTGACCGAATATAGACCTTGGTTGCTGCTAGGCACCATAAACTTAAAAGCCGGGATGTTGATCACCGTGCTCGTCACTTCAAACTCGCTGCGATTCTCCCCCCAATCGTTTTCAAAGCCCATGTTTGCGGGGTTATAATAACTCGCATCCGCCCCCCTAGCCCCCGCGACATAGGCCGAGCCTAAAGCCGTGCCATTTAAGCTTTGTTCAGAAATTTGAAACCCATTAGCCGCCAAAGACGCGGGCAAAAGAGGCCATAAAAAGCGTAAGCGCAAAATAAACCCCCTAAATCATTGCGGGTGGTAGGCTTCAAACACGATGGCCACGCCCGTGGTCATGTTTTGAAACAATATTTTTTCCGGGTTGCGCTCGTAGTAGATCAATTCCCCATTTTCTACAAAGCGCTGGATGAGCGTGCCATTGGGGGCGATCTGCTTGCCCATGCCTTGAAAAATGTCGCGCCCTAAAACGATGTCATCGAAAAGATCGCCATAGCTGACTTTGCCAAACATGTCCCTAGCCGCGCTCCATTTTGCCATGCAAGTACCCGAAAAACAAATGTAATTTTTTTTAATGACAATGTCGCCTAGCCGCTTACTGAGTTTATACAGCACGAGCTCTAAATCCCCTTCTTTGGTGCGTCCGATCGTCCCGTAATCGTAAAAACGCAGAACCGGCGTGTAAATGTAGATGAGTTTGAATTTGGCCAACTCCTGCTTGATCTTGGCCTCTTGCTCCCGCTGGCGCTCTGCATAACTCTTCTTAATAAAAAACTTTTTATGAGGCTTGTGGGGCTTATGAGACTTATGGGGTTTTTCAGGTTTTGGCTGGTGGTGGCACGCACTCACAAGGAAACCAAAAAGCCCAACCGCCAATAAACGCCCCCACAAACAACCCCGGCGCAAATTCTAATCCGTTGCCCTACCCGCGCGCGCGGTTAAAGACATTGTACCAAATGCGCCCGTCTAGCTTTAGCTCCATACTCACTTGGCAAAGCCCATCTTTGTAAATTGTTTCCGTGATCTCGGCGTTGCGGATCAAGGCATTGACCTTTGTTTTGATCACAGAGTTTTGCAAAATCATGTCTTTAACCGTGTCGGTGGCATTCACGCGAATCCCATACATCTTCTCGCCCAACTGGCGGTAACCATCCACAATCGCCGCCCTTTTAGCCAAAGCTAGGGCTTGAGAAGGCGAAATGGTTGATTCAGGCGCGACACCCATCCCCACCGCACTGAGCTCAATCACATTTGTGGGAGTGAGGATAGGGGTGTTGGCAATCATGCCACTCTCTCCAGCGGATGCGCTGGGCGCAACATTTTGGGAGGAATTGTCAAAGCGCGTCTCAATCTGTGGAGAAGAGGGGGATTTGGGAAAAACGGGCATGGAGTGGTTGCTGCGCCCATTGTTGAAAGTTGTGGGTGGGTAAATGGGAGCCTGCAAACCCGTAGCTGAGGGCGGGATGAGCTGCGTGATCCCGGGCTTTTTAAACCAACCACACCCCACCAAAACTGCAGCTAGCCCAACGGACAAGCAAAAGGGGGCGGCTTTTTTTAAAACGCCAACGACAGACTCTAAATGCGCTTCTCGCTTCATCACACGACCTTTGGATAATTTAAGCCCCCATTTTAACACAAAAACCCTAAAATTTGTAAAAAGCCTGTGCCCGTTTTTGGACGAAAAGCATGCTAAAGAGGAGTACAAAGCTTAAAATGCTCAGAGTGAGCGCGTATCGATTCGCCAAGGCTAAATCATTTGCTTCCGCTTGGGTGTAAATGGCGATGCTTGCTACCCTTGTTTCTCCCTCAATGTTGCCCCCCACCATCATCACCACCCCAAATTCGCCCACAGTGTGTGCAAAAGTCGTGATGATCGCCATGAGCAAAGCGGGCTTGATGTTGGGCAAGAGCACCTGAAAAAAAGTGGCCGTTTTGCTTTTACCCAGCGTGTAGCTGGCTTCCTTCAAAGATTGCGGGAGGCTCTTTAGGGCGTTTTGGATGGGATTAACCATAAAGGGCAAAGAGAAAATGACGCTGGCTAGCACCAGTCCGCTAAAGCTAAAAACGAGGTGGATGTTAAACTTTTGCAAAAACGCCCCTAGAGGGTTTTCAGGCGCAAAGAGCACCAAGAGATAGAAGCCCAACACCGTGGGGGGCAAGATCAAGGGCATCCAAGTTAGGGTTTCGATCACAAGTTTTAAAAGCCCGTCTTTAAACGCCAAATATGCCCCCAAAGCCAGCCCTATGGGGCATAAAACAAGAGTTGTTAGCCCGGCGAGTTTAAAAGTGAGGGCTAGAGTGGCGTAAAAATTAGCTTCCAAAGGGGGGAACCAAGTAGCCATAGGATTTAAGGATGGCTTGCCCCTTAACGCTCAAAATAAAATCTGCAAAATCCTTAGCCAGTGCTTTATCCCCGCCCGCTTTGGTGAGTACCATCGCCTGCTCTATGGGGCTGTAATACTCTTGGGGGACAATCAAATAGTGCGCCTTTTTATCCATTAAAGAGAGCGCGCTAAAGCCCAGCTGTGCGGCTTTGCTAGCGACATAGGAGGTTGCCTGCCCCACGGAGTTGGCCTCAGCGATCTTAAGCTGCAAAGTGTCGGCAAGGTGCAACTTTTTCAACACTTCCATGCCCGCGCGCCCATAGGGGGCCAGCGAAGGGTTGGCAATCGCCAAATGCTTGAAAGAGTCTTGCAAAGCGTCTAAAGACTTCACTTTTCTGGTTGTGCTCCAAAGCACCAGCACCCCTCGTGCATAGACTTGCACGGGATAAGGGGTGTAGCCCCCTTGCACCAATCGTAGGGGGCGGGCTTTGTCGGCGCTGATGAACAAATCATAGGGCGCGCCCAGTGTGATTTGCTTAAACAAACTCCCCGAAGAACCAAAACTCAAAAGCACCTTGTCTTTAGGGTGCTCTTTTAAAAATGCCACTTTGATCGCTTGTAGGGCTCGGCTCAAATTCGCCGCCGCCGCGACTTTAATTTGCGCCCCATAGCAAAAACCCACCAACAAAACAAGGCATAAAAAACGCATAAAGGTCTCCTGTTTATTTGAAATTATATCTCATACGCATTAACAATATGGCATTGTGCTACAATGTTTGCTTTAGCCTAAAGGGAGTGTATGACAAATTTAAAGAGAGTAGAAGAAGCGATCAAGGCCTTAAAAAATGGGGAGTTGGTGATCTTAATGGACGATGAGGATCGCGAAAACGAGGGGGATTTGGTGATGGCTGGCATTTTCACCACCCCTGAAAAAATCAACTTCATGGCAAAACACGCAAGGGGGCTCATTTGTGTCGCTTTAACTCAAGAGATCGCGAGCAAGTTTGAGCTAAAACCGATGGTGAGCCACAACGACTCCAAACATGAAACGGCTTTTACCATCTCCATTGACGCGAGGGCGGCTAAAACGGGCATTTCTGCTTATGAACGCTCATTAACCATTGAGCTTTTGTGCAAAGAACACAGCACACCTGAAGACTTTGTGCGCCCCGGGCACATTTTCCCCCTCATTGCCAAAGAAGAAGGGGTGTTGGTGCGCACAGGGCACACGGAGGCGAGCGTGGATTTGTGTAAATTAGCGGGGCTAAAACCGGTGAGCGTGATTTGTGAGATCATGAAAGAGGATGGCTCGATGGCAAAGAGGGGGGATAAATTTTTATTAGACTTTGCCAAAACCCACGATCTTAAGGTTTTGTATGTGTCTGACATTGTGAGCTACCGCCTGCAAAGTGAAAACCTTTTACGCTTGCTAGAAGAGTCGCCCGCCCAGTTAGCAGGTGTGTATTGCCATAGCTTGGTATTTTTAGACCATCTAAAGAGGAAGCACTTTGTCTATCGGTTTGCAGACTTGGGCAATGCTCCTTTGGTGCGCTTTCACATCATCCGAAGCGATCACGAGCTTTTAAGCCACGCACAAAACTATAACTTTTTTATGCGGGTTGTGGAGAGGTTGCGCCTTGAGGGGGGAGTGTTGGTGTTTATCGACCCGCAGGCTAAAGTGCATGACACACTAAAAAACTTTGGCATCGGGGCACTGGTGCTTAAAAGTTTAGGCATTAAGACTTTTCGCCTGCTCACCACGCAAGATAGCCCCGAATACACCGCACTAAAGGGCTTTGATTTGGAAATGTTAGAGGCGATTTGCCCTTAGTGTCTTGCTCAAAGATTGAGTCAAAGTTGTCCCGCTGAAACAGAACCCTAAAAGAGGCTACTTGCGCTTGAGTATCTCAAGGTGTAAAAGAAGCTCTAACCATATCACAAGCCATCTGATGATGTCGGCGTGCTTTTTTAGCAATGCGTATCATCTCTCCTCTTAATCTAGGATAAATCTAAGCCTTACGCGCGAACAAGAGGCCAAAATTCACCCATTTAAAGAGCACTTCGGGCTGTTTAAAGCCGGCGCGCTCTAAAAGGGCGGTGTTTTCTTGCAGGCTGTAAGGCACGAGTACATTTTCTAGGGCCTCTCTTTTAAAGCTGATTTCGTTTAAAGTGTAGCCTTGCGCCTGCTTATACAGATAGTAAAGCTCGACCATTTGCTTGTCCAAAATGCGATCCATGCTCATCATTTTCTCGGCCACCACCACCACGCCCCCGGGCCTTAGCGCGTCAAAAATGCGCTCTAAGAGGGCTTGGCGCTGGAGGGGGCGGATGAATTGCAAAGTATAAAGCAGGCTCACCGCCCCCGCATCTTCTAAAGAGGTGGTGAGCAGGTCTTCGCAGCGAAACACCACATGAGGGGCGCTTAATTTCTCTTGCGCCTTTTCGAGCATGCTAGGGGAGTTGTCTATGCCCACTAAGGGCGTATCCACAAGGGGGGCTAGAGCGGCCAAAAAATTACCCGTAGAACAGCCCAAATCGTAGAGCGCACCCTCTAAGTCTTGGGCGATAAAGTGGCTGGCTAATTTGAGTGTTTCTTGGTAATAGGGGATGGAGCGCTCCAGCATGTCATCAAACATGCCCGCCACTTGGCTATCAAACTCAAAGCGTTTGGGCAGGGGAGCGTTAAAAAGGGTGTCCTTCACAACTGGGCTAAACCAAAGACGGGCGAGCTAGGGCTGGCGTAGGCTTTTTTTGGAATGCGCCCGGCTAAATAACTCTTACGCCCCGCTATGACGGCAAATTTCATGCTCTCTGCCATCATCACCGGGTCTTGGGCGAGCGCGATGGCCGAGTTTGTTAAAACCCCATCTGCACCTAGCTCCATGGCAATGCTGGCATCCGAGGCACAGCCCACGCCCGCATCTACAATCACGGGTACACTCACCGCCTCTTTAATGAAGCCGACATTGTAGCGGTTTTGGATGCCAAGCCCGCTTCCAATGGGAGAGGCTAGAGGCATTACAGCACTCGCTCCGGCGTTTTCAAGCTTTTTAGCCATGATGGGATCGTCATTGCTATAAGCGAGCACACAAAAGCCCTCTTTAGCCAAGACCTCGCAAGCGTGCAGAGTTTCTAGCACATCCGGATAGAGCGTTCGATCATCCCCGATAATTTCCAGTTTGATAAAATCAATCCCGGTGGCCTCTTTGACAAGCCTGAAAAGGGCGATCGCCTCTTGGGCGGTGCGACACCCTGCCGAGTTTGGCAAAAAGCTAATGCCCGTGTCCTTAAAAGTGTCTAGCAGGTTTTCGCTGTGAGGGTCTGTGATATTCACACGCCGCACGGCCACGGTGATCATCTCCGCCCCGCTGGCCAAGGTCGCCTGCTTGGTGGTGGCAAAATCCTTATACTTGCCACTGCCTACAATCAGGCGCGAGGCAAAGGTTTTAGAGCCGATAATGAGGGGGTCTTGCACCGCTAGGCTTTCTTATGCACGATTTGGTTGATGTAGTAATCCACAGAGCCTAAGCCCTCTTTTTTGGCCCACTCTAGGCAGGCAGACACAAACACCCAGTTGATGTGTTCGTAGAATTTCTCCAAATACACGGGGCGGGCGTTTTTGTGATCGATGTAGTAGGCGTGCTCCCACACATCCACGACCAAGAGGGGGACCTTATGCTCGGTTACAGGGGTGTGAGCGTTGCTGGTTTGCACGATCTCGATCTTGTGGTTAGCGGGGTTATAGACCGCCCAATTCCAGCCAGAGCCAAAAAGCGTGGTTGCGCTTTTAATAAAGGCCTCTTTAAAGCCCTCTAAAGAGCCGTAATCATGCTCTAGGGCTTCTTTGAGCTCTGCGCTCATTTCTGTGGCCTTAGGACTCAAGCAATCCCAATAAAAATCGTGGTTGTAAATTTGGGCGGCGTTGTTAAACACCCCTCCGCTGGATTTGGTGAGGATGGTGAATAGACAGCTGTCCTTAAATTCCGTGTCTTTGATGAGGTTGTTGAGGTTATTGACATAGGCTTGGTGGTGCTTGCCGTGGTGGTAGTCAAAGGCGGTGGGGCTTAAAAAATCTCCCATGCTGTCTTTGCTGTAGGGCAATTCTCTTAAAACAAACATGTTTTCTCCTTAAATTGAAATAGAGGGCTATTATAATCATTTTAATTGCATTTTTGATAAACAAGGGCTTTTAGGATTCCAGCAGGCGGTTTAGCAAGAGCTCTTGTTGTTCTTGAAAAACCAAAATTGGGTCTTTTAGACTGTTATTAAGATAGTCTATGTAAGGCTTGTTGGTCTGGTAGTAGGCGCGGCTTTCGAGCATGTTGATGGCGATTTGGCAGGGGATTTTACCCGCACTCAGGTAGTGCAGATTCAACAAAAGGTCGTTTAGCATGCCAAGCTTGCTTGCGCTAATTAAAAGCAGTTTTGTTTTGAGATGGAGGGCTAAATCCACAATCCGCACTTTTTCATCTAGGGGCACGAGCAAGCCCCCGACCCCTTCGATGATGAGCAGGTCGCACCGCTCTTGCAAGGCTTTTAACTTTTTTTCGATGTGCTTAAAGTCTATGGGGGGCAGGTGGGGCTCAAAACGGGAGGCCACAAAGGGGCTTGCCGCTAAAACAAAGCGGTAAAAGCTGATGTCGTCTAAGGTTAAATCGGGGTCTATGTGCTGGTTTTCCTCTAAAAAAGTTTCGGCATCGCTGGTTTCTTGCGTGTTGATGCCCGTTTCAATGGGCTTAACTAAGAAGGTTTTGATCCCCCGTTCATTGTAAAGTTTGGCTAATTTAAGGGCTATGGTGGTTTTGCCCATATCTGTGTTTGTGGCGCTGACAAAAATGGGGCGGTGCATGTAAAATCCTTGTTGTGGTTTTTAGTAGCGGTGTATTATAATACAAATGCTCCCTAACGATACTTTTAGCTTAACTTTCTTATAATGCTGGGAAAAGTCTGTGAGGTTTTTTATGCTTAGAGTACTTTTTGGAATCAGCGATACGCAAGAATGTAGAAGCGGGGTGGATGCGGCAATTAGGCTCTTCTCTAAGATCAAAGAAGTGCATTTTACTTTGGTGCATGTGAGTCCGGAGGTTTTGATTTATCCTGAAAGCGGGATCATGAATTACAGCCAAACCGAGGTCGTGGCAAACGAACAATCTAAGCAACTTATCGATGAGTTCATGGAGCTTTTCACCCAAGAGGGCATCTCTTGCGAAACGGTGCTTAAAATGGGTAATCCTGTGGATATTGTGCTGGAGATGGCACCCAGTTTCGATCTTTTGGTGATTGGGGCTAGCGAGTCTTCGATGTTTTACCGCCTTTTTGGGTCGCACCAAAACAGCTTCATCGATAATTCCCCCATCCCCGTTTTGGTGGCAAAATAATGCCCCCCATCACGACAAGACTAAATCGGCTCTTAAACGCCGCCCTAGCGCTGGCTAGTAAGCTCTCCCACCGCTACATCACCCCTGAGCATTTGTTTTTTATCATGCTCAACGATAAAGAAGTGCAGGGGTTTTTAAAACGGCTGGATTTAGACATCGATGAGGCCAAACAGCTAGCACAAAATTACCTCACCGAGAATATTCCCACCTACGAAAACGCCCTAGAAAGCCATGGCAAGACCCCCGTCAATGACGAGCACCTTAACCGCCTTTTTCAGACTTTAAGCCGTTATGCCAAAGAAATGCCCCACAAAGTCCTGGATGTGCAAGACTTGCTGTGGCTCATGGTTGAAAAAATCCCCTGCTACGCCACAGAGATTTTGAAAACCTATGGGGTCGATGGCCCTAAAATTTTAGAGCAACCCCCCCTAACTTTCTCTAAAGAAAAGACCCCTGCCCTTAGAAAATTCGCCCGGGATTTAAACGCCCTAGCCGCTAGAAACGCCATTGACCCGGTGTCTCACAGAGAAGCAGAAATCAAAAATGTGATCGAAATTTTGGGGCGGCGCAAGAAAAACAACCCTCTATTGGTGGGCGAGCCGGGCGTGGGAAAGACCGCCATTGCAGAGGGCTTGGCTTTAAAGATCGCTAGGCAGGAGGTCCCCCCATTTTTGTTAGGGCGCACGATTTACGCCCTAGATTTAAGTGCGATGGTCGCGGGGAGCAAGTATCGGGGCGAATTTGAAAAACGCTTGAAAAAAACCCTAAAAGAGCTCCAAAGGGACAAGGGGAGCATTTTATTCATTGATGAAATCCACACCGTGCTAGGGGCTGGGGCTTCTAGTGCAGGCGCGCTTGATGGGGCGAATATCTTAAAACCCATGCTGGCCGATGGGAGTTTAAGTTGCATTGGGGCGACCACTTTTGACGAGTTTCGCGCAGTGCTCGAAAAGGACAAGGCTTTTTGCCGCCGCTTTAGTAAAATCGATGTTTTAGAGCCCTCTAAAGAGGATTGTTACGGCATTTTAGACGACATCGCTGGCTACTACGAACGCCACCACAAGGTCAAATACAGCAAAGAGGCTTTAAAAGCTTGTGTGGATTTGTCGGTGCATTACTTGCATGAAAGCTTTTTGCCCGACAAGGCGATCGATCTTATGGACATGGCCGGCTCGTTTAAGAAAATCTACGCCCCAAACACCAACCCCCCCACTATCTCTAAAAGCGACATTGAAAATGTACTCTCTTTTAAAATCGATATTCCTAAAGCCCACATTAGCCCAGAGAAAAAGAACCACTTGAAGGGGCTAGAAGAACAGCTTAAAAAAGAGGTCTTTGCCCAAGAAGAGGCGATTGCCCGCCTAGTGGAAACCATAAAAATCCACGCTTCAGGTCTGAGCGGCGCGCAAAAGCCCATTGCAAGCTTTTTATTTGTCGGCCCTAGCGGGGTGGGCAAGACGGAGTTAGCCAAAGCTCTAGCCAAACACATGCACTTGCATTTAGAGCGCTTTGACATGAGCGAGTATAAGGAACCCCACAGCATTTCTAAACTCATCGGCGCGCCCTCGGGCTATGTGGGCTTTGAGCAGGGCGGGCTCTTGGTCAATGCCATGCGAAAGCATCCCCGCTGTGTACTCCTGCTCGATGAGATTGAAAAAGCACACCCCAATGTTTATGATTTGCTCTTGCAAATCACCGATAACGCGGCCCTGACAGACAATAGCGGAAAAAAGAGCGATTTTAGGCACACGATTTTAATTTTAACTTCCAATGCGGGCAGCCAAACTTTGGGCAAGTTGGGCTTTTTGGAGGACAACACCCACAAGTACCACCAAGCCCTAAAGGAGCTTTTAAGCCCAGAGCTACGCTCAAGATTGGACGCAGTTTTGACTTTCAAGCCCTTAGATTTGCCGCATTTAGAGTGTGTAGTGCAAAAAGAGTGCAAAAAAATAGAAGCCGTGCTGGCCCCTAGAAACATCAGCCTAGTTGTGGATAAGTCGGCGATCGCTCATCTCGCATCCTTGTGTTTAAAAGACCCATTGGGCGCACGCGTTGTAGAAAAACTGGTCCATACGCACATCAAGGTGAAACTCAGCGATGCCCTGCTCTTTGGTGGGCTCAAGGAGGGGGGGAGCGCAAGATTTATATGGCGCAACCAAGAAATGCAACTTGTCCTTAAAACTGCAAGCAAACCCCGCAAGATGCGCCAGACCACGAAAACGCCTTGAGGTGAGCGATGCCTTCGATCCAAGCTCTTTATAGTAAAATCCACCGCGCTGTTGTTACAGACGCGAATTTAAATTATCAAGGTTCGATCACTTTGGGCGAGGATTTGCTCAAGGCCGCTAGACTCGCCCCCTTCATGAAAGTCGATGTTTTGAATGTCAATAACGGGGCTCGTTTTAGCACCTATGTCATTGCGGGCAAAGATTGCGAGGTTTGCGTCAATGGGGCGGCGAGCCGACTTGTGCAGCAAGGCGACCTTGTCATCATTGTCGCTTATGTGTCGCTCTCTCTTGAGCAACTACCCACCCACAAGCCCCATATTGTGTTTGTGGATCAACACAACGCCCCGATACTGGAGGAGAACCCATGTTAGATTTTGGCCAGTTTGGCGGTTTGCTCTCTAGCCTACAAGAGCAAATTAAAGAAATGGAGGAAAAGAGCAAGAACACCACCTTTGAAGCCAAGAGTGGGGGCGGGCTTGTTAAGGTGCAATTTAATGGGGCGGGCGAGTTGTTAGACATTCTCATTGATGATGGCTTGTTAGAGGACAAAGAAGCCTTGCAAATCTATTTAATCAGCGCGCTCAACGAGGCTTATAAACAAGTTGAGGAGGCGCGCAAAACTTCAGCCTTTGGCATGTTGGGGGGCTTAAATCCCTTTGCGAAATAAGCTTTTTGCCGTGCTCTTGGCCTTTGGTGCGCTCAAGGGCTATGACTTCTCCCATTGTCAAGGCTACTACAAGCGGGCAAGCCACGCGGGCAGTGTCTCCTTGTTTTGGAAAAACAGGCAGGTGTCTTTTGCGCATGGCAAACTTGCCAAGGGGGCGAAAGTCTTAAAAGCTGACCCTTTCATCGGCTTTTATGTCCTTAAAACCCCCCCCACAGAATTTGCTTACAATCTCTTAGACATCGATGAGCACGCCTACACCCACCCGCTGGCTAGTGTTAGCGCAGACAAAGCCACTCCCGGGCACATTGTAAAACGCCAAGGGGGGTTTTTAGACTACGCCCAATTTTCTACCCCCGTGGCGCTCAATGGCGTGGTGAGCAATATTTGCTACCAAATTTATGGTGTGGGTGTGGGGGAGGGCTTTATTGAAGCTCGCTACATCAAGCGCTTTTTACGCCAAAGCACGCCCTATTATGGCGACATCGGGGTGAGGGTGCGCCAAAGAGGGGGCGTGGTGGTGGAGAGTGTCGATCCTTTTTTTCAAAACAACCCCTTTTTAGAGCAAGATAAAATCACAAACATCGATGGGCGCGCCATCAACAATGTTAAAGAATTCGAGTGGGTGGTGAGTAACCTTGCCTACCAAGAGCGCGCGAGCGTGCAGGTGTTGCGAGGGGGGCGTTACAAGACTTTGAGTGTTAGAGTGGATAAACGCTATGGGGGGTTTTTGTTGCCAGACAGCTTTTTAGAGCGCTTTGGCGTGAAGCTTAACGGGCATTTTGTCATCCAAACCCTCAATAAAAACCGCCCCCGCGATTTTAAGCTCTTGCAAGTGGGAGACAAGCTCGTGTGGATCAACCGCAAGCCCATCGCCCCCGCAAGCGCAAGTTTCGCACAAAAACTCGCCGCTTTACGCCACGCTCTAAGCCACGCCTACATGCAAGGGCGGATTGAATTGTTGGTTTTAAGAAATGGTTTTGAGTTTTATGTCCGACTCTAATTTGCGCTTTTATCAAGAAATTTGCACCGCGTTTGAGGGCTATCTTGTGGCAAACAAGCCCACATTACAAAACTTCGATCCTCCTTTTGACCCCTCTTTTAAATTTGAAACCGCCTTTTGGGAAATGCTTTTAAATGGGGGCAAGCGCTTTAGGCCCAAGCTTTTACTGGCCGTTGTGTGCGCCTTTGTGCGCTCACCTCAACGCGTTAAGCGGGCTTTTCCCATCGCTCTAGCCCTAGAGGTGTTGCACACTTATTCATTGATCCACGATGACCTGCCTTGCATGGACAACTCCCCCCTGCGCCGCGGTCATCCCACCTTACACACCACCTACAACGAAACCACCGCTACTTTAGTGGGCGATGGTTTAAACACCTACGCCTTTGAGCTGATCGCTTGCTCCAAACTGCCAAGCCCCCTAAAGGTGTGCTTAGTGGCGACTCTAGCGCAATGTGGAGGGGTTAGAGGGATGGTGCTAGGGCAGGCTTTAGATTGCCACTTTGAGGGGCAAGAGTTGTGGCGTGCGCAATTAGAGGAATTACACATCCTCAAAACGGGCAAGCTCATTGCCGCAAGCCTTAAAATGGGCGCACTCATTTCCAAAGAGTTTAGCAAAACCCCCGCCCGCTTGGCCCAAACCCTTTTTGATCTGGGCTTGCTGATGGGTCTTTTCTTTCAAGTGCGCGATGACATCATCGATGCCACCCAAAGCCCCGAGCAGTCGGGCAAAAGCACCCAAGCCGATGGTTTGAAAAACACTTACGTACATTTGTTGGGCCTAAATGGGGCGCAAGGGTATTTAGCCACCTTGCAAGCGCAACTTTTAGAGAGATTAGAGATTTTGCCCCCCGCTCTCAAAGGATATTTAACGCATTTGCTGGAGAGTTTGGCATGAAGCCTTATATTTTACTCACTAATGATGACGGCTACGAAGCTAGAGGGCTTTTGGCTTTAAAAGAGGCTTTAGAGGGGGTCGCTGAGGTGCTGGTGGTCGCCCCTAAAAATGAAAAATCTGCCTGCGGGCATGGCGTTACAACCACTCTGCCCCTACGTTTAGAGCAAATGGGGGAGGGGTATTACCGCGTGGATGATGGCACACCCACCGATTGCGTGTGTTTAGCCCTATCCATTGCCAAGCGCCCCTTTGATTTGCTGATCTCAGGGATCAACCATGGCTCAAACATGGGAGAGGATGTGCTTTACTCGGGCACGGCCGCCGGGGCCATTGAGGGGACGATCCACAACATCCCCTCCATCGCCTTGTCCCAATACATCAAAGAGCGCAAACTCTTTAGCCATTTTGATTTTGCGCTGGCTAAACAAATCGCCCTAAAATTAGTAGAAAAATGCTTGCAAGGCTTCCCCCTTAAGGGGCGCAAGTTCTTAAATGTCAATGTCCCCCAAAGCCCGCACTTTAAGGGCGTGAAAATCACCCAACAGGGCATCCGCTTGTATGCCAACAACATCCACTGCAAACAAGACCCTAAGGGCAAGCAATACTGCTGGATGGGGGTCAATCCTTTGCGCTGGGAGGAGAGAGAGGGCGTGGTGAGCGACTTTAAGGCCCTTAAAGAAGGGTTTGTGTCCATCAGCCCCATCACGCTCAACATGACAAGTTACGCCGATTTAGAGGGCTTGCAAGGCTGGTTTGCCTAAACTTATAGTAAAATGGGGTTTATGAAAACGAGGCACCTTTTTTTGTGGTTGTTGGTCTTTCTTTTGAGCGGTTGCCATCGCCTGAATATGGGCTATTTCTCAGAAGTGCGGGCAGGCTATGTCTTTAATGTGAGCTCGCCCACCGTTGTGGTCTATGACACCGCTGACATGGTCACCTCCTTTTATATCCAACTCATCATCTACGACCTGCAAGAGCTCGGTTTTTACAATGTCTTTAGCATGCTTGAATACCCCCCGGCTAAGGCAAAAAATGTCATTTACGCCCAAGTGGTGCGCAATGTCTCTGCTGTGCCCGTGCTCGCCTACCACTACATCCTGATAGACAGAGCCAAGAGCAACCGCTGTTATTGGCATGAAGGGCAATTTTATTGTGCCAAAGTCCCCACAGACTACTACGCCATCAATGGCTTTTCGGCATATTCTAAAATGTTGGCAGGCTCGCATTTTATCCTAGATTGGTGGGACAATGTTTTAAATAAACGGGTGCTTTACATCGATGGGAGCGTGAGCGGGGACACTTGCGGGTATAACCGCTTGTATGAGGAGTTGATCTCTAACACCATTGGGCGCATTGACTTTACCCGCTCAGAGCATTACCGCTACTTCCATCAGCTCCCCATATACCAACCATGTTATAGGCGTTGAATGCAAATCCGCCGCTCTTTTCACTTCTGTGCGAGCCACATTGTGCGTAATTGCACCTCTAGGCGGTGCGCCACGAGCATCCACGGGCATAACTACCAAGTGGAAGTCTTTTTACAGGCGCATAAACTAGACAAGGCGGGCATGGCTTTAGATTTTGGGATTTTTAAAAACGAAATCGCTAGCTTCATCGATGCATTTGATCATGCGCATCATTTTTGGGACAAGGAAGCCGAAGGCTTTAAAAACTTCATCACCAGCACAAGCGCGCGTTATGTCAAACTAAGCTTTAATCCCAGTGCCGAGCATTACGCCTTAATGTTCCATCTTTTCATTAGTGCGATTTTAGAGGCGACAGAGCTACACAACAACGAGGCAGTGGGAGTCTGCTCTGTGAGGGTGCATGAAACCAGCTATGGCTATGCCCAAAGCGAGACAGAGGATTTAAGCAATCCCGCTTTAATGGGCGCGATCTCTTTAGAGAGCGTGGTTTTTTCGCCCGCCATTTTAAAGGACATGCCAAATCCTAAACTCTTAGAGCAGCTTTTAAATTACCACAAGGCCAAAAAAAACTCCCCTTGTGCGCCTAAAAAACCCTTTGCTAGCCCAAAGCCCCTAGCCCAAATATGAGCCTACCTTTAGTAGAAACCTTTTACAGCTTGCAGGGCGAGGGCTCTTGTGTGGGGCAACCGAGTGTCTTTATCCGTTTAGGGGGGTGCAATTTTAAATGCGTGGGCTTTGGAGTGAGGGCAAATATTGAGGGGCAAGAGTTTATGGGCTGTGATAGCATCTACGCCGTGCGCCCTAATTCTAAATGGCAATATCTAAAGAGCGCTGGGGAGCTTTTAGATAAACTCCCCGCTTTTAACCCCGCTTGCTTGCCTTTGATTGTCTTAACGGGGGGCGAGCCAAGCCTGCACTTTAAAAACCCCATTTTGCTTGAGGCGTTGCAAATCTTGCAAGAAAGGGGACATGTTCTTTGGGTCGAGAGCAATGGGAGTGTGCTTTTCGACTTTAGCCCGCCTTTAGATTCTTTGCATTTCACTTTAAGCCCTAAATTATCTTTTAGCCAAGAAACAACCCCCCTAAAACCCCTACAAAACATTTTAGATCACGCCCTAGAAGTGGTCTTAAAATTTGTGCTAAAAAATCCGACAGACATACACGAGGTGCAAAATTTACTCAAACAATTGTGCTTTAAAACCCCTCCCTTAGTCTATCTTATGCCCCTAGCCACAGACAAGGAGCGCTTACAAGAGGGTTTAGAGGGTTTAGCAGAAGTGGCCTTAGCGCATGGCTACTCTTTGGGGCAAAGGCTACACATCCAGCTTTGGGGCAATGAGGCGGGGCGTTGATGTTAGAGGCGTTTAGAGCACACATCGAAGCCATCAGCAAGGAGGATGGCACGCATAAATTCAGCCTAGATAGCGTGCTAGAAATGGGCGAGGGGCAAAAGGCATTAGAATTGCTGCACAACGCCCTAAAAGCGCAAAAGCAAATCATTCTTGGGGGGGATTACGATTGTGATGGCATGAGCGGCACGGCTTTAGCCCTGTACTTCTTTAAAGAGGTGCTAAATTATCCTAACATCAATTACATCATCCCTAGACGCAACACCGACAGCTATGGCATGAGTGTCGCGCTCTTAGAGGCTTACGCCACAAAAAAGCGTTTTGTAAAGACCAGCTACAACGCTAGGGAGGAGGTTATTGGCGGGCAAGCCCTAGATTTTAACAATAGCCTTTTCATCACCATTGACAATGGGGCAACCATCCCCGATGAAGTGTGTGCCTTTTTACACGCCCACAACACGCCCCTAATTCTAAGCGATCACCACGAATTTTTAGAGGGGCGCATCCCCGCTTGCGATGCCTTTGTGCATCCCCTCTTAAGCTCCAAGCACCCCTTTAAGGGCATTAGCGGGGCGTGCGTAGGGTATTTATTTTTGCTCGCCTACGCCAAGCACTACGGGGTAAAAATGCGCCTAGATCACTTGCAGTATTTGCAGATCTTGGCCGGACTTAGCACCATAGCCGACATGATGGACTTAAGCACGCCTTATAACCGGCAACTCGTGCAGCGCATGGATTGCACCCTAAAAACTGCTATGCCAGACTCGCTTAAAGCCTTGTATTTAGCCCAAAAATACCAAAACCCCTATAAACTAAGCACCCTAGCATGGGACATCATTCCGCTCATCAACGCCGTGGGACGGCTCGATGGCATTGAGGGCTTTTGCCATTGCAATTTGGTTGTGGATTTGCTCGCCACAAGAGAGGCTAACCCCACTTACGCCGCGCTTTTAGTGCAGACCAATCAAAAACGCAAAGAGTGTATTCAAGAGATCAAAAAGACCCTGCAACCCACAAAAAAAGGCCCGCTCATCTATGCGGGCGGGCACATCCCTAGAGGGGTTTTAGGCATGCTGGCCAATCAATTCTTAGAAATGGGGGGGGTTGTGGCCCTGTGTTGGCGCTATGAAAACGAGAGCATAGAAGCGTCCTTGAGGGCAAAAGAAGCGGATTTAATGCAAATTTTAGCCCACCTTAAAGACAAGGGCATTGGCGTGCAAGGCGGGGGGCATAAGCAGGCGTGCGGGCTCGTCTTTGCAAATGAAAATGAATTTCAACAAGCTTTAGAGTTTTTAGGGCAAGCGCATGCTTTTTAAGGCCCAAAGTTTAGAGGTCTTTTTTAGCCCTGAGTTTTTAGAGCTTTATGCCAAAGGTGAGCCTTATGGGGTGGGCAATCCCACACCCCTATTTGAGGTTTGCGCCCCCTTAAAATCGTGGCGTTTTTTGGGACGCACAGGCCAACACATCGAGCTCATCTTAGAAGATCACACCGCTCTTTTGGTGTGTAAGTGGTGGTTTTGCCCCCCCAAGCACCATATCCACTTTTGCCCCCCAAACTCCCTATGCCTTGTGGGCGAGTTTGATCCCTTTGATAAAGAATTAAAATGTCTAGAAATTAAGCTGTAAAACCAAAACTTTTAAAGGAACAAAAAATGTTTTATATTTTTGCACTTTTAGCAGGCATGGCCTTAGCCTTACAAGCCCCCGTTAACGCAGCACTGGCTAGAGACATGGGGGGCGTGAGTGTCTTTGCGGCGTTTTTTTCGTTTTTGATAGGGACTTTGTGCTTGCTGGTTTTAGCACGGGTGTTTCACCAAATACAGGGTGACACTTTGAAACTTTTAGGGCAACAAGAGTGGTGGAAATACATAGGCGGGCTGTTGGGCTCTTTTGTGGTCTTTACAACCATCACCAGCGCGCCCAAAATTGGGCTAGCCCCCATGCTCGTCTTTTTGCTTGTGGGGCAGTTGTGCATGGGTTTATTCTTAGACTCCATCGGGGCTTTTGGATTGGCGCAAAAAACCATCAGCCTGTCTAAAATCCTCGGGCTAACGCTCATCATCTTTGGGATTATTGTCTTTTTCTACAAGGACATTTTTAAATAAAAAACGCGTAGCGTTTTTAAAGCGTTTTTAAAATGCGGGGCAATAACCCTGCTTAAGGGCGCAAACACAACGAATTGATACAAAAATGCTAAAAATCTTTGGTGTTGTGCGTAACTTAAAAGCGTGGGTTTAGAAAATCTTTAGGGTTTTGAGTTTGCTTTGTTTATTTTTCTTGTGTTAGAGTAACCCACTTTCTTTTAGTGGAGCGTTCCATGCCCATCGCGCCCAAGCCTTATAAACTTGTCTGTCCTTGCGGGTATTCTAAAACCGTGGCTTTTAAAAGCGATGCTTTAAGTCCGACAGATTTAGCGCAAATGAGCGCAACTTGCCCCAAATGCGGGCAGAGCATGCGCAAAACTTCCTTAAGTCTGTTTGGACAAATCTTTAAGGGGTTTAAAAAATGATTCAAAATTTATCTATCTTTTAAAGAGCCTAGGGGGTGTGCCCGACTACTGTATTTTGGAGTGAGGGCGTGGCCGACCTTTGCAGACTTGCGCGGGTTGGAGTGTGATGGCTTATCGCTGTGCGTGGCCACTGCATAAAAAAACGCGCAAAACAAACGCGCGCTTTAATTTCACATGCCCCAACTTTAGGGCATTAGAGCAAAAACCCCATTAAGTTATTGGCAATGGTGGCACTCAATGGAGCGGTCAAAGACACTTTTTTCTTCTAAATGGGGGCTTTGGGTGCGTAGGTAGTAGGTGGATTTTAGCCCGAGTTTCCACGCCAAGTGGTAGATTTCGTGTAAGAGTTTGCCATTGGCCTTATCGAGGCGTAAAAAAAGATTCAGGCTCTGGCCTTGATCGATCCACTTTTGGCGCACGGCGGCTAGGCGGACAATGTCTTTCGGATCAACATCGTAGGCGGAAGTGTAGTAGCTCCAAGTGTCAAGGTTCAAGTTTGGCACCACTACGGGGATCATCCCGCTTAAATTCTCTTCAAACCACTTTTTTTGGTAAATGGGCTCGATGGTTTGGGTCGTGCCGACTAGGATAGATATAGAGCTAGTGGGCGCGATTGCCATTAAATAGCCATTTCTGAGCCCCTGTGTTTGCACCTGCGCTTTTAGGCCAGCCCAATCGCAGGCGCTCTTGTGCGGGCTGATTTCTAGGGCTTCCAGCTTGGCCTTATCGATGGGGAAAATGCCCCTACTCCACTCCGAACCCTCAAAGTGAGCATAAGAGCCCCGCTCTTTGGCTAATGCGCTGCTTGCCTTAATGGTTTCATAGCTGATTTTCTCCATTAAAGCATCGACTTTGGCGGCGTGCTCTTGGCTCCCCCAAGCAATTTGCGCTTGGGCGAGCATTTGCGCCTCGCCCATCACACCCAGCCCGATCGCGCGGCTTTTTAAATTCGTGCGCTTGGCTTTGGTGGTGGGGTAAAAGTTTAAATCAATGACATTGTCGAGCATGCGCACGGCAATGGGCACGACCCGCTCAATGTCTTTGGGGGTGTTGATCTTGCTTAAATTTAAACTCGCTAGGTTACACACGGCAAGCGTGCCCTCTTTAGGGACTTTAGTTGCCATAAAGATTTTTTGCCCGTTTAAAAAGTCGTTGCTGGTGAGTTTATTTGCCTTTTTTTCAATGCCTGCATCGGTGCAAACAAGGTCCTCTTCCTCAAAATACACCCGCGCGCCATCGGTAAAATCCACTTGCACTTTGTAGTGGCTCGAGCTCGTGTTTTGGTAAATCTCAGTGCAAAGGTTGGAGGAGCGGATCATCCCCACATGGGCATTAGGGTTGGCGCGGTTGGCGCTGTCTTTAAAGCCTAAAAAGGGCAAACCGCTTTCAAAGTAGTTGGTTAAAATGCGCTTCCAAAGCGTGCGTGCGCTGATTTTCTCCTTGCCGATGTGGGGGTTTTGCTCGTAGGCCAAATATTTTTCTTTAAACTTGGCTCCGTAGCACTCGGTTAAATCTTTGCATGCATAGGGGTCAAAGAGCGACCACATCTCATCGTTTTCCACCCGCTCCATGAATAAATCGCAAATCCACAACGCGGGGAAGAGATCGTGCGCGCGGCGGCGCTCATCTCCGCTGTTTTTACGCAGATCAATGAACTCCAAAATATCCATGTGCCAAACTTCTAAATACACCGCGATTGCGCCCTTTCTCGTGCCGAGTTGATCGACCGCAATTGCCACATCATTGACGATCTTTAAAAAAGGGATCACGCCTGCGCTTGCGCTTTTGTGCCCATCAATGTAGCTGCCTAAACAGCGCACTTGACTAAAATCCCACCCAATGCCCCCGCCGTATTTTGAAAGCAGTGCCATGTCCTTATAGCTATCAAAAATCCCCTCAATGTTATCCGGGGTCGAGCCGACATAGCAAGAGCTGAGTTGGTGATTAGGGGTGCGGGCGTTGGCGAGTGTGGGCGTGGCACACATCATCTCAAAGCGGCTTAAAACCCCATAAAACTCTAGGGCTTTTTCATTAGGATCGCTCTCATTTTGGGCCAAGAACATCGCAATCGCCATAAACATGTGTTGGGGCAATTCGATCGGGTGGTTGAATTCGTCTTTGAGTAAATAGCGATCATGCAGAGTCTTAATGCCTAAGTAGTTGAATTGCAAATCCCGCTTAGGCTCAAGGGCCTTATTCAACAGATCCAAATCAAACTTTTCTTTAAAGCCCCGCACAATGCGCCCCTTGCTTTCACCCAGCTCCAAATATTTTTTGAAGGGCAAGTAGCCCTGAAACCCGCTCACCTTTTCATAAAGGTCTTCTAAGAAAAGTCTAGCGGCGACAAAGCTCCAATTAGGCGCATCCACATCTATTTTATCCACTGCCATGCGAATCAAAGCTTGCGCCACGTCTTGCGTGCCAAGGCTGTCTTTAAAATAAAGTTGCGCCTCGGCTTCTAGCTCATCGGCACTAATGCCCTCTATGCCCTCTGTCGCTTTTTGTATGCTTTGGCGTATCTTTTCCATGTCTATCGAGTCGGTGCGCTCGTTGCGCTTGGTTGCTGTCATTTCCATCAATTGCCTTTAATCGGTCATTTTTTGACACGGCGGCGTGCCGTGGGGTCTAAAACTTTTTTGCGGATACGCAAGGTTAGAGGGGTGATTTCTAAAAGTTCGTCCTCTTCGATCCACTCTAGAGCGCGCTCTAGTGCCATCAGTCTTGGGGGGGTGAGTTTGATCGCATCATCGCTTCCGCTGGCACGCATGTTGGTTAAGTGTTTGGATTTAATGGGATTGACCTCTAAATCGTTGTCGCGGCTGTGTTCGCCAATCACCATGCCGACATAGACTTTTGTTTGCGGATTGATAAAGAGCGTGCCCCGCTCTTGGATATTAAACAGAGAAAACGCGGTCGCCTCCCCATTTTCCATGCTCACCAACGCCCCGTTTTTGCGTGACTCCACGCCTCCGCTAAAGGGGCGAAACTCTAAAAATGAATGGTTCATCACGCCCTCGCCCTTGGTGTCGGTTAAAAACTCAGAGCGATAGCCAATCAGCCCTCTAGCTGGAATCTCAAATTCTAAGCGGCTATAACCATCATTCATCGGGTTCATCGCTTTCATCTCCGCCTTGCGCCGCCCCAATCGCTCAATGATCGCCCCGCTAAAATCTTGGGGAGTGTCGATCACTAAGTGCTCAAAAGGCTCTAGTTTCACGCCATCTTGGACTTTAACAATGACTTCAGGGCGGGAGATGCTAAACTCAAAGCCTTCACGGCGTAAATTCTCGGCTAAAATGGTGATCTGCAATTCCCCCCGACCGCTCACTTTAAACTTGCCCTCGCCCATTTCCTCGCACTTCATCGCAATGTTGGTTTGCATCTCTTTTAGCAGGCGATCTTTAAGCTTGTTGGCCGTTACATGCTTGCCCTCCGTGCCGGCCAGCGGAGAGTCGTTGATGGCAAACACCACGCTCATGGTAGGCTCTTCAAGGTGCATGGGGTCTAAGGGCATAGGATTATTGGGATCGACCACGCTATCGCCCACATCCATCGCATTAAAGCCGGCAATGGCGACAATGTCGCCCGCCTGTGCCTGCTCGATCTCCATTCTAGCTAGCCCTAAAAAGCCAATCAATTTTGTGATACGCCCGCTCTCCTTGCTCCCATCGCTTTTATACAAAGCGACCATGTCCCCCTTTTTGATCTGCCCATTAAACACCCGCACAATGCCGATCTTGCCGACATAATTGTCGTAATCTAGGGTGAAGATTTGCATCTGTAGAGGGTTATTTGCCTCTCCGCTGGGCGCGCTCACATGCGAGACGATCGTTTCAAATAGGGGCTCTAGGTTCTTTTTCTCATCGCCCAAATCTTTGATAGCATAGCCATCGCGCGCGGCGGCATACACCACGGGGAAGTCTAATTGCGCATCGCTGGCTCCCATCGCCACGAACAAGTCAAAGACTTCATCGACCACCCGATCGGGCTCGGCGGCAGGCTTGTCAATTTTATTGACCACCACAATGGGGCAAATGCCAAAACTGAGCGCCTTTTTCACCACAAATTTGGTTTGGGGCATCACGCCCTCTTGCGCATCCACTAAGAGCAAAACCCCATCGACCATTTTAAGCACCCGCTCCACTTCTCCCCCAAAGTCGGCGTGTCCGGGGGTGTCTATGATGTTGATTTTGGTGTCTTTGTAGTGGATCGCTGTGTTTTTAGAAAGGATGGTGATCCCCCTCTCCCTTTCTAAATCGTTGCTATCCATCATGCGCTCATCGACCTTGTCGTGCTCGCCAAAAGTCCCCGATTGGGTGAGCAAACCATCCACTAAAGTGGTCTTGCCATGATCGACATGCGCGATGACAGCGATATTTCTAATCTTTTGCATCTAAGCCTCTTGGTTATGGTAGATTTTTGGAGGGGCTAGTATAACCAAACTTTACTTAGGGCAAAATCTGCAAAAAAGCTAGTTTTTGGAGCGGAAAATAAACTTATCGATTTTAAAAAAGATGATTGCACCGATGGTTTGCCCGATAAAGAGATTGAGCCAAAGGGGGGTGTGCATCCACTCAAACAAGAGCATGAAGGGCAGCATCACCACCGCCGAAACCATCCAACGCACCCAGTAAATCAAGAACAAACGAGTTTTATATGCCTCAAAAAACTTCATTCTCTCTCCTAAGACAAGATCACGCAAGGACAGCAAAATTCGGTGTATCGATGGTAGCCCCCTCCTTTAAAAACTAATGTTTCTTCAACAACTCTTCAATGCGCTGGGCGTAGTGGCTGTCGGCCTTTTTAAAGTGCTCTAATTGGCGGCTGATGATGTCATTAGGTACACCCTGCATGGCGTCGGCGACATTTTGGCAAGTGCGCTCTTGCTCATCTTTAGGCATCAATCTAAAGAGATCGCCAGCTTGGGTGTAGTAGTCGCTGTCATAATCCCTAAAGTTATAGGCATAGATGGCCATTTCATCGGCAAGTTTAGCCAGCTCGAGCTTGGGCTCTCTAGCGTGGGGGGATTCTTTGTAACCGGGCAGTGAGCTGGGTTCGTAATTGCGCATTGCGCCATAGTGCCCGTTTGTCATAAAGCCATCCCTTGAAGAAGTTGCAAAGGGGCATTTGGGAGCATTGACAGGCAGTTGGCTGTGGTTGATGCCTAGGCGGTAGCGCTGCGTGTCGCCGTAGGCAAAGAGCCGTCCTTGCAACATCCGATCGGGGCTATAACCCACGCCGGGGATCACATGGGCGGGGTTGAAAGCGGCTTGTTCCACTTCGGCAAAGTAGTTTTCAGGGTTTTTATTCAGCTCCAAAATCCCCACTTCAATGAGGGGGTAGTCCTTATGACTCCACACTTTGGTTACATCAAAGGGGTGGAATTTATAGTTTTTGGCATCGCTTTCTGGCATGATTTGCACGCAAAAACGCCATTTGGGGAAGTCTTTATTTTCAATGGCTTCAAATAAATCCCTTTGGTGCGAGTCCATGTCATGCATGCGAATCTTTGCCGCCTCTTGACTGGTTAAATTTTTTATGCCTTGCAAAGTTTTAAAGTGGAATTTCACCCAAAAGCGTTCATCTTTCTCGTTGATGAGGCTAAAGGTGTGGCTGCCATAGCCGTTCATGTGGCGGTAGCTCTTAGGAATGCCCCGATCGCTCATTAAAATCGTCACTTGGTGCAAACTCTCGGGCGTGAGACTCCAAAAATCCCAAACCATAGTCGCGTCTTTTAGATTGGTTTTAGGGTGGCGTTTTTGGGTGTGGATGAAGTCGGGGAATTTTAAAGGATCGCGGATAAAAAACACGGGAGTGTTGTTGCCCACAATGTCCCAGTTGCCCTCCTCAGTGTAGAGTTTGAGCGCAAAGCCCCTAGGATCGCGCTCGGCATCGGCCGAACCCTTTTCGCCCGCCACGGTGGAGAAGCGCAAAAAGCAAGGGGTTTGTTTGCCCACTTGGCTGAAAAGTTTGGCTTTGCTGTATTTGGCGATTTCGGTGCTGGTGATCGTTAAAGTCCCATAAGCCCCACTGCCCTTAGCATGCACCACGCGCTCGGGGATTCGCTCGCGATCAAAGTGGGCAAGTTTTTCTAAGAACCAAGTATTTTGGAGTAAAACCGGTCCTCTGGGTCCAGCGGTGAGTACATCTTGGTTAGATCCAATGGGTGCGCCCGTGGCGTTGGTGAGAAAAACATCTTTTTTCATAAAAATCCTTTACTTAAAAATTTGGGAAAACCCATAGCAAAGGATAATATAAAAAACGGAAGATTCGACTAAAAAAGGCAGAGAGGGCTAAAAAGCCCCTTTAAGCGTTACAGCTTGTAACTAATGGCTGGGTTTGGGTGGTTTGTGCTCGCCACAATGGCAACTGCGGAGACCAAGAGGGCCCATGCCGTGCCCCCAAAACAAGCCGCTTTCTTTAAACTGCGCCCTTGTCATTTTGGCAACCCTAGTTTTGATAGCGGCACGGATAGCCTCCATGCGTTTGTCAAAATCCTCCATTGTCATGTTTGCGGTGTTTTTGTCCGCTGAGGCCATGACTTTTTCGAAAAACTTTTTGCGCTGTTTGGCATCCATGTGCTTGCTGCGTTTATAAAGCTCCATGCGGTAATCGGGCACTTGTTCGGGTGCGACCTTACCTGCCATCTCAATGAGCTCTTTATCGCTTTTGCTCTCAAAAGCCCCTGAACCGGCGAGCAGACTATTGCACAATCCCGCCATCACTAAAGCGGCGACACCTAATTTCATCTTATTTACCATTAGCATGAAACTCCTTATGTGTGGGCTAGACCCTCAAGAATTATTCGTGAGCTGCAGGTTTATCAGCAGGTGCAGCAGGCGCATCTTTAGCGGGAGCGTGCTCTGCTTTATTGCCATGCTCTTCGCCATGTTCGTCTTTGTGCTCTTTTTTATGGGCGTGGTGTTCGCCTCTTTTGTGGCCTTTTTTGGCATGTTCATGTTTGGGAGAGCACCACATTTTGTGCTCTTCACCTTTACAAACTTCAACATTAGCCAAGTCCATAGCCTTCAATTCCTGAGGTTTGTGTTCTTTTTTCATTTTTTCGAGCTCTTCGGCCACTTCTTCACGCAATTTGTTGAAGTCTTCCGCACTCATTTTGGCGAAGTTGGCTTCGGCGGTTTTCTTCGCTTGGTGTTTAAACTTAGCCCTAGCTTTGGGGGATTTTATCGCTTTCGCGCGTTTAGCCACTTCAATGCGGTACTGAATCACATCCTCAGCATCGTGCATTGTGCCCGCTTTTTGGATAAATTCTTTTTTACTAAGCTTAGAAAAATCCTCTGCTGCGTGTGCAACACCTAAAGCCAATAAACCCATTACGAAAATCTTTGCAAATTGACGCATAAACTACCTTTGTGGAATTTGTAGAATAAAAACAAGCTGGATTCTATCTACTCTTACTTAAATCCCAGCTTAACAATGCGCTTTGAGAGCGATTTTATGTGGGGGATTGTGGCCTAAATTAACCACAACTACCAATGCTCTTAAAAAATGTTTTAGGCGAGGGGGAGCGCATTTTGATGGCTTGAAAAAACATGCAACGGGTGTTGGCGTTGTGTAAGCGCCACCCGCTCAAATCTTGGTTAAAGCTTTTGGCGTAGGCAAACATTTGGTACATGTTGCGTACATGGGTGATGTCCCAGTCGTCTAAGGGCTGGTTAAAGCTTTTGGCAAAGAAAAACATTTTATGCATGTCGGTTACATGGCTGGTGTCCCACTCATTCAAGGGCTGGTTAAAGGCAAAGGCCCCATAGAAAAGGTAGGACATGTTTTCCACATGGCTTACATCCCAACCTTGAATGGGGCGGTTAAAGGCGGTGGCGTATTTAAACATGCCCTGTAAATTCGTGGCGTTAGAGAGTTTCCAATGGGTGATGTCCCCATTAAAACTATAAGTCAGGCTAAACATGTAACTCATGTTGCGGACATACTCGACATTCCAATGGTTGAGATTTTGGTTAAAGTCTCTGCAACCATAGAACATAAAGCTTGTGTCTTGCACATGTTGCATCTCCCAATCGTCTAAGGGCTGGTTGAAAGAAGCCAAAGCAAACATGCCTTTCATGTTTGTAACGCCACTTGTGTCCCAGCTGTTTAAAGCTACATTCACCTCCCGCCCCATAAACATGGCTTCCATATTTTTAACATGGCTCACATTCCATGTTTCAATGCCGTTTAAATCTGTACGGGTACTGCTTGTGTGGCAATTCTCAAAAAGATTGAGCAGCTGGCTATATTCTTTATCTTGTTTAGCCCACAAACTGCCGTTTTTAATGGGGAGTTGCTTTAAGCGGGCGTAAGTGTTGTTTTTATCACAAGATAAATAGCTCATGTCCTCAATTAGACTCGTGTCAATGCTTGCTAGTGGGATTTTAGGGTCATTGATCAAAGCGGTGAGTTCGGCCTTGGTTTGCGGGTAGTGCAAGTATCGAAGGACATTGGGAGGAGACATGCCCTGCATTTCTCTTTGCGCTTGGGTGTGGAGCGTTTTGCGTGTTTTTTGGCTTTGGATTTTTGTGCCCTCTAGGGGTGAGCCTAAAAAAATCCCTTGTGTGTTGGCCTGTTCTAGGTTTTTCCACTGGCTGATGTCTTGCCTAAAATGCGTGGCGTTGGCAAACATGTAGCTAAAGTTCTTGGGGGTGGCAATGTGCTTACGATTCCAGCGTGATAGAGGCTGGTTAAAGGCTCTAGCGTGGTAAAACATGTAGCTAAAATCCACCCCCCTAGAGGTATTCCAATTATTGATGGGCTGGTTAAAGCTAGTGGCGTTGGCAAACATGTAGCTAAAATCCACCCCCCTAGAGGTGTTCCAATTATTGATGGGCTGGTTAAAGCTAGTGGCGTTGGCAAACATGTAGCTAAAGTTTTTCACCCGAGAAGTGTTCCAAGAGCGCAGGGGTTCGTTAAAGCGCATTTGATTCATAAACATTCCCTCCATGTTTTCTACATGGCTCACATCCCATTTGCCAATCCCCTTAAAGTCTTCACGATAAGGCGTGCATATACCCTTTTTAGCTAAGGGGCCTTGCAGACAAAATAAATAACTCATGTCCTTAATGTAGTGGGTATTGATTTGGGTTAAGGGAATATGGGGGTTTTGCAAGAGATTTTGCAACGTGGTTTTGTCCTTTGGGACAAAGATTTGCGCTCTTAGAGGGAAAAACCCCACTAAAAAAAGCAAGCATATAAATGCGGATCGACTAGACATAAACACTCCCACAGAAGAGATGATCGCAGAGAGCAAAAAAATTTTTAACATTCTAACATAAAAAATGTTAAACAACCCAATTTTGCGCTTTTTTGAGGCCGTTTAAGATGGCCTCGTTTGGCTTGTGTTATAGTTTAAGTGTCTATAACCGATATAAGGCTACGACAATCAAAGGAGTTAGTATGCGTTGCTCTAAATATTCTTGGATGGTTTTGCCGGCTTTGGTCGGTCTCTTAAACGCTGAAGAGAGTGGTATTTTTCTTGAGGGCGGTTACCAACAAGGTAAGGCACAAGTGCGCAGCACGGGTAAAGATAGCAGCACCACAACCTCCACCATAAAGGGTTTTGGTTTGCAAATCGGTTATCAAATTTTTGCGAATAAATACTTCGGTTTTAAGGTTTATGGATTCTTTGACTACGCCCACACGACGGGGATAGAATTTGCCAACAACGGCGCTTCAGGGGGCAACCCCGTAGATTGTAAAATGCCCGGGGGTGGGGGCTTGCCGGGGGGTTTGACACCACCTGTGTCCGGCCATCCCGCCGTCCCTCCCGTAGTGCCCGGAAGTGTCATACCGCAGTGTTCTGTGAATGTCATGGGCATTTTACAGCAAATGGTGGGGAGCAAGAAGCCCTTACAGCCCAACATGCTCACCTATGGTGGGGGGGGAGATTTGATGGTGAATTTCATCAGCAACAAGATGATGGCTTTGGGGGTCATAGGGGGCATACAATTTGCCGGCAATTCTTGGATTCTGGCTACACCTGATTTTAGCGATGTGGCCTTGCGCTATATGGGTGTGAATAAAAAAGCCACCGGTTTTCAATTCCTTTTTAATGTGGGGGGGCGTTTGCGTATCTTAAAGCACAGTAGCATTGAAGCGGGCGTGAAGTTTCCTATGATGCGCAACAACCCTTTCTTGGAAACCAAAAACGATGGCACGCTCTACATCCGCCGACTCTACTCTTGGTATGTCAATTACGCCTTCACTTTCTAGCGCACAAAAGCGGGTTGGATGAGAGGGAGCTCTTCGCCTTTAAAATTTATCTTCACCATGATTTGGTAACGCCCTTTTAAGGGGAGATTAAAAGGGGGCAGCTGGCAGGTGCTCCCTTTTTCTTGTGTTTCGCATAGGATATTGTCTAAAGTCAAGGGTTTTTGTTTGCTCCTTAAAACCGACACGCTAAAAATAAGAGTGGGGGCTTTTGGGTCTTTATAACGCACTTGCAGGCCTAAATGGTTGCCCCGGTTGGAGAGCCAAAGTAGAGGCGTGTTTTGGTTTAAATAAAAGGGGAAAAGCGGTTCGAGTTTTTGGCCACCACTGACGAGCTCAAGGCCGTAGGCCTGTTTAAAGGCATTGTAGGCAGCCAGCATGCCGTTAATGTGGCTGTCGGTGTAGGTGTGCTGGTGCAAATAAGAATTGTCGCTTTGGGGGGTGTATTTGATCGCCACAACCACCAAAGCCACAACCAAGCCTAGTCCAATAAATAAAATAGACAAAATGCCAAGAGGCCAATAGTTTTTTTCTTTAGTGTCCATGTTTTCTTGTTCCAAAAAAATAGCCGTAAAAGAAGAGGGCTAGAAGCGAGCAGAGCAAAATGTAGAGCGTGGTTTTAACCACGCTGTTAGAATACTCCTCTTTAATGTTGTTCGCTAGTTGTATGTGGTATTTGCGCGCGATGGCATCGGCCATATAGGTGTAGCCATTGAGCAAGGCAAAGGAAAAGCGGGCGTTGTTTTTAGCTGTGTCTGTGCCCCACTCTTTAGGCAAAAAGGGGGCGATGCGCTCAAAAAAAATACGCTCTGTGGGGATTAAGTCCTTTGGATCAGTTAGAATGTCTATTTTTTGCGCTCCAAAATGGGCAAAAAGAGCAACAAAGGGGCGGTGCAGGTCTTTTAATTTGGCTTGTTGGTAGGCTAGCCGCCCTTGTTTTGTGTGGGTATCTGGCGTGTCGGCCAAAAACAACACAAAAGAAACCCCCGTTTTGCTAAACAGCTCACTAGACACTTCTTGCACAAGCTCCACACTTTTGGGGACCAAATGCCCCGCTTCGTTGTCTAGCACGAAGTCCCCGGCGTGTAAAAAGCCCGCCAAAAGCAGGCAAGCCCTAAAGAGCTTCACACGGCGAAGAGAAAGGGGCGAGCGAAGTAAAGCACAACCGTGATGGCAAACAAGGCGATTAAAAAAAGCCCTAGCAATTTTTCCATCCCTGTAAACATGCGCTACTCCTTCACTTTGTAAAATTCGTGTTTGTTGCCAAACATTTGTAGGCTTTGGGTGTCTAGCTTGTAGTAGTGGGTCGCCTCCTCTTGCTGGATGTGCACGGCCTTAAGGCCCAAAAAAGCCACCAAGATCAACAAAATAACCACCACCAAGAGGTTGCCTAAAATCCCGTTTAAACCAAATAACCCATTCATCATTCATCTCCTTGTAGGGATTGGATATAAGTTGCCAACGCCTTCACTTGCGTGGGGCTAAAGTGGCGGTAAGCAAAGCTAGGCATCTCCCCGATGTGCCCTTTTTTGCCCTTGTCAAGCACTTCTTGTAAAAAGGCGGGGGTGCCATAGCGGGTTAGATCCGCTGCCATGCTCCCTTGTCCCTTGCCATCAGCCCCGTGGCAACTCGCACAAGTGCTTTGGAAAATGGCCTGCCCTTTTTGGACCAATTGCGGGTTTTTGGTGTGGTGCAAAGCTGAAATGTCTGCCATGACATAACTAGCCACAGCCTTAGAATCTTCGGGGCTAAGACCTAAAGGGGGCATTTCGCCGGCTTGATAACCCAAGCCCACCGAGCCCTGCGCGATCACTTCCTCAATGCCCTCCTCTTTGCCCCAATTGACAAGGTTTTTAGCGGTGTTGTTAAGCCCTGTGGCCTCTAAGCCGTGGCATTGTGAGCACTGCACCAAGAAAATGCCCTGCCCCATTTGCTCCAAGTCTTTTTCTTTAAGATTTTGCCAACGGGCTTCAAAGTTTTTATTATAAGTGGCGACTTCTTTATTGTACTGGCCGATTTGAGAGAAACCAGACATGGGATAACCCATAAAGATGTACCAAAGCCCCCAAACGATGATGGCTAAAAAACTGATGATCCAACCTGTGGGGATGTCGTTGAGAAACTCTCCAATGCCATCATAGCTGTGATCCTTGCCCCCATAAAGCTCGCCGTCTGCCTTACTTTCGCGCATCGCCTTAAAGAGAGAAGAGCTCATGCTAAGTGTGGCAACCAAAATCACAAGGGCTGCCCCCAGCGCAAACAAATTAATGTGATCCTTCAAAATATCCATCTTTAGCCTTTTTTATGAGATAAGTGCCGAGGCTCGATGGGCGCATCGTTTAGCTCATCTTGCAAGGCCAGCTGGCTGTAACGCTCGTAATCCGTGATCCCCTTTTTGTCTTTCACATACATAGATATAATGTAAAAATACAAAAAGAGCGTGAATAAGACCGTGAAAAAGGCGTAAGCAAAGCCTCTTAGAGTGTCGATGTCCATTTATTGCCCCTTTGCGCTGGGTTTTTCAATGCGCCCTTGCCCTAGACTATTTAAATAGGCGATGAGGGCCACAATTTCTTTAACCCGCCCCTCTTTAAGTGCGGCCTTCACTTCAAGGTCTTGCATGCGCTCAACAATGCCTTTAGCTTCCTCTAAGAAAAGCTTTTTGGCCTCTTGCATATCGCCCAGTTGCACCCCTCCGGGTTTGTCATAAGGCACTTTAAAGACCTCTTTTTGGGTGTAGGCTTCTGCAAAGGCGGTGTCAAAATCTGCATCTTTTTTAAACAAATGCTTATAGGCGGGCATGATGCTACCGGGCACTACGCTGGTGGGCTCTAGCATGTGTTTTTCATGCCAAGCGGTGGTGCGCACATCGCCCACGCGGTGCAAGTCGGGGCCAATGCGCCGAGACCCCCACAAAAAGGGGCGATCGTAGGCATATTCTCCACTTAAGCTGTAAGCCCCGTAGCGTTGCACTTCAGCTTGAAAGGGACGGATGAGCTGGGAGTGGCAATTATAGCACCCCTCATTAATATACACCTGCCGCCCGGCGGTTTCTAAAATGCTGTAGGGTTTTAACCCCTCAATGGGGCGGGCGGATTTAAAGAAGTTGGGCAAAATTTCGACCACCCCGGCCACTGCAAAGGCGACCACAAAAGCGAGCGTAAAAAAGAAAGGGTTTTTTTCCAAAAAATAAAACATGGTGCGCTCCTTAGTGCATGCCCATAGGCGTGGCGTAGGCGGGCTCTTTTTCTAAAACGCGCCCTTTTTGGATCGTCATCAGCACATTGTAAAGGAAGATGAAAAAGCCCACGAGATATAAACTGCCACCCAAGCCACGGATCACATAATAGGGGATCAACACCCGCACAGTATCCACAAACTGATACACCAAGTTGCCGTATTGATCCACATCGCGCCACATCATCCCCTGCGTGATGCCCGCAATCCACATGGAGGAGAAGTAAAGCACAATGCCTAAAGTCATCAGCCAGAACTGCACATCCATGAGTTTGGCAGAATAAATTTCTCTTTTAAACACACGGGGCACCATGTGATAAACCGCCGCGATCAAGGTAAAGCCCACCCAACCGAGCACGCCGTCATGCACATGCCCGATGATCCAGTCGGTAAAGTGCGCTAGGGCATTGACCGAGCGGATGGCTTGAATGGAGCCCTCTAAAGTGGAGAGCATGTAAAAGGTGCTGGCTAAAACCAAGAACTTAATGAGGGGAGATTCTTTGAGCTGGTGCCATTGCCCCCGCAAAGTCAAGAGCATGTTAATGGCCGTGCCCCACGAGGGGATGACCAAAATCACAGAGAACACAGAAGATAAGGTTTGCACCCAATCGGGCACGGTGGAATAGATCAAGTGGTGTCCGCCAGCCCAAATATAAACAAACATCAAGCTCCAAAAAGAAAATAGAGTGAGCTTGTAAGAGAAAATGGGCTGTCCGCTTTCTTTAGGCAAGAAGTAGTAAATCGTGCCGATCACCCCACTAGTGAAAACAAAGGCCACCGCGTTGTGCCCCCACCACCATTGCACCAAAGCATCGTTGCTGCCCGCATACATAGAAATAGAGTGCCAAAGGCTACCTGTGTGGGCGACTAAATAAGTGGGGATGGAAAGGTTATTAAAGATGTAGAGCACGGCGATGCCTACATAAGTGGCGATGTAATACCACAGCGAAACATAAATCGTGTTTTCGCGTCTAACCCCCATGCTCCCAAACATGCTAATGCCCCACAAGACCCACACCACCACGACTAAAATGTCTAAAGGCCATGCAAGTTCGGCGTACTCCTTGCTTTGGGTGATTCCGCCTAACAAGCTCACCACGCCCAAGATTAGGGTTACAATCCAAAGCCAAAAATGCAGGTAGCCCACCACTCTTAAGAATGGATAGTCGTGATAGGTAATTTTTAAGACCCTTTGTCCAATATAATACCAACTTGCCCAAATCCCACCCAGCGTAAAACCATAGATCACGCCATTTGTGTGGACAGGCCGCAAACGCCCAAAAATGCTGTATTCACCTAAAATATAGTTGAGTTTAGGGAAGGCTAGCTGAAAAGCTAAGATCACTCCAACTAACATGCCAATGACCCCAAAGGCGATCATGGCAATGATGAATAGTCGGGCAATCGAATAGTCGTACTCAGCGGAAGTTTTAGCTGTTGCTGACACTGAAGCACTGCTAGCATAACCCTGTGGGATGCCTACATCCATACATTCTCCTTCATTAAAATATCACGCAATCAGACATTATAGCACAAATTGTATCGATGGCGTTTAATTTAATGTCCCTTGTGGCTTTTAGGCCATCGGACTAAAAAAGCGCGCTCACTTCCTCTACTAAGGGCGCATCTTGGCTTAAATCTAAAAAACGAAAAGCGTCCCCACTTTGTTGCGTGCCCTCTAGCAAATCCCCTGAGTGGCGGTATTTTAAATCTAAATTTGCGATTTCAAAACCATCCGTGGTTTGGCTAAAGTCGTGTAAGCGGGGGTTTGTAAGGTTGTGGGTGAAAAGATAGCAATAACCCTTGCCCCCAAGCCTTGCCACCCTGCCCCTTAGCTGGTGCAAGGTCGCTAGCCCTAAGCGTTCAGCCCCCACAACGACAATCGTGGAGAGCTTGGGTAGGCTGATTCCCACTTCAATTAAGGTTGTGGCGAGTAAAAGTTGCCCCTTTTTGGCAAAGTCCTCCATGATGTCCTCTTTGTCCTTGTCCTTGCCACTCACCACAAAGACATTTTCAAAGCGTTTTTGCCAATAGGGCGCGCCCTCTTTTAAAGAGAGATAGTCCTTGTTTTCGCTCTCCTCCACTAGAGGGTAAATGATGGCCACCTGTTTGCCCGCGGCGATCTCGGCTTTAATGTGGGTTAAAAGGGCGTTAAACTGGGGTTTATCGACAATGCGGGTTTGTATGTTCTTTGTGTGGGGTTTGTCTTTTAAAAAGCTTGTGGCGATGAATTTAGCCCCCATCATTGCTAGGGTTCTGGGTATGGGCGTGGCAGAAAATTGCAAATAATGGGGCTTGCTACCCGCTTGTGTGGCTAGAGCTTGCAAGGTGTGGCGTTGCTTCGTGCCAAAACGGTGTTGTTCATCGCTGAGTACTAAAGCGACTTGCGAAGTGTCTAGGGGGGCGTAGAGCAAAGCGGTTGTGCCAACAATAAAGTCCGCCTCGCTAAAGGCTTCTTTTTGCTTGCCATTTGTCCCGCCTAGGAGCAACAAGGGCTTGATGCTGGCGGGCAAATATTTAAGAGCCTCGTTGTAAATTTGCTTGGCCAAAATGCTTGTGGGGGCCATTAACAGGCTTTTATAGGGGGCACACAAAGCCACGCTGGCTAAAATCACCATCGTTTTACCACAGCCCACATCACCCATCACGAGGCGTTTTGTGGCTTTAAAACCCTGCATGTCTTGCTGGATATTGGCGATGGCCTTTTGCTGGTCCGGCGTGAGCTTAAAGGGCAAATTGTCTAAAAACTCTTGCAAGGCCTTTGTGTTGGCATGCTGGCTAAACTTAGCGGGGAAATCAAAAGTTTTAGACTTTAGAGCACACATGTAAGATAGGGCTTCTATGTATTTTAGGGCTTGTAGGTGTGGATGGGGCAAGCCTTTATGGGCGTTGTAGGCTAGAGCAAAAGCCATTGTGGGGTGGAAAATTTCGCATAAATTTTGCACAACCTCTAAGGGTACGCCGATGCTTTCGAGCTGGTGTAAATTCTGGGGTGTGAGTGTATTTAGGCAAAAGTCAAGGTAGGTTTTGTATTGGTCTTGCTTAAGAAAGGCGGCAAGTTTTTTACAATCCTTGTCAAAGCGCATGGCTATGGTGTTAGGCTTGTCTATGATTTTGGGGTTTGTCATTTGTAGGGCATTTGTGTAGGGGCTTGTGCCTAACTTGCCATAGACAAAATAGCTTTTTTGTCTGAAAACTTTAAGGTGGTAGGAGGTGTGGTTAAAACAAATCAATTCTAAAGTTTGCCCGGTTGTTTTGGCTTGGGTTTGGATTTTTAAGACTCTGCCCGCGTGCATACTCATATACGCAACTTCTATGCAACCCATAGCCCCCGGCTCTAAAGTGTCGAGCAGGGCATAGGGGGTGTAAGCCTTGGGAGGGTTTAAGATGATCTCTAAGAAATGGGCTAGGGGCAAACCCACGCCCAAGTCTAACTTAGGGTTGATCCCCCCCTGTTCTGTCTGCAACATGGCTAATCTTTAACTTAGATTTAATAAAGCATGGTTATTATAGCCCAAAAAGGAAGTGGATGAACTCCAAACTCTTACGCTTTTTAGGCTCTTCTATCTTGGCTACTATGGGGGTTTTTGGCTTGCAGGCGTGCAAGGACACAAGCAAAACCTCTAGCCAACAAGCCAAGCCCGCGGACGCTAAGGTCTTAAACCAAGCCAAAGATGCCGACTCTAAGGCACTCAATAAAATGACTCCTGTTAATCCCGACAAGAGTGCGGATTTGGAGTCTGGCCTAGAACACAAGATCGATGATGCCAAAACAACCGAGAAGATCGATCGCATTGTGGATGAAGAAAATGCGATCCAAGAAGCCACACAGGGCACAGGTCCGATCTACACTCCCCAAAACAACAACATCCTCCAAAACTGGTCCAACCACGAGGATAACTTGGCTTCACCTTTAAACCACAACTACTAGCCTAAGGACGACCATCCTAAACTTGACACGCAAGCTTGCCTTTGTGTTGGGTGCGTTCAGTGCTTCACTGCTCCCCATGCGGGCTGCCAAAAGCCGAACTTTTTTGCTCAGCCAATTTCAGATCGGTACGATGCAATTTTACACCTACCAAAATGGTGTTCCCGTTAGAAATGTGCGCACCATTGAGGGGGCAAGCATTGTCTATGGCTACGAGTATAACCCTCTAAATCGCTGGTTTTACACCCGCTACTATGGCTTTTTGGACTATGGATATGTGATCTTAGACAAAAGAAAAGCCAACATCGAAACAAACATGTTCACTTATGGAGTGGGGGCGGACTTATTGATCGAGTACAACAAAAACCCCCTCAATGTTTGGGGGCTCTTTTATGGGATGATGGTGGCGGGCAACACTTGGACGACTTCGAAGTTTTCGGAAAATTTCTTTGTGGAAAATTACCGCTCTTTTACAAGCTTTTCATTCAAAGGGACTTATTTTAGGCTCTTGGGGCAAGTGGGCGTGCGCTTCCAGACTGTGATTCTCTACCACGATGTGTCTTTTGAGTTTGGGGTGAAATTCCCCTTTGACACCGAGATTGGCTCTAAATTTGTGCGTAATTACAGCATTTTCGTGTCCCACACTTGGTATTTTTAAAGGATTCGTCTAAAAGCTTTAATGCCCTAAACAACGTTTAAAATGCCTCATTTCCAAAAAGTCTCTTTGGCGTTTTTGCAACCCTTCTTGTCCATCGTTCGCACACAAGACCAAAAAGACCATCACCCCCTGCAATCCTCGCATCGGCTGGAAGTGCTCTTATTTGGGTGGCATAGATCAAAACCCATAAATGTTAGAGATGAATCCACTAAAACTTATTTGGGTTTTGGCAACACCAACCCTCTATTTTCTCATTATTTGTCAAAAATAAGATTTTATTAATCTTAGAGTGTTATAATGGCGTGCCTTTTAATCATAACAAGGAGTTTGAAATGGATATTCAATTTATCCTAGATCACATGAACAAAAACCATGTTAAAGACATGGAGGCTTTATTGGCAAAATTTGGGCAAGTCAAAGGCGCGCGGGGTGTACATCTCAAAACAGCCACCCTAACGCATATTGAAATCGGCTACAACCTTGAGGGTAAAGAGGGCGTGTTGAAAATCGATTACCCCGCTAAAGTCGCAGACAACGAGGGCATTAAAAACGCCATCATCGGGCTTTGCACTTCCATTAGTGAAACCACAGACATTAAAGGGGTCAAAGAGGATTTAGAAAAATTTAGAGAGGGCTTTAGCAGCGTGTGTATCGCCAGCTTAAGTCCTGAAAACGAAGTGATTTGCTCATATAGCGCGCTTCTCTTTGATGAACACCACGACCACAAGCATTTTTACATTTATGTGAGCGAGGTTGCCGAACACTTTAAAAGTCTTAAAGCGCACCCTGATAATGTAGAAGTCATGTTTTTAGAAGATGAAGCGAGCGCAAAATCGCCCATTTTACGCCGCCGTTTGCGTTACAGGACCAAGTTGCACTTCATCGAAAGGGGCGAGGAGTTTGACAGGGTTTATGACAACTTCTTAGCCAAACACGGCAAAGGACGGGGCCTAGAAACCATCCGCCACATGCAAGACTTCCACTTGATTAAACTAGAGTTTCTTAAAGGGCGGTTTGTCAAAGGTTTTGGACAGGCTTACGACATTGACGCTCACGGGCACATCTCCTATGTCGGGGCAAAGGGCAACCCCCACACCAAAGGTGCACACCCACACGGCGCACATCCCTATGGAGCAAATCCCCACGCACACCCACACGGCGCACACCCACACGGCGCACACCCACACAGTGCCCACCCCCACGCTTAAAGCCCACACTTTAAGCTAGACAGCGCAGGGCGCACCTAGCGGGTGCGCTTAGATTAATTTTGCCTTTATTCTTTTTGCGCTAGAATGCGCACTCGCCTTGTATTAAAAATCACACACGCTCCACCTTGAAGTGTTTTTAGGGAGCGTGGCGGCAAACTTTAAGGAGCAGATCATGATCACCATGAAGGATTTATTGGAATGTGGGGTGCATTTTGGGCACCAAACTAGGCGCTGGAACCCCAAGACAGCCCGTTTTATCTTTGGTGTGCGTAAGAACATCCACATCATCGATTTACAAAAAACCTTGCGCTATTTCCGCTACACGTATAATATTGTCCGCGATGCGAGCGCAGAGGGCAAAACCATCATGTTTGTAGGCACAAAAAAACAAGCCAGCGATGCACTCAAAGAGTACGCAACGCGAGTCAATGTCCCCTATGTCAATTACCGCTGGTTAGGTGGCATGCTCACCAATTTTAGCACCATTCGAAAGTCTGTGCGTAAGCTTGAAATCATGGAGGAAATGGAGAGCAGCGGGCAAATCGACCTGCTCACCAAAAAAGAAAAACTCATGATCTTACGCAAAAAAGAGAAGCTTGAAAAGTATTTGGGCGGGGTGCGCCACATGAAAAAGATGCCCGACATGATGTTTATCGTGGATGTGGTGAAGGAAAAAATCGCCGTGGCTGAGGCGCGCCGCCTTGGCATCCCCATCATCGCCCCCCTAGACACGAATTGCGACCCCGATCTGGTGGATTACCCGATCCCGGGCAATGACGATGCAATCCGCTCCATCGGCCTTTTCTGTAAAGAAATGGCAGAGGCAATCACTGAGGGGCGCGAGCTTGTGGGGCGCAGTGAGGAAGCGGTTGAGGAAGTTCAGGCAGCTAGTGAGGCTGAGAAAGAGGAAGTCTTAGAAGAAATCGCCCAAGAAGAGGAGGGAGCAGACCATGAGTAGTGTCAGTGCCGCACAAGTCAAGCAACTAAGAGAAATGACCGATGCGCCCATGATGGATTGCAAAAAAGCCCTTGTGGAGTGTGGGGCGGATTTAGAAAAAGCGGTCGCTTACCTGCGTGAAAAGGGCCTAAGTAAGGCGATCAAAAAAGCCGATCGCGTGGCGGGCGAGGGCGTGGTGGCTTTGGCGGTGGAGGGCAACAACGCCACCATGCTAGAGATCAACAGCGAAACCGACTTTGTGGCTAAGAACGACCACTTTAAAGACCTAGTGGCTAAATCCTTAGAGCTTGCCAAAAACAAGCAACCCAAAAACACCCAAGAATTGTACCAACTCCAAATCGAGGGGCAGGCTTACGAATCCTATTTGCACTCTGCGGTCGCTAAAATCGGGGAAAACATCGTGGTACGCCGCCTAGCTTGCGTGCAAGCGGGGCAAAATGAAGTCCTCAATGGCTATTTGCACGCCAACCACCGCGTGGGCGCGATCATTAAAATCGCCCACAACAACCCCGCCAACGCCGATAAGCTGCGCGAATTGGCCCGCCACATCGCCATGCACGCGGCGGCCATGAAACCTGTGGTGTTGGATTACAAATCCTTCAGCCCCGATTTCATCGCTAAGGAAAAATTGGCTCTTGTGGCCGAGCTTGAAAAGGAAAATGAAGAGGCTAAACGCTTGGGCAAACCACTTAAACACATCCCCACCTATGTGAGCCGTGCCGAGCTAACGGCAGACATTCTAGCCAAACAAGAAGAGGCCTATAAGCAAGAATTAAGGGATCAAGGTAAGCCTGAAAAAATCTTTGACAAGATCATTCCGGGCAAAATGGAGCGATTCATCGCCGACAACACGCTTTTAGATCAACGACTCGCCTTGCTCGGGCAATTCTTTGTGATGGACGATAAAAAGACCATCCAACAAGTCTTGGATGAAAAAAGCGCGCAAATCCACGACGAAGTCCGCATCGTGGAGTACATCCGCTTTGAAGTGGGCGAGGGGATTGAAAAGAAAAGCGAGGACTTTGCTGCCGAAGTGGCGGCACAAATGAAGTAAGGGGAGTTGATGGGCTCTTATCTTTTCACCTCAGAATCGGTGACAGAGGGGCATCCGGATAAAATGGCAGATCAAATCAGCGATGCCGTTTTAGATTACATCATTGAGCGGGACAAGAACGCCCGCGTGGCGTGCGAAACCTTATTGGCTAATGGGTTTTGTATCATCACAGGCGAACTTAAGACCAACATCTACGCCCCCATGCAAGAGATCGCAAGAGGAGTGGTCAAAGACATCGGCTACACGGACGCACTCTATGGCTTTGACTACCGCAGTGCAGCGGTGCTCAATGGAATCGGCGAGCAAAGCCCGGACATCAATCAGGGCGTGGATCGCTTGGATGGCGAAGTGGGGGCGGGCGATCAGGGCTTGATGTTTGGCTACGCTTGCAATGAAACCCCCCAATACATGCCCCTAGCCATTAGCCTAGCGCACGCCATCACCTTAGGGCTTGCCCGCGCGCGCAAAAGCGCAACTTTGCCTTTTTTGCGCCCCGATGGCAAGGCGCAGGTGACGATCCGCTATGAAGACGATAAACCCGTGGGTATCGATACAATCGTGGTTTCTACCCAACACTCGCCTGAAGTCGATCAAAAACACTTGCGCGAGTCCGTGATTGAAGAGATCGTTTATAAGGTCCTGCCCAAAGAGTTTTTAGACGACAACATCAAATACCACATCAACCCTACGGGTAAATTTGTCATCGGCGGACCACAAGGCGATGCGGGCTTGACGGGGCGCAAGATCATCGTGGATACCTATGGGGGCTCTTGTCCGCACGGGGGCGGGGCGTTTAGCGGAAAAGACCCCTCTAAAGTCGATCGCAGCGCGGCTTATATGGCGCGCTACATCGCTAAAAATTTAGTGGCTAGTGGGGTGTGCCAGCGCGCCACGGTACAACTGGCTTACGCCATAGGCATTGTCGATCCCGTCTCTGTCTATATCAACACCCACCACACCAGTACACACAGCCCCCAAGCGCTTGAGGCGTGTGTGCGCACGCTCTTTAAACTTACCCCAAAAGGGATCATTGAGAGTTTGGATTTACTGCGCCCCATTTACCGTCAAACGGCGACTTACGGACACTTTGGGCGCGAAGGGTTTAGTTGGGAGCAAACCGACAAAGCCACAGCGATCGCCGACTTCTTAAGCAAATAATCAAGGTTTTTAGATTTTAGGAAGTGGTGGAGTGTAGGGGGATCGAACCCCTGACCTCAACGCTGCCAGCGTTGCGCTCTCCCAGCTGAGCTAACACCCCAAAAGCAAGCATTGTAGCACAGATTTTATTAAAATGCAAGTCTAACCATTGAGCTCCTGATAGTGTTTGTTGTACTCTGCTTGCATGTCTTGCTCTAATTTGGCATACCAGTCTGTGCTTAAGTCGGGCGTGAAGGCGGGCATGAGCACCATGCGTAGGTGCGTGGCCTGCGATTCTATGGGTTTGGTGTTAAAAATCTTGCGGGTGTTGAATAAGAGGATGGGCTGGATTTTTAAGTGCAATTTCTCTGCCAAAACCCTAGCCCCTGGTTTAAAAGGCAAGAATTTTTCAGCCCCCCTGCCCCTTGTCCCCTCAGGAAAGATCACCAAGGGGCGATCTTGCTCGAGCTTTTCTTTGGCAATTTTAATCAAAGATGCTAACCCGCGCCGATCCTCTCTATCGATTAAAATCATCTGGGGGGTTTTGAGCGCGTAGCCATAATAGGGGATGTCGCCCAATTCTTTTTTGGCGATCCAGCAGATGTTGCGGGGGTGGTAGGCCTCTAGGCAGATGATGTCGATGATGCTTTGGTGGTTTAAGACGATCAAATCCGCGCTCAAATCAAATTCCCCGACTTTCTCCAAAGGCGAGCCCATGAGTGGGAAGAAAGATCGGCACCATTTGCGGGTTTGGCGGGAGTTGTTGCGCTTACGGGTTAAAAAATTCATTAGAATAATAAAGCCTAGCCCTAAACCCACAACCAACAAAGCATAAATGCCCCGAATTTTACTCCACATCTTCTTTCCTCACCCAACCAATTTTTTCATCATCGGTCATGATTTTATAATACTTGGCATGCTCGCCTATGATTTTGACATGCAAGGCCTCTTTAGGGATCGCCAATAAAGTTGAATTTTGCGTGGGCAAGATTTTAATCGCTGCTTGCGCCCTTAAAATCCCCGTGCGGTAAGTGGAAAGGATATTCCACAGCAAGACTCCCAAGAGCAAAACAGCCACAACCAAGGTGGCGTTTTTATAGCTGGTGAGAAAATAGCACACCACAACCACGAGCAACAAAGTCATTAAAAAGATATTCGAAAAGAGCAATAAATTATTCTTGGGTTTTAGGTTGCTCTGCGTGCTCACACTTTCTTCAATGGGGATGAGCGAAAAATGCAACTCTTTAAACTGCGCCTCTTGCAAGGAAAAATAATTAAAAGACAGGTTTTGCATGCCCTTTGGCAAAATGCAATAATAAACCCCACTGGCATCCCCTGCGCCTAAACGGCTGCTTTCAAAGCCTTGCTTGAATCCGCCCGGGATTTTAAAATCCTCTAGATTCGCCCCCCTTGTTTGCAACTCAAAGACTAAAATATTGTGGGCGGTGTCGTACTCCTTGACCTTATAACCTACGAGTTTAAAACTCTGCGCCACCACCCCTGTGTAATTGGGGTGCGCTGAGAGATCGACCACCTGCAAGGGGATAGCCGGCGCGCTAGATTTATCTAAATAGCCCTGATTTTGCACAAAAGCACTCACTTTAAGGGCGGGAACAACTGCTTTTGTGCCTAAAACTTTGTAATCGTAGGTTGCGCTGAAAGTGCCATTGCCTGTGTCTAGCCAAGTGGGGGTGAAGTTGATCCGTTGAAGTTTTTTGGGATCGGGCAGGTTTTCTAGAGCCGCCCCTAGAAACTTGGCTTGAGAAAAGAGCATCAAGCGATACTGCACGCTGATGCGTTGTCCGATATACACGGGCTTGCCAGTCAATTCTTGCAAATTAGCCACCTTGACATACACGACCTTAGCCTGAACTTCCTCGCCTTGCAACCCGACTAAAAAAAACAAGAAGCCTAAGAGATAGCGCGCTAGCCCCACCCTCACAATGGCCTACTTATGCGCGCTCTCTTTTTGTGGGGCGGTTAAGATGTCCCAAACTTTTAGGGTGTCGATGGCGGTTTTTAGCTGGATGTCGGCGTTGATGTCTTTTTGGGTGATGGGCTTATCCTCTTTATTTTCACCCTTTTTGCCATGCTCGGATTTTTTGCTCTCAGATTTGTTGTTTAGCGATTGCAATTCCTGTTGCAAATGGTGTTTTAAATCCGCCTCTTTGATGCTGAATTTGCTTTCGTCTTGGGGGACATTGCCCGGATGGACCACAATGTCTGGCTTAATCCCCACCGCTTGGATCGTGCGCCCGCTGGGTAAATAGTAGCGGGCGATGGTGATCTTAATCGCCTCGTCTCTACCCACGGGGAAAGTGGTTTGCACGCTGCCTTTACCAAAGGTGCTCTCCCCAATGATGATCGCCCGCTTGTGATCTTGCAGGGCCCCTGAAACGATCTCGCTGGCACTTGCTGTGCCGGCATTGACTAAAACCGCGATGGGAAGATTAGGATAGGGGGCTTTGCCGTTGGCTCTATATTCGATGTCCTCAGATTTGATCCGCCCTTTTTGCGACACGATGACGCCATGCTTGATGAAGAGATTAGACAAGTCAATAGCTTGGTTTAAAAGCCCGCCCGGATTGGAGCGCAGGTCTAGCACAATGCCTTGTAAATTTCTAGCCTTGCTTAACTCGGTAAGCACTCCCTTAACCACATTGCGATCAAACGAATTGACCCGCACATACAAGAAGTGCGTACCCTCGATCTTTTTGGCATGCACGGATTTGATCTTAATGATGTCGCGCAACATCTTCACCACAATGGGTTTGGGCTCAGACTTACGCACTAAAGTGAGCTCAATGGGGGTTTTTGGCTTGCCGCGCATGAGATTGACGGCATTATCAATGCTCATGTTTAGCGTGCTCTCTTGGTTGATCTTTAAGATCACATCGCCCGCTTTGATCCCGGCTCTAAAGGCGGGGGTGTCATCCAGCGGGGCGATCACGGTGAGCGCGCCATCGCGGATACCCACAGTGATGCCCAACCCGCCAAATTCGCCCTCGGTTTGGGCTCTAAAATCGCGGAATTTTTTAGGCGTTAAGTAGGACGAGTGCGCGTCTAAATTCGTCATCAACCCATCGATGGCCTTATCGACAATGTCGTTAATGCTGACCTCATCCACATAGTAGCGTTCGATTTGTTCCACCACGCTAGAGAATTTTTTTAAGGCATTGAGCCGCTCTTGAGTCGTTGGCTTGCTATTTTTTTTAAAGCTCTTGGTGTGGGGGGTGTCTTGCGCCACTTCTTGTTGGGGCAAATTGTGCGCCACCAGCCACACACTTAAAATAGACGACACAACCCCCATCGTAAAATACTTATTCATCGATTCCCTTATGTTTTAATTCTCGCATCAAAAGGCCCCATTTTATCGAAAATTAAGCAATTTTACAATTATCCCACACAAACCCCCTGCGGGTTGGCTAAAGCTTAAACCCCCTTACAGGGTTGGTTACTTTGCGTAGCGTTATTTCTATCCACGACTCGCAAGCAAAAATTTAGCACCACTCTAACAGAGTTTTTCATTATAATTTTGGTGCTAAAGCACTTCTAGCTACGGGCTAGAAAAGGTCTTTACGCGATTTGTCAAGATGGCAAAGGAGTCCCATGCAAGACAGGCACGAAACACAGCAAGATATAGACATCAAATCCAACTTCTCGGTCTTGGCGTATGTTTGTGGCTCGTTGATCTTCTTTGCAAGCTCTTTAGATGCGTTTGAATACAAGTTTAGTGGCCGAGCCGAGCAGACCTCTCAAATTGGGTTCAACACCAGAGCGATTAAGCGCAGAAGAGGCCTTTATCCCATGCAACAATACGCCACAGTGGCGGGGTATTTAGATTTAAGCTTTAGTTTATTGCCCCAAAAGTCTCCCCACAGCCTTAAAGGCGGGATCGGGGGCATGGTCGGCGGGGTTTTCTACGACAGCACTAAAAAACTTGAGGGTGGGAGCGAAATCTACAATCTATATGGTTTCTACGATGGATATTTAGGGGGATCTTCTAATGTTTTGAGCACGGACAGCATTGACATTAAAAATAATAAAAAACGCGCATTGGCTAAAACCTACATTTGGAGCGATGCGTTCTTAGAATACCAATACAAAGATGTCTTTGGGATCAAGGGCGGACGCTACACCTCCACCATGCCTTATAGAAGCGGGAAAACGCAGGGTTTTGAAGCCTTTGGCCAGTATAAACACGCCCGCTTGATTTGGTTTAGCTCTTTTGGCAGGGCAATCGTGGGCAGTGGGTTTTTAATCAATTGGTATGCCCCTAGGACATCTTATAGCGGCAATTGGACAAAGAACACCCGTGGGGGCTGGACTCCACATGGATACCAACTCTCCTATGGCACGCACGCCACCCGCTTGATTTACAACAACCATAAATTTTTGGCCGAGTTTTTCTATTACTTCTCGCCCAAGGTTTTTAACGCTCCGGGTTTTCAGTTTGGTTGGGACACCAACCCCAATTTTGATGGCAAGGGCTTTCGATCAGATAGCCACATCATCGCTATTTTTCCCATGTATGAGCCTTGGATGGTGCTCAATAACAAAGGCGCGCCCATTTACAAATACGATAACCCCATAACCCCCACCGGCCAGAGCTTGATTTTGCGCCAACGTTTCGATTACAACAACTTTTATTTGGTGGGGACTTTTTATAAAAATTTTGGCAACACTAACGCCTATGTGGGCAATATGGGTAACCCGGCGGGCGTACTCTTAGGGGGCAATAGCATTTACGCCGGCACGGCTGGCACGGCGTTGAAGGCCGATGCTGTAACGGGAGCCATCGCCTATGGAGCCACACATTTTAATAAAAAATTCTTGTGGCGCATGCAGTGGCAATGGACCAGTGCGCCTGTGGCGTGGGAAGCGCGTTACATGCTCACACTGGGGTACACCTTTAACCAAGTACTCAAGGCCACGATCGACTTAGCCTATTATGGAGTACATACGAATAAGGGCTACCAAGCGGGCTTAAACGGGCCATGCGTTACTTATTGTGGCGGAGGTTATCAAGACCGCAGCGCACTCTACACCAACCTCATCGCTTCTTTTTAGCCATTTTGCTAGGAAAAAGTGGGGTGTTTTAAGCAAGAACTTGCTAGAATCAGACACACGAGAGTGAATGGCCGTTAAATTATTTTCGTTTTAAGGAGATTTGATGGGTTACCCCACAACCAGCTTAACATCCCCATTAGGCCTTTCTTCTTTCATTACTTGCCCCCGTCCTTACATCATGAAAGAGAGGAGAGTTTTGGACTGCATGCAGCTCCTAGGCATTAGGTGTTGCTAAGGGTAACACGCCCGATTTGGTTTTAGGTTTTCCAAGAGTTTTTAAACCCGTTGTGTTACACACAGATCACGCACATTAAAGGATTGTGATGAAAAGAGTTGTGTCGCTCTCTAAAAATTTAGTGGCTTGGTTGGGGCTTGCGTCCCAAACTTCGGCTTTGGATTGGAAGCACTTAGATTTGCGCAATTTGGAGTCTTTTGCCAAATTCAAGGCAGGTGCGGAGTCTTTCTCTAAAATTGGATTTAACAATAAACCCATCAACACCAATAAAGGCCTCTACCCCACAGAAACTTTTGCGACCATCGTGGCGTATTTGCAATTAGATTTTCCCGAACTCATGCCCAAAAGTGCAACCGCCAATGGACACCACATGTCAGGGAGTCTAGGCGGGTTTGGTGGGGGCTTGCTCTACGATGGCACGAAATACGCCATTAACCAAGTTACGGGCAAGCCCTATGGAAGCATGGCTTGGAACTACTTTGGTTACTGGGGTGGGCTCGTGGGGCAAAAGCCTTGGGCAAAGTGCTGGTATGGGGCAGGGGGCGGTAGCGCTTCCGACTACGCAGGCAAAAGCGCAGCCCAACTGCAAGCCATGTCAGATGCGACAGTTATTGGGGGGGTGAATGCCGCTGATTGTGTGCAAGGCTATGCTGATAACGCCCGCAATTATGTGATCTACAACGCCTATATTGACTATTCTTATAAGGATATCTTTAGATTCAGGGGCGGGCGTTACGAATCTCCCGCTGACTACATGAGTGGTTACACGCAAGGCTTGGACATGACTTTAAAGTTGAGAAACTTTAAGTTTTGGTGGTTTAGCTCCTTTGGCCGTGGCTTTGCTTACAACGAATGGCTTTATAATTTTTACTCGCCTAAAACTTACACGCTCGCCAATGGCAAAAAGATCAACCCCGGGGTGCATGCTTTTTACATCACTTGGGAATACAAGGGCTTTAGTGTCGTGCCCTTTGTCTATTTTTCGCCCAACAACGAATATAGCCCATGCTTTACTCTCATGTATGATAGCAACCCCAAATTTAAGGGGGTTGGTTGGCGCTCGCAAACCGACATCACGGTCTTAAACCCCTTTTACGCACCCCGTTTTTGGAACACCTACCAATTTGGGATGCTCTCGGGTAGAAACGCCCACAGCTTGATGATCAAACAGCGTTTTGACTACAACCAATACAACTTTGGGGGCGGGATTTACCAAAATTTTGGCAACGCCAACTACATGATTGGCTACCACGGGAGCCGCTTAGGCTTTGACTTTTGGACAAACACGGTCTATGCCAACACCATTAACTCCCTCTCTTACATGATGGACTCTAACGCTTTCACGGGCTTTCTCTTTGGCGGGGGGGTGTATAAAAAATGGCTTTGGGGTTTGATCGGCCGTTTAACCTATGGACCTAGAGCGGATGAGCAAAGCTTTGCGTTCAACGTTGGTTACGAGTTTTCCAAACATTTTTACGCCGACATTAAAATAGAATACTATAACCAGTTGATACACCATGGCTATAAAGTGGGTTGGAATGGCCCTTTCTTGCCCGATCAACCTGCCACCGACCAAGATAGAAGCCATATTTTTACCGAGATTAAAGTGAAGCTTTAGTTTAAAGTTTTGGTCGTGGAATTTTGAATCCTTGGGGGTTTGTATGGGCTTAATGTGCCGTAAAGGCTTGTTCTTTTGCGCATGCTGTGCGAGCACTTTGGGGGCTTTTGATTACAAATTCAGCGGGACAAGCGAGTCGGTTTCTAAGGTCGGTTTCAACCACTCCCCCATCAACTCTAAAGAGGGCATTTTCCCTACAGAGAGCTTTGTAACCCTAACGCTCAAGGCCCAAGTGGATGCGAGTTTGTGGGAGAATGAGAATTATAAGCTCAGTGCAGGGTTGGGTGGCAGCATCGGTGGATTGGCCTACAATTCGACTAAAACTTTAATCGATCAGAGCACCGGGCAGCTCTATGGCTCTAAGATTTACTACTATTTTGGGCGTTGGTGGGGGTTTTTGGGCAACGCCCCTTGGAAAAAGTCCAATATAGAATCCACGCAACAAGCCCGTCCCTATGTGCTCTACAACGCTTTTTTGCGCTACGACTATGGGCATGTTTTAACCATCATTGCCGGCCGCTACCTTTCTAAAACGATTTTTTTAAGCGGATACACAGAAGGGTTTGAAGTCTCTTATAAATTCCGCCCCTATTTTAGATTGCGCTGGTTTAGCTCTTTTGGGCGGGCTTTGGCGGTGGGGGAATTTATCCGCCCTTGGTACGCCCCCATCACCACCACCAATAAAAAAGGCCAAGTGGTCGATTTGGGCATCCACGCTGTGGGGCTAAATTTTGACACCAAGAAATTTTCAGCGGTGGGCTTTGTCTATTTCTCCCCCAACACCTACACCACCCCCGGGGTCAAGCTCCACTACAACAGCAACCCCAGCTTTAACGGGCTGGGCTTTAAATCCTTAACCGACATGACTGTAATCTTTCCTATTTATAGCCCACACCTCTACGATGCATGGTATCGGGGCTCTATGTTGGGTAAGGGCGGGGTGAGTTTATACATCCGCCAACGCTTTGACTACAACCAATACAATTTTGGCGGGGGATACTTCCAAAACTTTGGCAACGCCAACGCTAAGATCAACTGGTATGGTAGCCCCATTGGCATCGACTACCGCGACAACAGCGTTTACGGCGGGCTCATGGATAACATGATTTCACCCAATGCGGTGACGGGTTTTGTCTTTATGGGGGGGGTGTATAAAAAGCTCTTTTGGGGGCTCGTGGGGCGCTTGACCTTCTCACCTAGGGCTAACGAGCAAAGTGTGGCTTGGAATGTGGGAATCAAGTGGAACCGTTACTTTTCGACCAACATCAAGATTGAATACAATGAAGTGGACACCCACAAGGGCTATAATATCGCCAACTGGTACACCCTAGACCCAAGTGCCCCAGCCACCAACCAAGACCGCAGTTATTTAATGACCGCCATTAAAGCGCAATTTTAGTGGCGATTTGTAACATTCAAGCATTGCTTAAGCACCCCGCGCCTTTCCAAACTAGCCCAGTTGCCCCAAAGCTGTGCTACAACTCTAGATATTAACACAAGGAGCTCGATTGCACACCGCTACACGCAGATTAAGCCATGTCCTCTATTCTTTGGCTTTTTTAATGAATCCACTCAAAGCCTTTGATTTTAAATTCACGGGACGGCTAGACAACTTCTCTAAAATAGGTTTTAACCACTCTAAAATCAACACCCAGTACGGCATTTTCCCCACAGAGAGTTTTGTGGATATTGTGGGTTTTGCCCAAGTGAAAGTGGGGTTATTGCCCAAGCACACAACAGATCACAAGCTCAGTTTTAGCTTGGGCGGGGCGATGGCAGGCGTGCCCTACGACTCGACCAAGTATTTAACGGATCAAGACGGGCAAGTTTATGGCTCTGTGGTGCATAACTTTATCGGGGGCTGGCATGGGTACTTTTTTAACAAGTATCTCACGCAAGCATCTGGGGCTTACCACGCTCGGCCCTATGTACTCGACACTGCCTTTTTGCAATACGATTACAAAAATAAATTTGGCTTTAAGATCGGGCGCTATGAAGCCAACATTGACTTCATGAGCGGGTCGAATCAGGGCTTTGAGTTTTACTACCGCCCCATTAAAAATCTCAAATTGTGGTGGTGGAGCTCGTATGGACGGGGTTTGGCGTTTAACTCGTGGATTTATCAGTTTTACGCCTCAACCGCTTATGAAAAGCCAAACAAACAGATGATCAACTACGGCTGGCATGGCATCACTGCCACTTACGACTACAAGAAACTAAGCGCACAGGCTTTCTTTTATTTTTCGCCCAAGACCTACAATGCCCCGGGTTTTAAGCTTATCTACGACACGAATAAGAATTTTGAATTGGTGGGCTTTCGCTCCCAAACCCTTTTGATGGTAACGGTCCCCATTTACGACTCGGGCTGGTACAACCCGCTCACAAAAACTTACAGCATTTGGGATTCTGCGCAGCACGGCGCGCTCGTGGGTAAATATGGAGTCACTTTAAACATCCGCCAAGCCTTTTGGTGGAATCGCCTAGCCATCATCTTAGGGCTTTACAACACCTTTGGCAATTCTGATGCCTTTTTGGGCAGCCACACCATGCCCATGGGGAACAACACTTCCTATGTCAATAACTATGTGAGCTCGAGCATCATCGGGTTTGACTTTTGGGACAACACGGCTTATGACGGGCTGGCTGATGCCACCACTAATGCCAACACCACAACCATCTATGGCTCCGTAGGTAGCATTTATAAAAAATTCGCGTGGCACATCTTTGGACGCGTAAGCAACGCCAACCACAACGCCCAGGGGCACATTGGGCGCAGCAACGAATACTCCGCAGCCCTAAGTTTAGACTACGCCTTCACCCGCTCGGTGTTCTTGCACTTTAAAATCGAATACTACGGAGTGCAAATGCATCAGGGCTACCAAGTGGGCTACTTTGGCGCACCCCAATTTAACAACCCCGACTTTAGGGCAAATTATCAAGACCGCAGCCACATCATGACCAATGTTACTTTAAAGTTTTAGCGTCCTTGGATTTAGTGTTAAGAAAACATTTAAAGTAACATTCTATGTACTTACAAAATTTCTAAACCAAATTGTGTTTGTTTAAGAAAAAAATACACAAAGTACATTAAAATTGCGCTCACACAATCATGGTCTCGGGCATAGCTCGGTTTTAGAGTTTTTACGGGCATGTTTTGTGTAGTTTTCTGAACACTATAAGGTTAAATGGCACTTGCATACAAAGGCGACACTGATGAATAAAGAAAAACAAACAAGAAGGTTACGAGATATGAAGAAAATCAAAGGCTCTAAGTGGGATAAACTAGCAAGGGGGGTGCGCAAGCTACGCAACACGCTCACACCCGCCCTGCTGGCCTCTTCTTCTTTGGGGGTTTGTGGCTTGGATGCGCTCAGCTACGAGGTCCATGGAGATTTAATCAACTTCTCTAAGGTGGGATTTAACAACTCCCCCATCAACCCGGTCAAGGGGCTTTACCCGACCGGTACTTTTGTGGAATTGACAGGCAAGCTAGAAAGCACCGTGCATTTAGGCAAGGGCTGGAGCGTGAGCTTGGGCGGCGCGCTGGGTGGGATGCCCTACGACAACACCCGTTACGACAAATACGCCAGTGGCATCAATGTTCCACAGGCTTGGAAGAATCCGGATGCTTGCGGAAAAAACTACACGGGCCCAGACAGCGCAAATGGCTTCTGTGTGCCTTTTTGGAGTCCTAGTGGGCAGTACGGCTCTTACCAATGGGCGATGCAACACGGTGGCGTAGCCGACCCTCGCGGTATTGGTTATATGTTTATGGGGGAATGGAACGGCTTGGCTCCTAACTACTACCCGGCCAGTGCCTACACCCCCGGGCAATCGCGCAGGTATGAAATCTACAAGGCGAATGTCCAGTACAAAAGCGACAAAATTTGGATCATCGCTGGGCGCTATGACACCACACAGGTCAAAGACATCGACTGGTTCTACCAATTGACCCAAGGCTTCTACGGCATGTTTAAACTCACGAATAAGCTGACTTTCCAAGTGTTCAGCTCCTGGGGCCGTGGTATTGCTGACGGTCAATGGATGTTCCCCATCTACCGGGAAAAACCTTGGGGGCAACACAAAATCGGGGTGATTTACCAAGTGAATAAACACTTCTCCATCCACCCGCATGTGTGGTTCTCTCCCAAAGTCTTCACCGCTCCTGAAATCAAAATGTATTACGACACCAACCCCGAGTTTAGCGGGCGCGGTTTCCGCTCACAAACCACCCTTTACGCCATGTATGTGTACCAATGGGCGAACGACTACATCCCAGGCATCGGGCATGTGGGCCGCTATGGGGCCGCAAGGTATAACACTTGGGACCCTTTCCTAGATGGCGGTAAATGGCGCGGCCTACAAGGTCCGGGCGGGGCAACCATTTTGATTAAAGAGCGCCTAGACTTCAACAACTACAATGTGGGCTTTGGTATCTACGACAACATCGGTAACCCAAACCCGAACATCGGTACTTATGGTAACCCAGTGGCGATCGATGGCGTGGAACAATGGACCGGTGGTATCTACTCACTAGGGTTTGCGTCTATCAACAACATCACCGACGCCGATGCTCTCACAGTTTATGCGAAAACCGGCGCGGTGTATGGGAAGTTTGACTGGGAGTTGGCCGAAAGATACACCACAGCTCCTCGTGCAGACGGCCAAGCTTTAGCGTTGTATTTGGACTACCAATTTGGCAAACACATCAAAGCCGGGATCAAGCTTGAATGGTTCATGCAGGTCATCCGTGCGGGCTATAACCCAGGTGTGGGCTTCTTAAGCTACATGGGGCAACCTTTGAGCTTGAATACAGGTGTGTTCTCAGCCTCTGGCTTTGCGCAAGGTCCCCAAGAAACCGGGGGTATTGCGCACACAGTCGTGCAAGATCGGAGCCACTTGATGACTCACATCAGCTACAGCTTCTAGGTTTTTATCCACCTTAGGGGGTCTTCCCTTAAGGTATTGTTGCTATAATACCCCGTTTAGATTTTTCATAATCACCTTCGTTAGGTTGCCAATGCAAGTACAATTTAGAGGGAATCGCACCACCCATAAGTGGCTTGTTTTTATGCTCCTTGTTTTAGAGCGCGTTTTAGCCTTTGACATGAGCATTAGTGGGAAACTCAGCAGTTACACCTTGTATGGCTTTAACAACAAACGCTACGACCCCTCTAAGTTTATCTACCCGACAGGCAGTTACACCTCGCTTTTAGCCGAAATGAATCTTAGCATGGACATTTACAAGGGCTTACACGCCGAAGTGGGCGGCATGCTCTCTGCCCTGCCTTACGACTCCACTGCCTATCAAGGCAACGACATCCAACCCGGGCAGCCGGGCGGTCCAGCGGTCAATGGAGGAAAAAATTATTATAACCACGATGGGGGGATATTCTGGGAATATATTGGTTGGTTTGCGGGTCACAGCGGTTTGCAAGTGCAAAAACCCCGCTACGCGATGGTGCACAATGCCTACATCAGTTACAACTACAAGGATATTTTTGGCATCAAGGGCGGGCGTTATGAACTCTCCGATTACGACTGGTTCACTTCTTTTAGTCAAGGCGTGGAGGGGTTTGTCAAATACAAGGACTATAAATTACGCGTGCTTTACTCGGATGCGAGGGCTTCTGCATCTAGCGACTGGTTTTGGCCTTTTGGGCGTTACTACACCAGCGGCAAGCCCTTAATGATCGCCGAGTTTAGATACCAAAAAAACCACTGGAAAGTCAATCCCTATTTTTACTCCATCTTTGGGCGCATGAATGCCCCCGGGATCAACATCACCTACGACACCAACCCCCATTTTAGAGACAAGGGTTTTCGCTGGGTGGGCACTTTTGTAGGATTCTTCCCCTTCTTTCCCCCCTCTGGACGGGGCTATGACATGATTTTGTTTGGACAAGAGAAAATGGGCAAGGACGGACAAACTCTCTTCTTCCGCTCCCGTTTTTATTACAACAAGTGGATTTTTGGGGGCAGCATTTATAAAAACATTGGCAACGCTAATGGCGACATCGGCATTTATGGCGACCCTCTAGGTTACAACATCTGGACCAACAGCATTTACGATGCAGAGATCAACAACATCGTGGGCAAGGATGCGCTCAACGGGTTTTTATACTTTGGCTCGCACTTCCACGGCTTTACTTGGAAGGTCTTGGGGCGCTTAACCGGCTCGCCTCGGGCCAACGAGCAGAGCGTGGCACTTTTTTTAAGCTATTTTTTGAGCCGCTACAACTTAAAGTTTGATTTGAAACTGGAGTATTACAACAACATCACCAAAAAGGGCTATTGTCTTGGCTTTGGCTATGGCCCCACGCCCAATACTTGTGGATCATGGGACCCTGCGATCAACAACTTCGCCCCCCGCCTGCCCCATAATGTGGATTCAGGCCGTAGCCATTTGATGTTTACCTTGACCTACGGCTTTCAGCTCCTCTAAGGCAGTAAAGACACTAAAAGATCTTGTGTTTCACTGACACACGCCATGGCGTTAGAGCGGCTTAGAGCGTCGATCGCCCCCGCCCCATAGGTGTTGTCTTTATAGGGCGTGAAAATGCCCTTTTCTAACCATCCTAAAATTAAATGTGTGCGTTGCCCTTTTAAGTTTAAAGAGTTTGCCATGCGCGCTTTAATTAAGGGCGTTTGCGCCATATCCCCGGCTTGCTTTAAAAGCACAGGGCGCACAAGGGCTAAAAAGGTGAGGATACAGCTTAAAGGGTTGCCCGGCATGCCAAAGATGAGCTTCCCTCCTACGCTCGCGCACAAAATGGGCTTGCCCGGCTTGACATTCACCCCGTGGTAGTGGATTTTTGCGCCCAAATGCGCTAAAGCCTCTTTAAAATGGTCTTTATCCCCCACACTCACCCCCGCGCTGCTGATGAGCACATCGCAAATTAAAGCTTCTTTTAAGCGTGCGCTTTGCTCTTGCAAGTCATCGGGCAGATGCCCTAAATGCGTGGCTTCAAAGCCTAAGTTTTGCAGCATGGCCACTAAAACAACCCCGTTTGTGTCATACACTTGGTGTTTCTTTGCTACACTGCCTAAGCCCACAACTTCGTCCCCACTGCTAAAGACCCCCACTTTCAATTTTCTAAAAACGCCTAGAGTGGCGCACCCTTGTGAGGCGAGCAGAGCAATGTCTCCGATTTTTAAGCGTGTGCCTTGTTTTAAGAGCAAATCCCCCGCCTTAAAATTTTCCCCCTCATAGCGGATGTTTGCCCCCTTAATAAACCCTAGCGGGGCTGTGGCGTGGGTGTTGTTAAAGTCTTGCATTTTTTCTAAAGGCACGACCACCTCCACCCCACTAGGCACGAGTGCGCCGGTCATGATTTTCACACACGCCCCCGGGGCCAAATCCACTAGGGGGTTGCCGGCATAAATGGTTGTGCCAATGGGCATGCTCTTGCCCAGGTCCTCTAAGCAAAAACCAAAGCCATCCATCGCCGAGTTTGTGGCCTTTGGCAGAGGGTCTTTGGCGTAAAAATCTTGTGCCAAAATGCGCCCGTGCGCTTCTTGCAAGGGAACTTCTTGCACTTCTAACTTGACTTGGGGTAATTTTAGCCCGACTTCCAAAGCCTTCGAAAACGCGATTAAATCCATCAAAAACCTTTAAAATAAAGTAGAGATCGTTTTAAACGCTTGCAACAGCTCATCTTTAAAGCGGTGCATGATCGCGCCTAAAACTAAAATCAAGCCGATCAAGGCGATGGCGATTTTGAGCGGAAAGCCCACAGCCAACAAGTTAAATTGCGGGTGGGTTTTCATGATCATGCCAAAAACAATGTCGCTAAACATCACCACCGCCAAAATGGGAAATGCCATGCTAAAGCCCACGATAAACAAATGCCCCAAAGCCTGCACGCTCGCCTTTACCATGTGGTTGGTGAGCACAAACCCACCTAAGGGAACTTGCTCTAGGCTGTGTTGCACCCATAAGATCACCAAATGGTGCATGGAGGTTTGGAGCATGGTTAAAATGGCTAAAAGCAAGACTACCTGCCCAACCACCGCCTTTTGCGCGCCTGAAACGGGGTCGTAGGCGCTAGCCATCGTAAGCCCCATAGAAAAACTAATGGTGTCTGTCGCAAAGGCGATGGCATTGAAAACCACATGCAAAAAGAAAGAGGCGCACAGGCCTAGCAAAACTTCAGCCAAACAGGCGATTAAAAAATCCTCAGCCCCCAAAAACACGCGCATGTGGGGTATTGAGGGGTAAAAGACCAAAGTCAAGAAAAAGCTAAGGGCCCCGCGCACAGACACGGGGATCAAGTTGTTGTCAAAAAAAGGAAAAAGCGCGACCACCCCGCTTAAACGTAAAAAGAGCAGCAAAAAGCCCTGCACATGGCGATCGCTCATATAAGCTAACCAGTCTAACATGGCCGGCATTATAGCGCAGCAAGATTTTTATTAGGCTTTTAATGTTAGAATGAGCGTTTAGTTTTAATTTTACTTAAAGAAAGAGGGAAATATGCGTAGATTGTTTTGTGCTTTAAGCTTGTGTGCCGGGCTTCTTGGGGCTGTGGAGAGCAAAATAGGGCAGGCCGTGGTGGATCTCATCGACAAAGAGATCCATAAAAAGGTCAGCGTGCTTGAGGTAAAACCCCTAAAGTCTAATAAAGAGTTTCAGGTGGTGGTGGTGGAGGACCCTGACACAAAATACCACATTCCCCTTTTGGTGGATAAAAATGCGGATTTGGTCATGGGGCTTACAAACATCTTCTTTAGCAAAAGCAAGCAGGACACCGAGTTTGTGCAAGATCTCTACCACAGCACCCAAAGCCACAACTTTAAACAGCAAAATAGCACCGCTTTGAACGCTCTTTTTGAGGGCTTGCCTAAGGGTTATACCATCGATCTAAAATCCACCACTCCAGGGGTGAAAAAAAATCTTTACATCATCTCCGATCCTAAGTGTCCGCACTGCCACCACGAATTGGAGCAAATCGACAAACGCTTGAAAGAAGCCAATGTGCATATGGTCTTAGTGGGCTTTTTAGGGCATGAATCCACGCTCAAAGCCGCCGACATTTTAAAACAAGTCAAAAAAGCCCACAGCACTCAGGACAAAGTGGATTTGCTCCAAAAGGTCTATGCCATCGCCTACAAGCCCACCGATGCCCCCGATGATAAAATCCAAGAAGTTGAAAAAGTGACCAAAAAGATTTTAGACACGGGGCTGGTCAAGGGCGTACCTTTCCTCTACGAGTACCAAGCCAAAGCGAACAAAAAATAACCTACTTGCCGTGCAGTCTTTTTAAAACTGCGCGGCTATACCCTCCCCAAAAGACATAAACAAGCGTGAAAAGCCCTAAGAGCCCTTGATACCATAAAAACCCCAAAACTTCTAAAAACCCCACCTCTTCCTTAGCAAAACTAAGCAGGATCAACATCTGCGCCCCATAAGGGATCAGCCCTTGAAAAATGCACGAAAAAATGTCTAGAATCACCGCACTTTCCCGTCTATCTACCTCAAATTTTAGGCTGATTTTCTTGCTGATTTCGCCCACAATGACAATCGCCACCGTGTTGTTTGCCACCGCTAAATCCACCAAGCTCACCAACGCGGCGATGCCCACTTTTGCACTCTTTGCACCCTTAATGCAGCCCTCAATCTTAGAGATGATCCACGCCACTCCCCCCTCTTTATCCACCATGTAGGCAAGCCCACCCGTAAGCAGCGAGAGTAAAAAAATCTCTTGCATGCTCGAAAAGCCCTTATAAACTTCTTGCCCCAAAGCTAGCCAAGTCCAATGCCCGCTAAAAAGCCCGATTCCCCCTGAGAGCGCAATCCCACTAAAAAGTACCAAAAAGACATTGACCCCCAAGAGGGCTAAAACCAACACAAAAATATAGGGCAAGGTTTTAATGAGCTCGTAGCTGTGGGCTTGCACGGGTGTGGGGTGTGTGGGTTGCCCCCAAATTAACAGCAAGATTAAAGTCAAAAGGCTCGCGGGCAGGGCAATGTAGAGATTGATTTTAAATTTGTCTTGCATATTGACATCTTGCGTGCGGGTGCTGGCAATCGTGGTGTCTGAGATGATAGACAAATTGTCCCCAAACATCGCCCCTCCCATAAGCGCGGCTAAGACTAGAGCCAAAGACAAATGCCCTTCTTTAGCTAACCCCACCGCAATGGGGCCTAAGGCCACAATCGCCCCCACGCTCGTGCCGATTGCTAAAGAAATGAAGGCGGACATGGCAAAAATCCCGGCGGCTAGGTATTGCGCGGGTATATAGGTGAGCCCCAAATTCACGGTGGCATCCACCCCACCCATCGCCTTACTCACCACCGCAAACGCCCCGGCAAGTAGGTAAATCACGCACATGGTCATGATATTTTTATCCCCACAGCCACTCAAAAAGTCGTTAAACTTTTGCTCTAGACTCCCTTTAAAAAACGCAAAGGCAGCAGCCACCCCTATAGCAGCGCACACGGGTCCGGGCAGTTGGTAAAAGCCCATTTTCACCCCCCTAAGTTCTAAATAAAACCCCGTGCCTAAATAGACCCCGATAAACACCCCAAAGGGGATCAAGGCGTGCAAACTCGGGTTGTTCTCTAGCTTATCTGACATTCTCATCCTTAAGTTGGTTTATAAAAGTTTCTAAACGCGCTTTTGCTTGCCCATGGCTGGCTAAAAAGTCCTTGTGTGCGTGTGCGTTTGTGTAGTTTGTAACACAAAACACCCCAAAACTAGGGATTTGGTAATACTGAGCCACGCTCAGTACACTAAAAAATTCCATGTTCTCTAAGTGGATGCCCGCTTGCACCATGCGTCTAGAAAAGTCTAAATCCGTGTGTATGTAATTGCTGCTATTGACAATGGCTGGTGGCAAGTCTAGGGTTTTTGGCCCTTGCGCTTGCAGGCAATTATCTAGGGGGGTGTAGCTATGGGCCAGCGTAAAACTCTCCTCAATTTGCATGGCCTGTGTACTCACATAAAGGCTTAAAAGCGGGGTAGAAAAATCGTAGCTGCCCGCCGTGCCGATAAAAATGATTGTGCTAGGCTTTTCAAGCAAGCACAGACGGCTTAGATTTAAAGCACTTTGCACCAAGCCCACGCCAACACTTTTGGCGCAAACAAAGCTTTCCGTGTTACCCGCACACACAAACATCAACACCCCTTCGCGTAAAGTCTAGTACTTAAGCTAGCCCATGCTAAAATAGCTGAAATTTTTTAAAGTGGAATTATGGCACTTTTGGGGCAGCATTTTTTGCACGACCCGCACTACTTGGAGCAGATCTTGCAATCCATCCCCCATGCCCACTTTGCCGATGCGGTGCAGATGGTGGAAATAGGGGTTGGCTTGGGAGATTTGACAAGCCGACTGCTTAGCAGGCTAGAGCCGCCCAAAAGTTTGTTAGCCTACGAGGTGGATGCCCGTTTAGCCCAGAGGTTAAAGCCGGTTTTGGGGTCTTTATCGGCGCGTTTAGAGCTGGTCGTGGGCGATGTGATGCAACGCAAAGGGGTGCAAGATGGAGAGCCAAAAGAGATACGCGTACAAGCCCCTGCGGGGTTTGTGGGGCTTAGGGTTTGCAAAGACGCTTTTTTACACCCCAGGCCTTATTTTTTGGTTTCTAATTTGCCCTACTACATCGCCACGCCCATTCTCACTAGATGCCTTAGAGATGCCCTTTGTGTGGGGATGGTGGTGATGGTGCAAAAGGAAGTGGCTGTGAAATTTTGCGCCACAGAGCAAGACAGCGATTATGGGGCTTTGAGTGTTTTGTGCGCGGGTGTGTGCCCCGAGCGTACTTTGCTTTTTGAAGTCCCTCCCCAAGCTTTTAACCCTCCCCCAAAGGTGCGATCTGCCGTGATGCGCTTGCTTAAAGCCCCCTTAAGTGATCTAGGCGCAATTTGTAGCCTGCCGCTTGCGTCTTTTGAGAGCGTGCTTAAAGTTTGTTTTCAGGCGAATAGAAAAACCCTATACAACAACCTTAAGAAAACCTACAAGGCAACGCATATCCAAGAGTTTTTTACACAAAACGGGCTAGAGCTTTCTTTAAGGCCCCACCAAGTGGCTTTTACCCACTACGCTAGTTTGGCGCACTTTCTCCACAAAAAACTAAACAGGACAACACATGGACAACAATCCCTTTAAGGACAACCCACAAGACAACAACCAAGAACCGCAAAACCCAGCGGGCGAGAACGCAACCCCCCAGCAGAACAACAAAAAGCCCCATAAAAGCCGCTTCAACAACCGCATTAAGCAAGGGAGGGGGGCGTTTAACAACAATAACCCCCACATGCAAGAGCAAAGCGGGGTGAAAAACATCACAAAGGCCAACGAGCGGGGCAATTTGGGCTTTCACAAAGAATTAAAGCAGGGAGTGGAGGCCAACCATAAAATCCACATCAACCATTTAAACCCCCATTACAAATTAGACCTCAATGTCAAGGCGCGGGTGAAAATCACCCCCCTTGGCGGTTTGGGCGAGATTGGGGGAAATATGATGGTGATTGAAACCTTAAATCAAGCCATCATCATCGATGTTGGGATGAGCTTTCCTAGCGAGGACATGCACGGCGTGGATATTTTGATCCCCGATTTTAGCTACCTACACAGCATTAAGGATAAAATCGTGGGCATTTTAATCACCCACGCCCACGAGGACCACATCGGGGCAGTGCCCTACCTCTTTAAAGAGTTGCAATTCCCCCTTTATGGCACGCCTTTAAGCCTTGGGATGATTGGCAATAAATTTGATGAACACGGCTTAAAAAAGTTTAAGAGCTACTTTAAAATCGTGCAAAAACGCCAACCGATCCAAATTGGGGAGTTTGTCGTGGAGTGGATTCACATCACGCACTCCATCATTGACGCGAGCGCGCTGGCGATCCAAACCAAAGTGGGGACCATCATCCACACGGGAGATTTTAAGATCGATCACACCCCCGTAGATAACATCCCCACAGACCTTTACCGCCTCGCGCACTATGGCGAGCAGGGAGTGATGCTGCTACTTAGCGATAGCACGAACTCTTATAAACCGGGCATTACGCCCAGTGAAAGCAGCGTGGGGCCTGTGTTTGAAAATCTCTTTAAAAACGCCAAGGGGAGGGTGATCATGAGCACCTTCTCTTCAAATATCCACCGCGTGTACCAAGCGATCCAGCACGCTTTAAACCACAACCGCAAAGTCGCTGTGATCGGGCGCTCTATGGAGAAAAACTTAGACATCGCCAGAGAGCTAGGCTACATCCATCTGCCCTCTAAAACTTTCATTGAGGCGCACGAGGTGGAAAAGCACCCCGACCATGAGGTGTTTATTGTGACGACCGGCTCGCAGGGCGAAACCATGAGTGCGCTTTATCGCATGGCCACAGACGAGCACCGCCACATCAGCATTAAGCCTAGCGACCTCATCATCATCTCGGCTAAGGCGATCCCGGGCAATGAAGCGAGCGTGTCGAGCATTTTAAACTTGTTGATGAAAAAAGACGCGCAGGTCGTGCACCACGCCTTTGATGTGCATGTGAGCGGGCACGCCGCCCAAGAGGAACAAAAACTCATGTTGCGCCTCATCAAGCCCAAATTCTTTTTACCCGTGCATGGCGAGTATAACCATGTCGCGCGGCATAAAGAAACCGCCATGTCGTGTGGCATCCCTGAAAAGAACATTTACCTAATGGAGGATGGCGACCAAGTGGAGGTGAATCCAAACTTCATGCGCAAGACCAAGAGCATTAAGAGCGGCAAAAGCTATGTGGATAACACGAACAACACCAGCATTGAGGAAAAAATCGTGCAAGAACGCCAAGAAATCGCCAGTGCAGGGCTTTTAAGCGCGGTGCTCTTTATCTCCAAAGAGGGACAGGATTTAATGCCAAGCTCCAAGCTCACCAGTCTTGGCATTGTGAATATGCAAGAGGAGAGGGCGTTTTTAAGCGAATTGCATGGCTCTTTGAGTCTATACATCAAGGCCTTGCGCCAAGATGTGTTGGGCAACCACAAACACCTAGATGAAAATGTCCGCAACTTCTTAAGGAAAGCTCTATTCAAACACACCAAGAAATACCCGGCGATTGTAAGCCATGTGTTTGTGAGCTGATGAGAGCGTGGGTTTTGGGCTTCATGTTGGCGGGGGTTTTGGGTGCAGCGGAGGTTAAGATGCATACGATTTACTTAGCGGGGGGGTGCTTTTGGGGGTTAGAGGCGTACATGGAGCGTATTTATGGGGTGAAAGACGCAATCGTGGGCTATGCTAATGGCAAGAGCGAGCACACCAACTATCACGAACTGCACAACACCGACCACGCCGAAACAGTGAAGGTGGATTTCGACCCGTCTAAAATCAGCCTAGATAGACTCTTGCTCTACTACTTTAAAGTGGTCGATCCCACGAGTTTAAACCAGCAGGGCAACGACAGGGGGCGGCAATACCGCACGGGCATTTACTACACCGACAAAGCCGATGAACCCATCATCGCCAAAGCCCTAGCGCATTTGCAAAGCCGCTACAAAGAAAAAATCCGCATTGAGCTAGAACCGCTAAAAAATTTTGTCGTGGCGGAGGATTACCACCAAGACTATTTAAAGAAAAACCCCGGGGGTTATTGCCACATTGACTTAAAAAAAGCCGATGAGGCCATCATCGACCCCAACGACTACCACAAACCCAGTCAAGAGGAGTTGAAAAAGAAACTCACTGACCTACAATATAAGGTTACTCAAGAGAGCCACACCGAACGCCCCTTTGACAACGCGTACGATAAATTAGACAAGCCGGGCATTTATGTGGACATCACGACCGGCGAGCCCTTGTTTCTCTCCACCGATAAGTTTGATAGCGGTTGTGGCTGGCCTGCCTTTAGCAAGCCCATTGAAAAAGAAGTTGTGGGCTACGCTAAGGACACAAGCCACAACATGATCCGCACAGAGGTGAAAAGCCGCGTAGGCAAAGCCCACTTAGGGCATGTCTTTGAGGATGGACCGGCCGAGCTGGGGGGACTGCGCTATTGCATCAACAGCGCAGCACTAAAGTTTATCCCCCTAGAGGACATGGAAAAAGAGGGCTATGGCGCGCTCATCCCCATGCTTAAAAAAGCCCTTCTTAAAAAAGAGGTGCATAGGTGATCGATTACACCCGCCTCGCCACGCAGAGCCTAGATTTAGCCATTGAAGCATTGGCACACGCTAAAGAAAATTTAACGCAAGACACCCTAAAACCCATTGTGGAGTTGTTGGGCAACGCCCCCTTAGTCGTGGTGATGGGGGTGGGCAAGAGCGCACACATTGGGCGCAAGATCGCAGCCACACTCACCAGCACGGGCACTAGGGCGGTCTTTTTACACCCCACAGAGGCGATGCATGGGGATATGGGAATTGTAGGTAGCCAAGATGTCATCTTGGCTATCAGTTATGGCGGGGAGAGTGTAGAGCTGTTGGAAGCCCTGCGCTACATTGAGTGCGCCGGGGTGGTGGCGATGAGTAAGCACAAAAACAGCTCTTTAGCTAAGAGCGCAACCCACCATTTAGAATTGAAAATTAGCAAAGAGGCTTGCGGGTTTAATTTAGTCCCCACCACCTCCACTACTCTAAGTTTGGCTTTAGGCGACATTTTGGCGGTGTGCCTCATGGCATACAAGAATTTTAGCAAAGAGGAGTTTGCTAAGAGCCATCCGGGGGGGTTACTTGGTAAAAAAATGCACCTAAGAGTGAAAGACATTTACCGCACTACAAATTTACCCTTAGTGGATGCCAATTGTTGTTTGCACGAAGCGTTGCTAGAGGCGACTGCTAAGGGACTAGGCAATGCGCTTTTGGTGGATAAAAAGGGGCATTTGCTGGGAGTTTTAAGCGATGGGGACATTCGGCGCGCGCTTTTGCAGCCTGAAAACTTTGATTTAAACGCCCCTGCCAAAAATTACGCCACTTTGCAACCCAAAACCACGACAGACTTAGACATGCTCGTGGTGGAGGCGTTAGAACTCATAGAGCAAACCCAAATTTCGCTCTTGGTGGTGTGCGACACCCAAAATAAGGTTTTAGGGGTCTTGCATTTACACACCTTGTTAAGTTTGGGCTTAGGGGGCTAGCATGTTTGAACGCTTAGAACTCATCATTAAGGACATTGAGAACGCCAAAGAGGAAGTGGAATTGTTGTTAAGAATCGCCCACTTGAGCTTGAGCGATTTTATTTTAATGAAGCGGGGGAGTTTAGACATCCCGCCCACTTTGGACATGGCGTTTTACACGCAGATCAGCGAAAGGGTCGAGGAATTAAAAGAGGCCATCAACGCCCTAAACAAATACAAAAGAGAAATGTTAGTTTTTTAAAGGAATTTTATGTGTGGCATTGTGGGCTATTTGGGGCTTGATGAGAAAAAAGAAATTTTAATCCATGGCCTAGAGGAATTGGAATATCGGGGGTATGACAGCGCGGGGCTGGCTGTGCTAAAGACTAACGACTCTCATTTGCACCTTTTTAAGGTGAGCGGCAAGGTGCAGGCCTTGCAAGAAAAGGCGCGCGATTTTGAATCCAGCGGGTTAGGTGTGGGCATCGCGCACACCCGTTGGGCAACGCATGGCAAACCCACAGAGGCTAACGCCCACCCGCATGCTTACCGCTCAAGTGCTGTGGTGCATAATGGCATCATTGAAAACTTCGCCCTTTTAAAAGCCCAGCTACAAAAAAAGGGGCATGTGTTCTCAAGCCAAACAGATAGTGAGGTCATCGCCCATTTGTTTGAGGACGCACTAAGCCAAGAGCCAAGCGTTAGCATCCAAACCGCCTTAAATGCCTTTAAAAGCACCATTGCCAAATTAGAGGGGGCGTATGCGATTTTACTCATTTGCGCTAAATTGCCCACCTGCATTTTTTACGCCAAAGAACGCTCCCCATTGCTCATCGCACAGGGAGAAAGCGGGATTTATTTAGCCAGCGCGCCCAGCGCATTAGTGGGTAAAGCTAGCCACATGGTGCGCCTAGCCGATGGGGCAATTGGCGTGTTAGAGGCTAACAAGCCCTTAAACTTAGAAAAACTAGGCAAATTAGACGAAGTCCCCACCGACAGCCAGCAAGGGGATAAAGAGGGCTTTAAAACCTTCATGGAAAAGGAAATTTACGAGCAGGGCAAGGTTTTAACTTTGTTGGGGCGTTTAAGCCCTAAGGGCGTTGCTTTAGAGTTGCCCGAGGGGTTTTTGGAGGGCGTGGGCTGTCTTAGCATTTGTGCGTGCGGGACGAGTTATCACGCTGGGCTCGTGGGCAAATATTTGATCGAGAGTTTAGCCGGGCTAAAGGTGCAAGTGGAGCTAGCCAGCGAATACCGCTACGCTCACCCAGCCACCCAACAAGGCGAGTTGTTTGTCGCCATCTCGCAAAGCGGCGAGAGTGCGGACACTTTGGAGGCTCTAAAACTTGCCAAAGCTTTAGGTTTAAAGACTTTAGGCATTTGCAACACCCAAAGCTCGAGCATGGGCGCGCTAGTCGATGCCATGCTTTTGACGCATGCGGGGTTAGAGCGCTCAGTCGCCTCCACAAAAGCCTTTGCCAGCCAAGTTTTAGTGCTTTGGCTTTTGGCCTTGCAATTGGCCAGCTTGCGCCACACCTTAAGCAAAGAGGAGCAGGAGGCCCATTTACAGGCCCTAAACTCAAGCCTAGAATCCATGCAAGAGGCCTTAAAAGCACACACACAAATAAAAAATCTGAGCAAAGAAATCACTAAACGGGATTTAAAGGGGTATTTTTTCATGGGGCGGGGAGTGTTTTATCCGCTTGTGCTCGAGGGAGCCTTAAAGCTTAAAGAAATCGCCTATGTGCATGCGCAAGGTTATGCGAGCGCAGAGATGAAGCACGGACCCATCGCTTTGGCAGACAACACCCTTTTAAGCACGACTTTACTCCCAAAGAATTTGCTTTTTGCCAAGAATTTAAGCAATGTAGAAGAGCTGAGTGCTCGAGATTCCTTGATCTTTGCTTTAAGCCCGCTTAAGGTCGCGCCCGCCACTTTTTATTTAAAAACCCCTCCCTACCCGCATTACATGAACGAGTTTTTTTATATGCTCGTGCTGTTGCAACTTTTTGCCCTAGAGATGGCGCAACTAAAGGGACTAGATGTGGATAAACCCCGCAATTTAGCCAAGAGTGTTACGGTTGAGTGAAACAATTCCCATTTACATCATCCACCTAGAAAATTGTGCTAGGGACATTGCCCCTTTGCTGTGGCATTTAAATTATCTTTTAGAAAAAACCCCACATAAAAACTTTAGTGTGGAGGTCTTTAGGGCGGTGCATGGGCATAAGGATTTTTTAGCTAAGGGCATCACCTACACCCACACCCACCCCGTATTCAACGACTTTAGCCCCCACTTGCCCGATGTTAAAGAAACCCTAGATTTGATGCGCCTTGCCCTAAAAATTCGGGTGAATTTCCAAAGTTTCGGGCAACTCGGGTGTTTTGCCAGCCACTATTTGCTGTGGCAAGAGTGTATGAAATTGCAAAAGCCCATCATTGTGCTAGAAGACGATGTCCTCCCCACTTTTGATTTCTTTGAAAAATGTGCTTTGGGGTTAGAGAGCTTGTATGGCAACAAAACCCAAATGGTGCGCCTCTTTGCCCTTTACTTCAAACGCCACCGCCTTAAAAAGTCCATGGGGCACCACTTCGATCGCCTCTTTAGTCCCATAGGGGGTATGGGGACACAGGGCTATATCTTAAGCCCGCTTGGGGCGCAAAAACTCTTAGAAAATTGCCCGGCGCAATGGGTGCTGCCCGTAGATGTCTATATAGACGCTTATTACACCCATAAAGCTTCTTGCTTAACTTTAAAAACCCCTGCGCTCTTTGTCGATGAGCTCGCCTCGCAAGTGCCGCACGCCAGCGCGGATTATTTTAAGGGCAAACTCAAAGCCCTATCCTACCTCTTACGCGCCTGCAATTACACGCTTAAATGCAAGCTTTTTATACAACACCTGCTCTTGTCGTTTTTAGATCGCAAGGCCTAACAACCAATCTTTAAACGGGCAATGAGGACAAAATCTTGGCTGGCGGGTGCCTGTTGTGCTTTAAGGCGCGTGGGCGTAGAGCCCGGGTAAAAATCTAGGTGTTGGATGTAGCATTGTTTCTTTAGTTGCTTGCCCATCCAATTCGTTTGTTCTTGGGCTTTTTTAATCAGGTCTTGGCGCAAAGTGCTCCAATCGATCTCTTTAATTTGGGGATAAAGGGCGGGAGTACTTGGCAGAATCAGCCCGCTTTTTAGCGCAATCTGAGAGATCTTATCTTTGAGGGTGTTGTAAGCCTTAAGTTTGTCTGCGGGGATTTTGCAATCCATCGCGCCCTGAAGGCTGTACCCACTAAGCTCTTGTTTAGGCCCAAAGGTGTAACGGGGGCGCAAGTTGTAAATGGCTTGTTGGCATAAATGATCCTCTTGAGCTAGGTCGTTGATCTCTTTAAAACTCTCTTTAATGGTCTTTTCCTGCTCGGGGCTTAAAGATGGGCTCTTTAAAAGCCCTTGGCTGCCCTCAAAGATAAAATGCGCACCATAGGCTTTGGGGGCTAAAGATTGTGTACTTTTGATTTGCAAAGCAACGCTCGTCTCTTGCGCTTGTGTGTGTTTGCCTAAAACAAAACGCTCAAAGCTCAAGCCTCCTATAAAAACCCCTAAAAACACCACCGCCACACATGCACTTTTGATATATTTCATGTCTTTCCTTTACTCTTGGGAGATTTGGATTTCATCTAAATTTTTAAGCCGTCCGGTCATCTGCTCCACTTCGTTTGGACTATAATGGTCTTTGACATGCTCGATGATGTCTTGTACAAGGGCCAAATTTTGGTTAGGGACTTTGTCTAGGGGAATCTTGTCTGTCTTGTTCGTCAAAACGCTGCGATACACGTGCATTTTTAGCACAATCCACTCGATGTGGCGCATGACATGGATTAGGCTTGTTTCAAGTCCTTGGTTATTATCCGCGCTTTTATGACTATCGGCTACGAATGTCTCTAGCGCCTTAAAAAACTGCTCAAAATGCGCGCTGATGTCTGTGCTTAAACGGGTAACTTCCAAAAAGGAGGTGGCCAATTTATTGATCTCTTGTTCAAACCCACCAAGACTGCTCTTAATGTTGCTCACCTCCTTAGCCACCCTTTCGGCTAATTTGCGGATTTCATCAGCGACCACGGCAAAGCCCCGCCCGTGCTCTCCACTTCTAGCCGCCTCGATGGCCGCATTGAGCGAGAGCATGTTCGTCTGCTCGGCGATGTCGCTAATGACATCTGTCACCTGCATAACAAAATCCATATTGTTTTTAAGCCCCTCCATCACAGCGTTGGTGTCTGTGCAACTGACATTAAAATTGTCTAAATCAGTGCGGATTTCACGCATTTTGTCTTGGCTTTTTAAAGAGTTTCCCTCAATGTTTTGGGCCAATTCTTTATTTTCCACACATTGTTTAACCCGATTAGACAATTCTTGAAGCACTTCCAAAATGCCCTTAGCCCCCCCGCCCATCTCGGCCAAGCGGAACACAATTTCGCTGTTATGTGCCTTTAAAATCCCATCGACATGGGACTTGGCGTGCGCGGCGTATTGTTTAAAAACCCCTCGATAACCCTCTTCAAAGACATTTCGATAATCCTTGCCCTCCTTAGCCGCCTGCACACATGCGTCCATCTCCCTAAACACCGATTCGACTTGATCCAAGAAGTCGTTTAAATCGTGCATGATAGAGCTATAAGGGCTTTGCTCGTCAATTTCTGTGATGCGGCATTCTAAACAGCCGCTTCTAACTTGGGTGGCAAATTCCTTAATCTTGGCTAGGGAAGTGTCGGGGCTCGTGCTAAACCATTTAAGCATGTGCATCCTTATAGGCGTTGGAGTTGATTGACCCACCGGTCGTAACTGCAATTTTGTTCTGCCAACATTTCCTCTAATAGCCGTCTGCTCGCATCCATCCCCCCTCCTTTCTCAGCTTCAAGCAAGCGGGCATAAAGGGGGATGATGATTTTTAAGGCTTTTTTATTAGGAGCGCGCCGCACAGAATAATAGCCGATGGTGTTGTGTTGTTCATCAATGGAGGCCGTAGCGGTGGCAAAAACCCAATAAAAATGCCCATCAAAAGTTTTGTTTTTGACATAAGCGAGTATTTCTTGCTGTTTGGGGATAGTGTCCCACAAGAGTTTGAATATAATGCGGGGCATGTCAGGGTGGCGGATAATGTTGTGCGGCTTATGTAGGACATCTTTTTCAGAGCAGGCGACAATGTCGCAAAAGGGTTTATTCACATAGGTGATCACCCCCTTGGTGTTTGTTTTGGAAACCAAAAAGTAATCCGGATCTACAAACTTTTCCATGCAACTCTCCAGAAACGAAATTACGACCCCACATTGTAGCAAAATTAATGATCTTTAAACAAGAAACCCATCCGTCTTTAGCGGGTGGGCGATTCGCAGTTTAACAGCCCCCCCTCCATTAAAAACCGCGAAGGTTTATAGGTGGCTTTTTTCATTTTATCCTCTTTGGCGTAGGACAAATACAAGTGATCCTTAGCCCTAGTTACGGCGACATAAAATAAACGCCGCTCTTCCTCTAAGCTCCCGCTTTGTTTGGCTAGCTTGGTGTTAGGAAAGCGCCCCTCCATAAGATCGATCGCATACACCGTGCCAAACTCTAGCCCCTTGCTGGCATGCACACTTAAAAGATTAACCCCGCTTCCGCTCGCCATTTCTTTAGAGCCGAGCACGACCGCGTGCAAAAAATCGCGCAAATTTTTATAATTCAGCGCTAGGCGGATCAATAGATCCACTCTTTGCTTGATTTTCTCCAAAGCTTGGGTGTAATGCTCTTGATCTAGCCCTCCATCTTTGTTCTTCGCCCGCTCTTTGGCTAGGCCTTGGCTGATTTGCTGAAACCAAGTGGATTTGGCAATGTGAGCTAGGCTTTGGGCGGGCAGTCTTGGGGTTTGCGTTTTACATAGGGCGTAAAGCTGGTCTAAAAAGGCGGCGCTGGCTTGGGTGAGCTTGGGGTGGGTTAAAAGGGGGTGGGCTTTAAAATCATCGCTCACGCTGTAAGTCGGGGTTTGCACGGGGATTAGGGTTTCAAACAAGCCCATTTGGGGGCGTTTAACTTGGGGGTAGGGGTTTTTGTTATTGGGCTTTAACAAGCCTTGCAAGCTGTGCCCATCGCCTAGAATTTGCAAGGCCAAATAAAGGTCTTTGGCTAAAGCGTTGCCAATGCCGCTGCCGTAGCTTAAAACCTGCATGGCCGCCATCATGTCCTTAGAGTAGCTCAAAAAGGCGCACACATCTAAGAGAAGTTTGATTTCTTTGGTGTCAAAAAACCCCACGCCTCCCCTGCGCCTTGAGGGCACGCCAAGCGCGCGCAAGGCCGCCTCACACCCTTCAGCGCTGGAGTTGTTTCGAAAAAGAATCGCCACATCCTCAAACCCCCCCCGCTTGGCAATGTTTTGGGCAATGCCCTTATACTGCTCAAAAAGCTCGTTGTATTGCAATAAGGTCGGGGTGGAGGGGTTGCTTGTTTTCACCACCTCTAATTGTTTGGGGTAAATGCGGGGGTTGTGCGCGATGACTTTATTTGCCAGCTCTAAAATCGCCCGACTGGAGCGGTAGTTTTTTTGCAAGGTGAAGACCTGCGCTTGTTTGTACTTGAGGGCAAAGTTACTGATGATGGAGATGTCTGCCCCATTGAAGGCGTAAATGCTTTGGTCGTAATCGCCCACACAAAATAGACTTTGGGGGCGCAGTGCGTCTAGCACGGCATCTTGCAGGGGGTTTGTGTCTTGGTATTCATCGCACAGCACCTCAATGAAGGCAGGCGGATTGCTTGCCATTGTGTCCTTGTAGCGCAACAATAAGTCGTTGTAATCTAGGTAATTTTGCTCTCTTTTAAGCTGGCTAAAGAGCTCTAAGGCGCATTCGTAACGCTCAATGTGATCGATTTGCTTGGCGTTGCGCTCTAAAAGCCAATCCGCAAAACTCTCTTTGCTCTGGGCGTTGATGTAGTAAGAGTGCAGGTCGTATAAATGACTCGCCCCATAAAAGCTGTCTTCTTTCATGCGGTGATCTTGCTCTAAAATGCTTTTTAACAAAGTTTGCATTTCTTTAGGTTGCTTCAAGCACAAGGTGGGATCGAGGGTTTTTAAATGGCGGTAGGCGATGGCGTGGAAAGTGCCGGCCTCAATATAAACCGCCTCTTTGGTGTGTTGGGCCAAGCGGGCTTTCATCTCTTGGCTGGCTTTGTTGGTGAAAGTGAGCAATAAAATTTTTCTAGGATCAACGCCCGTTTTAAGCAAGTGTAAAATCCGTCCCACGATCGTAGAGGTCTTGCCCGTGCCCGCCGAGGCGATGACGAGATTTGCCCCTAGGGGGGCTTGGCTGGCTTGCAGTTGCTCGGGGTTTAAGCCCACTTAGGCCAACTCTTTGATTTTGTCTAAGATCATCGCCGCACGCAGTTCTAAGAAATCTTGGTAGTTTTCTAACACTTGGGGGCTCTTTATGTCGATCAGATGCCCTTGTAAAGTTTTTTCTAAGTTAGGGTTTTTGGCTTGAAATTTGGGGACATACAAGGCGGGGGATTTGTCCTTAATTTCTTGATTGAGCCTTGCGCTTAAAAAGGTGATGTTGGCGATCGCATCGGGATTGAGCGCGGGGGCGGTGTGCTTCAGGTGGTTTTTGGGGAAAAAATGGTGCAAATTGCGCTTGTGCGCGTTTTGTAAAAAGAGATTGTCTAAAACCACTCTGCCATTGTTGTCAAAATCGCAGGGCCCAAGGCTTGCCAAAACGCATAAAATCCCCCGATGCAACCCGCTTTTAATGTTGATCTTCTCTTCGGTTAAAAACTCTTTGGTGATGCTATAAAAAGGGAGTTCCTTTTTAAAGTCAATGGGTTTTTCTGTATAAATGCACTCAACCAAAGCCAGTTGCTTTAATAAAGTGTCGCCCCCTATATTGTTGGCAAAAAACGCCCCCCTAAAAAAGAGTCGTCTAAGATCAGCAATTTGGCGGGCATTCGGGCTTTTATGCCCACTTAGGGCGTAAAAATACGCCATCAGCATGAACGAACCCACAGAGGGCAAAAAGTCAAAAGAGGGGATTTTTAAATCGTGTTTGAGAAGGTGGGCAGCGTGGGTAAAGCAAGGGGCGATGAAGTCCCATTGTTCTTGCACCTTTTCGGGTTCCAGCTTTAAAATTGTGGGGATTGAAATCCTTGCTTTTAAATTGGGTGCATCTTTGTGTAATAAATGCGAAATGAGTTGCAACACAACCATGGGCTGGTTAAAGGCGTAATCTAAGCGCCCCAGCTCGTCTGTGAGATTTTCAAAGCGCTCTTGCAAATCAAATCTCGGTTTTAAAATAACGCTTTGGCTAGAGTCGGTTTTAGCGGGGCTGTAAAACTTGGCGCACATGACCTCAAAGGGGGTTAGCTTTGTCCCGCCCGTGTTGATTCGCGCAAAGATCTCTACAATCTTTTCAAGCGGGGCGTTGTCAATAGACACAATGGGGAAGCGGTAATTCTCAATCCTCTTTTTAAACTCGTCAAAGCGTTTTGCCTCTTTAAGACTTAAATTGTATTTTTCTTGCACCTCTAAAATGCTCTGGGTGATGAGGTCATACACGCTCACCGCCAATGCGCCCGTTTCGGCCTTAAGATCACGCACAAAGCAAAAATCTTTGTCCTCATCGGCTTCTAGCCTTAGCATGATGTCTTGGTAATTGTCTATTTTTTGGAGCTTGTCTTGCAAGCCGTCCTTTTTGGTGTTCTTCTCTTGGTAATGGTCTTTTTTGCGTTTCCTCTCGATTTGCAAGCCCTGATACACCACAAAAAGAGCGGTCATGCGCTGTTGCCCATCCAGCACATAGTGGATGCATTCGTCTGTTTTGGGCTCTCTTATATACACCTTGCCTATGCGGCGGTTAGTTTGTAGCCGTTCTTTGGTCCGCCACACCACAAAACTGCCCGTAGGAAAACCCCTCACAAGGCTGTCTATAAACTTGGCGACCTGATCCTTGCTCCACACAAAATCGCGCTGGAAGCGCGGGATTTGGTACTCCCCCTGCTGTAAAAACTGCACCAGTTGCAAAAACCCTTTTTCATCGTAATTGCAAAACGACATGCCCTACTTCTTGAGATTGATCGCTTCTTTCACCAAATCATCGCCCGTAGTGAAGGCTTTAGCGTTCATAGAGTAGCCCCGCTGCATTAAAATTAAATTCGTCAAGGAGCGCCCCGCATTGACATTGCTCGTTTCTAAATATTTGTGCATGAGCTTGCCAAATTTTAATTTGCCATCATCGCGATCCCAGCCCAAAATGGGATTACCGCTTAAAGGGGCGGTGCGCCCATCCCTGGTAGCGTTGCTGATGTCAAAAAGATTGCTCCCCACTTTGCGTAGGCCCTGATCGTTGGTGAAAGCGGCGATCCCCACCCGCCCCATCGTTTCAATCGCTCCATTGCTAAAGGCCAAGCGAATCACCCCGTCATCGTCTATGCGCATGTTTTGCAACAGCCCCTTGGGCTTGCCATCTTGCGAGATTTGATAAATCTTAGAGTCTTCATAAGGCACATCGCTGGATTGGTAGTCCTCGCTCTTGGCAAGGTTGTAAGTCAAGGGGTTGCCCTTAAAGTTTAAAGTAACGGGCTTGGCCTGCATTTTGCCGTCTTTATCAAAAGTGATCGTTTGGCGCACGCTCTGCGGGGTGATGGGTAATTTAGAGCGCATTTCCAAAATGGAGCTCTCCACATCCCATTTTTCTGTCGTGGGCGGATTTGCCATTGGGTCTTTGGAGTTTGTCATAAAAAAATCGCTCTTAAGCAGGTATTTATCCCCGCCCTTGTCGTAAATCTCGGCGGTGGTGCTATAAAAGGGGATTCTGATCCCCACAGAATCGCGCGTTTCACCTTTTTTAAGGATCATCCCGCTGGCCGTCCAACCCAATTTGTCCGCCATAGGCCCGCCAATAAAGAGTGTGGCTTCGGGGTCCGTGGGGTTTTTAATCTGTAAGAGTAAAGGAGATTTGACTTGGTCGGGTTTGCTCTTAGCGATGGTTAAATCCAAGTTGGCTTTCGTTTTTAAGAGATTTTTTAAATCGCCCAAAGTGTGGAACTCGTTTTTCTCAGGCCCGCCCGTGCCGTATTTAAAGGTGATGTCTTGCGCGATGTTGCCCTTGACCATCATGATCTCTAGATTGCGGTGCATAGCCAAATCCAAAGCCTCGTTGTCGTCATTGGCTAAAGCGTTTGCGTCTTGGTTTAAAAACCGATCGTTGATGATCTCGCCATCTTTGTCTAAAAAATATTCTTCAGCGGGGCGCACATGGTTTTTGGCATTGAGGTTGATGCTCATATCCACTTTAGTGGTGAGTACGGGCTGGTATTGCACATCCCGGGGCAAGTATAAAGTACTCAGCTTGCCGCTCTTTAGCATCTTGGCTTCTTCATCGGGGTTGCCTGCCACCAAAACCCCGTTTTTGATTTTATGCAAATCCACCCCATAAAGATAGTAGCCATGCGTATTGACAATGTAGCCATCCGCATCCCTTAAAAAATTGCCATCCCTCGTGAAAAAGTTCTCTTGTGCCTGCTTGTAGCCGTCTTTATTGATCTCCATGCTCCCGTTTTTGTTCGGGCCGACAATAAACCACCCGCTCCCCTGATAGGCCATGTTAAACTCGCTGTCGCTAGGCATATATTCGCCATCTTTGTCGGAAATGGAGTTGCTCCCCTTGGTAACGCCAAAATTGCGATCGTCTGCCGTAACATTGGTTGCCCCCAAAGTGTCTAAATGCGCGGAGAAAAGGGATTTAAATTCGGGGATGTTCTCTCGATAGCCCACGGTGTTGATGTTGGCGATGTTGTTTGAGAGGCTGTCTATGCCAAATTGGTGGGTCTTGATGCCTGAGTAGGCGTTGAGTAAGGTGTCGTTCATGCAAAACTCTTAGAAGTGGGGTTAGCGTGCATACTCGCCCGCTCTAGGGGATTTGGGCGGTGCGTTTGCGCTGTGCTTGGGCTATGTGGGTGCGTGGGGTTGGGCTCTGCACGCTTGGGCGTGTTTAAAGCCGTGTTGTGCGCTTGGGCGCTTGTGTGGCTAGACGCATTGAGTCCATTTGTGTGGTGAGGGTTTGGGAACACAGCGTGTTGCGCTGTGCTTGGGGCGTGCTGTGCTGGGTTTTGGACGTGCTGTGTTGCGCTTGGGGCTGTTTGGCTTGGGTGCGGGGCAGGGGCACTTTGGGGGCGTTTTAATGCATCTATGGGCTTAGGCATTTGCGCTTGGGCTGTGCTTGGGGCGTGGGGCGTGGGGCTATGTGGGTGCGCTTGGGCGGCGAGGTTAGCCCGACCTTGGCCTTTGGCTAAATCTGGCACGCTGGCTAGACTTGCGGGTTTGGTCTTGGTCGCCTGTGTGGGGGCTTGGGGTTTGGGGGGATTTTGGGGGACAAAGTGCGCAGCGTTTTCTCTTTGCTCTTTCTCTTGGCGGGTGGTGTTTTTGTCGTAAAACTCGAGCGCGCTATCCATCGGCAAGACCATTTCGCCCATGCGCAACATCGGTTTGCCCTTGTCAAACAGCACGCTTTGCACCTCGCCACGTCCAATGCGGGTGTGTAGGTATTTATTGCTCTTGGGGTCTAAATTGTACTCGGCAAAGACCTCGTAAGTGCCCGGAGCCACGGGCTTGCCCTGATCGTTTAATCCATCCCACTCAAAAGACACATATCCCCCCTGCCCCTCTTTGCCCTTAAGCGAAAGGGTGCGGACCAATTGCTTATCCTTGTTAAAAATCTGCACCCCCGTGTTGCCCTCGCTGTTTCTAATGGGCTCATCAAAGTAAAGCGAAAACTCCACCTTGCCCTTGGTAACATTAATGCCCTTGACATCGGTTTCAGCGATCTTGCCAATCATCGAAACGCTGTTTAGACCGCTCGCTTGCGTCATCGCTAAATTGCTCTTTAGGGTGTTATCCACGCCTTGATCCAAATGGTCTAAAGTTTCTTTGAGCTTGCCCTGAAAGTCTTTTAAGGATTTATTGGTGTCGCGTGTGGATTGCATCGCATCGGCGACCTCCTTCATCGCCTTTTTGTTCTCCTCTTGCATTTCTACTTGCGAGAGCTGGGCGGTTTGGCTGATGATCTTATCCGTTTCCATCGGGGCGGTGGGGTCTTGGTTTTTGAGCTGCTCTAAAAAGAGTTTCATAAACGCGTCTTTGTCTAAGCCATTGGCAATTTTAGGCTCATGCTTTTTTTTCTCCATCGCGGCTTTTTGCCCCGTAACTTCGGCTAAATCAATGGGCATACCATCCTCCCAAGCTTTAAGGATTTTATCCCCCATTATACACTAGAAACCCTAAAGCTTGGGGAATATCCAAGGGTCTTGTCATTGTCTTTTTGCTCCTTTTTTGCTACGCTTTCCTGCCATCTCACTACAAAGGATCAAAGATGCAACAAGCATACAAAGATCTTAGTCAAGAGTTAAAAGCCACCAAGCGCACCCATAAGCACTTTTTACTGGTGCTGGAGGACATTAAGGTGGAGGATTTAACCCCCATTAAAGAGGAATTAGAGACCATCAAAAGCAAGTTTTACAAACTCTTAAACACGCTGGGTAATTTTAACATCGCCCTAGAAGATGTCTATGAGAAAAGCGAAGAGAACGACACAGAGCTAGAAAAAGCCCTCGTGAATTTTAAAAGAGTGAAAGTGAGAGCAAACATCCACCTAAACGCCCTAGAGCGTGCTACTGAGGGCACACAGGCAATCGAAAACACCCATAGATTGTCTCAATCCTTAGAGGATTTAGAAAGCCTGCTTAATGCCGTTGAAGAGAAGCACGCCTCTTTATTACTGCAGGTTACATGTGCAGGCACAGACCAAGACACCGAGGCAAGCAATGCGGACGCGTTGCGTCCTTGCCAGCGAGCAGCCCAAACCGCCAAAAACATAAACGCCCCCGAGGTCAAGCCCCTATGGCAATACGGCGCAAACACTTTGCAGGCCTTTAAAGACTATATGAAAGCTAAAGACTTGGGCAACGCGCAGGCGTGGCTGGAGCTAGGTAAAATGGCCATGGAGGGGGTTGTGCTTTACCCGGATCACAATGTGGCGATCCGTTGCTTTTCAAAAGCCGTGGAGTTGTGCTCTGTGGAGGCCTTGGTGGAGCTGGGCAAGATTGCCAAAGCAAATTATCGTGGGATTTGGGTGTTAGAGCACGAAAGTGGGAAGGCCATCAGCGGGAAAGAGTTGAACGATTCGTTTAAACTTTTCGGCATTCATGATCATTACGCCATTTTAGAGCATTGCAAAGTGTTTAAGGACAAAACCCTATCGGTCGAGAACAGCTGCCACAAGGCCAGAGAGCTTTTTGAAAGAGCCACAGAAGTGGGGGAGGGCAAGGGGTTTTTAGAGCTGTGGAAACTGTACCTGCGTGATTATAAGCGCTTGGGTAAAACGCGTAAAGAGGGCAAGCAAAAGGCGATGGAGTGTTGCAAGCAGGCGATCCCCCTTTTAAGAGCGCAGGCTGAAAAAGGCGATGGGGAGGCTTATGCCCTGTGTGGGGAGGCGCTGGCGTTCGTCTGTCAAGAGGAAGCAGAGGGTGAAACGAAAAGCAGAGAGGATCAAGGATACCAAGCGGTCATGCAACTCTTTGAAAAAGCCCGCGATTTGGGCTATGCCGATGCATTTTACTCTATGGCAAATTTTGATTTTGAATGGGTTGATGGGGTGGGCGTTGAAAAGGACAAGGTCGATCGGTGCATCGCTTACTTGCAACAGGGGATGGAGCTGGGCAGTGGGAAGTGTGCGTGTCGGCTAAAAGAGGTGGCCATGCATGCGTCCAATGTCAATTTGCCCCATGCGCACAAGAGGGATTTAAGCAACTACCCAATGCTAGTCGAGCAAGCGATGGTGTTTGTGGATCGCCTAGCCCAGTGCATTAAACTTTTGGAGTTTGTGGCCCTCAAGTGTCGGCACCATAAAGCACTCCCCGTGCTCTTAATGTATTCGCGCAGTGCAAAAAAGATCATTGAGCGTTTGGACTTAGAAAATGTGGAGCGTTATAAAAAGCTTTTAGACGCGCACAATGAGTATAAACGCAGAGCCAGCCATCTTGCCCGCCACCGCCACGAACTGGATTGGGATTTAGCCAAAGCAAGCGGCATTGACATTTTGGGCGAATACAGCTTACGCGCGTTTAAAATACCTGCCAAGAGCAACTATGAAATCACGCCCGATGGGTGCGTGCAAGAAAAACACTCAAAGTAAGGCAACCAAATTCCAAGCCCCACCTCCCAAGCCCAGCTCCCAAGTGGGTTATCTTTGTGGCAATGCCCTTTAAGCCTTATTCTCCCCTGTCTTATCCCCAACTTTGGCTTGAGATTTTGCATTTGGATATTAATACTTTGTTTCCCCCCCTCTGCTACACTCCCTATTTATTTTCAGCACAAAGGACAAGCATGCAACAAGCATACAATCATCTAAGCCAAGAGTTAAAAGCCACNNGGGGGGGTGATTTAACCCCCTTTAAAGAAGAGCTAGAGGATTTAAGCACAAAATTTCATCAGCTTTTAGACGCACTCGCCAGTTTTAGTAAAGCTTTAGAAAATGTCTACAACCAAAGCACAGAGGACGACACAGAATTAGAAAACGCTTTAGCACAATTTAAAAAATGCAAAGTGAAAACAAACGCGGCGTTAAATGCCCTAAACTCTGCCACAGCAAGCCCCCAAGCTTTAGAGCAAGCTAACAACCTCGCCAAATCCCTAGAGGATTTAGAAGTCTTGTTAACTGCCTTGCAAGAGAGCCACACAGATTTATTACAAGGGGCAAACACCAATACAAGCCAAAACACTAACCCCCCACAAGCCACACAAACAGCCAAAAGCACACAAACAGCCCAAAACACAAATGCCCCTGAAGTCAAACCCCTATGGCAATATGGGGCGAACACCTTACAAGCCTTTAAAGATTACATGCAAGCCAAAGATACGGGCAGTGCTGGGGCTTGGCTAGAGCTGGGTAAAATGGCGTATGAGGGGATTGTGTTATACCCCGATGACAATGTCGCCATGCGTTGTTTTGAAAAAGCCATAGAACTAGGCTCCGTGCAAGCTTTGGTGGAGCTGGGTAAGGTGTATATGGAAAATGGAGATGTGCAGGTTGTGGAGTATGGGAGTGGGGAGGCATTTAGTGGGCAGGAGGTGCTCAATACCTTAAACCCTTTAAAAGATGACCTAGAGAGTGAGGATTATTTAAAAATTTTTCAACATTGTCAAGTTTTTAAAGACAAAACGCTCACAAATTGCCAAGAAAAAGCCAAAGAGTTGTTTGAAAAAGCGGTGGGCTTAGGCGAGGGGCGGGGGTATTTTGCGCTAGGGCAAATGTTTCAATACAAGGATAGCGACAGAGCCAAAGAATATTACAGACAAGCCATTAGGCTTTTAAAAGTGCAAGCGGAAAAAGGCGATGCGGAGGCTTACGCACTTTTAGGCGAGATAGCCAAAGAAGTTGCGGGCTTTGACAACCAAGAGAGCATGCCCCTTTTTCAAAAAGCCATTGATTTGGGCTATGCAGACGGGTATAGCTATTTAGCTGACTTTGTCTATGCAAATATGATGGGTAGTCGATATACGGCAGAGGAAAGAGATGAGCAACGCAACGCCTACCTTAAACAGGGGGCAAAGTTAGGCAGTGGCGAGTGTGCTAGGAGCTTACGCCCTTCAACGGACAATCTGCCTTATGAGGGTTTGGATAATTTAGACAGCTTTGAGCTAGCGGTCGAACAATCCATAGAATTTATGGATAGGCTCATGGAGTGTATCCAAATTCAAGAGTTTGTCGCCTTGCATTGTAGGCACTACCAAGTGCTTTTAACCTTGCTAGAAAATTTAAGTTGGGCGAGGGCGATTAATAAGCGTATCGGTTTAGGCAACATTGAGCGTTATCAACCCTTGCTAGAGTTAGCCGAGGGCAAAATCTATGACATTGCCCGTGCTACAAACCGCTCAAATGCAAGATTTGAAAGGAGTAAATGGGCAAATCTCTTTTATGTGGATAATCTTTTCAACTTTGTCCATGCTAAATTTAGAGCGTTTGCCATACCTTACTACGATGACGCTCGGTCAAAAAAGGTAACGGCTGAGGGGAGCGTTGAATTTCATGTCTATGGGTCAGGGAATATTTAAGCTGTAACTGTGGGGCAAACCCCCAACGCCCCCACAAATGGGGCTAATCTTTGTTTGAGCGTCTAAACCCCCCAAAGCCAAAAATGGGGGCAATCCCCCACAATCCTAGCCTTAAAAGGTGGGGGTAGAAATGGGGGATAAAGGGGGGATACGCCCAAAGGTGGGGGCTCTCCCTAAGTGTAGTGTGTAGTGGGCGGCTTTTTAAAGCCTATTTATTGGGCGTGGAGCGTCCATGCCCTTTAACTTGAGTCCCGTCTTTTTTTGTGTAGGGGGACACACGCACGATTTTTTTACCGCCATTTGTCTTTGCCATTGTCCATCACCGCCTTTCTATGAGAGAGATTTTGCTATATCGGCACTTTCTACGGCTAGAAACCTACCCCCCTTCGCAAAACTTCCCATATTCTGCTAACATGTTTGTTTTCAAATGCAAGATTTAAGACAAGGAAAACCATGCAAATCGAATCGGTGAAAGCTTATGAGGTGCTGGATAGTCGGGGCAACCCCACGCTCAAGGCGCAAGTGGCTTTAAGTGGGGGGGTTTTAGGGCACGCCATCGTGCCAAGCGGCGCAAGCACGGGCAAAAAAGAAGCCCTAGAGTTGCGCGATAAAGAGCCGGGGCGTTTCTTAGGCAAGGGGGTAACAAAGGCGTGTGGTTTTGTCAATGGGGCGATTCAAGAAGCCTTGATCGGGCAAGACCCTTACAACCAAGCCAAGATCGACCAACTCTTACAAAGTTTAGACGCCACACCCAATTACAGCCACTTAGGGGCTAATGCCGTGCTGGGCGTGTCTATGGCTCTGGCGCGCGCGGCGGCGCACTCTTTAAACCTGCCCCTTTATGCCTATCTAGGCGGACTCAACGCCAATGTCTTGCCCGCCCCGATGCTTAACATCATCAATGGCGGGGTGCACGCCAACAACCGCCTAGACTTCCAAGAGTATATGATCATGCCCCTAGGCTTTACAAGTTTTAAAGAGGCGCTAAGGGCAAGTGTGGAGGTTTACCACACCCTAAAGACGATGCTAGCCGATGCCAAGCAACCCACAAGCGTGGGCGATGAGGGCGGGTTTGCGCCCGATTTTAAGGACAACGCCCAGCCGCTAGAGTGGATACTAAAAGCCATTGAAAAAGCGGGCTACAAACCCGGGGAACAAATCGCCCTAGCCTTAGACATCGCCAGCAGTGAGCTTTTAAACATCAATGGCAATTATGTGCTGGCGGGCGAGGATAAGGAGCTGGAGACGGGCGCGCTCATTGAGTATTACGCCCACCTTGTAGAGAAATACCCCATTGTATCCATTGAGGACGCGTTGGGGGAGGAGGATTACAGCGGGTGGGCCCAGATCACCCAAAAACTAGGCGACAAAGTGCAGTTGGTGGGCGATGATTTGTTTGTAACCAACGAGTCGTTGCTAAAAGAGGGCATAGAGAAAAATTTAGCCAACGCCATTTTGATTAAACCCAACCAAATCGGTAGCCTCACACAGACCATGCAAACCATGCGCTTGGCGCAAAAATCGGGCTATGCCTGTGTGATGAGCCACAGAAGCGGGGAGAGCGAGGATAGTTTCATCGCCGATTTTAGCGTGGCGATGAATACGGGACAGATCAAAACCGGCGCGCCCACGAGAGGCGAGCGCACCGCCAAATACAACCGCTTATTAGAAATCGAAATGGCAAGCCATGCCCCCTATGCCGGCCCCACTCTCTTTAAATAAAATTTGGCTCATTGGGTTTATGGGCTGTGGCAAAAGCACCGTGGGCGCTCATCTTGCTAAGGCGTTGGGCTATAAATTTTTAGACACGGATTTACAAATTGCCACCCAAGAAGGCTTAAGTGTCGAGCGGATTTTTAAAGAAAAGGGGGAGAAATATTTTAGGCATTTAGAAAAGGACTTGGTGGCGTGTTTAAATCAAGTGCCAAGCCCCTTAGTCATCGCCACAGGGGGAGGCTTGCCCCTTCAAGTGCGCCTAAAAGGCACTTTAATTTATTTGCATTTAGATTTTGAGGGCCTTTACGCACGGCTTTTAAACGACTCTAACCCTCGCCCGCTCTTTAAAGACAAAGAGAGTCTGCACGCCCTTTACCAACAAAGAGCCCCACTTTATGAGGGGATGGCAACTTTTAAATTAGAGGCCAGCAGTGCGCCCCAAGAGCTAGCATTACAGCTTGTAACACTCTTGGCCCAAAAACCCTAGCAACCAAGGCTTGTTAATGTCCGTAGGCTATAATGCTTCTTTTGCAAAGGAGAAGCATGGCAAAAGGAATTTTGGTTTTAGCCCCCAGCGAGTTGGAGCAAGAGGCGTTGGAGTTTTTACAAGCCCTTTGTGAGCATTATGGTAAAAGTGTGTGCGTGTTTGCACCCACAAAGGATTTAAAACATGGGGTGTGTGAGCTGTTGTTCACCAACAAAGAGGCGTTTTTTACGCATATTTTAAATCTTTATGCCCCCTTGCATGCGGCCCACGATTATGTGTTGATGGGGGCATGCCCCTTCAAGGATCGCCTAAACCACTTCACAGAATCGCAAAAACTCTACTCGAATCTTGAAGAAGATTTGGCAAGACACTTAAATTTAGTCGTGGTGCAAGTTTTGAAGAATGGGGGGGCACAGATGGGCTTTGCTACCAAGTATTGGCAACAAGTGGGGATTTTAAGCCCTCTATTTCTCACCAAAGACAAGACAAGCACAGCCACAACCCTAGATTTAAGCACCCCCCCAGAGCAGGCCAAAGAAGCCTTTAATGCCCTTGAGGGTGCAAAGCCCACTTGTTTAAGCCCACTTGCTTTCCAGCAACAAATTTTAGAGCGGGCCAAGAGCAACCTTAAGACCATTGTTTTGCCTGAAAGCGGCGATGCGCGGATTTTAAAGGCAGCGCATGCGATCTTACAATTAAAAGCAGCAAAGTTAATTTTGCTCGGACAAAAAGACAAGGTTGATAGGGACGCTAAAGATTTGGGGCTGGATTTAAAGGACACGCCAATTTTAGACCCCAAGACCTCTCCGCTTCTAGACGAGTTTGCCAACACTTTATATGAACTACGCAAAAGCAAAGGTTTAGGCCTAGAAGAGGCGCAAAAGCTCATAAAAACCCCCACTTACTTTGGCACCATGTTGGTCCATTTAGGCCATGCCGATGGGATGGTTTCAGGGGCGACTCACACCACCGCCGACACCGTGCGCCCGGCTTTACAAATCATAAAACTTGCCCCGGGCAATAATTTAGTCTCCAGTGTGTTTTTCATGTGTCTTGAAACAAAGGTCTATGTCTTTGGCGATTGTGCGATTAACCCTAACCCTAACAGCGCAGAGCTCGCCCAAATCGCCCTAGCTTCTGCCAAAACCGCCAAAGCCTTTGGGTTTGAGCCCAAAGTGGCCATGCTCTCTTACTCCACCGGCACTTCAGGCAAGGGTCCGGATGTGGATCAAGTGGCTAAAGCCGTGCAGATCGCCAAAGAGATGGATGGCACACTGGCCTTAGATGGCCCCTTGCAATTTGACGCCAGCGTGGACATGGCCACGGGGTCTAAGAAAATGCCGGGTAGCCCAGTGGCCGGGCATGCCAATGTCTTTATTTTTCCCGACTTGGATGCGGGCAACATCGCTTATAAGGCGGTGCAACGCTGCGCGCACACGCTAGCCATAGGCCCCGTGTTGCAGGGGCTTAAAAAGCCGGTCAATGACCTGAGCCGGGGCTGTTTAGTGGAGGATGTCATCAACACAATCATCATCACCGCCATCCAGGCGCAGGGGCTGTAAATGCGTGTTTTAGTCTTAAATCTAGGCAGCTCATCGATCAAGTTTCAGCTTTTTAACATGGAAAAGCGCATGGTTTTGGCTAAAGGCCTTGTAGAGCGGATAGGCGAGCCTGAAGGCAAAATCAGCATCAGCACCAGCACCAAAGCCTCGCAGAGTGAAACCCTAAAAATCACCGACCACGCCCATGGGCTGTTAAAAATGCAAGAAAAATTGCAAGTGATGGGGGTTTTAAAAAGTTTAGAACACATCGATGGCGTGGGGCATCGAGTCGTGCAGGGGGGGGATTTATTCATCAAGCCCACTTTAATCACGCCAGAGGTGATCGGGCATTTAGAAGACTTGTGCCCCTTAGCCCCTTTGCATAACCCCGCCCACTTAGCCGGGATCAAGGCCATGCAAGCGCAAGTGCCAAACCTCCCCCAGGTCGCCGTGTTTGACACCGCTTACCACCAAACCATCCCCCCCCACGCCTTTATATACGCTTTGCCCTATGAGCTTTATGAGACTCATAAACTCCGCCGTTATGGATTCCACGGCACTTCCCACGACTTTGTGGCGCAGGAAGCCGCCCGCTTTTTACACATCCCTTATTGTAACTTCAACGCCATATCCTTGCACCTTGGCAATGGGGCGAGTGTGTGCGCCATTAAAGACGGCAAGAGTGTAGAAACCTCGATGGGGCTTACCCCCCTAGAGGGGCTGGTGATGGGCACGCGCTCGGGCGATTTAGACCCGGCATTGCTTGGCTATATCGGGCAACTCACCAACAAGGACACGGCAGAGGTGGTGCATATGCTCAATCACGAAAGCGGACTTAAGGGGCTTTGTGGGGACAACGACATGCGCGCCATCGAAAAACGCATCAACGCCGGCGATGAGCGGGCCAAGCTGGCCTTTGACATTTATGCACACCGGATTAAAAAATATGTCGGGGCTTACGCCTTTGTGCTCGGGGCTTTAGATGCGATCATTTTCACGGGCGGCGTGGGGGAGAACAGCGCCAAATTGCGTCAAGCTGTGTGTCGTGGGCTGGAAAACTTTGGGGTTTTCTTAGATGAAGAAGTGAACGCCAACCCACGCCCGGGCATTGCGCTTTTAAGCCAAGCACGCAAACTCCCCATTTTAAGAGTGCCCACCAACGAAGAGCTGGCGATCGCTAAGGCGACCGTGCGAGTGGTTAAGGGGCTTTAAACTACCACTCCCAACCCCCGCCTATGCGCATGGCAAGGTAATTGGGGATTTTAAGATGAGAAAGGCTGCCTAGCAGTCCTTGTGCTCCTGCGCCCCCTAAAGCCACCATTTGCAGACTCGATTGCACAGAAATGTCGATCACCTTGAATAGGCGTATCCCGCCCGTTAAAATCACGCCTTGGTGCAAGCCCTCTTTAGCCACATTGCCCATGGCCCCCAGTTTTAAGCCAAACCACTTCCAATTAAACATCACCCCCCCCGCCGATCATTTGGCTGCGTTTATCTAACATCACCATCTTATTGGAAGTCAAGTCAAAATCCATCGCCAAATTGAGCCATTTCCAGCGATAGCCCAGCCCTAGCCGCACCTGCGGGTCGATTCGCATGCTGGGTAGATAAGCGTAGCGGATTTTGGGGGCGTTTAAGTATTTGCCCACAAGCCCCACCGTAAAGCCCTTAATGCGGTAAGCCCCGCCCAAATCCAGCCCAAAGTGGCTTTGGCGCACCATGTCTTGCATGCTAAAAGAGAAGTTGTCCACCAATTGTTCAGCTCTGTGTAAAAAAGCACTCCCACCCCCATTCACCCCAAAACCATAACTCAAGGTGTATAGATACCTAAAGGTTACGCCTACAGAGATTCGCCCCGCCTTTTTTAAGTCAAAGCCCTTAGCGTAGCCGATCGGCACACTGCCTATGCCAAGAGCCTGCACCCTTAAAGCGTTGTTGGCGTTGGGAGAAAGCAAGGAAGAATTTAAATATGCGCTTTGGGTGCTTTGTTGGAAAGTGATGCTGTTGGGGTTGATTTGTGCGCCTGCGTAAATATTGTGCCCACCTACAGAAACGGGTAAAATGATTTGGTTGTAGCGTGGGTCAGCCACCCCACTTGCCCCCGCAAAAAGACTGCCAAAAATCCCCACCCCAAACGACCCAATCCCGCCCTTAACCTTTTTAACTTTGGGGCTAAATTGCACCACGATGCCATTTTGAGAATTGAGATGCAAGCCGTTTAACCCCAAAAAGTCTTTTAAGGCATTGCCCACATTCACAAGTGTCCTCGCTTCTGGACTTTGGTTGGCATCCACGCTGATGCTCCCCCCGTTTAAAAACTTTTGTATGTCCGATACAGGAAGTTGGCTTGCCATTTGGCTGACATCATCTAGGCTAAAGCCCTGCAAAGCACTGGAGGCTAAAGGCAAGATATTTTTATCGCGCACCCCCATGCCAAAGCTGTAGCCCAATTTAGTGCGATCGTCCATGTCTAGCAAGGCGGGGTTGTAATACAGCCCCCAGGCGGAGTTTTCAAGGGCCACGCCCGCCCCCCCCATGCCAAAGCTGGTGTTCCCCATTTCGCCAAACTCTAGCCCCTCCACGCCACTACATGCTAGGGCGCACCAAACTAAGGTTTTCTTCACCGCCATCTCTCCCTTCATAAAAAATAAAGGGATATTCTAACATGTTTTCTTTTTGTTTACAAAGCTATTTTAGAATGTTCAATTCTCACTTTGCGGATTTCTAAGAAGTTGCCACAACTCTAGCATACAATCTGGCAAGTAGCTTTTATTCCATTTCTTGGGGTCAAACAAATTCAAGTGCTTTTCTTGCACTTTGGCCTTAAAACTCTCCAAGTCTGTTATTTCTAGGCTCTCCAAAGGACTAAAGCTCAAATTTTCAAAGCCTTCGTAAAGTTGGTTAAAATCCGCATTTTCTAGCCCCAGAAACGCCCCGATGTCTAATAAAGCCTCTTTCTCTGCGTCCCCCAAAGCTCCATCGCTGTAAGCCAGCACAAAAAGCAATTCGACCCACTTCACCCGTTTTTTATACTCTCCGTGTGCTAAACTGGTAAGCTCATTGCACAGCGACTCTAGGGGTTCATTGGCCCCTTTGTAAATGTCTGTGAGCAGGTCTAAATCTTTATTGTGCGATTGGCTCAAGTCTTTTAAAAACGCTGCGCTTAGGGCTTGGCTTAAGGGGGTTTCTTTGATGTGCTTGCTAAACACGCCCATTAAGGCAGCAAAAAGCCCCGCCTCGCTGCTTTTAAGCGCGTCTAGGGGTGTGGGCAAGACATAGGTTTCAGCTGGGCTAAACTCTTGCGTTTTGATCTCAACCGGGCTTTTGAGCGGATTTTTTAGATATTCTTGCAAGGTGTAGTACAAATACACCAACACCACCACCACTCCCAAAATTAACACCACCTCTAACATTAAATCAAACTCGTGTTGCTGTCGCGTTTTTTATAGTCCCGCTCCGTGGCGGCTTGATTTAAGCGCCGCTTTTCTTCTTTCTCTTTTTTCTGTAAATCCATTTTACGCTCGTAGCTCCTTTTGAGTTGTTGGATGTAGTCCTCCCTTTTTTCGGGGGGCTGAAAGGATATAGGTTTGATGAGTAGCAAGAACGCCACAAAAAAGAAAATCATGAGGGCTAAATCTCCGGAAGTTTCGCCATTGACAATGTACCAAGCAAGGCCCAACGCGATCGCAAATAGGATTTTTAGCCCCGCTTTCAAGCACACCCTTTATAAGAAGTTAAAGGCATTTTTATGTGTGTCTAGGCCCAAAGCCTTTAAATCCCTCTCGCCCAAAGCCAACAACACCACTTGGGATGCAAATAATGTACTCGTGCTGTCGTGATCCCTTTGGTAAAGATTGGACGCTTGTTTGGCTAAAGTGTCGAATAGATAAAATTGGCTAAGTGCGCCGGTGATTAAAAAATCCACGCCCAAATCGATGCCCTCATAGCGGATACGCGCAGACTCTTTTAAGGCCATAGAGCGATCGACATCTAATAAATGGGCGTAGGATTCTCTAGCAAAAAGCGGGCTTTGCACCTGTAAATCTAACCACTTAAACAAGCCCAAGTCCTCCCCATTCGCCGAAAACAACACGGCACTAAAATTTGTCAAGGGGGTTTTAGGCTCTAGCTTTAAAAGCTTTTGCTCCAACAAGTCGTTTAAATAGAGGGCCTTAGCTTGCGGGGTGTATCTTAAGCCATAGGGCTCTAGGTTTTTATTAACGCGCTCTTGAAGGCTGGGCTCGTTGTCTAAAACCTGCTTGGCGTAGTTGGCGTTGCTGTAAGCATCCTCATCGGCGCACAGCAACACTCCCCCGATCTTGTGCGCTAGACTCAAGTTATAGGCATTGGCTGTAAGAAACTTTTCTAAATCGCCCAAACGCCCCCAATACCCTCCATCAAAGCAACAAGGCAACTCTAAAAAGTCTAATTGGAGTTTTTGCAATAAAAGGCGGGTGCTTTGTAAAAGCGAAGCGGGATTAAAGCTTTGCGCATAGGCCGTGTAGAGCAGATAGGGGGCTGTTTTTTGCGTGTCTGGCTTGCTGAAATTGTAGGTGATGTTGCCTAAACCAGTCCATGGGTTGCTAGCAAGCGGGCACTTTGAGCCATTGATGAGCATTTGTTGCAGGCTGTAAATCTCCATGTCCAGTGCATCGTTTTTAGGGAATATGCGCTCTTTCAAGCTCACAAAATACATCACGCCATGCGCCTTGTCAGCGATGCTTTGTAAAATCTCGGGGCTTCTGTGCGGGTAGCGCTCCATCAGCCACTTCGCGTATAAAAAAAAGCCGTCCCCAAAGTAGCCCTCGTGCTGTTTGGGCGTTAAGGTGTTGATGTTGGTGTAGCGGGCAAGTTCAGCTTTTTCCTCTTCAGTCAAAAAGGGCGCGCTTTTAAAGAAGTTTGCGTAAGGCTCGAGCAGTGCCTCTTCATTTAAAAGCAAATCTTGGCGGGCATAAGGGATAGCTAAAGGCTCGAGCACCCACTCTTTGCCAAAGCGTGCGATGAGCGCGCTCAACTCTAAATCCTCAAACACGGCGATTTGGTTGATCTTTAGCCCCAAGTGCAGGGAGTCGTAGGCTAAATTAGGGATGCTCTCTAGCACTTCCTTTAAACGCCCATTGGGGTTGTAGCCCACACAATAAAGCACATAGGCGGGGTTGTAATCGAATTTGGGGTCAAATTTAAAAACACGGATTTTTAAGGTGAGTAGGCTCATTTAAGGTTCTTTCTGTAAAGTGGCGATGACTTCTTGATTTCTAGGGTCGGACAAAATCGCGTCCTTCGAGCTTTGTAGGGCCTCGGCGGCGCTGTCGGCAAAAATGCTGTGCGGATCGCAGCGGTTAAACAGCACGACATTAGAGTCGTTTTTGTCTTTGACGATGATTTGCACAATTCCCTCAAGGGCGATTTTTACCGTGGTTTCAAAATTATCGCCCAGCCCCGCCTCAAAGCTGATGTGAGAGAGCTCTGGATAAATTTTTAGGCTTTCAAAGGTGTAGCCCGCCAGCACAAAGAGTACAAAACTGCCAAAGTCGGCGCGTTGCTCCTCAGGCAGAGGGGGGTCAAAATACACCTGTGCTAGAGAGCAAAAGATGCTAAAATGCGTGCGGGTTTCGTGCAAAAAATGCAGGCAATCCAAACAATGTTGGTCGCTCATCGCCTTGTATCTTTGCAAAGTGTCCATCAAAGCAAGTCCTCAAATTCGTTTAGCATTTTCTCCACTTCGTGCATGCCGATTTTCCAAAACTCTTTATCGGCGATGTTTAGGCCAAACATGCCCACCAATTCCTCGGGGCTTTGGCTGCCGCCCTTGCTTAAAAAGGTCGTGTAAGTTTCTACAAAGTCTTGTTTCTCGCTTGCACTTCCTTTAGAGCGGTACAGTCCAAAGAGTGCCAACACCAATAATTGCCCGTAGCTGTAGGAGTAGCAGTAAAAGGGCGAGTGGATGAAGTGGGGGATGTAGCTCCACCAGCGGGCGTAATTCTTACTAAGCTTTAAACTTTTGCCAAACATTTTGGCGTTTTCCTCTTGCCAAATCTTGTCAAAGTCCTTGGTTTTTAGCTCTTCAAAATGCTCCCCACATTGGTGGATGCGCCTTTCAAAATTTGTCATCACCACTTGCCTAAACATGGTCGAAAAAATGTCCTCTAATTTGCCCGCATAAATGCCTCTAAGCTCTTTCTTGTCTAGGTCTTTTTTGAGGTTTTCAAATAAAAGCATTTCGCCAAAGACAGAGGCGGTTTCGCTCGTGGTTAAGGGGGTGTTGGTGTTTAAATAGCCCACTTGGCGACTCAAAGTTTGGTGGATCATATGCCCAAACTCATGCGCGATGGTGAAAGCTGAACGGCGGTTGCCCGTAAAGTTTAAGAGCACAAAGGGGTGCGCGCTAGGCACGGTGCTATCGCTAAATGCCCCGCCCCTTTTGTCCGCCCTAGGGTGTGAATCGACCCAACCCTCTTCAATGCCCTTTTTGACAATCTCGTAAAACTTGGGCGAAAACTCTTGGTAAGCTTTGCAAACCAAATCCAAAGCCTCCTTGTAGCTTAAAGGGGCTTCTTTAGACTCAATGGGGGCATAGCGGTCGTGATCTTTAAGTTTATGCCCTAGGATTTTTGCCTTGCTTTTGTAGTAGCGATGCACTAGGGGATAATGCTCTTCTACAATCTCGATCATGCTATCTACGCTGGCTTGTGGGATTTGGTTTGATAAATGCCTAAAGGTTTCGGGCTTTTCGTAATTCCTTAATTTGGTGTCAATGTGTAAGTCCTTACGCACCATGTTTAACACATAGGTCAGCACCAGCTCCTGTTTTTTTAAAGACTTTGTCAAGGTTTTTTGGGCCTGTTTGCGTAGCTTGCGATCGGGGTTGTGCAGCTCGGATAAAATCTCCTCTTCGCTCAACATTTTGTTTTGGAAGGGCATTTTTAAAGAGGTGATGACTTGATCGAACAAGTTAGAAAACGCCTCCACGCCCACGCCACAAGTAGCCAAGAGCACCTTTTCTTCAGGCAGGCTCAACATATGAGGCTTTTGGCGCAAAAGCAGGCGCAAATAATAGGCGTATTTGGGCGTGGCGGCAATCAACGCCTCTTGTTTTTCGCTCTCTAGGGCGCAAAATTCGTTTTCTACAAAGAGTAAATGCTTGCCCATGTCGGCGCATAGAAGTTGGTATTTGGCGTAAAGGTCGCTCCTTTTGGCATCCACTGAGAAAATCAAAAAGACATAACTCATGGCCCGAGAAATGCCCTCGCTTAAAGTTTCATACTCTGCCAAAACACCGCCAAAGTCTTCAGGCTCTACACTAGCAAAAGTCCCGGCGTGTTTTTTCTCAAAATCCGCCACTTTTCCATCCCACGCGCTTAAATGTCGATCTAGGGATTCTTGGTCTTTAAAAAGTGCGCTTAAATCCCATCTGTGTTCTAAATCTTTGGTCTCTGCTTGTTTGTTTCCCATAAAAACTCCTTTAAAAATAAACCCTATTCTAGCATGTTTTATTCTGTGCTATAATGCCTATTTATTTTAAAGTCAAGGGGCTATTTTGTCAAAGAAAGCGATTTTAGCGGGGATGCTGTGTGGGTCTGTGTTTTTCGGTTGCAGTGTTTACCAAAGCGCGGACCCCGACACCACCCCTCCACCACAAAAAAAAGAAAAACCCAGTAAGCAAGCCAAAGAGCAAGCCAAAGAGACTCGCGCGCTAGAGCAACAAATTGAGCAGCTTAAAAGTGCTGTCACCACAGATGAGCGCAAAATGAACGCGTTAGACACCAAGCTTAAAACTCCCCCAAAACAGCCCGCCCCAAAGCCTCAAGCCCAACACAAACCACAACCACAACCGCAATCTAAATCACAACCACAGCCACAATCTAAACCGCAACCGCAACCGCAACTACAATCTAAACCCAAGACCATTTCAGTGGTGCAAAAAGGCGGGCGTTTCTTAGTGGGCTATGGGGTGAGCGATGATCAGGCAAAAACCCCCGAAGATGCACGAGAGAGCGCGTATTTTAACGCTAGACGGCAACTCACCTTTTCCCTTTACAACAACCTAAGCCAAACCTTGAGTGCGCACCACCTCAAGTCCGAACACCTTAAAAATGTCTTGCTTCTTAGCATTGACAAGGCCATAGACAGCACACAGGTTTATAAAGAAAAAACCATCGTCCCCTTAGCCCGTTACGACAAAACCTTCACGGTCTTGCTCGTGGATAGTGCGGTGTTTGATCGCCTCCGCCAACTTGTGCATGCACAATACAATTTTAGCACCGACCACCGGTATTTATTTGACCGCTTGCTCTATGGCGTGCAAACAAAGTTGTTGTACTAAAATTTTATCAGGAGGTGTTGCCCCTTTTGCTTGGGTTTTTAAAATCTGCGCCCAAGCTTTAGCAAATATGGCGGGGTAGCCTCATCTCTAAAATCTATTTGCTCCAGTTGCCCATGCCCCAGCCTAGTCTAAAAGAAATCTTGCAAAACCCCCCTTACTTGCAAGTTTCTAAGAGTGCCCTAGGGTGGCACCACGACTGCTAAGGCCACTTTGCCCCCATCGTTGAGGCAGTGCATGCAGAGCAACAGACGGGGCTTTTGCAGGTTTGAGTGCCAGCCCCCTCATCCCTAAAGACTCCCAAGAGCTCGCGCTCAAGCGCGCCAAATTAGACCTAATCATTGCGGCAAAAATCTACGGACTTGAGCCAAAGCATTTAGAGCATGTCTTGAGCACTTTTAAGGTGCTAGAGAAAAACAAGTCGCGTTTGTAAGATTTTAGTGCAATAAGTCAAAAACGCCTAGCCTGCTTAAACGCCATTTTCAAGAGGGCAATGGCACAGCCAAGAGCGTAAATGGGGGCAAGCGCAGAACATTTAGCTTAAAACTTAAGGCGCAGCGCTTCTTTTAAATCTCTGGCGTTTTGGGTGATGTCGCCTAGCCATAGACTAGAGATCACAGCGCACAAGTCAAGGGAGGGCAGAGTGGCTAGATTGTGCGGGTTTAGCCCACCTATGGCGCAAAGGGGCAGGCTTAAATGCGCCCTAGCTTGTATAAAGACTTCTTTGGAAATGGTGCGCGCACTAGGCTTTGTGCTGGAGGCAAAACACGCCCCAAAAGCCACATAATCAGCCCCTAAGTCTTGCGCTTCTTTTGCCCTTTTTACATCGCCATAGCACGACACCCCAATCACCCCCTTAAAGCGTTTGCGCGCCTCTTTTAAGGGCATGTCCTCTTGGCCTAAGTGCAACCCAAAGGCGTGGCATTTTAGGGCCAACTCTAGGCGGTCGTTGATGATAAAGCCCACATGATTTTTAGCGCACAAGCGGGCTAAATCTTGGGCAAGACTCAATAACTCTGTGTCGCTGTGGGTTTTATCCCTTAATTGAAAAAGGCTAACCCCGCCCCTAATCGCCAGCTCCAGCATATGAGGCAATTTATCATAGGGGGTCAGCTCCTCATCGCTGATCGCATACACCCCTTTTAGGGCTACTCCCACTCAATCGTCCCCGGGGGCTTAGAAGTGATGTCATAAACCACCCGATTGATCCCCTTCACTTTGTTGATGATTTGGTTAGCCACGCTCTCTAAAAAGTCAAAAGGTAAGGGCGCAAAGTGCGCGCTCATCCCATCGCTGGCACAAACCGCCCGCAAGGCTAGGGTGTTGTCGTAGGTGCGGTTATCCCCCATCACCCCCACAGAGCGCACATTAAGTAACACGCAAAACGCCTGCCACACAGAATCGTAAAGCTTGGCATCGTGCAGGGCTTGGATAAAAATGGCATCAGCACGGCGTACGATTTCTAGACTATCGTAATCGATAGCTCCTAAAATGCGAATCGCCAAGCCCGGACCGGGAAAGGGGTGGCGCTTTAGCATGTTTGCTGGCAAGCCCAGTTGTGCCCCCAAAGCCCTCACCTCATCTTTAAACAACTCCCTTAAAGGCTCTAACAGCACAAAGTCCATTTTTTCAGGCAACCCGCCCACATTGTGGTGCGACTTAATCACTTTAGAAGGGCCTTTGACACTCACAGACTCGATCACATCGGGGTATAAAGTCCCTTGTGCCAGGTATTTGATCTTGCCCCCTTGCTCTAGCTCTTTTGCTTTTTGCTCAAAAACTTCTATAAAAGTGTTGCCGATGATTTTACGCTTCACTTCAGGTGCGCTCACCCCCTTAAGCCTGTTTAAGAACAAGCTAGAAGCGTCTATCACATGCAAAGGGATGTTTAGGGTTTCAAACATCTGGATGACCTGCTCTTTTTCGCCCAAGCGCAAAAGCCCGTGATCCACAAAGACCACTTCGGTTTGCGCCCCCACCGCTTTATAGCACAAGCTTGCCACCACGCTTGAATCCACGCCCCCACTCACCGCGCACAAAATCCGATCCGTGCCGACCTTTTGTTGAATCTTGGCGATCTCTTGCGTGGCGAAAGCTTGCATGTCCCATGACGGGCGGCACCCGCAAATCTCAAGTGCAAAGTTTTTTAAGATTTGTGCCCCCTGTGCGCTATGCACGACCTCGGGGTGGAATTGCAGGCCAAAAAGGGGTTTTGTGGCGTGCGCTATGGCACAAAAAGGGGCGTTAGCGCTCCTAGCCAAAGCGATGAACTCAGAGGGCAGGCTCTCCACCCGATCGGCATGGCTCATCCACACCACGCTTAAATCCTCAACGCCCTCTAATAGGGGGTGTGGCTCTAACAGCTCTAAATGTGCCTTGCCAAATTCTTGGGCTTTGGCCGCCACCACCGCCCCCCCAAAGGTATCCACTAAAAGTTGCATGCCATAGCAAATGCCAAGCAAGGGCAAGTTGGCGTTAAAAAGCGCAGGATCGCATCTGTAAGCGTCTTTAGCATACACGCTTGCCGGCCCCCCGCTTAAAATAATGCCCTTTGGGTTTTTTGCTAATAGAGTTTCAGTGGGCGTGTGGTAGGGGTAAATCTCAGTATAAACGCCCGCTTCACGCAAACGGCGGGCGACAAGCTGGGTGTATTGACTCCCAAAATCTAAAACAATCACATCAATCATGCTTGTTGTCCTCTATTGGGGTGAAGATGTTTTGGTAATTGACTCTAAAATCCGTGAAAATCCCTTGGTGGGTTTGCAACCACTTGAATACGGGTTGCGCGCTTTGAGAGTGGCAGGGGTTGAGCCACAAATAGCGTAGTTTCAAGGGGGTGTAAAGCACGCTTAAATTTTGCGCTTTTTGCGCATACAGCCTTTGGCTCATTAAGATTAAATCGTGGGGCCTGTGGGGGCTTAAGTTGGTGCGCATGAATTTTAAGTGTTTGGCTAGGGCGGGCTTGGCTAATTCTTGCAACACCGCCTGAGGGTTTTTGCCCGCAAAAAGCGGGGCTAGGGATTTGTCGCCCAAGAGCGTAAAATTTTCTTGAAAAAGAGCGACACCCTTTTTGCCCTTTAAAAAGTGGCGGGTGTGTAGCGCGCCCTTAGAGATTAAAAAAGCGGACACTTGGCAAAGGTGCTTGGTTTTTTTTAGGGGCAAGAAAATAACATCAACCCCGGTGTCTTGTTGGATTGCTAGCTTGAGAAAGTCTAAAAACCCCTCTTTGTTGCCTATGTCACTAGCGATGTAAAGGGGCTCACCCATTAAGGGCAAGCACAAAAGCAGGGGGGCAAGGCGCATTAAAAGGCGCGTAAAATCGTGGCACTGAGCCGATCGTTAAAGGCTTTGGCGTTTTTCAACGCCCCGTTTTCTAAGAGTTTCGCGCTGTCAAAAAGTAGGTGCGCCACATCGGCCAAAAGGGTGCGATCCTCCACGCCCTTAAGCTTTTGGATAATGGCATGCCCGATATTGAGCTCTAAAGTTTTGGGCTGCTCTTGCACACTTTGGCCCATTTGGCGCATTAAATTTGCCATCATAGCGTTTTGTTCATCGCCCACAAGCGCGACCGCTGAGTGCAAATCTTTAGACAGGGCGACCTCTTTGACTTCATCTTTTAAGGCTTCTTTAAACGCCTCTAGCACGCCCTTAAATTCCTCTTTTTCCGCTTCGCTAACCTCAGCTAGCCCTAGCTCTTTTAAGGTTTCGCTGCTGGCCGCGTCTTTCAAAGGGGTTTTATCATACTCACTCACCCCGGGCATCACAAAGGCATCGACCTCATCGCCCATTAAGAGCACATCAAAGCCCTTTTGGGCGTATTTTTCTAAAATGGGGGACGCTTTGAGCAAGTCTTGGCTTTCGCCCACCATGTAGTAAATGCTCTTTTGCTCGGCGGGCATGCCAGCTTTATACTCTTTGAGCGATAGGGGTTTTTCGCTTTTGTTGCTTACAAAGCGCAATAAGTCTAAAATCTTATCTTTGTTTTCAAAATCGCTGTGTAGGCCCTCTTTTAAGACCCGCCCAAATTGTGTGTAAAATTTCTCGTAGGTTTTTTCATCTTGGCTTAGTTTCTCAATCTCGGCTAGGATTTTCTTTGTGGAGGCGCTTTTGATGTTGGCTAAGATTTTGTTTTGTTGCAAAATCTCGCGGCTCACATTTAAGGGCAAATCCTCGCTGTCGATGATGCCCCGCACGAAACGCAAATACTGGGGCAAAAGCTCTTTATCGTTGTCGGTGATGAAAACCCGCTTGACATAGAGTTTCACGCCCGATTGGTAATCCACGCGAAACATGTCAAAGGGAGCGACACTGGGGATATAAAAAAGCGTGTTGTACTCCAACACCCCCTCGGCTTTGTTGTGTATCCACGCTAAAGGGGCGTTGTTGTCGTGGGCAAAACTTTTATAAAATTCTTTGTAGTCCTCGTCTTTGAGTTCATTTTTAGGCATGCGCCAAAGGGCTTTGGCGCTGTTGATTTGGGTGCATTTCTCTTCTGTAACTTCTTTTTTGTCTGCGCCCTCGCCCTCGCTTTTAGTTTCAGTGTAGCTTAAGAAAATGGGAAAGGGGATGTGCTCGGAGTATTTTTTCACGATGTGCTCGATCTCCCAGCGGTTGGCAAATTGCGCCTCTTCATCTTTTAGGTATAAAGTGATCTCTGTGCCAAAACCCTCTTTCACGCAAGGGCTGATCTCATAAGAGCCTTTGCCATCGCTCACCCACGCAAAAGCCTCTTCGCTTAGGGCCTTTTTGCTCTGCACCACGACTTTATTGGCGACCATAAAGCTGGAGTAAAAACCCACGCCAAATTGCCCGATGAGTGCGTTGTCTTTCTTTTGATCCCCGCTTAAATTAGCCAAAAAGCTTTTCGTGCCAGACTTAGCGATCGTGCCTAGATTAGAGATGAGCTCTTCTTCGCTCATGCCAATGCCATTATCCGCGATCGTCAAGCTCTTGGCTTTTTCATTAAAGCTCAAGTTGATTTGGGGGCGAAACTCTAGGGATTTGTAGGCCTCATCGCTGATGACCATGTAGTTTAGCTTGTCTAGGGCATCGGAGGCGTTGGAGATGAGCTCTCTTAAAAAGATTTCTTTATGAGAATAAAGCGAGTGGATCATCAAATCCAAAAGTTGGTTGATCTCCGTTTGGAAAGTGTGTTTTTTAGACGGCATTAAAACTCCAGTTGCAAGATAAACCCCTAGTATAGCAAAAAGGGGGTTTTTGCCCCCTTAAGAAAACATGCTAACATGCCCGCCATGCACTCTTTAAAATTAGGCATTTTATTTAGTGGCGAGGGCTCAAACATGCAAAATCTCATCCAAAAGTTACACCACAAGGTCTATTCACGACAAGACAGCCCCACAAGGCTAGAAGTGGTGCTGTGCGCCACAAACAATCCAAAGGCAAACGGGCTTAGGCGTTGCGTGAGTCTTAAAATGCCTTACTTGGTCGGCACGCAAGATGACTTCATCACCGCTTTTAAGGGGTGTGATCTACTGCTCTGTGCGGGCTATAATAAAATCTTAAGCCCCAAATTTCTAGCCCACCACAAAGCCATCAACATCCACCCCGCCTTTTTGCCCCACCACAAGGGGGCAAGGGCGCTGGAGCGCAGCTTTTATAGCCAAAGCGGGTTAGGCGTGAGCGTGCATTGGGTGAGCGAGGAACTTGATAGCGGGGCGTTGATTTTACAAGAGCGTTTAAACCTAAACCCCCTAGAAAGCCTAGAGAATTACACCAAAAGGGTACATGCTCTAGAGCATCGGCTTTACCCACAAGCCGTTTTAAAAGCCCTAAAGTTGTGCGCCCATGCATGATTTATTCATTTTAGTGACGATCACGCCCTTAATCGTTTTGGCTCCCTATGCGAGTCGGGTTTTAAAAATGCCCGTAGCGGTGCTAGAGATTTTGCTAGGCACTTTGGGGGTCTATTTTGGGCTTTTAAAGCCTAACGAGAGCTTTAGAGAGATGGCGGAAGTGGGGTTTTTGTTTTTAATGTTTCTGTGTGGCATGGAAGTGGATTTGTATGTCTTTAAACAGATGGAGCACCGCTTATTAAAAAAAATCTTAGGCTACTTTGGGATTCTCTATGCCCTATCTAGCACGATCACTCTAAGCGCGCACCTGCCCGCCCTCTACATCATCGCTTTGCCTATTGTGAGTTTGGGGATGATCATGACCTTAGTGCGCGACTATGGCAAGGACAAGCCGTGGTTGGCTCTTGTGCTCAAAGTGGGGGTGCTAGGCGAGCTTACCAGCATCATTTTACTCGTGGTCGTGGATGGGATTTACCTACACGGCTTGGGGGCGGATTTACTCAAGACTTTGGGGATTTTGCTCGCCTTTTTGCTCATCACCGCCCGCTTGGTGCGCACCTTTAGGGTGTTGTTTTGGTGGTTTCCTAAATTAAAGGCTTTCATCATGCCAAGCAACGAGGCAAATCAAGACATGCGCTTTGCGCTCATGCTCTTTTTTCTCTTGGTGGGGATTGTGGCGTGGCTGAAGTTAGAGCTCGTTTTGGGGGCGTTTTTGGCTGGCACGCTCATTTCGACCTTTTTTCCCCACAAGCACGAACTTTTTAACAAGCTCAATGACATCGGCTTTGGTTTTTTTGTCCCCCTGTTTTTTATCCATGTCGGCTCGACTTTGGATTTGCGCTTGATTTTAACCCACCCGCAATTTCTCACGCACGCCGGCCTAGTCGCCGCCTGCATGGCAAGCTTGCACCTTTTTAGCAGCTTTGTTGTCTTCAAGGGGGAGTTAAAAAGTGTGAAAAACACGGCCATGTTTGCCATGAGCGCGTCCATGCCCCTAACTTTTCTCGTAACCACCGCCAGCGTGGGGCTAAGGGTGGGGGCGATCAATGAGGAAACTTATTATGCGTTTTTGTTGGCAGCGATCATTGAGGGGGTGCTTTTCACCACCTCGATTAAGATTTTACAAAGACCCCCTAAGCTAGCCTAGAAAGTGTAGAGGTAGCGCACATACACAGAGTAATCGCGTTTCAAGCTGTAATAATACCCCCCTGTGTTCGCACTCTTAGAGGGGAAGAAAGGATTAACCAACATGGGCAATTTCACGCCCAGCTCCAAACCATTGTGTTTGAAAAGGTTTGTCCTAAAGCCAAAGTTTAACCACACATTGAAGTTGCCGTGGTGGGGCAAGCCTGAAAGGTTAGCGCTGGGGTCTGCGGCTAAAAGGGCGGCTTTCCAAGCGTGTAAGGTGGCGGCATTGACTTGCCACGCGTTGCCCCCGATGGCAAAGCCCCCAAACACGCCCACGCTCGCATTCTTGCGGTCAATGAAGTTGCCCATGATGTCTGCGCCGATCCCATAAGCAACCATGCTTAAGCGGACATTTTGGTCATAGCCCACGAGGCTTAATTGTGGCCCCAAGTCGCTAAAGCCGTAGTCTAAAAAGCCGTAGTAGCGCACGCCCAGCCATTTGGTCTTTGCATGGGGAATCTTAAAGAAAAACTTCTGCCCGACAAGCACGCCAAAGCCATTCATTGCCCCATTGCCATATTTACCATGCCAACTAATGTCTGTCCCCTGCCAGTTTGTATTTGGCGACACAACACCATTGTCATTGTAATGCCATGTCCCGGGAGGGTATGATGTGCCATTGGGGGCGACTGTGTTATACAGGTTGGTATTCATCCTGCCCTGCCCGATTTGGTAATCTGCCCCGATAAAAACCCCATTCTCTTCGGCTGCTAAACTCCCCATAACTCCAAAAGCTAGAGGAACACCCAGTAAAAACTTTCTCATCACAATCCTTTAAAGTTCATCATAAAAAGTGAAATTAGACCGCAATCATAGCATGTTTAATCTCATAAAACAAGAATTTTATATTTTTTTATTGCATGCCCCCTCTAGAATTTAAGTATAATAGCCCGCTATTTTAACCAAAAAGAGTTGCATTTGCCAGACAGCATTAAAATCCACGGCGCAAAAGAGAATAATTTAAAGAACATTGACCTTGAAATCCCCAAAAACCGATTCATCGTTTTTACAGGGCTTAGTGGCTCGGGCAAATCCACTCTAGCCTTTGACACGCTCTATGCCGAGGGGCAGCGGCGCTATTTGGAGTCGCTCTCTAGCTACGCCAGACAATTTTTAGACAAGGTGGGAAAACCCGCGGTGGATAAAATCGAGGGGCTCATCCCGGCCATTGCCATTGATCAAAAAACCACTTCCAAAAACCCCCGCTCCACGGTGGGCACGACCACAGAGATTTACGATTATTTGCGCCTACTCTTTGCAAGAGTGGGGAGGCAACACTGCCACTTGTGCGGCGCACCCATTGCCTCCATGCAAGCTAGCGACATCATCGCCCAAGTCTTGCAAGAGTACGCGGGGCGTAAAGTCCTCATTTTAGCCCCTCTTGTGGATAATAAAAAGGGGCATTTTAACGACATTTTGCAAGGCTTGCGCCAAAAGGGCTTTGTGCGCGCGCAAATTGACGGGGTTTTGGCCCGCCTTGATGAGCCCTTAGAGCTTGCCAAGAATAAAAAACACAGCATTAAAGCCGTGGCCGATCGCCTTGAAGTGAGTGCAGACAACCAAGCCCGCCTATCTAGCGCGCTCGAGCGGGCCCTATCTGAAAGCTATGGGAGGGCGGAAGTGATGGATTTAGAAACAAACCAAATCCGCCATTACAGCGAACATTTGGCCTGCTTTGCTTGTAAAGTGAGCTTTGAGCCTTTAGAACCCTTGAGTTTTTCTTTTAACTCCCCCAAGGGGGCTTGCCCTGAGTGCGCCGGGCTTGGGGCAAAGGTGAGTCTAGATGCCCAAAAAATCCTAGATCCTAACGCGCCCACCAACCACATTAAAAAGGCGTTTTTTTGGAATCATAACTATTACGGCGCGCTCTTTGAGGGCTTTTGTGCCGCCCATCAGATCGATCCTAATGTGTGCTTTAAGGACTTAAGCACGATCCAGCAAGAGGCTTTGCTCTATGGCAATGGGACAGAAATTTGCTTTTCGTGGCGGCAGAGTGAGTTAAAACGCCCTTGGAGGGGTGTGATCCAAATTGCCTATGATATTTTTAAAGACACGCGCGATCTTAACCAGTATATGAGCGAAAAGCCATGCCCGAGTTGCAAGGGCCAGCGCCTCAACCCAAAATCCTTGGCGGTGCGGGTGGCAAATCTTGGCATCGCTCATTTATTAGACATGCCCATCAACGCTGTGCATGCGTTTTTTAAAGACAAGGCCCATTTTGCGTATTTGAGCCCGCAAGAGCAGCGCATCGCCGCCCCGATTTTAAAAGAAATCAGCGAGCGGGTGTTTTTTTTAGTGGATGTGGGCTTGGGCTATCTCACTTTGGGACGGGACGCACGCACCCTAAGCGGGGGCGAATCTCAGCGTATCAGGATTGCCAGCCAAATTGGCAGCGGTTTAACAGGGGTGTTGTATGTGTTGGATGAGCCTAGCATTGGATTACACGAGCGCGACACGGCCAAACTCATAAGAACCCTCAAGAATTTACAACAAAAGGGCAACACCTTAATCGTGGTCGAGCACGACAAAGAAACGATCAAGCAGGCGGATTTTATCGTGGATATTGGCCCTAAAGCGGGCAAGCACGGGGGGCAGGTGGTCTTTAGCGGGAGCATCGCTAAACTCTTGCAAAGCTCACACCCCACGGCGTTGTATTTACAAGGCATTAAGAACATCACAAGGGCCAAATTAAATCCGCCCAAAAACTCCCCCTGTTTGCAATTAAAAGGTGTTTTTATCCACAACATTAAAAACTTGCAAGTGAAAATCCCCTTGGGGCAATTTGTGTGCGTGACGGGGGTGAGTGGGAGTGGTAAAAGCTCTCTGATTTTACAAACTCTTTTACCCATCGCCCAAGAAAAGCTAAACCACGCCAAAAAAAGCGGGGGGGGAGGTGCGGTTGTGCAAGGTTTGGAGCATTTAGACAAGGTGATTTATTTAGATCAAGCCCCCATAGGCAAAACCCCAAGGAGCAACCCGGCCACTTATACGGGGGTGATGGACGACATTAGAGAGCTCTTTGCCCAAAGCAAGGATGCGAAAATGCTAGGATACAGCGCAAGCCGTTTTAGCTTCAATGTGCGGGGGGGGCGGTGTGAGAAGTGCCACGGGGAGGGGGAAATTAAAATTGAAATGCATTTCTTGCCGGATGTGTTGGTGCAGTGTGGCAGTTGTAAGGGCAGCAAGTACAACGAGCAGACTCTAGCCGTGAAAATCAAGGATAAATCCATCGCCGACGTGTTGCGCATGAGCGTGGAGGAGGCTTTGGAGTTTTTTGCCAAAATCCCCAAAATCGCCGCCAAATTGCAGACTTTAAACGCCGTGGGGCTAGGCTACATCACGCTGGGCCAAAACGCCACGACTTTAAGCGGGGGGGAGGCGCAACGCATTAAATTAGCCAAAGAGTTGAGCCGCAAGGACACGGGCAAGACTTTATATATCTTAGACGAGCCGACCACGGGGCTACACTTTGAGGACATACAATTACTCTTAAATGTCTTGCACTCGTTGGTGGCGTTGGGCAATTCTATGATCGTGATCGAGCACAATTTAGACATCATTAAGAACGCAGATTACATCATCGATATGGGACCAGAGGGCGGAGAGGGGGGCGGGCAAATTGTCGCCACAGGTAACCCCGCCACTCTAGCTAAAAACCACGCCAAAACGGGGAGCTTTACGGGGAAATATTTGGCCCTAGAGTTGGGTAAATTTGTAAGCAATTAGACCATAAATGGATTGCAAAATGAACTTCAAACAGGACTTAAGAAACTTTAAGCCTATTAAGTGATCGCATTAAAAAACTTTCATTTACCAAAGTAAACAAGAGTTTTGGTATAGTCTGCGGTATGAAAACCAAAGGTTAGGCGAAAGCTTGACCCCTAGGGTTTTCAAATTTTTAGGAAGGAGAATGTTATGAGCAGCAACAGCAGCAACAGCAACAACAGCAGCAACAGCAGGAACAGCAACAATAGCAATAACAGCAGCAGCAGCAACCGCAACAACAGCAACAATAGCAATAACAGCAATAACAGCAACAACCAAGACTAAGCTGCGCTTGCCCCTCCCCCTTGTGGGGGGGAAACTCCAAAAATCTTTCCACCCTTTAAAAATCTAAGACTCTGGGGCCTTGGCTTTGTGGTTGTGTCTTGCCTTTAGTGCCCGCGTAGAGCTTATCGAGAGCCAATCAAACCGCCCTTAAACCGCTAAGGTGTTTAAAGGCCCAATAACTCTAGAACCGCTTGTTTGTAGCCTTGTGCGCTCGCTTCATCCTTGCCCTCAAAACGGGTTACTAGCGTGGGAGTGGTGTTGCTCGCGCGCACCAGTGCAAAACCATCTTCAAAGACCACCCGCACCCCATCGATGTCGATCAAATCCACAATGGGCGGAAAGTTGGGCGCAAGTTGCCCTTTCAGCCTTTCTTTTAGTTTTTCAACAACCATAAATTTTTCTTCTTCTTTGACAGCGATTTTTTCTTCAGGGGTTTTATAAGAGTAGGGCAAGGTTTTTAAGCTCTCTTCTAGCGCGCTGGGGGTTTGCTCTAAAAACAATTCTAAGAGACGCAAACAGGCGTAAAGCGCATCGTCATAGCCAAAATAGCGGTCGTTGAAGAATAAATGCCCGCTCATCTCAGCGGCAAAGTGGGCGTTGGTTTCTTTGAGCTTAATCTTTAAATTGCTGTGCCCCGTTTTATACATGAGCGCTTGCCCGATCTCATTAATGGCGTTATACATCACCTGTGAGCATTTGACCTCCCCAATCACCACGGGTTTAATGCCCTTTTTAGCCAAACTTCTAGCAAATAAAATCGCCAATTCATCGCCCGCATAGATGCGCCCGGAGGTGAGCAGCGCTACCCTGTCTGCGTCCCCATCAAAGGCAATGCCTATGGGGATTTTATGCGCTTGCATGTGCGCTTGCAAGTCCTTTAAATTTTTGGCCTCGCTTGGATCGGGGTGGTGGTTAGGAAAAGTCCCATCGGGGTTAGGATATAGGCTGTCAAATTTGATATTCAACGCCCTTAGCACCGGCTCTAAGCCGATCGCCCCCACGCCATTGCCAAAATCTAAAGCGATTGGATAGGGGAAGTCTTTTAAATGCAAAAAGGCGTTGATTAAATAAGCGTGGTAGGCTTCTTTGGCTTTGAGGGTGTGGGTGGGCGTGGGCTTGGGGGTGTAGGGCGCGGGGGCTTTTAAGATTTTGTCTTTGAGCTCTTGAATGGCTTGCCCGTAAAAGGGCTTTTGGTCTAGGGTGATTTTAAAGCCGTTATACTCGGGAGGATTGTGTGAGCCCGTAATCATGATAGAGTGGGGGGTGTGGGTGTTGTCAATGGGATTGAAGGTAGCAAAGTAAGCGATGGGCGTGGGGATGAGCCCCATATCATAGACCTCTACAAAGTTTTCAAGCCCGCTTTTAAGCCACTCAAACAAAAGGGGTGAATGTGTGCGGGCATCGTAACCCAAAGCCACTTTAGGGCAGGTTTTAGCCATGAGTGCCCCCAATTCTAGCCCGATTTGGCGCACACAAGGCTCGTTTAGATTTTGATTAAAAATGCCCCTGATGTCGTATTCTCTAAAAATGCTTGGGTCTAATTGCATCGCCATCCTTTATTGATAAATGTAAGCGTTGGTCAGCGGGATTGTGTTATCTACGCTATTGGTCAAGAGCAACTGGTAAAGATCGACACTGCCAACTCTAAAGGCGGAGGCGCAGCTGTTTAAGTAGAGCGACCACATGCGCACGAAACGGGCATCATACATTTTAGAGATTTGCTCTTGTTTTTCGCAAAAGTTTTGGTGCCAAAGGTCTAGGGTTTTGGCATAGTGCAGGCGCAAGCTCTCGGCCAACACTAGGTGAAAATCGCTCTCGCTGGCAATGGAGATCACCTCCCGCAAAGAGGGCAAATACCCGCCGGGGAAAATGTATTTATCGATCCAAGCGTTGGTCGTGCCCTCAAAGCAACACAAAATCGAGTGCAATAAAAACATCCCCCCTACTTTTAAAACTTCTTTGACTTTCTTAAAGTAAAAGGGCAAGTTCGCCTTGCCGACATGCTCAAACATCCCCACGCTCACAACCTTATCAAAGCGATAATGCATGCCGTCTAAATCTTGGTAATTTAAAAGCCTGATGCTAACCCGATCGGCTAGGCCCAAATCCTTCACCTTTTGGCTCGCTTGCTTAAACTGCTCTTCAGAGATGGTGATTCCCATCACTTCTACATTGTATTCTTGTGCCGCTCTAATGGAGAGATAGCCCCAACCACAGCCGATGTCTAAAAGTTTTTCGCCCTGTTTGAGGTCTAACTTTTTTAAGGTGTGATCGAGTTTTTGCAACTGCGCTTGGTGCAAAGTGTCGCTTTCTTTCTTAAAGTAGGCGCAAGAGTAACTAAGGGTTTCATCCAGCCACAGGGAGTAAAAGTCATTGCCTAGATCGTAGTGGCTTTTAATGTTTGACTTTTCTTTATCTGCGGGTTGGATGGGTGTGGCGTTGTCGTGTTTGTGTAAATGCTCGTAGTTGGTCTGCAAATACAGCACCCGCATCACCGCGTCCATCGAGCCCTCAATGTCGATCAGCCCGTCCATGTAGGCTTCGGCAATGGTTAAGGACATGTCTTTTTTAATGTCGCTCATCTTTAGGGGGCGGTTGATTTTTAGAGTAAATTGGGGGGTTTTCGTGCCATTTTGATAAACATCTTTGTCCCAAAAGACCACACGGTAATCCCCATTTTTCCATTTTTTAAACATCGATTTTAAAAACATTTTAGTGAGCATGCCAACGACCTTTATCAATACATTGAACGAGTGTATGTCCGTGTGCGCCAAAGCACATAAAGTCCCCATTCTAAACTAATTTTATTTAAAAATCCTTATTGCGCTTGATCGAGGTTAAAAGTTTGCATTAACCATTTTTAGGCTAAAATGCAAGCCGTTTGTTCTGACAAGCAAAAAAATATTAAAGGAAACCTATGAAAACAAAGACACTCGATCTGTTAAGACAGTTGCAAGCCGACAGCATTGTTTTATTCATGAAATTGCACAACTTCCATTGGAACATTAAAGGGCACGACTTCCACGCTGTACATAAATTCACCCAAGCCGTTTATGAGGAGTTTGCCGACATGTTTGACGACCTAGCTGAAAGGGTGGTGCAATTAGGCCATGTCCCTGTGGTGACGCTTGCCGAAGCCTTGAAGATCGCGCATGTCAAAGAAGAGAGCAAACACAGCTTCCATTCCAAAGAAGTTTTTGAAGCCATTTTACACGACTACGAGCATTTAGAAAAACACTTTGCCCAACTCTCTGAGCTCGCTGATGAAGCCGGCGATAAAGTCACAGTCGCCTACGCGGACGAGCAACTTGCCAAATTGCAAAAATCCGTGTGGATGTTAAAGGCTAGCCTAGCTTAATGCTACGGGATTTAGAGGTTTTGGAGGGCGACCCCCTTGAGAAGTGGGGGGAGATCTTATTGCATGCTAGTCCCAAGCGCTCTTTTGAGGAATTGGAGCGGTTTTTGGAGTGGCAGGCTTTAAGCATGCTTTTCTTCGAGGAAGCGGGTTTGGAGGATAAATTCGAAGCCTTGTTAGAGCAGTTGCGCTTTGATCCCGCTTTGCAAGAAAAAGTGCATGCCAAAAAGGTGGATTTAGCCATACAATCGATGGCGCATGTCCTCAGCGGGCATGAATAGGCTCTGGCTCGTGTTATTGCCCGTTGCTTTGTTGTCTAAGCCCCTTGATCGCACGCTCACGCTTAAAAAAGACGAGGTTTTTAGCGGGGAGTTGCAATTAGGCAAGTTTAAAAAGCCCTTATCCTTGCGCTGGACACTTTTTAAAGACCACGGGCTGGTCGTGCATTTAAAGTTAAACCGCTTCCCCTACCAATTCATTTTGTATAAAGATTTTCAGCGCAATACCTTTAGGGCCGACATTTTTAAAGAGGGCAACACCGCACACAAAGAGGGCACAGACATCCACGAGCACCCCTATTTTTTAGTAACCTTTAAAGATTTTGACAGCAAAAATAGCGTGGCGACTTTAAAAGTTAAAGCGTCCCAGCAACTTAAATGGATCGAGCCTTAATGTTAGAGCGCATACAGGCAAAAATTGGGGCGTATTTAGAGGAAGTGGATAGCCCGCAGGTCTTGCACATGGCCAAGACTCTTGGCATGGGCAAAATGCTAAGGAGTCGTTTGATTTTAACGATTTGCCCTAGCCACCCACAACTTGTGGATTTTTGCGCCATCATTGAGATGATTCAAACGGCTTCTTTACTCCACGATGATGTGATCGACAACGCCACCACAAGGCGGGGACACTCATCGCTTAACCACACTTTTGGCAACACGAATGCCATCATGCTAGGCGATGTCTTTTATTCTAAAGCCTTTTGCGCTTTGGCGCATTTTTCTACACCCATTGTAGAAGTGGTCGCCCAAAGCGTGGTGGCTTTATCCAGAGGAGAGATCAAAGACACCCAAATGGCCAAGGCCTTTAACCCCGACCAAGCTTTTTATACCGACATGGTCGCGGACAAAAGCGCGGCTTTGATCGTGGCAAGCAGTGGGGGGGCAGCCCTTTTAGCGGGCTTGGATTTTGACAAGTACGCCACGTTTGGGCGCAACTTTGGCATCGCTTTTCAAATTGTCGATGATTTGCTAGACATCACCCAGCCTAAGGAGGTCTTAGGCAAACCCGCCTTTAGCGACTTTAAGGAGGGTAAAAGCACTCTGCCCTATATTCTCTTGCACCAGCGCTTGAGCCCTGTGGAGCAAAGCATCTTAGAGGGGTATTTTAAAAGTCCAAAAGAGGAGGCTAAGTTGTGGTGCCAAAGCAAGTTTCAAGAACATAACATCATTCAGGCCACGCTGCAAGAGGCAAAAGCCTACACACACAAAGCCCTAGAGGCGATCAAGGGTGAAAACGCCGCCCTAGAGGCGATGGCATTAAGGGTTTTGGAAAGGCAATTTTAGGGGCTAAAAAGTGGAAGTTTATAGTGTCTTAAGTTTCACGCACAAGCGCTTACCCATTGAGTTGCGCGAACAATTGGCCTTCCAAGACACCGCCACATTTTTAAACTTCTTGCAGCATTTAAAACACCAGCACCCCAGCCTAAAAGAAATCATCGGGCTTTGCACTTGCAACCGCGTGGAGTTTTATTGTTACGGCACGCTGGCAAGCGGCGCACTTTTAGAGGCTTTGGCCCACGCTAAAAACCTGCCCCTCGCGCTCTTGCAAGAAAAAAGTACACACTACACCCACACAGAGGCGATTTACCACAGCTTTAGCGTGGTGAGCAGTTTAGACAGCTTGGTCGTGGGCGAAACCCAAATCACGGGGCAGTTTAAAGAGGCGTATAAAATGTGCCTAGAGGCCAAACTTTGTGGCAAGCATTTAAGTCGTTTGGCACATTTTGCCTTTAAATGTGCGGGGCGCGTGCGTAGCGTTACGGCCATCTCGTCGCAAGTCGTGTCCATCGCGTCTATGGCGGTCAAGCAGGCTTTAGAAGTGCTAGAGAGCGAGGATTTGCCTAAAAAAGCCCTCGTGGTGGGCGTGGGGCAAATGGGGCAACTTGTGTGTAAGCACCTTTTGGCTAAGGGCTTTTCTGTGCTCTTGTGTAACCGCCATTTAGACAACGCCAAAACCTTTGCAGACTCGCTAAACGAGCCCAATATCCAAATTGATGGCCTAGAAAATTTAAAAGCGCACATCAACGCCTACCCCTTTTGCTTTAGCGCCACACACTCCCCCACTCCCCTAATCACCCCCGATATGCTAGAGCCCACGCCCTTTAGGCGTTTTTGGTTTGATTTAGCCGTGCCGCGGGATATACAAGACCCTAAAGACCCTAGCGTTTGGCTTTACAGCGTGGATGATTTAAAAGGGGTCGTTGCCGACAACTTAGAAAAACGCCAAAAGGACACGGCTAAGGCGCACGCCCTCATCGCTGAAGACACGGCGCAGTTTTTGGCATGGTTGCAGACCTTAGAGCTTGACCCGCTCATCAAGGGGCTTAGAGACTTAGCCAAACAAGCCGCCCTAAAAGAATTGCACAAGGCGATCAAAAAGGGCTATATCCCCCCCGAGTTGCAAGACAATGTGGCTAAAATTTTACACAACGCTTTCAACACTTTTTTGCACCAACCCACCGCCGTTTTAAAGAAAAACGCCCACAAAGAGGAGGGCGACATGCTCGGTGAGTCTTTAAAAACTCTCTTTAGCTTAGGGGGTGATTTGTTTTTTTTAAACGCCTACCGCTGCGAACACACGAAAGGACTTTGATGCGCTATTCTCATCTCTTTGCCCCCACTTTAAAAGAACCCCCCAAGGACGCGGTGCTTAAGAGCCATAAATATTTGGTGCAAGCTGGCTTTATCCAACAAATAGGCAGTGGGGTTTATAGCTTCTTGCCTTTGGGACAAAGGGTGCTTAAAAAAATCATAGACACCATCGATGCCGTGATGCAAGCACATGGGGCACAAAGTTGCTTGTTTAATTTTGTAACCCCCGCTGCTTTGTGGCAAGAGAGCGGACGGCTTGAGAAATACGGCAAAGAGCTTTTGGTTTTTAAAGATCGCAAAGAGAACGATTTTGTACTGGGCCCCACGCACGAGGAAGTGGCGACTCAAATCGCCAAAGCCCACATCAAAAGCTATAAACAACTCCCCCTAAACCTCTACCAAATCCACACCAAATTTAGAGACGAAATCCGCCCCCGCTTTGGGCTCATGCGTGCTAGAGAGTTTATCATGAAAGATGCTTACAGCTTTCACACCGATCTTACGGATTTGGATAGAGAATTTGCCAACATGCAAGAAGCCTACAACGAGATTTTTGAGCGGCTGGGGCTTAAAGTGCGCTCAGTGGAGGCAGACAGCGGAGCCATAGGTGGGAGCAAGAGTAAAGAATTTGTACTGCTATCTCCTAGTGGGGAGGACACTTTAGTCGCCTGCTCTAATTGTGCCTATGTGGCTAATGTGGAGGTCGCTAAAAGGGCAAAACGCGAAGAACCGCTAAATGTCCCCCAAGCCGCCTTTGCTAAATTCCCCACCCCCAACACGCCGACCATCGAAGCCGTGAGCGCGTATTTAAAGGTCGATCCCTTTTTTATCCTAAAGGCTGTGGTGAAAAAAGTCCTTTTAGAAAACAACGAAAGCCAAACCGCCATTTTCTTTGTCCGGGGGGATGATAGCCTAGAGGAGACCAAAGCCCTAAACGCCTGTAAAGCCCTGGTCCCCGCCTTGAGCCTAGAAGACATGGAAAGCGCGGCGTTAAAAAAATGTGGGCTTTTTGCCGGCTACATCGGCCCGTATGGGCTAAAACACCTTCTGCCCAATGCCCTAGTTTTCTTTGATACGGATTTACAAGAAGCCGATAGCCTCATTTGTGGGGCAAATGAGGAGGGGGCGCACTTTGTGGGGGTGGATTTGTCTAGCTTTGAGGGGCTCAATTACCAAGACATCGCCACGGCCCAAGATGGGCAAATTTGCGCCCTGTGTGGGGGGGTGTTAGAGCACCACAAGAGCATAGAAGTGGGGCATATTTTTAAGCTCGGCTCTAAATACTCACAGAGTCTAGGCGCGCAGTTTTTAGACCAAGAGGGGCGCGCGTGTTGTTTTGAAATGGGTTGTTATGGCATCGGGGTGAGTCGCCTACTTGCCGCCATTTTGGAGCAAAACAGCGATGAAAAGGGTTGTGTGTGGAGCGAAGCAGTGGCCCCCTTTAAAGTTGTCATCATCAACGCCAACACCAAAGACCCTAAGCTCAATGCCTTAAGCGAAACCCTTTACACCGCGCTTTTAAACGCAAAGGTTGAAGCCTTGTTAGACGACCGCGCAGAGCGCTTTGGGGCAAAAATGGCGGATTTTGAGCTGATCGGGTGCTCTTATGCGCTCATTGTGGGCAACAAGGCTAAAGAGGGGGTGTTTGAGCTCATCAAAAGGCATGGCCTAGAGAAAAAAGAATTTAGCAGACAAGAAGTGTTAGACTTCTTGCAAGGCGCTTAATGCCCATTCTTGTGCTCTTAGGGCTTGGTTACTTGGCCTTTGAGATTTATTTAGTGGTGCAGGTTGTGGCGAGTTTTGGAGTGTTTGCTTTCTTGTTTGAGGTGGCCGCCAGCGCACTTTTAGGCGGCGTGATGCTTTTTAAAAGCCCCTTTCAAAATTTAACCCAGCTTATGCAAGAGCGCTTAAACCCCATCTCTTGGGCTGAGGGGGTTTTTTTGCGTTCTGTGGGCGGGGTGTTGTTGCTTTTGCCCGGGGTGTTGTGCGACATTTTTGGTTTGCTCTTGCTCTTGATCGCCAGCGTGCGTAAAAAAGACCCGCCCAACAGCCCAGACATGCCAGACATAATCGATGTTGAAGTGAGTGATAAGAAAAAATGAAGGAACTTGTGATCGGGAGTCGGGGCAGTGCTTTAGCTCTGTGGCAAACCCGCCATATCCAAACGCAGTTAGAAACTTTGGGGCTCAAAAGCCGCATTGAAGTGGTGAAAACAAAGGGGGATAGAATCTTAGATGTCCCTTTGGCAGCAATCGGAGGCAAGGGGCTTTTTACCAAAGAGCTTGAAGAGCTTTTGCTCGTGGGGGCTTTGGATTTAGCCGTGCATTCGCTCAAAGATGTTCCCGTGGAGATGATCCCGCCTTTGAGTTTGGCCTGTGTGAGTAAGCGCGCAGACTCTAGAGATTGCTTTTTGAGCATGCACTACTCTTCTTTGGAGGATTTGCCCCTAGGGGCACGGGTGGGCACAACTTCTTTGCGCCGCTGCATGCAACTTAAAAAAATCCGCCCCGATTTAGACACCTTGAGCTTAAGGGGCAATGTCCAAACCCGCCTGCAACGCCTCAAAGAGGGGGCGTTTGATGCGATCATTTTAGCTTATGCGGGGGTGGAGCGCTTGCAAATTCGCATGCCTTATTGCGTGCCTTTGAGCTTTAAACAGATGCTCCCGTGCATGGGGCAGGGCGCGCTTGGGGTGCAGATGTGTAACACCCACCCGCTTTTTACGAAAATCACCCAGCTAAACGATCCTAAGAGCGCGCTTTTATGTGGGTTGGAGCGGACATTCATCGCTAAACTCAATGGAGGCTGTCAAGTGCCCTTGGGCGTGCATGCCTCTTTAAAAGGGGAAGTTTTAGAAATGCGCGCCATTGTGGGGCTTTTAGACGCGAGCCAAATTGTTGAAGAGCGGGTTGTGGGCAACATCCAAGAAGCCGATGAGCTCTTGCAACTGCTTTTAGAGCGTTTCATTGCAAACGGGGCGCTCGACATTTTGGCACAAATCAGCTCTTAGGCTTGCCGGCTAAGAAAATATCCACTTCTTTAGCCGTCCCGATCAACAGCAAAATATCACCCTCGCTCAAAAGCGCGCCCATAGGGACTTGGTAATCCCACTGCGCTCCATGTTTGAGGGCCACGACCTTTAAATCCGCTTTGTAGGTGTCTAAAAAATCTTGCAGGGTGATCGGGGCTTGATCGGGGCCAATAAGTAGGCGCACAAGGCGCATGTGCGTGGTGATCTCCACAATATCTAAATGCGGATTTAGACTAAGCCCTCTCACCAGCCTTTTAGCCGCATCCCTTTCAGGGTAAATGACTCGATCTGTGCCGATTTTTGAAAGGATTTTGCCATGGATGAGGGTAGAAGCTTTGGCGATGACTTCTTTGACCCCGCTTTCTTTGAGCGCCATCACGGTTAAAATCGAGGCTTCGACATTTTGCCCGATGCTCACAATGGCGATGTCTGCCTCGCTAATGCCCGTTTCTTTGAGGGCTGTGGTGTCTGTGGTGTCTAAGATAAATAAATTATCGCACACACTTTTAAAAAGCTTCACGCGCTCTTCATTGACATCGGCGGCAATGATCTGCTCGCCATTTTCAATGAGACCTCTGGCGACATGCCCGCCAAATTTGCCTAAACCCAAAACTGCATAAGTTTTCATAAAACCACCTCTTCTTCAGGGTAGCGCACATGCCGAGTCTTGCTCTTGCCCACTAAGGCCATGCTAAAGACCAACACACCCACTCGCCCCATAAACATTAAAACCGCTAAATACAACTTCCCAAAATCGCTAAACTTGGCCACCAAAGATAGATCGCCCCCATCGCCTGTACTCGCCCCCACCGTGCCAAAAGCCGAACACACCTCAAAGAACAAATGCAAAAAGAATTGGTTTTTGCGATCATCCGTGGCGCTCAAAATCATGGTGGAGAGAATGATGTAAAGCATGGCAATGATGAAAATTAAAAACGATTTTTTGAGGGTGCTTTGGGGGATTGTGCGCTTAAAAAGCACGGCTTCTTGCCCCTTTAGGGCGTGATAAGCGTAGGCTAGAAGGATGGTTAAGGTGGTGATTTTAATCCCCCCGGCCGTGCCCCCCGGAGCCGCTCCAATCACCATCAGCAGGGAGGAAAAAAACAAACTCTGATCGTGCAGACCTGCCAAATCGATGGTGTTAAATCCGGCTGTGCGCAGATTCACAGAGAGAAAAAACGCCGCCATCACCTTAGAAAAACTGCTTAAACTCCCCATGCTCTTAGGGTTGTCCCACTCAAAGAGCAAAATCACAGCCACGCCTAGCACAATACAGCCCAAAGTCGCCCAAAGCACAATGCGCGTATGCACGCTTAGGCGGGGTTTTTTGCGGTAGTTGTGGCACTCGCTTAGGACCAAAAAGCCCAACCCGCCTAAAATGATGAGGAGGCAAATGATGAGGTTGATGGGGGTGTTGTTTTGATAATCCACTAAATTTGAGGTAAAAATGCTAAAACCGGCGTTGTTGAAGGCCGAGATGGAGTGGAAAAGTCCTGCCCAAAGCGCGTCTTTTAAGGGCAAGTCCAGCGCAAAACACGCGCTCAAAAGCAAAGCCCCCACGCTCTCAATCGCCAAAGTGAAAAGCAAGATTTTTTTAAGGTAAAGAACAACGCCTTGCATGTTTGGGTAATCTAGTGACTCTTTAAGCAACAAACGCCCCTTAAAGCCCATTTTCTTCCCCAAGAGCAAGAATAAAAACCCCGCCAACCCCATGTAGCCAAACCCTCCGGCTTGAATGAGCCCTAAAATCACCGCCTGCCCATAAACACTAAAATCTGTCGCAGGGTTAGCCGTGATAAGGCCCGTTAAACACACGGCAGAAGTGGCGTTGAAAAATAAATCCAAAAAAGGGATGGGTCTGGTGTGCATGGGGGCCAAATTGAGTAAAAAGGCCCCAATAAGGGCCAAGAGCACATAACTACCCACAATCATACCAAAGATTCTATGCAAGCTGCCACCGCCTATGCTAGCCTAATACTATGTCAAAGCGGGTAATTATAACATAGTGGGGCAAAGTGTGCGCGTGATTCATTTGCAAAACTACTTCTTTATGCCGATTTACGCTAAAATACGGATGAAAGAAGAGCATGACCTTGAGAGTTTAGCCACCGCTTAAATCTCGGGGTTTATCCCTTTGGGTTTA
>NZ_CDMG01000002.1:428056-457068 GCF_001282945.1 Helicobacter ailurogastricus
GTTTCAATACTCCAACATGACAAAGGCGAGCAAAGAGGGCCAAGGCGTGCAAAATAGCCAGCCCCAACAGCTCAACCCGCTTAAGGGTCTTGCGGCGACAAAACCCATTTTAGTCCCCCCGCAACCAAAATAAAGCAGTGGGCCACTCGTTTGCGTAACCATGGCCATAGAGCCTTGGAGGGGTTACATGAAAAAACCTACCTTTTTCAAAAGAACCAAACCAATTTTTAGAAAGTACGCCAAGTACGCCACCTGCCCCCTAGGTTTGGCTCTAGCCACCACCTTTTTGTGTCCGCTAAGAGCCAAGCCCGCGTTTTCAGGGGTGCAGGCGCAGGTGGGCTTTGGCATGTTTTTAAGCACCCCAGAGAGCGCACAAAGCATCGCCAACGCCCTTTTAAACGGCAACGCGCAAGGAGCGGGTGTGAAGCAAATTTTGCAAGATTTGGGGACACTGGGCCAAAATTTTCAAGCCGTGAGCCACACCTTAAGCGCAGCCCACAGCGCGCTAAGTGGGCTTAATCTAGGCAGTGCGCCCCAAATCCCAAATAGTCTAAATGGGTCAGATCCGACTGGATCTTACAACTTAGAAAATTTAAGCAATGCGGTCAGCGACTACCCCCAAGCACTTCAAGGCTTGCAAAGTGCCCTGCAAAATGCGCTCACAAGCGCAGATAAAACCCCCAATCCCCAAAATGCTCTGCAGCAGATCCAACAAACCCTAAGCGATGCAAGCAGTGCCCTACAATCAGCCCAAAAGACCTACAGCGCCCCAGCCACGAGCCAAAGCCTAGGGCAGGCCTATAACAACATCCAACAACAAGTAACCGCTCTGACGCATTTATACTCCACAAAGGGAGCTTTTACCAATGTCAGCACCATTGAGAGCGTGGCTAAAACCCTGAATGCGCTAGACAACATCGCCACCACCGCCCAAAAAGATGCCCAAACACTCCACTTAAGCCCGCAGGCACAACAAGAATTAGCAAAGGCACTGGGGGGTTTAAACAGCCTTAAAAGTGTAACGGGCAATATATGGGGTACAACCAATGCTGGATCTGTCTCAACAGCCCTAAGCGACACGAACAAAGTGGCTGCTTCCCTGCAACAAGCCCAACAAGCCTACGACAGCGCCACCACTGCCCTAGGAAACGCCACAAACAGAGCCACGCAGGCAAATAGCCAAGTCAAACTTTTAGAGCAAATGAGCGGCATTGTGGCAGATTTAAAGGATTTACAAGGCCTAGAGGGGGAAGCCAAGAGCGCGGCAAACCAGTCGCAACAAGGCAATGTCGATCAGTTTTTGCAAAATATCCAAAAGACTTACAGCCCTCTTAATAAAACTTTGCAAGGGTTAAGTCAGCAATTAACTGATGTTTATAACGACTTGGGCAAGCCAAACATCACCCCCCAAGATTTAAAAGAAGATGTAAAAACTTTAAACACGATTTTTAACAACATGGCCACCTACCATGAGGTGCTTAATGACTTACAAAAGCTCTCAAATCAACTCACAAAAGATAAAGTAGAATTCACGCCCCCCTCAGCAGGTGTCATTAAACAACTAGACAAAGCAAACCAACCCTTAGCAAATATCCAAAAGATTTTAGAGGGCATGCAAACCGCCCAAAAAAACGCCCAACTGCCTTGGTCTAACAGTGTTGCCAGTGGAGCTGCCAAGAATTTAACCCAGAGTGGCGAATCGATACAGACCGTCCAAGATGCCCTAAACACCATCCAAGGAATCGCTAAACAGGCAAACACAGGTGAGCAAAACATCAACACGCTTGTCGATCAAACCTACACTTCGTACAACACACTTGTGAAGGATTTACAAGGGATACAGACAATCACAAGGCTTCTTGGCAGTGGTGTAGTGCCCATCAATGCCTCAAATGTTGCTGGACTGCAAGGCATGTTGCAAAGACAACTCCAACCAACCCAACAGCAAGTTACACAAGCTTATAAAGATGCCCAAGCCACAGATCAGGCGATCACGCTAAAAAATCTCCCAAGCACCATCAGCAACGCCCTAAACACGAACCCCAAACTTGGAGAAATCGGCAAGGCGATCGTGGCACTTGAAAGCTACATCCAAGCCCTCACGGGCCAAGACATCGCCCAAGCGCTGCCACAAAGCAACAACTCTCTTGTGCAAGCCGCCGCCAACGATTACGGTGCCGCCGTCAATGCCCTACAACAAGCCACACAAGCCTATAACAACATCAGCACAAGCAACGCTCTAAGCAGTACAGCTGCTGGCCAACAAGAATTGGCTAAGGCCCTGCAAATCATTAAGGAAGTCGATCAAGCCCTCACCAATTACCAAAAAGCCCTCACCAACGTCGCCAACACCAAACCCGCACAAACTAGCCCCCAAACCCAGCCAAATAACCCCAAAACCCACGCCAGCAATCCAAGCCCAAGCAAGCCAGATACAAGCGGCACAACACACACCAGCCAACCCAAAGACACCAAATCCGCACCAAATACACAACCCCACACAGACAAAACCGCAAGCCAAGACAACCACCCCCAAACCCACAACTTACAAAGCCCGCACAGTAGCCCAAATACAAAATCTAATCAAAGCCCAAATCAACCAAAAGTGGCGCAACAACAACCCAACTCCAAAGACCACCCAGTAACCCAAACCCCACAACCCCATATAGACAAAACCGCAAACCCCCTAGATCACAACACCCACCAACAGCCAAAGATCGCAAGTCAGGACAAACCTAACAGCCCACACACCGCCCAAAGCCCAGCCCCCGCAAACAACCCCCTACAAATCCTCTCCAACACCACAGACTCCACAAACCAAAGAGAAAATGCGTGGGAAATTTATGTCAAAACCCAAAACCAAATCATGGAGAGCATCCAAGCAGAGCTAGAGAGCCAAGCCAAACAACAGGGCATGGACCTTGCCCAAACTCTAGTCAATCTCATGGCAGGGATGCAACAAAGCGTGGGGCAGAATTTAGATCAAAAAAGCTACATCAGCGCAGCTTTGATCGAGCACTACGACCATTTTTATAATGCTGTGCTTGACAACTCTAGCATCAGCTTTTATGTCGTGCAAGAGAGCCTAAACAATCTCATCACAGAAGTGGCCAGTGCCCGCCAAAATTTATTTAACCAGCTCAACCCTGAGACCCCCCTTGTGGGGGCTCTACCCCCACAAGCGGCCGTGCTTTTAGCCAAAATCGATTTGCCTCAATTAAACCTCGCGGTCGACGCTTTCCCTGTGGCTCAAAGCATTGGGGCGGCGATTAAAGAGTTAAATATATTGCTAGCCTACCTCAACGCCACCAAAGCCGACCTCAAACAATACCTGAGCGCCAACCACCAGCCCACAGCCACCACGCCCAGATTTTTAACCCAAAACCTCACCCAAAGCCAAAACGGCAACATGTATGGCGTGGATATGCAAGTGGGGTATAAACAATTCTTTGGCAAGAAAAAGCGTTGGGGCTTGCGCTACTACGGGACTTTTAGCTACCAGCATGGGACTTTTTATATGAGCGACTCTGAGGCTGTGGATAACTTTGTCTATGGAGCGGGCGCGGACGCGCTGTATAACTTCTATGAGAGCAAAGATGGCAAATACACTTCAGGCGTGTTTGCTGGACTTATGCTCACTGGCTCAACTTGGCTGGCTAAGGGGGCGAGCAATTATATAGCCTACATGGCAAGCTTAAACGCGCATGGCGGGCATGCGGTGATGCATACAACTTATTTTCAAATCCCCCTAAACATTGGCTTTAGAAGCAATGTTAGCAAACACCACGGCTTTGAAATCGGCCTTAGAATCCCCTTGGCCGCAGACTACTACTTCAAAGGCACCAATGCCAATGGCGATGACCTTGATATAACCTACAAGCGCAACATTTCGGTGTTCTTTAACTATGTGTATAGCTTTTGATCCCCTCGCCCATAAAACGCTTTGCATTTTCACAAAAGAAGCCAAAGGTGTTTTATCTTTGTGTTTTAAAATGTGCTAGAATCCCCTAAAATTTTAAAGGACTTGTATGGAAAGCACCTACGCCCATCAGCTCGTGGATTTAAGCCACTTTAACCCCAAGGACTATTGCGTGATTGACATAAGAGACGCAGAGAGTTACCACAAGGCGCATTTAAAAGAGGCGATTCACATGGACGACTTAAACGCCATTAGGGATTTTGCCCTTGAGCGCCCTCAAGAAAAAATCTTGTTGCAATGTTGGCGGGGCAACACCGCCGCACAGTACGCCAACGCCCTACACGGCGTGGGGGTTTCTAACATTTACTTTTTAAGGGCAAATTTTGACGACTTCAAGGCTTTAGGTTTAGAGCTCTTGGAAAATTGATGCGCCCCCTTGTCTTAGTGGGCCCTGCCTCTTTGGGGCTTGCTAAAGACCCCGCCCTTAGCCATTTGGTTTGTAGCCAGATTGCCTATTTGCCTTTGGATTTAGAAAATTTGCGCTCCCCTCTTGGTGTGTCCTTAAAACTTGCAGATTTTAAAGCCTTGCTTTTCACTTCTAAACATGCCCCTTTAAGTTTGCAACACGGCCTCGAAGACACCAAAGCCCTAGAGTTTTTAAAAAGCCTGCCCTCCTTTGTGTTGGCAGATAAAAGCGCACAAGTGGCTAAGAGTTTGGGCTTTAAGGTCGCCTTTGTGGGGCAAAGCGGACAAGCTAAAGGATTTGTTAAGGAAGTTAAAGGCATTTTACCCAGCCCAACGCTCTTTGTGCGCGCCCAAAGTGTAGCCACAGATGCCCTAGACTTTTTGCCCTCTTTAGTCGCCTACGAGAACACCCCTATAAAATTGCCCCCAGAGCAAAAACCTAAACCCCGCTCTGTACTCATCTTTGGCGCGCCCAGCAGTTATAGGCATTTTTTGGCTAACTTTGCTTGGGACCCTAGCTATGCAGCCATCGCCCTAGGCAAGAGTACTTTAAATGCTTTTGCCCCAGGTGTTTGTGCTTTTTTAAGCCCACAGCCCAGCCTTGAAGCGTGCATAGAGTTAGCTAAAACGCTCTAAATCTTTGCTAGCATTGCGAGAAACTTTAAAAGGATACGGATGCATTTGATGTTTTTATTGGCCGCTTTGGGCGGCGCGCTGGGGGCGAGTTTGCGCTATTTTGTGGGCAAAATCGCGCCCACGAAGCTGTGGATTTGGCAAAGTTTTCCCGTGGGCACTTTTAGCGTGAATCTCATTGGGTGCTTTGTGATCGGCTTTGCGGGGCATTTGGCGGCTAAATCCATTTTGGGCGATAAAATGGGGGTGTTTTTCATCACGGGGGTTTTGGGCGGCTTTACGACCTTTTCCTCTTTTGGGCTAGACACCTTAAAACTCTTGCAAAAACAAGCCTTTAGCGAAGCGATCGCCTATGTCTTAGGGAGCAACCTTTTAGGCTTGTTGTGCGTGGTCTTGGGCTGGGGTTTGGCTAAACTCGTGCATTAGCTTTATTGGCCTTGATGTCTAAAAAGAAGCGGGCTAGGATGATGGTCTGCAAGAGCGTCGCAAAAAAGTTAAAGATGGGGATTAAAGAGAATAAATAGGCCATGATGGCGACTTTGTGGTGGGGGACTTTGTAAGCGCGCAACACTTCTTGGTAGGTCTCTTGGTTGTAAATGGAGCTGCCGATGTCAAAAGAGAGCGTGTTTTTAAAGAAAAAGTAATGCGGGATCAAAGACACAAACACCCCCACAAAGGGGATAAAGTAAAGCGGGATGCACACCACCAAGAACATACACAGATAGGCGAGTTGCTTTAAGAAGTGTTGGATACAGCCCGTAAAATCCCCAAAGTTTTCTAGAGGCAGGTTTGCGTAGTCGTGTTTGTGTAAGTAGCAAACCACAAGCGGGGTGTAAAAGAGCGAGATAAAGACATTGCCCACTAGGCTTAAAAGCAAAACACTGAGCAATAAAAGCGCGTAGGCAAAGATTTTAATGGCGAGCAACAATAGAGCGGGTAAAAACCCGTTTGTGTGGGCGTAGTGATCCCAACTTGTGGGCAAAAAGCCCTCTAAAATGCGCACCATATTGCCCCCAAAATAGAACAATAAAACCCCCCAAAACAACATCCCGAAAAATACGGGTCCTAAGTTTAAAAACAACATTTTCCAGCTTAAAAAGTCTTTCCAACTTTTGCGGATGTTTTGTAGCGGTGTTTCCATTTTTCTTCCCACTTTTTAAGATAGCCACTTTGTGGTTTATATTAAGTTTAGCATGCTAAAATGATTCTTTCATGCCTTTGCAAATGCAAGGTCTTATTCTACAATAGTTTGGAGAGCTTTATGGTTAAAAAAAGCGTTATGAGTTTGGTATTGGTGGGGGTTTTAGGCGCAGGCTTCGTGGGGGCGAAAACTTTAGCCACCGTCACTTTCCCCGCCCCACAAGATGCCCCCACTAAGGGCAAACACCACAGGAGACATAAACAAGTTGCCGCTAAACCCGAAGTGGTGGATATTACAGAGAGCGATTTTGAGGTCATTAAACAGCGCAACCCTAATTTTGACTTCGACAAACTCAAGCCCGAGCAGAAAGAGGCCTTGTTAGAGCAGGCCATCAACAATCTGTTGATTGAAAGAGAAGCCAAAAAAGAGAAATTAGACGAAACCCCTGACTTTGCCCAAAGAATGGCGAGCTATAAAAAACAGCTTTTAGTGGAGACTTGGGCAAAACACCAAGCTGAAGCTATCGGTAAAGAAGAGATTCCCGAAGCCAAACTAAAGGAGTACTACGAAGCGAACAAGGCGCAATTCGTGCAACAAGAAGCCCACGCCCGCCACATCCTAGTGAAAACCGAAGCCGAAGCCAAGCGGGTGATCTCTGAGCTAAACAAAGTGCCTAAAGCGCGTGTGGAAAAAGAGTTTATCGACATCGCTAACCGCGAATCCATCGACCCCAACACCAAAAACACCAAAAACGGCGGGGATTTAGGCAAATTCCAAAAAAACCAAATGGCCCCAGAGTTTTCTAACGCTGTCTTTGGGCTCAACCCCGGTGCCTACACGAAGGTCCCCGTTAAAACCGAGTTTGGCTACCATGTCATTTATCTAGCCAGTAAAAACGAGCCCAAGACTCCCACTTTCGAGCAGGCTAAACAAACCATCATCGGCATCTTAAAAGAGCACCAATTCCAAGAATATGTTAAGGGAGAGCTGGAGAAGTTGCGCAAACATGTGCAGATCCAAATCGCCAAAGATTAAGGGGCTTGCATGCTAGTCACCGGCATTGAGATTTTAAGCAAGGCGCACAAAGAGGGCTATGGAGTCGGGGCGTTTAACTTTGTCAATTTTGAGATGTTGCGCGCGATTTTTGAGGCGGCCGATGGCGCAAAGTCGCCTTTGATCGTGCAAGCCAGCGAGGGGGCGATCAAATACCTAGGCATCGATATGGTACTTAGCATGGTTTATACCATGGCAAAACGCTATGCGCACATCCCCGTGGCTTTGCACCTGGATCACGGCACGAGCTTTGAGAGCTGTAAAAAGGCGGTGGATGCGGGCTTTACCTCCGTGATGATCGATGCCTCTCATCACCCCTACCAAGAGAATTTAGAGATCACTAAAGAAGTCGTGGATTACGCCCACTCTAAGGGCGTGAGCGTGGAGGCCGAGCTGGGGCGTTTAATGGGGATTGAGGACAACATCTCCGTTAGTGAAAAAGACGCGGTTTTGGTTAATCCTAACGAGGCTGAGGAATTTGTCAAGTTAAGCAAGGTGGATTATTTGGCCCCGGCGATTGGCACGAGCCACGGGGCGTTTAAGTTTAAGGGCGAACCCAAACTAGATTTTGATCGCCTTGTGGAGGTGAAAAAGCGCACCAATATCCCCCTAGTGTTGCACGGGGCAAGCTCCATCCCAGAAAGCGTGCGCCAAGCTTTTTTAAGCACGGGCGGGGATTTAAAGGGGGGCAAGGGCGTGCCCTTTGACTTCATCGAGCAGTCCATTAAAGGAGGGATCAATAAGGTCAATATCGACACAGATTTACGCCTCGCTTTCATCGCTCAGGTGCGTAAAATGGCTAAGGAACAGCCTAGCGAGTTTGACCTACGCAAGTATTTTAACCCCGGCATAGAGGCGGTTAAAGCCGTCATGATCGAGCGCATGCGTGTTTTAGGCAGTGCGGATAAAATTTAAGGATTAAAGGAATTAAATGGCCATTGGCATGGGCGAATTGAAAAAGAATTTGAAAATTGAAATACAGGGCGTGCCTTACCGCATTGTGGAATACCAGCATGTCAAACCCGGCAAGGGCGCGGCCTTTGTGCGGGCGAAAATCAAATCGTTTTTAGACGGCAAGGTGATTGAAAAGACTTTCCACGCGGGCGACAAGTGCGAAGAGCCTAATTTATTGCAAAAACCCATGCAATTTCTCTACTTCGATGGGAGTGCTTACCAATTCATGGATGTGGAGAATTACGAGCAAATCGCGCTCAATGAAGACCAAGTGGGGGACGCGCCTAAGTGGATGCTTGAGGGCTCACAAGTGCAAGTGCTTTTCCATAACGAAAAGGCGATTTCTGTGGAAGTCGCCCAAGTGGTGGCGCTAAAAATCACAGAAACTCCCCCAAACTTCAAGGGCGACACTTCCAGCGCGGGTAAAAAACCCGCCACTTTGGAAACCGGCGCGGTGGTGCAAGTGCCTTTCCATGTGCTCGAGGGCGAGGTTATCAAAGTCAATACCCAAACGGGAGAGTATTTAGAAAAAGTGAAGGCTTAGGCCTTTTGCTTGCACTCCCGCTTGGGAGTGTTTTTGTGGTGCTTAACCCCTTAGTCCTCTTTTATAAGTCCTTTCGCATTTTTAAGCGATCTTGTGCGCATTGCAGGCTACAATAACAAGATGCTTGCAATAGACTTGGATAGTCTGGCCTTAAGGCGCAAACTCTAATGCCCCCCGCGCTCTTTTGTAAAGTCGTGATGAGTTTTTGTGTCGTTTTCTAAACTCACTTCATCAAAGATCTTTTTCACGCCCAGCGTGATTTGTTGGACGGTTGCGGGGGCTAGGGCTTTGATTTGCCCTAAAGACTCTTGCAGTTTGTTAGGATCGTAGTGATTCACCTGCATGAGCATAAAGACCTCTTCATTGTTGGGGTTGATGTACTCGCCTAGTTGCACCCCATGCCCTAAGCTGATAGAAATGGCTTGGATGATTTGGTTAAAAATTGCGTCATCGTAGGGCTTTTGGTTGGCGTTTTGGGTGGCGGTGTAGGTGTTTTTGATCTTGTCGGCAATGTGAATCGCCACCCTAAAGCGGGCGCGCTCTCTAGCAATCACCTCCGATCGCTGCACTTGCCCATCGATCACATGGGAGCTGTCGATGCCCTGTGTGGTGTATCCACTCCTGTCTTGCACCATCCAATTAGGCATGTTTTGCAAAAAGACCTTTTGTTTGGGGGCCAAGCTACACGCCCCTAAAATAAATGCACCGGCCAAAGTTAAAGCGACACGCGCAGACATTCTCATTCCTTATATTTGGTTTGGTTTATTGTAGCAAAATTTGCCCTTTGCAGCAGCCACGCGGCCCCACACAACCCCCCCACAGCCAAAGCGATCAAAGCGCATAAGTCATAAAGCACAGTGCTAAAGGGGGCGGCAAATTGGTTTAACATGACAAAGCCTGAAATGCCATGCGTGGCCGGGATGAGCTGTAAGGGCAGGCGCAAAAAGGCCGGGATGAGCTCTGTTGGCCAAATAAAGCCCATCATAAAAACGAGGGGTAAAGAGCTCACTAAAACGATTTGTGTGGCTTGGGCGGGCTTGCTTAAAAATATCCCAAACAGTACCCCACAACTTGACACCGCCAAGAGAAAGACCACGCCAAAGACCAGCAACTGCGTCGGGTCAGCGTGGATATGCACGCCATAATAGTGGAAAAGCACGCCAAAGTAAAGCAATAAATGGAATAAATAAATTAAAGTGAAGCACAAGACCCGCACCAAGCAAGTTTTGAACGCATCGCCAAAATTTTTAAAGCGTCTTAACTGAGCGCAAGTGATCGCCCCTGCTCCGATCAAAAGCGTTTGATGCAAAATAATGATAAAAACATGGGCGATGGCGTAATTTAAATAGCCGACAGAGGGGTTGTAAAGCGGGATGGTTTGCAAATTGAAAAGATGGTGCTCTGTGGTGCTCTCTACTAAGGATAAATCCTTGTAGATTTTGATCTTTTGGCTTAGGGCTTGTAGCGTTTGCAAAGTGGCATGCCCTATGGTGCTGTAAATGAGAAAATAATTGGCGTTGGCATACAGCTCAATGTTTGCGGGAATGCTGGTATAAACATGCCTTTCAAAAAATTTAGGGATCAACACAATCCCATAGACCTTCTCTTCCTCTAAGAGTTTCTTGGCCTCTCGCATGGAGCTTGGGCGGTAGGCGATCTTGACCTCTTGCGTACTCTCTAGCATTTGGGTGAATTTATAGGACAAGTGGCTATGATCGCTATCCACAAGCGCGATGGCTTGCCGTGTTACAATGTCGTTTTTATAAGGCAGGGGGTAGAGAAGGGCGTAAAAAAGGGGGCCACCGATGATCACCATCAGCACCCCAAGGTGGCTAAAAATCGCTTTAAATTCATCGACAAAAGCTTTTAACATGCCCGCTCTCTTTGGGCCAAAAGGGCAATCCCTAAGAGATAAAAGAGCCAAAAGATGGGCAAGTGGCCGATGGCTTTTAGGGCTAAATCCAAGCCCGCTTGGTAGTAGTCTAGAGCAATTGTGGCCTTGAGAAAATAAGTGACTGGCAAGAGTGCGCTCCAACATTGCGCGAGGGCGGGCATGTTGTCTGTGGGGTAGGTTACGCCCACAAAGGCCAAAGAAGGGGCGGTGTAAAGTGCGATGAAAGAGGCGACTCGCATAGGCTCTTGTAACAAGACAAAAAAGCCCACCACCACGCTAGAAATCGCCGCCACCAACAGCACACAAGAGAGCAACATCAACCCCCAGTGGGCGTTGTAGGGTTTTAGATAAAAGAGCATCAACGCCCCCCACGCGCTAAAAATGAGCGTGTTAAGCCCCAAAGCCGCCCACACTTCGCGGGAGTTTTGACACACCTGCAAGAAGTTAAACATCCCCAAAGCCGCCAAAATTTGCCACATACAGGGCAAAATCGCCATGAGTAAAAACTGGGCGTAGTTGTTATGCTCGTTGTAAAGGGTGTGTAAATTGACATGCAAGGGGAAAGCTAGAGCTTTGGCGGTGATCAAATCGCCGTGTATGCTTAGATTTTTGGCGACATCTTGCTTGATCTCTAAGGTGGCAAGGGTGAGTAAAAAGGCGTTCATTAAGGTTTTACCCACCAAAACATACTCGGCGTTGTAGTACAAAGCCACGGGGGTTTGCACGCCCAGTTTAACCTGCCGCTCTAAATTCTTAGGCAAGACCACCACGCCATAGATTTTCTTAGACGCTAAAAAGGGTTTGGCTTGGTCTAAGCCGCTGTAAAAATGCGCCACATTGAGCGCGCTGTTGGCATTAAGGGAGCGCACCATCTCGTGACTCAAGTGGCTGTTGTCTAAATCCACCACCCCGATGTTAAGCCGCGTGGGGATTTGTTTATAAAATAAAACCACCATCACCAATCCAAAGACAAGCGGAGCCACACACACCGCTACGGCAAAGCGTTGTCTAAAGAATTTGGCCCACATTTTAGTCTTTAGGAATATCCACTAACACGCTCATGCCCATCCGCAAAGCCTGCATGTCCTTTAGGGGGGTGGCTTCGATGCCAAAGCTTTTCATGTCGTAGCTTTGGCTGCTGTTCGTGCTTTTCCAAGTTGCAAAGTCCCCCATCACGGCCACATGCGTCACTTTAAATTCTAGACTTTCTTTTAAAGCGGGTACATAGCCTTTAAAGATGGTCTCCTTTTTAAAGCGGCTTAAATACTTCTCAGGCACGCTTAAATTGAGCCACGCGTGGGCGGTGTCTGTCACTAAAACCACAGGAAAGCCCTTAGGGCTTAACTCCCCGCTGTAAAGTAAAACATTGCTCACCTCGCCATCAATGGGGCTATACGCCTTTTTGTCTTGTAAAAAAGCTTGTACTTCGTTGAGTTGCCCCAGCGCGGCTTGTTCCTTTTCTTTGGCAGCGATCTTGCTTTCATTAGAGGCCCCCTCTAAAGCAAGTTGGTATTGCTCGTAAGCGGCGTTTTTTCTAAAGGTCGCGCTTTGAAAGGCCGCATAGGCTTCATCGCGCTTTTGCAAACTCGCCACGCCCTTATCATAAAGGCTTTGGATGCGCTTATAGGTCTCTTCGGCCAAATCGCTTTGCGCCTTTGCGGCCTGATAAACATCTTGCGCGCTTTTAATGGTTTGGCTGCGGCTGCCCCTAAGCACTTCATTGCTCAAGGCTTTGGCGGCTTTGTGGCTGGAGCTGGCTTGCAACAATTTTGCCTCTGCTTCAGGGCTGTCGATCGTAAAAACCAAATCCCCTTTTTTGATAAAATCCCCTTTTTTTACCAAAACCTTTTCCACCCGCCCCGCCAGCTTAGAGCTCACGCTGTACTCCCTAGCCTCAATAAAGCCTTGCAACCTTTGCTCTTTGTGGTTGTAGGTTGTGTAATAGATTTGCCCTAGCCAAATTAAAATCCCCACAGCCGCCAGAGCGGCTAGGATCATCGGGGTTTTTGTCGTCTTCACACTTTTTCCTTAATAAACAAAATCGTAAAACGAGTCCATATGCCCGCTCAACACCATTAAATCCACTAGCGCACTGATGTATTTGTAGGCGTGGGTTTTTTGCTCCACCAAGATGCCCGCCAAAGAGTTGCGCGCATCCACCACCATCGCGTTGGTCGCCATGCCCTGATTAAACGCTTCCTCTTGCAGTTTCAAGTTTTCTTTAGCCAGCTCCACGCTTGTATCTAAGCTTTTGTACTCTTTTAACAGGGCTTGGCATTGCAAATAGGTTTTATGCACCAAGAGCTCCATGTCCTTTTTGGCTTGGCTTTGCAAAGCCGAGGTTTGCAACTCATCGATCTTAGCCGCTTGGTAGTGCATGATCCGCCCATTGGGGGTTAAAATGGGTAGTCTCGCCCCCACGCCCACAAACCACTCGGGGATCATATTCATGAGGGTAGAGTTGTTCTCTTTCATCAAATACGCCCCAAAGAAATTAAAATGGGGGAGAAATTTTGCCACCTGTAATTTTGTCATTTGCTGCGCGCTTTGTTTTTTAATGGCTAGACTTCTTAGCACAGGATAAGAGCTTAGGGTTTCTTGCACGAAAAAATCCAAACTAGGCAAAGCTTTGGGGCGGATATTTAAATGCGCCGTGGGGGCAAAATGGGCTTTTGAAACGGGGATATTTTGGCTAGATAAAATCGTGTTAAACGCTAAAGTCGCCACTTCAAGCGCATCGTCTGCTTGCATGGATTTTGTCTTGCTTTTCTCGTAAGCCACCTGCGCGCTTAGGGCTTCGACTTTGGCAATTTGCCCTGCTTTTAGGCGTTTTAGGGCGTTTTGGTAGTGCTTTAAATGCCCCTGCTCCACGCCCTTAAGCACATCAGACACCTCCATATTAAGCACCAAGCCGTAATAAATTTTAACCAATTCTTGAAAAGTGGAGAGTCTTTTAAGGCGCGAAACCTCCATAGACTCCTTGTGCGCCAAAGACGCCAATTTACTCATATAAAAGCGCTCTCCGCCCATGTAAAGCGGATAAATGATGCTTAAAGCCCCCATCACGATGTTTTGTTTAGAAAACAAAAAGGGCTGGCTTAGAGTATTGACCATCCCCCCGATTCCTTGAGCCACCGCCATGCCCCCCATTTGGGCTAGGGCGGGTTGGCCTAAAAACCGCTCCATACCATTGGCAAAGTTTTGCAGCTGCGCTTTATTTGCCCCGCTAAAAGGGGAGATGGTGATGGGCTTGCCTAAATGCACATAAAACGCGCTCAAATCAATTTCAGGCAAAAAAGAAAGTTTAGCCGCAGTGCTTAATTTTTTTGCTTTTTTCTCAGCGTAATCTTGTGCCTTGAGGCCATCGTAGTTTGCCAAAACCATGTCCCAAGCCTGTTTGAGCGAAACCTTTGTGGGCTTGTCCGTTTGCAAAGCGTTTAAATCCGCGGGCTTTTTTGTTTCTATTTGCAAAGAGCTTAAGTCTGTCTGTGCCGCCAACACCCCGCCCAAAAGACCCACCAACACCCCAAAACCACTATAAAAGCGCATCATAAATCCTTTTTCACGAGCTTTAGTTTGCTGATGCGGGCTTTATCCATGTCTAGCACCTCAAAAATGCAGTGCTCATCCCCCACCACATCGCCCACTTCAGGCAATCTCTCTAACAAGCTAAAAACATACCCCCCCAAAGTCACTTGCTCATAATGGCGCGCAAATCTAAAGCCTAAAAACTCCTCTATGCTCTCTAAATCCACCCGCCCATCGCACTCAAAGCTGTGTTCATCCAACCTTTTAATCCCCTCTTTATTCTCATTTTGTCCTTCAAAAATATTGCCCATGATCTCCTCAAAAATGTCGTCCATGGTCAAAACCCCCGAAGTCCCGCCATACTCATCGACCACCAAAGCCATGCGCATTTTTTGTTGATTCATTTTGATGAGGATTTGCGAAATGGACGCGCTCTCGGGCACAATCAGCACTTCTTGCAAAAGGCGCTTTAAATCGGGCTCTTTGCGCTCTAAAATGGGGGTGGATAAGATGTCTTTAATATGCACGACCCCTAAAATATTGTCCTTATGCCCTTCACAGCAGGGGTAGCGAGTGAAGGGATGCTTTAAAATGGTTTGCAGATGTTGTTCGTGGCTTTGTTTGGTGTCCAAGCACACCATGTCGTTGCGCGGAGTCATGATCTCTCTGGCGCTCGTGTCTGAAAAATCCACCGCATTTTTAATCAATTCTTCTTCCACATAGTCGATCACCCCGCCTTTTAAACTCTCCCCCACAATGATTTTAATCTCCTCTTCTGAGTGTGCGCTGTCCCTTTGCGGCTCAATGCCAACAAGTTTTAAAACCAACTTCGCCAAGAAGTCAAAGAGATTAACAATAGGATAAGAGAGCAACCAAAAGGCGTGCAAAGGCCGAGCCACCCACAAGACCATCCGCTCTGCTTGCACGATGGCGATCGATTTAGGCACAATCTCGCCCAAGATCACATGCAATAAGGTGATCAAACAAAAAGCCAGCACCACACTAAGCCCATGCACAAAGGCGTTTAGACCCGAAAAATGCACCCATTTTTGCAACATGAGCGTGATCAAATGCGCTAAGGCGGGCTCACCCAGCCAGCCAAGCCCCAAAGACGCGAGCGTTACCCCTAATTGTGTCGCGCTTAGGTAGGTATTTACCGAAGCGTTGATTTTCAGGGCTAAAGTGGCATTAGGGTTGTTGTGTAGGCTCAACTCTTCGAGTTTTGAGCGCCTGACCTTGACAATGGCAAATTCTGAGAGCACAAAAAAGGCGTTGCACAAGACCAAGAAAAAGGCCAAAGCGCACATCGCCACCGACTCGTAAAACTCCAAACACTCTCCTTAAAATTCAGCCTAATGTGTAAGAGGCCATTTAACCTCATTCAAGGTGCTTAATTTGTTTTTCATGCTTTTGTAAATGCTCCATACTCTTGTTAAGGTTGTAAAAGTTTAGACAAACACCAAAAACCCTCAGTGCCCCTAAAACTAGGGCGCGCGGGCTGGACGGTGTGCCTCTAATTAGGGTCATCTACGCCTCGTTAAGGGATTTAGCAGGGCTGGGCTGACTTTACCCTTTAAAAGTAACTTTTTAGCAATGCGCCCCTTTAAATGCATTAGAGTCTTTCGACAACTTTAAAAGCATCGATGAGGTAGTAGCCCAAAGCCCCAAGCAGGGCCGAGATGGGCACGGTTATGAGCCAAGCCGTGATGATTCGTTTGATCACGGAGCGTTTAACCAATTCGCTTTTATAGGCCTTCTTTAGAGATTTGCGCTCTTTTTTACTAAGCCCTACGGTGTATTCTAGGGTGTTGTTTTCTTTTTGTAATGTTTTTAAGTAGGCCAGCATTTCTTTTTTCTGTTTGGGGTTGGCTTTTTCAAAGCGGTCTAAAAAATTCTTGATCACGCCCGCATCCTCACCGTGGTGCGCGTCTAAAATCATTTGTTTCATCTCAAAGAGCCGTTTTTGCAAGAACTCGCGCAAAAAGCCCACCCCAAAGACCGCCCCAATGGTGATGTGTGTGGAACTCACGGGTAAGCCCAATTTAGAAGCCAGCAAGACCGTTACCACGGTTGCCATAGCGATGCAAAAGGCTTGCATTTTGTCTAATTCGGTGATTTCGCTCCCCACAGTTTTAATGAGTCTTGGTCCATACAAACTAAGCCCCGTGGCGATGCCAAGCCCCCCGATGAGCATGATCCACGGGGGGGCATAGGCTTTTGTGGGGATCGCGTGGCTACCCCACTCTTGCAAACTTTGCACGATCGCGGCCAAAGGCCCCACAGCATTGGCCACATCATTGGCTCCGTGGGCAAAGCTAAGCAAAGCGGCACTAAAGACCAAAGGTAGAGTAAAAAGCGTGTGCACGCTCTCTTTGGTGTTTTCTAAACTGCCTAATTTAGAGGCCACATAGCTTTTAAACGCATTGTAGGCGAGCAGGCCCACCCCCACGCTTAAAAGCAATTCTTCAATGCTCCCCAAAGAGACGTGCAAGACTTTAGCCAGCATGAACCAGCTAAAGGCCAAGCCCATGACCCCCACCACTAAGGGCATGGTTTTCAAGGCCGCGCTTTTTTTATCCTCCCGATCGCTGATGCTCTGCTTAAACAAGACCATAAGCCCCATAGCGATCCCCCCGCCCATCACAGGCGAGATCACCCAACTAGCCACAATCCCGCCTAAAAAGGGCCAATCCACTGCCCCAGCCCCCCCAGCCACCAACCCCGCTCCCAAAACCCCGCCCACAATCGAGTGCGTGGTGGACACGGGCGCGCCGATCGCTGTGGCTAAATGTAGCCAAATTGCCCCTGAAAGCAGAGCCGAAAACATCATACCCACAAATACAGCCGTGCTGTGTATGTGCTCGGGGTTAATGATTTTACCCTTGATGCTTTGCACAACTTCACTGCCGGCCAACACCGCCCCCAACACCTCACACAGCGCAGCAATTAAAATCGCCATGCCCAGAGTGATTGCCTGAGAGCCGACCAGCGGACCGACATTATTGGCCACATCGTTGGCCCCGATATTCATGGCCATATACCCCCCCACCACTGCGCTCAAAGCCAGCAAGGCTAAGTGCGTGGGCGTGTGGCTAAAGATAAGGGCTAAGCCCGCCGCCGCCACGACAAACACGATGGCTAGGGTGATTTTGACATTATCTCTTTGGAGTTCTTTAAAGGCCTTTTGGATAGAACCGCTTGTTTTAGATTTCATGTGGAGCTTTCATAAGGCAAGGATTTTAATATAAAAATCTCTAAGAAACGCTTAAAAAATGCGCTTAAAGCCATTGCCTTTTGACGCTCTCTATGTTTTGATTTGACTAAAGTTTGCTAAGCATAAAAAACCATTAACTTTTTGCCCCTTTTGATTTACCTTTTTATGCTACTCTCACCCATTCACCCATTCACGGGGCGGGGGCGGATAGAGGGGATAGGGGCTTAGGAGTTTGGTTGTATGCAAGACCCTGATTTAGCCACCTTGATCCAAAGCCACGATGTACTCTTGATCGATGAGAGTGCACTTGTAGAGGGAGCGTTTTGGAAAATCTACAAAGACAACCTCCAAGAAATCCTACAAAAAACCAACAAGAAAATCGGGGTCCCTGAAGATGTCCTAGATCGGATCAACGACCAACGCTCAGACGATGCCCGTTACCAAAAAGCGTACAATAGGTATCTTTCTATCCAAAAGGAGGTTGTCAGCGTGCCGGGCAAACTCACAGAAATCCTCAAAGCCACGAAAAACCTGTTTTTCACCAAAAACAAGACCCTCGCCAACATCGCCGACCGTTTTAAAAAAAGCACCATCCTTTTTCTCTCAAACACACGCAAACGCTTTGAGTTTTACATCGCTAAAGCCAAAGAGGACATCAGCAAACCCAAGCACAAAACCCCCCACACCTCTCAAGGCAAATTACACATCAGTGCAGTCCCACAAGAGGGGCAAGATGTCTATTACGACCACAATGGCAAGCAACACAGCGTCAGACTCGCCCAAGAGTTAGGGCAAGGAGGCGAGGGGATCATTTACACCACCAACACGCCCATGCTCGCCAAAATCTATGGCCACCAGCACAAGAGCATGCAAACCGGAGGCGTGCCCGACTTCACCCCCCAAAAAATCGCCCTACTCACTAAGATCAAAACCAACCAATGGGTGTGTATGCCCACCTGTCTGCTCAAAAACCAACAAGGCGAATGTGTGGGCTATTTAATGCCCAAGGCAGAGGGTAAGACCTTGCAACACATTTTGGGGGGGTCTAAAGATGTCAAGCAGCACATCCCTAATTGGAATTTAAAAGACCTTGTCCGCCTGTGCATGAGCTTTTTAAAAACCGCCCAGTCTCTGCACGACAAGGGGATCTTAATCGGCGACATCAACCCCAATAATCTCATGTTCACCCCCAACGCTGAGATGTTTTTCATCGATTGCGACAGCTACCAAGTGGACAAATACCCCTGCCCTGTGGCTGACCCCGCCTATTTAGTCCCCGAGCATTTGGGCAAGCACATGAAAGATGTTTTGCGTTCTAAGAGCGATGAATACTACGCCATCGCGTGCTTGTTGTTTGTGATCCTCACTTTGGGCATGCACCCCTACAACCACAAGGGCTTAGGCAGAAATGAGGCGATGAGGCAGGGGGCATTTGCCTATCCTTTAAAGGGAGGGGACATGTCTTTTGTGCCCAATGAAAAGGCACGAGATCAATGGGTGCGTTTAAGCCCCAAATTGCAAGAGTATTTTTACGAGAGCTTTCAAAAAGGGGGCAAGTTTTTTGCCCCTAAAAAACGCCTCCCCCCGATCAAGTGGCTCGATGCCCTGAATAAATTCCACCAACAACTTTAAATCCTTGAGAGATTCAGGCACAAAATAGACAAAACCAATTAAACTAGGACATGCATACAACTAAACCCAAACCCAAGTGCCTTTTTACCTCCACAGCTCTTAGTGTCGCCTCCATTAAAAAACTCGGGGCACATAAATCTAATGCCAATTTAAACACTCTATTAGAGTTGTTTTGCCAAGATTTAGACATCGATTTAAAACGCGAAGTTGTGTCCTCCATAGGACGGCAAAAGGACAACGATAGAATTTTGGCCTTTTTGAATCAAGAAGCCTTTAAGACGCACTTCATGGAGGTCATCTACCAAATGTTGCGTACTTGCCTTTACAAAGCTAAAACAGATAGCCGTTTTGCCACCTTAGGGGATCAAATCTTAAAGCATTACAACAACGAGGTGATGGATAAAATGCTGGAGTACCACCAACACCGCCAGCACCACAAAAGCCCCCAAAGACCAACCCCCCAAATCACAAAACCCAGCCTTCTTGTGGGCGACAACCGCCTAACCTTACAACGAATCCAAGACCAACAAATCCAACTCATTTTCACCTCCCCGCCCTACTACAACGCAAGAGTGTATAGCGACTATGCCAACTACCAAGAATATTTAAAACATATGCAAGAAACTCTAGAGCAATGCTTTAGGATTTTAGAGGATGGGCGTTTCATCATCATCAATGTTTCCCCCGTGATCGTCAAACGGGCAGGGCGGGAGTTCGAAAGCAGGCGCTACCCGATCCATTTTGACTTCCATTCTATCTTGGTGCAAAGCGGATTTTATTTTCTTGATGAGATCATTTGGATCAAACCCGAATACTCTGTGCCTAACCGCGTGGCCGGCTATTTGCAAAGCAAAAAAGCTTTAAGTTATAGGCCAAATTGTATTACAGAAAGTCTATTGGTTTATCGCAAAAATGCACCTTTTTTAATCGATAAAAACCTTAAGAGATATGACAAATCCCACAAAAACGAGGGGGACACGGACAGCACGAATTGCTGGTACATTGCCCCCAAGGCAAGCAAGGATCACCCCGCCGTGTTCCCCGAAGAGCTGTGTGTGCGGGTGCTTAAATACTATTCTTTTGCAGGCGACATTGTGTGCGATCCTTTTGCGGGGAGTGGGACTTTTGGCAAAGTGGCACAAGAGATGGGGCGTATCCCGCTTTTATGCGAGCAAAATAAAGAATACGCCATGCGTTTAAAACAAGGGGGGTTTTTTGAACTTAGATAAGCTGGTGTTGGAGCGGATCATAGACAAGCTTTTAAGGGGGCTGGATTATAGGGAGGAAATCATCAATTCTATCAATGTGGCGTTTTTGGACTTTGCCCTAGGTTTCTTTAAACAAATTTTAGAGGCCAAAATACAGGATCAACAGCTCAGTTTAGAGTGGTATAAAGAGCATTTCATCGCCAATGAAAATTTAAATTCTCAAGAGATTGCGGTTTATGCGGGCATCAATAAAAAGACTATTTGCAATATTTATGGGAGCGAAACAAGGGAGATTGTGTTGGAAGTGGCACAGGCTAATATTGATTACCTTGAAAATTTGTTAAACGCTTTGGGAGAGAGTGCAGACATCGGGCTTTGCCTTAAAATCACCTATAAAAACATCAGTGTAGAACTCAACCTAAACGAGTCCTTATTGGTCATCAATGCCCTAGCCACCAAGAAAATCGCCTTACGTGGCGGTGCGTGGAGCAGTGTAGGCAAGAAAATAGAAAAACCCTTAATGTTAGCCCTGTGCCAAAAATGTGGGGTGCAACAAGGGTTTTACAACGCTGATCCCTTTAGCAAGGACAAAAGTTTAAGTTACGATCGCGAGGTGGATTTTAAGCTCTACAATGCGGATCAAAGCAGAGAATATAGAGTGGAGGTTAAATTAATGGGTAAGGGCAATCCAGAATGTGCAGACGCTGTGATGGCTAGGGAATCGCATATTTTCATCGCCGACACCTTGAGCGTTCAAAATAAGAACCAACTCACAGCTTGGGATGTAGAGTTTTTAGAACTGAAGGGTAATAGGGATTGTGTGGGGGATTTTAAAAAGATACTGAAGAGGTTGGGGATTCCCTACAAGGGTTAGGGATTGTTGGCATCCATGTGGTATTGTTTAAGAACGCCCTGTGACTCCCAAACCTTGCAAAGGGCTTTGTATGCCACGCAAAGGATAGTTTACAACAAGACTTTGCCCTTTATGAAACCTACGCTAAAGACAGCACACAACTCAAACACGATTTGCAAAGCTTAAGCTTAAGTCTGCCCCCCGAAGCCACAAGACCCTTTAGCCATGTGCGTGCCAGCCTAGAAAAGTCTAAGGATCAACTAAACACCCCCACCCCCACTAAAGAATTTTTAAGTGCCCCTAGAACCAAGGGCTTTTTAGAGCATGCCAACACCCTAGAGAGCCAAGCCAAAGAGTGGCAAACCCTACACACCCGCCAAAAACAGCTAGAAAGTTTTAGCGAGGAAACAAAAGCCCTAGAAAAAACCCTAAAAGAACACCTAGAGGCACTGGGGGTTTGTTGTGCCCACTTGCACGAGGGCATAAAAAAGCTCCAAGCCCAAAGCCTTTGGCAGACCAAGGACTTAAGACCCCTAAACAACCTCCCCCTAGATACGTGCAAGACCAAATTAGAACACGCCTTACACAAAGAAAAAGCCCTCATCCAACAATTTAACCAAGAGTGGCATCAGTCCATCACCCCCACCACCCTCCCCAAAATCACCCTCAAAGACAATCTCCAAAAACTTTATGACAGCATCCAGAACAAGACGTGCTCTTTGCACGATTTGGCTTCGACCTTGCTGGCGGTGGCGTTGCGGGGTGATGACTTCTTATTGTTGCACCTAGGTGATGGCGTGTGTGGGGTGTTGAAGGGGCGGGAGTTGAAGGTGGCAAGCCACCCAGACAATGGCGAATTTGGCAATGAAACCACCTTCACCACTTCTAAAGACGCTCCCTTTAGCATGAAAATCTTTAAGGGCAAACTGAGCGAGAAGAATTTCACGGGCTTTGCGCTGATGTCCGATGGGGCTAGCGAGTCCTTTTACCACAACAAAGATCGCATTTTAGTGCCCCTACTGCAAGATTACATGAATGTCGCCCGTGTGCCGGGCATGCAAGAGGGCGTACAAAAGGCGTTAGAAACCTTGCTTGAAGGGCGGGTGAAAGAAAAAACCTTTGATGATTGCAGTGTCATCGCTTTGGTGTTAGAGAGTGGCGACCCTTTAAGCACCACTGAGAAGAAATTACAAGCTAAAATCACAAACACCGCCCTAGATTAGACATTGAAAGCGCCATTTAACGGGGTAAACGAGGTTTAGGGTATATTGCGTTACAATAAAAGCTTTTGGAGGTGCTTTATGGTTTTTAGCGATGAGGAGCTGCGAAAACCCGTAGAATTAGCCTTAGAGAAAATCCGCCCCATGCTCTTAAAAGATGGGGGCGATGTGGTGCTTTTAGGCATTAAAGAGGCAAAGGTGTATGTGAGCTTGCAGGGGGCGTGCAAGGGGTGCGCGTCTAGCGCAAACACCCTAAAATTTGGCATTGAGCGGTGTTTGCAAGAGGAAATCCACCCTGACATGCAAGTCGTGCATGTGTCGCCCGATCGCTATAAAGAGCTTTTTTCTTAAGTGGTTTAAATGACAAATGACCCCAAGAAGCGCACCTTTTGCACACAAGGTTACAAAGCCTTTTTACACAAGGAATACCTTAGGGCGGGGTTTTTATTTGGGCAGGCGTTGTTCTTAGACCCGATAGACTCACACGCCAAAATCGGCTTGCTTTTAAGCGACATCGCCCTAGACTTCCCCAAAGAGGCGCACAGCTTTTACGAGCTTTACCAAAGTCTATTAGACTCCCAGCCGCGCCGCTATAAGAGCAGTATCCAGCACCAAATCTTAGATTTGATCGCGTCTTTTGACGATAGCCTGAGCAAAATGGCGCAGGCGTTTAGCACAGAAAACCAACTCAAAGCCGAGAGCCTAGAGGGGATTTTGTACGGCGACTTTAAAGCCATGTGTGCGGGCAAGGACTTTAAAGAGGTCTTTGAAAACCTCATGTTTAGCACAAAGGTGATCTTTGACAAAAAAGAGGACTTTTACGAGTTTTTAGACAACCTTGTAGAAAATGGCTTCTATGACATGTCCATCTCTTACATTGAGAACATGCGCGAGCTTTTGTGGTACGACGAGCGGGTGTCTAATATCCTGCAAAAAGCCCTAAAGCTAGAGAAACAAGCCAAAGAATCCCAATGAGTTACCCCTATGCGCTGACATTTAAAAACCAACACTTCACGCACTTAAGCGAGGACACACGAAAGCTAAATACCCACACGCTTTTAGTGCAAACCCCAAGCAACGCTCCTTTTGTGCAAGCGCACTTAGCCAAAGAGCCTAAAACGCCCACCATACAAGCCCTAGAGCTTTACGGCCTTTTAAATTTATCGCTGAAAATCGTAGGGGTTACGGGCACCAACGGAAAAACCACCACCGCAAGTTGTATCTATTCACTGCTCTTAGATTTGGGGCATGCATGCGCCCTGCTTGGCACAAGGGGGTTTTTTATCAGCGATAGGCGTGTGAAAGAAAAGGGCTTAACCACGCCGACTTTGCTAGAGCTGTATATGGACTTGGCCCAAGCACAAGCTGAAGGCGTGGAGTATTTTATGATGGAGGTAAGCTCGCACGCGATCGCCCAAGAGCGCATTTTGGGGTTAGACTTCATCGCTAGGGTGCATACCAACATCACTAGCGATCATTTAGACTACCACAAAGACCTAGAAACTTATAGAGCCGTAAAAAACTCGTTTTTTCAAGGCGAGGGGCTTAAAATCATCAATAGAGACGACCCCGTTGTGCGTTTTAACCCCATTAACGCTTATGGTTATGGCTTGGAGCACAAAACGCATTTAAGCACAGACGCTTACAGCCTACACCCCAGCTTAAGCGCCCATTTAAGCTTTAAGCCCACCCCCAAAGCCCCGGCTGAAAACTCTTTACTACACTCCCCGCTTATCGGCCGGCATAACCTTTACAATCTCTTAGGGGCTGTGCTTTGTGTGCGCCTCCTTACTAACAAGCCCCTAGCTGACATTTGCGCTCTTGTGCCAAACTTCTTGGGCGTGAAGGGGCGTTTAGAAGTGGTGCGCACTAGCCCCTTAGTTGTGGTGGATTTTGCCCACACCGCTGATGGTTTCACACAGATTTTTAATAGCTTTGCCGGGCAAAAAATTAAAGTCGTCTTTGGCGCAGGGGGCAACCGCGATAAGAGCAAACGCCCTTTAATGGGGCAAGTCGCCACCACCCATGCGATCAAAACCTACATCACCAGCGACAACCCTAGGAGTGAAAACCCCCTAGACATCATCAAGGACATCTTAGAGGGCATCCCTGAGAGCAAACGCTCTAGCGTGGTGGTAGAGGCTGACCGCCAAAGTGCCATTGAGCTCGCCTTAAGCGAACTTAGAGAGGACGAAATCCTATTGATTTTAGGCAAGGGCGATGAGAATATGCAAATCATCGGCTCCACCTTGCACCCCTTTGACGATTGCCAAGTGGTGCGTGCATTTTACAAGGACAGGACATGAAAGACTTTTATTTATGGTGTGATTTCATTGAGAGGGATTTTTTAGAAAGCGGGTTTCAAACCCTTTTAAAGCAGGGGCAGATTGTGGGGGCGACTTCTAACCCCGCCATTTTTGCCAAGGCTTTGGAGTCTCAGGCCTACCAAGCCCAAATTGTGGAACTTAAAAACGCCAAAATGGGGGCAAAGGACATTTACGAGCACTTAGTCATCGCCGACATCAAAAGGTGTGCGGAGATTCTCTTGCCCCTTTGGGAGAAAAACAAAGCCACGGGCTACATCAGCCTAGAGATCGACCCTTTTCTAGCCGACAAGGTGGGGGCGAGCGTGGCAGAGGCGCGGGCGTTGTTTGGACGTGTCAATATGCCAAATGTGATGATTAAAATCCCCGCCACTAAGGCAGGGCTAGAAGTGATGGAGCATTTAGCCAAGGACAAGAACATCCCCCTCAATGCGACCTTAGTCTTTGACCCAGAGAGGGCTGAGGATTGTGCCCTTGCGCTCAAAAAAGCCCCTATGGGTGTGGTGAGCGTCTTTGTCTCAAGGCTAGACACTTTAGCTAACCCCCTTTTACAAGACAAGAACAACCGCCTAAGCCAAAGCACCCAGGCCACGCTTTTAAACCAATTTGGCATTGCCAACGCCCTAGAGTGCTATGACAAAATCCAAAGCGTGGGGGCAAGCCGTGTCTATCCGCTCTTTGCCAGTGTGGGCACAAAAGACCCTAATTTACCCAAAGATTACTATTTACAAGCCCTAAGGCTAGAGCACAGCATCATCACCGCCCCCCTAGAGGCTCTTAAGGCCTATTACGAAACCCCCAGCACACCCACCACCCCCATCAAGCACATCAAAGAAACCATGCGGGATTTAGGTTTAGACCTAGACGAACCGCCAGAAGGTTACATTAACTTCTGCCTAAATAGAGACTCTCTATTATCCCCCGGACTACAAGCCTTTGAGGACGCGTTTAGCAAACTCTTAAAAGCTTTGGGTTAATAAGGTTTCAATGAGAGCCATACGCATGACCACGCCCAGTTTGACCTGCTCTAAGACTTGACAGCGCGGATCGTTTAAAAGCGCGTCTTCAATGTCAATGTTTCTGTGCACGGGGCCAGGGTGCAAAATCACGATTTCTTTTTTCAGCATGGAGGCTTTGAGGCAGTACTTATAGGCATAATCTTGCAAAGAGCCATAGGTTTGCAAAGAGTGACGCTCGGTTTGGGTGCGTAGGCTCATCACAATGTCCGCCACTTCTAGGGCTTCTTGTAGGTCGTGTGTGTGATCAAAAGCAGTTTGGGGCAAGAAGTGCGGGGGGGCGACTAAAAGGGGCTTAAGCCCAAAGCGGGGCAAGAGGGCTAAATTGCTGTTAGCTACCCTTGAGTTTTTAATGTCGCCCACAAAGGCGATTGTCTTGCCCGATAATTGCCCTTGAAAATGGTTGTATAGGGTGAGTAAATCTAAAAGGGCCTGCGTGGGGTGGGCAAATGCCCCAGCGCCGGCGTTGATCAGGGGGGTGTCTAGGTGTTTGGCTAAATAGGGCAGGGCGCTGGAGTGGTGGTGGCGGATGATGAATAAATCGATGCCCATGGCTTGCAAGTTGTAGAGCGTGTCTAGCAAAGTTTCGCCTTTTTTAGCCGAGCTTGTCTGCACGCTAAAGGCGTTGAAGTGAGCGTTTAGGCGGGCGGTGGCGGTTTGAAAACTTGCCACCGTGCGGGTGGAGTGCTCAAAAAACAACGCTGTTACGCTCTTGTGGCTTAAATTTGGGGCTTGCACGCTTTGGTCCAAAAACCCATTTGCCCTATCTAGCAGGGCTAAAACCTGTGTATCGTCTAAATCCTGTGTACTGATGAGGTGTTTTAACATAGAGGCATTGTAGCAAAAAACCTAGCAACAAGTAAGAGCGCATGCAAAAAGCATGCGCAAAGCAAGGGGGCGGGTTGCATGCGAGAGACACAGGCTAGACTACATGCGGGGGGACACAATGTGTCCCCAGCTCCTAGAAATTATACACATAGTTGAAGAACACCGAAATGTTGCGCTTATAAGTGATGGCTAGGCTATTGCCATTTGCGCTCGTGCCTTTAAAATAATAGTTTGTGGCAAGGGGGATTCGCAAACCAATCTCAAACCCGTGGTGTTTGCTCACATTGGTCCTAAAGCCAATGTTGAGCGGGATTTGAAAGTAAGTCGTGTTCATCAGCGCGTGCCCGCCGCTCCTATTGACACTAGCCATCAAAGCTTGGTAGCCACTCGCTCCTTTAGCTAGCCAAGTGCTGCCGGTAAACATCAAACCCGCAAAAAGCCCCGTGGTGTATTTGGCATCGCTGCTCTCATAGAAGTTATACAGCGCATCCACGCCCGCTCCATAGACAAAGTTATCCAACGCTTGGCGATCGTCCATGTAAAATGTGCCATGTTGGTAACTAAAGGTCCCATAGTAGCGCAGACCCCATCTTTTGCTCTTGCCAAAGAATTGTTTATACCCCACTTGCACATCCACCCCATACATGTTGCCGTTTTCGCTGCTGTAAGAATTTTGGGGGGCAGCTTTGAGGGGGGCTTTGGCTGTGGGTTGGTCGCCATCTAGCAAATAAGAGCCTAGTTTGCTCTTTGTGGTGGTGAGGTAGGCAAGCAAAGTGTTTAGGTTGCCAAGTTGCGCGGCAATCTCTTGGGGGGTTTCGCCACCAAAGCCCTTCTCTTTCCATAAACGCACCAGCGTAGCCCCCTGCACCCCATCAGGCAAACGCGCAGAGACCGCCGCATTTGCTGGGTTTAGCTGGGCTAAGAGGGCTTGTTGCTCTCTTTGCACCGCAGCGATGAGCGCGTTTAGACTGCTTTGCATTTGGTAAAAGTTTGTGTTGGCCGCCGCCACAAGGTTATAAAAGGTGTTGTAGGCTTGGCTGACGCTCGCAGGGATCCCATTTGCCTCCACCAAAGCATTCATCCCATTAACCAAGCCCCCGATCGCGTTTGTTTGCGAAGTTTCTTGTTGGATGGTGTCTGCCTGTTGGACAATGCTTGCTGTGGTTTGGGCAACGACAACCTGCTCTTGCTTGAGGTAGTTTTGGTAGGCTTGCTGTTTATCCGCAGCTGTGGCTGTGGCACTAGATAGCGTGTTTAAATCTTGCTGGATTTGTTGACTCGCCGTTTGGGGTTGCTGTTGGGGCTTGCTTTGTGGATTTTGTGGGCCGCCTCCCCCACCAATGGGGATAAATGGACCGCCGCCGCCATTTCCGCCATTTCCTCCAGCGACATTGCCCTCCTCGCTATTCAATTTGTTTTGCAATGTATTCACATCATTTTGCGCTGTGGTCACCGCTGCTTGGGCTTTGGTTAAGGCTCCTTGCGCTGCTGTCACCGCTTTTTGGGCGTTGTCGTTGTTTGTGGTCGCCGTTTGTAAAGCCGCAGCGGCTTGCTTGGCGGCAGCTTGGGCTGCTGTCACCGCTTGGGTCGCTTGTTGGACGGCGGCTTTAGCCGCTGCGTCTGCTTGGGTTGCATTTTGTAAATCTGCGGCGGCTGTTTTGGCCGCAGCGGTTTTTGCTGCTTCTGTTTGTTGCGCGGTGGTTAAAGCTCCTTGCGCCTTTGTTAAAGCGTCTTGCGCTTCAGCCGCTTTTTGTTCGGCTGCAGTTAGAGCTGCTTGGGCTTCTGCTTTTTTGTCTTGTGGTGCATCTGCCAATGCCTTTTGAGCTGCTGTTACTGCGGCTTTAGCTTGAGTGTCGGCTGCTTGGGCAGTTGTGACTTGGCCTTGCGCTGCGGTTACGGCTTGTTTAGCCGCTGCGTCTGCTTGGGTTGCATTTTGTAAAGCTGTGGCGGCTTGTTGGGCAGCTGTGGTTTTCTCCGTTTCTGTTTGTTGTGCGGTGGTCACCGCTGCTTGAGCGGTTGTGTTTGCCTGTGTGGCTGTTTGTAAAGCTGTGGCGGTTTTTGCAGCGGCAGCTTGGGCTTGGGTTAAAGCGGCTTGGTCTTGTTTCTCTTGCGCTTGGGCTTGACTTAAAGTCTGCTGTGCATTGGCGAGTTGTTGCTTGGTTTGGTTGATTTGGGCTTGGGGGTTGGTTTGTTGTTGCCCGCCACCTTGTTGGGTATCTAACTGCAACCACGCTTTTGGCAAATGAGCCATTAGGATGAGAGGTTCTTTCTCTATATTAATTAGCCACTAAAGGCGCGCCGTTTTTAGCCCCCTCTTTGGAGTCTATGTCCTTAGTTTCTAGGGCCTGCAAGGCGGGACTAACGAATGCGCCTGCCAAAGCTAGGCTTAAAGGGACTTTAGAGCATTTTTTGAGTCGCCATGCTTGTTTGGAGTGGTTAGATTTTTTCATGGGTGATCCTTATTGGCCTTCGGGCTTGATAGTGGGGGCTTTGCCTAAGTCTATGGTGTTCTTTTGGGTTTGCAATTCTTGCTGTTGTGGCTGTGTGGTTTTGCTTGTGGCCTTGGTCATGTTGGAGTATTGAAAC
>NZ_CDMG01000002.1:457267-574984 GCF_001282945.1 Helicobacter ailurogastricus
CGCTTTTTCTCCACCAAAATACACCAATAACAAAGTGGGTGATCAATATTTACAAACAAATGCTAAAGAATGGTGGGCTGGTGGCCCTTGAAATGGTTTTAATGGTCAGTGCTTTAGATTTGAGAAAATTTAAAAAGACCCAAATCTTTTTGATCCTTGGCTCTTTTTAGTCTAAATCTTGCGTGATGCCAAGTGCATTGAAATAACCAGCTTGGGCTTTTTAGTGCTTTGACATATGATTTGGATTTTAGGATATAACAAGAATGAAAAAATGCACACCATTGGGCAGTACGATGAAAGCAACTATACTCTTGGGGCTATGTTTCTTAAACACTCTGCAAGCCACGCAGTATTTTTTTAGAGATTTTTACTCGAGTGATTTGGAGCGCGCTATCCGTTTGCCAAAGAAACTTAAGAAAGAAATCCAAACATGCACACAACTCAACACATTGCCCCATTACACAGAAACAGGCGAAAGAAAAGCCGATCCGTGCAGCGCAGCGTTTAAAAGATCAGCCACTTTAGCCTACGATTTGGCCTTAGGATTCCTCGTAAGTGGCAAAAAAGAATATGCCAAAAGGGCTCAAGAAATTCTAAACAAATGGGCTCAAAGCCTTAAAGTGGTGGGCTCTAAGGAAGCTAAAAATCTCATCAACTTTTACATGCCCTACATGAACATGGCCTATCTCTTCATCCGCTCAAAGTTTCCTAGCCCCCCATTTGAGCGATTTTCGCGCGGCGTGTTGGCGTATGCGCGCTATCATAAAGACAATAATATCGGGGCGTGGAGCGTGCTTTTTGGTGTGAGCGGCGCGCTTGTGATCCACGATCGCGCTTTGTTGCTAGAAATGGCGCGTCTATGGCAAAAATGGATTTTAAACGCCATTGATGAAAATGGTGTGATGCAAAAGGAGATTGTGCGCAGCAACACGGCTAATTACAATGGTGGCCCCACTAAGGGGATTAAAGGGATTGCCTACACGCATTTTGCGCTCACGCCCATTAGCGTGGCTGGCCAATTGCTTGCTGAAAATGGCTTTGATCTGTGGCACACCAAAGCCGGGCAAAAACTTTTTAAAGCCTACAACAAAACCGCAGAGTGGGTACTCAACCCCACAACTTTTCCCTACTACCAACCTAACTTAATGGGCATCCACCACAATGCTTATTTTCTGCTATTAAACCAGTACTTTAAGAGCACGGCGGGGCAACAAGCGATTGAACAAGACGGCTTTAAAGGCGATCGCTTTAGGCTGCAGTTTAACGATGCACTAAAAGCCATTAAATAGGCAAGGCCCACGCGCTTAAGGCGGCTTTAGCGTGTTTTTATAAAGCCCCCTAAGGGGGTGGCCTTGCTTTTTACGAACTTTTCATGAGATCTAAAAGCGTGTCTTTGTTGAAGCTTGGGGTGTTGAGCGTGGGGGGCTTTTTAAAGACTTGTTTTTGGCTCACGCTCTCTTGGATCGCGCTTAAAGCTTGCCTGATTTGTGTTAGGCTCTCTTGCAACGCATCCTTTAAAACCTCCTGCCCTTGTGCGAGCAGTCTTAAGGGATTGGGGGCGTTTAGCTCAAGGGTGTTTTCGCCTAGATTGATGCTAAGGGTGCTGTTAAAAAGAGCTTTTCCCATAAATTGCGCCTTTTGCATCACCTCTTGCACGCTCTCACAGCTCAAAGACTCTAACTTTAGGATTTTTTGGCAAGCGATTTGCAAGGTTTGCAAAGCCCCAATGCCCTCATTAATCCCCTTGATTTCGTGGCTAAATTTCTCAATTTTGTACGCCTTGTGCTGTGTGTCTAGCATTTCTAAAGACTGCGTGTCGATCACTCCCAAGTGTTTTTGCAGAGTCTGCAAAATGTCTTGTTTTAACATCATCCATCCTTTGTAGCAAGATACAGCGCACAAGCATTTTTTATTCCTTAAAACTTAGGGGGTTTTTTGGGTATAATGGCGGATTTTAACAGGATCGTCGATGAAGTCTATTTTATTGTTATTCTTGTGTGTGTCCTTAAACGCCGTCTCGTTGCAGCTTGTGAAAAAAGAAGGCTCCAGTACTGCCCCCACCTTGCTCTTGATGGGGGGGATTCAAGGCGATGAGCCGGGGGGGTTTAACACCACAGATATTTTTTTAATGCACTATAAAATCTTATCAGGGAGCGTGTGGGTTGTGCCCGTTTTAAACCGCTATTCCATGCTGCGCAACCATAGGGGGGTGTATGGGGATTTAAACCGCAAATTCGCCTATTTAAGCCCCAAAGACCCTGAATACCCCCTCATCCAATCGATTAAAAAAATCATCACCGCCCCGCAAGTGAGCGTTGTTTTGCACCTGCACGATGGGAGTGGCTTCTACCGCCCGCGCTATGAAAGCCCCCTACTAAACCCTAGGCGTTGGGGCAACTCGTCCATCATCGATCAAAACGAATTGCCCGCCGTGCCTTTTGGGCATCTAAGACAAGTGTCAGAGGGAATCATTGCCAATGTCAATAAATCCCTCTTAAAGCCCATCCACCGCTACCATATCCGCAACACCCACACAGCCAAGGGTAATATAGAAATGGAGAAAGCTTTAACTTACTTCGCTATTAAGCACAAAAAACCCGCCTTTGCTAACGAAGCGAGTAAGGAATTGCCCCTGCCCACAAGGGTGTATTACCACCTATTAGCCCTTGAGGGGCTCTTAAAAGAGTTGGGCATCCAATACAGCAAGGATTTTACCCTAAGCCCTGAAAACCTCTATAAACTCATCAACGACCCGAGTTTAAGCGTGGTGTTGAACGACAACACTCTCTTACCCATTTATGGCTTGCGTAAAACCCTAAACTTTTTCCCCCTGCCCAAAAACACCCCCCTAGATAAAATCCCCTTGGTTTCTAAAAGCTACATTTTAGGCTTGCTCCCCCGCCAAAAACAGGTGTGGCTCAAATACGGCAATAAATTAATGACCCGCCTACGCCCCCTTTACTTGCCTTTTGATCACAGCCTTAAGAATGTCAAACTCGAAATTGATGGCAAACAAGAGGAAACCACCCCCGCGCGTGTGGTGGAAGTGCATCAATCCTTTAAGGTCTTGGCGCAAAAGGGCTATCGGGTCAATGTCATCGGCTACACGCACAAGGGCGCGAGCGATGAGGCGGGTTTTGAGATCACCTATAAGGACCTAGACAAACGCTTTTCTATTGATACAGAGGGGCGGATTTACCGCATCGAGTTTTATAAAAACCAAGCGTTTAGTGGCATGGTGTTGGCGCGCTTTCTGTGAGTCTCGCTTTTTGTATCCTAAAAGCCTTAAAATCGTTAAATTTGCTAGACAACGCTCCGCCCTTGTGGTGGCCAAATGCCGGAAGCGTTGAGGTCGTGCTGGGGGCGATTTTAACCCAGCGCACCAAATTTAGCAAAGCACAAGAGAGCCTAGAGCGGCTTAAAAACGCTGGTATTTTAGAGCAAGACCCTAATAAGAGCCTACACAATCTAGCCCACACCCTCCCTGCCACGCTCGCACAACTCATTAGCCCCAGCGGGTTTTATAACCAAAAGGCGCGTTCTCTCATTGCCTTGAGCCAAAATCTCTTAAAGGACTTTGACAACTTTGAGAGCTTTAAAAAGGGGGTTAGCCGTGCGTGGCTTTTAGCGCAAAAGGGCGTGGGCTTTGAGAGCGCGGATAGCATTTTAAATTACGCCTGCTTGCGCCCCGTGTTTGTCGTGGATGCCTACACCTACAAACTCCTAGCCACTTTGGGACTAGAGATGGAGGACTACCATGCCCTGCAAGAGTTTTTCACAAAGGGGCTAGAGCAAGATCTGCCCCAAACCTTAGAGCTTTATGCTAACCAGCTGGACCTAGCCGGCATTTATGCGCGTCTGCATGGCAAGATTGTGGCTTGCATGCAAGCTAAAATCGCGCTTAAACCCCATTTAAAGGATTGCAATGATCTTTATTGACGCATGCTTTAGACAAGAAACCCCCTATACCCCCATTTGGCTCATGCGCCAAGCGGGGAGGTATTTGAGCGAATACCAAGAGGTGCGCAAACAAGCCAAGAGTTTTTTAGACCTGTGCGCCGATGTTAAACGCGCCACTGAAGTGACCTTACAGCCCATTGAAATTTTAGATGTGGATGCGGCGATACTCTTTAGCGATATTTTGCTCTTGCCCCACGCGATGGGTTTGCCCTTAGAATTTATCCCCGGTTTTGGGCCAAAATTCACGCAAACCATTACAAGTCTAGAAGACATTAGAGCCCTGAAAAGAGGTGCCTATAAAGATTTGGGTTTTGTCTATGAGATCGTATCTAGCGTGCGCTCTGCATTAGGCAAGTCTAAGGCGTTGATCGGCTTTAGTGGCGCGCCTTGGACTTTGGCGACTTATATGCTAGAGGGGCAAGGGAGCAAGACTTACAGCCAGTCTAAAAAAATCCTTTATAGCCAGCCTGAAGCGGCGCACGCCTTGCTAGAGGCACTGAGCCAAGAAATCATCCACTATTTAGATGCACAGGCACAAGCGGGGGCTAATGCGCTCATGCTCTTTGACTCGTGGGCGGGGGCGTTGGAGTTGGAGGCGTATTTAGACTTTGGTTGGGGTTATGTCCAAAAAATCACCAAAACCCTTAAAGCAAAGCACCCCAAAACCCCTCTGATTGTTTTTCCTAAAGGTGTGGGGGCGTACTTGGGGCATTTAAAGGGGGATTTTGAGGTCTTTGGGTGTGATTGGGGTGTACCTTTGAAATTAGCTAAAGAAATGTTAGGGGATTGCTATGTCTTGCAAGGGAATTTGGAGCCCGCAAGGCTTTATAGTCAAGAAGCGATGCTTGAGGGCGTGAAGCGCATTTTTGAGGTGATGGGTAAAAAAGCGGGTTTTATTTTTAACTTGGGGCATGGGATGTTGCCCGACTTGCCCCGTGCTCACGCCACCCAGCTTGTGCGCTTGGTGCGCGAGATCAGCCAGCGTTAGGCAAGCCTAGCTAGAAAGTGAAGACATAGTTGATGTACCAAGAGTAGTGGCGGATGATCGAGAGATTGGGGCCGAGTTTTTGGGGGATCATGGGGAATTTGATGCCCGCTTGTACCGCCGAGTGCGTGCCTAGTCTAATGCGTCCGCCCACATTAAAGAGGAACTGAAAGGCGGTGTGTGAAGCCATGTTGCCAAATTGCCATGTGTTACCGGCAAGTTGGATACCGCCCACTACCCCCATAGAAAAGGGGCTTGTAGCGATGAAATTAACGATCATATCCGCCGCCCCACCATAGGTGTAGAGGTTGTCTTTATCCCTGTTGCTAGATCCCCATTGGGTGCTGTTGTTCCAATCAAAGAAACCATACACCTGACCGCCAAACCATTTATTAGCAAAGCCCACACCCCCGATTTGTGCGCCCAAACCATAAAGAGGGGAGCCGGTGGTCAAGCCCTCACTATAACCCTTGTAGCCATACTTACCCTGTTGGTAGCCAAGACCTACAAAAAAGCCATTCTTTTCATCCGCTTGGGCTACAGACATAGCACCACAAGCCATCAAGCTAGAGAGAGCCAAGCCTTTCAATGTGCGTTTGAAACCAAGAACCATAAAAAACTCCTCATCAGATTTAGATTATGGACACACAAGCCAAGAGTGTTCCACCTGCTTAAAAACAAGCGCATGCAAGATCGGCCAAAGTGGTAAATATTGAATAAAAAAAAGAGAAAACTAAAAAAGCCTTTAATAAGATTTGAAAAAACTTAAAACGGAGAGTGGCTCCAGATGTAGGATTCGAACCTACGACCAAGCGGTTAACAGCCGCCTACTCTACCGCTGAGCTAATCTGGAACAAAAACGCCATTTTAGCATTTTTATATAGGGCTTGTCAAGAAGCACAGCCCTAAAAATTTAATTAAAGTTTTAAAACCCGCCTGTGCCACCACTCAATGGCATTTTTAAGCCAAAGTGCAGGCAACCCCACCACGCGCAAAGCCCCGATTTGGCCGACGGCATAGCGTACTCCTAGCGAGCAAACCACGCCTTTTGGCTTAAAGGTGAAAGGGGTTTGGGCGGGCTTGTTTTTGAGAACATGCTGAAACTGAGCCCCCAAATATGCCCCCATTTGATCTGCTAGCTGCGCTGTGGGCGGGTAGGGGCGGTTTTGCGCGTCCTTAAAAAGCGCGCAATCGCCCAACACAAACACCCCTCGCTCTTCCAAGCCCACAGGCTCTAAAAAGCTATTGACCTCCACACGGCTGCGCACGCTCTTAAAAAAAGGGGAGTTTTCAATGACAGGACTGCCCCGCACCCCGCAAGTCCAAAAGATAAAATCTGCTGGGATTTGCTCTTGTTGCCCTCCTATTTCCACCACAACCCCCTCTTTTAAACACTCTAGGATTTTTGCCCCAACTTGCAAGCGCACCCCTAGTTTTTGCAAATACTCCTGCGCCTTTTGGGCCAACTTAGGAGAAAACATGGGTAAAATTTTAGGCATGGCTTCTACACAGATGATGTTGATTTTGCCTTTAAAAGCATCCGCCAAAGCCCCCACGAGCTCAATCCCGCTAAAGCCAGCCCCACACACTACAAGGTTTAAGGGTTTTTTGCTCTCTTGCACGGCATTTTGTAATTTCTGGTGTAAAGCTTGGCATTGCTTGTAATCAACTAGGGGGTGGGCGTGTTGTGCTACCCCAGCCACCCCAAAGCTCTCGCTAGCAAAGCCCAGCCCCACGATTAACTTTGTGTAGGTGTACTCTTGTTTTTTCCCCACCACAACCCCCTCTTTAATCTCCAAAACCTCATCTTGGATGAAGCGCACTTGTGGAGGTAAAATTTCTGTTAGGCTGATGGCGTGGCATCCGGGCAAGCCGGCCACAACATCATGCAACAAGATCTGCACGCCGTGTTGGTAGCTTTGCGACACGAGAGTAAAAGAATAGGCCTGCAACACTTCTTTGCTTAAGGACTTGACAAACGCGAGACTCGCATACCCTGCCCCTAAAATCAAGACTTCTTGCACGCTTAGAGCCTACCACTTGATCTTAACAACGGGCTTGATGAAATTAGCCGGTTTGTCTTTCATCCACGCTAGAGCCTGTGCAATCTCTTCAAATTTGCCCTCTAAATGGTGCGTGATGATGGGCTTGACATCGAGCTTTTTAATTTGCAACAAGCGGGCAAGTTTTTCCATACGCCCTCTGCCCCCCGGGGTGAGCCCTCCCTTAATCGTTTTATGCCCCATCCCCACATCCCACGCCACGCGTGAAATGGGCAAATTCTCTCCACTGCCAAAGTAATTGACATTAGACACCACCCCGCCATTGATGAGGCAAGAGCAAGCCGCGCTTAAAATGTCCGTGCCCCCACCGGCAATGAGGATTTTATCCGCCCCCACGCCCTTTGTGATCTCTAGGATTTGTTGGGCCATAGGGGCTTTGCTAAAGTCGATGAAGTGTGTGGCCCCGTAGTGTTTGTGTGCCACTTCGTATCTAAAAGGCACGCAATCCACGGCGTAAATCTCACTCGCGCCCATCAGATTTGCCCCCGCTAGAGCCATCAGCCCCACAGGGCCTAGCCCCACCACAGCCACCCGATCGCCGGGTTTAATGTCTGCCTGCTCGGCGCAATGAAAGCCCGTTGTTACCATGTCGCTAAGCATCACGGCATCGGTCAAATCCACCCCTTCGGGCAAATGCCCCAAATTGCCGTCTGCATCGTTGATGTGGATTTTCTCGGCAAAGACCCCATCTTTAAAATTAGAGAACTTCCACCCCGCAAGGGCGGCGTGGTCGTGCTGTGGATAACCCCTTTGCGCCCCTAAAGAACTCCAATCAGGCGTGATTGCCGGGATAATGACCTTGTCCCCCTCTTTAAAATCCTGAACCAGCGCCCCCACTTGCAAGACCTCTCCCACTCCCTCATGCCCTAAAAACATATCAGCACGCTCGCCAATCCCGCCCTCATAGCAAGTGTGTAAATCCGAAGTGCAGGGCGCAACCGCCAGCGGACGCACAAAGGCATCGCGTGGCCCTAAATCTAGTTTCTTACGCACGGGTACCACACACTCTAACGACTCTTTTTCAATGATCCCCACGCGCCCAATGCCTAACATCGCAAAACCTTTTACCATGAAAACCTCCATTGTTAATTTTAAACAATGAGATTATAACGATTTAAGGTAACCTTTAAGACCCTATGGGCTTTTTAACCCCCAATAGTTAAGGCCCATGCTACTAATCTTAACTTCTTAGCTAAACCACCCCCGCTTTTGCCCGTACAACTTTTGCGCTGGGATTTTAACATTTTGCATTGTTCCCCTCTGCGTATAAATAGCGCAAGTCATTTAAAGGGATAAACTGCCCCTTGTGGTGGGTGTAAAAGTAGTCCCACCCATTGTGGTTGATCTTATTTAAAAGTTTTGCGCTCATTTTGTGGATGGAGAGCACCGCTCCGCTGCTATCTTGCACCTGCCCACTAGGCAAGATTTGGCATTGCTCTACCCCACTTGGGGAGCATAAAGCCTGCCCCACAAGCAAATATCCCGAATCAACTAAGGTTTTCATCGGCACTTTGGGGGGCTTTTTCTCGCATTCTAAGCGGCTAAAAGCGTCCATTTTAATAGGCGTACTTGTTATCCTAGCTAGGGCGGCTCGGATGTAATGAGAATCTTTTTCAATGCCTAAGAAGTTGCGTCCCAATCTTTTAGCCACTGCCCCCGTGGTGCCCGTGCCAACAAAAGGGTCTAGCACTAAATCTCCCGGCTTTGTCGCCATTAAAAGCAACTTTTCTAAGAGTCTTTCGGGCTTTTGGGTGGGGTGGAGCTTTTGCCCTTTGGAGTCTTTGAGTCTTTCAGCCCCCACACATAGGGGGATTTCCCAAATGGATTTTTCTTGCTTGCCCCCATTTAGGGCTTTTAAGGTTTTGTAGTTGAAAGTAAAAGAAGCTTTTTTGTCTTTAGCGCACCAAAGCAAGGTTTCATGCGCATTGCATAGACGCGTGCCGTTAAAATTGGGCACGGGGTTAGATTTTGCCCAAATGATGTCATTAATCACCCAAAAGCCCAAATCTTGCATCAAAGCCCCCAAGCGGTAGATGTTTTGAAACGAGCCGATGACGCAAATGCTGCCATTAGTTTTTAAGACCCGTCTGCATTCTGCCAGCCACGCTTGAGAAAAGCTGTCATAATGGGTAAAGTCCTTAAATTTGTCCCACTCCTCAGCCACGCCTGCAAACTTTGCCCCGCCCACTCTTAAAAGCTCTCCTTGGGTTTGCATAAAATAGGGCGGGTCGGCAAAGATAAAATCCACACTGCCACTAGGCAGCGTTGTTAAAATTGTGGCGCAATCGCCTTGTAAAATCGTGTTTTGCATTAGATCATGCCCTACGAATCTAGACTTTGATTTGCCCCTAGCTTTAAGCTAGGCAGTGCCCGCACAATCTTTAGACTAAGCGCGCTTGTGGGGGTGTATTTAAAATCTTGCAAAGGGATTTTAACTAGGTCTGTTGGGTCTAAATCCTCTAAAGTGGCTTGGTAGATTTTTGCGCTTAGGCGGTATTTGGTGTAGCTGTGGCGCACTTGGGCTAAAAGGGGCAGGCGGGTGTGTTCTTGCTCTTTTAATAGCGGGAATTGGTGCAAGTGGGCGTATAGCCCCGATTTGGCGCAGGTTAAATATAAAAAATTATCTTGCACGCACACGCCATAATGCTTGGTGATGGGGGTGCTTGGGGGTTTTTTAGCCACGCTAAAACGCATTAAATCGTGCTTGCCTTTGCACCCTCGTTGCAGAGGGCAGAGCAAGCAGGCGGGGTTAGTGGGGGTGCAAATAAGCGCGCCTAGGTCAATTAGGGCTTGGTTGTGATCAAAGGGGTTTTCTAAGTTTAAAAACTCTAGGGCCTTAACTTGCAGGAGTTTGGCGAGGTTGGGGCTTTTGGGCTCAAGCGCAAAGAGGCGCAAAAGCACCCGTGCAACATTGGCATCCACCACCCCCACCGCCTGCCTAAAGCCGAAGCACAAAATCGCGCTTGCGCTGTATGCGCCAATGCCGGGCAGGGCTAATAGGGCTTCATAGTCATTGGGCAGTTGTCCGCCGTGTTTTTCGCAACAAATTTGTGCGCTTTTGTGTAGGTTTTTTGCCCTCGCGTAGTAGCCCAGTCCCTGCCACAACAACAACACCTGCTCTAACTTGGCATCTGCTAGGGCTTTTAGTGTGGGTAGGGCTTGTAAAAAAGGGGGGTAGAATTTGTCGAGCACCACGTTAATTTGGGTTTGTTGGGACATGATTTCGCTGATATAGACCTCATAGGGGGCGTTTGGCCCGCTTAAGTGGCGGATGGATAAGTCAGTGCGCCCACTGGTGGCATACCACTTTAAAAGGGCATTGTGTAGGGGTTTAAACATCAAGCACTCTCCAAAAGTGGGTATTATAGTGCTTTTCTCTTAAAGGGGTGCTATGGAGTTTCAAATCGATTTAATCGATGAAGTGCAAAGCGAGTTAGAGGATTTAGAGCAACACTTAAGCCCGCTCATGGCGCATTTAGGCAGGAATGGGGGCGTGGAGTTGGTTTTGGTTTCGCCTAAGCGCATACAAGAATTAAACAATCTATATCGGGGCGTGGATAAGCCGACCGATGTTTTGAGCTTTCCCATTGACATGCCCGCCGCGGATTTATTAGGGAGTGTCGTCATCAATATAGAGCAAGCCAAAGAAGAAGCCCAAAAACGAGGACATCGCTTATTAGATGAGGTGACGCTGTTGTTCTTGCATGGCTATTTGCACCTACTAGGTTACGACCATGAGAGCGACAACGGGGAGCAACGCACGTTAGAAGAAGAGATCATACAAGCCTTTAATTTGCCCCCCAGTTTGATTGTGCGGACTGAAAATTTGTGAGTTGCTCTAAAGTGTTCGCCCACTTAGGGCTAAAAAAAAGGGGGCGCACTAAAGGGGGGATTAAAAGTGCACGGCAAGTGTCTTTATAAGACTTTGGCAGGGCAGGTTTAACCTTTAAAGCCCGCCCCACATAGACAAAGCCCCCCCCGCACCCCACCACAAAGCCCCCCCCCACAACCCCATTAAAGCCCTGTTGTGCTAACTCTAGGCGTTGTTTTGTGCTTAAAACATAGCCCAATTTTTTAAGCAGGCCATCTATGTAGTAGAGGTTTTGCGCCCCCTCTTTAAAAACAAAGACCCCCTTAAGCTCAAGGCAATTTAGGGGGGGATAAAGGGCGTGCTTTTCTAATTCTAGGGCTTTAAAGCTACGCACCAAACCGCGCGCTTCTGCCAAGTTTAAAAAGGGCGTGGCTAAATTATGGCGGATCAAATTGCGCTGGAAGCGTAAATCGTTGTTTGTAGAATCTTCAAAGTAGCGTAGATTGCGGGCTTGCAAATACTCTAGCAAAGCAGATTTAGGGGTGTAAATTAAGGGGCGAATCAGCGTGTAGTTTTTGCGCTGCTCTAGGGCACTAAAGCCAAGTATTGTTTGCAAGCTCGCCCCCTTGGCTAGTTGCATTAAAAACCACTCCAATTTGTCGTTCAAGTGGTGGGCTAAAATTAAATGGGTGTAGCCAAACTTCCTTATCAAGTCCTCAAAAAAGCGATACCGCTCTTTGCGCCCCTGTGCCTCTAAATTACCTCCCATTAGGGTCACTTGTTTGGTATAGACTTTTTTTTGATGCTTTGCCCCTAACTCTTTGGCGTAGGCGATTTCCTCTTGCGCTTGCACCCTCAAGCCGTGATCTAATATGGCTAAATCAAAGGGCAATCCCCGCTCTAAAAGCAAGAAAAACAACGCCACTGAATCGCCACCCGCTGAAAAGCCCAACAATCCCCTTCCTTGCCCTAAAGCCTCTAAGCTCTCTAACGCCACCATTTAAGCCCTAATTTAGTTTGGTTTAATAAAATGCGCTCATTGTTGCTCCATTTACTTTAGATTAACTTAACTCAATTCTACACAAGGAGCAACCCCGTATGTTAGCGTTTTTGTCTAAGTTTTTTCAGTTCAAAGAGCGCAACACTTCGCTAGGCATTGAAACCCTAGCCGGCTTAACCACTTTTGTCACCATTTCCTACATCGCCATTGTCAATCCCTCTGTTTTGCAAAAAGCGAGCATGGATTTTAATGGTGTGTTTGTGGCAACCTTAATCGTTACGATTGTGGGCACGCTCATCATGGGGATTGTGGCTAACTACCCCATCGCCATCGCCCCGAGTATGGGCATGAATGCTTATTTTACTTTTGTCTTGGTGCTGGGCATGGGCATGTCTTGGCGCACCGCCTTGGGGAGCGTCTTTTGGGCCTCTTTAATTTTTTTGATCCTTTCTTTAACCGGCTTTAGAGAAGCTTTGATTAAAGCCATACCCACCTCCCTAAAAGCGGGCATCACGGCAGGCATCGGGCTTTTCATCGCTTTCATTGGCATGCAAAACGCCCACTTAGTCGAGCCCTCTAGCGCAACGATCATCACCCTAGGCAACTTCTCTAGGCCCATCGCCTACATGTCCTTAATCGGGCTGTTCATCACCATCGTTTTATTGGTAAATCGTGTCAAAGCAGCCATATTCTTAGGCATTTTAATCACCGCTTTGCTGGCCTTGCTCTTAGGGCATTTAAAACTGCCAGACCGCCTTTTTGAATTGCCAAAGCACATGGAGAGCACCTTTTTTAAGCTGGACATTTTGGGCGCGCTAAAACCAGACTTGGGGGCGGTGATTTTCACTTTCTTTTTAGTCATGCTCTTTGACACCACCGCGACCATGATCGGCGTGGCACAGCAGGCAAACCTTATGCGAGGCGATCGCTTTTTAAACGCCAAAAGCGCGCTCAGTGCCGATGCAATCGCGAGCGCGGTGGGCGCAATGGTGGGCACTTCGCCCACTTCAACCTACATCGAGTCGGGGGCGGGGGTGAGTGTGGGTGGGCGCACGGGCTTTACTTGTGTTGTGGTGGCTTTGCTCTTTGCTGCCCTCATCTTTTTAGCCCCCTTGGCAAAAGCACTAGCCAGCGTGCCCGCCATCACCTCCCCGGCTCTCATCATCGTGGGCTTTATGATGATGAGCCATTTAAGCGAAATTGATTGGCATGACCTAGAAGAAGCCCTGCCCGCCTTTTTTGTGCTCTTTTGGATCCCCATCTCTTATAGCATCACCAATGGCGTGGGCATTGGACTCATCATTTACCCTCTCATTAAAATCTGTCGTGGCAAGTTTAAACAAGTGCATCCCTTGCTCTATCTCTTTGGGGCTTTATTCGTGGTGCAATTTGTGATAGACATGCACGGCTAAAGCCAGCAGCAATGACACAGCCCCTATTGTGGTCTTTTTTGCCAGGTATAGGGGCTTTGTAATGCAAATCTAAATGGTGGCGTTATTTTTATGGCCCTTTAAAGCGTGGGCGGTGTGGCCTTTAGGGTTTTTGCATAGGAACTTTCTTAATAATAAAAATCAAAAACAAGGATGGCAACGCATCAAAGAACTTTGGGCTTGTTTTAAGTTTGTTTGTGTAAAAATCGCCCTTTATCTGGGTAGGCAAACTTAAATGAAAGGTGGTGCTTTGTTATCCCGTTATTTTCTCCCCCAAGAGAACTTAGCTTTTGTACCCAACCACCGCCTGCGCTATTTGAGCTTAAGTGTGGCGTGTTTGGGAATTGCCTTTATTCTAGGCATCATTGGGTTGTATTTGATGCCAGAGAGTGTAACGCACTGGACGAAACAAAAATTTGGACTCATCAGTTGGCTTGAAAATGTCCATTTAGGCCCCGTGTTTGACAACGATTTATTTGTTTTTAATTGGGTCTTGCACCCCTATTTCGGCGCGATTTATTACATGCAAGCTCGGGTAGCGGGGTATCGCTTTTTAACGGGGGTGGTCTTTACGGCCTTGGTTTCTACTTTCTTTTGGGAGTATGGGCTGGAGGCCTTTGTCGAGATTCCTAGCATTCAGGATTTAATTTGCACCCCCACTTTAGGCCCGCTTGTGGGCGAGATTTTCTACCGCATCAGCCAGAGGCTACAACAGCCCAACAAATTGCCCAAAATCTTTACAGAGTGCGCGCTCTTTTTCTTGGATTTTATCGGTTTTAGTATCCAAAAATTGGGCTTTGCCAAGGCCTGTGGGATTTGTAACAAAAACGCCATTTACCATCAATCTACCCCAAAATGCTAGATTCACCCCCTATAAAGTGAGGTTTTTATGCAGTTTCAAGTTTCAAACCAAGCCAAGTTGCCGACCCCCTTTGGCACCTTTTGCTTACAATCTTTTAAAGAACAACAGGGGGCTTTGGAGCTGGACCATTTAGTGGTTTTTACCAAAGAATTAGGCAAAACACCCCTAGTGAGGGTGCATTCAGAGTGCTTGACCGGCGATGTCTTTGGCTCGCAAAAATGCGATTGCGGGGGGGAGTTACACATGGCATTAAAGCGCATCGGCAAAGAGGGAGGGATGTTGGTCTATTTGCGTCAAGAGGGGCGGGGCATTGGGCTTTTTAATAAAATCAACGCCTACGCTTTGCAAGACCAAGGCTATGACACCGTAGAGGCAAACGAGGCGATCGGCTTTAAGGACGATGAGAGGGACTACACCATCGTTAAGCACATTTTCGAGCATTATGGGCTTGAGAAAATCCGCCTGCTCACAAACAACCCTAAAAAAATCGAAGCCATTGGGGCTTTTGTGCAAGTGGAGCGGTGCAGCATTTTAGTCAAGAGCAATTGCCATAACCAGCAATACTTGCAGACCAAAAAGCTTAAAATGGGGCATTTGCTCTAATGCTAAGTTTTCACGAGGCTCTAGAAGTCATTGGGGCGAGTTTTTTAACCCCACTAGGTAGCGAGAAGGTCTTGTTTGCGGACGCTTTGGAGCGGGTTTTGGCTGAGGACATTTTGGCCCCAAAGGATAGCCCCGCCTACCCCACAGCTAGCATGGATGGCTACGCCTTTAGGTTAGAGGATTTGGATTTGTTGCAAACCCAAGGGTTGCTCGTGCAAGGGATCAACCCCGCCAATTTACAAGAGCCTCCCATGTTAAAGCCCGGTTGCTCGTTTAAAACCTTTGTGGGGGCAAAAATGCCTATTGGGGCAGATGCGCTTGTCATTGTGGAGGAGGTGCAAGAGCAGGCCGAGCGGATTTTTCTCACCCACAGCAGTGGATGTTCCCACGAGAGCGGGCATTATAATTGGATTAGACCCGTAGGATCACAGCACAAAAAAGGAGCGGTGGTGCTCTCTAGGGGCGATAAAATCACGCCTTATAGTGTGGGGGCCTTAGCCGAGCACAACCAAGTTTTTGTGCAAGTGTATAAAAAACCCAGAGTGGGGATTTTAAGCGGGGGGGCAGAGATTGTGGAGGTGGGCGCGCCCATTGAGGGGGTGCGCAGCGTGAATAACCACATGCTAAAGGCGATGGCTAAACAGCTAGGGGGCGAGGGGGTGCTTTACCCGCTTTTGCCCGACAAGCAAGAGAGCATCGAGCAGGCCATTTGCCACGCCTTTAGAGATTGCGACATGGTCGTTACAACCGGCGGGATGAGCAAGGGGGACTTTGACTTCACCCAGCACGCCATCGCCAATGTGAGCGAAATTGCCTTTAAATCCGCCAAAATCAAGCCGGGCAAACCCGTAGCTTACAGCATTCACGCCAAAGACGGCACGCACAAGCCCCTGCTAGCCTTGCCGGGCAACCCTCCCGCCGCCGCCCTCACTTTCTATCTTTTTGGCACGGCGATTTTTGCCAAACTCTTTAATATCCCCTACGCCCCGCCTTTTATACAAGCCATCTTAGAAGACGACTTTAACAAACACGAGGAACGCATGGAGTTTTTGGCTTGTTTTGTGCGCTTAAAAGAGGGGCGTTATTTTGCCAGTTTGCGCCCCAAGGCGCATCTATACGACACACAGAGCGCGCTTTTGGTGCTTGAAGAGGGGGCGCGGCACTACAAAAAGGGCGAAAGCCTTGCGCTCTTGTTGCACCATATTTTTTAAGGAGCTTATTATGGTATCTGTGCGCTTTTTAGGACCGATTAAAGAGGAGAGCCTAGAGTTAGACATCACAAATTTAGAAGGCTTGCGCCAAATCTTGCACGCAAAAGCGCAGGTCAAGCCGTGGCTAGCCATGAGCGCCATTGCGTTAAATGGGGTGCTTATCGAAGACATCAACACTCCCTTAAAGGCGGGCGATGAAGTTGTGGTTTTGCCGCCCGTGTGTGGGGGCTGATGTTAGAGATCGTTGAGGGCGCGCTTGATACAGGCGTGATTTACAGCGCGTGGGCTAGGCTGTGTGTTGAAAAAAACTTAGGCGCTTTGTGTGTCTTTAGTGGATTTGTGCGCCCTGAAGAGGGGCTAGAGGGTTTGAGTTTTGAGGTGTATATGCCCCTATTTGAGGCGTGGTTTCATGCATGGCAGCAACGGGCGGGGGCTGGAGGGGTGTTTTTGTGTTTGGCACACTCAATGGGGGATGTGCTCGTGGGGCAGAGCTCTTACATGGCGGGTTTAATGGGTGCGCACCGCAAAAAGGCGCTAGAGCTTTATAACCCCTTTATTGAGGACTTTAAGCGCAACGCCCCCATTTACAAGTACGATCTTAAAAACGGGCAAAGGATTTACGCCAAAGATCGAAGCCATCCATTGAAAGGGAGCGGATTATTGCAATGACAACCATTAAAATAGGTGTAGTGGTGGCAAGCGATCGCGCCAGCACAGGCATTTACGAGGATTTGAGCGGACTAGCGATTAAAGAGGTCTTGGGCGAATACATTTTAAACCCCCTAGAGTTTCTTTACCGCTTGCTGCCCGATGAGCAAAGCGCTTTGGAACAAACTTTAAGGGAGTTGAGTAAAGATTGTGCCCTCATCGCCACCACAGGAGGCACGGGGCCAGCCCCAAGAGATGTTACGCCAGAAGCCACTAAAGCCGTTTGCTCTAAAATGTTGCCCGGCTTTGGCGAGCTGATGCGTGCGGCCAGTTTAAAATATGTCCCCACAGCGATACTATCGCGTCAGAGTGCGGGCATTTGTGGCTCAAGTTTGGTTGTGAATTTACCCGGCAAGCCCAAGAGCATTAGGGAGTGTTTAGAGGCGGTGTTCCCGGCGATTCCTTATTGCATCGATTTAATCGGGGGCCCCTACATTGAGGCAAACCCTAAAAACATCAAAGTTTTTCGCCCCAAAAATGCTTAACCATTTAGACAGCCACCAAAACCCCACAATGGTGGATGTGGGCGCAAAGGCGCACACAGAGCGCAAGGCCATTGCCAGCGGACAAATTAGCATGGGCGCGCAGGCTTATAGGGCGGTTGTGGAGCAAAAGATCGCTAAGGGTCCGGTGTTGCAAACTGCCATCATCGCCGCCATTATGGGGGCTAAACAAACCAGCTCTTTAATCCCCCTATGCCACCCCCTAAGCTTATCAAGCGTGCAGGTGGAGGTGCAAGAGCTAGAGGAGCTTTGCGCTTTTAAATTGCGCGTGAGCGTTACACACACGGGGCAAACAGGCGTAGAGATGGAGGCCCTTACGGGGGTGAGCGTGGGGCTTTTAACGATTTATGACATGGCCAAGGCGGTGGATAAAAGCATGGTGATTAGTGGCATTTGCCTGGAATTTAAAAGCGGGGGCAAGAGCGGGGATTATAAGCGCCCTTAAGCCGTTAGCATAAGTGCGCTATAATAAGAGCTTCACCTAAAAAATAACACGACTTTAAGGAGAATAGATGCAATTAAAAACATGGTTATGTGGGGTGGGGCTAGCCGCCGTTCTTGCGGGGTGCGGACCGGACATCATCGTTACGAACAATGTCCCCTTGCGCTTGGCCTACAAGAGCCAAACCGCTAAGGCCCCCGCCACACACAAACAAATCATGATCTTAAAACCCCTGTTCCAATACAGCGACAATATTGTCAAAGAGTATGAAAACCGCTTCAAAAAGCAACTTGTGCTAAAAATCCAAACCTTGCTCGAAAATCAGGGGTATAAGGCCACGATTTTAGATGTGAGCGATAAAAATGACCTGACCTTTTCACAAAAACGGGACAATTATTTAGGGGTGGAACTGAGCGGAGAGATTGTGTTAAGACCTGATCCTAAAACCACAGAACAAAAGAAATCCAGCCCCGGGCTTATTTTCTCCACAGGCATGGATGTTACTAGAGGCGCGCTCTTGGCGATGGGTTATATTAAGGTGGTCTTCATTGAGCCAGAGAGCGGGGAGGCGGTCGATTCGTTCATGATCGATCTTAGCGAAATTGATGTGCGCGAGCCCTTTGTACGCTCCAGCCGATCCGAGCACACCGGGGGGCTTTTAAGCTCGCTTTACAAAGGCAAGGACGACTCGAATGATGCCGTAAAAAAGGCGTTAAACACCATCTTTAGTGCCGTGCTCGCTAAAATTGACGCAAAAATGACCCAAGAAAAAATCCAAGCCTACTCCAAAGACATCGCCGATCTAAAAGCCCAACGCAAGTACTGATGCCATCCCCCCGTTTAGATTGGGCTAAACGGGCAATCAACGCCCTCTTAGACGCTCTTGTTTTTAGCCTTTTTTTGAGTTTATTTTTAAGCCTTTTGAGGGTGGGCTTTATCGCTTACAGTGGGATTTATAAGGGCGCACTGGCCTCTCCCCTGCCCTTAGATCAAATCACTCAAGTGCTCAAAGACGGCTTTAAGTACGACAACCACATGGCCGCCGCCTTTTCTTTAATTTTCTTGCTAATCGCCCTTGTGCACTCTAGACTCGGCCATTTTTACGCCTTATTTGTGCTGGCCCTTTGCCTTGCCTTGCAGGTGGCAAACATCACCTACTACGAGATTTATGGCGGGGTGTTTGACACAAATTTACTAGACGCGTTTAACCAGACCCCCAAAATTTTAATGGGCATGGCATTGCATAGCGAACAGCACATCCCCACTAAGGTGTTTGTGTGGCTGGCATGCAGCGTGCTGGCAGGCTTTGTTTACCACAAACTGGGGCGTGCAAGTGATGGGCTTGCTGGGGTGTTGCAAAATTTGCCCTTTAAGCCCGTGTGTGGCTTGCTTGTGGCTAGTTTTTCTGTGTGGATGCTCTATTGCATCAATGCGCGCTTGGGGTTTAAAGGCGTTTCGCTAGACACCGCCGTTAAACCCGCCAAAAACCCTTTTTTACGCCAAGTAACCCCGGGGGCGTTTAGGGATTTATATTTGGTCTTTAAAGATTATAAAAAAAGCCACCATGTCCGCTTTGCCAACTTCACACATAAAAGCCTATTGCAAGCCAGCATAGATTATTTTAACTTGCCCCCCACGACCAAACTCCCTCTAGACTTAAGAAAACTCTTAAGCCACACGAGCCAAAACCCCAGCCCCTCCACCATTAGACATGTTTTTTACATTGTGTCCGAGTCGCTCTCTAGCTGGCACTTTGACCCTAGATTTGATGCGATCCACTTAGTGAGTGCCCTAAAAAGCCTCAACGACCAGCAACACGGCTTTATCTTTCCTCTATTCATAGAAAACGCTAAACGCACGGTCAAGAGTCTAGATGTGCAACTCACAGGGCTGTTTAACATCAACGACACAAATTTTGTCAATATGGGTGTGCATATCCCCAGCCTGCCCACCGCCATAGGCAACCAAATGAAAGGGCTAGGTTTTGACAACACCTTTTATTATGGGGGCAGCGGGATTTGGAATAGATTAGATCGCTTTAGCAAAAGAGAAGGCTTTGATCATTTTATTTTCAACACCTATTTAATGGACTTTGCCAAAGCCCAGCTAAAGGCCAACCCCAAAGCCTACCCCCAACCCTTAGAAAACGATTGGGGCGTGCATGACAATGTGCTTTTTGACTACATTTTAAAAAACACCCCCACCCACAAAAAAACCTTTAGCATGGTGATGACTTTAAGCAATCACCCCACCCGCAATGTCAATTTAAAAGCCTTTGGCGTGCCCGTTGAGAAAATACAAGACTTTGTCAGCCGCTCCAAAGATCAAAACATGCCCAGCGCAAACTTCTTAGGGCACATCTATTGGTACGACAAAATCTTAGTGGATTTCATCAAAAAGGCCAGTGCAAAATTCCCCAATTCTCTCTTTATCATCACAGGCGATCACTTTGATCGCAGTTTCATCTACGCCAAAGATAATCACTACTGGACTAAAAGCGTGCCTCTCATTATTTATGCTCCAAGCTTAAAGCCTAAACTTGCCGCGTGCATTGGCGCACACATTGACATTGCCCCCACGATCATGGAGCTGGTCGCGCCTAAGGGCTACCCATACGCCAGCTTTGGCAAACCCCTTTTTAAAAACGCCACCAATAGCACCGACACGCCCAAAGATTGTGCCGCGCGAGAACCCTTCGTGTGGGGGCAATCTAAAGATTTTGCTTTGGGTTTTGAGTCGGTGGCAGGACAGAGCCAAAAAAGCGGACTGGATTTTATCTACACGGATGGCGGCGCGCTCTTGTATGTCAAAAACCACGCTTGGATCAAAGCCCCACTTTTAGAGGCAGACATGGCCCTAGCCAAAGAGCTAAAAGACAAAAACCAAATCGCCAATGGCCTTAGCTGGTATTTTTTATTTAAAGGAGCCATTTTAAAGTAGGCAACCAAACATGGCTTAGTTGCCAAAACCGCTCAAAGATAGTTTGTAAGGCTCATTTGGTTAATCTTGCTCGCCGAGGCTAAGGATGCATCGTAATTGTTGCGCAGTTGGGCGAACTTGTTGTAGGTTTGGGCGACATCGGTGCCTGTGGTGTCGGCACGGATCGACTCGACTTGGTTTTTCAACACTTCATTGCGGCGCATGACATGGGAGAAGTTGCGGCTATGCGCCCCATTGGAGGCGATGATTTTTTCAATGTGATCGCTCAAGTGATCGATGAGGGCGATGCCATTTTGTATCCCCGTGTTACGCATTTCAGGGCCATAGCCTTGCAAGCTGTCTGGGCGATCGATCCCCTCGCGCACCGCTTCAATCACTTGGTCCAATTGTTTGAAAAAGTGGATATGCGGGGTGTCGATCGTGGGGGCGTTGTTGGCATTAAGGCGGATAGCGGGCGTGTCGCGTCTTAAACTCTCAGGACTAAAGTCGCTGGCCTTATTGTCGTAAAACATGAATTGCATGGGGGTCTTGGAGTGCATTTTATCGTGGATTTGCACTTGCCCCCGATCGTTGAGATTCACATCTACCCGCTCATCGGCTTGCTTTAAGAGGGATAAAAACGCGTCTTTGCTCGCTTTAGAGGGCGCACCCGCTTGGGCTTGCTCGTATTCTTTGGGGTCGCTGTTGCTAAAATTAAAGGCTAGCGTCATTGCGTCCATCAGCTGGCGGTAAGTGAAGTCATTAGGCTTGGTGAGGTGTGGGGGGGTGTCGTCTCTATTGTAAAGGGGGATGTGATACACCCCCCCGCTTTTCTTAGGCAAGTCTAAAAACGCCCCCCCGGGGCTTAGGTGCAACTGGGCTTTCACATCTACGCCATTATTGTCCTTAAGCACCATGGTGTAATCTTGTTGGGTGATTTTTGCCCCCATGGCAGAGGCGAGCGTGCTGGCCCCTGTGGCGTAATCCATGCTTTTAGGCACGATCTGAGACACATTGCTGTGTAAATACGCCCCTTGTCGGCTGAAGTAGGTTTGCTTATAGGTGTCGGCGTAATCTAGAGGCAAGGCTTGAGTGGGCGTGCCCTTAGCATCTAGGCTCGTGATCTTCAAGCTAAAGCCACTTTCACCATCAAAAGGGGGTTTGTTGCTGTCATGCGCCTTGTTGCGAACATTGTTATCCACGACCCTTAAATGCCCATCGTTAGACAGCTCGACATCTAATTTCCCCCCAAAGTGGCTTTTAATGCCATCCATTAAATCTTGCATGGTGGTGGTGGGGGTGATGGCTAAAATCAAAGGCTCTAGGGGGGTTGTGTCTATGTGGCCATCGGGTTTATTAGGGCGTGTGCCTTCAAGTTTGAGGCTAGCGACACTGGGGCCTAGTATGTCTTTTAGGGGGGTGTTTCTTGTGGCAGGGGTGTTGTCTTCTGTGGTGATGAACGCGCTTTTAATGTCGTGCATGCGGTGATCGTAGGGGTCCAGCGTGCTTTGCAAGCTCTCTAGCGAGCGGTTAGCCACAAACGCGCTTTTGACATAGGTGCTCACCCTAGCCCCACTGGTAAAGAGGTCGTTTAAATCATCTACATTTTTTTCACTTGAGAGCATGTGAAAGTCTAGGGCCGCGCGCCCCGGGGTCAAGTCTCTAATCTCAATCTCCCCCCACGCGTTTAAGGACACCTGCACGACTTGGTTGGTGGAGGTGTTGCCATACGCCTTGCCGATTTGATCCAACAAATCCTGCACTCTAGTGGCATCGGCTTTATTGTTATAACCCTTATCCAGCGCAAACTTTGCCTTAAAGGCACTCCCATCGGGGCGCACGCCTTGCAAGTAAAAATACTCGGGTTTGTCGTTGCGTGGGTCGTTGTCGGTGTCGCCAATGAGATCGCGCAAAGTGTCTTGGGCGTTGATATAGACTTCTTGCGGGTTTTGGGTGCGGTTGTAGGCATCCATAATATCTGGGTGCAACTTGCTTTGGTTGAGCTTTTTAATGTTGGCGGTGATGATTTTTTGGCGATCGACATCTTTACCCAAAAAGAGATTTTGCCCGCTGATGTTGTAGGGGACTAAATTATTCGAGCCGATCAAGGCATTTAAATTTTCGTTGTTGCCGTAGTAATTGCCCGCTTTATCAAAGGGGGGGCGATCGACCTTGCTCCCGCCAAAGAGATACTCGCCCCCAATAGAGGTGTTGGCGACATTGATCATGTGGTCTTTGAGTTTGGCTAGGTCTAGGGCGATGGCTTGACGGGAGGTCGTGGAGTGCACATCGCTGGCGGCTTGAATCAATTTTGTTTTAAATTGCTCCATCGTGCTGGAGAGCTCGCTTAGAGCCTTGTCGGTGTTGAGCGTGGAAGTGTAGGCACTTTGGGCGACATCGTGGGCCTGATCGAGCGTGTTGGATTCAAAGCCGTATTTGAGGTTTTGGTTATTGACATTGTTGTTTTGATAGCCGTACTCGGCTTTAAGCCCGGAGGCGATTTGGTTGTTGGCGGTGTTGAGTTTGTTTTGGAGCGCATTTTGGTAGTAGTTGATTTGGTTGTAGCGGTTGCTATCAGTGATGCGCATAAGACTTCCTTTTCAATGTAACTCATCCCAAACATGCAATATATATACCACTTTGCTAAGGTAAAATTTTAGGTTTCTTATGCTAGAATGGACTCTAATTTTAATTTCTAATTTTAGGCGGAGATATGTTTTACGCGGTCTTTAAGAATGGGGGCAAGCAGTACAAGGTGCAAGAGGGCGACATCGTCCTATTGGATCACATGGGCTTAGAGCCTAAGACAAATTTTCAAATCCACGAAGTGTTGGCCATCTGCCAAGAGGGGCAGGTGTCTTGTGGCAACCCTTTTTTAAGTGGGGCGCAAATTGAGGCAGAAGTCATCAACGAGGGGCGGGGCAAAAAAGTCGTGATCTTTAAGAAACGCCGCCGCAAGGACAGCAAAACTAAAAGGGGCTTTCGCCGCGACTTCACCCGCGTCAAAATCACAAAAATCGTAGCATAAAGGATTAAAGCATGGCACACAAGAAAGGGCAGGGCAGCACCCAAAATAACCGCGACTCCGCGGGGCGCAGACTAGGCGTTAAAAAGTTTGGTTCAGAGTTCGTGCGGGCGGGCAACATCATTGTACGCCAAAGAGGCACAAAAGTACATCCGGGTAAAAATGTCGGCATGGGCAAAGATCACACCATTTTTGCGCTCATTGATGGTGTGGTGCTTTTTAGCCACAAAGACAAGCACCGCAAGCAAGTTTCTGTCATGCCGCGAAATTAAGCATGATGAAAACCCTCACCCTTTTTTGCCTTAGCTGTTTGTGCGTGTGGGCGAAAGAGGGCGGGACCTTGATTTACGCGAGGGGAGCGGATGGTTCGGGGATGGACCCCGCCTTAGTTGTGGATGGGGAGAGTTACGCCGCCACTTCTAACATCTATGAAACCCTTGTGCGTTTTAAATACGGCTCTACAGAGATTGAGCCTGCTTTGGCGAGCAGTTGGGAGATTTCTAAAGACGGCCTGATCTACACTTTCCACCTGCGCCGTGGCGTTTATTTCCAAACCACCCATTATTGGGACCAAAAAACCGAACTCACCGCTAAAGATGTTCTTTTTTCTTTTGAGCGGCAAATGGGACAGATGCCCTACTACAAGGGAGGCAAATCTTACGGCTACTGGGCGAGCATGGGCATGTCCTCGATCATTAAAAAAATCGAGGCTTTGGATAAATACACGGTGCGCTTCACTTTAAAACACCCCGAAGCCCCATTTTTGGCGGATTTGGGGATGGACTTTTTAAGCGTGCTGAGTGCCGATTACGCCGCCCACTTAAAGAGCCTGAATAAAGAGGACGAACTCACGAGAAAGCCCATAGGCACGGGACCCTTTAAGTTGGCGACTTGGTTTAGAGACGATAAAGTTGTCTTGTTAAAAAACTCCGATTATTGGGGGTCTAAGGCGCATTTAGACCGGGTGGTTTTAAGGGTGATCCCTAATCCTTCTGTGCGCGCTTTGGCGCTGCAGCGAGGCGAGGTGTCGATCATCAATGCCCCTAATCGCAATGAAATCCCCCGCTTGGCGCACTTGCCCGGGGTGGCTGTGGATGAAAAGCCCGGGCTCTTTGTCACTTGGATGAGTTTAAACTTAGAAAAAAAGCCCTTTGACAACCGCCTTGTGCGTCTGGCCATCAACCACGCCATCAACACACAAGACTATGTCAAAATCGTGTATGAAAACTACGCCACGCCCGCGATCAACCCCATGCCCCCCACAATGTGGGGCTACAACAAGGACATTAAGCCCTATGGCTATGACTTGAAGTTGGCTAAAGAGCTCTTGGCTAAAGCCGGCTACCCCAATGGTTTTGAAACCACGCTTTTTACTGCCTCTAAATATAACAAACAAGCCGCCGAGTTTGTGCAAGCACAGCTGGCTAAAATTGGCATCCAAGTAAAAATTGAGTTTTTTGAGTGGGGGACTTACCTTAAAAAGGTGGCGATGGGCGAGCATAAAATGGCCTTTAGTGGTTGGAAGGCCGACACCCCGGATCCGGACAATTTTTTATACATTTTGTGGAGCAAAGAGGCGGCGGCAGAAATCCCCACCCGCAACGACTCTTTTTATAAAAACGATGTCTATTCTAAGCTCGTAACGCAAGCAAAACATCTCTCAAACCAAACCAAGAGGGCAGAGCTTTACAAAAAAGCCCAAGAGGTTTTTCACAGCGATGCCCCTTGGGTGCCTTTGGCTTACCCTTACAGCGTGGTGGCGCGACTCTCAAGTGTGCAGGGCTATCAAATAAGCGGGGTGCAAAATAACCGCTTTGTGCATGTGTATTTTTCTAAATAATGTTGCTTTTTTTGCTCAAACGGCTGTTATGGACGATTCCCACCCTGTTTGGGGTGAGTGTTTTAGTCTTTTCGATGGTGCATTTAGTCCCGGGCGATCCGGCACTTATGATTTTGGGCGAGCATGCCAATAAAGAGGCGATCGAGGCTTTAAGGGAGCAAATGGGCTTAAACAAGCCCCTACTAGAGCAATACCTAAGTTACATGGGGCACGTCTTGCACGGGGATTTAGGCACTTCTTTGGTGTCTGGCGAGAGTGTGTTAGAAGCCTTTTTGCAACGCTTCCCGGCGACTTTAGAGCTGTCTTTAAGCGCGCTCTTCATCGCCGTTGTTGTCGGTCTAGCCACGGGCATTTTAGCCGCCATTAAACGCTATAGTTTGTTTGATAATTTAAGCATGGGTTTTGCGCTTGCCGGTGTGAGCATGCCCGTCTTTTGGCTGGGGCTGATGCTCATTTACTTTTTTAGCGTGAAGCTGGGTTGGTTTCCCGTCTTTGGGCGGCTTAACGATGCCTACTACTTAGACGGGCCCACGGGCTTTTATTTGATCGATAGCCTCATTGCCGGCAATTTGCCCGCTTTTTGGGATACACTGCGCCATTTAGCCTTGCCTAGCATTGCCCTAGCCACGATCCCCACCGCCATCATCGCGCGCATGACCCGTGCGAGCATGCTCGAAGTTTTGCAAGAGGACTATGTCCGCACCGCACAGGCGAAGGGTTGCCCCCCTTGGCGTGTGGTGTTGATCCACACTTTAAGAAACGCCCTAATCCCCGTTACCACCGTGGTAGGGCTCATGCTGGCTGGGCTTTTGGCTGGAAGCATCCTCACCGAAACCACTTTTTCGTGGCCGGGCGTGGGGCGCTGGATGGTCAATGCCCTCAATCAAAGGGATTTTCCCATCATCCAATCCTCAAGTCTGATTGTGGCGGTGATTTTCGTGGGGGCAAATTTGGTCGTGGATCTTCTCTACGCCTTCATCAATCCGCAGATTAGGCTAAGTTAATGGAGCGTTTCAAGACCTTTTGGGAGAATTTTAAGCAAAACAAAGCCGGTTTAGTCGGGCTGTTTTTGCTGGTGGTGTTGGTGATCTGTGCGCTCTTTGCCCCGATCTTAGCCCCCTATGATCCCACTTTGCAAGACGCAAAAACACGGCTTGTGGTGCCCTTCTTTATAGAGGGGGGCAGTGGCACGCACTGGCTAGGCACGGACGATTTAGGGCGCGACATTCTCTCCCGCCTGCTCTATGGGGCGCGCATTTCTTTAACCATTGGTGTCGTTGCAGTGGGGATTGCCGTGTTCTTTGGGGTGATTTTTGGGCTTTTGGCGGGGTATTTTGGTGCTTTGGCAGACATGCTGATCATGCGTTTTATGGATTTAATGCTCTCCTTGCCCTCTATTTTGCTCATCATCATCGTGGTGGCGATCTTAGGCCCCTCTCTTACCAACGCCATGCTCGCCATTGGGATTGTGGGCGTGCCCGGGTTTGCCCGCATTGTGCGCGCCAGCGTCTTAGCCGAAAAGCAAAAAGAATACACCCAAGCGTCTAAACTCAACGGCTCTTCGCATTTGCGCTTAATGTTCGTGGTGATCTTGCCTAATTGCACCGCCCCCATCATCGTGCAAGCCACGATGGGGCTTGCCGGAGCCATCTTAGAGGCGGCGGGTTTAAGCTTTTTGGGGCTAGGGGCGCAACCGCCCAGCCCCGAGTGGGGCGCGATGCTCATGGACGCTTTGCAGTTCATCACCACTTCGCCATGGACTTTGGTGTTCCCCGGGTGCATGATTTTCTTAACCGTGATGGGCTTTAACCTTGTGGGCGATGCGATCATGGACGCGCTCGATCCTAAAAGGGCTTAGTGTGGCAAATCTCTTAGAAGTTAAAGACCTACAAACCTACTTTTCCACCAAGCACGGACTTGTTAAAGCCGTGGATGGGGTGAGCTTTTCTGTCGCCCCCGGGCAAACCGTGTGCTTAGTGGGCGAAAGCGGAAGCGGCAAGAGCATGAGTGCGTGGTCTGTCATGGGGCTTGTCAAACCCCCGGGCAAGGTCGTGGGCGGGCAGATCCTTTTTAAGGGGCAAAATCTTTTAGAGTTTAGCCCTAAACAAATGCAAGCCCTGCGGGGCAGCCAAATTGGCATGGTTTTTCAAGAGCCCATGACAAGCTTGAATCCTAGTTACACCATTGGCTTTCAAGTCGCCGAGGTCTTTAAAATCCACCAGCCCACCCTAAATGTGGCGCAAGTTAAAGAAAAAACCATGCAAGCTTTGGGGCAGGTGGGGCTTGGAGCGGATAAATTCAACGCCTACCCCTTTAACTTGAGCGGAGGGCAACGCCAAAGGGTGGTGATCGCCATGGCGATGGCGTGTGCGCCGGATCTACTCATTGCCGATGAACCCACCACTGCCCTAGATGTCACGATCCAGGCTCAAATCCTAGATTTAATGCAAGGCTTGCAAAAGAGCAAGCAAATGGCGATGCTGTTTATCACGCATGATTTGGGTGTGGTCGCACAACTTGCCGATGTCGTGGTTGTGCTTTACAAGGGTGAGGTGGTGGAGAAAGCGAGCGCAAAAGACTTATTTAACGATCCACGCCACCCCTACACAAGGGCACTACTAGAGGCAATCCCCAAGCCGGGGCAGCGCAAGGTGCGTCTAGCCAGCGTGGATGAAAATGTGAACTACCTAGACTTCCCTAAAGAGTTGCGATGCTAAGAGCGCAAGACTTGAAAAAATCCTATGGGGCGTTTGAGGTGCTAAAAGGGATCAACTTCACCCTAAATCCGCAAGAAATCCTAAGTCTCGTGGGCGAGAGTGGGTGTGGCAAGAGCACGGCGGCTAAAATTTGTGTCGGGATGCACCCAGCTAGCGCGGGCGAGGTGTTCTTTGAGGGCAAGCCCTTAAGCAAATTTAGAGCAAAAGAGTGGCGCGCTTACCGCCAAAGCGTGCAAATGGTGTTTCAAGACCCCTACTCTAGCCTAAACCCGCGCTGGCGTATCCAAGACATCATCGCCGAACCCTTGCTGTTAAACACGAATTTAAGCAAGAGTGAAAGGCATAAGCGGGTGCTAGAAATCATGGCGCAAACGGGCTTAAAAGAGGAATGGGCGCAAAGATACCCCCACCAATTCTCCGGCGGGCAACGCCAAAGGGTGGGGATTGCAAGGGCGTTGATTTTACACCCCAAAGTGCTCATTTGCGATGAGCCCGTGTCCGCTTTAGATGTGTCGATCCAAGCACAGATTCTAAACTTGCTCTTGGACTTACAAGCCCAGCTGGGTTTAAGCTATCTTTTTATCAGCCACGATTTGGGCGTAGTGGAGCACATCAGCGATCGCATTTTAGTGATGGAGGGGGGCGTGATTGTAGAAGAGGGGGGCGTGGAAAGTGTGTTAAGCGCGCCCAAACACCCCTACACCAAGAAACTTTTAAACGCCATCCCCCACTTAGATAAAATGTTGCAACGATTTAAGGAATAATTTCAATGTTTGTAGATTGTGTAGAAATTAGCGTGACTTCGGGCAAGGGTGGCCCGGGCTGTGTGAGCTTTAGACGGGAGAAATTCGTCATGGAGGGCGGACCAGATGGGGGCGATGGGGGCGATGGGGGCGACATTGTCTTTAAAGTGGATAGCAATAGCGACACCTTAAGTGCCTTTAGGGGCAAGAAGCACTACAAGGCACAAAATGGCGCCCCCGGGGGGCCTAAAAATTGCAGCGGCAAAAGAGGGCAGGATTTAATCATTTCTATCCCCCCGGGCACACAGATTTTTAACAGCGACACGGGGGAGTTGCTTTGCGATTTAGTGGAGAGCGGCACGCAAACGACCTTACTCAAGGGGGGTAAGGGGGGGCTTGGCAATGTCCGCTTTAAGAGCGCGTCCAAACAACGCCCCACCTACGCCCAAAAGGGCATCGCCGGCACGAGTTTAAACTTACGCCTAGAGCTTAAACTCATCGCCCATGTGGGCTTAGTGGGCTTTCCAAATGCGGGCAAAAGCACGCTCATTAGTGTGCTCTCCAACGCCCGCCCTAAAATCGCCCCCTATGCCTTCACGACCTTAATCCCCAATTTGGGCGTGGTGCAAGCCGGGCAGTTTCAAGAGTTCGTGATGGCAGACATCCCCGGGATCATCTCAGGGGCAAGCGAGGGCAAGGGTTTGGGGCTAGACTTTTTACGCCATTTAGAGCGCACCAAATTTTTATTGTTTGTGCTAGACACCACCTACGACATCCACGAGCAATATCAAGAGTTGCGCCACGAGTTGGCGCACTTCTCTAATGAATTGGCCCAAAAGGATTTTGGCATCGCCTTGAATAAAATAGATGCAGGGCAAGCCCCCGAGTTTAACGCTCCACAAGCGCGCTTTATCCTGCCCATCTCTGCTGCTACCACCCAAAACACCGGCCAGTTATTGCAACTTTTGGCGCAAGCACTGCATTTGGGCTAGTCCATGCCCCTTTTTTTTGCCAAAGATTTTAAAGATACAGAAAACACGAGCCTAGCCATCGGCAAGTTTGACGGCGTGCATTTGGCGCACCAAAAACTTTTAAGCTTGCTAGATGGCAAGGGGGCAGTGCTGATTGTAGATTGGTTGCAAAATAAACCCGCCCTAACCCCACTAAAAGAGAGGATTAAATTACTCAAAACTTTTGTCAAACAAGTCTATTTTTTACCCCTAGAGAAAGCAAGTAGGCTGGTGCCGGCGGATTTTTGCGCCCTTTTGCTCTCTAAGGGGGTGTGTTTGCAAAAAATCGTGGTGGGCTATGATTTTCACTTTGGGCTCAATAAAATGGGAGACACCCAAGCCTTGCAAAATCTCTTGCCCGCTCACATCCGCCTAGAGGTCATGCCCGCTTTCAAAATCAAGGGCATGGCCTTGCACGCACGGCACATCCGCGCCTGTTTGCAAAGGGGCGAGGTGGCTTTGTGCGCGCAGTTTTTAGCCCGCCCCTTTAGCCTAGAGGGGGCGGTGATCTTGGGGCAACGCTTGGGTAGTAAAGAGCTTTACCCCACTCTTAACATGGCTGTGCCTAAAAACGCCCTTTTGCCCGCTTTTGGGGTGTATGCCGTGCGGGTGCAACTTGAGGGCAGCCCAAGCGTTTTTGAGGGGGTGAGCTTTTTAGGCGAGAGGCTGAGTACGGATAAGCATTTGGCGCTAGAAACGCACATTTTAAACGCTAAAATCCCCACTCCGCCCAAAACCTTAAGGGTGTCCTTTATCCAAAAAATCCGCGACAATACATTTTTTGCTAATCTGCAAGACCTAAAAGCCCAAATTTTTACAGACATACAAAAGGCAAAAACCCTCTTAAAGACCCAGTAAGAGCAAGTTTGTTAGAATAGCCCCTATTTCCACAAAAGGCGTTTTATGGACTCTGCTCTAAGTTTAAAAGACATCCTAACTTTAGAAAAAATGGCAAAAACCCTGCGCTTTTTGTGCGCCGACATGGTGCAAGAGGCCAACAGCGGACACCCCGGCGTGGCGATGGGCTTGGCCGATGTGGCTGTGGTTTTAAGCCAGCATGTGCGCTTAAACCCTAAAAACCCCGAGTGGCTAGGCAGGGATCGTCTGATCTTTAGCGGAGGGCATGCGAGCGCGTTGGTGTATGCGCTTTTGCATTTATGGGGCTTTGATGTCAGCTTAGAGGATTTAAAAGCCTTTAGAAAATTGCACTCAGTAACCCCGGGACACCCAGAGTTTAAACACACCCCGGGGGTGGAGGTCACCACAGGTCCGCTAGGGCAGGGCTTTGCTAATGCGGTGGGTCTAGCGATGGCGGGCAAGTTGGCGCAAAACATGCTAGGCGATGCTTTTAAGCACAAGGTTTATTGTTTGTGCGGGGATGGAGATCTGCAAGAGGGGATCAGCTATGAGAGCGCGTCCTTGGCGGGGCATTTAGGGCTTGATGATCTCATTGTGCTTTACGACAGCAATACCATCACCATTGAGGGGGACACAAACCTAGCCTTTAGTGAAAATGTGCGCTTGCGCTTTGAGGCGCAGGGCTGGGCGGTGCTTGCTTGTGATGGGCACGACTTTTTAGACATTGACAAGACCTTAAACACCGCTAAAAAGAGTGATAAACCCACTTTAATCATCGCCCACACGACTATTGGCAAGGGGGCACTAGAGCTAGAGGGCAGTGCCAAGACACACGGCGCGCCTTTGGGGGCGGAGGTGATCGGGCGGGCCAAAGAGGCTTTAAAGTGGCCCAGTGAGGCTTTTTACATCCCCGAAGAGGTGAAATTGCATTTTAGCTTGCAAAAGGGCGAGGCTTTAGAGAGCCTTTGGGCGCAAGGCTTAAGCGTAGAAGTGCAAGAACAAATCGCCCACTTGCAAGCCAAAGACTTTAGCCAAGTGGCTTACCCCACTTTTGAGCTAGGGCAAAAGTGCGCCACGAGGGCGAGCAATGGGGCGATTTTAAACGCCCTCAGCCAAGCTTATTTGGGCTTTGTGGGCGGAAGTGCAGATTTGGCCCCGTCTAACAACACCCGTTTAAAAGCAGAGGGGGATTTTTTAAAGGGGCAGTGGGGGCGCAATTTGCACTTTGGCATCAGAGAACACGCCATGGGGGCGATTTGTAATGGGCTGGCGAATTATGGCTTGTTTGTCCCCTTTTGTGCGACCTTTTTTGTCTTTAGCGACTATTTAGCCCCCGCTTTGCGCCTAAGTGCGCTGATGCAAAATCAGGTCTATTATGTCTTTACCCACGATAGCATCGGTGTGGGCGAGGATGGGGCGACTCATCAGCCCATAGAGCAATTAAGCCACTTAAGGGCGATCCCTAATTTTGAAGTCTATCGCCCTATGGACGCGCATGAAAATGTCCTTTGTTGGCAAGTGGCGTTAAAACGGAGCAAGAGTGCTGCCTTTGTACTCTCTAGGCAGGATTTAGAAGTGGCAAGCACGGCTAGTTTAGAGCAGGTGCAAAGGGGGGGATATGTGCTTTATAAGAGCCCCAAAGAGCCACAAATCAGCCTCCTTAGCAGTGGGAGCGAGGTGTTGCCTTGTTTAAAAGCCGCCCACTTACTAGAGGCTGAGGGGGTTGGGGTGCAGGTGGTGAGCGTGCCTTGTTTTGATCTCTTGTTGCAGCAAGAATTAGAGTATTTAAACACGCTCTTGGTGGGGCGGGTGTTGGCTGTAGAGGCTAGCCGTGGGCTGGAGTGGTTTAAGTTTGCCGATGAGGTGTTTGGCATGCAAAGTTTTGGCAAATCTGGCAGGGGGGCGGATTTGTTTAAGCATTTTGGTTTCACGCCTGAAAATATCGCCAACAAGGCTAAGGCGTTGCTGTGAAAGAGCCCTTGTATGTCTTTAGCCACCAAAGGGCGTGCAAGGCGTTTTGGGCCAAGCAGCCTGATGGCTTTTTGCCCACAGCTCTAAGCGCTAATGAGTTTTATAACCAAATCAGTTACATTCCGAGTCTAGTCAAAATCCCTAAGAGTGTGCGCCGTTTGCTCTTAGCTAATGCCATTGAAAGGGTCCTAGAAGATCTGCCTAGTGAAAAGGATGAACATTTATTGGTTTTTAAGAGGAGTTTTTTAGGCTATTTGGAGAGCAGCAATTTTGTGGGGCACTTTTTCAACGAGCTGGCCAAATTTGACTTAGACATTCACCAAATCCAAGATCGAGACATTTATGGCGATTTCACCCACCATCTAGAAGTGCTGGAGCGCATCTATAAGCACTACACCACACAGCTAAAGGATTTGGGTTTTTACGACCCCATCTTGCGCCTAAAACCCAAACTAGTCCCCCCCGTGTTGCAAAGGTTTTCAAGGGTGGAATTTTATTTGGGTGGGTCTTTAAACCTCTACGAGCAAGAATTGCTTTTTGCCGTGAGCGCGCTTGTGCCCGTGTTTTTGCATGTAAGAGTGGATCGCTACAACAAGGACTTTTTAAATTTTTTAAAGTTAGATTTGAAAGAGGACTTTAGCTACAAGATTGACTTGCAAGCCTTGCAAGAAGGCAAGGATGCCTTGATACAGAGCGCACATAAACCCCTTAGAACTGAGAACATTCGCATCCACCACTTCAACAGCCGCCTAGAGCAAGTGGGGCTTGCTTTAGCCAAGGTGCAAGAGTGGCTAGAGGCAGGCTTAGAGCCTTCAAAGTTAGCCATCATCACCCCCGATTCGAGCCTAACGGCGCACTTGCACCTTTTAGACACCCAGCGCAATTTAAACTTCGCCTTTGGACAAAATGTCAAATGGGCTTATCAGGCTTACTTTGAGGCTTTAAAGCATTTACAAGCAAACCCTGACACGCCCCCCCTAGAGGATTTAAACGCACAATGCGAGGCACTGATGGCTGCACTAAAAGCTTCTCAGGCTCTACAAGACTTCCACCAAGAGTTTTACAACACACACGCTAAGGTGAAAGCCCTCTTGCCCCATTACACCTTTGATAATTGGCGTGAGCTTTACACCCGCGCGCTCGAAGAACAGCGAGTGGATGACACCACAGGCGGGCAGGTGAAAGTCTTGGATGTGCTGGAGTGTCGGGGGCTAGATTTTGATAGGGTCGTGATTTTAGACTTTACCGATCAGCTTGTGCCAAATTTGGCAGATCACGACCTTTTCTTAAACAGTAAAATCCGCGCAAGCCTCAACATCCCCACCTTAAAAAACAAGCAGAATTTACAAAAACACTACTACTACCAAATCCTAAAAAACAGCCAAGAAATCGACATCGCCTACCACAGCGCGCACAACGCCACGCACTCTAAAATGCTTTTAGAATTAGGGCTAGAGGGGCAAATTGTGCAGGGGGCTTTTAACCTTTTCCCTCCCGAGCGCAAACACCCTTACCAAGAGGACACTTGCACGGCTTTAATCCCTCCCAATTTTATTTTTAGCGCTACGAGACTGAACGATTTTTTAGCTTGCCCTAGGCGCTTTTACCTTAAATATTTGCAACACTACACCCCCCCAGAGAGTAAAAACGCCAGCACGGGGATATTCTTGCACAAGCTTTTAAAGACCCACTATGAACAGCATCCCACAACCCCCATCACTGCCGCAACTTTATTAGATCTGGCCAAAACCGACCACCCCAAATGGCAACAAATGAGCGCGCTCGAGCAATTTAGCTTTGAAGTGATCGTGGATAAAATGCAAAGCTTTTTTGACAAAGAGCGCACAAGATTACAACAATGTCAGGTTGTGGCGTGTGAAAAAAAATTTACATTTTCTTTAGCGGGTTTTACCCTTACAGGGCAGATCGATCGCATAGACAAATTTAATGACGGCTCGTGTGCCCTCCTTGATTACAAATTTAAAGCCTCAAAAGAGCTAAAAGCCGACACCCTAGAGAGCGTCAAAGAGAGCCAAGATTTTCAACTAAGCCTTTATGCTTTGGCTGTGGCAGCAGAGCTAGGCCATGCTAGCTTGCAAGCGTCCTTTTACAGCCTAAAAGATGCAGAGTTGATCACAGAAACAACAGGAGTTTTACAAGCCAAACAAGAACGATTGATCCAAATTTTAGAGAGTTTTAAACGCCCCATTGACTTTGTTAAAAACGCCCATAAGAAAAATTGCCAGTATTGCGCCTACCAAGACATTTGCGGCGTGGAGTATCAAGAAAGGAAAGGCTATTAAGCTTGGGTTCCTTGTCCTGTTAGTGGGGCTTTTCTTAGCCACTTGCTTTGGAGAAAGTGGGCTAATGGGGGCTGTGGGCGTGGGGATCGCCCGTTGGCACATAAGTTATTTTGGGGCAATCGCCTACGCCGACCCCATTTATTTATTCTTTGTGTCGCGGTGGTTAAACCAAAAGAGCCTAAGAGCCTTGCAGGCCATTTTAGCAAGTCTCATCGGGTTTTTGGGTTTGCTTGTGGGGCAGGCTCTCTTGTTAAAACAAGGGCTTGTGGGCTTGATTTTACTGGATTTGATCCAAGAGCAAATCGGCACGCTTGGGGCGTGGCTTGTGGTGTTAGGGGCACTGCTCTATGCCTTTGGCGCGCTCTTTCCTAAGAGTTTTAGCAAGTGCAAAGAAAACCTACCCGCCTTAGCCCGCCTAAGTCTTGAGAAGGGCAAAGAGTGGGGGGAGAGTCTATTAAACACCACACAGGGGCTTAAACCCCATAAAAGAGCAAGCTTTGCGCCCAAAACCAAAGGGGCAGCGTTTGATCCAAAAAACTTTAAAGAACGCCCGGAAAGCTTTAAAATCAAGGTGAGCCACTACCAAGAAGCCCAGCAAGAGCAGGATTTACAAGTGCGCCTAGTCCCCCCACAAGAGCCAAAACAAGAACCCCTAGCTTCCCAAGAAGCGCAAGAAGTCCAAACCCCAGAGTCAAAGCCCAAAGCGCCAAATTTTCATTTAGACCTATCTGCGCATAAAGATTTATTAGAGCAACGCCACGCCTTGCAAAAGCCCAAACAAGGCGCGTTGCCTAGCCTAGATTTGCTAAACTCCCCAGTGCCCTTAGCCCCGCAAACAGACAATCTCCAAGAGAAAATCCACAACCTACTCAACAAACTCAAAATGTTTAAGATCGAGGGCAAAGTTGTGAATACCTGTGTCGGTCCGATGGTCACGACCTTTGAGTTTCGCCCCGCAGGGCACATCAAGGTGAGTAAGGTGTTAAGCCTTGCTGATGATTTGGCGATGGCTTTGTGCGCCCAATCCATCCGCATACAAGCCCCCATCAAGGGCAAGGATGTGATGGGCATTGAAATGGCCAACGACCAAATCGCCCCCATTAGCCTCAAAGAAATCCTAGAAAGCCCCGCTTTTTTGCAAAGCACAGGCCTAAGCCTAGCTTTAGGCAAAAGCACCACAGGCGTGCCCTACATTTTAGATTTAAAGACTTTGCCCCATTTACTCATCGCCGGCAGTACGGGCAGCGGTAAGAGCGTGGCGATGCACGCCTTGATTTTGTCCTTGCTTTACAAGCACACTCCCCAAGATTTGCAATTTGTGATGATCGATCCTAAAAGGGTGGAATTTAGCCTATACTCTAACTTGCCCCACTTGCAAACCCCCATCATCACCGACCCTAAAGAGGCGCAAAGCGCCTTAGAGGATTTGGTACAAGAAATGGAGCAACGCTACAACTTACTAAGTACCAAACGGGCAAAAAACATAGAGAGTTATAACCAAAAATCCGCCCAAAAATTGCCCTTTGTCGTGGTGTTGATCGACGAATTAGCGGATTTAATGCTGACAGGGGGCAAGGACATTGAAACCCCCATCATTCGGCTCGCCCAAATGGGGAGGGCAAGCGGATTGCATTTGATCATCGCCACACAACGCCCCAGCGTGGATATTTTAACGGGGTTGATTAAGGCGAATTTGCCCTGTAAGATCAGCTTTAAAGTCGGCTCTAAGGTGGATGCACGGGTGGTTTTAGACACAGAGGGGGCGCAAAATCTCTTGGGGCGGGGGGACATGCTCTTAGCCGCGCCGGGCGGCAGCGCACCCGTGCGTCTGCATGGGGCGTTTGTGGCTGAGGAGGAGATTGAGCGAGTCGTGGATTTTATTGAAGGAAAGCAACATGCAAAATCTGTATGAAAACACCCAAGAGTTAGACAATCGGGCGTGCGCGCTCTATGGGCTTGAGCCTAGCTTGCTGATGGAAAATGCAGCCGCAAGTTTGCATCAAGAGCTAGACAAGCGAGCGCAAGGCTTAAAAAACGTGCTGGTTGTGTGTGGGGGGGGCGATAATGGAGGCGATGGCTACGCTTTAGCTAGGCGGCTAAGGGGGAGCAAGTACAGCGTGCAGGTCTTGAGCGCAAAAGAGCCTAAAAGCGCGCTGTGCCAAATCCAATACCAACGAGCCTTAGCCAGCCGTGTAGAAATCTTGCCCGCCTTAGAGCTTTGCCAAACCCCGCAGGTTGTCATAGATTGTCTATTGGGCTCGGGGCTAAAGGGGGTATTAAGCCAAGAATTACAAGATGTCATCCACAGCCTCAACGCTTTAAACGCTCTCAAAATCGCGTGCGATGTGCCAAGCGGGCTAGACGCGCACGGCTTTATAGAGTCTGTGGCTTTTAGGGCCAATTTGTGCGTGTCTATGGGGGCTTTAAAAAGCGGGCTTTTTAGCGATGGGGCTAAGGACTTTGTGGGCGAGGTGGTGGTGGCAAATTTGGGCGTGGGGCAAGACTTGTATGAAGAGGATAGCGTGCTTTTTTTGCTAGAAAAAAGCGATTTGGTCTTGCCTTGGCGCGTGAAACAAAACACCCACAAGGGCTACTTTGGGCATGTTGGGGTGGTGGTGGGCGCGCAGAGCGGGGCGGGGCTTTTAAGCGCCAAGAGTGCTCTAGCCTTTGGGGCGGGGATGGTGAGCGTGCTAGGCGCGCCCACTTTGCGCTACATCAAGCCAGCCGAGATCATGTACTCTCCAACAATCCCACAACAAGCAACTGCCTTTGCGCTAGGCATGGGGCTTGACACTTTGCCTAAAAACTTAGAGCAAATGCTCGCACTTGCTCCCTGTGTGCTCGATGCGGGAGTGTTTTATGAAAAGGCCCTAGTACACATTTTAAAGCAGCCCTACCAAGTGGTGCTGACCCCACACCCCAAAGAGTTTTTAAGTTTGTTGCAGATGCTTGGCCACCAATTAGACATGCCCGAGTTGTTGCGCTTTAAATTGAAGTGGGCGCACGCCTTTAGCCAAGCCTACCCGCATATTGTGTTGCTTTTAAAAGGCGCAAACCCCATCATCGCTTACAGCGGACAAATCTACATAAACCCGCTAGGCAGCAGCGCGCTGGCTAAGGGGGGGAGTGGAGATGTGCTAAGTGGCATGATAGCCGCCCTTTTGGCGCAAGGTTATAGCTTATTAGATGCGGCGCTCAATGCAAGCCTAGCCCACGCGCTGGCAGGTAGCGCCGATCCACACAGCTACTCCCTAACCCCTAGCAAGCTCATAAACGCCCTAGCCACGCTCTAAGAGGATAAAAATCTCTACATTGCCTGCTTTGCCCTTTAGGGCAGACTCGCACACGCAACACACCTTTAAGCCCAAATTTTGCGCCAAAGTTAAAAACTCTTGCAGGCTTTGGTTGATGGCTTCTTGGTCTAAGACCACACCCTTTTTATTGCGCTTAACCCTCAAACCCACTTCAAACTGCGGTTTAAAGAGCAAGAGAAGTTGAGAGCTTAAGGGGGCAAGGGTGGCTAAGAGCAGGCGCAAAGAGGTGAAGCTGACATCGCACACGAGCAAATCATAAATTTGGCTTGGCTGGAAAGCGCGGATGTCGCAAGACTCATGCAGCTCGATTTTGGGGTTTTCTCTTAGTTCTTTGGCTAATTGTCCCTGCCCCACATCCACGCACACGACCCGACCAGCCCCCTTTTCTAACAACACTTGCGCAAACCCGCCCGTGCTCGAGCCCACATCCAAAACGACCTTATTTTGGCAATCTAGGGGGTGTTGCTCCAAAAAGCCCCACAACTTCTCGCCTGCCCGCCCCACAAAGCGTTTTGGCTGCGGCTTTAGGGTTTGTAGCTGTGTGGCTAGCTTGTCTGTGATCTGCAAGCTTGGCTTTAACCCTAGCCCGATTTGCCCTTTTAAAATCAGACTTTTGGCATGCTCTCTACTTGTGGCAACCCCCCTTTGGACCAAGAATTGATCTAAGCGCATTTTAGCCCTTGCAAAGCACATGCAAGTGTTCAATGGTGTGCTCTTTGGTGTTGGGGCTGTTGCTAAAACGCGGGTGGGTTTGGCTCAAACGCTCGTAGTGCCCGTATTGGCTAAAAAGGGTTTTAACTTCCTCTAAGCGCAACAAGCCTTCATTGTTGTAGCTTAAAAAAATAAAGCGGGCCGTTGTGTGTTTGAGTACATACTCTAGGTTTTGGTAAGCTAAAGACTTTTTACACCAAGCCGACTTTTCATACCTCCTTAAGCCCGTCTTGCCCTTGGGAGTGAAGTTGTCATAAAGGGCGATGCTGTTTAAGAGGTGGTAATTGGCCCCATATTCGCGCTGGTTATAGGGGGGGTCTAAATACAAAATATCGGTTTTAAGGCGTGTGATGATTTCTTTTGCATCTGTGTGGTAAGCGTGGTGGGTGTTGTGGCTGGGCACTAAAGAGGCGGGGGTCAAGATTAAATCTTGTTGCGCGCTCTTTTTAAGCTTTTTTAAAAACGCCCCATAGACACAGGCGGTGTTTGCCACTTTGTCCGCCACTTCTAAAAGCGAAGTGAGTAAAAAATAATATTCAGCCTGACTGATTTTTCCCAATGACTGCCACTCTTGAATTTGCGTGCGCATGGCATCGATTTTTAAGGCGTTTGTGTCGCTAAAGTAGAGCCGTCCCTCCCCGCCCCCTAAAGCGTAGTGTTTGTAGATTTTGCCGGCCAAAGGGGGTAAGTTGTTTAACTTGTCTATCAGCATTTGTGCCCGCTTGAGGGGTTTGGTGTTTTCAATGTAGTGTTTGGCAAGCACAAAGCTATAAAACTCTTTATCGTTGCTTAAAACTTGCTTCACATGCCCTTTAAAAAAACGCCCCACTGCTGCCGTGCCTGAAAACAAATCTGTAAAGACGCATTCAGCTAAATTAACACCCCGCGCCTTTAAACTTTCTTGCACGCTGGCGAATAAAAACCCGAGTAACTTTTGTTTCGATCCTATGTAGTTCATAAGAACAGAATAGCATAAACTAGGGGCTTTTAGGGGCTCTTAAAACCCTTGCAAAGTGCAAACAACACTGCGCTAAAATAAAAGGGGGCAAGGTGTAGCTCACATGCACAATGGTGTTTGGGGTGATTTGGCTAAAGAGCACCAAATACCCCCAACAAAGTGCGCTCACACAAGCCATGCCCATTAAGAGCATGGCCAACACCTCGAGCCCCTTTGCGATTTTTTCTTTTCTCTCTTGCGCCATTAGGGGGCTATTTTAGTGCAAAATCTTAAATAATTTAAGGCGGGGCATCAACCAAGAGATGTTAAGGCAAGAGCGTGTATTTTTAAACCCCTAGCAAAGGGCAGAAAACATCAATTCTACAAACTAAATCACTCCCACAGCCACAATAGCTAAAGTGGGGGGGATAGAGTTAGCCCCGCTGGTGGCGTTGTTTAGCGACACATTGCCACTGATAAAAGGCACGCCCAGCTCTTGGTGCGTCTCTTTAAGTCCTAAGCACATTTGGCTAAGTACCCACGCGCCGTGTTGATCCATCGCCCCTAAGTTGATTGAATCGCTAAAGCTTAAAACCTTTGCGCCCATGTCTTGTAATTGCTGGTAAGCTCTATAACACACGTTTTTACTATCCTCTTTAGGCTCTTGTAAGGCTGAGGGTGTGGAGCTGGCTAGAGCGATGCAGAGGTGTTTTTGTATTTGGGGCAACCAAATTTTAGCCGGGGGCAGAGAGGTTAGCTCAACGAGTGGGGAGGTTAAACTTAGGTCTTGTTTGGGGTTTAATGGGGTTGGTGGGGGGGTTAGGGGCAAGGGTAGATGCGCCAACTCTTGGTTTGCATAAAGGGCTTTAAAGATGGGTTCTATGGTGGCTGTGCCTAGGGCGTGAGCGTTTAAGCCGTGTTTTGCGGCGGTTTGCAAGACCTTTTCTAAGTTTTGGGGGCTGATGCATAAGAGCATGCGCTCTTGGGTTTCGTTGAGTAAAATTTCCATAGGCTCTAGTTTCTTGGCACAGGGCACTTTATCAAGCTCTAGCACAGCCCCCACGCCCCCTCGCATCGCCATTTCTACGCACGCCACGCCAAGCCCCCCCGCGCCTAAATCTTGCGCCCCCAAAACGCCTATTTGTGTGTAAATCTCTAAGCAAGCGTCTATGAGCTTGGCTTGTGTTTGTGGATCGCCTGTGGGGATATTGCTTTGCGTGCTGTGGGCGTTGAGCTCTTGGCTACTCATACACGCCCCATCCACGCCCACGCCCTCAGCCGCTCGCCCGAGCAGTACAAACGCCCCTCCCGCCTTTGCATGTGCTTGCACTTTGTGCTCTAAAAGCACAAGCCCCACACAAAAGGCATTGACAACGACATTGTGCGTAAAGCCCACACTAAAACCGCTCTCGCAACCTAAGTTTTGGGTGTGGGTGTGGTGGGCGTAGGCGTTAAAGCCTTCTAGGGCTTCTTGATAATGCGCACCCGTGTCAGGACAACGCAAAAGGGCAAAGCAGGCAAGGGGTTTTGCACCCAAGCTTAAAATGTCGCGTTGCACGCCACCTAGCCCCGTAGCCGCCCCCGCATAGGGGTTTAAAAAGCTTGGATGGTTGTGCGACTCGATCTTAAACGCCGCGCCAAGCCCCCCCCCTAGATCCACCACGCCCCCACTTCCCCTTAAATCCGCACCAAAGGTTTTTAAAAGCTCTTTGCTGGAGCGGTAGCTGCAATGTTCGCTATAAAGGGTCGCCGCTAGGGCGTGTTCAAGTGTATTTGGGGGGCGTTTTAAGCGGGCCGTCAGTGCCTGTAAATCCTGTGTGCTCAAGGTGTGCAAATTCATCCCTTTTTAAACTACTTTAGCAAAGCCTAGCTAATAAACGCTAGAATGGTCTTAAGGAGTTTTCTATGGGTCTTTTCATTTTGCAATTTTTAGTCTTGCTGGGGGCATTGTTCTTGGGGGTGCGCTTGGGAGGCATGGGGATTGGCTTTGCGGGCGGTCTTGGCGTGGCGGTGCTCACTTTAGGGCTTGGCATGGATGCCGGGGCGATCCCTTGGGATGTGATTTTAATCATCATGTCTGTGATTGGGGCGATTTCGTGCATGCAATTAGCGGGGGGGCTAGATTACTTGGTGTTGGTGGCGGAAAAGATTTTGCGGGCCAATCCAAAATACATCAACTACCTAGCCCCTTTCGTCACTTACAGCTTGACGCTTTTAGCGGGCACGGGGCACACTTCGTTCTCTGTCCTGCCCGTGATTGTAGAGGTGGCTAAGGGGCAAAAAATCCGCCCCTGCCGTCCCTTATCTTTGGCGGTGGTGGCTAGCCAAGTGGCGATCACGGCTAGCCCTGTGTCTGCCGCTGTGATCACGATGAGCGCCTTTGTGGAGCCTTTGGGCGTGTCTTACCCGCTCTTGCTTGGGCTTTGTATCCTTTCAACTTTCCTAAGCTGTGCGCTTACGGCGTTTATTGTGAGCGCGTTTTTTGCCAACAACTTAGAGGGGGCGGTGGCGTTGCAGACCACAGAGCAAAAAGACTTGCCAAAGGGGGCGCGCTTGTCGGTGTGGATTTTTGTGGCGGGGATTGTGGTGGTGGTGCTTTACGCTACAGCGATTTCTAAAAATGTGGGCTGGATCGCGCCCGTGCATTTGCCCCGCGACGGCGCGATCATGGCGTTCATGCTCACCATTGCGGTGTGTATCGCCATGTTTTGCAAGCTCAAGTGCAACGACTTGGTGCAAACAAGCACTTTTAAAGCGGGGCTTAGTGCTTGTGTGTGCGTGCTGGGTGTGGCGTGGCTGGGAGACACTTTTGTGAAAGGCTACATTGAGCCCATTAAAACCCACGCCGCCGTGTGGATCACGCACTACCCCTTTTTGCTCGCCGTAGGGCTATTTTTCACAAGCATGCTTTTATACTCGCAAGCAGCGACCACAAAGGCGCTGATTCCTAGCGTGATTTTAGCCATGGGGCTCACCCCAACACACCCACATGGCGTGGCAACACTCATCGCCTCGTTTGCGGCGACCTCAGCTCTCTTTGTCCTGCCCACTTACCCGACCCTACTCGGGGCGGTGCAAATGGACGATACGGGAAGTACCCAAATTGGCAAATATGTTTTTAACCACCCTTTTTTAATCCCCGGAGTTTTAGTCATTACCTTTTCTGTAGGCTTTGGGTTTTTATTCACTTCAATTTGGCTTTAGTTGTTAGGGGTTTCTGGGGTGGGGTTTTTACTAAAGAGAGATTCAAGCAGTTTCAAGCCCACTTTTTCAGGCACTCTAGGGGTGTTTTCTTTAGGCTCAAGCACTTCAAAGTCTATGTCAAAGCCCGTGAGCATGCAGGCTAGGCGGACATTTACGCCATTACGCCCAATCGCCTTGCTCTTTTGATCGCCATACAAAGTAACTTGGGCATTTTTCTTGCCCTCGCTTTCGCCTAGTTTGATCTTAATGATTTGGGCGGGGGACAACGCATTGGCGATGTACATTTCGGGGATTTCGTTGTAATGCACACAGTCGATGCTCTCGTTGCAAAGTTCTTTGCTGATGGCGTTGATCCTAACACCCTTCACCCCCACGGTCGCGCCAATGGGATCAATTTGGTTGTTGTGCGAGCGCAGGGCAAGTTTAGCCCGATCCCCCGGGATGCGCGCAATGCCCATGATCTCGATTTCCTCATCGGCGATCTCAGGCACTTCTAGGCGCAAAAGGGCCTCTAAGAATTTAGGTGTGGTGCGCGAGAGCTCTAAAATTAAGCCTTGTTTGCTAAAGCGCACATGTTTTAAAACCGCCCGCACGCTATCGCCCACCTTAAAGCTCTCCCCTTTGATGCGGTTTTTTAAGGCCAAAATCGCCTGCAAGCCATCGATCTCTATGTAGGTGTTTTGCTCCCCATCCACATCTAAAACAACCCCGCTCACAATGGTGTTTAGCATCGCCTTGTATTTTTGGAAGTACTGATCCTCTAGGCTCTTTTGTATGTTGTACTCTAGGTCTTTAAAAAGGGCATTGACCGCTCCTCGTTTCATGTCTTTCAAGCTGATCTCGTAGTGTAACAAGTCATCGGGTTTTAAAGACGGGTCGCTCTTGTGTGCTTGGCTTAGGGCTAGAGTGTTTCTAGGATCCAGTGCAAGTCTAGGGTCGTCATCGGCGCACACCTGTACGACATGCAAGAGCGTTAGGTCTTTGTTTGAGTCGTCTATGACAAAGTTTGCCTGCGCATCTAAGCACTCTTTGGCGACTTTTAAAATGCTGTTTTTAACGACATCTTTAATCGTGTCTAAGCTCAGTCCCTTTTCATAGGCAATCAGCTCGACTATGTCTAGTATTTTCTCCATGCTAATCCTTATATTTGCTTTTAAGTGGTGTTGTGGGGGAAGTGGCTCTATTATAGCAAAAAATCGTTTTTAAAACTTAGGGATCGGCACTTGGGTGGCAAAATTAAAGTGCATTTCTCCTAGCCCGTCTATCTCCATATCTAATTTGGCATCTTGCTCTGAAATGTAATCTAATTTTTTAAAGGCGACCAAATAGGCTTTAGAATATTTGTTTGTGGTGCGCAGGATTTTGTCAAATTCATCTTTATCGATGGGGCGCACCCACATGGGCGTGGTCGGTCCGTGCGTGCCATAGAGAGTGTAACCAATGCCTCCATTGTTGTAAATGCTTTGGTCTTGGGTGAAAATCTCCACAAAGAAAAATTCCCGTTGGTGGTAGGTTACAGGATCGACATCGTTTAAATGTGTGATGAACACGCTCACAACGGGGCGCAAGTCTTTGATGATCTCGCCTTTGCGGGTGGCTTGGGTGCGCTTTTCCTCTAAGAAATCTGGTATATAGGCCGTGTCAAAGCGATTTGCGCAACCACAAAACAACAAGCAAAACACTAAAAATAAACAACGCATGTAGGTATTTTAGCCCAAAATTTTATAAATTTGCGCCCCATTTTGCCGATCTAGCCCCCATGGATCATGCAAGCGTGTTTAGAAAAAATGGGGTTTTTGTGCCTTTTGTGGTGCTGGGCGACCCCTCATATGAAGAGAGTTTGGCGATCGTCAAAACCCTGATCGATGCAGGGGCAGATGCGCTGGAGTTGGGATTTGCCTTTTCTGACCCAATGGCAGATGGGGTGGCGATTCAAGCAAGCCATGTGCGTGCTTTACAGGCCGGGGCGTGCATGTGGGCGAATTTTGATCTCCTGCAAAAGATACACGCTTACAACCCCAAGATTCCCATTGGGCTCTTGCTGTATGCCAATTTAATCCATAGCTATGGCCTAGACAGTTTTTATAAAGATTGTGCGGCTTGTGGGGTGGCTAGCGTGCTGGTAGCAGATGTGCCCTTAGCTGAGAGCGCGCCCTTTGTTGCAAGCGCAAACAGCCACAACATTGCCCTCATTTTCATCGCCGCTCCGCACACAAGCCCCAGAGACTTAGAGCAAATTGCTAAGTTGAGCCAAGCCTATGTCTATGTGCTGGCGCGCTCGGGTGTTACGGGCGCGGGCGAAAATTTAGGTACGGATGCGAAGGGCGTGATCGCCACGCTTAAGAGGGTTAAAAATGTGCCTTGTATGCTTGGCTTTGGCATCTCTAAGCCCGCCCACGCCACACAAGCCCTAGAAATGGGGGCTAACGGGGTCATTTGTGGCTCGGCTGTGGTGAAAATTATAGCCGAGCACTTAGACAACCCCACACGCGCGCACGCCGCGTTAAGAGAGTTTGTGCAAGGTTTTAAAGCTTTGTGTTGAGTCTCTTGTAGTAAAAAAAGGCAATCACCGCTAGGGTTAAAAAGGGCCCCAAAACCCCCACTTCGGGCAAAAACACTCCAGAAATGCTGAATTTTCCCATCGCAAAAAACAGCCCCCAAAGAACCAAAGAGAGCAAGATAAATTTTAGGCTCAAAAGGGCTAGGTTCTCATAGCGGGCGAGTTTGGGCGTGTGGTAGGCGATGAGTACCGCCGTTAAAGGCACAAAGAAGGGCAACAAAATCGACACATACAAAAACCCGCGGATCTTTTTTGTGTCCGCCTTTTGGCGGTAGAGCACATGCAAGGAGCGCAGGGCATCGGTGATCGAGACGGCGGGTTTATTTTGATAAATGGTGTCTAGCACTTTGGGGCGAAAACCCTTAAGCGTCTTTAACACAGGCAGTTTTTGCACCTTGAGTGCCTTAGAACCTAACAGAAAGGGAGTTGGGAGCGTTAAAAAACTCACCCCGTGCAACACCCAAAATTTGCCCTCAAAAAAGGCACTGGGAGCTTGGGCGAAGGTAACAAGTTGCTTGTTTCTCAAGGTGAAGATTTTAATGTTCGTGGCGCTTTGTAAAAGCGGGTTGATTTTGCCAAAATAGACATAGTCGTTGTTGTATTTAACCAAGAGATTTTCAGAGATATTGCCCGCGTTGTCTTTGTAAATGATGGCTTCGGCCTTTTCTTGCATATAGACAAAGGGCGTGGCGCTTAACCCCACAAAAATGGCGATAAAGAGGGCATTGATGGCGAGCATGGGTTGCAAAATTTGCTTAATGGAGTAGCCAATGGAGAGCAAGGCGGTGTATTGGTTGGAATGGATAAAGGCAGTGTAAAAAAGCACTAAGGCCAAGAGCAAGGATAGGGGCAGGGTGTAATTAAGTGCATACAGCCCGTCATAGACAAAAAAGAGCAAAAGCAGGTTCGCGGCTGTGGGGAATTTTTCGGCGTATTGCAGGCTGTCGATGCCGATGAAAAAAAACTCAAGAGCGCAAAGGATGATGGCGCAATACTTGAGGTAGTAAGAGCCCACAAATAACCACAAGCGCATGCATTTTAAACTTTGAGAGTGAATTTATTTTGCATAGCGTTAAAATCGCCCGTTTTAAGGAAAAAAAGCAAGGCTTCTTTAGCATGCTCTAAAATTTCATCTTTCAAGGCTTGCTCTTGGGGGCCAAATCGTTCTAAGACATGGGAGATGACCCCATTTTCCCCACGCCCGATTCCAATTTTCATTTTATAAAAAGGCTGGACGCAGTGTTGCATGAGCGACTTTAAGCCATTGTGCCCGCCATGCCCGCCCTGCGCTTTAAAACGCACCGCTCCCAAGGGCAAATCTAAATCATCATGCACCACCAAAATGGTTTCTGGAGCATGCTTGGTTAAAAAAGCCTGCAAAGACTGCCCTGAGTTATTCATGTAGGTGGTGGGTTTGAGTAAATACACCGTACCCACCTTGGCATAATCGCCCTTGTAGAGATTGGAGTGTCTAAATTTTAAAGCCAAACTTTGTGACACGAGGTCTAAAACATCAAAACCCACATTGTGCCGGGTGTTGGCGTAAGTGGGTGTGGGATTGCCAAGCCCCACCACTAACATTATTTTGCCTTAATGACCCCGACAATGGCGTTGTTTGGGTTTTCAAGCACCTTAAGGTGGGCGGGGACTTGCAAATCCCGCACCAAAATCGCATCGCCCACATCCAAAGCGGACACATCTAGCTCAAAGTGGGCGGGTAGGTTTTCAGGGATACATTCCACCTGCACACGGGCTTTAGAGAGCATCAAAATCCCTTTGTTTTTCAAGCCTACGGGTGTACCCTTGGTTTTCACAGGGATTAAAAATTTAGATTTCAAGCCCTTTTGCAAGACCAAGAGATCGACATGGATTAAGGCGTTGGTTACGGGGTCCTTTTGGTAGGCTTGCACCACGACATTGTAGCTTGCTTGCCCAACTTTCACCATAAAATCTAAATTGGGTTTGTGCTTGACAAAGCGGATAAAATCATTGGTTTTAAATGTGGCATGGACATTTTCCATCCCTTTGGCGTACAAGTTTGCCATCAAAACCCCTTCTTTGCGTAACGCTTTTTTAGCAGATTTGCTAAGTGCAGCCCTAGCTTCACCTTCTAACATGGCTTGTCCTTCTATCTTAAGATTAGAGCGTGGATTACTCACAAGAATAAATGCGAATTCTAGTCTCAAACAACTTAGACAACGCTTATATTTAAAAACATGCCCTATTTTTGGCTTTAAAATGCTAGTATGTGCGCATGCCATGTAACATTTTAGACAACCTTAGAGCCTGTAAAAAACATGCTTTAGTCTGTGCCCTTTTCATGACAATCTCTCCGCTTAAGGCGAAGAATTTAAGCTACATGTCTTCAGCTTACCAAATTGGCATGGTCTATCTCAAACCCATAAACGCCAACAAGCCCTTACAAGGGGCTTCGATCACTTGGGGTTATGAGATCAACCCCAAAAACTCTTGGCTTTACAGCCGTTATTACATTTTCTTGGATTATGGCAATATTTTATTGGGACAGGCATCCAAGCAAGCGAATTTATTCACCTATGGTGTGGGAGGGGAGCTGATGGTGTCTTACAACCAAAACCCCATTAACTCTTGGACCATCTTTTTTGGCTTACAACTGGGGGCAAACTCGTGGGTGATTAACCAAAAGGTCTCAGATTTGATTGAAAACACTTGGGATTCTTTTAAAGATTTTTCGTTTAGGCCGGCGTATTTTCGCGCAATGGGGACTTTCGGGGTGCAGTTTAGAACAATCGTAACTTGGCACATTGTAGATGTGGAGGTGGGGATGAAAGTCTTTCTAAACCCCGAACCCAAAAGCCCGTTTGAGCGTAATCTTTTGTTTTTTATCTCACATGCGTGGCATTTTTAACTCCACGCAATCGTTGGCAACTCAAAAAGCGATTAACCTTAGATTAACTACTTGAGATTAGTATCCCGGGGCGTTTCCAAATCTTAGGAGAAAGAGCTTAAGAGCAACAAAACAACAGCAGCAAAACAAGTAGGCCCTTCCAACAGCTAAAGAGACTACCTTAATCTTGGGTGGCTAGGCTTCTAGGCGGTGCTATGAGGCTTAACACGGGCGCAATTCTACTATAAAGATTTTACTTTGTCAAGAGGAACGGGCTTTTTGTCAGAAAATGTCTTTTAGGTGTGCATATTTAACACACACAACAAGCCAAGCTTAAGCGAATGCGGTGCATTCACTCGTCCTTAAGCGTATAAGCGATGGGGATGCGCAGCCGCACGCTTTGTTTAGGAGTGGGGAAGAGACTTGAGGCTTCCTTAACCGCTTGCAAGGCAGCGTGGTTTAAAATGTCTGAGCCTGAGCTTTTGGCGATCTTAATGTCTGTGGTACTGCCATCGGTGTTTAAGACAAATTCCACAAACACTTCCCCCTCAATGCCCCGAATCATCGCCATGCGTGGGTAGCGGTTTTTAGATGAAATGGCCATTTGGATTTTCATTAAAAAGGCATCGCTCACACCCTGATTGTAGGCCATTGAACTGGTTTTTGCCCCCTGAGAAGTCTGATTAGACTCTTGAGTTTTTTTAGGCTCCTTTTGATTTAGGTCCTTGTCTTTGGCCACCGCTTTGGTGGTGTCTTGTTCTTCCTTTTTGGGCTCAGACTTAGGCTCTTCTTTTTTGGGGGTGGGCTTTGGCTCCTCTTTAGGCTTTGGCTCGGGTTTGGGCTCAGACTTAGGCTCTTCTTTGGGTTTTGGCTTGGGCTCAGGTTTTGGTTTAGGCTTTGGCTTAGGTTTGGGTTTGTGGTGGGGGTGGGGTTTTGGTTTGGGTTTGGGTTCTTGGGGTTTTGGTTCCTCTTTTTTGGGCGGGGTGGGGGCTTGCTTTGTGTGCTCTAAGTGGGTGGCGTGCGTGTCGATGCTTGCTAGGCTCATGGTGATGCTTTGATTGCCTGCTTGGGCCAAACGCTCAATGTGGTCTGGATAACTGGCAAAGAAAACCCCAATCCCCAGCGCGTATAAAACGGCTGTTATGACAAAACTGATGCTGGTAGATGACCTACTTTTTTTCTGTGGAGATGGAGAAGTTTTCATGGTTTAGGTCTTTAAGAATATCGATGATTTCGATAAAAGTGCCAAACTTCGAGTCTTTATCACTGCGTAAATCCACAAGGACTTTTGGGTCTAGTGTGGTGATGAGCGCGCGCAATTGCTCTATATTCTTGGGCTTATCATCCACAAAAATCCCGTCATTTTTATCCACCACAATTGTCACTTTCTTTTCCTCTGGAGAAGCCTTTTGAGCACTGCTAGCTGAGGGGAGATTAACCTTGATCTTGCCCTCAGCAATGAAGGTCGAAACGCTGAGTACCAAAGCCAACAACACCAACATCACATCGATAAAGGGGACAATGTTTAGCCCATCGCCTCTCCTTAGTTTAGAACGCATTAGGCACTCTTCTTGTGCATGAGGCGGAATTTTTCAGACAGCACATCGCTTTTACGCAACATAGCGTTATAGACCACAAGCGTGGGGATCGCCACAACAAGTCCAAAAGCTGTGGCCTTCAAAGCCAAAGATAAACCCAGAGTGATGGCCTTGGCATCTAATCCTGTAGAGCTGGTGCTCATGTCATAGAAAGTAACCATCACGCCTAAAACCGTGCCTAAAAGCCCGACATAGGGCGCATTTGAATAGACAATGTAAAGTGTCGTTAAATTTTTGCTCAAATCCAAATCGAGCCGATCAGCGTCATCATATAGGCTAAAATCAAGCTTGCTGTAAAAGATGATGCGCTCAATGGTGAACCATATCGCCACAAAACTCATCAGGCCTAAAGTCGTGAAAATGCCAAAATCCACATATTCCCCAATCATTTTCATCGATAAACTCGACATCATAGCATCCCTCAGTTTGCAAGTTATAAAAGTGTGTATTATATGTGTTTAGTAATAAAAAGTCAAGAAAAAAACAATTAAAAAATAACGATAATCAGTACAATTCTTCTAGAAAACTTAAGAAGCCCCGCCGGTTAAACCTCGCGGAGCAAGTAACTTTGCAGGTACAAACCCACCCCGGCAAAGCCGGGGGCATGGGCTAGTCTTGGTGCCCGCCGTGTTCGTGGTGGTGATGATGCTCCGCCCCATCTTTATGGTGGTGATGGTGGTGATGGTGGTGGCCACCATAGTAGTGGTGGTGATGGTGGTGATGGTGGTGGCCATCGTGCCCTTCGTGGTTATGACAGCATTCTTCTGACATAGAATCCTCCAAAAATAAATTTTACACTAGATCGCTCTAGGTGGCTCTATTCTACACTAAAAAAGCTGTTTTTTGGTAAATCGTTTAAAAAAACCATGCATTCTTTTTCAAGAGTGTAGAGAGAATAACGCAGGGTTTTAAAGCTCGGGTCTTGGGGTTTTTGGGGCATTAGATATTTAAAGCACTCTTCAAGTACTCGTGCGCTCTCTTGAGCCCGCTTGAAATTAGCTTGCAACATGTTTAGGCTTGAGGGCTCTTTAGGGGGGTTATCGTGCAAGCTTAGGACATCGTTTAGGCTGTCGCGTTGGGTGTAAAGCCAAAGAAAATCAATGCCATACCTAGTAAAAATCAAAGTGGCCTGATGGCGGATTTGCTTTAGGCGGAGGGCTAAGTTTTCGTTGTTATGGAGGTAGCGCAGGGCGTCCTCGACCACCCGCACCCCCTCCTTGAAGCGGTTTAAATTCGCGTCTAAAAGACGGCCGATGGGCTCAGTCGTTGCGCCCCCCCATAATGCCTAAGATTTGCAAGAGGGAGATGAAGATGTTTAAGAAATCCACATACAAAGCCACAGCCGCTTCTACGGGAGTTTCATAGAGTCCGCGGATGATGCTTTGTGTGTCGTAAGCCACAAAGAGGCTAAAGAGCACCACGCACACCCCGGCGATAGCCACTTGCATCATGGGCGAACCTAAGAATAGATTGATTAAAGAAGCCACCATCACCACAATCACAGCGATGAAAAGCATCTTGCCCATGTTGGCCAAGTCGTTTTTGGTTTTAATGGCATAGACGCTCATCACACCAAAAACAATGGTTGTCATCCCCAAAGCCTGCCAAATGGCACTAGCCCCTGAGCGCGCGATCACAAACCCTAACAAGGGCACCAGAGTGATGCCCGACAAAAAGGCGAAAGCAAAGAGCATGAGCAGATTGACTGTGGGCATTTTGCGGGTGAACATGAGCCCAAAAAAAGCGGCGATTTCCCCGATAAAAAACGCCCATTTATACTGCCTAACCACTTCAAAATGCATCATGCCAATCAGCGCACCAATGGTGGCTAACAGAAGGCTAGCGGCAAAGAATTTATAAGTGGTTTTGACAAAACTAACTAAGGCGGTTTCGCTCTGCTGGGCATAGGACGATGCACCCTCGTGCACCTGCGACCTGTCATACAAAGCCATGGTAAGTCTCCTTTATAAAAAATTGCCCGGGATTATAGCACACGCCCTTAATACCTTGCTTAAAATATGCTTTTCTAAAGAGTGGGGCAACTTGCTGAAAAAGGGTTGCTTGGCAGTTGCCATCAATCAAGGTTGGAGTGGATTGCTGGTGCGCGGCGCGGATTTTGTGCGCCACACCCCAAGCATTTAGCGCAGCCGGTGTCCCAAGTGTTAAAGGGTGTTGAGACTTTCGATCATAGAGGGGTGGGTGTAAATCATCTCTTTGAGAGTGGAAAAACTTAGATCTTGGTTAATGGCAAGGCTAAAGAGATTGATGTATTCATGGGATAAGGGGCAGTGCAAGCTTGCTCCCAAAACGCGCTCTCGCCCCCCCTCTTCGACCAAAACCTGCAAAAGCCCTGTGGTGTCTTCTAACACACGTGCCCCGGGGATGGCCGCCGTTTTAAGGCTGTGGGTACAAAAAGCCTTGTCTTTAATTTCATGCGCCCTTGAACCCACATGGCTATAAGGGGTTTCAATGTAAAGTACTTCGGGCAAGACATCGCGGTTGTGGATGGAACGCCTTTTTGCCCCATAGAGGTGGTCATAAACGATGCGGTAGTCGTCCAAACTCGCATAGGTGGTGAGCATTGCCCCGCCTTTGACATCCCCGATCGCGTAAATGTTGCCCTCGCCCTCTGCGTTTGCCACTAAAAACTCATTGGTCAAAATTTCTTGTTGAGAGCCTAGCTGGATACCCGCTCGCTCGAGTTGCAAAGCGGCAGTGTTGGGGGCGCGCCCTGTGGCGAGCAAAACTGCATCGGCTCTTAAAGTTTTGTCCTGCTGGTTTTGGGTGTAGTGGATACAATCCCCCTCGATCGCCTTTAAATCTGCGTTGCATAAGATTTGGATGCCCTTTTGGCTCAAGGACTGATAAATGCTCTCTCTAAAGATAGGGTCTTCTTTGGGTAAAAAGGTCGAACCGCGCACGAGCACGCTCACCTGTGTGGTGTTTTTGCTGGAGGTGCGCCCAAACAAGTTAAACATGCTAGCAAATTCTAAGCCGATATAGCCCCCGCCCACCACGACTAAATGCGCCGGCAAGGTGGTTAATTGCATCAAAGAGGTGCTGTCATAGACCTTATCGGAGTTGATAGGAACTTTGGGGACGATGGGGAGCGAGCCCGTGTTGATCACGATGCGATCGGTGCTGATTTCTTGGCAGCTATCGTCGTGGTAGATCATCAAGGTGTGGCTGTCCTTAAAACTAGCAGTGCCATCGATCACATGCACTTTCGCTTCTAACAAGGCTTCATAATTTTTTTGGCGTAACAAGGCGACCGTTTTATTTTTAATCTCTATGGCTTCTTTATAGCCTGTTGCCCCCTTTTTATGAGTCGCTAAATGCAAGAGGGCCTTAGAGGGGATGCACCCGATGTTGATACAAGTACCTCCATACATTTCTTTGCTGGCTTCTATGAGAGCGACTTTTTGGCCTCGCTTTGCAGCAGCGGTAGCCAAAGTCTTGCCCCCTTTGCCAAACCCGATCACGACTAAGTCGTACGCAAATTGCATAAAGCCTCCTTCGTTTTTGCAATGCTAGCATACTTATTGAAACTGCCGGGCTAAAATCGACCCCATTTTGATATTGTTAAAAATTCTTAGATAGTAATATCTAGCACATGCGGATCGACAAGTTGCTCTAGCTCTTCTGTGTTCTCAACGGCCCGCTCTAACTCGCTGTCGCTGTAATAGTGCCCGTGGTAGCAATGTTCTTTATCCTTGCCCTTTTGGCAACGGGTGTCGCCACCGCCTTGGGTTGTGCTTTGCTCTTGTGGCTCTTGTTCGCGCTTGGGGGGTTGGTGTGGGGTTTCTTCTTTATCCTTACTAACGGCCTTGTTTTTTTCTAGCGCGCGGGTGGCCTGCACGCTTTGCAACCGCTCTAAAAAGACTTGCTGATCGACCTCAGAGAGTTTAGGCAAAGCATTTTGATTCACAATGGAGCCGTAAGGGGCGTTTTGGTTGATGTAGGTTAAGTTGCCGGGTATGGACACGGACATCGCGCACTCCTTTAGACTAGACCAGCGGACTAGAGTCTTGTTGGCTAAAGCCTAGCTTTATATCGGCAGAGTTAGCGGCGGACTTTGCGTAAAACGAAATTTAATAGGTCGTAGCTGTCTAAGGACACGGTGAAATAAACTTGGTAGGAGGATTGCGTGGTGTGGTAGTTGCTCATGGTGTTATAGACAAACTGGGTTTTAATGCTGGCAAAGGAGCTTCTAAATTCGTAGTAAATGTCAAAGCGGTTGTAAAGGGGGGCTTGAAAAAAGGCGACTCCACGGTAAATAGGTGTGGGGCAATAATTTTTAGAAGCCATGCAAATGTTGTCTATGTAGGTGCTGTTGTAAATGCGCTCATAGGCATTTTGCCCATGCTGGCTTGCAAAAAAGAGATCGGAAATCCCAAAGCCCTTAAATTGCATATTCGTTTGGGCGAAAAAGCCATTATTCACCTTAAACCCGGTTGCCATCCCCATTTGGCGCAAGCGCTCTAAACTCGCCAACACGCCCATAGAAAAGTCTAGCTTGTCCATAAATGGGGTCACACTGAGTAAGTCGCTTTTGGCGTAGGCTTGGTAGTAGAGGCGATCGAGCAAATAATGCCCACCGTAGGGAATATTGCTCGAAGTGTTGGGCCAATTGAGTAAAAATTGATCTTCGACATGGAAATACTCCGCATTGCCCCCAAAAATCAAAAGTCCCTTTAAAGTCTCCAGCTCGCTATAACCCATGAAGCTAAAGCGATCCATGCCATTGCCTAAGGCGTTATGCCCGAATTTACAGATGTAGCAGTTGCCCCCAAACCAGTCGAGCATGAACTCAGCTTCTAGGTGAGTGGATTTGAAGGGGTTTTTAGGCGGTCTGTATTGCAGTAAAAAGCCCCGAGCATTAGGGTCGATGAACCAATAATAGGGGGCAAAAACATTTAGGGGGTAGTGTCCGTTGAGGTATTTTCTAGGGAAAATCCCCCCATAGAAGTTAAAAGCGTGCCCCCTTGCTTGGTAGTAGAGCGTGGGCCCCCACTTGGAGGGGAAATTCATTTGGTAGGTGTGGATGTTTTGGAAAAAGAACGCCCCGACCATGAGCTTTTGCTCCACGCCTTTGGTGTTGAAGGCAAAACCAAATTCTGGGGTGAGACGGGTGTTTAGCGTGGTGTTGGTATTAGGCCAATAAGTCGTGTAGCCTTCGTGGTCCATGATGAAGAGATTAAAGCCTAAATTGTAGCGCAAGTGCTGGGCTAGATTGGAGGCATGTAGGCTCACGAAAAAATAGAGCAAGCAAAAAACACGGGATTTGAGGGAGAACATGGCAATCCTTTAAGCCGATAAAAGGCGCATTATACTATAATGATTGACTTTATTAGAGAGGAGATAAGATGTTTCACGAGTACCGGGAAGAAATCAAGGAACTTAGCAACAAAAACCCCCATTTCCACAAGATTTTTGAGGAACACAACGCCCTAGACGATGAGATCACCACTTTAGAGGCGCACAACACCGATGAGCTCAAAGTTGTCGCCCTCAAAAAGAAAAAGTTGCATCTGAAAGATGAAATTTACCGCATGATCCAAGAACATAGGGGTGCGCATTAGCTACAAGTTTTTGAGAATTTTATAAGCTTCCATCACTTCCAAAAAGCGTTGCTTACGGATGTTGTGGTGGGGGGATTTCGTGGAGGGGGCTGTGTCGGGGTGGTAGAGCTTGGCTAGCTCTAGATACCGGCGCTTGATCTCTTCTTTAGAGTGCATCACACCCAAGCCTAGCGTGCGCAAGGCCTTTAAAATCAATTCTTCTTGCCTTGTGAGAAAAAGTTTTTGTGTGGGGTAGATGAACTGGATATAAGCGTGCTTGAAGTGCGGGTTTTTTAAGGACATCAAAACTTGCAAAGCATCCAGATGGGCGTGGGTTTCGTGTAAAAAGCCTCTTTTGTTAGACGGGTCTTTAAAGGGGGTTTCTAGCAAAATGAAAGGGGCAAACAGGCCGTGTAAAAATTCCCTAGCTAAAAAATGTGTGTAGTAAAACACCAAGCGCGAGTGCATGTAGATGGCTTGGATTTCTACTTTTGGCACAAGGGCTAAGAGGGGTTTGGCCCTGATTTTAGGGGTGTAACTCTCTTTAAAAACAACGGGCAAATGGGCGTTGCTTAGGATTTTCTCTAGCAAGAGGTTAAACATATCAGGGGAGTTAAAGGGGTGCAAAGCGTATTTGGCATAGAGCAAGCGGTTGAGCAAATAGGCTTTCTTAAGACTCGTTTTTTCAAGCAAAATCAAGGTGTGCTTAAATTTTACATGCTCGGGGAAGTGTTTTTTAAGGTAAATGCTCGTTTTGGCGTATAAAAAGGGATCCAAGCACACCTCGATGAACTGGCTAGTCGCAGAGGTTTTTTGAGGAGCTGGGAGGGTTTTGGCGGCTTTGGTTTTGATTTGCATGGCGTATTATAGCATGTTTTTTTTGGGGTGTATTGTGTGGAAAGTCCCCCTCTTGTGCTCGTAACGCACCACAAACACCGCCACCACTAAAGCCAAAAATTGCGAAAGCGGGTAGGCGATCCAAATCCCCTTAAGCCCATAAAAACGACTGAGAATCGGTAACAACAGCGCAATGAACACAATCGTTTCGCAAATGGTGATGAGAAACGAGCTTTTGGTGCGCTGTATGGACTGGAAAAAGACCGCACAAAAAAGATTGACCCCCAAGAAAATATGCCCCAAATAATAAACATCCATGGCACTTTTGGTGTCTGCTAAAAAGGCGGTATCCTCTAACAGGCGTTTTTTGTCTATATAGAGTTTAATGAGGCAGGTATCAAAGAAATAAAAGACGATGTAGAGCACTATGCCCACGCATAGAGCCATTCTAAGCCCAAAGTCAAAAGCGGCACGCACCCGATCGAGTTGCCCCGCCCCATAGCTAAAACTTGCGATCGGCTGTATCCCCTGCCCGATTGAGAGTAAAGTTGTCCAAAAAACGATCCCATTGTACATGATGATCGCATAAATCGACACCCCCCGCTCCCCCACCGTGTGCATGATCGTCCAGTTAAAGAGTAACATCACCACAGCAGCACTAAGCTCGGACACGCTTTGGGGCACGCCGCTTTTAGCCGAGGACACCACGCTTGCCCAGTTGAAGCGCCGCACAAAGTGCAACTGCCCTTTTTTTAAGAGAAAATGCGAGAGCAACACAAAGAAACCCACCGCATGCCCCACTACAGTGGCGATCGCGCTCCCGTGTATGCCGATCTCAAAGACATAGAGCAAGAGGTAATTAAAAAGGATATTTGTGAGCGAGCCAACCAGCATGGCAACCATCGCCAAAATGGGGCGTTTGTCATTCACCACAAAGACATCGGCTAGGGGGTGCAAGACCATAAAAACCGCCCCCATTAAAATCATTTTGAGGTAAATAGATGCCATCGGCAAGAGCAAATCAGAGCTGCCCAACATTTTAGCAATGTGGCTGCTAAAGGGCACAAGCGACCAGCTGATGAGCGTGATGCTAATGGCGACAAAATAAAAAACAGAGCTAAAGACCAAACGGGCGCGCTTGGCTTGGCTTTTGCCCAAAAAGTATGAGGCAATCGAAGCCGCTCCCAAACCAAAAAGCAGTTCAAAGGCGATGAGTGTAGGGAAAATGGGCCAGCACACCCCGATGGCAGCGAGGGCATTTTTGCCCAGCTTGTTGCCGACAAAGATGCCATCGATCGTTGAGTAGGTCGATAGCGAGATCATGGAAAAGGCGAGGGGGATAAAATAATAGAAAAAAAGCCTAGGGACTGGCGTGGCTTTTAAATCAATGGACACACGCCCCCCCTTATGCGCTCCCTAGCGTTTAGAGAATTGTGGGCTGCGGCGCGCCTTGCGTTTGCCATATTTTTTCCGCTCTACCACGCGAGAATCCCTTGTCAAAAGCCCTTTGGGTTTTAAAATTGCCCTAAAGGCACTATCGTAGAGATTCAAGGCTTTAGAAATGCCATGCCTTAAAGCTTCGGCTTGTGCGCTGTAGCCGCCCCCAAAGACCACCGCCTTCACACTCACCAAGCCCTCTTGTTTGGTAAGCACTAAAGGCTGCATCACTTTCATTTTAATGGACTCATGCCCACCTAGCCAAGTGTTTAAGTCCATGCCATTGATGTCTAATTGCCCATCCCCGTGCGTGAGCCAAACTTTGGCAATCGCACTCTTTCTTTTGCCTGTGGCGTAAATTTTTGTCATCTATTTAGTCCTTCTTGCCCACTTGAGCCGTGTGGGGGTGTTTTTCATCTTTATAGACTTTCAGCTTTTTAATCATCGCACGCCCGAGCTTTGTCTTAGGCAACATGCCCCGCACCGCCAAATAAAAGAGCTTTTCTGGGTTTTTCTCCAGCATCTCCTCTAAAGTCTTGCTCTTAGTGCTGCCAAAATAGCCCGAGTGTGTAAAATATTCTTTGTCCTTGAGCTTGTTTAGCCCTGAAAACTTCACATGGCTGGCATTGACAACCACCACAAAATCCCCACAATCCACATTGGGGGTGTAGTAGGGGCGGTGCTTGCCCCTAAGCAAAGTGGCTGCTCGTGTAACCAAACGCCCAAAAATTTGGTCTTTTGCATCCAGCACGACCCAATCGCGCTTGATGTCTGTAACTTTCATTGACTGCGTGGTGTTCATCTACTTTCCTTTTTACAGATCAAAAGTCGCCATTTTAGCCACTAAAGCTGAATTAAGCCTGAATTTAAGCTATTTTGAAGTTATCTTTTAAAGAGGCGCATTTGGTAGGACAGAGCCCTTTGACTCTCTGCATCTAGGCTATAACGCTTGTCGTAAGCGTTTTGCACCGCGATTTTTAAAATGTCTCTCTGGTCTTGGTACATTTCATCCTCCCAAATGTCTAGCACAATTTGATAAAGTTGGATGTTTTGCACCAAGAGCTCAAACACACGCATGCGATCTTTTAAATACAAGTGTTCGTCTAGGGCGTAATCTGCCACATTGACACAAATGCGCTCAAAGACCCTAGAAGCTAAACGCCCGCTTAAAATGCCCTCAAGGTAGTTTTTGGCTTTTTCTAGTTGCGCTTGCAAATTACACCGATCCGAAAAAAGCAACACAGACAAGATTAAAATATAAACATTTAGGCGTTTGCCTAAAGAACGGGTCTGCCATTTAATGAGCCATTTTCTGACTTTGGATATTTGGTTGGTTGTGGTTTGCATGCACTGCCTTTTTTGTCTATTTTAGCACTTTATTGCTAGGCTTAATGGGTGTGGATAAAGTGTGGGTTTCTTGTGTTAGACTATGGTTTTTGAGTTTAATTTCACTGGGGGCACTCTGTTGAGGTTTTTTTTAGTGCTGTGGGCCTGTCTTTGTTGTCTTGGGGCGCAAGAAAATACACAAATCCAACACTTGCAAGCAGAGGCGGCGCATTTAGAACACAAGCTCCAAACGAGCGACAACATTTGGCTTAAAAAATTCAGCAATTTTGAGAGTTACGAGCAAATTTATGAGGAAATCCAAACCATACAGCACCAAATCAAAGCCCTAAAGCACAAAAAGAACGGCGACACTTTAAAAATCAGCACTCTAAACCACACCTTGCAAGCCCTAAAATACCAAGAGGCGCTGTTAGAGCAATATAAAATGAACCCCTTTAAAGAGTTGGTCGAAAAGCCCAACATCGCCAATATCCCAAGCATCACAAACCCCATTGCCATCGTTACAGGGATCTCTTTTATCAAGCAAATCAAAGCCAAATACACCACCATGAAGCACCACAAAAAGAGCTTGCGCGAAGTGCTGGACTTGATTAATCAAGAGTTAGAAGTTTTGATGCAGTTAGAAAAATTGCAAAAAGAAGGCGATCAAGAACAAGAGGGTTTAGCCAAGAAGATTTACCAAGAACAAGTCAAAAAAATCGAATTACAGGGGGCGCAAAATCTTTTAAAAACGAGCATGGATGTCTATGCTAAGGACATTGAAGAGGCCGAATCGAACATTAAATCCCAAATCAAAGACCAAATTTTTAAATTAATTTATGTGGTTTTAATCGCCCTTGTCAGCATTGTTTTGGCGTGGGTGTTGAAAGTGATTAGCCACAAATACATCCACAGCAACGAGCGCGCCTACACCATCAACAAGGCGATTAACTTTGTCAATGCTAATGTGGTGGTGTTGATTTTTCTTTTTGCTTATTTAGAAAATGTGTCCTATCTTGTAACCGTGCTGGGTTTTGCCAGTGCCGGGATCGCCATCGCCATGCGCGATTTGTTCATGAGCGTGCTGGGGTGGTTTACGATCTTAATTGAGGGCAATATCCATGTGGGCGATCGCATTAAGGTGATGAAAGATGGGCACACTTATGTGGGCGATGTGCTGGACATCTCCGCCCTTTACACCACGATCTTAGAGGATGTGACGCTCACAAGTTACAAAGAAAACAACTGCCGCGCGGGGCGCATCATTTTTATCCCCAACAACTACATTTTTAGCAATTTGCTTTGCAATTACAGCCACTTTGGCATGAAGACCGTTTGGGATGGGATTGCCTTTTGCATCACCTTCGACTCCAACTATAAAAAAGCCATGCAAATCGCCCTAGATATCGCCAACACCCACGCCAAACAATACACCGAGATGACCTACAAGCAAATGAGCAACATGCGCACCAAGTACTCCCTGCGCAGCACCAGCGCAAACCCGAGGGTGTTTATGATCTTAGAGCAAGAGGGCATCCACATCAGCGTGTGGTACCAAACCAACGCTTATGCCACGCTTGCGCTAAAATCTAAGATTTCTAGTGATATTATCGAGGCGCTTTTAAAAGAGCCAGACATTTTTGTCGCTTACAGCACAACTAAATTTGTGCAAGGCGGGGGCGATGGGTTTGGGAACAAAAACAGCGTTTTTGAAAACAAGGATTTACGCCATGAAACAAAAAGTCTATTTTAAAACCTTTGGTTGCCGCACCAATTTATTTGACACACAGGTCATGTTGGCACACTTAAAGGATTTTGAGCACACCAATAGCGAGGAGTTGGCCGACATTGTGGTGCTAAACTCTTGTACGGTAACAAACGATGCGGATTACAGCGCAAGGGCTTACGCTAAGAAAATGCACGCTTTGAATAAAAAGGTCTATTTTACAGGTTGCGGGGCCAACAAAGAGGGGCGCAAACTCTTAGAAAATAAGCAAGTGAGCGGGGTTTTTGGGCACGACCACAAGGCACAAATCAACCGCCTCTTAAGCCAAGAGGGGTTTTTTTATGAGGATAAACAAACAGAGCTAGAAAGCACGCTTTTAACAAACTTTGTAGGCAAAACTAGGGCTTTTGTGAAAATCCAAGAGGGGTGCGATTTTAAATGCAGTTATTGCATCATCCCTTTGGTGCGCGGCAAGTCGCGCAGTCTAGAGCGCACACACATTTTAAAACAAATCGATTTGCTCGCCCAAGCGGGGATTTTAGAAGTGGTTTTAACCGGGACCAATGTGGGCAGCTTCGGGCTAGATAGGGGCGATAGCCTAGCCAAACTCGTTAAAGAGATCGCCAAAACCCCCATAAAACGGGTGCGTATTGGCAGCCTAGAGCCCGCCCAAATCGATGCCGAATTTTTAGAGCTCTTAGATCACCCCATTTTAGAGAAGCACTTACACATCGCGCTGCAACACAGCCATGACACCATGCTACGCTGGATGCGCCGGCGCAACCGCACACACACAGACATGGCCCTTTTGGAAAAGGTCGCTTCTAAGGGTTTTGCCATCGGCACGGATTTTATCGTAGGACACCCCCATGAGGACGAAAATATTTGGCAAGAGGCGTTAGACAACTTTAAAAAACTCCCCCTAACCCACATCCACCCTTTCATTTACAGCGTGCGATCAGGTACACCATCAAGCAAAATGCCAAACCGGGTCAATGGCAACATTGCCAAAGAGCGTTTAAACCAAATCAAAAATTGTGTGCAAAATAATAACCTAGCCTTTAGGCAGAGTTTAAAGGCACAGGGCGTGGCCTTAGAGGTGTTGGTCGAGGGGTTTAAGGGGGGGGTTTATTTAGGGCACGATCAATTCTTTAACCCCGTGCGCTTGAGCTCCCAAGAGGATTTAAGCGGGCGGTGGGTGGTGCTGACAGATTATGAGGTGCGCGCTGATGCTAGCTTTGCGGCGTTATAAAAAGGCCATCATTGGCGGCCTTGCGCTCTTGGTGGGGGTGATCTTTGTGGTCTTTCTCTTTTTCAAAGAACCCACGAGCCTAGTGAGTATCCAAGATTTTAATGCCCTGCTACGCACTGAAAAAATCCAAAGCATTAAAATCGATAGCCGTTACATTTACCTAAAAACCCGCTTTAAAATCTACAAAACTGCGCGGCTAGGCTGGAGCGATTCCATGCAATTTCCCACAAATATTCCCATTGAGGTACTGCAAGAGGACAACACCACGCAACAACTCTTAAACTTAGTGATCATCTTTTTCTTTTTGGTGTTGTTGGCCGTGATTTTGCGTTTCGCGTGGAACAGAAAAGCCCTATTGCAACCCTCTTTAGACACCGTCCAAAGATCGCAAAGCGCGCCACAGCCCCCGTTGCACGCCACTTTGCCGCGTGTGCGCTTTAAAGATGTGGCGGGCACAAAAGAGGTCAAAGAGGAATTGTACGAGATTGTGGATTATTTGAAAAACCCAAAAAAATACCAAGATTTAAAAATCAAGTTGCCTAAAGGCGTGCTCTTGGTAGGGCCCCCCGGGGTGGGTAAAACGATGATCGCTAAAGCCTTGGCCTCTGAAGCCAAAGTGCCTTTCTTTTATCACAGCGGGAGCGCGTTTGTGCAAATTTATGTGGGGGTGGGGGCTAAAAGGGTGCGCGAGCTCTTTGCTAAGGCCAAAGCCTTTAGCCCCTCGATTGTGTTTATCGATGAAATCGATGCTGTGGGTAAGGCTAGAGGACACCAGCGCAACGATGAGAGGGAGGCCACGCTTAACCAGCTTTTAACCGAAATGGATGGCTTTGAGGAGAGCGCACAGGTGATTGTGATTGGGGCAACCAATAAAATCGATGTGATGGATGAGGCGCTCTTAAGAAGCGGGCGGTTTGATCGGCGCATTTTCATCTCTTTGCCGGATTTAGAGGAGAGGGTGCAGATTTTAGAATCCTATTTGCAGGACAAACAGCACAGCCTAGATTGCAAGGAGGTGGCCAAAATTTGTGTGGGTTTTAGCGGAGCAATGCTCTCTTCTTTAGTCAATGAGAGCGCGCTCAATGCGCTCAGGCGCAACAGCGCACAAATCACCATGCAAGACATTTTAGAGGTCAAGGATAAGATCGCCTTTGGCAAAAAGAAAAATGTAACCTTGAGCGAACAAGAAAAAAATTTATACGCCCTTTACCAAAGCGCAAAGGCTTTAAGCGCGTATTGGCTAGAAGTGGAGTTTGATAAAGTGCTGTTGTTTGGGGAGTTTTTGGTGGCAAGCGATCGGCGCATTTTAAGCAAAAGCGAGATGAACAACAGCATCAAGGTGCATTTAAGCGGGATGATTGTCTTAGACCTTTTCTTTAAGGAAAGCTACACTTTGGCAAAAGATGACCTAAAATACGCTTTAGAGACCGCTAAAAAGATGTGTGAAGAGTACGGCATGGGGCATAAATTCATCGGGGATCGCGCCGATGTGGAAGCACTGCTGAGTGCCCTCTACACCGAGCAACGGGAGTTTTTAGGCAATTTTAAAGCACAGGTGCAGGCAATGGCGCAGGCCCTGTTAGACAAAGAGAAGTTAAGCAAAGCCCAAATCCAAGAGATTTTGCGCTCTTTTGTGTGATGGTCTATTTTAGTGGCTTTGGCTTTTGTGAGGAAAGTGGCCTTTTTTCGTGGATTTTAGAAAATAGCGGGGTCTATGACATGGCCGGCTTTAGCTATGGCGCGCTCAAAGCGTTAGATCACGCCTACAAGCAAGTGCAGGCGGGGCGCAGAGTACAAAAGTTGATCTTAATCTCCCCGTGCATGCTCGCCTTTAAATCCACAGCCTTTAAACGCCTGCAAATCTTGAGCTACAAAAAAGACCCCAAAGCCTATATGCAAGCTTTTTTGAAAAACATAGGCTGGGATGCATTGTTGCAACAAGACCCGAGCTTAAAAAAGTGTGTGCATCTGGGCAGTTTAGAGGCCTTAGAGGAATTGCTTTTTTCGCCCCTAGCTTCTGAAAAATTGGCATTTTTGCAATCTAAAGGCGTGGTTATCGAGGTGTTTTTAGGTTTAAAAGACCCGCTCTTAGAGCCCCAAACTGCTTTAGAGTTTTTTAAACCCTATGCCTGTGTGTGGCAGTTTAAGCAAGTGGGCCACTTCTTGCGCTAGCAAAATTAAAAGCCCTCAGAAAGGCTAATTGCGTTATAATGAAGCCTTAGCTTTTGTAGCACGGCCGTGGAGCGTTTATGAACTTGGATGTGAAACTGGGGTTTAAAGCGAAAATCATTTCGGCGTTGGCGGTGTTGCTTGTGCTTGTATTTAGTACAGCAATCGTGATCATCGGGGTAAAAGTCCGCGACAACCTCACCAAGAAAGCGCGCGACTCCCTAACCAAAGACACCAGAGTTCTGTCCGTGACCATTAAAGAGTGGGACAAGCATGTCCGCACCATTTTGCGCCAGACCGCTCGCTCTTTTGAGGCTTTCGATTTAAAAGATTCGAGGCAGATTCAAAGAATCATTGAGGTTGTGCATGATAATTTGGTTTCGGCGGATTTGTATGTCGCCTTTGAAAATGGGAGCATCATTAAATTACGCGGGGAAATCCCCGCCGGCTACGACCCAAGAACGCGCGCTTGGTACAAAAACGCCAAGGCCAAAGGGGGTATCTTTGTATCTAAACCCTATGTGGATGCTTACACCAAAAAAAATGTGGTGACTTACTCCCTTCCCTTGTACCAAGACAAAGTGTTTAAGGGAGTTTTGGGCTTAGATATAAATTTGGATAAACTCTTAGAGACCATCATCGGGGCTTATTTTACCAAACAGCGGGTGCATTTATTAGACAATCGTGGCGTGGTTTTAGGTTCGTCTGTCTATTCTGAAGGGAGCGAGTACCACGCCGACGACCCCGAGTTGCGCCAACAAATTTTGAGCACCCATAGTGGCTTTCGCCAAAAATGGAGCAAAGAAGGGGTGAAATTTTATGTCTATGACACCATCGATCGTTTGGGTTGGAAAGTGGTTTCTGTTGTCTTTAAAAAAGATGTGTTTAGGGACTTCTATAATCTCCAATCGACAATGTCTATCGTCGCTGTGATTGCCTTGCTATTGATCACCTTTATTCTCTTTGGGGTGATTGAGATCTTGTGTCGCCCGCTCATACAACTGCGCGACCTGATCGTCCAATTGGTCTCGGACAATGGAGACTTGACCAAGCGCTTAGAGGTCAAGGGCAAGGATGAAATTGCCTCGATCTCGGCCAACATCAACCTTTTGTTAGACAAAATACAGGGCATGGTGTCTAACATTAAACAACTCAGCACCCAAAACAATCAAATAGCCAACACCCTTTATGCCAACTTTAACGATGTGGAGGAACACTCCAAAAAGGGCAAGGATTTTATCCAAGCAGCCCTAGAAAATGGGGACAACATCATCGACAACATCTTAAAGGGCGTGGAGAATGCAGACAAAAACAACCAAAATCTCTTGCAAACCGACAACACTTTAGAGGAAATCCGCTCCCAAATCCAAGCCTTTAGCAAGAATTTAGCCGACAACGCCCAGCTGGCTGTGGAGTTTTCTAACCGCTTGGACCAAACTTCTAAAAACACCGAAAACATCAAGGCAGTTTTAACTTTAATTGTAGATATCGCGGGGCAAACAAATTTATTGGCCCTGAATGCGGCCATCGAGGCCGCGCGCGCGGGCGAGCACGGGCGAGGCTTTGCGGTGGTGGCCGATGAAGTGAGAAAGCTAGCTGAGAAAACCCAAAACAGCCTAGCCCAGATCAACAACACCATTAACGAAGTGGTGAAAAGTGTGGGCGACATCAGCACAGATTTGCACACCAACGCCCAAGAGATATTAAAAACTTCTGAGCTCACCCATTCTTTACAAGAAATGGTCGATGCCAATGTGGAAAATATCCGAAGCGTGATCAACGCCACAAGTGCGGATGTCAAGGAGTTTAAGGAAATTGCCAACACCACTAAAATGCTGGTGCAAATCATTGAAGAGATCAACAACATTGCCGTGATGAATTATACAAGTGTGCAGAATGTGCAGGGAGCTAGCGATTCCTTAAACGAAGTGGCGCGGGTGCTCGATGTCGAAGTGGCTAAATTTAAGGTCTAGTGTGCGTTTTGCGCTGGGTTTGGCTGTGCTTTTAGCCTTAGCGGGGTGTGAAAACAAACAAGAAAAACCCAAAGAGAGTGCCCCGCCCGTTTGGCACTTTTTGGATCAAAACCACCAAGAATTGCAATTAAAAGGCACAGGCGAGTCTTTAGAAATTTTAGCCAAAGCCTCCATGCCCGCCTTGATCATGATCTTAGATTTGAGCCCCAAAAACACCGCCTACATCCCGCTTTTTAACCACCTGCAAGCGCAGTTTAAAGAGGTGCATTTTTTGGCTCTTTTAAATAAAGCCTACACCCAAGAGCAAATAGACAACTACGCCAAGACCCACAAACCGCATTTTGCGCTCTTTAACCCTATGGATCAATCCCCCTTTGCAGTGGCGTTTAAAAATCGTGCTTGGTCCTTGCCCTATTTTTTGCTCTACGACAAACAGGGGCACTTGGTGCAAACCTACAGGGGGGTAATCTTAGAGGAAATGCTGGCAAAAGACTTGCAAGATTTAATAGAGACAGAGAGAAAATAATGTTTAACTTTTTCAAAAAGACGATTCAAAATGTCGCCTCTTTGCTTAAATCTAAGGACGCGACCTTTAGCAAAGAAGAGATGGAGGAAATCTTAATCGGCTTTGATGTGCAATTTGATCTAGTCGAAAAGCTCTTAGAACATCTGCCCGATCAAATCAAGCGCAACCACCTAGAAGTCGCCCTCATGCGTTTTTTACGCAAAGAGAGTTATTACGACCAAGTGCGCTTAAAGCCCTTAGACACCAAACCCTTGGTTTCTTTAATCTTGGGGGTCAATGGGGCGGGCAAGACCACCACCATCGCTAAACTCGCTAAACAGCACCTATTAAACAAACAAAAAGTCTTGCTCGGCGCGGGGGACACCTTTAGGGCTGCTGCGGTCAAACAACTCCAACTTTGGGGGGAGAAGTTGCAATTAGAGGTGATTAGCGCGGGGCAAAATAGCGATCCTAGCGCGCTCGCTTTCAACACCATTGAGGCGGGGATTGCTAGAGGGGCAGATCAGATCATCATAGACACCGCCGGCAGACTACATAACCAAACCAATCTCAAAAATGAGTTGTTAAAAATCTCAAGGGTGTGTAGCAAGGCACTAAACAACGCCCCCTACTATAAAATCCTAATACTAGATGGCACGCAGGGCAGCTCGGCCCTAGAGCAGGCTAAGATTTTTCACGAGAGTTTAGAGTTAGATGGGGTGATTGTTACGAAGTTGGATGGCACGAGCAAGGGGGGGTGTATCTTAAGCATTCTTTATGAGTTGCAACTGCCTATTTTATATCTAGGCGTGGGAGAAAAAGAAAACGACTTGATCGCTTTTGAGGAAATGGAGTATGTCAAAAGCCTTTTAGATGCAATCTTTAAAGATGGCAAAGAAGACTAGGGTCTTTGAGTGCCAACATTGCGGATTTGTCAGCCCTAAGTGGCTGGGTAAGTGCAATAATTGCCAGCAATGGGAAAGTTTTGTTGAACTGAGTAGCCCACAAAAAGAGAGTCTCAAACCCTTTAAAAACACGCCCACACTTTCAGCGGTTTCGATCACTAAAGTAGAACAGGAGAGCATTAGCACCTTTAGCTCCACCCAAAAGGAATTAGACATTGTGCTAGGCGGGGGGATTGTGCCCGGGGGGTTGTATCTCATTGGGGGAGCTCCCGGGGTGGGTAAAAGCACGCTGTTATTAAAAGTGGCAGGCGGGCTAGCGGGCACGGGTTTAAGCGTGCTGTATGTGAGCGGGGAGGAGAGCGCGGGGCAGATTCGCCTAAGAGCCGATCGCTTGCAATGCGTGCAAGAAAAGCTGTATCTACTCAATGAAATTGATTTAGACACGATCAAGGCACATTTACTCGGGCAGACCTACGCCGTGTGTGTGATCGACTCGGTCCAAACCCTTTATTCCAGTGCCATTAGCTCGGCTCCCGGCTCGATCTCTCAAGTGCGCGAGATCACCTTTGATCTGATGCGCCTAGCCAAACAAGAGCAAATTGCCATTTTTATCATCGGGCACATCACCAAAGAGGGCTCAATCGCCGGCCCTAGGGTTTTAGAGCACATGGTCGATTCTGTGCTTTACTTTGAAGGCGATCCTAGTCGAGAACTTAGGATTTTAAGGAGTTTTAAAAACCGCTTTGGGGCAACCAGCGAAGTGGGGATTTTTGAAATGCATCAAGAGGGCTTGATGAGCGCTAAAGAGGCTTCTAAACTCTTTTTCTCTCAAAAGCAAAGCCTAGCGGGCAGTGCGTTAAGTGTGGTGCTTGAGGGCTCAAGGGCGTTGATTTTAGAAATCCAAGCCTTAGTGTGTGAAAGCTCTTTAGCCAACCCTAAGAGATTAGCCACGAGCTTTGACACCAACCGCCTGCACATGCTCTTAGCCTTGCTAGAAAAAAAGCTAGAAATCCCCTTAAACCGCTACGATGTGTTTATTAATGTTTCTGGGGGGATTAAAATCAGCGAAACGAGCGCAGATTTAGCTGTGATCGCCAGCATACTATCGAGCTTTAGAAACCGCCCGATCAGCAATAAAACCGCCTTCATCGGGGAGGTGGGCTTAACCGGCTCGGTGCAAGAAGTGCCGAATTTAAATGTGCGCTTAAAAGAAATGGAGAATTACGGCTTTTTAAAGGCGATTGTGCCTAAAAAACCTAGTTTAAACACGCCCATCGCCTGCTACGAAGCCAAGGATGTCGCCCAAATCATTGAGTGGATGTAGGAGATTTTGTTTTTTAGAGTAGAATTTGGCTTATTCTTTAAGGAGCTGGCATGCGCTGTTTGGCAAGAGTGGATTTAGACCTAGTCAATGGAGAAAGCGATCAAGAGAGCCAAACCTTTACACTTGGCAACGATGAATACACTTTGATCTTGCAACGCCTTAAAAAGGGCTACTATGTCAGCGCACAGGTTTTTAGGCGTGAGGTCATGGGGATGTATTCTGTCAGCTGTTTAGCCCGGGTGGATTTAGACGGGAGCTATGTTTCTACAGAACAGCAAGATTTTAGCCCCAATAATTATAGTGGCGACAAACTCACTTTATTTGTGCAAAACACGTTCAGCAATCAAGTGAGCGCACAGGTTTTAAGCCATAAGGAGGAGTGAGCCGCATGGCACAAGCAGAAATAGAAAAAGTGGAGTGGAGCACGGAGCAGAAAGCAGAGTTTTTAGAGTTGTTGCAAGAGTTTGTAGATTTGGTGGATAAAGTCGTGGGGGAGTGGGAGGCGCAGGGGAAGCACGAGAACTCCAAGTCTTTCTTAAAGAGGGAGCGCGATGCGCTTGAAAAGAGACTAGATACTTTTGCGCAGGGGTGGGGATATGAGTGTTGCATCAGTATTCCTGGTCTTTATAAACCTCATGACAAGACACCTCCTTCAGGGATTGGCTTTTTTCGCAAAGAGGTTTTAGGAAAAGAATTTATCAATACTGAAAAAGCAAACCTTGAGTATGGCTTCGATATTTGGGTTGGCTATAATTGGCATGGACATGTGGTGGGAGTTGTGCCCCCAAAAGGATTTATCTGTTGTATAGGTTTATCTGGTGGAAAAAACAAGAAAAACTGCAAAAAATGCCAAGCGTATGCCGAGATTTTTTCTAGCGACGAGAATTATTTTTACCATTACGACAATTTGGAGAAGTTTAAGGCGGAGATTGTAGAGGAGTTTCTTAAGTGTGTCGGTAAGCTTAATGAAATCCCCAAAGAATATTTTATACCCATCAGTGATCCACACACCCCCCAAGACAAACACAAAGGAGCGATCATGACCGATAAAATCCCCCTAAACCAAATCCTCTTTGGACCTCCGGGCACGGGCAAGACTTATAACACCATTGATAAGGCGTTAGAGATTTTGGGTTTTACAGGCGATCGAGCTATCATAGAGAAGCTTAAGAGATTAGAAGAACAGGGGGATTTTAAGAAACAAATTCCTCAAGAGGACAGCAAGGAAGATAAAAGAGCCCGCGCTAAACTCTTGTTTGATCATTACAAGGATCAAGGGCGCATTGACTTTGTCACCTTCCACCAAAGCTATGGCTATGAGGAATTTGTGGAGGGGATCAAGCCAGAGATGGATAGTAAACAAGAGGACAGTGGGCAGGTGCGTTATAAAGTTGAGGACGGGATTTTTAAGAGAATGTGCCAAAAGGCGCAAGAGACTTTAGGGTGCCCAGATGCACCTAGAGAAAAAGCACGGGTAGATACAAATTACTGGCACGCTTTGTTAAAAGCCTTTTTGGTTTCCTTAAGTCAAGAACAGAGGGCTAAGGGGAAGTGTTATATTGAGCTTTACCAAGGTGTGCAAAAAGAACTTACATGGACACAAACAGAGAAAGGGCTTAGATTTGCCACCACTTATAACCAAGAAAAAGGACCGGCCTTTGTTGAGGAGAGCGCGTTAAAAGGCTTGTATTTGGAGGACAAGGTAAGGAGAATTGAAAAACCTAAAGACTTACAGGTGTCCAACACTTCCTATCATTACGCACTTCTTAAAAAGCTCACTACATTTGAAGTAGATTACCTTAAAGCCCAAAACCTAACGACACCACCCATTGAAATTGTGTCACCCCAACCAAACCCCAAAGCCCCCGCCAAGCAACCTTATATCCTCATCATTGACGAGATCAATCGGGGCAATATCTCTAAGATTTTTGGGGAGCTCATCACGCTGATCGAGCCTAGCAAACGCATAGGGCGGGAGGAGGAATTGCGGGTGACTCTGCCCTATGACAAAAAGATTCCTTTTGGGGTGCCCGATAATCTTTACATCATCGGCACGATGAACACCGCCGATCGCTCTATCGCCCTGCTAGACACCGCTTTGCGCCGTAGATTTACCTTTGAGGAAATCATGCCTAACCCAAAATTGCTTGACATAAATTGTGCGGGCGTTAATTTGTCAGCCCTCTTAGAAGCGATGAATACACGCATAGAGTTTTTGCTCGACCAAAACCACACCATCGGACATAGTTACTTTTTGGGGTTAAAAGACCTAGAGAGTTTGCAAGATTGTTTTAAAAACAAAATCATCCCGCTTTTGCAAGAGTATTTTTATGACGACCACGCCAAAGTCAATGCGGTGTTGAATGATAATACAATGTTATTGTCTAAAACAATGCACGGATTTAAGAAAGAGAATGAAGCCCTAGTCAATACGGATATAGCGCGATCCCTTAAGGATTTTGTGGATTCCGATAAAAAAGTCTATCAAATCAAACCGGGTCCATGGCAAGTTGCTATGTTTGAAAAAATATACAACGATCAGGTGGAGGTAAAAGATGGAGAGGATAAGGAATCGATAGAGGATAACAATATATCCACGGAATCTAACGCACCAACCCCTAACCCATGAAAACCACGCCCACGCTGTATTTAGCCGAATATCAAGAATTCAACCGAGCGGACATCGAGGAGCGTCTAGGGGCGCAAAAGGAGAAAGCCCCCAAAATATGGGAGGCCATTTTAGACTTCGCCCACCAAGAGGGCAACCACGCCTTTTTGAGGTTTAAAAATAAGCACACCCTCAAAACCCAAAATTATGTGGGCTTGATCCAAATTCAGGGCTTTTGCATTGAGATACTGCCTAAGATTTGCGGGCGGGATTTAAAAAAAGAGGATTTAAAGAAACATTGCGCCTGCAAAATAAAAATCCCTAGACTCGATCACACAAAGTTTCAAGATCAAGTAAAAGAGTTTATCAAGCCACAGACCAACCTAGAACCCCTACAAAAGCCTGATTGCCCCCTCTGCCATGCTAAACAGGTTTTGTATAATTGCCTAGTTACTCTCAAAGACGCGCCCTTTAAACAGAGCCAATTTTCTCAGCTCCATAGCGCACATTTGCCCCTGCTAGATGTTTTTATTCAGATGTTTTTAGAGGAATGCACCCAGCTTATCAAACGGGGATTGAAGCGGGATTATTTGAGCGTGTCGCAAAATCGCCCCTTCCTTAAGGGTAAGTTAGAGTTTGCCAACCATCTCAAAACCAACATGATTCACAAAGAACGCTTTTACACGACCAGCGATGAATATAGCCTAGATAACCCGCCCAATCGCCTCATTAAATCCACGCTTGGAATGCTTAAAACCTTGAGCCTGAGTCCTAAGAGCCAAGAAAAGTTAAATGCTGTGCGCTTTGTCTTTGATGAGGTGAATCCTAGCAAAAACATCGATGTAGATTTTGCCAAGAGCGCGCATGCCAGCCGTTTTAAAGAGTATGAAAATCTTTTGGCATGGTGTGATCTTTTCTTGCGTAAAAAGAGCTTAACCCCTTATAGTGGGGCAAGCCATGCCTATGCGTTGCTATTCCCTATGGAAAGACTTTTTGAGTCCTTTGTGGGGTATTGGCTTAAAAAGAGTTGTCAAGGTGAAAATGCGAGCGTGTGCTTACAAGAGCAAAGGAAATTTTTAGCAAAAAATAAGAACTCCCAAAGTTATTTCCCTATGCGCCCGGACATTGTGCTGAGGCAAGAGGAAGCAATCACCATTTTAGACACAAAATGGAAAACCATAAACACACAACAAGACATCACACATGCCGACCTTTACCAAATGTGGGCGTATGCGAGCAAATACGCCACTTGTGCGTCTAATAAAGAGGTGAGTGTGTGGTTGGTTTATCCACAACAAGAAACCCAAAAGATACAAGATTTAACCTTTAAACCTAGAGTTTTTGAGGACAAAGGGATCAAACTTTTGGTGAAATTTTTCCCCTTATCACTTTTGACATTTTAGGTCTTTGGCTAGGGGGTTTTAAAGATAGAGGCTGAATAAATATGCTAAAATGGGGCATTGATTTTTGGCTGTGCGCTAAAATAAGGAGCGAGATTGAAAATTTTAATTGTGGATGACAGTTCGACCATGAGAAGAATCATCAGAAACACCTTGCAACGCTTGGGCTATGAGGACATTTTGGAGGCAGAGCATGGCGTGGAGGCGTGGGGAAAGTTGGACGCTAACGACACCACGGGAGTACTCATCACCGATTGGAACATGCCCGAAATGAATGGGCTAGACTTGGTCAAAAAGGTGCGTGCAGACGGGCGTTTTAAAGATCTGCCCATCATTATGATCACCACAGAGGGGGGCAAGGCGGAGGTCATCACCGCCCTAAAAGCGGGGGTGAATAACTACATTGTTAAACCTTTCACTCCGCAGGTGCTCAAGGAAAAATTAGAGGTCGTGTTGGGGACAAATGACTAAATAGGCCGTCTCTTGCAAGAAGTCTATTTTAAAACGATCATCCTACCCACACGCCACCCCGATCTTTTTGTTGCCTTTTTGCTCGACTTTACACAAGAGGCGATTGAAGAGAGTTTAGCTCCTAACCTGCCCTATGAACATTTTGGTGCAAGCGCGCCCTTGCCTCAAGAGGGCTTTATTGTCTATTCACAGCACGATCCCAAGCCCCTTTTAAAGGCTCTAAAAGAATTTTGTACCGACTTATCCGAGCGTACGGGAGATTTGATCGGCTTTTACCACCACAGTGCACAGCACGAAAATAAAGACTGGATCGAGGCTTACAAGGCGGGCGTGTCGCCCATTGTTTGCGGGGATTTTGCCATTAATCCAAGCTGGGCGGCCGACCCTTTAAGCGCGCCCATTTGTCTAAGCCTTGATCCGAGCCTAGCCTTTGGCACGGGGCACCACGAAAGCACCCGCCTACTCTTACAAGCCTTTAGCCCCCTTGAGCTGAGCGGGCAAGTGGCCCTAGATGTGGGCTGCGGGAGCGGGATTTTAGGGCTCGCCCTAGCCAAAAAGGGCGCAAGGGTGCATTTATGCGACACAGACCCGCTAGCCCTTGAAGAAACCCAAAAGAATTTTGCCAAAAACCACGCCACCTATGAAAAGCTTTGGCTGGGTTCTGTGGCGGGGGAAGACTACGATTTGATCGTGGTGAATATTGTGGCAAGCGTGATTGTAGAGCTTTACCCGGCGATTTTAAAGGCAAGCCACGCCAAAACACAGATTTTTTTATCAGGGATTTTAAACGAGCACACCGAGCGCGTTTTAGAAACATACACAAACGCCTTTAACCTAAAGAAACGCACCCAAGAAAACGAGTGGGTGTGTTTGCATTTATCTAAAAGTTAATTACTGTAAGGAATTCTATGGAAAACAACAAAGGACCGGGCGATCCAAGCCCCAAAAAGCCCATTTTGCAAAATCCCTTGGTCTTGATCGTGGTGTTTATCATCGTGGCGATCGTGGCGATGCGGGTGATGAACAGCGATGATGGCTTTGGGGAACGCTTTTTATCCACAAGCACCAAGAACATTAGCTACCACGAGATGAAAGAGCTCATTGAGAAAAAGGAAGTGGATAGTGTCAGCATCGGGCAGACTTTGATTAAAGCCACGAGCAAAGAGGGCGGAACCAAGACGATTTATGTGGCTAAGAGGGTGCCCGATCTCTCTTTAGTCCCGCTTTTGGATGCGCAAAAAATCAACTACTCTGGTTTTAGCGAGTCTAATTTTTTCACCGAGATTTTAGGCTGGCTCTTGCCCGTGTTGGTGATCTTGGGACTGTGGATGTTCATGGCAAGCCGCATGCAAAAGAACATGGGCGGGGGGATTTTTGGCATGGGCAGCTCTAAAAAGCTCATCAACGCTGAAAAGCCCAAAGTGCGCTTCAACGACATGGCAGGCAATGAAGAGGCCAAAGAAGAGGTGGTCGAGATCGTGGATTTTTTAAAATACCCCGATCGCTACGCCTCTTTGGGGGCGAAAATCCCTAAGGGCGTGCTCTTAGTGGGCCCTCCTGGCACGGGCAAGACTTTACTAGCTAAGGCTGTAGCAGGGGAGGCAAGTGTGCCTTTCTTTTCAATGGGGGGCAGTAGCTTCATTGAAATGTTTGTGGGGCTGGGGGCAAGCCGGGTGCGTGATCTCTTTGACATCGCTAAAAAAGAAGCCCCGAGCATCATTTTTATCGATGAGATCGATGCGATCGGCAAGAGCCGGGCAGCTGGTGGGATGATTAGCGGCAATGATGAAAGGGAGCAAACCTTAAATCAGCTTTTAGCCGAGATGGATGGCTTTGGTTCAGAAAATGCGCCCGTGATCGTGCTTGCCGCCACAAACCGCCCCGAGATTTTAGACCCCGCCCTTTTGCGCCCCGGGCGCTTTGACCGCCAAGTGTTGGTGGATAAACCCGACTTCAATGGCAGGGTGGAGATTTTAAAGGTGCATATCAAGCCCGTGAAACTCGCTAACGATGTGGATTTGCAAGAAATCGCCAAGCTCACCGCTGGGCTGGCCGGGGCGGATTTGGCAAATATCATTAATGAAGCCGCGTTGTTGGCAGGACGCAATAACCAAAAAGAAGTCAAGCAACAGCATTTAAAAGAAGCGGTAGAAAGAGGCATTGCAGGCTTAGAGAAAAAAAGTCGGCGCATTTCGCCCAAAGAGAAAAAGATTGTCGCCTACCACGAGAGCGGACACGCCGTGATCTCCGAGATGACAAAGGGTTCAGCGCGGGTGAATAAAGTATCCATTATCCCAAGGGGCATGGCAGCTTTAGGCTACACGCTAAACACCCCAGAGGAGAATAAATATTTAATGCAAAAACACGAGCTGATCGCCGAGATCGATGTGCTTTTAGGCGGGCGCGCGGCTGAGGATGTGTTTTTACAAGAGATTTCTACGGGGGCAAGCAACGATTTAGAAAGAGCGACCGACATCATCAAGGGCATGGTGAGTTACTATGGCATGAGCGATGTGAGCGGGTTGATGGTGCTAGAAAAACAGCGCAATTCCTTTTTAGGGGGGGGCTTTGGTAGCCCCAGAGAGTTTAGCGAGAAAACCGCCGAGCAAATGGATCACTTCATTAAAACCTTGCTGGAGGAGCGCTACACGCATGTCAAGCAGACCTTAAGCGACTATAAAGAGGCGATTGAGGTGATGGTGGGCGAGTTGTTTGATAAAGAGGTCATCACGGGCGAGCGGGTGCGTGAGATCATCAGCGATTACGAGACAAGCCACAATTTAAAGAGCCGTTTAGTCCCCCTAGAAGAGCACGCAAGCTAGTGAAACCGCTTTATCTCTTCCCCAATCTTTTCACGGCCAGTAGCATTTTTTTGGGCGTGATGGCGATGCTTCACGCTTCGCATGGGGAGTTTATCGTGGCCTGCTGGATGGTGGTGGGCAGTTTAGTTTTAGATGGGCTAGATGGGCGCATTGCTAGGCTTACCAACACCACGAGCAAGTTTGGCCTAGAGTTTGACTCGCTGGCCGATGCCGTGGCTTTTGGGGTGGCCCCTAGTTTGATTGCCTACTTTTATGTGGGGCATTTTTATGGGCGCTGGGGCATGGCAGCTTGTGCCTTGTTTGTGATTTTTGGGGCGATCCGCCTAGCCCGTTTCAATGTTACGACCCAAACCACAGACCCCTATTCTTTCATTGGTATCCCCATTCCTAGCGCGGCGGTGCTGGTGGTGCTGGGGGTGCTGATAGACACCAAATACGGCATTTTGCGGGCGGGTTGGGGCAAATTCTTTTTAGCCTACACCGTGTTTTTAGGGGTGTTGATGGTGAGCAATATCCGCTACCCGAACTTTAAAAAAGTGCAGTGGAATTTAAAACTTTTTGTCTTGTTGCTCTTGCTCTTGCTCTTGCTCTTTGTGCGCCCCTTAGAGGTACTAGGCGCTTTTATGTTTGGTTATCTCTTTTATGGGCTGGCGCGTTGGGTGTTTTTAATGGCTAGGATTGTCTTTAAGCACAAATGACAAAGGCACAGTTTTACATTGAGGGCATGACTTGCAGCGCGTGCTCTAGTGGGATCGAGCGCTCTTTGGGGCGCAAGGCGTACGTCAAAGAAGTGGGGGTGGATTTACTCAGTAAAAAAGCCTTTGTGGTCTATGATGAAAGCCAAGCAAGTTTAGAGGACATTTTTAAGCAAATTTCCAAACTGGGCTACACCGCCCAAAAAAAGCCGCTCAAGGACTTGCTAGAGCCGTCCTTTTTAACCCCCAATCTAAAACTGCTTTTCACCATGTTTAGCGCGCTTGGGGTGCTGTGTCTATCCATGTTTGCCCCGCTTTTGCCCTTGCCTGCTTTGTTAAAGAACCCCTTTAACAATGGTTTAGTGCAACTGGTCTTAACTTTGATCGCCATGCACATGGGGCGCAATTTCTACATCCACGGCTTTAAGGCACTGTTTGCGCGCCAGCCCAATATGGATAGCTTGATCGCGCTTGGAACGAGCGCGGCCTTTGTGTATAGCCTAGTGCTGCTCTTGCGCGCCTACAACCACGCCCTGATAGAGGGCTACTATTTTGAGAGTGTGTGCGTGATTTTGCTCTTTGTGATGGGGGGTAAGCGGGTCGAAGAATCTTCTAAAGACAAAGCCCTAAGGGCGATGCAAGAGCTGATGCAAGAGCACAACAGCTCAGCCCTTAAGGTGGAAAACGGGCAAGATGTAGAGGTGGCGATTGAGAGCCTACGACAGGGCGACATTTTACGAGTCTTGCCAGGAGCTTATGTCCCCGTAGATGGCGTGCTTGTTGAGGGGGCGAGCGAGATAGACGAGTCGATGCTTAGTGGGGAGAGCATGCCCGTGCTCAAAAAAGAGGGCTCTCAGGTGTTTGCGGGCACACTCAACACCAACACCCCCTTTTTAATGCAAGCCACCCACAACAAGGCGCAAAGCACTTTGGCTAAGATTTTAGATTTAATCGCCAAAGCGCAGGGCTCTAAAGCCCCCATTGCAAGGCTGGCCGATAAAGTTGCTGGGGTCTTTGTCCCCACTGTGATCGCCATTGCAAGTTTGGCGTTCATTGTGTGGGTGTTTAAGGGGGGCTTTAAAGAGGCTTTGGAGGTGTTTATCGCCGTGTTGGTGATCTCTTGCCCCTGTGCGCTAGGGCTAGCCACCCCTATGGCGCTCTTGGTGGCGCAAAAAGAGGCGGGCTTATTGGGGCTCTTTTTTAAAGACGCAAAGAGTTTAGAGCGTGCCAAAGACATTAGCCATGTGCTCTTAGACAAGACGGGCACCATCACGCTAGGCAAGCCTGTGGTTAAAGAGGTGCGCCCCGCTGATGGTGTGGAGGTTTTAGACTTGCTTAGTCTATGTGCCAGTTTGGAGGCGCAGAGCGAACATGTCATTGCTAAGGGCATTTTAGAATATGCCAAAGAACAGGGGGCAAGCTTATTAGAGGCGCAAGAAGTGAGGGCGACCCCGGGGCTTGGCTTAAGCGGCACAATTGCTGGGCAACTTTACCAAGCGGGCAGTTTAGAGTTTTTTAAAGACACAAGCGATTTAGGCGACTTTGAGGGGATCGGAGTGTTTTTTGGCACGCCTGCTAAAATCTTGGGGCTGATTGTGTTAGAGGATCGTTTAAAAGAGGGGGCTAAAGAGGCCATCGCAGACATGCATGCCTATGGGTTAAAAACCTTGCTTTTAAGTGGGGATAGAGAGCCAAGCGTGGCAAAAATGGCGGGCGCGCTAAATTTAGATTACAAAGCTGAGGCAAAACCCCAAGACAAGCTAGCCACCCTTGAAGACTTGCAAAAAAGCGGGGCGGTGGTGATGATGGTGGGCGACGGGCTAAATGATGCCCCCGCTTTGGCTAAAAGCGATGTGGGGGTGGTGATGGGGCTAGGCAGCGGGGCGAGTTTGGAGGTGGCAGATATTTTAAGCCTAAATAACCATCCAAGCGCAGCTTTGCAGGCGATCAAGTTAAGCAAGATCACCATTAGAAACATTAAACAAAATTTGTTTTGGGCTTTTTGTTATAATGCGCTGGCAATCCCTCTAGCCTGTGGTGTGGCAGCCCCCTTTATGCTAAATCCTATGCTAGCTAGCCTAGCGATGAGTCTTAGCAGCTTAAGCGTGGTGTTTAACGCCCAAAGGCTTAGGGGCGCACATAAAAAAATCAAAAAGGAAAACGATGCAAGAAGTGCTTAAAGTGAGTGGGATGACCTGCGATCATTGTGTGGATAAAATTGAAAAGTTTATCGGGGAGTTAGAGGGCATCGAACATATTGAAGTGAATTTAGATAAACAAGAAGTGACGGTAACTTTCAACGCCCCCGCCACCAAAGCGCAAATTGAGGAGGCAATCTTAGACGCGGGCTACACCCTCGCGTGAAGCTCTTTTTTAGGCGTTTTGCCCCCTTTTTAAAGGGGCATATAGGCTCGTTTGTGTGGATCGTTTTGGCCTCTCTCATCGTGGCTCTTAGCACGGCGTGGGGGACTTATTTAGTCAAGCCCACTTTAGATGGCATTTTCATTAACAAAGACACACAAATGCTAAGTGTTTTGCCTTTTTTAGTGATTGTGGCCTACTTAGGCAAGAGTGGAGGGGTCTATATCCAAACTTATTTTACCAATTACATAGGCTTAGACATCATTAAAAACCTACGCCATAAAATGCTAGAAACCATGCTCTGTATGGAGATTGGCTTTTTTGAGCGCACTAAAAAAGGCGAATTGATCTCTAGAATCACGAACGACATTGCTTTGGTGCGGGCGAGTTTGTCAAACTACCTAGCCGAGAGCGTGCGCGAGTTTTTAAGCGTGGTGGGTTTAATTTGCGTGGTGATTTACCAAAGCCCCGAACTTTCCATGATAGGGTTGGTGATCATGCCCTTAGCGGCCATCCCCTTAAGCAAAATCATTAAAAAAGTCAAAAAACTTTCCAAAGAAAACCAAGAAACCAACGCCTGCATGACTGCGAGGTTGTCTGAGATTTTTCACAGCGTGGAGGTCATTAAAACTTCTAATGGGGAAGACCTAGAATTACAGGCCTTTCAAAAAGAAAACCAAACCTGTTTTAACTTGAGCCTAAAGAGCATTAAATACGCTGAAATCTCCAGCCCCTTAATGGAGTTTTTAGGCTCGATTGCCATTGCTTTAATCATTTATTTGGGCGGGCTGGAGGTGATTAAAGGGCACATCAGCGTGGGGGCGTTTTTCTCTTTCATCACCGCCCTTTTTATGCTCTACACCCCCTTAAAACGGCTCGTGCGCATCGCCTCAAACTTTCAAGAGGCACTGGTGGCGGGCGAGCGCATTTATGAGATTTTAGAGCGCAAACCCGCTATTTGTGATGGCGCAAACACCCTAGAGGGCCCCATCACCAACATCACTTTTACTCATGTTGATTTGGCTTATAGAGACAACAGCGCCCCAGCGTTGCAGGGCATTAACTTAAACCTACACTCTAACCAAATTGTTGCCCTTCAGGGCAAGAGCGGAAGCGGTAAAAGCTCGCTTGTCAATCTCATCCTGCGTCTACACAAGCCCACGAGCGGACAAATCACCATCAACAACATCCCTCTACAAGATTTGCAACAAAAGAGCCTAAGGGCACAAATCGGCATTGTGACACAAAAGGTCTTTATCTTTAGTGGCTCAGTGGCGGAGAATGTCGCCTATGGTTTAGACATTGACGAGGATAGGGTCATAAAATGCCTAGAGCAGGCGCAGGCGTGGGAGTTTGTGGCGCATTTGGGCGGGTTAAACGCCCTTTTGGAGGAATTTGGGGCAAATTTGAGCGGGGGGCAAAGGCAACGAATTGCCATTGCACGGGCTTTGTATAAAGAGGCGAGCGTGCTGATTTTTGATGAGGCCACCTCCGCCCTAGATCGCGACACAGAGGAAAACATCAAACAAACCATTTACAGCCTTAAAGAAAATCGCCTCATCATCATGATTTCGCACAACCCCGCTAGCCTGCAAATGGCGACTCACATTTACAACCTAGAGGGAGGAAGATTGGTTTAGCCGCCTGCGCTCTCAAATGAAACGCGCTAAATCAAGCAAAAACGCCTGACACACGGGCAATAAGCAAAAAGACTTGATCTAAAACCCCCTAAGCGTTCATGTGTTAGAATGGGCCTTTTGTGGTTAGATTGAATAAGTGAGGAATTTTGTGGTTGTTTTATTTTGCACGGAGCAGTATTACCCTTTACAGACTGGTACGGCGGTGGCGGATTATAATTTGACCCGTGCTTTGAGCCAAGCGGGGCACCAAGTCTTTGTGCTGACAAGCGGTAGTTTTGCCCACCAAAAGCTGACAAGAGAGGGCGCAAAACAGACGATACAAAGCGGCACTATGCAAAGAGAAGCCATACAAATCGCCCCCAATTTGTCCGTGATCGCCTTTAACATTTACGCGGGAGTGGGGGGCTGGCAAGGGGAGTTGCAGGCTTATAAAGACTTTGTGCAAAACTTCGCGTGTGATCTCCTCATCAATGTGACGTTACTCACTTGGAACAGCAATTTAATCATCTCCCTTTTGCCTAGCCTCAAAGCCCATAAAAAGGTTTTGATCAACCACGGCGAGCAGGCCTTTATGAGTTGTTGCTTTGGCTTTAAACGCTTTGTTAAAGACAGCGTGAAGTTTCTTTTAACCACGCTTAAACTCTACCCCAAGGGGATTTATCCGTGGTGGTTTAAAGAACAAGTGAAAAGACACATTAAACATTATGATAGGGTGTTTTTCTTACACAACAAGAGTCATGGCTATGCTTACTTAAAGCCCTTTTGCTCGAGTGTGGGGATTTTGCCTAATGGGGTCTTTGCTAAGGACATTTGCCCGCCTAAGAGCCTTGAGGTGAGCTTAATGGACCAAAACGCCAAAGCGCAACCAGACCCTAAATTGTCCGCTTTGCTCGACACGCCTTATGTCCTCAACGTGTCAAATTACTACCCCGAAAAAGGACAAGACTTTGTTTTGAGGGCCTACTATTTAAGCCAAGCACGCCTGCCTTTAATTTTCATTGGGGCTTTAGACAAAGACCACACCTTAAGCAGACTCAAAGCGTCAAAGGCGCAATTGGATGCAGACTTTGGCTTTAAGGAGGTGTTTTTTTACTACGCTTTGGCTAGAGATGAAGTGTTGGAGGCCTCTAAAAGAGCCACTTTATTTTTACACGCCAGCCACGCTCCCTATGAAGCCTTTCCTATGGTGATTTTAGAGTGCCTGCAATTTGCTACGCCCTTTGTCTGCACCCCCATAGGCAATGTCAAGGAATTGTGCCCCGATCTCATCGCGCACACCCCCCAAGAGATGGCAGAGAAAATAAACACTTTGCTTAACGACCCCGCTCACTACGCTAAAGTTTCTACTGGTTTGCACGAAAAAGTGCAAGCTTTTTGCTACGATCAATTGGTGAAGTTGTTAGAGGAGGTTTGATCGCCCGCATCGGTAGCAACTATTATTGATGTTGTGCTAGACTTCTAAGATCAATGTTTTAAGGAAGATTATGCCAAGTTCAAGTCTTTATGTCAAAAATCGTATCCGAGGTAAAATTTCTTTGCACGAAAGGGGGCAGGGGCGTTGGCGGGTGCATTTTGAGGCCGAGGATGTCGTGGTACAAGCCAAATGCAGCCGCTTAGAAGTGGAGAATTGCCAAATCGATGATGAGATCACCATTATTTTGAAAGTTTTAGAGGTTTTGATTCCCAGTTTCACACAGCGCATCACTTTAGACCCCATGGCCTTCACGGGGAGGATTTTAACCATGAAGCGCGACCCCAAAGAGGAACAAATGGTGCGCGTGGAGGTGGCGGTGAGCGATTGTAGCGTGGATTTTGTGCTCGATCAGGGGCACATCGACCTATACCGCTTCAATGATGGCAAAGAGCTGGTGCTCTTTTGCAAACCCGAGCATGTAACGATCTACTGATCTCCAGCCCCAAAGGGCTTGAAAAGCTTAAAACGACTTTTTCATGTCGATGACATAGCGGAATTGGGCGTTAGAGTGGGTGAGGTCGTGATAAACCCGATCGATGTCTTGACCCGTAACAAGCTCGATTTCAGGATAAATGTTGTGCAAAATGGAAAAGTCTAGCATTTCTTGGGTTTCTTTAATCCCTCCGATCAAAGAGCCATAGACTTTTTTATGCCCGTGCCAGATGAGAGCAGAGGCACTTAAAGAGGGGGGGTTGTCTCTTGGGGGCAAGCCCACAATGGCAAGCTCGCCTCCATAGGCGAGCACATTTAAGTAATCTGCCATGTTGTAGGGCGTGGGGATGGTTGAGAGGATTAAATCTAAATTTGCCCCCTTAGCATCCTTCACATCGCTATAATAGTGCTTTGCGCCCATTTTTAACGCCATTTCCTTTTTGGCCTCAGAGCGCCCAATCACACTCACCTCTGCGCCCATCGCTAAGGCGTATTTTAAGCCCATGTGCCCCAAGCCACCAAAGCCTGCAATCCCCACCTTAGTGCCGGCTTTGACTTTGGAAAATTTTAAAGGCGAGTAGGTGGTGATGCCCGCACAAAAGAGGGGGGCGATCTTGTCTAGGGGCGCATCGTGGGGGATGCGGATGATGTAGTCCTCATCCACGACAATGCAATTAGAATAGCCCCCCATATGTGGCTCGCCATTGTGGAAGTGATCGGGGCAATCGTAGGTGTACACCGCTTTTTTACAAAATTGTTCGTAGTGATCGTGGCAGGGGGCGCATTCTTTACAAGAATTGACAAAGCAACCCACGCCCACTTTATCCCCCACTCTGAATTTGCGCGCGTGCGCGCCCACTTCTTTAACCACACCTGCGATCTCGTGTCCGGGGATCATGGGGTAAATGCCATCGTGCCATTCGCTGTAAGCAGAATGTACATCGCTGTGGCAAATCCCACAATAATGAATGTCGATCAAAACATCTTTTTCGCCTAAAGCGTGGCGGGTGAAATCATGGGGTTGGAACTTGCCCTCTTTGGAGTGAATCGCAAAACCTTTAGCCTCAATGCGTTGCATAAAAATCCTTTGTGTTGGAATGAGGGCACATTCTAGCACAATAAAAGGCAATGGGCGCATTTGCTTAAACAAAGTTTGCTTTTAGAAAAAAGCACTATAATAGAAAATTTGCAACAAACGAAAAGGAACGCCATGACAATTGTACGACTTACCCGCAGTGGGCGCAAGAAAAAGCCCTTTTACCGCATTGTGGTGACAGACTCGCGCAAACGCCGCGATGGGGGTTGGATCGAGTCCATCGGGTATTACAACCCTTTAAGCAACCCTAAGGTGGTACAAATCGATCACGAGAGATTGAGCTACTGGAAAAGTGTGGGGGCTAAAATGAGCGAGAGAGTGGAAAAGCTCTCTAAACAATAAGCCCAAAATCTTTTTAAGGGGGTGGTCGCCATGCAAGAGCCAAACCCACAAGAGGGCCCATTGCAAGAGAGCCACAAGGGAGAGGGTGTTACGGGAGAAAACTCTATGGGAGAAAACCCTATGGGTTTTCCCATAGAAAACTTTGTCGTCGAGTATTGTAAAAAGATCGTGTCTTATCCGCAGGTGTTGCGGGTGCAAGTGCGCCTCATTGAGCCGGGAATTAAAGAAGTTTGCATTTGCGCTAACCCGCTGGATATGGGGCGAGTGATTGGCAAAGACGGCAAAATGGTGAGCGCGATCAAGGCCTTCATCTCTGGAGTCAAGGCCAAAGATGGCTTTGGTTATAAAATCGTGGTCGTGGCTTCTGAAAACCCCTATGTCCTCTGATCTCTTAGTGGTCGGGCTGTTGGGACGGGCTGTGGGCTTAAAGGGTGGCCTCAAGCTCAACTTGCAAAGCAATTGTTTAGAGTGCCTAACTCAAGGTGCGAGCGTGCAAGTTTATAGCTCCCTCAAACCCGCCCAAACTTACACCATCCGCGCTTATGTTTCTAAAACCTCTTGGCTTTTTTTAGAGGGTGTGGCCACGAAAGAACAGGCTTTAGAGCTTACAGGTTGCACTCTAGCGATGAGCGAGGCAGAAACCTTAAAACATTGCCGCCTCAAAGAGGGGGAATTTTTGGTCTCTCAGCTCATTGGGCTAGAAGTTGTGGATAGTGGGGAGGTTTTGGGCGTGATCTTAGGCGTGGAAACTTTGGCGGGCATGGATTATTTGCGGGTACAAGCCCCCGCTAAAGTTTTTTTAATCCCCTACATCCCCCGTTATGTCCTTAGCACGGATTTAAACAATAAGCGCATTGAAACCAAGGACGCTTTGGGGCTTTTAGAGGAAAGCTAGTGCGCTTTAGTGTCCTTAGCCTTTTCCCTAACCTATTGTCCTTTTACTTTGAGGACTCCATTTTAAAAAGGGCCTTAGTGCAAGGCATTTTTAGCCTTGATTTAGTGGATATGCGCCCCTTTTCACCCCATAAATTTAAAAGAGCGGACTTCCCCTTAGTGGGTGGGGGGGCGGGGCAAATTTTAGACCCCTACATGGTCGAAAGCGCCCTAGAGAGCCTAGAAAGCGGGCATGTCATTTTTTTAAGCCCTGTGGGCAAACCCTACACCCAACAAGATGCCAAGAGGCTTGCCACCTACCGACATCTGATCTTGGTCTGTGGGCGTTACGATGGCTTTGATGAGCGCTTGATCGAAGCGCACGCCGATGAGGTCTTTAGTGTAGGCGATTTCGTGCTTACAGGCGGGGAGTTGCCCGCCCTATGTGTGTGCGATAGCGTGGCGCGGCTTTTAAAGGGGACTTTAGGCAACGCCCACTCGCTCGAGAATGAAAGTTTTAGCCAAAATCTCTTAGAAGCCCCGAATTTTGCCAACACCTATGACCTAGCAAAAAAACCCAGTTGTACGCAACTGCCCGTAATTTCAGAGTATTCAAAGGGAAACCATGCTAGAATAGGCGCGATTATGCACGATTTATCTATCCAGAGGACTAAATATTTTCGTCCCCCTTTTTATTGTTTAGATAGGTCTTTGCAAAATTTCTGCCAAAACAACAAGAAAGGTCCATCCAAATGAAAAACCGCTATTTGCAGTCTTTTGAAGACACTCAAATCAAGGCACAACCTCCCCGCTTTAAAGCTGGCGACACTCTGCGCTTAGGGATTCGCATCCAAGAAGGCGATAAAATGCGTACCCAAAACTTTGAGGGTGTTTGCATTAGTCTGCGGGGCAGTGGGGTTGGCAAGACCTTTTGTGTCCGCAAAGTGGGCGCAAATGGCGTGGGTGTGGAGCGGATTTTTCCTCTTTATTCGGCAAGCTTGGCGAGCATTGAGGTTTTAAGAGTGGGGCGTGTGCGCCGCGCCAAACTCTACTACTTGCGCCACAGAAAAGGCAAGGCCGCCCGCATCAAAGAAGTGCGTAAATTAGAAAAGGGTAAAGAAGTGGGGGTATAGCCCCCACTTCGGGGGTTAGCCCCACCTTTGGGCATAGCCCATCTTTGGTATAGTCTCACCTCTGCGTGTAGTCTCACTTGTAAGCATAGTCTCACCTCCGAGTCTCGTTTCACTTGTGGGTGTAAGCCTCGTTTTTGAGGTTTAGCCTTTCACTTTTTGGTTAGCGCCTCTATGCTCTCTTTATCTTTTTTAAATTGGCTCCTTAAAAATTTAAACATAACCCACCAAGAAGACACACCCGCATTTAGCCTAAAATCTATTTTAACCCCCCCTATGGGTGTTTAGTTAGGACCTAAAAGGTTTTAGAGTGCGCCTTAAAAGCCCTAAAACCCCCTAAGGGGTTAGTGCTTTTTAAAACTTCTTCTTGCTCGTGTCCTCTAAAATGTCGCTAGCGATGTGTTCGATCTCTTGGCTGATGTTTAAGCAATTTTTGGCAATGTCTAAGTTGTGCGTCAAGCTCGCATCAAATTCCCCCATCGCTTTGTTGATGTCTAGCACCGCAGAGGCTTGGGCTTTAATGGCAGTCGAGTTGTCGGCAATGCTTTGGAGCAATACATTGATGTTGCTTTCAATCTCGCTCAAAGACTTTTGCGTGCGCTCGGCTAATTTTCTCACTTCATCGGCCACGACCGCAAAGCCTCGCCCGTGCTCGCCCGCTCGGGCGGCTTCAATGGCGGCGTTTAGGGCCAATAAGTTTGTTTGATCGGCGATGTCTCTGATGATCTCCACAATGCTCTTAATGTCTTGGCTTTGGGCGATCATCTCATCGCTCTTGGCGCTCACATCGGTGATGTTTTGCGTGATGCCCTCAATGTTTTGTGTGGCTTGTTTGATCTCAGTCGATTGCTTGGTCGAGCTAGAGGAGAGCTTTTCCATGCTCTCTTTTAAATCTGAAGCCTTGGTGTTGAGCTGGTTAGCAAAAGCCAAAGAGGTGTTTAACATGTCGATGATCTCAGAACCTAGCTGGTTGATAGAAACTTCAATCTCCCCGCTTGCACCTTTAATTTGGGGCGTGAAGTCTAAGTTTTGGTAGGCATGCACCACCGATAAAATTTTATTCAAATCCGCGCCCACTTTTTTCTCTAGGGTATCGACCATCGAGTGTGTCACCTTGATGAGCTCTAAGAGTTTAGGCGTGTTAGCCTTGTTTTGCGCTTCTTTGGCGACAATGATGCCTTGTTGGACATCTAGGGCTAATTGTGTGGTCTCCACAACGGCGGCATTGTCGTCGCGGAAAACTTGTTGTATCTTCGTGATGTTGGCATTGATGGAGTTAAGCATCCAGCCTATTTCATCTCTTTGGCTAGAATGGTAGATTTCCAACTGGACATTTTCTTCGTGATTAAGTAGTCTAAAAAAGCTGTTGAGCGTGGCGACCACTTTATGCACACGTGCCACGATTTGCTTTTTGATGTAAAGATTCATCACAACGATGGCAATCAGCAAGGCGATGAGGCCGATGACAGCAATTATAAATTGCACATGGTGCACACGGCTATAGACCTGCTTTTTTTCGATGGCCGAGCCCACCACCCAATTGTGATTCATAAGTTCGCCATAGGGTTTAAAGGCATACAAGGATAAAATGATGTCCTCTTTCAACACATCGGAGTAAAAGGAGGTGATGAGTTTATCTCCCGGGCGTGCATTTCTTCTAAAATCCACGATAGATTGCGCCTCTTTGGCTTGCATGATTTTTCTGAAAGGCTGGCCTTGTAAGCTGTGGTCGCGGTTAATGGCAAAAATGCGATCGCCAGAGCCCAATAAAAATCCATTTTCTCCATTATCTCTAGGGAAATAGTGCTCTTGGATGTAATCAAAACTCACAAAGAGGCCGACAACGGCTCTTAAATGATGCAGATCATCAAAAATGGGGGCAGCTAGGGTGAAACCAAAGTATCTAGTTCCACCGGGTAAAGTCGCAAAGTTACTGCTACTGCGACCCATGCTTTGTGTGCGAATCACTTGAGAGACAATGGTGGGGTTAAAAACATCGATGACTCCATTACGCACGATCAAGCTTTGATCGGATTGCTGGGCCACTTCATAACTAGAAGAGGGTTGATTGTTTTTAAGCAACACCAAAAACGCGCCCCGCACAAACTGGTTGTGCGCGCACAATTTGCGGATATTGTCTATGATTCCTTTTCCATCTGAGTTTTTAAGAAAATCGTAACCATCCCCTGAAAAATAGTCGGCGTAGTTCCTTAAAGTTTCTTTAACATTTTGCAATTCTAAAGAAATTTTTGTGGCTTGGCTTATGGCCCGGACACCCACCGTGTCGTTTGCATTTTTCACCAACACACTGCTCATCTCATTGATGTAGTATGCACTCAAGACTAAAAACGACAAAACTAAAATCGTAGAAATGGCCAAAGCTGTTTTGGCACCCAGTTTTAACTTGCGAAAAAACCCCATAGGACCTCCATCTTTAATCTTTGTGTGGCATGCTTTCGATATAAACACTTTGAGAGGGGAAAGCAAAACTTAAGCCGCAACTTTCCACCACTTCCATGATTTTTAATATGACATCTTCTTTAATGGCGAGCCACTCCCCCCACACCACGCTTTTAGAGAAGCAATAAATAAAAATGTTGATCGAGCTGTCTCCAAAGCTGTCTAAATAGACAAAGAGATTCGACTTATACCCCATTAAATCGTTGAAAGACACGATGTGTTGGCGGTCCATGATGTAGTCGTGGTGTTCATGATCTGAGATGCCGTCTAAATCGCTGTCTTTGGCAATGTAGGGGTGTTGCTCGAGCATTTGGCGGATACCAGCCACGCATTTTTGTAGGGATTCTCTGGGCGAGTCGTAAGTTACACCTATGATCATTTTAATGCGCCGCCCCATTTTGCGCCGATTCCAGTTGCGAATCGACTTGCCCGCCAGCTCAGAGTTGGGTACAAAGAAAAGGGCGTTGTCAAACCCTCTAATTGTGGTGCGTCTAAGCCCCATTTCCACAACCGTACCCTCTACATCGCCACACACAATCCAATCACCCTGGTTAAAAGAATTGTCTAAAAGCAAAATCACAGAAGCAAAGAAATTTGCCAAGACATCTTTAACGGCCAGCGCCACCGCCAAACCTCCGATGCCAAGAGAGGCAATGATGGTCGAGATGTTAAAACCTATCTGTTTAAGCACCCCTAAAATGGTGAGGACAAAAATAAAGAAGTAGGCGATCTTTAAAATCAGGTTGATGACTTCTTTGCGAAAGCCATTTTTCTTAGAAGCTAAAGTGGCCAAGATCGCTGCTCCATAGGCTTTAAACAGCGCAATCACCAGCCACGCCACGAGCGAAATGTAAATCACGCCCAAATACATGTCAAATTTAGCGGGGGCGGGGTGGGGGTAGTAAAGAATGTCTATGGAGATGTCGAAGCTGTAAATGAACAAGAAGGTCGAAATGGGGGCTAGAATGCTGTCGCGGATTTTTGCTTGGATGTTGATGTTGGCACTTTTACGGCTAAAGCGCACGCAATAATCAAGAGCCTTGACAAAGAGCGCTGTAACAACTTGACGCAAAGCGAGCAAAAACACCAAGAGCCCTAAAGAGAGCAAGATTTTGGCGTTTTGTAAGCCATTCGTGTTAGGGAAAATGTGGTTAATGGCCCCGGCAATGCGCTCTAAAACCCATTGCATGTTGATGTTAAAAACAATGTTTCTCGCCAAAACTTCCTTGGGATTCTTTTGGATATAGCGCAGCACATCGGTGTAGGTCTTTAATCTGATTTGGTATTGATCTAGGGCGGTCTGCAACTCGTGTTGTTTGACTTCATCTAGGTGCTTGGGGATGGTGTAGGTCTTGGCCGCGAAATCTTCTAATTTGACCAAGTAAGATGTGCTGATGCCTTTCACATCTTTTTCTTGACTAAAAAGGTCTGTGGAGGTGCGCATTTTTTCCAAAAAGCCGTACATCTGCATCTCGACTTCTAAATTTTTGAGCTTAAAGGTGTTGGCTAGGTAGGTGTAAATGTCGTTGTTCTTGCTGCTCTTGATCAAGGCCTTTTGCAAGACTCCTTGTTCTCTTTGGTTTTGATCGATGTCTATGCCTATCTTTTCTTGAGGGTTTAAAAGTTTTAGAGCGAAAGTGTGCATGAGTTCGTTTTTTTGGTCGCTATATAGAGAAACTTCGGTGTGCTTGTCTGGGTCTTTTTGGTAGCGGATGATGGCTTGGTTTAATTGGTTGATCTGCTTAAGCAACAAGTGCAAATCAATTAAATCTAAGTCCCCTCCCTCGTGGGTTTCAGCCCGCCCCAAACCCATAAAAATCACAAGAAAAAGTAAAACGATAAAACGCATTGTTATCCTAATACACATTGTTTAAAAGCCATTCCTCTGTGTTTATAAGAGGCAAATTGATCCAAGCTAGCCGCGCTGGGCGAGAGCATGCCAATGTCGCCCTGCCGTAAATTTTTTCTGATTTCTTGTACGGCGATGTCGATTTTACGGCACAAGTGGGCGGGGATATTGCGCTCTTGTGCCATTTGCATGATCGCAGGCGCGCTCACTCCGATCACATACACTTCAGCCTGCAATTTAGAGAGCGTCCCAAACAAAGGCTCTAAATCCACGCCCTTTGTGTCGCCTCCCAAGATCAAATGGATGTAGTTGTCTTGGAAGCACTCTAGGGCCTTTAAGGTTGCATCCACATTGGTGGCCTTGCTATCATCCACCCAAGTGTAGCCCTCTTTGTCTGTAAAAATTTCAATGCGGTGCGGCTGAATGACATAGCTATTGAGCAAGTCATAATCGGCCACGCCGGCGTGTAACTTGGCCGCGCTCAAAGCCAAGAGCGCATCGAGCAAAAAGGGCTCTTTAAAGCGCAATTTAGAAATGTCTAGCCCCATTTTTTGCGCCAAGTTTTGAGAGTTTTTATAAAAGAGCAGTTGCGCCTTTGTGCCCTGCACGATGGGGTGATCTTTTAGGGATTCGTGTATAAAGGCGTGGGTGTGTGCGCCCATTAAACTTAGAGGCTTTAACTTGGCCGCGACGTAGTTTTCATAGTTGCCATGCCAACTTAAATGGTCCTCAGCTAGGGGCAGTAAGATATAAGTTTGCGGGCTTAGGTGGTTGGTGTAGTGCAAAGTAAAGGAGCTGGTTTCAAGTACCCAAGTGTAGGGGGGATCTTTTTTTTGGCTTTGGGTGTAGAGTTGGATCAAAGGCGTGCCAATGTTGCCCCCCACTTGGGCGTTTTTAAACAAGAGCCCTAGCATTTCTGTGGTCGTGGTCTTGCCATTGGTCCCGCTGATAAAAATCGTGGTGGGTAGGGGGTCTTTTCTATTGCTCTGCCAAAGCCGCTGGATGTAGTCGTATTCGCTGCAAAGGTGCTTGCTGGCCACCACTAGGGGGTGGTTAAAGGGAATACCCGGGCTTACAATCTCCAAACTAGAGGTGTAGGGGTTAAACATCTTAGAGGGCAACCATTTCTGCTGGTTAGTGTCTAAAGAGGGGGTCAGCACATGGTCGTCATAAACGCAGTAAGGGACATTCTTGCTGTGTAAATAGGTGGCAAAAGCCCGATTAGTTTGGCCGTATCCAAGTAAAGAGATCATCCAACACCTTCAAGTCAAATATTTTTGTTTAGGATAACACACTAGGCTAACTCCAAGCAAATTTAGCGCACTTTTAAACTAAGCAACGCCACAATATTACTCAAAAGCGCAATGATCCAAAAACGCAGGATGATTTTATTCTCCGGCCAGCCCTTGGATTCAAAATGGTGGTGCAAGGGAGCCATGCGGAAAATGCGCTTTTTACGGGTCTTGTAGCTTGTGATTTGCAAGATCACCGAGCCAGCCTCTAGCACAAACACAGACCCCATTAAGATCAAAAGAATTTCGTTGTTTGTGATGATCGCCATGTAAGCGATGAAACCCCCGATTGCTAAACTCCCACTATCGCCCATGAACACCTCAGCCGGAAAAGAGTTAAACCACAAAAAGCCCAAGAGCGCGCCCACTAAAGCCATGGCCACCACCATGACCTCTCCGCTGTGGCTCACCTTTGGGTAGAGCAAATATTTACTAAACTCGGCATTGCCCACGACATAGATGAACACGCTAAGGCCCACAATCACGCAAATGCTAGGCACAGTCGCCAAGCCATCCAAGCCATCGGTTAAATTCACGGCGTTAGAGGTGGAGAGGAAAACCAACATCCAAAAGCCCACGAGCAAAAAAGCATGCCCTTCAAAGGAAAAAATGGGGTTCTTTAAAAAGGGGAAGTAAAGGCTTTTGACCTCCACAAGCCCTGCAAGGGCTAGAGTGATGAGAAAAGAGAGCAGGGCGAGCATGCCAAATTTGTAGCGAGAAGTTACGCCGGCATTGCTTTTGCGGCTGATTTTTGTGTAGTCATCTTGCATCCCAATGAGCCCAAAGCCCACGAGCGTCACCAAGCCCAACAGCACAAAGAGATTGTCTAGCCGAGCGGTTAAGAGTGAAGCGGCTAAAGTGGTGGCGATGAAAACCACCCCGCCCATTGTGGGGGTGTTTTGTTTGTTTTGGTGAGGGATATAAACAGAGATGGGCTGGTTTGCTTTCTTTGCTTTAGCCCACGCGATGAATTTAGGCATCGCAAAAACGCAACCAAAGAAACCTAAGAAAAACGCCAAACCTGAGCGGAAAGTCAAATACTGAAAAAGGTTGATGTGCAAGAGCGGATAAAGATAGTAGAGCATCGCCAAACTTTAGGGTAAATTAGGGCAAAATTATAGCATAAAGGCACTTTTACACCAAGTTAAAGGAAATCAAGCTAGAATTGGAGCCTTATAGTCGTTTCAAGGAGTTTTAGCGTGCGGTTTGTGAGGGGCTTTAAAGCGCATTTTTTGTTGTCTATGGCGGGGCTTGCCGTGTTGCTCACGGGCTGCGTGCTGGTGCGTTTTTTTAATAAAAACTTCAACCACAGCCAATACCAAATTGTGCGGGTGGTCTTAGATGGGCAGACTTTTGATTTTAAAGACTTGATCGCAGAAGCCCAGCAGCCCCAGTCTCCAACCCCAGCCCCAAACCCCAGCCCTAGCCTTAAAAATCCACCTAAAGATAAACTCGAGCTCTTGCAAGAGGAGCTAGAGCAACGCATTAAAAACCTAGACACCAAAGACCTGCCCCCCGATGCTTCCATGATTAAAACCGACATGAAACACCTAGAAAGCGACATCCAGCGCAACAAATCCCTAAAGCCCCCCGTTTTGATTAAAAGCCCGATGGGGCACATTGAATTTGACCAAAGACAGCTGAGGGCTTATGGCATGATTTACTGTAATAAGTACTTTTTTAGCTATACCTTTAGAGACGATGACCACGTCGTTTTAGACGATAAGGGCATTGCGCGAAAAGTTTGTGGAAACGAGAAGCTCATGGCATTTGAATTGGCGTTTTACAACCATTTAACGGGCGTTTTCAACATCACGCGGGGCAAGAACTCGCTTTTATTTGAAAGCCCTAAAATGAAAATCTACATGCAACACTGATGCAGACTTTATTAAACACTCCCACTTCTAAGCACCAAATCAAGGGCTCGGTATTTTTAGGCTTTTTAGTGCCCGTGTGCGATTTTGCCACCACTTTAAAGCAACTGCAAAAAGAGCACTTCAAAGCCCGCCACATTGTCTATGCCTACCGCCGTCTAGAGGACAACACGATTAAGGAGGCGTTGCATGAGGATAGAGAGCCAAGAAACAGCACCAAGCCCTTATTAGACATGTTGCGTAGAGAGGATTTGATCGATGTGGCTGTTTTTGTGGTGCGCTACTTTGGGGGGGTGCTTTTGGGCGTGGGCGGGCTGATGAAAGCCTATGGGCTGGCTTTGCAGCTTTGCCTAGAGCAGGCTAAATTAGAGCCCTTTGTTGTGCCCATGCAAGTTTGCGAGTGGGTGGGCTTGGGCGCGCTGGAGGCTTTAAAGGCGCGGGGGTTAAAGTATGGCGTGCAAGTGGTGGTGAAAGAATGCCAAAGCACGGGGGCGTGGGTGGATTTAATCGGCGCGCCCCATCTTTTAGAAAAAGCATTAGGACATTGACATGCAAACTCTGTATTTGTGGCTTAAAATCGTACATATCGTGGCTGTCATCTCGTGGATGGCGGCTTTGCTTTATTTACCCCGCTTGTTTGTTTATCATAGAGAAAACCACGACAAGCCCGATTTTGTGGCGGTGGTGCGGGTGCAAGAGGGGCGCTTGTTTAACGCCATTGCCATGCCCGCTATGGTTTTAAGCGTCCTTAGTGGCCTTGGTTTGTTTTATGTCTCAGGCGGGCTAGAGTTGTTTCACTATGGCTGGGTGCATTTAAAACTGCTCTTCGTGCTTTTGCTCTTGCATTTTCATTTTATGTGCCGTAAGTGGATGCGCGCGCTCAAAAATGAGGGGACCTATAAAAGCTCGCGCTTTTTTAGGGTGATGAATGAAGTCCCCACAGTGTGCATGGCCGTGATTGTCTTTGCCGTGGTGGGGAAATTCTTTTAATGGCAAAGCACGCAGACAAGCAACAGCAAATCATTGGCATGTTCGACTCCATTGCCAAGACCTACGACACCGCAAATAAGGTCGTCAGCTTCAAGCAAGATCATAAATGGCGCAAAGAGAGCGTGCAAGAAGCCCTGCGCCATGTCTATGCCTTTAGGGGGGATTTACAGGGGTTAAATGTCGCCGACATTGCTTGCGGGACGGCAGATATGCTCTTGTGTATCCTAGAAAACATTGCGCAGTTTAGGGGGAGTGTAGCGGAAGTGTGCGGGATCGACCCTTCTACTGAAATGCTGCGTCTAGCCGAGCAAAAGATCGCCACAAATCCCATCAGCCAAAACGCCCGCATCCGCCTAGATTGCTTGGAAGCCAAAAATTTACGCACCCTAGCCGATCACAGCATAGACTTGCTCTCCATCGCCTATGGTTTGCGTAATGTTGTGGAGCGCCTACAGGCACTCGAAGAGTTTAGCCGTGTGTTGAAAAAAGGGGGGGTGTTGTTGGTGTTGGATTTCATGCGCCAAGACAAGCGGGGGATTTTAGGCCATTTAGCGCACCTCTACACTTCTAAGATTTTGCCCTTTGTGGGGATGCTCATCAGCCGCAACTACAAAGCCTATGCCTATTTGCCCGATTCCATTGAAAAGTTTATCAGTGCAGACGAGCTAGAAGAGGAGATCAACAGCGTGGGGCTAGAGGTCGTGGGCAAGAGCCACTACATGTATAAGAGCGTGTCGGGCATTTTTGCGGTGAAACTCTAATGCACTTATTCTTGTTGCAAATGGCAGGGTTTGATTGGGAGTTTATCCAAAAGAGCGTGCGCCAAATGCCCCCTAGCGCTGTGGTGGTTTTGCCCGAGTATGTGCTCACCCCCTTTTTCTTAGAGCTTTTAAACCTCACCCCTGAGAAAATCGACAGCTACAGCCAAGCCCGCTTAGAGCAACTGCAAACCTTGAGCCTCAAACACCAAATCACCATCAGCGCGCCCCTTGTTTTGCTCAAAGAGCAAAAGCTCTTTAAACAAATCGCTCTAATCAGCCCACAGGACACGCAATTTTACCACCAGCAAAGGTTGGTGCATTTTGAGCACTGGGCAGAGGCGCAATTTTTTGCAAATCCACAGCCTGCGAGCTTTAAAATCCCCCCGACTCTAGACATTGAGGGGATTAAAATTGCCCCGCTCTTTGGCTATGAAATGCACTTTGATGGGCTGTGGATGGCTTTGCAAGAGGCGGGGGTTGAGGTGGTTTTAATGAGCACAGCCAGCACCTTTGAGTCGTTTGAGCGTTGGCGTTGCATCTTAAGGGCGCGGGCATTTTGTAATTCTATGTTGGTGGCGCGGGCCAATCGCATTGGCATGGTGCGGGAGAATCAAAATGTCCCTTGGCGTTTTTACGGCGATAGCCTCATCGCCCTACCTAATGGCAACATTGCCAGCAGTTTAGAGGGGGATTTGGGGGTTTTGCACTTAGAAGTGCAAAAGGCGTATTTGCAGGCGTGGGCCAAGGAGTGGGGCTTTCGCTCCCAAAATTAAGGAGAAACCATGATTGATAAAAAACGATTGCTTAGTGATTTTGAGGGGGTGCGCTCCAATTTAGCCCAGCGTTTTTTAGACCCCACGCTCTTAGACAAACTCAAAGATCAACTCATCGCCTACAAAGCCCAAAAACAAGAGTTAGAGCAAGCCCAAGAGTTTCAAAACAAGAGCTCTAAGCTTTTCTTCACCCACAAAGACGACCCCATCAAGGCGCAAGAGTTAAAAAGCGCGCTGGAGGCCAATAAGGCCAAGATTGCAGACCTAACCGCCCACACAAACAAGCTCGAAGAAGAGCTAGATGGCTTGTTGCAATCCATCCCCAATCTCTTAGACCCCATCACGCCCTTTGGCAAAGATGAAAGCGAAAATGTAGAAATTAAAAAAGTTTTAACCCCCAAAACCTTTGGCTTTGTCCCCAAAGAGCACCATGAGCTCGCGCAAGAAAATGGCTGGATTGAGTTTGAGCGGGGGGTAAAGATCGCTCAAAGTCGTTTTAGCGTGCTAAGAAAAGAGGGCGCGCTTTTGAGTCGGGCTTTGCTTAATTTTATGCTCGATCACAACCACGCGGCGGGTTTTGAGATTGTATCCCCTCCCATTTTAGCCAACGCCAAAACTCTTTTTGGCACGGGACAACTGCCAAAATTTGCCGAGGATTTATTCAAGGTGCAAGAGGAGGATTTGTATTTGATCCCCACCTCTGAAGTGAGTTTGACGAATTTATACGCCGATGAGATTTTAGCGCACGAAGAATTGCCCATTTTAATGACCGCTTGCACCCCCTGCTTTCGCAAAGAGGCGGGCAGTGCGGGCAAGGACACGCGCGGCATCATCCGCCAACACCAGTTTGACAAAGTTGAATTGGTGGCGATCACGCACCCAAAAGAAAGCGATGCCATGCAGGCCAAAATGTTAGAAACAGCCAGCGGGATTTTAAAAGCCCTAGAGTTGCCCCATAGATTTGTACAACTTTGCAGCGGAGACATTGGCTTTAGCGCGAGCAACACGGTGGATATTGAGGTGTGGTTGCCCGGGCAAAATTGTTATAGAGAGATCAGCTCTGTAAGCAACACGCGAGATTTTCAAGCAAGACGCGCCAAAATCCGCTACAAAGAGAATAAAAAGAACGCTTTAGTGCATACCCTCAATGGCTCGTCTTTGGCGGTGGGGCGCACCTTAGTGGCCCTTATGGAAAACCACCAAGAGAAAGACGGGAGCATTAAAATCCCTGAAGTGTTGTGGCCCTACTTGCCCCACAAGCTCTAAAGGTTTGGCATGGTCGATGAGAATCAAGACAGAAAGGCAGCCGATCAACAAAATGGCTTTGAGGGCGATGAGCTCAGCCCCGATAACCACAATAAATTTACCACCTTTGTTGGCAATTTTAAGACTTTCTTTAACAAAGATCGCCTTCTAGCCAACATTAAAAACCCCAAAGAGTTTTTAGGCAATTTACGCAGCCGCCCCAAACTCTTCTTCTCTATTTTGGGCGGGGTAGGGATCGTCGTTTTAATCGTTGTGGGCACGATCCTTGCCAGTTTTTTTGCCCATGAAGAGCACTACGAAGAAAAATTGGGCAAAAACACACAAGACCAGATCAATAAACTTGTCCGAGCCAAGACGGGGGAGGGTGTCGTTTTAGACAACTTGCCCACTTTAAGGGACAACAACAGCCACATCCCCCTAAGCAATGAAGAAGAAGTCAATGCCTTGATCCAAAAGGCCGACATTTTATACAACCACGGAAACACGGAAGAGGCCTTAAAGATTTTTAGCGACATTTCCCTCACCTCCAGCAGCATTGCTAACCACAATCTAGGCGTGATTAGGATGCGCAAACACGACTATATAGGAGCACTCAAGGCTTTTGACAACGCTTTGGCATCTAAAAGCGATGCGAGTGTGAACGCCATTAATGCAATGGCCACTGCCTTTTACCTTAACAACATGGACCTTTATACCCGCTATTTAAGGACCGCACAAACACATGTCCAAGAGCTCAAAGACCAGCCCATTTATTCCTATGTCTATGCACTGACACTCTACTACGGCGGACATTACTTTGAAACCTTATCTGCGCTGACCAACCCCCAATCAAACTTATTTAAAACAAATAGGTTACGCTTGGCGGCTAAAATGTACTTGCTCTTTGGAGATGAGGTCCATGCGGCTGAGTATTTAAGCGCGATCGCCACTCCTGAAGATAAAAAGGCTTTAGGTCTGCTCTATGCGCGCTTAGGCGATTACGACCAAGCGATCCAAAACCTACAAGACTACGCCATTAGCCATCCCGAAGACGACGAATCGTTCTTGGCGTTAGAGCTCATCGCACTTAAGATGGGAGATTTTAGTGGGGCGCACAATCTTTTAGGTGTCCTCTTGCGCAACATTAACAAAAACCCACACAAAGAAAAAATTTTAACAGACACATACAGACTTGAGCCAGTTTTAAACCACCACTTTTTTGACATCAACACCATCCGCAAGGGGTTTTGGGAAACGAATTTTGGAGAAGGGCTAGGCCTGCCCATCGAGCGGGTGTTGTTTTACTACGCCCCCTATCGGTTGATTGATGTCAAAAACGCTTTGGGCTCGATCCAAAAAGGCGTGTTTTTTGTAGATAGCAGTGGGAAACAGGATTTTGATGGGGCGGCTAATTTTTTAGAGCACGGCAAGGATGTGAGCGTTGGCGACCAACACATGATTGCTGGGATCAGGCATTTAAAATTTTCACACCTACGGCTAGCCCTCAAAGAATTTAAACTCTCTTTAGAGGCCAACCCTAACAGCTCTATGGCGCACTACAACACGGGTTTAATCTATGCCCAACTGGATAACTTCCACGATGCCAGTTTCCACTTTATGAAAGCCTACCGCCTAAACCCCCACAATGTCCTAGCCGGAGCACTGGGTGTCTTGGCCATGCGCCTTGATTACCGCAATCCTAAGACCTTTCTTAAACAGGTAACAACAGGCTTTGATGCCCAACAATTTTCTAACAAAACCAACCAAGCTTTTTTAAGCTCCTTGATCGCCTATTTAAACGATGCGCCCAACGATGATTTGACTTGGATTCGAGGAGCCAAGCAACCCCTAGCCATTTATTACGCTTTGGGTGTAGCCTATGCCAACCGCGCCAAAGATAAACAACGCCTAGCACAAAACTTTGCCGCTCTAAAGAAAATGTACCCCAACAACATGCTCACGAATGTGTTTTATGAAATAGCACTCAAATACCGTGCTAATATCCGCCAAATGCTTGGAGTCTATGCCTTCCTCACCAACAAAAAAACCAATTTTGAAGAGCTCATACACGGCCCGCTCTTGGCCCGCAAAATGTATATTTATATGGGCTCTGTCACGGGGCTCTTAAACCACGAGGAAGAGGAGCTCAACACCCGCTTGAGTGCGTCAAACAATCAAGAGATGAGCATAGATTTGCTGCGCATGCTCGGCTTGCTCCATATTTTCCAAAAGCAATATGAAAAATCCGTGGGGATTTATAATTTTCTCATCGATAAAATAGGCGATCACGAAATGGAGGTTTATGAACTCGCCAGCGTGGCCTATATTGCCCTAAAACGCTTTGACAATGCCGCCTTGTTGTTAGAGATTGGCAAGACCATGGATCCGGACAATTACGAGGTGCGCTATGGCTTGGGGTTACTCTACCAACGGGTGGGCAATTTAAAAGCCAGTTTGAGTAATTTTGGTGCCATTAAATCCCACGATTTCCACTCGTATTATTTTGATTTTCTTTTAAACACGCCCACAAACGCCCAAGATTTTCCATGAACGCCCAAGCCCTATTAGCCAGTTTAAACCCTGCCCAGCAAGAAGCCGCGCGCCACATTAAGGGGCCGCTTTTAATTTTAGCCGGGGCGGGCAGTGGCAAGACAAGAACCTTAACCACCCGCCTAGCCTATCTCATTGGCTGTGTTGGCATCCCCCCTGAAAACACACTGACTCTAACTTTCGCCAACAAAGCCGCCCGCGAAATGCGTCAAAGGGCCATGGATCTTCTAGGCAGACAGCACACTTCTTACAAACCAACGCTGTGTACTTTCCACAGCTTTGGCCATGCTCTTTTAAGAGAACACCACGCCCTTTTGGATCTGCCACCTGATTTTCAAGTGGTTACCCAAGAGACCATGGGCGCGAAGTTACCCGAAATCTTAGGCAAACCCTTAGAGGAGCGCACCATCAAGGGCATGTTTAAAAAGTTTTCACAGGTAAAAAACCAATGTGTCCCGCTTAAAAGTTGTTGGGAGAGCGTCCAATGGGCCTTTGTGCTCTACAACGCCTTTTTAAGGCAAAATGGACTTGTGGATTTTGATGATTTAATCGCACTGCCTTACGCACTCCTTGAAAAAAATCTAGCGCTCGCCAAGAGTTTGGGCCAAAGGTATGCTTATATTTCTGTAGATGAATACCAAGACACCAACCCTCTACAATTTAAATTGCTCCAAAAACTTTGTGGTACGCACCAAAATTTATGTGTGGTCGGAGATGACGACCAAAGCATTTACGGCTTTAGGGGGGCGGATGTACGCAATATCTTGGCCTTTGAACACCACTTTAAAGGAGCAAAAGTCATCAAGTTAGAGCAAAATTACCGCTCCACGCAAAACATCCTAGAGTGTGCGAACCAACTCATTAAACACAACCGCCAACGCCACAACAAGACCCTTTTTAGCGATAAAGCCAAAGCCCCTAGCCAAAAGCTGAAATTTTTACACTTTGCCAATGCGGATGCAGAAAATATTTTTCTTGTCCAGCAAATTCAAGACTGCCTAAATCGAGGCATCGCTCCCCAAAACATCGCCATTTTATACCGCCTGCACTGCCTAGCTAAAAAAATCCATGAGGGGCTAAAGGGTGCCCATATTTTGCATGAGATTTTGCGCCCAGATGACAATCCCCTAGAGAACTACACCCCTCCACCAGAGGGCATAAGGGGGGTGCAGTGCATGAGCGTGCACACTTCTAAGGGGCTTGAGTTTAGCGTGGTCTTTTTAGTGGGTTTTGAAGAGGACTTTTTCCCCTATGGAGGCGTGGAGGACATTGAAGAAGAGCGACGGCTGTGCTATGTCGCCATCACCCGTGCCAAAGAAGAGCTTTATATTTGCAGTGCCAAAGAACGCTGTTACTTCGACAAAATTTACACCCGTTTAGAGCCTTCATCTTTCTTAGAAGAAGCGCAGTTGCACCTACAGGCAGAATCTTGAGACTTCTATTTCTCATCTTGCTTTTTATTCCCCTGTGCGCGCAAGGGATTTTAGAGGAGGCGATTGCAGAGGCTTACACCAACTTTTATGCCAAATACCCGCTTAAAGTCCAAGCCGTGCAGGTCAGCCTTGCTAGTGGCAGCCCAGCCGTGCTAGAGCAGATTTTAAAACAAACCAAAAAAACGCAAGATCTTAATTTGCAGTGGCGCACTCCGCAATTTTTAAGCCAAGAGGGGTTGTTGAACTTGAGCCTACAAAATAAAAGCGTGTGGGTGAAGTACAAAATCAAGGCGAGCATACAAGTCTATAAAAGCAAGACCATGCTAAGAAAAGACCAAAATTTAGACCAAAGCAACACCTATCAAGTGAGCATCCCCTTTACCCGCTTTTTTGCCATGCCCATCGATTCGTCCTACATCAACAATTCTAGCGCGAGAAGTTTTTTAGCGGCCAACACGCTTTTAAGCATAGATAAGATCGGGGCGCAGATTTTAGTCTATAAACACGAGATTTTTCACGCCACGCTCAAAGAGGGGGCCATCTCTTTAGAAACCTCTTTACAAGCTTTAGAAAATGGGGTTTTAAACCAAGTGATTCAAGCGTTGAATGTGCAGAGTAAAAAGGTCGTGCAAGTGAAAATCACGGGGTTTTTAAAGGGAGAGGTGCTGTGAAGTTGGTTTTGGGGGTGAGTGGGGCGAGTGGGGTTAATTTGGCGTGGTGTTTTATTGAGAATTTGCCCCATGACATCGAGCTGTTTATCGTGTTGAGCGCGCACGCTAAAAAAGTGGCCCTTGCTGAAATGGGGCTGCATTTTATTAAAAAACTAAAAACGCTCAAGCGCCCCTACACCCTCTACAAACACCATGAAATCGATGCCCCCATCGCCTCAGGTAGTTTTGGCATAGACGCGATGGCCGTGATTCCAGCAAGCCTGAACACCTTTAGCAAAATTGCACACGGCATTTGCGATGACTTATTAACCCGTTGCGCCTCAGTGGTGCTTAAAGAGCAAAAAAAGCTTTTGATCGCCCCTAGAGAATTGCCCTTGCACGCCATCGCCCTTGAAAATCTATTGAAGCTGGCACAAGCAGGGGCCATCATCGCCCCACCCTTTCTCACCTACTACACTAAACCCAAAGACCTAGAGAGCATGGAGCTGTTCTTAGTGGGTAAGTGGTTTGACTCTTTAGGGATTGGAAATGACTTATATCAAAGATGGGGGCTTTGATGCCGCTTGCGCTCTATCCGGGGACATTCGACCCGATCACAAATGGACATTTAGACATCATTAAAAAAGGGGCAGACTTATTTGACCCTCTAATTGTGGCTGTGGCTAAGTCGCACGCCAAAAACCCCATGTTTAGCCTGCAAGAACGCCTAGAAATGCTAAGGCTTGCCACAAACTCCATAGAAAATGTCAAGTGTTTGGCCTTTGAGGGGCTTTTGTGCGATTTAGCCAAGTCTTACCATTGTCGGTGGATCATTAGGGGGCTTAGGGCGGTGAGCGATTTTGAATTTGAGTTTCAAATGGGCTATGCGAATAAGTCTTTAAACCCCGAGTTAGAGACGCTTTATTTTATGCCCGCCTTGCAAAACGCCTTCATCAGCTCTTCAGTGGTGCGCTCTATTTTGAGCCACAACGGGCAAATCGCCCACTTGGTCCCACCCCTTGTTTTAGAATTTATTGCCAAGAGGTTCCCATGTTTATTGCCCTAGAGGGGATAGACACGAGCGGTAAAAGCACGCAAATTGCCCTGCTAAAAGAAGTCTCCCCCCACGCTCTTTTCACTAAAGAGCCGGGGGGCACGCCACTAGGGCAAGCTTTACGCCAAAAGGTCTTACACGAGCATTTAAGCCCCTCTGCACAATTCTTGCTTTTCTTAGCCGATCGGGCATTGCACTTAGAAGAGGTGTTAAAACCCAACACGCATAGACTCGTCTTTAGCGACCGCTCTTTGATCTCAGGGCTTGCCTACGCCCCCTACCCTTTAGAGCAAGCCTTAGAGCTACACAGAGCGCATGGCTTGCTAGAGGTGTTGCCCGATCGCGTCTTTGTGTTTGAGCTTAAATCCCAAGCCTTAAAAGAGCGCCTACAAGCCAAGAGCAAAGACAAGATAGAGGTTAGGGGTTTAGAGTTTTTAGAGCGCACCCAAGAGAGAATCTTGCAAGCCTGCCAACTCTTAAGGGTTTGCACCCACATTTTAGACGCAACCCTAAGCCCGCAAAGCTTAAACAGAAGCATTTTAGAGCACTTAAGCGGCGATGATTAGCTTTGCTAGGGCTGTTTGTTGCAAGCATCGGGATAACCGGTGTTGCAGGCCCTTTGGTAATATTGCATCGCCATTTCTTTATCCTGCTGTACGCCAACCCCTTTTTCATACATTTCTGCCAAACTATTATTCCCCATAGCATCTCCCATATTGGCCGCTTTTTGGTAATATTCTAGGGCTTTTTGATAACTTCTTGGCACGCCTGCTCCATCGCGATAGATCATCCCCAAACAAACATACCCCGAAGAGCTCCCCATGTCCACGGCTCTTTGGCAATATTCTAAGGCTTTGTCAGCACCGCTATCGCTTTTATCAAGGATGTTGAAGGCCAAAATAAAATAGGCATCGGCAATCCCTGTTTGCGCGACTTTAAGCAGATAATCTGTGTGGTCTGTATCCGCACTTGAGAGCTCCCTATTCCACAAATCCATGGCCGTTCTGATATTTCTAGTGGTCCCCTGTCCGTGCATCAACATGACCCACAAGTAAAAACATGCACCGTAGTTTTTGCTGCAACCTTCGCGGAAGTATTGCAGGGCCATTGTGTAGTCTTTGTGTTGGTAGGCTTGCAACCCAGCGGCATAATTCTGACTGGCCTGATCGCGCTCGGCTTGGGTGCGCACATTGGCTTGGAGGCTAGAAAAAACAAACACACCGGCCACCAACACGGCTGTAAATCGTTGAAGAATTTTATAAATCATCATTGTTATTCCTTAATAAATTGGTGAGGGTTTAATTTGCTGGCATCGGCTGCGCACGCCAAAGCCACGCCATCAAGCACCATTGAAGAAGACAATCCAAAGCGAGGGGAGGTCAATAAATGCGCTTGTCTGGCTAACCCTTTTTGCGATAATAAACAGACTCTCCCAAAAGCGCTTAAGGAGAGTTTATAAGAGAGAGAGAGAGAGAGATGGCAAAAACATCCATAAGCACCCTTAAATTAAAATCGCCCCCCATTCTAGTATAAAAATGCCTCATTCGTGCAAACACATTGTCTAAACTTTGTTGTCGCCTTTTTTAATTATTTTTCAATCCCCCTGCACGCCCATAAAATGATCCCCAAGAGCCTTATAAAACAAAGACCTTAACCCCCTTTAACTGCCCTATTTTTGATCACAAAATACGCCGTGGGGATGATAAAGAGGGTCAAAACCACGCTGGTGATCATCCCGCCGAGCATGGGCGCGGCGATGGAGTGCATGATCTCTGAGCCCACGCCATGCGAGTACATGATAGGCACGAGCGAAACTAAGATGCTAAAAAAAGTCATTAATTTGGGGCGCACCCTTTGCACCGCCCCGTGCATGATCGCCTCTTTGAGTTTTGCGCTTGTGTGTTGCTCTTGTTTTAAGAAGTTTTGGTAAGCGTCCTCTAAATAAATGATCATCACAATCGCCGTTTCACTCGCCACGCCCAAAAGAGCTAAAAAGCCCACCAGTGCGGCGATGCTCAAATTCAAGCCCCAAAGTTTCATAAAGACAAGGCCGCCTAAAAAGGCAAAGGGTAGGCTGAAGAAACAAAGTAAAGAGTTTGTGGGGCTTTTGAGTGCAAAGACAATTAAAAGAAAGATGATAAAAATACTCATGGGCACGATGTATTTTAAGGTCGCGAAGGCTTCGTCTAAATATTGGCTCTCACCCGAAAACTCGTAATAATACCCGCTAGGCAGGCGCAAACTCTCTAGGGCTTTGATAGCCGCCTCGCGGTAACTCTCAGAGCTCACCCCATTTTTAGGCACGATGTAAATAAAATGCACATTCAAGCCTTTTTCGCTTTTAAGCACCGCAGGGGCGTTTTCATAATAGACGTTGGCAAACTCTCTTAAGGGCACATAGCTAGAGGGGGTTTTGATGTAGAGATTTTGCAAAGATTCTATATTGTTGCGCTGGGTGTCTTTAAGCCGTACAGAGATGGGGTAACTTTCCACACCATCAATTAAAGTTGTGATGCTTGCCCCGCCCATACCAAAGCTCACCATGTTTAAAACCGCCTCTTTGGTGAGGTTGTATTGCGCCAATTTTTCGGGGCGCAAATCCACATTCAAATAGTAGCCATTGTTGGATTTCTCGGCAAAGACAGACAGACTTTGGGGCAGGGTTTTGAGCTTTTGCTCCATTTTAATCGCCAGTTCTTGGAGTAGATAGGGGTCTTTGCCATAAAGTTTAATGCCAAGCGGGGTGCGAATCCCCGTTAAGAGCATGTCAATGCGCCCTCTAATGGGGTAGGTCCAAGAATTGACCAAGCCTTTTAATTGCAGGGTCTGCTCTAGCTTGTCTCTTAGTTGCTTGTAGGTGATTTTTTCGGGCCACTCAGCTTTGGGTTTTAGCTCAATGTAGGTTTCTAGCATAGAAAGGGCTGCGCTGTCCGTGCTGCTATTGGCGCGCCCGGCCTTGCCAAAGACTTGTTTGACTTCAGGGATGGCCTTAATGCGCTTGTTGGTTTCCTCTAGGTATTTTTTAGCCGTGTCTATGCCTACGGCGTTGGTTGTAACGGGCATGTACATCACCACGCCCTCATTAATCGCCGGGATAAACTCCCAGTTGAGTTTTTTATACACAAAATAAAGCCCGCCTAAACCCACCACGCTAAGGGCTAAAAACACCCATCTAAAGCGCAAGACAAAGCGCAAGCACACCCCATAAATCTTAATAAAAAAGGCGTTAATGGGGTTTTTACTCTCCTCTATGATCTTGCCCTTGATGAAAAAGAGCATTAAAATCGGCACGACACTGATAGAAAGCAGGGCCCCCACGAGCATGGCAAAGGTCTTTGTGTAGGCCAGCGGAGAGAAAAGCCGTTTTTCCTGCCCGCTTAAGTCAAAAATAGGCAAGAAAGACACCACGATGATCATGAGGGCAAAGAAAATCGCGGGGCCGACTTGTTTTACCCCCGCAATGATGGCTTCTTGGCGTTCTTGGTCGTTTTCTATGTTGGCGTGGCTTAGGTGTTTGTGGGCGTTCTCCACCATCACAATCGCCGCATCCACCATCGCCCCGATGGCAATGGCAATCCCGCCCAAACTCATGATGCTTGCCTCAATGTTAAAAAAGTGCATGAGTAAAAAGCTTAGGCACACGCAAAGGGGCAAAGTGATGATCACCACCAACGCACTTCTAAAGTGCAAGAGAAACAAGGCGATCACAGCAAGCACGATCACGCTTTCCTCTATGAGTGTGTGGATGAGGTTATCCACGCCCTTTTCAATCAACTCGCTTCGATCATACACGGGCACGATTTTTACATCGGGGTTGCCCTCTTGCAAGCGGGCGATTTTGGCTTTGATGCGCTCTAAAATGCGGTAGGTGTCGGCGTGGTAGCGCACCATCACAATCCCGCCCACCACTTCTTGTGTGCCATTTAAATTTGCCACGGAGCGGCGGGGCTTGGGGGTTAAATTCAGTGTGGCGACATCTTTAAGCTTAATGGGCGTTAAGTTGGGCGTTTTAAGCACAATTTCGCCCAAATCCTTTAGGCTTTTGGTGTAGCCCTTGGCGTGGATGATCTTTTCAAACCCGTTTTCTAAAATGATTCCCCCGCCCGTGTCCTCGTTGGATTTTTTAATGGCATTCACCACATCCTGCACACTCAAATCGTATTTAACTAAAGCATCGTTGTCTAGGGTAACTTCGTAGTTTTTCTCAAAGCCCCCCACGCTGGCAACCTCGCTCACCCCATCCACGCCCAAAAGCGCGTAGCGGTAGTAAAAATCTTGCAAAGTTTTAAGCTCGGCTAGGCTTTTAGTCTTGCTTGTTAAGGCATATTGGTAAGCCCAGCCAATGGAGGTCGAGTCGCTGCCCATCTCCACCTTCACCCCAGCGGGCAACTTCACCCGCGCCATCTGCTCGCTCACCCGATCGCGGGCAAAATACAAATCCACGCCGTCTTTAAAGATGATATACACCAACCCCGTTTCATAGCTAGAAATCCCCCGCACGGTTTCAATGTCAGCAATCCCCATAAAGTTAGCCACCAAAGGATAGACCGCTTGCTCTTGCACCACCTGCGGGCTTTGGTTAGGATAACTCACTTGCACGACCACCTGCGTGGGCGATAAGTCGGGTAGAGCATCCAAACGGGTGTTTTTCATCGCCCATAGAGACACTAAAAAGAGCAAGAAAGTCACCATCAACACAACTAACTTATTTTTAAGGCTTAAAGAGATGAGCGCGTTAATCATCACTCATCCCCATTGTTGATCGCATCCGCATCCAAAATAAAGAGCGCATTTTTAGCGACTTCATCGCCCGCTTTCAAGCCCTCTAAAACCTGATAACTCCCATCGCTCAAGCGTTTAGCCTTGATCTCTGTGATGTCAAACGAGTCGTCATCTTTTTTAAACACCACTGCCCGCCCGTTTTTAATCAACACCGCCTCTTTAGGCAAGATAAGCATTTTTTGCGTGGGTTGGTAAATCGTAACCTTAGCAAACATGTTGGGGAAAAAAAGATTACTGGGGTTTTTTAAAATGAAGCGGGCCTCAAGCATTTTATCTTGTGCGCCCACAAGGGGGTTGATGTTAGAAAACTCTAAATCAAACACCCCGGGCACGCCCTCGATCTTGATCTGCGCTTTAGACAAGTGGCGCACAAAATCCAAATCCTCTTGATTGACCCGCACCAAGACATATAGGGCTTTTAAATCAATGATTTGAAACACCAAAGCCCCACTTTTAATAAATTCTCCCTCATTGATGTTCTTAGTAAAAACTACGCCGCTAAATGGGCTTAGCATTTCTACGCTGTTTTGCACTTTTTTAGTTTGCATGATTTTATTGATCTCGCCCGCTCCCACGCCAAGCAAGCGCAACTTTTCTTGCATTTGCGCGACTTGTCTATTAAAGTGCAAGGAAGAGAGCAACTCGCTTTGCACGGAGATCAAAGCAGGGGAGTAAATGCTAAAGAGTTTATCCCCTGCTTTCACGCTTTGGTAGGTGCGATTGACATAGAGTTTTTCCACGAAGCCGTCAAAGCGCAGATTGTAAGAATACACTTTGCGCTCATCGGCCTGCAAAGTGGCGTAATACCGCCTAAAGGGGGCAAACTCTTTAAGTTGCACCGCCACGCTACCCACTGCTTGCAAATGCGCCAAGCCCAATAAAAGCCCAAAAATCCACTTTTTCATTTCAGCCCTTTGAGGTTTTCTAGCGCAAGATAGGTGGTGGCTAAAGTGCTTTGGGTTTCTAGTTGTAGTAATTTCGTGTTGATGGTGTCGTTAAAGGCGTTGTAATAGCTGTTATAATCGCCCTGCGAGGAGGGCAAATTGTCCTTGTAGATTTGCACGATGTGCTCGCTGGCTTGTAAAATTTGCTCGATGTTGGCTAAATTCTTTTGCAATTGTGTGAGTTTTTTAATCAATTTGCGGGCATTGTGTTGCACGCTGTTTTTGGTGTTTTCTAAGGCATTTAGCGCCACTAAATGCTCTTGTTTGCGTTGTTGTAGGGTGTTGCTTTGTTTGCCATAAATGGGCAAGGGGATGGCCACGCCGATGGTGAACATGTCAAAGATTTTGGAGCGGAAGAGATAGTTAGCGGTCACATTGATATCTTCTAAAAAACTCTTTTTGGCTAAAGTGATGTTTTTTAAGGCTTGGCCATCTTGCAAGCTGGCGATTTTAATCGTGCGGTTGGTGTCCATGATTTCTTGCATCTCATGCTCGGGCTTGAAAGCCACGGGGCTGGGCGCTAGGCTTAATAAATCAACTTGGTTAAAAGTAAATTCACTGATGTTGATTTTATTATCCGCTAGGCTGTCTTGCAAGTCGTTTTGCTTGATTTCCCATTGCGCTTTAATCACTTCTAACTTGGCAATGGCGATTTGATCGGGGCTGCTCGAGTGCTCGGCCCTATATAACAAGCTGTCTAAATTGCCTAAAGCGTCTTTAAGCAAAGCTAATTTTTGGGTGTTTTTATAGACATTGACGGCGTTGGTTAAAATATTGATCGCGATTTGTTGTTTCAGTTGCTCTAATTCTAAAATCTTTTTTTGGCGCTCGATTTGCACCACTTGCTTTTGCGTGTGCCTTTTGCCGGTCACATCAAACTTTTGGCTAAGCCCCACGCTGATGCTTTGCATAAAGCTCGAATCTAAGATGAAAAAGTTATTGACATCGGCGTTGTTGTAACCCACATACAAGATGGGGTTGTCCCAACGGCTCACCGCCTGCGCCTGCGCTTGTAAGCTGTCTATTTGTGCTTGCAAACTCGCGATCTTGGCGTTTTTAACAAGATATTTTTTATAAACAACTTGTAAATCCAGCGGCGCACTCTGCAAGGCCACGCCCTGCAAAGCCAACAACAAAGCAACAATGAGCGCGCGCATTAGATATCCACGCTGCCTTTGCCCTTATAAATGTGCCCGTCCTTGGTTTTCACCTCCACTTTAACTTGCCAAGTCCCATTCATGGGCAAATTCACAGAGCCCTCATACACCCCATCTTTCTCTTTTAACTTGGCGCTTTCGTGCATGGCTGGCATGCCCGGCATTTCAGGCATGCTAAATTTTACTTTCACCTGAGCCCCTTTTAAAGCCTTGCCGTGCAAGCTAGGGGTGATGCTAAACTTATTGTCGCCATTGACAAATTTATTAGCAGACTTTAGAGCAATGTCGGCCTCTTTGGTTTTAAACTTCAACTCGTAGGCGTTTAGGCTCAAAGCCAAAGCCCCCGCTAAGAATAAAAAGGCAAATTTTTTCATGGTTTCTCCTTGATTTAAAATGCCCCATTCTAGGCAAGGATTGTGTAAAATTTGTGTAAATGTGCTAAAGTTTTAAAAATTTTTTGAAAGGATGGATGCATGCATTATAGAGTAGAGCATGACACTATGGGTGAAGTCAAAGTAGAAGATAGCAAATATTGGGGGGCGCAAACCCAAAGGAGTTTTGAGAATTTTAAAATCGGCGTGGAAAAAATGCCCCCCGAGCTCATCGCCGCTTTTGCCAAACTTAAACGCTCTCTAGCCAAAGTCAATCAAGACTTAGGCAAGTTGGACGCGAAAAAGGCGGGCGCGATCATGCAAGCTTGCGAGGACATTTTAGCGGGCAAGTTAGAAGGGATGTTTCCTTTAGCCATATGGCAAACGGGCAGCGGGACACAGACGAATATGAACATGAACGAGGTCATCGCCAACCGCGCGACCGAGATTTTGGGGGCGGATTTTAGAAAAGAAAAATTGATCCACCCCAACGACCATGTCAATATGTCCCAAAGCTCGAACGACACTTTCCCCACCGCCATGCACATTGTGGCCGTGTTGGAGCTCACCCAAACACTCTTGCCCGCCCTAGATGTCCTGCACACCACTTTGCACGCCAAAAGTGAGGCATTTAAGGACATCATTAAAATCGGGCGCACCCACCTACAAGACGCGACCCCTTTAACTTTGGGCCAAGAGTTTAGCGGGTATGTCAGCATGCTCGAGCACTCTAAGGCGCAGATTTTAGAGAGTTTGGAGGGCTTAAGAGAGCTAGCCATCGGCGGAACTGCTGTGGGCACAGGCTTAAACGCCCACCCGCAATTATCTGAAAAGGTGGCTGAGGAGCTGACCCGCTTTACGGGGCAAACATTCAAAAGCGCGCCTAATAAATTCCACGCCCTCACCAGCCACGATGCGATCACTTTCGCCCACGGGGCATTAAAAGGACTGGCGGCTAATTTAATGAAAATTGCCAACGACATCCGCTGGCTTGCCAGCGGCCCGCGCTGTGGTTTGGGCGAATTACACATCCCAGAAAACGAACCGGGCAGCTCTATCATGCCCGGTAAAGTCAACCCCACCCAATGCGAAGCCTTAACAATGGTGGTCGTGCAAGTGATGGGCAACGATGCGGCGGTGGGCTTTGCGGCCTCTCAGGGCAATTTTGAGCTCAATGTCTTTAAGCCCGTCATCATCTATAACTTTTTACAGAGCGTGAAGCTCTTAGCCGATGGGATGTTTAGCTTCAACGAACATTGCGCGAGCGGCATCGAGCCCAATAAAGACAAAATCGACTACTATTTGCACCACTCTTTAATGTTGGTTACCGCCCTTAACCCACACATCGGCTATGAAAACGCAGCTAAAGTCGCCAAAAACGCCCATAAGAAAGGCATCAGTCTCAAAGAATCCGCCCTAGAATTAGGGCTTTTGAGTGAAAAAGACTTTGATTCTTGGGTCGTCCCCGCTCATATGATCGCCCCAAAGGCGTAGGGCGTCTTAAAAAGTTTTACTTAAACCCCCTAGCTGGGGGGTTGGTTGCGGGGCTATCAAAGATCGAGTGTAAAAAACATCGTTGTGATTTGTTAAACCAACAAGCGCGAATGCGCTTTAGCGCCCAATCGCCCAAACCCAAACCATTCGTGGTTTTAGAAGTTGATCACATAATTAATGAACGCCGCCACATTGCGTCTAAACCTAATGGCATCTTTGCTATTAACTTTGAGAAACCGCCCCACTGTATAAGTCCCTTTGTTGGTGTAGTAAGGATCGTTGATGATAGGGATACGCACCCCCATTTCAATGCCTTGGTGTTTATTGACATTAAATCTAAAACCTACATTAACGATCACTTGCACGAAGTTGGGCGCATAGGTGGATTTGAGGCCGGGATAGTATTGGTTATTGATGCTCGCCTGCTTGTCAAAAAACTGATTTAGCGTAACACATCCACTAGGTTGGCCGTGTTGATAGACACCGGCCCAGTGGCAATACTTGTCCTTGCCCATCGACCAAGAGCTCCCCCCAACCATCGCTCCCGCAAAGACCCCAAACGAACTCTCATCGTTATCATAGAAGTTGTAGAGCATATCCAACCCCCCTCCATAAAAGAAATTACCGACCTTTAAATTGGCCACAACAAAATCGGGATCGGAGTTACGGCTACTCATAGAATTGGCCTGTCCTCCTTGCCCGCTAAAAAATCCATAAAAACGCAATCCAAAACGACTTTCTTGCCCAAAAAACATTTTAAACCCCACTTGGACATCTCCCCCATAGAGATTGCCCCGGTAGAGATTGTTGGCGTTGGTTGTGATGCCAGGCATCCCCGGGATTGTGTATTGCGTTGATGTGAATTGTGCAAAACTACCGGAAGCATACGAATACTGAAAGCCACCCTCTATGAACACGCCGTTTTTCTCTGCACTTAGTGGGGCAGAAAAAGCACCAATCCCTAAAACAAGAGCACTAAGTGAAAATAGAAAATTGGGTTTTCGTTTAGACACCATCATTTAATCCTCGGATTTACTTTGCAAAATCCTTGCCAATCCAAGGGCAAAAATTAGCGCAAAAATCTTTAAGATGGATAATGACACAAAAGAGCCCATATTTTGTTTAAAATCCACTTTTTAACCTTGCCAATGGGTAGCTTTTTTATCAGGTGGGCGTTCTAACTCTGTATCGGGGGGCGTGCTTGTATAAGATTTGAATAAGCATAATCTCTGTGGAGCGCCTTTAAAAATGGTTGCACCGCCCCCAAACTTAAGACCCCGCCTAAGCCTTTGCAACTCCTGCAAGCTTATAGGGGGTTGTGGCTGAATTTGGAGCATTCTAACAAGCTCAAAAAACATCTCGGTTGCCTTTAGCAATCTTCATAAACCCAGCTTAAAACTTACACGCATTTACGCTTTGAAACCCTCAAAAGTGCGGACATCACACTAAATTTAGATTTTCAAGTCTTTATCAATAGAAACACAGACCTTACAACCACCCACCTTTATCATGTGTTTAGAGCCGTGTTTAAAAAGTTCGCAATCTTTAAAGTGCAAAGACTCTTAGAAAAAATCCAAAGCAAGCTTTTAATGCGTAAAATCAAAGCCAATCACCTTTGGCTAAGGCATGCGAGCGCACTCTCTTTTGAAGAGCTTCTCTGCTTTCAGGCCTTAAAAGCTCTTGAGTAAGCTACGCTTTCAAATCTAAGCTACGCTCCTAAGTCTAAGCTACGCTTAGACTCCCTGCAACTCCTGCAAGCTTACGGGGGGGTTGTGGCTGAATTTAGAGTATTCTAGCAAACTCAAAAGCACCTTTTCTACCGCCTTTAGGGTGGTGAAATAGGAGATTTTGTTTTTGAGCACTTGCATGCGGATGATCTTAGAGTCCTCGCTCACCCGGTCGCTGGTGTTGATCGCCATGTCAATTTCATGGTTTAGCATAAAATCCGAGATATTGGGCCGCCCCTCAGAGATTTTAAGCACCTGCACGCTCTCTAGCCCCTCAGCTTGCAGTGCCTTGTGCGTCCCGGTGGTGGCGTAAAGCTTAAAGCCCAAGCTAGCAAAGGCGCGCATTAAAGGCATCGCCCTTTGCTTGTCGGCATCTTTGAGCGACACAAAGACATGCCCGCTGTGCTTGATGGGGTTGTTGCACGCAAGCTGGGATTTATAAAAGGCTTCGGCTAAAGTGTAGCCCACGCCTGCCACCTCGCCCGTGCTTTTCATCTCAGGCCCTAGCACCAAATCCGCCCCATAGAGTTTATTAAAGGGAAACACGCTCTCTTTGACAAAGACATAGTTTAAAGGCTTGGCTAAAAATAACCCCCCGCCTTTATTTTCTAGCCCCTTCATCTCTTCCAATTTTTGCCCCACCATCACCCCGATCGCCATCGCTGCAATGTCTAGCCCAAGTGCCTTAGACACAAAGGGCACGGTGCGCGAACAGCGGGGGTTGATCTCTAGCACAAAGAGTTGGTTATTCTTGTAGGCAAATTGGATATTCACGAGCCCCAATACTTGTAAGCCCAAGGTGATTTTTTGCGTTTGGGTATAAACCTCCTCTAAAACTTGCGGGCTTAGGCTTGGGGGGATAAAGCAAGTGCTATCGCCTGAGTGGATACCCGCCGGCTCGATATGCTCTAGCACGCTACACACAAAGACGCTTTGCTGGTCGCAAATGGCATCCACATCAAGCTCTAGGGCATCTTCTAGGAAAGTATCCATTAAAAGGCTGGTTTCAAAGCTGTAGTGTTCTATGTAGTCTAAACACTCCTCTTTGGTGCGTAAAATCCGCATTTTTGCCCCCCCTAGCACAAAACTTGGGCGTAAGATGAGGGGCAGCTCTAGCTGCTCTAAACACTCTAGGGCTTGCTCCCTAGAGTTGGCGCATAAGCCCTTCGGGTAGGCAATGTCTAAGCGATCTAAAAGTTTATGGCATAAATCCCGCTCTTCGGCAATTTCAATGTTCTTAAAGGCGGTGCCTAGCAAAGGGATATTCAGGGCTTCTAAGTCTTTGGCAATTTTTAAGGGCGTTTGTCCCCCAAAGCCCACCACCACGCCCATTAAATGCGCCCTCTCTCTTGCCACAATCTCTAGGACATGCTCTAAAGTGATGGGCTCAAAATAGAGCGTGTCGCTGGTGTCATGATCGGTGCTGATCGTCTCGGGGTTGTTGTTGATAATGATAGGACTTAAGCCCATTTTCTTTAATGCAAGGCTGGCGTGCGTCAAGGCGTAGTCAAACTCCATGCCCACCCCGATTTTATTGGCACTCGAGCCGATTAAAATCACCTTTTGGCGGGTGGATTTGGGGGGGTTGTTGTGAGCGGGAAAGACGGGGGCGTAAGTGCTGTATAGGTAGGGCGTGGGGCTTTTAAACTCATTGGCACTCAAATCCACTTGGTACATTTTAGGGTGCAAGTCTAGGGTATCCCTAGCTTGGCGCACCTCTGACTCGCCCATGCTTAAAAAACTGGCGATCAATGAATCGCTTAAGCCCATGCTTTTGAGTCTAAATAGGGCGGATTTATCGCTAAGTAAGGCATTATCTGCCTCTTTGAGCCCTAAGAGGGCTTGCACGATTTCGGCTATCTCGTTTAAAAAGTAAGGATCGATATAGCATAAATCATGCACCTCATTTACGCTTAAACCATCGCTAAAAGCGTGCATGGCGTAAAGTAAGCGTTTAGGGTTGGGGCGGCGTAGTTCTTTTTTCAAAAACGCCAAATCTAGGGGGCTCTCTAGAAAGACGCGCAAATTCTTTAAAAGATAATCACTCTCTAGGGCTTTCATCAAACTCTCTTTAAAGCTCCCTCCAATCCCCATCACCTCGCCGATGCTCTTCATAGAAGTGCCTAAAGTCGTGTCCACTTGGGGGAATTTCTCAAAGTCAAAATGCGGGATTTTGGTGATGATGTAATCTAAGGTCGGCTCAAAGCAAGTCGTGCTCTGGGTGACGTCATTTTGTATCTCTTCTAAAGTGTGCCCCAAAGCTAAAAGCGTGGCGACTTTGGCGATGGGAAACAGCGTGGCTTTGCTGGCTAGGGCAGAACTACGACTAACTCTAGGGTTCATTTCAATCACCAATAAACGCCTATCTTTGATGGCAAATTGCACATTCGCCCCCCCCGTATCCACGCCCACCGCCCGCAGTACGGCAAAGCTGGCATCGCGCATGCGCTGGTATTCTTTATCTGTCAAGGTCAAGGCAGGGGCTATGGTGATGCTGTCCCCGGTGTGTATCCCCATCGGATCGACATTTTCAATGCAGCACACGATCACACAATTATCCTTGCAATCGCGCACCACCTCCATTTCAAACTCTTTACAGCCTAATAAGCTCTCTTCAATCAAGATTTCATTGATGGGCGATGCCTCTAGGGCGAATTTGGCTAAGTCCCTAAACTCCTCAATGTTAAAGGCTACAGAGCTGCCCTCCCCGCCCAAAGTGAAACTAGAGCGGATGATGCAAGGAAAGCCCACTTCTTTGACCACACTTAACGCCTCCTCCTCGCTGTAGGCATACCCCCCTTTGGGTAAATCTAGCCCGATATTTAGCATGCACTCCTTAAACGCGCGCCGATCCTCTGCCTTTAAAATGCTCTCAATCTTCGCGCCTAAGAGTTTGACATTTTTAAGAGCCCCCTCAAAATGCCCCTGCTGGTGCAACTCCACCATGATATTTAACGCCGTCTGCCCCCCCATTGTGGGTAAAATCGCCTCTATGCCCTCCTGCTCGACAATTTTAAGCACATTTTGTATGTTAATGGGCTCAATATAGGTCTTATAGGCTAGGGCTTTGTCCGTGTTGATGGTGATGGGGTTGGAGTTTAAAAGCACCACTTCATAGCCTAAGCTTTTAAGCGTCTTAAGGGCAATGCTAGAGGAGTAGTCAAACTCGCACGCCTGCCCTATGACAATGGGACCCGAACCAATGAGTAGAATTTTCTTAAATTTTTGCATAGGCGGGATTATAGCAAAAGTTGGGGGGGAGTTGGGGCTATAGAGTTAGTTTGCTATAACCCTAGCTTAAGTCTAAAACTTGATGCCTAGATGGACTGCCTGAAAGGACGCTTCCCTTTATACCAAAATGGGTAATGCTTATAATTAAGACTCGAACAATCTTTAAACATATTGTCTAAACCATCTTGAACGCTAGATACATTCCATGTACTTAAGTCTTGGTTAAAATTTTCACATTCTTTAAACATGAAAGTCATATCCATGACTCTAGACACATCCCAGTTGTCTAAGGGCTGGTTAAAATCTTCACAACCCCAAAACATATAAAACATCTTTGTAACACTAGACACATTCCACCCATTTAGTGGCTGGTTAAAAAGCCCACATTTGCGAAACATCAAACCCATATCTCTAACCCTAGACACATTCCAACTAGAAATGTCGTGATTAAATAAAATTGCCCGATAAAACATGCCCCGCATATTCGTTACATGCGAAGTGTCCCAAGTTTCTAAACCCTCAAAGTTTTGACGCTCAAAGGCTGGGGCGTACCCCCCCCCCCCCCCC
>NZ_CDMG01000002.1:576077-578799 GCF_001282945.1 Helicobacter ailurogastricus
AACGCCGTTTAAAGGCGTTTATTCACGCTCCATAGGGCTATTGGGGTTTTTAGGTTTGTGGTGGTATTGGATGGACATGGGGTAAAAGTGGCTAGGCTGTTTAAGGCTTAGAGGGAAGAGCTCTAATTGATAAATGCCATTGTCTAGCTCTAGGTTTAGCATGTGGTGCCCCTCCTCTAGGCTGTAGGTGCCCTCCTTGATAATCTTATCCACCGCTCTTAAAATCTTTTCTTTGTCTGTGTTGCCTGCAAAAGGCGCTAATGCTGGCTTGCCCCAATAGTAAATATTGGTCTGTGTGTCGCTAGCCCCTCGACCCGCCAATAAATCCACTAACCCCCTTTGGGTGTTGTTGCTTAGGGGCAACTGGTAGCCTATGTCAATCGCGCCTAAGTCTGCCCTATAGTAAGCCCCGGACACTTGTCCGTGCTTTTTCTTGGCGATGAGCTCTAGGGCCTCTAACCCCTTATCTCTGAACTCTGTAAAGTCGTGCCCAAAATGCTTATAGCCCTTGAGCTCTTTAAAAAGTTGCTCTTTAGTCAAAGGCGTGGTGCTTAGGGGCTTTGTAGCTAAAAGGCTTAAATCTTGGTAAGTTTCGTCCTCTGCCTTTTTTAACTCTTCAGGGCTTAGGCTCTTTAGGTAGTTTTTCCCCTGTGCTGTGGTTTGCTTTTTAAGGGGGGTTGTGGTAGAGTCGCTTTCAATGCTAGGCATACGGCCTTCAAGATCAAGGCTTGGAGTCGTGTTAGGGCGTTGGCTGTGGGCTAGCAAAACCTTTTCATTCAATGCCCCCTTTAGCTTCCACATATCAAAAAACCTTAACTTGTCTTGCCCTATTAAAGCCTCTTCAATCACCACCGCATGCCCGTTGATCTGCTTGCCATAGACAATGCGCCCATTATCTTGCACACTTTTAAAGTCGGGGTTTTTGATGTATTCTTGGTAGTGGGCGATGTCCTCTAGCGTGATCGCAATTTGCCCCCGTCTAGCCTCTTTAGCCTCATCGCCGTGTTCACTTAAAGCGTGGAGCACTTGGTGCGCGTCAATCTCTCGAACTAAATCCCTTATTCCCTTAAACTTAAAGGCCTTGGCTAGCTCTTGCGCCTCTATGGGGTCAATTTTAGAAACCCTTAAGCGTTGCTTGTGATTGGCATTGGCTTTTGGGCTTAAATCCCATCCCTCAATATGGCTTTTGATCTCCTGTGGGCTTAAGTCCTCTTTTAGGGTGCTTTTGGTAGGCAAATCCCCTTTTTTTATCGGGGGCTTTCCTCCCCTCGGTGTGTTCTTAGGTGTCTCTTTGGCATCAATGACCTTAAAATCTTGCAAAACCCACCTATATGATCCGCGCTCTTGTGGGCGGGTGTAGGCAATGATTGCTCGTAATTTAAGCCCGCTAGAGTTGAAGGAGGGTTCGTAATCAAAAGCGACACTTGTGGGGGATAGTTTGCTAAATTGGCCTCTTTCTAGGGCATGTTGGATGTAGTCTGCAATGCTTCTATCATTGACACCCTCTAATTTGCCTTCTTTAGCCATCGTAAAAATGCGACTAAGCCCATAATCTGGGGCGGCTACAAGGTCAATATATCCCACTTCGGGGCGCAAATAGGCATTAGGGGTTTGGAGGCTTCTTTGCGGGTTTGATTTAAGCCAGCCGCGCATCTCATTTAAGGACTCTAGATTGTCTTGCACCCACCCGGTTTCATAATTTTTTCGCGCATCGTTGTATTTACGCCCTACAACTATCCCAAAATCAGCATTCATGGGGGTTCTATCATCTACAATAGACAACCCGTCTTGTTGGGCAATCTGTGTGCCATGGCGTTTTTGCATTAAAGCCACAAGCTCTGCTTCTGTTTTGTAGCCTTCTTTTGTGAGCTGCACCCTTTCAGCACTGGACACAAATACGGGTTGTGGCCCTTTGGCCTTAGTTTTTGTAGGGCTTTTTGTAGGGCTTGGGGGGGTGAAGCGATATAACATCACTTCATCGTTAAGATAGGCTTTTCTAATCTTGGCAGGCTCTGTGGGGCCATACTCTAGGATTTCTTTAAATTCTAAATTAAAACGGCCATCGGCTTGACGCGTCAGAGTGGCTAGGTCGTAAAGCTTGTCGGTGTGTCCATTTTCGGGCTTTCGAGTCTGTTTGACAAACAAATACCCCTCTTCTTGCTTAAACACCGCATCGGGGTTTGCAAAGAGGGCTTTAATGCGGGGGTATTTGTCAAAATGCATTTTAAACAATGAGGCAGGCGTGATGGCGATTGTCTCTTCTGGCTTGATCTCTGCAGAAAAGGTGGGGATATAGTCCTGCCCCTTATGAACGCTTAAGTCTCTTTGGAGGACTTTATAAAAGTAGGCTTCTTGTTTGGGACTCTTAAACTTGATTTCTGGCTTAGGCGTTGAGTCTTTATTAAGGGGGGATGTGGTAGAGTCAGTTCTACCCCTCTGAGTAAGATCGGTTCCATACTCAGCCCCTTTGGGGTCGTAGCTTGGTCGGGAATCTGTGCGAGGGGGTTTAACTCCATCCCCGTCTTTATACGCTGTGATTACCCAATGGTTGTTGCCTTGCTCACTCCATCCCCTAGACAATCCGACTCTAAAACTCCCATTCTGATTTTTAAGGCGAATAGTATAAACCCCCGCATTCTCAAGCACTTCTCCCCTCTGCACAATCTCTTCAATGCCATTAGCTACTTTCTCCCCAACATCCGCCCCCTTAAAGCTCTCAAAG
>NZ_CDMG01000003.1 GCF_001282945.1 Helicobacter ailurogastricus
GATCGAAAATATGGCTAAAAAATGGTATGGGGCAGAGAAAAAGGCTAGAGAGGAGAGAGATTTTATTTATTGTGTATTGGAGCGTGTGGAAGCCAAGGACATCATGGAGATCATAGAGGTTGTGGGGGATAAGCAATACAAGAAACCAGTCCTATTAGATGACATCCAAAGGATTACAGCTTATCTTAAGGCAATTGTACCCCACAAGAATGAAGAGGATTATTTGTTTGCTTATTTTGACAAACAATATGAAAATGAATCTATGGATGATGAGTGGGATAACCTTGAAGAAGCGATGGCCACACTTTCAGGTTTTGCGTCAAAGAAAGGCAACGACTTTATTGAGCGAGAAATTTTTCACCATTTTGGTTTTTTGATCTATACGGGAGATAGAATACATGACTTGCACCAACAATGGTTAAAGCATGAGGATGAAAAAGAGTTTGCCAAATACCTTTTTGCAAGAGTCAAAGAAAAAGTCCAAGCCTCGCTCAAAGACAAAAGTCTAGAAGATTTGACCTACAACGATGGCAAGCAAAGACCAACCATTCAAAATATCCTCTTGCTCTTTAATTTGGCCCATCTTATTAGCGACCAATCTTCCAATGCCTATTTTCAATTCAACCGCTTTGTTTTAGAGCAGTGGAGTTTAGAGCATATCTATGCACAAAACTCTAGAAGTGTGTGTCCCACCACGGATAAGGCAGCGATGGAAGAAAATCAGGGAGAGATTAAAGAGTGGCTTGAAGAAGTGATGAAATATTTAGAGGACGATAAGCTTAAAAAAAAGATTATAACATCTCGCAAGAAAATGGGAAAGGGGGGGATGGATTGTTATAGGGTTTAAGGGCACCATCTTTAAAGCCTGTTTATAGAAAAAAGATCTAGAGACGCAAAAGGGTTAGGCGTGTACTTGATTTTTTAAGTTCATTTTTTAAGTTCTTTAGGCCACACTGCCCGCGGTGGCGTGTGCGTCTTAAGTAGCGCCAGTATTGACTGAGTGGGTTACGCTATCTGGAGTTTAGGTAGTCACATGTGGGCACCGTCTTTGAATGTCGCGCCATCTTCTAACTTTCCCAACCGCCGCTAAAACTAGAGGTCAGAAATTTGTTAAGTCTAGCCATCCAATCCACACCGCTCAAATCTAGCGCGATTGTCCCCTCGCTAAAATTAATCAAATAGCATGCCCGTTTTACTCTCTTGGCATGCACGGCTAAAAATAAAGTCAAGGCCTTAGCAATAAGCTCAGGATCGCCACTCATTGGACCACTGGTTCAAAGCAAAAAAGGCGTTTCTACAAATTTGAGATACAAGAGAGTTTCTAAATCGGGGCCATTGAGTAAAGTCAGCTCTTGGGGGATCAAATTTTCTAAATCATGGCTTAAATGAATCCCACAAATCTCCTCTTTATCATCCATAGTAGGGTGGCGTTCCGTATGAGAATAGCTTTTAAGCTTCTTAATCATTTCTTGTTATATTTCTTTCATGCGCCCAAGCAGATCGCAGATTTGCATTAAGACTTTATTGTTTTTGATTTTATTAAAGAGGGCTTTAATTTGGGCGAGGTTTAAACACGCGGGGTTAGTCCCCTGCAAAGAAAAACCCTTTTGCTCTTGTTATTTGCCTCCCTGCTCTAACTCTACTAACGCTTTTTACTTTTTTTGGCACACAACGATTTTCTCTGTATCCATTGTTTTGCTCTTAAGTCCGGTGCGGTTGGTGGGCGAATTTTTAAGGGGCATGGATTTATTAGAAATTTTGCGCTCAAGCGTACTCAAGTGTTTGCACCCGCACGCACACAACACTTCTACAATAAAACGATCTGTGGGCAATATAAAGTTTTTAACACGCCGATTCCCCACCACAAAAAAGATCAAAGCTTTGTAAGCTAGGGAGGGCATAATATTTTGAATGCTGCGCTCTAGGTCATCATAAAAACTTGAAACTTCTAAAGCCCGTCTTGCATCCAATTTTGCGATTTCTTGGATCACATTTCCAACACTCCCCTTGGTGTAAAGTGTTTTAGCCTTCAAGCCTCCCAAGAGTTGAGAATCTAATTTCCGCGCGTTTTTAAAACCTAACCACTCGTTAATGAAAGCACTAAATTGCCCATAAGCCACAGTGGTTTTAGAATCTCCATAGGGCGGGCTAGTGAGCAGAGTATCAAAAGTCCGCTGGCTTGCTTGAAAACCAGAGTTGCAGAGATCAAAGACGATATTTTTTGTATGGCGTTGGTAAAAACGCAAATAATGCTTAGTAATGGTTTCTATCTTGTGGTAAAAAACTCCATAGGTGTTGGGCTTGTAGTTTTGGTAATCTTTCATTCTAAAAAGCTTAAATTCATTGTTACGCGTGTAACTGACTTCCCTTAAGGTTTCACTAAAGGCTAGCAAAAAAAGAGTTTTGGCTTCGCTTTGCACCCGGCTAATATGATAAAAAATGTTGCTTAAATCTTGTTGCGCTTGTTCTTCTATCCAAAAATGGGCATTTGTGATGGGAGCATTTTCAATTCTAAAACGCTGTGTCATCGACTCCAATAAGCGTTCTTTTTTATCTAAAAGCTCCGTTTTGTCTATGTAACTCAATTTTGCCCTGCTGATAAGAATGGCTAAAGGATTGAGATCAAAACCGCTTAGGTCCTTGATCCCATATTCTAAAGCACTGATAAAACTACTCCCGCTCCCACAATAAGGGTCTAGTAGATTGGTTTTTTGCGCTCCAAACTCCTGGAGTAATTCTAAACCAATTTGGGGCAACATCGTTGCCGGGTATTTATGCAAATTGGGGTAAAAAGAGGCATAACTTTGTCCTACAAAATCGTATTTTTGATTATAGACGCTCGCGATCATAGTTGCTTCTCAATGTATGTTATGAGATAGCTCAAAGGTTTAATAAAATCTCTATCATAAATGGGTTTTCCAATAAAAGCGTAATCAAAAAACTTAAACATGCCTCTTTGCTGGGGGCGATCAATTTCATTATAAAAGTTGATGGTTGCAAAACACACTAAGGGCATAATAGGGGGATTATACACAATGTCGTATTTTTCTTTCAGCTTAGAGTCTGAGTTAGCGATCTCCATCAAGAGTTTCCATTTATAAGTTTGTGCCGCTCTTTCACGCAAAGAAGTTTTAAGGGATCAAATGAGGCAATTTTTCAATGCACCCACAGAGTCAAGGCTATAAACCACTAAATCCACATCGGGCTTTTGAGTCTCCTCTCCTATTTGGATTTGGAACAACTCTTTAAAATGGGGGACTTGCGCGGGCTTTGCGCTGATAAAAATGTGAGGTGCAATCGCTCCCCCTATTTTATTCTTGAGAAAAGTATAAATAATCAGGCTTGAAAAAGCATTCCCGGCAATACTCTTTCTAGCCTGGTTAGCGTCTCTAATTTCTCCATCACTGACCCGCTTTTCAATCAAGGCATTCACAGCAGACCTAGACTCTATCATATAGTGGTAGAGACAATCAAAAACGCCAAACCATGTCATTTTTGTGGAGTCTATATCCTTATTAATCAACTCTAAGATAGGCTGTAAGTAATACTTGGACTCTATCTCTTTTAATGTTTTGATTTCTTCTTTGTTAAGCATTTTGGCAGTTTAGCGTAAATTTTCAAAAATAACCGGTGTTGCGCACTAGGCGGTTTTGTTTGAGTTACCCGATGTCAAGGGGACCAAAAATATCTTCAGGTAGAAAAGCGGTGCAACAGCGCGCTAAAAGAAATCTTCAGGTGTGCCAAAGGAAGGCTGACTTTTCTAGCGATCATCGATTTTGCGGTGCCGAGCGGTCTGTACAAAAAGATGGCTTTGCGAGCAAACATCGCTAGCAACACTAAGCGCGCGCACTCCTCGCGCTCGAATAAATCTTTTTCTAACTTAGCTAATAGAAAAGGCATTATAACTTAAGTTTATGGGGGGTTAAACGCTATAATCGGTGTGAAAACTCAAGGGTCTTTGTGGATTTGTGGTTGGTTTTAGACATCCATTTTTTGGCTCTACTGACCCCGGGGCCGGATTTTTCTTAATCAGCACATATACGCTTAAAAACCACTTTAGGCGTGGTGCTGGGGGTTTTTGTGTGGATTGTGCTTTCTTTGTTTGGCCTAAAAAGTCTGTTTGTTGCATTCCCCTTTTGCAAACTTTACCGGCTCTTTTGGGGGCGTTTTATTTGCTCTATTGGCTTTGATGTGCTCAAGACCCAGCGTACCCCTTAAATGGAAACCTGCCAGCACAAGGCGGGTTTTCTTAAGTGGGTTTCTCACCAACATTCTAAACCCCAAAGCCATGCTCTGTTTAGCAGCATTTTCTTTAGCAGTGGCCCTCTTGTTTTCTAACAAAAAGGTGCGCACACACTATGACAAACACTACAAAGCGGCCGACTACCTTTGTGCCCTGATTCTAAGCGCCTTTGCGCTGTATATCTTAGCTAGCCACATCAGGGCGTGGGGTCCAGGGACTATTTTTGTTCGGGTTGCCAGATGGTCTTTTCTGAGGGGGTGTAATCCTTTTCGTCTTCTAAAACCTGTTGTTTGCTCTCTGTGCAAGCGGTGTATAAAAAGGCTAAAATCCCTGCTAAAAGCAGTGCGCGCATCCACAATCCTTTTAAAAAATCTAAGTGTCCATTATAAACTCAAAAGGTTAAAAAGCCCTAAATGTCCTGCGCAACCGCTACACTTCTTTGTGCAATCGCCGTGATTTTAGGCCACTCTTTAGCCTGCACCAGCTCTTTAGGCGCAAGCCACGACCCCCCCACACACAGCACATTGTCTAATTTGAGATAAGCACCCATGTTCTCTAAAGAAATCCCCCCTGTGGGGCAGAAAAACACCTCTTTAAAGGGGCCCGCAAAGGATTTAAGCATGGCCACCCCCCCCGCTGCCTGCGCGGGGAAAAACTTTAAGGATTTAAGTCCAAATTCTAGAGCCAACATCACCTCGCTCGCACTCGCCACGCCGGGGATTAGCGGAATGGGCGAATCTTTAGACATTTGCGCTAAAGCGGGGATAAGCCCCGGGCTAATGGCAAATTTAGCCCCCGCCACCTGCGCTTTCTTAAAGTCTATCGCGTTTAGCACCGTGCCCGCGCCCACAATTGCCTCGGGTACTTCTTGGCTGATTTGTTTGATCGCCTCTAAAGCCTCTTTGGTGCGCAAAGTGATCTCTAAAACCTTAATGCCCCCCTGCACCAAAGCCCTGGCCAAAGGCACGGCATTTTGGGCCTCTTCAACGACCATCACGGGGATGATGCGCCCGGCGTTTAAAATGTCAAGGCTTTGCATGGCTACTCTCCAAAGCTCACTGCGCCCGTCTCTGTGCTGCCAACTAAAAAACGCAAACCGGCAAAGAGCTCGCGCCCGCTGCCAAAGAGCTCGCGCATGAAAGGTGTGGAGGGCTTGCGCGCCTCCCACTCCTTATCTTCTATTAAGACTTGCAAAATCCCGTTTTTAGCGTCTAAAAGCAACATATCTCCATCTTGAATCTTGGCAATCCCCCCGCCTAAAAGGGCTTCAGGGCTCACTTGGATGGCAGCAGGTACTTTACCCGATGCCCCGCTCATGCGCCCATCTGTCACCAACGCCACTTTAAAACCCTGATCTTGCAGTACGCCTAAAATGGGGGTGAGCTTGTGTAGCTCTGGCATCCCGTTAGCGCGCGGACCTTGGTAGGACAAGACGGCGATGAAGTCTCTTTGCAACTCTTGGCGGTTAAAGCGATCGATCAAGTCCTGTTGGGATTCAAAGATCAGGGCGGGGGCTTTAATGATGTGGTGTTCCTCAGCGATGGCCGACACTTTAATCACTGCCCGACCCACATTGCCCTTAAGGATTTCTAGCCCTCCATTGGATGAAAAGGGCGCATCAACTCCCCTTAAAATGTCGGTGTTCTGACTCTCCTTAACGCCCTCTTGATAAACCACTCGATCCCCGTCTAAGTAGGGGTTTTTGCTGTAGGCTTCTAGCCCCTGGCCCATGATCGTGTCGCAATCTTCGTGTAGCAGCCCAGCCTTTAGCAATTCACGCACTACGAAAGCCAATCCGCCGGCGGCTTCAAATTGGTTAATGTCGGCTTGCCCGTTGGGGTAGATCTTGGCAAGTAGAGGGGTGATTTTAGAAATGGCAGCAAAGTCATCCCAGTTGATCACAATCCCGGCGGCTTTGGCGATGGCGACTAGGTGCATGGTGTGGTTGGTCGAGCCGCCCGTAGCCATCAAGCCCACAATGGCATTGACAATGTTTTTTTCACTAATCATTTCCCCCACCGGCTTGGGTGTGCGTGTCGCCATGTGGGTGGCGGCTTGCTCTACAAGGGCTCTTCTTAAAGAAGTGTGGGGGTTGATAAAAGCGGAGTTAGGCAAGTGTAAGCCCATCAATTCCACCACCATTTGGTTAGAGTTGGCGGTCCCATAAAAAGTACAAGTGCCCGGGGAATGGTAAGACTTCATCTCGCTTTCCAAGAGCTCCTGCCTAGACACCTTACCCTGCGCAAAGAGCTCGCGCACTTTGGACTTTTGCGCATTGGCTAGACCGCTTCCCATAGGCCCGGCGGGGACAAAAATAGCGGGCAAATGCCCAAAGCTCAAAGCCCCGATCAAAAGGCCCGGCACGATTTTATCGCACACCCCTAAGTAAAACGCCCCGTCAAAAACATTGTGCGAGAGTGCAATGGCAGTACTCATGGCGATCACATCGCGCGAGAATAAACTAAGCTCCATGCCGCTATAACCCTGTGTGATGCCATCGCACATCGCAGGCACGCCTCCTGCCATTTGCCCAAAAGCTTTGTGGGTTAAAAGCTTTGCCTTGATCCACTCGGGGTAATCTTTTAATGGCTGGTGGGCAGAGAGCATGTCGTTGTAGGCGGAGATGATCGCGTAATTAGGCTTGTCGTTTGTTTTGATTTGGGCCTTCACAGATTCGGGCAAGCTGGCGTAGGTGTGGGCCAAATTGGCACAACCTAAATCTTTGCGCTGGATTTTACCCTGCGCCTTTGCAATGCGCTCTAAATAGGCCTTTCTCGTGTCTCGACTGCGTTCAACGATACCTTTGGTAATGTCCTCTAGGGCTTTTTTAGGCATACACACCTCCATGTAGTCTGATCATGGGGGCAATGATACTACAATTTTTTGCAAATCTCTAAAGGATGAACATGCAAGAGTGCCACTTTATCTTACTAGGGGCGACAGGGGATTTAGCCTTGCGCAAAATCTTTCCCGCCTTGTATAGGGCGAGCTTATCGGGCTTAAAGCCTACAATCACCGCTTGTGCCAGAAGCCCCCTAAGCACCCAAGAGTTTATCCGTCATCTCAGCATCAAGGCAAAGGAATACGTTAAAGACCTAGACCCCACAGCGTGGGAGAGTTTCACAACATATGTCAGTTACACCCCCTTAGATTTAACTAAGACTAAAGATTTTCAAGCCCTCAAGGCCACACACCCCAACACCATCATTTATTTTTCCATCGCGCCCGAGTTTTTTGCGAAGGCGTGCCAAAACCTCGCCGCTGTGGGCTTAAACGCCCCGGGGGTAAAAATTGTGCTTGAAAAGCCTTTGGGCACAAACTTGGCCTCTTGCCAAGAAATCTGTCGGCAAATCAGCCAACACTTTAAAGAAGAACAAATTTACCGCATAGATCACTATTTAGGCAAGCAAAGCGTGCAAAATCTCTTTTATTTGCGCGCCAACAACCCCTTCTTGGCCGGCTTGCTGGGGGCAAGTTACTTAGACCACGTGCAAATCAGCGTGCTAGAGACTTTGGGAGTGGAAAGCCGCGGGGGTTTTTACGACCCGATGGGCGCGCTGCGCGACATGCTCCAAAACCACATGTTGCAAATGCTCGCTTTAGCCACCATGCCCGCAAACACCCCCATAGAGGACATGAGGCAAGCGAAGTTAGAAATGCTAAAGAGCCTAAAACCCCTCAATGAAGAATCGCTAAAAACGCAAGTGGTGCGGGGACAATACAGCGCGAGTCAAAATTTTAAGGGCTACAAACAAGAAGAGCAAGTAAGCCCCAACAGCCAAACAGAAACCTTTGTCGCTTTAAAACTGGAGTTAGATCATCCAAACTGGCAGGGAGTGCCTTTTTACCTACGCACGGGCAAGCGCATGGGCGCGTCTTTGGTGCAAGTGGTCTTTGTGTTTAAGGGGCCCACACAAACTTTAGTCTACACGTTGCAGCCACAATGCAGTTTAAAGTTGCAACTGCAAGGCATGGGGGCTTTAAAGAGCGCACTAGATGCGGGCATGGACGCTTATGAGCGGTTGATTTTAGAAGTCGTGGCGGGCAATCAAGCCCTCTTTAACCACCAAAATGAGCTAGAGGCCGCGTGGAGCTTTATAGATCCCATTTTAGAGTCTTGGCAAAAGGGCCTCACCCCTCTTTTGTCTTACCCGGCGGGTGGCTTTGGACCTGAAGCCGCCTTTGCGCTTTTAAGTAAAGACAATCGAGCGTGGATCACCCATGTTTAAGCTCTATACTTTTAAAACCCCCCTTGAGAGCGCGCAGGCCTTAGCCATTGAGATCGCCACACAATTAAGGCGGATGTTAAGCATAAAAGAGCAAGTGGGGCTGGCCCTTTCTGGAGGCAAGTCGCCCACCGCGTTTTTGCAAGCCCTAAGTCAAGTATCCCTAGAGTGGCGCAAGTGTCGCATTAGCCTTGTCGATGAGCGGGTGTTGCCCTTAACAGACCCTGAAAGCAACGCCCTTTTGATCCACACGCATTTTTTGCAAAACAAAGCCCAAATTGCCCCTTTCACGCCTTTAGTGCTCGATTCTAGCTTAAGCACCCAAGAGCTTTTAAAATACGCAAAGGCAAGCTACACGCAACCCGACTTGGCGGTGCTTGGCATGGGAGCTGATGGGCACACGGCTTCGCTTTTTGCCTGTGCGTCCGAGTATGAAAACGCCCTAAATAGCCAAGAGCCCATCGTTGCCACAACCCCCAAAAACGCCCCCTTTAAAAGATTAAGCATGTCCTTAAGCGCACTTGAGAATTGCCAAGTGCTGTTTTTGCTCATCAGTGGAGCTGAAAAAAAGGCAGTGTTTGAGAGGGCGGCCCAAGCCCTAGAGCCTAGTTTGCCCATCTCTCATCTCTTAAATTCTCATAAGGTGGTCTGCCATGTCTATTGCGCCTAACACTTACCCACGCCTTTTAGCCGACATTGGGGGGACAAATGCCCGCTTTGGGCTGGAGGTCGCCCCCGGGCAATTAGAGTCCGTTGAGGTTTTGGCCTGCCACGACCACGCCACAATAGTCGATGCCGTGAAATGCTATTTAAAGAGTGTAAAACGCCCTAGTGTCCGCCACGCCGCCTTTGCGATCGCCAATCCTGTGGTGGGCGATTGGATACAGATGACCAACCACCATTGGGCCTTTTCCATTGAAACCACCCGCCAAGCTTTGGGCTTTTTAACTTTATTAGTCATCAACGACTTCAGTGCTCAGGCTTACAGCATCGCCCAACTTAAAGAAGAGGAATTGGTGCAAGTGGGCGGAACAATGTGCGCCATTGACGCGCCTAAACTGGTGATAGGGCCGGGCACGGGGCTAGGGGTGAGCGCGCTCATCCCTTGTTGCGATGGCGCATGCGTGGCTTTGGCCGGGGAGGGCGGGCATGTGAGTTTTGCGCCCTTTGATGACACGGAAGTGATGTTGTGGAAATACGCCAAGAAAAAATACGGGCATGTGTCTGCTGAACGCTTCTTAAGCGGGGCGGGGCTGGTTTTAATCCACGAGGCCCTAGCCGACAGGGAGGGGATTAAAGCAGAGAAAATGACCCCAGAGATCATCAGCCAACAAGCCCTAAGCGGTAAATCCCCCCTGTGCCGTTTGACCTTAGACATTTTTTGCACCATTTTAGGCACGGTGGCCTCAAATATGGCGTTGATTTTGGGCGCACGCGGCGGGGTGTATCTATGCGGGGGGATCATCCCCCGCTTCATCGACTACTTCAAAACCTCCCCCTTTAGGATTCGTTTTGAAAACAAGGGGCGTTTTGATGCTTATTTGGCCGCCATCCCCGTTTATGTTGTGCTGGCAAAATATCCCGGCATCGCCGGAGTTGGCATTGCCCTAGAAAACCACTTACGCAAAGAGAATGTATGAAAGCTTTGACACAACAGCCAGCCTTTAAAGCCTTGCAAGAGCATTTTGAGGGCATTAAAACGGCGCACATGAAAGACATGTTTCAAGCCGACCCGCAGCGTGCCAAGCGTTATTTTTTAAAAAATGGCTCTGTGAGTTTGGATTACTCTAAAAACCGCATAGACGACACCACCTTAAAGCTCTTGAGAGATTTAGCCACAGAGTGTGGCTTGGCTGAAAAAATCCAAGCTATGTTTAGCGGTGAGAAAATCAACAGCACAGAAGAGCGCGCCGCTTTGCACACAGCCCTGCGCTATCAAGGACAAGAGCCCATTAAAGTCGATGGCGTGGATGTGTTGCCCCAAGTGCGCCAAGTCTTAGAGCGCATGGAAAAATTTAGCGACATGGTGCGTTGCGGGGAGTGGCTAGGCTACACCAATCAGGTCATCACCGATGTGGTCAATATTGGCATCGGGGGCTCAGACTTAGGGGCTCTAACGGTGTGTAAGGCTTTGCACCACTTTGCCAGCCCCCGCCTAAACATGTACTTTGTGTCTAATGTCGATGGGACACAAATACAAGGCGTGCTGGATAAAATCCACCCCGAAACCACGCTCTTTATCGTGGCCTCAAAGACCTTTTCCACGCAAGAGACCCTAACAAACGCCCTAAGCGCGCGGCAGTGGTTTTTAGCCCACGCGCTCAATGAAGCCCACATTGCCAAACACTTTGTCGCCGTTTCCACGAATAAAGAAGCCGTGCAAGCCTTTGGGATCGACACGCAGAACATGTTTAGCTTTTGGAACTGGGTGGGGGGGCGTTATAGCCTGTGGTCGGCAATCGGGCTTTCCATCATGATTTACTTAGGTAAGCAGAATTTTAAAGATTTATTGTGCGGGGCGTATGAAATGGATCAACATTTTAAGAACGCCCCCTTTGAGTGCAACATGCCCGTGATTTTGGCCTTGCTAGGCATTTGGTACATCAATCTTTTTGACGCAGGCAGCCACCTCATCGCTCCCTACGACCAGTATTTGCGCTATTTCCCCCGCTTCATCCAACAACTCGACATGGAGAGCAATGGCAAGAGCACCACGCTAGAGGGGCAGGCGGTGGATTACGACACGGGGCCCATCATTTGGGGAGATTTGGGCATCAACGCCCAGCACGCCTTTTTTCAGTTGTTGCACCAGGGCACGCACATCAGCCCCATTGACTTCATCGTGTCTTTGAGCAAAGAAGGGCATTTGCCCGGACACCACGACATTTTGGTGAGCAACATGTTTGCCCAAGCGCAGGCTTTTATGCAGGGCAAGGACTATAACCTAGCCTACCAAGAGCTCTTAGAGGCGGGCAAGAGTGCAGAAAAAGCCCGCACGCTCGCGCACCATAGGGTGTTTTCAGGCAACCGTCCCAGCAATGTGATTTTACTAGACACCATTTGCCCCAAGAGTGTGGGCGCGCTCATCGCCCTTTATGAGCATAAAATTTTCGTACAAGGGGTGATTTGGAACATCAATAGTTTCGATCAGTGGGGGGTGGAGCTTGGTAAAGAGTTGGCGGTGGATATTTTGGCACGCCTTAAAGGGGAAGGCCTGACAAAACCTCAAGACGCTTCGACAGAGCACCTCATCGAGGTTTATAGCGCATTCAATAAAGGACTTTAAATGCAAACTAAGAGCAATGCTTTTGCGCTCGCGGCCCTAACCGCCTTGTTTTTTGCCATGGGCTTTATCACCGTTTTAAACGATGTGCTGATCCCACACCTAAAGAAAATCTTTGAGCTTAACCACACAGAAGCAGTTTTGGTGCAGTTTTGCTTCTTTGGGGCTTATTTTATTACGGGTGGGTTTTTTGGCAAATTGCTAGAGAAGATCGGCTACCCGGCGGGTGTGGTCTTAGGCTTTGTCTTTAGCGCCATAGGCTGTATTTTGTTTTACCCCGCTGCCTCTAGCGCCTCTTACCCCATTTTTTTAGGCGCGCTCTTTATTTTGGCAAGCGGGGTGGTGCTTTTGCAAACTGCAGGCAACCCTTTTGTCACACTTTTAGCCCCGGGTAAAGAAGCGAGCGCTTTAACTCTCGTGCAGGCTTTTAACTCTCTTGGCACAACTCTGGGGCCTCTCTTTGGAGCGTACTTAATCGCCTCAAACACCCAAAAGGTGATAGACAAGGTCAAAGAGGCGCAGTCGGTGCAAATCCCTTATTTGGTGATCGCGGGGGCGTTGATTGTCTTGGCCCTCATTGTTTATTTACTAAAGTTGCCCGATGTGCGCGAGAGGGCGGAGCAAATCAGCGAACACAACCACGATGGCAAAAAAAGCGCGCTAGGGTACAGCCACTTTGTCTTTGGGGTGGGGGCGATTTTCTTTTATGTGGGCGGAGAAGTGTCGATCGGCTCGTTTTTGGTTTTAACGATGGAAGAAATTGCCCATATCCCTGAAAAAGTGGGCGCGCATAACCTCATCTACTACTGGGGCGGGGCGATGGTGGGGCGTTTCATCGGCAGTGCGGTCATGCAAAAAATCGCCCCAAATACATGCCTAGCCTTCAATGCCGGCGTAAATGTCCTCTTGCTCGCAATAGCTTTGGCATTGCACAACGCCACAAGCATTTACTTTTTGCTCGCCATTGGATTATTTAACTCCATCATGTTTCCCACGATTTTTTCTTTGGCTACAAAGGGCTTGGGCAGATTCACCAGCCAAGCTTCTGGGATCATCTGTATGGCGATTGTGGGCGGGGCGGTTGTGCCTTTAATTCAGGGTTACATCGCTGACATCCACAGCTTGGGGCTTTTGATCTCTTATATGGTGCCCATGGCGTGCTATGTCTATATCCTCATCTTTGCCGTTTATTTCTACTCCATAAGAGAGCGCACACATGCTTGAGCCATTAGACAAGTGTTTAAAAAGAGATGTTAGTATTAACGAAAATTGTTCAAGGAGAGAACGATGGATACACAGCAACGCGCTAGACTCACGTGTCTGCTAGACACTTTGCAAAAACAATTGGGGTCGTTGCAAGAGGAGTGTGAAAGCACTAAGGCGCGCTTAGAGAGTCTTCGAGCGCAGTACAACCAAGTGGTGCAACCCCCCATACAAAAATGCGCCTCTAAAAAAGAAGCGTGCTGACCTAAAAAGGAGGGGTTTAGCCCGCGCACATTAATCATTTTTTAAGGAATTAATACTAATACTACAAAAATAGCACTAAAGGATCACTGTGTTTAAACTGCTCTTAATGCTTGTGTGTGCGCTTCCCCTTTTTGCTACAACGCCCAAGGACACTTTAGTGATTGGCGTTGAAAACGAAACCGCCCGCATCAACCCCCTTTTTGACGAGGATCACGACAGCGCCCTAGATTTTGTCTTTAGTGGCCTCACCCGCTTTAGCCCTGATATGCAAATTGAGCCCGATTTGGCCACAAGCTGGGAGGTGAGCCCTAATGGCTTAAGCTGGGTGTTTCACTTAAGAAAAGGCGTACTCTGGCACGATGGCAAGCCCTTTAGCGCGCAAGATGTGAAATTCACTTTAGAGCAGGCGCAAAATCTGAAACTAAACGCTCCCGCTCGGGCAAATTTCACCGCGATTCAAAGCGTGCAAGTGCTCGACCCTTACACCCTAAAGATCACCCTAAAAGCCCCCTTTCCCCCGCTCTTAGATGTGCTGAGTGTGGGTATTTTGCCAAAACACCTATTAGAGGGCAAGGATTTAAACACGGATTCTTTTAACCAACACCCCATCGGCACGGGTCCTTTTAAATTTGTGCGTTGGCAAAAGGGGACGTATATCAGCTTTGTGGCTAACGACAAATTTTACAGGGGCGCACCCAAAGCAAAAAAAGTCATTTTGAAGATCGTGCCCGATTTTAATGTCCGCACCTATGAGGTCAAAAATGGGGCAATCGATGTGGCTTTAGTGGAGCCTAATTTAGCCAAGAGCCTAGAGCGCGACCCCCACATCAAAATTTTAGACATGAAAAGTGCGGATTATCGGGCATTGATGTTTAATTTTGACAACCCCCTTTTAAAATCTTTGGCCGTCCGCCTTGCCATCAACTACGCCATCGATCGCCCCCTGATCGCCCAAAAGATTTTACACGGCTATGGCTTTGTGGCCAACAACCCCATACAGGCAAGCTGGGCCAACGACTCGCACGCGCAAGGTTACCCCTACGACCCCAAAAAAGCCCGAGAGATTTTAAAAAAAGACGGCTGGGTGCTCAAGGACAAGGTTTTTTACAAAAACGGCAAGCCTTTAGCCTTTGACATTTACGCCTTCAACACCGACCCCTTGAGGGTTACGCTAGCCAACATTTTGCAGAGCGAATTGGCCCAAGTGGGGATCAAAGCCACGGCCATTGCCAAAAACCACGGGGCGTTTGAGATCAGCAAAGTCGATAGTTTCATCATCGGTTGGGGCAGCCCCCTAGACCCTGACTTGCAAACCTACCGCATTTTTGGCACAAAAATGGAGTGGAATTACAACCACTACACAGACAAAGCCATAGACCTTGCCTTAAACAAAGCCCGCACCACCAACAACCAAGCGAGCCGTAAGTTGTGGTACGCCAAGTTTATCCAAGACTTGCACGATGACCCGCCCTTTGCGTTTTTGGTGTATTTGCGCTACCCCTTAGCCTACCGCTCTAATATCCATGGCATTAAACCCACGATTTTAGGGCATCACGGGGCGCGCTTCACCTACAATGTCGCCGAGTGGAGCAAGGATTAGTGCGCTTTGCGCTTAAGAAAATTGTCGGGGCACTCGCGCTTTTATTGGTTTTTAGCTTTGTGGTTTTTATGCTCTTAGATTTGTCAAGCGGGAGCGTACTCTCAGGCATTTATGGCGATAGCGTGCAGGCGGCCAACCCTATAATTAAAGAGAGGCTTTTAGCTAATTTGGGCTTAGATCGCCCCTTGTTGGTGCGTTATTTGGAGTGGCTAGCAAGGGTTTTAAGGGGGGATTTGGGCGTGAGTTTGGCAAGCGGGGAGCAAGTGAGTGTCATTTTAAAAGAGTGTTTGCCCTACACATTGACACTAGGGCTCACAAGCTTTGGACTAAGTTTTGTTTTGGCGTTGATTTTGGGGACGATTGCGGCGTATTTTAAGGACTCTTGGCTAGATAGAGCGATCATCTACACGACTTTAGGTTTTTTCAGCGTGCCTAGTTTTTGGCTAGGTTTGGTGGCGATCATGGTCTTTAGCGTGCTCTTAGGCTGGTTGCCTAGCTCTGGAGCGTATGAGTTGGGTGCAGAGCCCACTTTTAGCGATTTGGCCCGCCATATGCTCTTGCCCGTGTGTGTACTGACCCTTTCGCATTTAGCCATTTACACCCGCCTCGTGCGCTCAGTGGTGCTAGACACCTTGCAAGAACCCTTTGTTTTAAGTTACCAAGCGTGGGGGGTTAGCTCTATGCAACGCTTTAAGCTGGTGTTGCGCTTTTGTTTTTTACCCATTGTGGGGTATTTTGTGGCAAATGCGGGGGCGATTGTGGGGGGGACTTATGTCGTGGAAAGTGTGTTTTCTATCGGCGGGCTGGGGCAAAGCACAATCAACGCTTTGCTCCACAAAGACTACCCCCTAGCTTTAAGCATTGTCATGTTGAGTGCATTTTTTGTCGTGGGGCTTAATGTGCTCGTGTCCATTTTAGCTAAGTGGATCAACCCCAAATGGTAAAATTTTGGCTTCTTGGGGCGTTGCTTTTGATCTTTCTCTTGCCCTTTTTTGCGCCCTTTGATCCAACGCAAGTGCATTTAGAATCCTTGAAATTGCTCCCAAGCAAAACGCACTGGCTAGGCACGGACTTTTTAGGGAGGGATGAATTTTCAAGATTCTTGTTTGCCTTAAGAAACTCTGTTTTTGTGGGGCTCGTGGGCGGGCTTTTGGCTTTACTCATTAGCTTAGGTTTTGCCTTTGGGGTGCTCTTTGCGCCTAAGTGGGGGCGCGCGGGGCTTTTAGGGTTTTTAGACGGGTTTTTGGCATTGCCAACTTTATTGTTGATTTTACTTTTTAGCGCGCTCAGTGTAAGGGGGTTTGGGATTTTGGCTTTGGGTGGGCTGCTGTCGCTCTTTTTATGGGCGCAAATGGCAAAGGTCTTAAGCGATGGCTTTAGAGAGATTGCCACAAGGGAGTTTATCGCCAACGAGCGCGCTTTAGGGGCGAGCAAGTTTGAAATCGCCTTTTGTGAAATTTTGCCCCTGGCCAAAAACAGCGTTTTTGTACTGCTGGCAAACACTTGCGCGCACGCCATCAGTGCCGAGGCTCTGCTTAGTTTCTTTGGGCTGGGGCTAAAAGTGGGGGAGGCAAGCTTAGGCAACATGCTAAATGAAGCGTCTCAAGCGATCTTTACGGGGGTGTGGTGGCTGGTCTTAGTGCCCGGTGTGGCGGTTTTTGTGGTGGTCTTTGTTTTGGCGTATTTGGGCGAGAGGCTCGGGCAGCGTGCTTGAAGTGCAAGATTTACAAGTCCTTGCCCCAAGTGGGGAGATTTTAAAGGGCATTGGCTTTGAAACTTCCGCCCATTTAGCCATTTTAGGGCCCAGTGGGAGCGGTAAAAGCACTTTGGCTAAGGCTTTTTGTGGGCTCTTGCCCCCCACTTTTAAAGTGCATCACACCCACTTAAAAATGAGCGGGCCTAGTGGCTATGTCTTTCAAGATTGCATTTCCTGCTTTTTCCCCTATCTAAAGATTAAAGACACCTTTAAAATGGTGTTAAAAGAGCGCTTTACTCAGACTAAAGACTTGCTAGAAAGACTAAATGTCCCCTTAAAGGTGTGGGAAAATTACCCTTATGAGCTTAGTCGGGGGATGGCTAGCCGGGTGCAAATTGCCTTGAATTTGGCTCTTAATAAACAAATCCTCTTTTTAGACGAGGTGACAAGCTCGCTCGATCGCGCGAACACGCAAAGCGTGGTGGATTTGCTCTTAAGCCTGCCCGTGCAAAGGGTCGTCATCACCCACGATGAAGAGGTGGCGCGTGCTCTGTGTGAGGTGGTGCTGGTTTTAGAGAGTGGCCGGGGGGTTTATTTTGGAAAAATAGCGGGGTATTTGTGATCTTAGAGGTGCTGGAGTTGTCTAAGTCCTATGGGGCACAAGAGATTTTAAAGGGGGTGAGCTTTGGCCTAAAAAAGGGGGAGTTGGTGGCACTGATGGGGTCTAGTGGGAGCGGTAAAAGCTCGTTGGCTAAATGCATCGCCCGTTTAGAGCCCTTTAGTGGGGGGCAGATTTTATACGAACAACAAGACATTTTACAGATCCCAGAAAAGCCCTTTAGGCAGACGGTGCAGTATGTGTTTCAAGATCAACTCATGGCCTTAAACCCCGTCAAAAAGGTTAAAGACCTGTTGGGCAGTGTGTACCGCCGTTTTGACACCCGCGCCCTTTTAAACGAAACTCTAGAGCACGCCAAATTGAGCCCAAAACTCTTGGAGCGCTCCCCCAAAGAACTTAGCGGGGGAGAGAGACAAAGATTAGGCATTGCGCGGGCGATGCTGGTTTGTCCTAAGATTTTATTGCTCGATGAAACCACAAGTGCACTCGATAAAAAGCTCAAACATGAAATCATGCAAGTGGTCGCCACTTACCAAAGAGAAAAACAAGTGACTATTCTTTTCATCACCCACGACACCGCCCTAGCTAAAGAGTATTGTGAGCGGTTTTTAAACATTCAAGAGGGGTTGCTCTCTAGCTTTTAGACTGGCCTAATCGCCAGTCACCCTTTTAAACCGCAAAAACACCGC
>NZ_CDMG01000004.1:0-3033 GCF_001282945.1 Helicobacter ailurogastricus
CGCCGTAGGGGCTTAAAGATTTTGTATAATAAGACATCTTAATACAAGGATTTATGATGTTACCACAGAACAACCCACAAACGGACAGCGAAACACAAGCCACTAGCACACAATCTTTAGTGCCCGCTAAAGTTTCTACAGGCAAGAAAGACAAGAAGCCTAAGAAGCCTTTAACTGAATTGACAGAGCGGGAGCTACAGCGAAAACTAAACATTGTGTGGGAATAAAAAGCGAAAGTAGAAGCCGAGAAAATAAATTTAGAAAAACAAGCAACTTGAGTTGTTAAAGGTGCAGGAGGATGAGTTAGACAACGCGCGTCATAAGGTAGCACAAAAGAAAGCACCAAAGAAGTAAAACTTTAAAAGGAGAGCGGGGTAATGGGTAACACATCTTCAATCCACTTCATTAAAACTGAAAACGAAATCCAAACATATCATAATGACCGCTCACAAAAGTCTAGTAACTTACTACCGCAAGAAGATGTTGAAAAAGTGGGCGGTGGTGTAGAAGTTAATAGGAGCGCAGATCAAGCAGAGGCTTTAAAGAATGCTATTGTCAAAAAAGCCATACTAGATTACAAAGAGCATGTAGGGCAGAAGTTTAGAGCTACAAGCTATCTTTGGAGTGCCGTTGTCAATATTAAGCCCGACACCACTATGCAGGACTTAGAAAGGCTAGCCGACCACTTTAAAACCAAATACGGGTTTCAATGCTACCAAATCGCTATCCACAGAGATGAGGGACATAAAGATGAGGAGGGCAACATCCGCCTTAACCAACACGCACACTTAGAGTTTGTTACGCTAGATGAGAATACGGGCAAGAGTTTGTTTAGAGGCAACTTGCAAAAACCTAAAGCTTTAAGTCAAATCCAAACCGAGACCGCCGACATCTTAGGCATGCAAAGGGGTGAGGCTGTGAAAAAGAGTGGCAGAAAACGCATTGAGCCTAGAGCTTACGCCCAGTTGATGAATGAGACAAGGCAGAAACACAATGCAGTTGTTGAGAAGTTAAACCGAGACCACTCTAAAGAACTTGGGGATTATAACGCGCAGAAGAAAGAGGAATTAGGCAGACTTATTGAAACGCTTGACATCTTTTATGATCTGTCCGGCTTAATCACAGAACAAGACCGCGCTGGCATTCACATAACTTGGGATAACATAGTAAGCGAGACAGAGGTGCTGGCTAAGAGGGCTATAAAGCGTTATGCAGATCGAGAGGCTACCCTAACCCAAGAGAAGCAAGAGCTTGAAACTTCTAATGCCGAGCTCAACAAGGAAAACAACAAGCTGGCACGCATTAACACAATTATAAGCAGACAACGCGATAACTTCGAGCAACAGAAACAAGAGCTAGAAGCCAACAACGAGGAGCTATTAGCCACACTCACAACCACGCTCACAGACCTAACGGGTTTTGTAGCACCACATGACAAGAAGCTCACCATTAAAGAGATTAAACCCTTACTTGAGAATGTAAGACTGCAATGGAAAGACATTAATCAACGCTTAGGTGAATACAAAATCTTTACACAAGGAGATTATAAGGCGTTGCGGGCGTTAAAAGATGAGGGCTTAAACATTGATGATCTAAAGAAGCGCATTGTCGCCCTAGAGCAAGAGGCTAAAGAGCACAAGGAAGCTTATAAAGCCCTGCAAGAGCAATACAAAGACTATCTAAGCCCTAAAGCCGCCCAAGAGCTCACAGACGCTAAGACAAAAGCAGAGACCGCCCTAGCAGACTTACAAACAACACACAAGGCGTTAGAGACCAAATACAGCGCGCTAGAGACCAGCCAAACAAGCAACACCCCAGAGCTTGAGGACTTGAGGCAGAAACACACCAAAGAGCTTGAGAAATTAAACACCGCCCACACCAAAGCAGTTGAGGATTTGAATGCCGCTAGCGCGCTGAAAGATAAGCAGATCGTAGAGCTTACAGCCCAAAAGCAAAAGGCAGAGCAAAAGGCTAGCAGTTTAGAGAAAGAGGTTGAAGCCCTTAGAGGAAGCCAGTATGTGGTGAATGTCTATGCAAACAGCCGTCTTAAAAACAGCCTTAACCATGAGCGATTCTTTGCAGTGGCTAGAGATCAGGGACACCCCATTGTGGGCTTTTTAGTGGGGAAACACATTTGCTATTTTGCTTTGAAAGAGCCCAAATGGGAAAATTTGAAAGGGGATGGGCTATTTTTCGGTAGAGCTGAAAAACCCGATTATGAAGCTTTGCTACTAGAAACCATCAAACGCTACTACGCCAAATTGCTGGACTGGGTAGGGGGAAACAATGTGTTAGAGGGAGTGGGCTGGAAAAACGGGCTAGAGATTGTAGAAAGGGACGATGACAAGGGGATAGTGGGCTTGAATGTTGGGGGCGATGTGGATTTGGCGACCGCGATAGAGAAGTGCTATGACTACGACAGACTCGCCCATTGGCAAGAGAAAGATGAGGGGGGAGGTATCTTAGAAAGTGTGAGAATCCCACCGCACGCTTCTAAAGCTTTTGAGACAAGGATAGCCCCCGTATGGTTTAAGCCACGCCTTGAGGGACTGAATATCCGCCTTTATGACTTCTTAGGCAAAGATTTACCGCAGATTGATGTTGTGGCTTTTAAAGACGACTGGGGGCTTATGCGTGAGACCATGGATTACATCGCTAGCCTAAACAGACAAAAGCTTAGAGACACGCATAAAGAGAAAAGGCAACAACACGCAAAAGGCTGGTATGCACGGAGCAAGGCAGAAAAACGGGCGAAACAAAGAGCACAAGAGCAAGCCAAACAGACCAAAACCAACACCCCAACCCCTACCAAAAGCAAGCCCACGCCTAAGCCTACAGAGCCACTCAAAAGCCCACAGCCTACACAGGACACCACGCCTAAGAAGCCTTTGGGGATGTAACCTTTAACACCCATTTTGCATAGTATTAACATGGACTTGTTATAATGCCCAGATGGTAAAAAGAGGGATGCACGCTAATATGGTGGTCGCATGTGGGGGGCTTGCTGTTAAAGTTTGGGGGGGGGGGGGGGGG
>NZ_CDMG01000004.1:3101-77234 GCF_001282945.1 Helicobacter ailurogastricus
GGGGGGGGGGGGGGGGGGTAGGTTGTGGCGTGTGTGCTCTCTTAAAAGATTTTTATCCATACCCCTTGTTTTGGGTGTGGTGTTTGCTGATGTGCGCGATGGGTTTTTTGTAGGGGGGCGGCTAGGTTTGACAAATGTGAGCCCTTCTTATGAAGCGCCACAGCACAATGCCTCTAATCCCTCTGATACCCAAGCTTTTGCCTTGCAACAGCAACTCAACGCCGATATTGACAAGCTTGTTGCCAATCTCAATAGCATAGCGATCAAAGCCATAGAGAATGCCTTGAAGAACAATAAGGAGACCTATAGGGCACAAAACAATCAGGTTTCTACTACAGGGGATGTAAACAACCTCGATCCGTTATCCACTCCGCTTTTAAATGGGCTTGAAAGCCAGGACAACGCTTTGGAGCAGACCATTGCACAAAAGATTGGAGCACTGGATGCGATGATAGCTAACAAACAGATTCCAGATACTCCAGAAATCCAGCAAGCCAGCACCGAGTATGCCAACATTCTAAAAGCCCTGCAAGAGGGATCTAAAAATTTAATCCATGAGATCAATGATGCGATCGATGCCTATAATAAGGCATTAGATGCAGCCAAAGCTGCCTACAAGAGCGCTCTTGAAAAACACCAACAAACCGCACAAGAAAACACCCAGTATCAGCAAAAAGAACGGGCTTATGATCAACAAAAGCAGCAATACAGTAAAGCTTCAGGAGTTGTCAATGATTACAACCAAACGCTAGACAACCTGATTCAAAACATCCGCGAGTATGTGCCCCAATATAACAATCAAGGAAACCAGATAAGCAATCCCCCTTCATGGCAGGCTTTCTTGAATAATCTTAAATCCATTAGTGGCAATCTTGATGCGATCAATGCAATGATTAGCGCCAATAAAGCGATACTGACAATGCCCTGGAACCCCCAAGAATTTAGCCAATACCAGCAAGATGGTTACCACGAAGCTCAAGGTAGCGCGTGCAGGGTGGATCAAAGTGCTGCTCAAGCTGCTGGTGGGTGGGGGCAGTATTTTATAAATTGCATACAAAACATGGTGCCCAAACTAAATCAAGGAATACTGCCCACCAATCCATACCAGCTCATAGAAGTCCAGTCATGGTTCTACCAAAAAGCGGTGTTGATCTCTGATTTGAAAAAGATCGGGGGCTATAGTGAAAACACCATTCAGAATGCTGAAGAGGGACTAATCAATGCATACCAATCTTACTTAAATGCTCTTAACACCTCTAGTTTTCCCACTCCTGGGCGAGCACACAACCCTTATCCAACCCCCACACCCCCGGGCAAACCTCCTCCCCCTATTAGTCCACTCCCCAACCCAAAATTTAGTTACAAATTTAGTTTTGCCAAGATTGCAAGTTTAAATGTTCCTCAATTTGCCACCCGTCCCAATTTATCAGGCATGGTGCATGCCTTTAGCAATGCCTTTTACCATGACATGGGCATCAATGGTAGTCTGGTGGCTAGCTACCAGCACTTTTTTAGCCAACATCTAGGGTTTTCCTTAGATGCTTTCCTAGGTTATGGCTATATACGCAGCCCTATTTATAGCCGCCTCTCATTCTTCAAAAACCTCCAAGACATCCAAATAGATGTCGGGGGGAATTTGATCTATGACTTCAATGTGCCTAAAAACTACCAATCTCCCTTGTTTTATGGAATGTTTGCAGGTGTGCAGGGAGGTAGCACCAACTTTGTGTTAGGTGCTGGGGATAAAAGTCTATGGCGCGCCTCTTACAATTTAGATGTGGACTTAGGTTTTAGGTTTCAGTTTTCAACAAATATCATCAAATGGGGAGTTGACATCCCTTTGATCCCCCATGAACTCAACTGGCAGGTAGATTCTACTCATCTGCAATTCGATCAAAATGCCAAAGACATCGGGATTTTCATGACCTATGAAAAATTGATCTTTTAAGGAGTATTGGTGAGGCTATAGACTTATTACAGAGGGGGCAGATGTTGCAACAGATTCTAGTCTAAAATAAACTTGAATGGCATTTAAGCCCATAGGTGTTGTATCCGTGCTCCCTGTGCACCCGCTACTATCTCTCAAATGCGTTGTGTGTGCCCTTGTATGGCTCTTGCGCTCTTTAAAGCGTGTGCGCTTCTAGAGCGTGTTGTCTTCCGTGGTGATATGAGCCTAAGCGCGCCCTGATCCTTGTAAGTTTGCCCCCCTGCCCCCCTCTTGGGGGCGCAAAGCTTAAGCACCCTTGGGCTTTAGCTTCGCTCAATTGCTTTTTAACGATCTCATAATATTCTTTAGACTTCTGGCACGCTGATAAAATCTAAACCCAAATGTGCACACGCCACCCCTGTGCTCCCACTCCCACAAAAAACAATCTAACACCACGCCTCACTAGGCACAATGGCTAAGCAATGCTCTAATATTTCTACAGGCTTTTGGGCGGCGTGGTGTTTGTACTTGGGGTTCATATAGATATGCTTGTATCCATAGCCATACCACTCTTTAGGGATTAGCTCCCCTTTAACGCCCGTTTTATGTTTCTTATAAATTACACTTAAAGGGTTGCCTAACTTCAACCATAGAAATATCTTAAAACAAGGGTTAAAGTGCAATGCGTAGAAAAGTAGAAAAGACAGCTAGTCGGGTGTTTGCCTACATCCGTGTATCCACAGAAAAGCAAGACATGCATAGCCAAGACCACGCCATAGAGTGTTACGCCCAACAACACAGACTTAGCATAGATGAGAAAATCGCCATTGAGATCAGCGCGACCAAGACACAGGCTAAAAGACGCATTGAGGAACTGAAAGCCAAGCTCCAAAAGGGGGATTTACTCATTGCCACTGAGATCAGCCGATTAGGGCGCACCATGCACGAGATCATCAACTTGTTGCTAGAACTGGATAAGCGGGGCGTTAAGTTTGTATTCATACGTCAACCCGAACTCTCAAATTGCAACAACGCCACTTCTAAACTCTTGCTAGCCATTTACGCCTATCTAGCAGAAGCAGAAAGAGAGCTCATCAGCGAACGCACTAAGGCAGGACTACAAGCACTCAAAGCTAAGGGAAAAAAGCTAGGATGGCAAAAAGGACGGCTACGCAAACACCCCCAATACGACCCACACCTAGACTACATCCGCGTGTTACGCGCTAAAGGATTAGGCTACATGGCTATCTACAAGATGTTGGATGTGCCTACCAAAGGCGTGTATGGCGGTTTTCTCAAGTGGTGCAAACGGCGAGGAGTTTGATCTCACACACGCGCAAATATAGATGACAATGCTGGTTAAAAAAGGAATTTTAAAGCGATCCTAGAGCGCGCCAGATGCCAACCCAACTGGCGATCCATGCTGTTTGGTGGGATATCTATGGTGATCTAAGCTTGAGTCTAAAGCCATCTTCGTGCAAATCACCCTGGGCGATTAACTGGTCTGCACCCGGATTGGTATAGTGCTTAGCTAGGATAATAAAATAAGCATTGTTGTGCACACCGATGAGATTGGGCTGAAAATAGGGGAATGTTTGGGGGTTTAGAATCCATGCTGTCACTTTGTTGTATGCCATGGCAAGCCTCTCTCCAGCTTTGCTATGCCATAAATCATAGCCATTCTCAAAAAGCAACTCCCCCGAGATCGTGAGCGCAAGAAGGGCAAAATTTGTGTAGGCTATGCCCTTGATACCCTTTGTGGGACCGCCATGGTAATTGCTCGTGTTGCTCCTAGTGATCGCATTGCCTATGACCCCATCGCTATCTATGGCTACAAATATCCACTCTTGCCATCTCTTGGCACTTTTTTGCAAGAGCGCGTTGTCACCTAGCACGAGCGCAGAAGTAATATCAAAGAGTATACCCCACGCCCCATGATTGGTATTAAGATGAGATTGCGAATAGCCCAACATTGCTTTGACAAACTTCTCATACTCCAGAATGGGGAAATCTTTTTTGATAAATACATATGCCATGTTCATGTAGGGCAAGTAGAAATTCACATTGTCTTGGCTTTGGTGTGTGTCTGCACTTTGCAGTGTTTTAGCCCAGGCATTCAAGATATATCTAGCTCTCAAGCCATATTGTTGATTCTTGCTAACATGAAAACCCAGGGCAAAATCATAGGCCATGGTGGCAGATTTTTTAAAACTCTTAGTGCATTGATCTGGTTGGCGCACCCCTGTGGGCGTGTAGTGGCGCTGGGCATTAAGGTGCGCACAGGGTCGGATTTCTTTGGTGAGCCTTGTAGCAAGATGGAGTTTCTCTGGCAAGTTTATCGCTTTAAAATCCTTAAAAAAGTAGTCTTGCTGGGCATGGGCTTGGGCACAAACAAACAATAAAGGCAAAACAAATCTCTTCATGTACCATCTCCACTTGGTGTATCACACCCATGTCTTAGAAACAAACCGGGTCTTAACCGGTTTTATAGTATGTTTTATAATATAATTCTAACATGGAATGTGTGAATTTAAATAGCGACTTAAGAGCAAAGGCTAATAGCTAGGGTTGCACTCACGGGATTTAGCCCCCTAACCTTAAGAAAAAGCTTAAACAGATAAACCCGCAAAAAAAATAGGAAATTGCCAAACCTTAAGCTTAAAAGTGCCGTTTTTAAACCGCACCCCACGAAACCCCACGATAAGGGCATTTCTAGGCATTTTCTCCCCCGTCCCTAACCCTTGCCAACCGCCTAAAATAGGGCACATATCGCTTAAACCCCTCTAAAATGCCCTACAATCGCTTTGACCCCCAAAAGAATACCGACAAGCACCCCCCCCTCATCTTTTCGTTTAACGAGGCTTCTACGAGGCTAAAAACGCCATTGTTTCTCTCAAGCAACGATTGACATAGCAGAAATCAAGTTTTGAGGAGAAACAACAAGGGCTAAAAGCTTCTAGCGTCTTTTGGCAAGAAAACGCTGGTTGGTTGAGAATCCATGTGCCTTGCAAGACTCGAGAGTCTTTGGATATTACGGAGTCTCTGTATGGCTTTTAGCCTTGTTGTCTTGTAAAAAAAACCTCCATTCCACTTAGTTTCACTTAGCCTAGGTGTATCTATGTGGAGTGGAGGTTTTTTTTGTTTGAGGTTTGGGGGTTTAGGGGGTATTTTCTTTAATTCCGCGCGCGGAGCACTGAGCGTGTGCTAGCACTCAGACTGCGCCTAGCGTCAGCGATTAGGTGCATAACACTGAAAGTGCGTGTAGCTACACGCGCATGGTGTAGCACGTAGTGCTTAGTGTAATTACGCGCGCGCGTATCTATAATGCGATTTTGAAAATTCACGGAGTGCCCTATTTATGGGCTGAAATTTACCGCGTGTGTGCTGAAGTTTTAAAAGTTGCACCTGATAAATCCCGTTTTTAAAAATACGATTTTGCGCTTTTTAGGGCTTTTTAGGGCTGAAATTAGAAAATTTTTAACGCAAATATTCAGTATTTTTTTAGATTTTTTGCAGTAGTCTTTTGAGCGAAATCGAACGAAATGAAAGGAGTTTCTTAAGATGAGAAAAAATAACTGGAGAGATGAAGTAAAACGCGTCCCCTTGAGTGAGGAGGATTTAAAGGAATGGCATTGTCTGAAACATCTTAATCGCATTGAGCCCATCGCGCCCAAAGAGGACGAGGCTAGGTTTGACGGCAAAACATGGGAGGAAGTCCAAGAGATAGTTTTCAACACGCCTATTGGCACACCGCTAGGTCAGTTTGAGGAGGAAGTTTCGTTTAGTGCGTGGGAAAACGCGTTTAGGGTGCGTGGCATGCTGGCTTCTAAGCTTTGTGCAATGGATGAGCTCCCTGATCCTGAGTTCTTGTTACAAGGTTTCAAAAGAGGCACTTGTGGGCTACTCAGCTCAAGCGGGGGGAGCGGTAAAAGCTTTTTGGCTCTAACAATAGCGATGAGTATGGCAGACACCACGCACACGCTCCCTAGTCTCAATGGTTTGGTGCAATCACGCGGGGGTGTGCTCTACTTGAGTAACGAGGATGATAAGGATGTGATTGATTATCGGGTGTGGCGCATTTTACAGCATAGGATAGATCAGGGCTTCATCACCAACCCCAACCCTGTGGCAAAGAGTCTAGATCATAACTTTGTTCCCATTGATGTTGTGGCGGGGTTTAGGAGAGAGGCAAAGTTTCTCATCGCAGAGGGCAACCGCGTTAAGAACACGGGACTAGCACGCGCCCTAGAAACATTGATTAAGGAGAAACGCCATAAGTATGACTTAGACATCAAGCTTGTCATCTTAGACACCCTTAGCCGCTTCCACGCCCTTGATGAAAACTCCAACAAAGAGATGACGCTTTTAGTAGGTCTTTTGGGAGATTTAGCGCGCTCGGCTAATGTCGGCATTTTGATGATACACCACAGCTCAAAGGCGGGCGCACTAAACTACAAGAATGAGAGTGTGAGTGCAAGAGGGGCGAGTGCTCTAGTAGATAATGTCCGCTACCACTTGACGATGAGCTCTGTAACGCTCCAAAAGAAAAGCAATCTCTCTAAGGACAAAGAGGAAATGGCGACTTTTGAGGAGGAGGATAAGCAAAACCTAGAAGCCATTTTGCAAAATGAGCCAAACAGGGATGAGGAGATAGAGAGGCTACAAGCAATCGCGCAAAATAAAGATTTAGTGCGTTTGAATCTCAGCAAACAGAACTTAGGAAAAAGTGCTATGCCTTTGTATTTTGCCCGTTTTAGACATGGAGTTTTAGATGTCGTTAAGGAGGAGGCCACCCCCGAAGATGACCTTCCTTTTTAAGAACCAAAAGCACGAGATTATAGCACAGGAATGTTGAGGAGTGTGTGAAAATGGCAACAAACATAGCAAGAGCATTGGAAGCATCGCAAGAGGGACGAACGCAAAAGAGAGTCAAGTTTAAACCCCCCAAAGAGTTTTTTACCACTAGCGTGGCGGAGTGTGGGACATCCTTATTCGCGCCCATTGACGAGCGAAAAAAAGGCAAGCAAAGCGATTTAGATCACAAGTTGCCAAGGGTGATTCAATGGAACAAGCGCAACTATAAGCTCACACAAACGCTTTTGAGGATGTCGCACAAGACAATCTTAGAATGCCTATTAGCCTTGAGCTGTGAGGAGAAATTCAAGGGCTTTGAGCCAAAGAGCGGGAAACTCAAAATCACCACAACGCGGTATGCCCTGACGCAATTAGTCTTTGGAGGGTGCTCACATCATTACTACAAATCTTTAGAACGGGGGCTAGAGGACTTACAACACGCGCGGATTGATGGTTGGGCGATTGTGAGCGATGTCATCAGCAAAGACACACAGCTAGAAGTTTGGCTATCTAAGGAGTATTTGGACTTCGTGCAAAAGGGCACTCCCATTGACAGGCGACACTATCACAACGGCTTTGCCACTCTCAAACAAGTCAAACTAAAACACCGCGCGGCTGTGGTTGCGATTTTGCAATCTGTGCTCAAAGACAAGCCACGATATGGAAAATACGGCTGGTTTGGACGGAGCTTAGAGGGAGTAATGCAAGAGCTTGACATCCCTGAGTTTTACACCCCTAGACAAGCCGTTGAGATCAAAAGCAACTTCAAAAACCAGCTTTTCCTAGATGTATTGATGGAGCACTTGCGTATTGAGGTTGTGCCTACCACAGATAGACGGGATTGGGTGATAAGACCGCACAAGATGAAAGTCAAGGAGCACACATGAGTAAATTCGCTATTAGTCTATCAAACCCGAGCAACTACCATGCGTTGGATCATTGGCAAGTCATAGGGCTTGAGAAGTGGCAAGATGTGTTGTTGCATGCAATCAGCTACGATGTTTCTGTGGCACACTTTAGCCTAGACTACTCTACTAAGCACCAGCGCAGTGGCGAGAATGTGTTAGCCTTGCACCCGTTTCTCTTTTACGATGTAGATAACGACAAGGATGGCAAGAAGCAACCACTAAGTATTAAGGGCGCGCGTGATCTGTTGGAGCGTTATGGCATTGCCTTTGGTATTGTGCCCTCACGCAACTACAAGAAACTCAAAGAGAATGATTCACGCCCTGATGTAGAACGCTTTAGGATTATCATCCCTCTTGAGAACCCACCACCCATTGAGCTTATTAAGGACAAAGAGTTGTTTCGCAAATTCCAAGAGATATTTGCGCAGAAGCTAGGGCTAATTGCCTATGTGGATGACGCACCTTTGAGAGATATGGCACGCTACTACGCTAGACACACAACACCACCACTAATAGACTCTATTGTCGTGCAAGGGCGTTTAACACGCGTGGATAAGATTTTTCAAATGGCAACACAAGAGCTCATCCAAGAACGCCAAGAGCAAGAGACACGCCGAGCAGAACACAAACCCTTTATACCGCCTAAATCATCGCAAACTACATCTAGTAGCCACGGACACATCGTTATCGCCGATAAGGACAGAATTAACGCTATTCACATCGCTGATCTCATCAACACGCTAGAGGGAATAGTGCGAGAATACAAAGAGGGGACTTATCGCATGATTAAAACCGCCACGGCTAAGTATTCTATCACAGATGATAACATCGCTTACGACTTTAAGAGCGGTAAGAAGTATGGCGTGTATGCCTATCTTGCAGAGAAATTTGACACACCCGTATGGAACAACATTGCCCGCAAATTAGGAAAGCTAATGGGCTGTGAGTTTCTTGTGCCTGATCCAGCCTTTTGTGTCGTGCTTAGAAACGCGATGGCTAGAGCGCATAGCCGACAAGAAGTAGAACGCACGCTCAAAGCGCATTATGGAGTGGGATTTGTTAGGTTTGAATACAACTACATCAGGGTAGCAGATCAGTGCTTAGACTATCCAAGTGCGGAAGACAGAAAACACTATTTAGCATTGCCACCTATCACTTAGAAGCCCCGCAGGGCAAACTATCAAACGAGCTTGCGAAGTGTTTGCGTAGTAATGGCTAGTTTACAAACTAACCAATCCTAAAGGGTATCAGTCGCAAGCTCCTTTNTTGAGCTTAAGGGGAGCTGAAAGATTGGGGGGTTAAAGAGAATTAAGCAAAAAACCTAGTCAAATTTAGTCTATTTGCCAAATAAAAGACCACCTATGTCAAAACCTAGAGTATAGGTTTGTTGGGGTTAAGAGTTGTTACCCCTAAGCAAGTCGTTAAGCCTGTCTATGTGGCTACCGAGTTGTTGCAATTCTTCGGTGATTTCCTCCAACTTTTGCTCCACTTTAGACAACCCGTTTTCCACTTCATCAACGAGATCACCAACATTGCTGTAATTATCCATGGCACACCAACCTTTTAAATTCTTCGAAGATATACAACCCATCGTGAGGGCCGGGGCTGGCCTCAGGATGGTGTTGGACAGAGAGAATGGGGGCGTTTTTGTAGCGCACGCCCTCGATTGTGTGATCGAATAAATTCTTATGCGTGATCGTCGCCACTTTGGCGATGCTCTCAGGCACGCAATAATTGTGGTTTTGTGCGCTCACTTCGATCCGCCTAGTTTGCAGATTTAACACTGGGTGGTTGCTCCCGTGGTGCCCAAATTTGAGTTTATAAGTGGGGTAGCCGTGCGCGATGCTTAAGAGCTGATGCCCTAGACAAATGCCAAGCATGGGGATTTGTTCTTGGATTAAAAGGCCGATTTCGTGGATCACGCTTTTTAAGCGGAGGGGATCGCCCGGACCATTGGAGAGGAGCACGCCAGCGATTTCACCCTTTTTATAGCTTTCAATCAAAGTTTGCGCCTTGGTGTCGTGGGCAAAACAAAGGGGCCTTAAGCCCACTTGGGCTAAGTTGTTTAAAATGTTATTTTTCACGCCCAAATCTAAGACCCCAATGGTGCTTGTGAGCGTGGGGGTTTGGTAGTTTAAGGCGTTAAAGTCGAACACGCCATGCGCGTGGGTAGCAGCGCGGTTAAAGGGCGGGATGAGATACTGCTCTGAAATGCCGCTAGAGACCTGCAATAATTTTTGCAACTCTTGCTTGTCTAGCCCATCGGTGGAGACCACCACGCCCATCGCCCCCTCATCTCTTAACATCCCCACTAAAGCCCTCGTGTCCAAGCCACTCACCCCCAAAACTCCGTGTTGTTGCAAAAACGCGCTTAAAGGCTGTTTGGCTCTAAAATTAGAGTAGCGGCTGGGGGTGTGGCGCACTAGAATGCCCGCACAAAAGCTACTTGGTGACTCCCTATCTTGCTCATTCACGCCCACGACGCCGACCTCTGGCGCGCTAAAGACCACAAATTGCCCCCGATAGCTCGGGTCGCTGATGACCTCTTCATACCCACTCATCGCCGTGTTAAACACCGCCTCGCCGATGACAACCCCCCTAGCTCCAAAACTCTGCGCTTCTAGGAACAAGCCGTTTTCAAAATAAAGCGTGGCTTTATTGAGCGTAGCTCTCATAAGAAGCCCTTGCGTCTTAACTCATCTTCATACATGCGCTCAAAGACTAGCTCGTATTCATCACTGCCTACGGGCAAGCGGCGTTTGTAGTGTTTGATCTTTTCGCTCACCTCTGTTTCCACGCTCTCATAGAGTTTGGCGTAGGTGTCGATGGACTTAAAAATCACATTGCGGATTCGATTCTCAGACACGGAAAACATGATCAAATCCTCGTCTAAGATTTTCTCTAAAATCTTATGGGAGAGCACATTACAGCGGTCTTCCCAACCCAAGACAAACCCCCTTTCAAGGGCGATCTGTTTTTTGATGTTCCAAAAGAGTTGCCTTTCATCCATGCGCATAAATTCTATCTGATCTAGGTTTTCCTCAAGTAAATCGCGCACGCGGTTGTCAATAGAGCTTTCTTGGCTGACATGCTCTTGCAACACGGCTTGCGCGATTTGGGTGAGTGTTTCTAAAGACCCCTTCAACTCCAAAAGAGGGGATCGGACCAAATCTTGGGTGATTTTACTCACGATATAGCGGACATGGTTAGCTTTTAATCTCATCTTCTACCCTAGCTTGTTAAGGTTAAGCCCTATTCTAACATAATCTAAAGTAAAGGGCTAAAAGATGCGGGCTGTAAAGGATTGGCTAGCTTTCTTAAAAGCTCGATTAGCTTTTATGTGTTAAAATTCGGCCTTTAATTTGAGGGTTTGCATGCAGGCACAGCGGTTTTACTTCCTTTTTTCTCTTGCAATCATCGCCATCATTGCGTTGCCTGTGGGGATTGCTAATCTCATTTTGGGCTTCATTTACCACGACTCGCCTTGCATTCAATGCTGGGGCGAACGCCAAAGCATGGTCTATATCGCTTTGGGGGGGCTATTTATCGTGCGCTACGGATTAAAGCCCAAATACATCGCCATGTTGGTGCTGGTGGTGTGTGGGGGGCTTTATCAGAGTTTTTATCACTTAGGCAACCACGCCCTAGAAGATGTTGGGCAGGGCTTTGCTCTAGCGATTTTTGGCCTACACACGCAATTTTGGGCGGAGCTTGTGTTTTGGGCAACTTTGTTGGTGCTAGGGCTTTTGCTGTTTAAAGCCCCCGGCTTTGAGTCTCAGAATCTACGCAAACTCACCCGCTCTAATCTTTGGGCTTTTGGGATTTTTAGCGCTCTCGTGGCTTCAAACATGGTGCAGGCCTTTATCTCCACAGGGCCCTTTCCCTATTTAGGGCATGGCGACCCGATCCGCTTTTCATGGCGCATGGCAGAAAATATTTGGAGCACAAGCAATTGGGGGCATATGGGCTTTCCTAGAAGGCTAGGCAAGCGTGTAGTTGATGGGCCTATTTTAGCTGATAGCTCTTATCAGTGGGAGAGCGATTATCGCAAAGCCCCCCTTGACATCCACAAAAGCCTAACGCTGCTACAAACCCAAGTAAGCCCGCTAAAATTAAACGCCCCCATCAGCGATTTAAACTTTTTGGCCTTTAAAGAAACCCCTAAAACCCCCAAACTTAGCTTGCTGCAAACCATCGATGCCGACATTTTTGGCAAATACACCGATGGGTGCGCCCCTGCACTAAAACCCCCGCCCTACACCTTTTCGCCCGAAACTTTTGCGGGCAACAATGCCCTTTTAAAGAACACCTTTTTGATCGCCACGCAAAAAGAGGGGCTGTATGTGGTCGATGAAAAGTTGCAAAAAATCCTAGCCCACTTGGTGCTAGACAAGCACTACTCGGTAACCGTGGAACATTTCGTGGGGGCCAACATGGTCGGCAACACGATTCGTCTCATGGGGACAAATAAAAGCAGTGTAGATGTGGCTTACAACCCCAAAGCCCACAACAACTTTGCCAACTTCCTAGAAGGGGCGCACCACTTTGACGAGATTGGACGTAGCCGCCTGCGCACCAGCCGGGCTTCAACCTACTATGTCCTGAGCGCAAGAAGCGATGGCACGCACACTTACATGCTCACGGTGCCTAATAAGTACCATAAACAACTCATCTTAGTGGGCATGCTCGATCAAGATTTGGGCTTGAGCTCTGAGGCAGTGTTGCGCCCCTTAAAAAACAACCCCCTTAAAAAAGGGCGCTCTTTAGGCGAGTTTTATATCACGGGGCTGGCCTTTTATCAAGGGCGGCTCTTTGCTCTAAGCAAGGCCTACAACGCCCTTTTAGTCATCAACCCCTACGATGCGACCATCATTGATGCCTACGGCTTACCCCCTAGCGTGAAAAACCCGACCGCCTTAACCTTTATCAACAACGCCTTGATTGTAAGCGGTTACGCCGACAAGCACGACATTTTTTACACGCTCGACATTTCTAATCTGTCGTTAGAATTGCCCCCGGCTGAAAAGCCCACCCTCAAAGCACCCATTTTACAAACGCATGGTTGCTAAGTTTCTCAAAGAGTGCATACCTCTCTTGCTCACTAGCCACCACTAGCGAGAGTTGCAGGCTCGTGTATTTGCCCTGCGCACTCTTGTTTTTCACGCACACTTGGTATTTCAAGGGCACAAGCAGGCTAGGCAGTTGCTCTAGGAGTTCTTGGGGTTTGTCTGTGATTAAGCGGTACTCCCACAAACATGGGTAGCTGATTGTGTTTTTAGAATCCATGCAAAATCTCCAAAAAATTTTGGGGGATTGGGGAGGGCTTATTTTTCACTAAATCGATGAAAGCCAATTTAATGTACATGCGAAAGAGAAGTTGCTCTTGTCTAAAAATCTCTTGCTTTAAATCTAAACTCACTTTTTTAAGCTCTAAAATTTGGGTTTTCACTTGCAAACAATCGCCCAAAAACGCGGGGGCGATGAACTCGGCTTGTAAGTTTTTAATCACAAAACGGCCTAGGCCATTTTGTGGGGTTGTCCCAGCCTTAAAAAACACTTCACTTCTAGCCCGCTCGCAAAACTTTAAGTAGTTGCTGTGATAGACCAACCCTGTGCTGTCTGTGTCTTCATAATAAACCCGAAATTGCATATTCTCCCTTTTAAAAACCTAAACCAGGCCATGCATTTGTAACGCTATGGCAAACCTTTACCCTATTCATGCTATTATATCGATTTTTCTTTTCCAATTTTAGCCAAGGAGAAAACGGTGAATAACTTTTCAAAGTTAGGCTTTATCCTAGCAGCTTTGGGCAGCTCGATAGGTTTAGGGCATATTTGGCGTTTCCCCTATATGGCTGGTACAAGTGGAGGGGGCGGGTTTGTACTCTTGTTCTTGGTGCTTGCTCTCACTGTGGGGCTGGCCATGCTCATCGCCGAAATGGTGATTGGCCAAAGTACGCAAACCGATGTCGCCTCGGCTTTTGAGCAACTTAGCCCCCAAAGATCCAAAAAATGGAAATGTGCAGGACTTGTACTCTTTACGGGTCCTCTCATTTTGTCTTTTTATGCGATTGTCTTAGGCTGGGTGTTTTGCTATTTGGTGGGAGTGAGTTTTAGCCTGCCCGCTGACATACACGCCTCTAAGCAAATTTTATTGGATTTAGAAAACTCTTTAGGCAAACAAATTGCGGGTTTGAGTGTGACGCTCTTTCTCACCGCTTGGATTGTCTCAAGGGGGGTTAGAGATGGGATTGAAAAATTAAACTTCGTTTTAATGCCCTTGCTTTTCATCATCTTTTTTGGCCTGCTTTTTTATGCGAGCACACAACCCTCTTTTAAGCAAGCCGTTAATTTTATGTTTGGGGTGCGCTTGGCTGACATCAACCACAAGGTTCTTATGAATGCCTTAGGGCAGGTTTTCTTTGCCTTAAGCATTGGCATTGGCATCAACATCTCCTATGCCTCTTCGACTGATCCTAAGCAAAATCTCTTGCAGAGCGCATTTTGGGTGGTCGTGCCCGGGATTGTAATCTCCCTTGTGGCGGGCTTGATGATTTTTACTTTTGTGTTTGAGTATGGCGATAGCCCCACTGAAGGGGCAGGGCTCATCTTTGTGTCCTTGCCCGTGGTCTTTTATAAAATGGGCTGGATAGGGAGTGTGGTTTTTATTCTATTCTTGTGCGCTTTGGCCTTTGCAGGGATCACCTCCACCATCGCGCTCTTAGAGCCGCCCGTGCAGTATCTCATCGATCACGACTACTCCCGCCCTAAGGCGACTTGGCTCACGACTTTAGCCATCTACATTTTGGGCGTGATTCTTGTTTTTTCTCTGAATAAAATCTACAAGCCCCATTTAAGTATCTTCCATAGGAACTTGTTTGATTTGGCAGATTTTTTCACCACATCGGTTTTAATGCCTCTGGGTGGGTTGGTGTCTGTGCTCTTTGTGGGTTGGGTCATTGACAGGGAAAAGTTGCACCAAATCACCTCCCACTTCTTAAGCGATGGCCTTTTTGCCTTTTGGCTCTTTTTAGTAAGGTTCATCGCCCCCTTAGTGATTTTAGTGATTTGGGCGGTGAAGATCATGCAAGGGTAGAGATGGGATTTTCTAAACTTGGCTTTATCCTAGCCACTCTGGGCAGCTCAATAGGCTTAGGCCACATTTGGCGTTTCCCCTATATGGCTGGCGAGCACGGCGGTGGGGCGTTTGTTTTGCTCTATTTGGGTTTAACTCTAACACTTGGTGTGGCGATGCTCTTGACAGACATGCTCATTGGCAATTTGGGGCGTAAAGACATGGTTTCTTGCTACCAACACCTAAACACGCGGCATAAAAAGCTTTGGAATTTGAGCGCGCTTTTCTTGCTGGGCGGTCCCATCATTTTGTCTTTTTACACCGTGGTTTTGGGTTGGGTGTTGTTCTATTTGATCAAGGTGAGTTTTGCTCTGCCCCCTTCGCTGAAAGCTTCCCAAGCCCTTTTTACACATTTAAGCTCAGAGGATTTATTTTGGCAGATTGTGGGCTTTAGTGTGTGGTTGTGGCTCACGGTGTGGATTGTATCGCGGGGAATTAAAGAGGGGATTGAGCGCCTGAGCCTGTGGCTGATGCCCTTGTTGTTTCTTGTATTCATTGGTTTGCTTTTTTATGCCATGAGCATGCCTAGTTTTTCTAAGGCTTGGCATTATATGTTTGCTTTTGACAGCTCTAAAATCACCCTTGGGGTCTTGATGGACGCTTTGGGGCAAATGTTTTTTTCTTTGAGTTTGGGCGTGGGTACCATCACCACTTACGCCGCTTTCACAAAGTCTAATGAAAACCTTTTAGGCAGCTCTTTATGGGTCGTGTTGCCCGGAATTGCCATTTCTTTAATCGCCGGGCTGATGATCTTTACCTTCATTTTTAAATTCCATGGCGAACCCTCTCAGGGTGTAGGGCTGGTGTTGATCTCCTTGCCCTTGGTTTTCCACCAAATGGGTTTAGCCGGCTCTGTCGTGGCTGTTTTCTTTTTTCTAGCCTTGATTTTTGCGGGCATCACCTCCACGGTTTCGCTCTTAGAGCCCACTGTGCTTTATCTCACAAACCACTTCAAACATAGCCGCGTTAAGGCTTGTTACCTTGTGGGGTTTTTCACCTATCTTTTAGGCTTGTTGGTGATTTTATCCATGCATAAGGACTTTAGCCGGGCTTTAACCTTTTGGGGTAAGAATGTCTTTGATTGGGCAAATTGGAGCACTTCGGTGTTTTTAATGCCACTGGGGGGCTTGTTTTCTCTCATATTTTTGGGCTATTTCATGGATAAAAAGCGTATCTACAAGTCAAGCAAGCGCTTTTTAAGTCGGTTTTGGTTTTTGTTGTGGTTTTTCAGTGTGCGCTTTGTCGCGCCCGTAGCGGTACTTTTAATCCTCATCTTGCAGTTTAAGAAAAATGCGTAAAATCTTTTTATTGCTCGGCTTGCTAGGCACGCTCAAGGCCGATAACCGCCTAAGCCCCGCACAGATCAACAACAAGGGCATCGCCACCACCACCTATCAAGATTTTTATAAACCTTGGTATTACGGCTTTAAAAACAGCTGGGAGGTTGCCCCTAGAAAGCCCAAAAAACACAATGTCTTTATAGACTTTGCTAAAAAATATTTAGACATCATGGAATATCGGGGGACTTATTTTTTGCCCATGTATTACAGCTTCACCCCCATTTACCAGTGGTACCACCCCGACATTAACCGCTACCAACCCGTGGATTTTAAATTCCAAATCAGCTTTAAAGTCCCCGTGATTCGCAATTTTCTTTACACAAGGGGGACACTCTATTTAGCCTACACCCAAACCAACTGGTTTCAAATTTACAACAACCCCCAAAGCGCGCCCATGCGCATGGTCAATTACATGCCCGAGCTCATCTATATATATCCGCTCAAAATCCCCTTTTTTACAGAGAAGTTGGGGAATTTTACGGAGTTTTGGATCGGTTGGCAACACATTTCTAATGGCATCGGGGGTAGGCAGTGCTTCCAGCCCTATCGCGACGGCAATGCCCTTGGGCCCTTTCCTGGAACACCCGTTCATATTACAGAAGAGAATAAGCAAGTCATTGTTCAGGCGGGGGGGCTTGATGGAGGGTGCCGCTCAGTGAGCGCCGGGCAGCGCCCTGTGTTTCACTTGGTGTGGCAAAAAGGCGGGCTTAAACTCAATGTTGCTTACTGGCCCTACATCCCCTACAACCAATCCAACCCCAATCTCATCGATTATATGGGCTATGGAAACGCTTGGCTTGAATACCGCCGGGGCCGCCACCACTTTGAAATGCGTATTTACGACCTTTTCACGCGCTATTGGGAGTTTAAGGATTGGCATGGGGCGATCCGCTTGGGCTACACCTTTAGGATCAATCGTTTCGTGGGGTTTTATATGCAGTATTTCAATGGCTACGGCGATGGACTCTACGAGTACGATGTCTTCTCTAACCGCTTTGGGGTGGGTATCCGCCTCAACCCCTAGTTTTTAAGTAATCCTTGACATTGTCAATGGTGGCAATGATGAGCTTTTTAATGGTGTCGCCATAGCCCCACGCAATGTGGGGGGTGATCAACAGCTTATTTTGGATTGCGGGGTTTAAAAAGGGGTGGTTGGCACGCATGGGCTCTTGCTCCAACACATCGGTGGCGTAGTAAAAATCCTGTACCTCTAGCTCTTTTGCCACCGCCTCTTCATTCACTATTCCCCCCCGCCCGACATTGATTAAAATGGCCTTTTCTTTTAAAAGCTTTAACTCTTGGCTGTCTATGAGATTGTGCGTTTGGGCATTGAGGGGAGCGTGGATAGAGATCACATCGCTTTCTTTTAGCAAAGCTTCTAGGGGTTTTTGCGGGTAGGTACTGTCGTTGTTGCGCCCGCTCGTGGAAGTGTAGCTCACATGCGCGCCAAAGCTTACAGCAATCCTGGCCACATTTTTACCAATGTTGCCAAGCCCAATGATCCCCCACTCTTTATTTTCTAAGGACATTAGATCCTTATTAAAATGGGTGAAAATCTCACTCTTGCAATACTCCCCGCTCTTGCAGTAGCGATCGTAATAGGGCATGTTGGAAAGCAGGGTAAAAGCCAGAGCGAAAGTGTGCATGGTGACGCTGTGCGTGGAGTAGCCCACCACATTTTTAATGGCAATGCCAAGTTCTTTTGCCACTTCTAAATCAATCATGTTCATGCCCGTAGCCGTGATGCAAATGCATTTAAGCTTAGGCAATTTTCTTAAAGTGTCCCCGCTCATCTGCACCTTGTTTAAAATCACAATCTCGGCATCTTTGCACCTCTCAAGCACCAAATCCTGCGGTGTGCCCGGGTAGGACACCAACTCCACAAATTCACCCAAAGCGTCTAACTTATTTTTGCGCCCCAAAGAGTGCGCTTCTAAAAAAACGGCTAGGGGCTTCATTGGAAAATCACCATGCTAGGATCGATGCTGTCTCCATACACAGGTTTTAAGGTGGCGTTGTAAGCCTCCTTCATAAAGCCCTCTTTGGTGAGTTTGTCTATCTCGTTGTTGAGCCACTCTAAGAGCTCCTTATGCCCCTTTTTGACCGCCGGGGCAATCACATCCTGATCGCCAAGACTTGGAATGCCCACCTTAAACTCGGGGTTCTTTTTCACCCATGCGAATAGTAAAGTGTTGTCGTGGGCTAGCGCAGGCCCTCGATCGTCTTTTAGGGCTAAAAAGGTCTCGGTGTTTTGGTCGTATTTGAGCAGGGAAATATTAGGATAGTGTTTAGAAAAGTAAAAATCCGCCGTTGTGCCTTTATTCACGATCAAGGGTTTGCCCTTTAAATCCTCAACGCTCTTAACGACCCCATCTTTAGACACCACGCCCAAAGCGACTTTCATGTAAGGTTTGGCAAAATCCACCACTTCGGCCCGCTCTTTGGTTTTGGTGAAGTTTGCCATGATGACATCCACTTTATTTGCCTTTAAAAACTCCACCCGTGCGGCCGCCTCTACGGGGATGAACTGGATTTTCTTAGCATCGCCTAATAAATCCTTTGCCAACCGCCTAGCGATATAAACATCAAAGCCTTGAAACTGCCCCTTGCTGTCCATATACCCAAAGGGGGGCTTGTCGCTAAACACCCCCACTTTTAACACCCCCCGCTCTTTAATGCTGGCTAAACTGCCCTCATCGGCTTTTGCCTTGTGATCTGAGCAACCCGCAAAGCCCAAGATCGCCGCAAAAACTAGGCCAAAAACTTTGAATAGACGCACAAAACCTCCTTTAAATAAAATCCCCCAAAACCCACAGCATAGCAACAAAAAATTAACAGCCCCCTAAAAAGTGGAAAACATCTAGGAATTTACGGGCGCGCTGCGATTGTGGATTTTCAAAAAACTCTTGGGGGTTAGCTTGCTCTACGAGCAAGCCTTCATCAAAAAACACCACCCGATGCGCCACTTTTCTAGCAAACTTCATTTCGTGCGTGACCACCACCATGCTCATGCCCTCGTCTGCTAGCTCTAAAATGACTTCTAGCACCTCTTTAACCATTTCAGGGTCTAGCGAAGCGGTAACCTCGTCAAAAAGCATCACTTCAGGTTGCATGCACAAGGCCCTAACAATGGCGACCCTTTGCTTTTGCCCCCCACTAAGCTCTCTAGGGTAGGCTTGCATTTTATGCGCCAAACCCACCCGCTTTAAAAGTGTGTGCGCTTGCTCGGTAACCTCGCTTTTAGCGCGCTTTTGCACCTTCATGGGGGCTAATAAGATATTTTGCAACACGCTTAAATGGGGAAAGAGTTCGTAATTTTGAAAGACCATGCCAATCTTTTGGCGCACTTGCGTCCAATCCTTGCTGTGCTCTATCTGCTCCCCATTAAAGAGGATTTGCCCCTCTTGAATCTCTTCTAGTCCATTCAAGCACCTCAAAAATGTACTCTTGCCACACCCACTAGCCCCCAAGATCACCACCGCCTCCCCTTTTTCTAAGCTAAAATCAATGCCTTTTAACACCATATGATCGCCATAGCGTTTTTGTAAGTTCATGGTTTGCAAAATTGCCATTTAGCCTCTATTGTGTTGGTATTTTTTCTCTAAGTATTGGCTTAGGTAAGATAGGGGGTAGCACAGCGCAAAGTAAAGGATAAAAATCAGCCCATAGACAAAAAAGCTGGCATGGGGCATGTTGATTAAATGCACCTCTATAATTTGTTGCCCTACCTTGAGTAAGTCGATCGCCCCGATTAATGAGATCAAAGCGGTGGTTTTGATCATGCGAGTGAATAAATTCACGCTTGCAGGCAATAGGGCTAAAAAGGCTTGGGGGAATAAAATATATAAAGTCGTCTGCAAGGGTTTTAGCCCTAGGGCGGTGGCGCTTTGGCTTTGGTGTTTAGGGATGGAAGTTAAAGCCCCTCTTGTTAAATCCATCATCTCCGCCACGCCCCACAAGCTAAAGACCACGACCCCTGCCATAAACGCCTCTATATGTAAATCCAGCACGGATGCAAACCCAAAATACACAATAAACAGCCACACCAAGAGCGGGACAATCCGCACTGCCTCCAAATACAGCCGACACAAGAGTCTTATAACGCGCCCCCCAAAAGCCATGCAAACCCCTAAAATCACCCCCCCTACTATGGATAAAGCAATAGAAATCAAGGCTAGGCTTAAAGTCGTGGCTAGCCCCTCGCTCAGGCGAGCTAAGTTATCGGCATTAAAAAGATTTAAAACCTCTAGCATGTCTTCTTCTTGTAGTGTTTTTCTAAAAAAACAAACAGACCACTTAAGGGCAAGAGCACCACCAAGTAAGAGAGCACCAATAAAACCAATGCCTCATTAGTCTTGTAGTAAATGCCGATCAAATCCTTCGCTACAAACATTAAATCCGCTAGAGCGATGGCACTCACCACAGAAGTTTCCTTGAGTAAGAAAATCACATTCGCCCCTAGTGAGGGCAGAGAAATTGCCAAACTTTGGGGCAAGAGCACAAACAGCAAACTTTGCCATTTACTAAGCCCCAAACTTAAAGAACTTTCCAGTTGCACCCTATTTAAAGCCTTGAAGCCTAGTAAAAAACTCTCAGCCATGTAAGCCCCCCCTAGAAAGACCACGCCTAGCACAGCACAGACCAACGCGCTAAAAGAGAACCCCACCTCGTGCAAGCCGTAGTATAAAAAGAAAAGCTGGATGAGTAGGGGGGTGTTTCTAGCCAACTCGGTGTAGCCCTTTGCTAGCCCACATAAAACTTTAGGCTTAAAGAACAGACACAAAGCCACGCCAAAGCCTAAAAGAGTTGCCCCTAAAATGCCAAAAAAGGAAATCTCTAAAGTGAGAGCAAGCCCACGCCCAAATAGGGGCAAAGCGTGGCGCATAAACTGCCAATCCAAATCCAAGCCTTAACCTTCCGCAAACTTAAAGTCTGCTAAAAGCCCCTATCTTAGAGAAATAAGCTAAGGCTAGGCTTAAAGCCTAGAGCGCCATTTTCTCCATTAAGTGGAAATTCATGTAGCGATAAATCTCGTCCTTGCGGGCGTTTAGTTTATCCGCCACGAGGTCTAAATACTCTTTGGGTGTGGGGATTTTGCCAAGGAGCGCACACACCGCCCCAAGCTCGGCACTGCCTAAATACACCTGTGCCCCCTTGCCCATGCGGTTGTCAAAATTACGCGTGGAAGTGGAAAACACCACAGCATTGTCCCGCACCCTTGCCTGATTGCCCATGCACAAGCTACAGCCGGGCACTTCGGTGCGCGCCCCTGCTGCCCCAAAAATCGCAAAGTAACCTTCTTTCACCAGCTGTTGCTCGTCCATTTTTGTGGGTGGCACCACCCAAAGGCGGATCGGTGTCGCCCCTGCCCCCTTGACAATCTCGCCAAAGGCTCTAAAGTGCCCGATATTTGTCATACAACTGCCGATGAAGACCTCATCAATCTTTTGAGGGCGTTTGGGGTTATTGAGCACCTCGCTTAAAGTCGCCACATCGTCAGGGTCATTAGGGCATGCCAGAATAGGCTCTTTAATCTCGTTTAAATCAATCTCAATCACCGCGGCGTACTCCGCATCTGGATCGGGCTCTAATAGCACGGGGTTATCAATCCACTCTTGCATTTTTTGCGCCCGCCTTTTGAGGGTTTCTTTGTGCTCGTAGCCACTTTCTATCATTTGCTCGATGAGTTGAATGTTTGAGCTCAAATATTCAATGATGGGCTCTTTATTGAGTCGCACGGTGCAAGCGGCGGCACTCCTCTCCGCGCTCGCATCGCTAAACTCAAAAGCCTGCTCAATTTTAATGTTGCCCAAGCCCTCGATCTCTAAAATCTTGCCATTGAAGATATTTTTCTTGCCTTTTTTCTCCACAGTGAGCAAGCCCTGCTTAATGGCGTAGTAGGGGATGGCATTGACTAAGTCTCTTAAAGTGATCCCCGGTTGCATTTGCCCCTTAAAACGCACCAACACAGACTCGGGCATGTTTAAGGGCATGGTGCCTGTAACCGCAGCAAAAGCCACTAAACCACTCCCAGCAGGGAAACTAATCCCAATGGGGAAACGCGTATGGCTATCCCCCCCCGTGCCTAGTGTATCGGGCAAGCCCATGCGATTAAGCCAAGAGTGGATGATGCCATCTTTAGGTTTGAGTGCCACGCCCCCCCGGCTGGTGAAAAACTGGGGTAAAGTGGCTTGCAAACGCACATCGGCGGGTTTAGGGTAGGCGGCTGTGTGGCAGAAAGATTGCAAGACAAAATCGGCTTCAAAACTAAGACTGGCAAGTTCTTTGACCTCATCTCTGGTCATCGCCCCCGTGGTGTCTTGACTGCCCACAGTAGTGGTGATGGGTTCGCAATAAGCCCCGGGGCGCACACCCGCCACGCCACAAGCCCTGCCAACCATTTTTTGCGCTAGGGTGTAGCCTTTGTTGCTATCAAGGGGTTGCTTTGGGCTAGCAAAGACGCTAGAAGCCCCTAAGCCCAAAAACTTACGGGCTTTGTTGGTTAAGCCCCGCCCGATAATCAGCGCAATACGCCCCCCTGCCCTAAACTCATCAGCTAGGGTGGTGGGCTCTAAATTAAAGCGACTCACCACCTGTCCCTGCTTGTGAATCTCACCCTTGTAAGGATAGACCTGGATAATGTCGCCCTCGTGCAAGTCTTTTACATCGGCAACTAGGGGCAACGCGCCGCTATCTTCACAAGTGGCAAAGAAAATCGGGGCAATGACCCCTCCGATCACCACGCTCCCCGTGCGCTTATTGGGCACATAGGGAATATCTTGTCCAAAATGCCACATGATGGAGTTAGTCGCGCTCTTACGCGAACTGCCCGTGCCCACAACATCGCCCACATACACCACCGGCACGCCCTTAGATTTGGCTTTTTCTAGCCTTTCAGCAGTGTTTTCAATGCGGTTTTTGAGCATCGCGTTGGCGTGTAGGGGGATGTCGCTACGGGTAAAGGCATCACTAGCCGGACTCAAATCGTCCGTATTGGTCTCCCCATCAATTTTGAGTACGCACAACTCCAGCTTTTCGGGCAGGGCGGGTTTATTCAAAAACCACTCGGCATTAGCCCACGACTCTAAAACCTCTTTGGCTAGGGCATTGCTCTTACTTAAGTTAGCGATGGTTTCAAAAGAGTTATAGACCAAGAGCGTGGATTTTAACGCCTTGCACGCCTCTTTGGCGACCTCTGTATCTGTGCTTTGCAGTGCCTCGATCAACGGGCTGACATTATAACCGCCTAGCATCGTGCCCAAATAGCGCACCGCCTCAAGGGGGCTAAAGTGCGGACACGCGCATTTTTTCAATGCCACTTTGCCTAGAAACTCAGCCTTGACCTGCGCGCCCTCATCCACGCCCGGGCTCACGCGCTGAATCAATAAATCCTTGACAAAAGCGCATTCCTCGTTGCTTTGAGAGTGCATTAAAATCTCCACCACACTTTTAACCTGCTTCGCGCTTAAGGGCAGAGGGGGAATATTTTCTTTTGCCCTTTCTTGCAGGGCGACTTGGTATTCTTGGATGAATGTTTGCATACAACTCCTTGATAAAATAATGTCGGTCATAGTATATAATAATTTGAAACACTTGTAGAGTGCATGGCCTTAAGGATGGTCTGATGTCTAATCTAGTTAAAACGCTTCCTCTAGCCTGTCTAGCTTACCAAATCCTCTTGGCTGACCCCCTAGATTTTAACACCCAATTTGAAATTCTAAAACAAGTGCGCTTGCACGCCCCCCTCCCCTTTCAAGCTCTCTTGGTGCAAGATCGCCACACGAAAATCCAGCATGCGCCGCCTAGCCATCAAACATAATTTTTTCACCAAACACAGCAAAGATTTTAAGACCTTGATCAAGACATTACCCTATAACAATGTCATCACCCTAGAGCCTCTATCCGAACATGCCTCTAAGGAGTTTGTCTTGATTGTGAAGGGAGGGTTAAATGAAAAGTTGGTTTCTAAGCTAGCAGATAGGCTTAAAAACGCGCGGGTGTATCTGGTGTTGTTGGGCGCATTTGCAGACGAGGAGGGGCAGGAGGACGACTCCTTTGATGCAGCCGCCTACCTCAAAGGCTTGCACATCACTGCTAGCACGCTAAAAAAACTCGCGCTCTTGAAGTTAGGTCTGCAAAATGTGAGTATAGACCCTCTAAAAGAGCCCTTTTTGGATCGCATCCAAGAGAATGTAGGTGTAGCGTCCGAACTGGGCTTGTTAGAGGGCATTGGTCCCTATTTGCCTTTATTTTATGAAATCCACTAAAGGAGTCTGATGCGTCTTGTCTGGTTATGCGTATGCGCTTTTGCTCTCTTAAGAAGTGCGGATTTAAGCGATGCAGACCTCTTAGAGATGACCCGTTTAGACAGCACGTTTAATGTGCGTATTTTGCAAAACAAAGAGAAAATTTTCACCGTTGTAGCTAATAGCAAGAGCGACAAAGTTTATGCTGTTGAGGATTTTTTAAAGCGCGCCACACCCAAACAAAAAGCCTTGATCCAAGCGCGTATGCAAGAGGCGCGCGCTCTAGCTGCTACGCCCCCTAAAATCAAACACCTCTTCAACGAAAGAATGAGTGAGAGTCAATATAACGATGAAGATGATGCGTTCATTCCTATGCATGTGGCTCTTTTATCCTTAAAGCCCCTACCCGGGACCAATTTTCAGATCGCCACCATCAAGGATTATGCACTAGCGCATGACGCTGAATTTTATGGGCAACAAACCCCCACCTACAGCACATGGCTTTTAGATCAAAACTTGAGTTTTGCCATCCGCCTTGAGCGCGCTTTTGGACCCAAGCAAGCTCTTCAAGAGATGACAAAAAGTATCCAATGGGCAAAAGAAGCCAGTGATCGCTATTACACCCATGATTTTAACACCCTCTTTGATCGCATCCCCAAGTCTAGTATCATCACTTTGCGCTCCAAAAACCCCCATGCTAAGCAACTCTACATCCTTTTAGCCACTGATAATGGCAAGAGTCTTAGCAGCGAAATGCGCGCCTACAAGCACAGCCTAGAGATCGTGAAAAACTTGCCCCAAATGCTCAAAAACGCGACCCTCCACCTAGTGCCCACACAGAGCAAATGGACTTACGATAATTATTACATAGAGCCTCTGATCCGAAAGCCCATTGTCTCAAGGACAACCGCGCAAAAATCGCGTGGATTCAAGAGGTTTATAACGCCTTGACCCGTAGCGGTGAATACGGGGGTTGTTGGGACGGAGCAACTTATCTTGGAGACAAGTTTTGTAGCATTGCACCCAGTTGCCCCGCTTTAAAAGATTATGGAGAACAGCAAGAATGGCTAGAGATCTTTTTTGGGCAGGGGGCTTGTGGGGATGGCGTGAAAGATTGGCATCCCCTGCCCATCGTCTATGAATACAAAGAGGATTGAAGGGTTTAAGCGTGGGCTTTTGGGTAGAATGGGATAAAAAGGTTTAGCATGCGTTTTGGTAAGATTGATTATTTAAATTTGCTCCCCTTTGATGTTTTCATTAAAGGCTATCCCACCCCCTCTAGCTTTAAACAATTCTTAAACCACAGAAAGACCTACCCCTCTAAATTGAATAAAGACTTTCTCTTGCGCCGCATCGATGCGGGCTTCATCTCTTCCATTGCCGGCTACACAGCATGGCGCAAAAAACAGGCCACTCCATGTGGCATCATCGGCAATAAGCAAGTGTTGAGCGTGCTCGTGGCGTTGCAAGGTGAGGGGATGGACACGCAATCGGCGACCTCTAACGCCCTTTGTGAAGTTTTAGGGCTAAAAGGGCAAGTTTTAATCGGGGATAAGGCTTTGCGTTTTTATTATAAACCACAGCCCAAGAGCGGCTTTGTGGATTTAGCTGCGCTGTGGCACGCTAAAACCGGCTTGCCCTTTGTCTTTGGGCGTTTTTGCTACCAAGCGCATGGGGCGTTTTACCAAAAAATGGCAAAAGCCTTTTACAAAAGACCTATGAAAATCCCGCATTACATCTTAAAGCAAAGGGCGCAAAAGAGCCAACTTACGCGGGTGCAAATTTTGCACTATTTAAAGCACATCCTTTATCGCATCAGGGCCAAAGAAGAGTTTTCTTTGCGCTGTTTTTACCGCCAAGTGCGCCTAAAAAGGGCCGCTAGGCCTAAGCGTTTTTAGGGCGAAACATCAATTCCATAAGCCAGCTTAAGACCCCGAGCACATAAAAGGCTAATCGGGCTTGGCTGCACCGCTCGGCTTGAAAGAGGGTGTGCGCGCTCAAAAGAAAAACCAAAATCCCCACCCCCAAGACCCATAAATTCGTGTATTCGTAAAGCCCAAAGCAATGAGGGCGTTTGGCAAGCAAGTAGAGCAACCACACCAGCCCCAAACAAAAGAGAGAAAAATCCCCCAAAGCCAGCCAGCTAGAGTCTAAAAGGTAGCTTTGTAGCCCTAAAGCGAAGAGGAAAAACAAGCAAGTGTTGAGCGATGGAGCAAAAAAGAGCAGAGCTTGCGCTAAGGGGGTTTCCTGCCATTTGAGTAAAAAGCGCCCCAGCCCCAAAACCACAAAGGCAATAAAAAAGAATAAGGAAAGTAAAAACCCCTCTAGGGGGCTTGGTGTTAGGGGGTGCAAGCACAGATAAGAAAAAAACCCACAGCTTATTAAAGCCACAATTTTAGCGACTAAGGCCCGCTCTTTACGCCACACAGAGCGGATTAAAGACATTAAAGACACAACCGCCCCACACAGGCAAAACACAAAGACCAAGGGTTGATAAAAGCCCTGATTTAAGATGCTAAAGAATTGCGCAAAGCTGCTGCTAAAAGTGGCGCACAGCAGGGCTAAAGCCGTGATGACAAAGAGTACAAAGAAAAGAGACGAAAGCGCCATTTGGTAGGGGTTGATTTTTTTCATCAATAGTTTTTGCTAATGAAACTTTGCACGCCATCGGCAATCCCTTTAGCCAGCCACTGCTCGTAGCGTTTGTCTTGGATGCGCTTAGACTCTTTGGGATTGGAGTTGTAGCCGATCTCAATGAGGATTGAGGGCATTAAAGCCCCCACAAGCACCCAAAACGGACCTTCTCTCACTCCCCCATCGACCACGCCTTTATAGTGCTGGCGCAACTTGCTTAAAATCCCAAATTGCACATCAATGGCGAGCTTATTAGAGATGATGAGTCTTTGGGAGTTGAGAGAGTTTAAAAACGAGAGCTTAGAAAAGTAATCCATGACCTTGACATCGTCTTGGTTTTCTTGCTCGGCGACTTTGCGCGCCCGCTCACTTCTGGCGGTGGAGAGAAAATAAGTTTCTATGCCCTCGGGGTTTGTGGTGGCGTTTTTGGGGATGGAATTGGCGTGGATGGAGAGGAACAAATCGGCGTTTTTGTCGTTGGCAAATTCCGTGCGGGCTTTTAAACTGATATAGACATCGTGGTTGCGAGTCATAAAGACTTTGTAGCCGCGCTTTTGCAATTCTTGTTGCAGGTCTTTAGCCACGGCTAGCACTATGCGCTTTTCACACACCTGATTTGCCCCAAGTGCCCCGCAATCATGCCCGCCATGCCCGGGATCGATCACGATTTTAAATTGTTTCAATTCCTTGGGGTTGGACTCTAAAGCCCGCACATTTTGGCGCACGAGGGGGTGGGTTTGGATGAAAATATATAAATAGTTATGCGAGATTTTATAGTTGAAGGTGGTGTTCTTATTCCAGCTGATCCAAATTTGCGTGTGCTTGTGCTGGGCGATTTTAATGGCGGTTTTGTTGGCAAAGCGGTAGTTTTTGGGCGCAGGGACGAGCTGGGCCTTCACCTGCAACAAGGCTTTAAAGTGAGAAATGCGGATCTCTTTAAAAACATGGCGATTAATGGGCTTGTTAAAAGTGATGCGAAAAGAGCTCACGCCAAAGGGGACAACATCGATAATTTTAAGAGGGTGCGCGCCTAGCGTAGCTAGGAAAAGACAGAGGAAAAAGAAGCGCACCCTTAGCCTTGGGTCAGCTCTTGCACAAGTTCATGGACACTGATGATTTTATCAATGCGGTATCCATTTGCTCCGGTGAAGTACAAGCCTTCGGCACGGTTGCCCTGATGCGCGCGTCCCAGCCCATCGGCGATGCAATAGCCCACATTGCGGGCCTCCTCGCCCCGGTTGCAAGGCCCCACGCAATTACTCACACAAGCGATCTTGGGGGCGTTGCCCTCTTTGATGCGCTCTAAAACCCCCGTGTTGATCGCGCGGGCCGGGTAACCCACAGGGGATTTGATGAGCAAAATGTCCTCTTTTTTAAGGGCGGGCAAAATCTCGGCATAGACTTTCGCATCGCACTCTTTTGTGCCTAAAAATCGAGTCGCCATTTGCACACCACTAGCCCCCAAACTTAGCATGGTGTCTATGTCCTTCCTGTCCCAAATGCCCCCGGCGGCGATGATGGGAATGTCTCCCCACTCTTTGGCGGCCTCTACAATGCCCGGGACCAAGTTTTCCAGCTGAAACTCTTCTTTAAAGCAATCCTCGTATTTAAAGCCCTGATGCCCTCCGCTTAAAGGGCCCTCCACAATCACAGCATCCGGGATTTTTTGATAGCGCGCGCTCCAGCGCTTGCAAATGATGTGCAAGGCTTTAACTGAGGAGATGATAGGGATTAGCGCGACATTGGGAAAGTCCTTTGTAAATTCGGGCATGTTCGTGGGCAAGCCCGCCCCCGTGATGATGACATTCGCCCCCGCCTCGCAAGCGTCTCTAACGACTCGCCCGTACTCATTGATGGCGTGTAAAATATTTGCCCCCAAGGGTTTAGACCCGCAAATTTTACGGGCGTTTTTAAAAATCTCTATTAGGGCTTGTTTGGAGTAGAAATTCAAGGCTTCAAAGGGCTTTTTGGCCACGATCTTTTCAACAAAGCGCATGTTTTTGTAATAGCCCGTGCCCACCGCTGAAATCACGCCAAGCACCCCCTCTTTCGCGGCACTGCCGGCCAATTCATCCCAACTAATCCCCACACCCATACCCCCTTGAAAAATGGGGTATTGGATGGTGTGTTTGCCAATTTTGAGCGGTTTTAATGTGGAAATCATGTGTCCTGCTTTAGTGGATGATGGCTTTAATGAACTTTCGCTTGCCCACTTGCACCACATAGGTGCCGGCGGAAAAACAAAATTGCTCATCTAAAAGCACTTCTTGATCGATTCTAACCCCTCCGGCTTTGATGTCGCGCCTTGCTTGCGAAGTGGAGGGGCTTAAGCCGGCTTCTTTAAGCACTTGGGCGATCCAAACCCCCGCGCTAAACTCCATTTGCGCCAAGTCACTAGGGATTTGCTTTTGGCTAAAGACTTGATCGAAAGCGGCTTTGGCCTCTTGCGCCTGCTGCTGGGAGTGCAAGCGGGCAGTGATCTCTAGGGCCAAGCCCTCCTTGATCGCCTTTGGGTGTAAGTTGCCCTTTTCTACCCCATTTTTAAGCTCTGTAATCTCCGCGCTCGTTTTTGCGCTTAAAAGCTCATAGTAACGCCACATGAGCGTGTCGCTGATGCTTAAAAGTTTGGCGTACATGCTCTTGGGCTCTTCGCTCACCCCGATGTAATTGCCCAAACTCTTACTCATTTTAGCCACCCCATCTAAGCCCTCAAGCAAGGGCATGGTGAGCACGCTTTGCTCTTTAGATAAACCATAAGCCCTTTGTAAAAACCGCCCCACCAAGAGATTGAATTTTTGATCGTTGCCCCCCAATTCAATGTCGCTCTGCAAAGCCACTGAATCGTAGCCCTGCAAAAGGGGGTACATAAACTCAACCATGCTGATGGGTCTGTTCTCCCGGTGGCGTTTCTCAAAATCATCCCTTTCGAGCATTCTAGCCACTGAAAATTTAGAAGTCAATACCAATAATCCATCGGCCCCTAGCGGGTGCAACCACTTTGAATTAAAGCACACATCGGTTAGGGCAGGGTCTAAGATTTTAAACACCTGTTGCTCGTAAGTTTTGGCATTGATTAAAACTTCTTCAAAGCTTAAGGTTTTTCTCGTTTCGCTCTTGCCACTAGGATCGCCAATCGTGGCGGTGAAATCCCCAATGACAAACTGCACCCTTGCCCCGTGTCTTTGCAAAGTGGCTAATTTATTCAAAAGCACGGCATGCCCTAAGTGCAAATCGGGGGCGGTGGGGTCAAAGCCTGCCTTTGCACTAAAACGCTCCCCTGTGGCGTAAAATTTATCCACTAGGCTTTGCAAATATTCTAAGCCAATGCACTCGCCCATGCCCCTTGTGATGTCTGCCATTGCTTCTTTAACGCTCATATCGATCCTTTAATTCTGATAGGCATCTTTGGTACTCGTAAATTCGATCAAGCGGTCTTTATATTTGCGGGTGAGGATGTCCTTAAACTCCCCGATTTCTTTTTTTGCGGTGTATTCGAACAAAATTTCACAGCTCGTGGAGTATTGCCCGTGGCTTGCGTAGGTTACCCCCACGATGCTGCAACCATTTTTTGTTAAAAACACCAAGACTTGTAAAAGGCTGTCTTGGGCACTGCCTATATAAATGTTGATTTTATAAATTTCTCTTTCTTTCTTGCTCCAAGCGACAAAGACCATCGGCAAGCCCAAATCAAGGTCTGCACACCCAATTTTGCAAACTTTGGTATGCACAACGACCTTGTGATCTTTTGCGCTAGGCATGATCGCCATGATCTCATCGCCTTTTTTGGGGTGGCAACAATCGTTAAACAACACTTGTTTGATTTGTATGTGGGGGTTGGCATAGACGATAAAATGGTCTAAATCGCATTTTTTTAGCCCGATGTGCGGAGCGGGCAAGCCCAAAATGCGCCCAAATTTAAATTGCATGAGATTTTTCATTAAAAAGCCAAATTGCTTTTGCTCTTGTCTGTGGTGTGGGCGAGGGTGTTCTTGGACTTTCTCTTGGATTTGCTCGACAAGCTTTTTCACCCCATCTATGCTTTTAATGGCCTCGCTCAAACTACCCTCCACCCCGTGTTCAGCAAGCTTTTTCTCAAAGGTGAGGTGTTGTTTAGCCCCGATTTCTGCGCCAAAAATGGGGGTTTCAAAGATGGTGTTTAGGATATTCACCATGCTCTTAGCATCGATCTCTTTAAAGCGGTTCTTTTGTTGGAGCTTTAAATGGTTTTTCGCCCTAGTGGTGCGCAACTGGTTAATCCATGTAAAGCGTGGCGCGCTCTCTTTACCTTTAATGATCTTCACCACATCCCCGCTTCTAAGCTTCACATTTAGTTTAACCTCTTTGTTATTGACAAAGGCGGTTTCGGCCTTATCGCCTAGTTCGCTATGAATCATGTAGGCAAAGTCCAACACGATAGACTCGGCAGGCAAGGTGTAACTATCCCCGCTGGGCGAAAACACCGTGATGTCCTCGCGGTAAAGCACATCGCTTTGCACCAATTCGTAAAACTCTTTGGGGTTTTCTTTAGAGTCTTCATTTTGGTATTTGAGGTTGTGTAACCACTTTAAATGTTCGCTCTCCACACCCCCTGCCTTATACTTCCAGTGTGCCGAATTGCCATACTCCGCGCCCAAGTGCATGTCAAAAGTGCGGATTTGGACCTCATAGATCGAAGACTCGTCAAAAACCGTGGTGTGTATGGTTTGGTAGCCGTTTTCTTTAGGCAAAGCAATGTGGTCTTTAAAGCGCGACACGATGGGTTTAAAGCGCAAATGCACGATGCCTAAGATTTTATAGCACTCTAGGGGGGTTTTCACCAACACCCGCACCGCCATTAAATCTAAAATCTCGTCCTTATTCACCGCCCCTTTTCTTTGCATTTTTAGATAAATGGAGTAAGGGCGTTTAATGCGGGTGGCGATTTGAAACTCCGTTTCCACAAGGCCCGCTTCAAAAAACATTTTCTCTAATTTGCTCGCAAACTGGTTTAGTTTGAGCGATAGGGCTTGTTTGCTCTGTTCTAGATAGGTTTGAATGCTTTGGTATTCATGGGGGTAAATGTAGTAAAAACACTTGTCCTCAAGCTCGTTTTTAATCGAGGACATGCCCAGACGACTAGCGATGGGGGCATAGACGGCCAAAGTTTCTTTAGAGATGCGGATTTGTTTATCCCGAGGCAAAGCGTCTAGGGTTAAGATGTTGTGCAGGCGGTCGCTGATTTTGACGACCAGTGCCCTAGGGTCTTTAATGGCACTGACTAAAATTTTTCTAAAGGTTAAAGCCGAGATCACGAGGCGGGGGTTTTGCGGGTCAAAGGCCAGCTCTTCTTTGCGAATTTCAGTGATTTTGGTGAGCGCATCGACTAAATTTGCCACATCTTCGCCAAATTTTTCCACAATTTCCTCAACACCACAGGGCGTGTCCTCCACAACATCGTGCAAGAGAGAAGCGCAAACCATCGCCTCATCGCCCCCACAGAAAGCCACGATGCTCGCCACACAAATGGGGTGGGTGATGTAGGGTGCGCCCCCTTTGCGCTTTTGCCCTGCGTGGTAGTGGGTGGCTAAATCTAGGGCTTCTTGGATTTTAGGTGTGATCGTTGTGGTGTTTTTTAACACACTGATCGCCCCTTTAGGGCTCGCAATGTCCTTAACGAGTTCTAAGATTTCGGTTAAACTGCCATAGTGGGGCGGTTTAGAATCTCTCATCAATGTAGTCAAGACCGATCTTCCCCTCTGCAATTTCGCAAATGGCGATATCGGTGGGCTTATGGCTTTTAATGTCCATCGCCACTAGGGGCTGCACCCCCGCGCCTAGTTGTTTCACCCGTGAAAAGATCAAATTAGAGAGAATGTAGCGGTCTCCATTGACTTTATCCAAAGCCTTAGCCACAATTTCTTCTGTCCGCATTTATATCCTTTTTGCTTATTTCACCATAGAAAACACGCCCTGTTGATCCCTAATCACATGCAAAAGATTGTCTTTTTTAAACATGTTGCAGACCACGATGGGTAATTTATTGTCCTTGGCTAAAGAAATGGCGGTGTCGTCCATCACTTCAATGTTGCCGATCAAGGCTTCATTATAGCCCATGACATCGATTTTTTGCGCATCTTCAAACTTATGTGGGTCTTTGTCGTAAATCCCATCCACCTTTGTGGCTTTGACGATGAGGTCTGCCCCGATCTCAATGGCCCTTAAAGTGGCGGCGGTGTCGGTGGTGAAAAAGGGGTTGCCCGTGCCCGCCGCAAAGATCACAATCCGCCCCTTTTCTAGGTGTCTAATGGCTTTGCGATAAATATAAGTTTCACACACTTCCTTGATTTCCACCGCACTTTGCACCCGCACATCCAGCCCCATATGCTCTAGGGCTTCTTGCATCGCCACGGCATTGATGACCGTGGCTAACATACCCATGTAATCCCCGCTTGTACGCCGAATGATCCCCCCCTTAGCCGCACTCACCCCTCTAATGATATTGCCCCCCCCGATCACAATGCCGACTTCTATATCGTTGTCGGCGAGCATTTTAATCTCTTTGGCGATGTAGCTTAAAATTTGTATATCGATCCCAAAGTGGGTTTCACCTGCTAAAGCCTCCCCAGAAAATTTTACCAACACACGCTTTTTAGAGTGCTCTTTGTTTTGCATAAACTCCCTTCGATTCTATAAATGCCAAAAGCTACCATTTTACAGCAAATAGCCTTAAGTCAAGGCACGCACCACCTGCGCCATCGCTCCCACGCTTTCTAAAACTTCTTGTGGGGTAATGGTGTAGGCGGGCATAAAATAAATGGTGTCGGCAAGAGGGCGCAATAAGATTCCCAACTCCAAACCCTTTTGAAAGACCGCAAGGCTTAGGCGTTTTGTGCCCTTGTAGCCTGTCAGCTCAAAGGCAAAGACCATGCCACAAGCGCGCAAATTTTTAACCCCCTTTAAGCTCCCTAGTCGCTCTTGCAAGTGTGCGCTGATGTCTGCACTTAGTTTTTTATTCTTTTCAACAACGCCCTGCTCGAATAAATCTAGCGTGGCGTTGGCACAAGCGCAGGCTAAAGCGTTGCCCGTGTAGCTGTGCGAGTGCAAAAAACTTTTATTTTGCTCATAAGGGGCGTAAAATTGTTCGTAAATGCTGTTTGTGGTGAGCACCACCGCTAGGGGCAAATACCCCCCCGTGATGCCCTTAGACAAACACAAAAAATCGGGCTTGACTTGGCATTGCTCAAAGGCAAAAAGCGAACCCGTGCGCCCAAAGCCCACGGCGATCTCGTCAAAAATGACATGCACTCCTAGAGCTTGGCACATCTTGGTGGCTTGTTTGACAAAATCTGCGCTGTAAAAGTGCATGTTGCCCGCACACTGAATCAAAGGCTCTAAGATAAAGGCGCTGATGTTTTTATGCTCTTTTTGCAAAAGGACTTGTAAGGCTTGTAAGGCTCTGGGCACATCGGCCTCGTTTTTAGGCACTGGGGTTTGCAAATGCTGGCAAAAAAGCTCTTTGTAAGTGTCCTTATACAGCCCCACCGCGCCCACGCTCAAAGCCCCCAAAGTCTCGCCGTGGTAGCCATTTTCTAGGGATAAGAATTTGGGCTTTTGTTTGCCCTCAAGCAAGTGGCTATGGTAACTCATTTTTAACGCCACTTCTACGCAAGCCGAGCCATTGTCGGCAAAAAAGCACTTCTCAAACCCGCTTAGAGCGCACAATCGAGCAGCTAAATTAATGGCCTGTGGGTGGGTTAAGCCCGCTAATAAAACATGCTCTAGAGTGTCTATTTGCTCTTTAAGTTTTTGGTTGATGTAGGGGTGGTTGTGCCCAAAGAGATTCACCCACCACGAGCTGATCGCATCGATGTAACGATTGCCCTCAAAATCGTGGAGATACACACCCTTAGCGCTCTTAATGGGCAACAAGGGTAAATCTATATAATCGTGCATTTGGCTACACGGGTGCCAAATGTGTTTCACATCTAAGGCGTGCCAGCCGTCATTTGTCATGCAAATCCTCTAAATCGGCATTTTCAAATTATGGGTGAAAAATTTAGAATTATTTTAGTGAATTTTTTATAAAATCAAGGCTTATGCGAAATTGTGTAACAAAGGGTAAGGGTCTATGATCTCGTGGATGCAAAAGCACAAAAAGTACTTGGTGGTGACTATTTGGATCAGTACCATCGCTTTTGTGGCTGCGGGCATGATTGGGTGGGGGCAGTATAATTTTTCGCTTGCAAGCGGGGGTGTGGCCAAAGTGGGGCAAATCTCCATTACACAAGAGGAATTGGCTAGAGAACACAAGCAGCTTTTAGACATTTACAGCCAGTCCATCCCCAACTTTAAAGACTTGAGCGAGAAAGAGATCAAAGCTCTAGGGATTGAGCGCAGCGCGTTAAACATCCTCATTAACCAAGCTTTGCTTAAAAATCTTGCCCTCGATTTGGGGCTTGGAGTGAGCGACTCTGAGGTTGTGGCCGAGATTCAAAAAAGCGAGCTTTTCCAAAAAGATGGGCATTTTGATGAGGGTTTATATAAAAAACTCTTGCAGGAGAACCACTACCGCCCCAGTGCCTTTGAAGACAGCGTGAAAAGCACCTTATTGCTTAAAAAAATCTCTGCCCTTTTCCCCCAAGCCCTAACCCCTTTAGAGCAAGAGGCTTTTATGTGGCCCTTAAAATTGCAAGATAGGGTGCGTATAGAGGTTTTAGAACCCCAAGAAATCCCTTTAAAAGAGGAGAGCCTAAAAGCCTACTACGATCAGCACAAACAAGATTATAAAAAGCCCACGAGCTACACCTTAGAGAGTTTGCAAATTAGTGTCAAAGACAACCCCAAAGAGAGCGTTTTAAACGACTATTACAACAAACATAAAGATCAGTACACCTTGCAGGGCAAACCCCAAGAGTTTAGCAAGGTTTTAAAGCAGGTGCGCCAAGACTACAACCAAGAAACAGCCAAAGAGCAGGCTTTGCAAAAATACCTAGCTTTAAAAAAAGGGCAGATCAAGCCAGAGAGCGCAACTTTTACAAGTTTGCCCTACTCTGAGGACATCAACCAAAAAATAAAATCCATGCGGGTGGGTGAAGTGCTTAAGCCCTTGCCCTACAACGAGGGCTGGGTTGTTTTAAAACTTGTGGCTGAGGACACAAACGCCCTTGAGAGCTTTAAAGAGGCGCGGGCTAAAATCGCCCAAATCTTACAAACCGAGGCGCAAATTAAGGAGCTCAAGAAAGAAGCCTTGCAAAAACTACCCAACTTTAAGGGGAGCGATATAGGGCTTTTAAACTTAGACTTTAAGGGCAATATCCACGATTTGGGCGAAAAACCCTCTAAAGAGTTGGTGAGCTACATCTTTAAGCACCCCTACAAAGAGGGCTTTACTTTATTAGAGGGGCCTAAAGCCGTGTTGTATAAAGTCTATGCCCAAGACTTCAAGCACGCCATCAGCAATGCGGATTATTTAAAACAGATGGCGCAAAATTTAAAAGCCCAAGCCCTAGATGGGGCTTTAGTGGCCATGCTTAAACAACGCTACAAGGTTTCGTTATATGCCAAGTAGGAGCCACCCTTGAATCCCATCATTTTGGGCGTGGATATTGGATCGAGCAAGATTTGCGCCATCATCGCCGAATTGAAAGAGGGCACGCCACAGGTGATTGGTGTCAGCGTGCATAAGTCTGAGGGCGTGAAAAAGGGCAATATCAGCAACATCAGTCAAGCCGGCGAGATTGTCAAAAAAGCCATTGAAGATGCCAAGCGCATGGCAGGTCTTGCCTTTATCGAAAAAGCGATCGTGTCGATCTCGGGGGCTTGCGCACAAAGCGTCAATAGCGCGGGACTCATCAATGTGCCCAACAACGAGATCACGCTCAAAGAGATCAACCGGGTTTTGGACACGGCACTACACAGCGCACACATCCCCACGGGCTATGAAGTGATCCACATTTTGCCCTACCAGTTTAAGCTAGACAGCCAAGACAACATCGAAGACCCTATGGGAATGAGCGGCTCGCGTTTAGAGGTTTCAACCCACATTGTAACGGTGCAACGCAGCAGCCTAGAAAACTTGAGGCGCACCATCCAAATTGCCGGCGTGAAGATTGAAAATGTCGTTTTGAGTGCCTACGCGGCTTCTATCGCCGTGTTAAACGAGGACGATAAAGCCTTGGGAGTGGCGTGCATTGACCTTGGTGGAGGGACTTGCAACATGATGGTCTATGAGGGCGGCTCGATGTGTTTTAATAACTACCTAAATGTGGGCTCGGAGCACATCAGAGACGATTTAGCCAGCGTGCTAGAAGTGCCCCTGGGCACGGCCGAGTACATTAAAAGGCAGTATGGCAATCTCATGGCAGAGGAGAGCGAGCAAGAGATTGAAGTTCCCGACATCGGTACAGAGAACAAGAAAAACCGCCTTTCTTTGCAGTTGGTGCATAACATCATCCGGGCTAGGGTGGTCGAGACCTTTGATGTGCTTAACCGCCGCTTGATTAAGAGCAATCTTAAGGACAGTATCCGCCGAGGTGTGGTGCTGACCGGGGGGATGACGCATGTCGAGGGGATTAGAAATGTTGCGGCCGTGATTTTTGGCAATATCCCCGTGCGCATTGCTAAACCTGCCGAGCTTAGTGGGCTGTCTGAAGAGCTTAAAGACCCCACAAGCTCGGTCGCCATCGGCTTGATTTTATACGGAGCGGGCAAGCACACGAATTACGAAAAAGACTCGGAAAAAGTGATCCGCTACAAAGAAAATAAACAGGCTTTACCCGCTGGTTTTACCTACACACAAGAGCGCAATTACATTGAAACGGATTTAACTAATCTTAAGCATACGGGCGAAACGGAAAGTGTAAAAGAGAGAAAAAAGGATATAATACCCACTCCTGAGATACCGAAAAAGAGTGGGTTTTTGGACTGGTTCTCCAAGTTATTTTAAAGGATGAGTCGTGGCGATGGTGCATGAAGACATAGGCGTAGAAGAGATTTTTGAGACGAATGGGGCGAAGATCGTGGTGATTGGTGTGGGAGGTGGGGGCTCGAATATGATCGCCCACTTGATCGCCACAGGTACTTTTAAGGACATCACTTTAATCGTAGCCAACACAGACGGGCAGGCTCTCAAATCCTCAAGTGCAAAAAATAAAATCCGCTTAGGCGAAAAGCTCACGGGGGGCAGGGGTGCTGGGATGAAGCCAGAGATCGGCAAACAAGCCGCCCAAGAGTGCATCGAGGCGATTAAAGAAGTCGTGAGCGGGGCGGACATTGTCTTCATCTCTGCCGGGCTTGGTGGGGGCACGGGCACGGGCGCAGCTCCCGTGATCGCCCAAGTGGCTAAGGATGCGGGGGCTTTAACCGTTTCAGTCGTCACCAAACCCTTTAATTTTGAGGGCAAAAAGCGGGCAAAGATTGCCGAGGAGGGCTTAAAAGAGCTTAAGGCGGTGAGCGATTCGATCGTGGTGATTCCTAATGAAAGATTGGTGGGCTTCATTGACAAAAACATGGGCATGAAGGACAGCTTTAAAGAGGTGGATAATGTCCTTGCCAAAGCCGTTAATGGGATTTCAGGGGTGATCATCAATTACGGCGAAAACGACATCAATGTCGATTTTGCCGACCTTAAAACTGTCATGGGGCATAAGGGCTTGGCCTTAATGGGCATTGGCGAGGCCACCGGGGTCAATGCCGCCACGGTGGCAGTGGAAAATGCCATCACTTCGCCTTTATTTGACAACATTTCCATCAATGGGGCAATGGGGGTTTTGGTGAATTTCGAGTGCCACCCTGATTATCCCCTAGCCGAGATCACTGCCGCTGTGGGGATTTTAGGCGACATGGCCGATGACGATGCGGACATCATTTTTGGTAAATGCACTTCAGCCAACATGCCCACAGACCAAATTAAGGTCACGATTGTCGCCACGGGCTTTGAAAAACAAGAGGAACAAAAATCCGAGCCCAAACCCGAAAGCACCCCCAGTTTGTCTAAAAACACTTTGGGTGGTTTGCGTTTAGCCAGCGGAGACGATGCCTACCAGAACGTGGATTTAGACATCCCCGCCTATCTACGCCACCAGAAAGACTAATAAACCGATAGGATGCGGGATTTATAATCCGCATACTCTCCCCTTAAAATCGCTTCCCTAGCGCCTCTCACCAACTCTAAATAAAAATGCAAATTATGCAAGCTCGCCAAGCGGAAGTAGAGCAATTCTCTGGCCTTGAAAAGATGGTGTAAATAGGCTTTAGAATAACGCTTGCAAGTGTAGCACGCGCAATTTTGATCTAGGGCTTCTTGACTCTCTTTGTGCGCTTGCGCCTTAATGGAGAGCTTGCCAAGACTTGTAAAAAGTGTGCCATTGCGGGCGTTTCTTGTGGGCATCACACAATCAAACATATCCACGCCCAAATCTATGGCTTCTAAAATGTCTTGTGGCGTGCCCACCCCCATTAAATAGCGGGGTTTGTCTTTGGGTAAAAACTCCTGTGTGTACGCCACTGTGGCATACATCTCCTGCGCACTCTCGCCCACAGCCAGCCCTCCAATAGCGTAGCCATCAAAGCCAAGCGCGCTAAGTTCTAGCGCACTTTGGCGGCGTAAATTAGAGTCTATGCCCCCCTGCACAATGGCAAAAATATGGTTTGTGCGGCTAGCGTGGCCTTTGTGGTGATCTAGGCTTATTTTTGCCCACTCTGTGGTTTTTTGCACCGCTAATTTTAAACGCGTAAAAGGCGCGGGCAAGCCCACTAAATCGTCTAACACCATACAAATATCGCTGTTAAGGGCGTATTGGATGTCTAACACTTTAGAGGGGGTGAAAAGATGGGTGCTCCCGTCAATGTGGGATTTAAACACAATGCCCTCTGTGTGCGCTTTGGTGTTGTGCTTTAAAGAAAACGCCTGAAACCCCCCGCTGTCGGTCAAAAAATTGCCCTGAAACTTTGTGAATTTGTGCAACCCGCCTAGTTTTTGGATTAAATTTGCCCCCGGTCTTAAATAGAGGTGGTAGGTGTTGCCTAAGATGATGGGGGCTTTTAAATGATCTTGCAAATCCAAAGCGTCTAAACTTTTCACGCTCGCTTGCGTGCCTACGGGCATAAAAATCGGGGTTGCTACCTTGCCGTGTGCTAATTTTAAAGTCCCCGCCCTCGCTTTTTTATCCACGCCATCTAAGGTAAAATCCATTTTAAACCTTAACCTTTTTAGTTATAATAGCTGAAAATATCGGGAAATACGGGTTGAAAAAAGTTGCCTTGATTGTTGAGGGCGTGGTCGCCAAAAAGTTCATGGAATTAGTGGTGTCTAAGTACTTCAGCAATAATTTTTATTTAGTCATCACCAAAAACTCCGAGTGCTTGCCCCCTAGTTTGCCTAGCACCTTTGAGTTGCACATTTTCGATCCCACTTCTAGCTACCGCCTAGCCCCTCTAATCGATGCGCATGTAAGCGATGCTTTCGTCTTGTTAGAGGATGTCAAAGAACAGCAAGCCGTGTGCGAGCTGATTAGACAAAAAAATAAAGAAGTGCGGCTTGTGAGTTTGGCGCAAAAGTGGGAGGGGGCAAAAGACGATCGCATGGTTTTACTGGACCCGATTCAAATCATCGCCAATAAATTCATCGCCAAAATCCCCAATGTGCCGAGTGTCCCACAGGGCTTTGGACTAGAACAGGGCGAGGTGATGGAAATAGGCGTACCCTTTGGGAGTGTCTTTGCCTATCGCCATATGGACTCTCTGCGCCAAAAGGATTACCGCATTGTAGGGGTTTATCGTAAAAATGGGTTTCACTTAAGCCACCCTTCTATGGTGATACAACCCAGAGATCAGCTCTTGGTTGTGGGTAATCCCGAAACTTTAAACAATGTCTATTTACAAGTTAAAAGCAATGTGGGGCAGTTTCCCGTGCCTTTTGGGCGGGATTTTTATTTATATATCGATATGTGCTTACAATCTAAAAAATCTTTGCAACGAGACATTGAGCAGGCCTTAAGCTTACACAGCCAGCTTAAAAGCGCCATGCTCTTTATCCACGTGTTAAACCCGACAGACACTGCCACCATCGAGCAGATACGAGAAATTGAGGCCAAGAACATTCGGGTGGTTTTAGACTTCAAGGGCCTAAGCTTTGCGGCCAAATTGCAACAAGACAGCCAAAGGAAAATCGGGCTTGTGATTGTGGGCAAGGAGATTTTTAAACGCCAAGAGAATCGCAAAGCTTTATTTGAGAGCGTGAGCCCGATTTTTAAAACCAACGCCACGGGTTTAAAGGGGATTGAAAAAAGCCTTGTGGTGTTGAATAAAAGCATGGAGCATAGTGAGGACATTTCATCGGTCATGTTTGATGTCTGTTCCCAGATGAACTTAAAAATGTTGCTCTACGACTTTGACCCTGACAAGCGCTACAACACCGCTGTTATTGAGAACTACCGCTATTTATCCCACATCTACAATAGGACAATCAAAGTGATTCGCACGCAAAATAAAAACCCCGTTTTGTTTTTAAAGAGCCTAGAAAGCCCGATTTTACAATTCTTGCCCTTTGAGTCTTGCATCACTAAAAACCCATTTTGGGGGCTGTTTTTTGCCAAGTTAGAGCGGGTGGCGTTTTTAAACGACACACACCCGCAAATGTTTATCCCGGTGGTGGAATGATGCAACTAAACATCCAAACCAAAGATTTTAGCTACCCCGTGCGTATCGGCAATTTAGAAACAATCACGCACACGGGTAAGGTTTTAGTGATAAGCGACTCTAAAGTCGCCCCCTTGCACCTAGACACTTTATTAAGCAAGTTGCAAGCCCCCCAAATTTTTACCCACGAGATGGCGAGCGGCGAAGAGCACAAGACATGGGAGGGCGTAGAACAAATTTTAGAGCGCGCTTTTGAGGCGAATTTGAGTCGTAAAGATTTAATGCTGGCTTTAGGCGGGGGCATGGTGAGCGATATGGTGGGGTTTGCAAGCGCCATTTATAAAAGGGGCATTGCGTTTCAAATTGTGGCGACCACGCTTTTAGCGCAAGTGGATGCGAGCGTGGGGGGCAAAACGGGGATCAATAACAGACATGGCAAGAATTTAATCGGGGCGTTTCACCCCCCAAGGGCGGTCCATATTGACCCCAAATTTTTAAAAACCCTGCCAAGAAGGGAGTTTCAAGCGGGCATTGCCGAGATGATCAAAAAAGCCGTGTGCTTTGATCAAGATTATTTTTTGTGGTTAGAGCAACACCCCTTAGAGCAACACCTAGAACTTGGCATTTATAAAAGCGTGGCGATTAAGGCAAGTGTTGTGGCGCAAGATGAAAAAGAAGAGGGCTTGCGCATGGGGCTAAATTACGGCCACACCTTTGCCCACGCCATTGAAAAGGCAGGCGCGTACAAAACGCATTTACACGGCGAGGCGGTGGCAATTGGCATGCAAATGGCTAACGCTCTAGCATGCCATTTAAAGCTGCTGGATGGCCCGACACAAGAGCGCATCAAGGCTTTGCTTGGGCACTATGGCCTAGATCTGCCCTACAAAATCGCAGATTTTGAAAGTTTTTACAAGGATTTACAAATGGATAAGAAAAACACCACGGGGATTTGCTTTATTTTGCCTAAAGGTTTGGGCGCTTTTGCCGCCACAAACAGCGTAGAAAAAGACACTTTAAAAAAGGCGTTGCATGCGTGGCTTTAGTTTATTATTTTTGCTTTTGGGCTTGCTTTTTGCCGACAGCGTGTCGGAATTGCAAAGCAAGCTAGATAACCTCAATAAAAAGCTAGAAAAAAACGACAGCGTGTGGCTGCAAAAATATAAAAACTTTGAAGACTATGGCAAGATCTCTTTAGAGATTGCCAAAATCCAAGATAACCTCAAAAAATTAGACGGCAATAGCCTAGAGGCCAACACGCTCAAGCACAGCCTACAAGCCTTGCAACACCAAGAAAAATTGCTCGAATCTTACAAAACCAACCCCTTTAAGGGGCTTGTGGAAAAGCCCGCCATCACCAATGTCCCCAACATCAACAACCCCCTAGCCATCGTTACCGGCTTATCCTACATTAAGGCCATGCGTGCCAAGCTCACGACTTTGCAGCAACACCAAAAGGTCTTGCAACAAATCATTGCAAACATTAATGAGAGGTTGGAGATTTTGCAAGAGTTGCGAGCCTTAGATTCCAAAAAATGGGAGACCTCTCTTTACCAAGAGAAAGTTAAAAAAATCGAATTTAAAAGCGCGCAAAACCTGCTTAATGCGAGTCTAGATGCCTATGTCAAAGACATGGAGGAAACCACCCAAAACATTAAGGCCCAAATCAAGGACCAGCTTTTTAAACTCCTTTATGTGCTGTTGATCGCGTGCGCTAGCATCGTGCTTGCGTGGGTGCTAAAACATCTAAGCCACAAATACCTTTACAACGACGAGCGCGCCTACACCATCAACAAGGCGATCAATTTCATCAACGCCAACGTTGTGGTTTTAATCTTTCTCTTTGCCTACTTAGAAAATGTGTCCTACCTTGTTACGATGCTAGGCTTCGTGGGCGCAGGCTTTGCCATTGCCATGCGCGACTTGTTCATGAGCATGCTTGGCTGGCTGACAATGATTTTAAAGGGGAGCGTGCATGTGGGCGATCGCATCAAGGTGTCTAAAGATGGCAACACCTATGTGGGCGATGTCCTCGACATTTCTATGCTCTACATCACGCTGTTTGAAGATGTTACCTTAACCACCTACCTTAAAAACAATGGGCGGGCGGGGCGCATTGTTTTTATCCCCAACAACTGCATTTTTAACGGGTTGCTCACCAATTACAGCCATTTGGGCTTAAAGACCGTTTGGGACAGCTTAGATTTTTTTTTAACTTTCGACTCTAACCACGAAAGGGCGAAAGAAATCGCTACACAAATCGCCACCGAGTGCTCTAAAGATTACAGCCAAACCACCGCGACACAGCTTGCCAAAATGCGCACAAAATACGCCCTGCGCACCATTGAAACCGCCCCCAAAGTCTTTTACATGGCCGAGAAAGAGGGCATGCGCTTGTATGTGTCCTATTTAACCAACGCTTATGCCACGCTCACTCTGCGCTCCACCATCTCCACTGCCATTGTGCAAGCTTTCTTAAAAACCCACGATGTTTTCTTAGGTCCTGCGCTCAAAGAAGCGCAAGAGAAACAAGAGCAAGAAGTACAGGAAAAACAAGTCCAAGAAGTGCAAGAGAAGCAAGAAAAACAAGAAAAGCAAGGCGATTAAACCAAGCTTGCCACCATTGCTCTAATGCGCTCTTGATAAGCTTTTCTAGCTTTTAGGGCCTCTTGCATGCTCACGGCTTTAAAGCGCACTTTTTGGTTGGGCGCAAATTGCCCCAATCTGTCTAAATCACAACTAATCAGGGTGCAATACATCGCAAAGCCCCCGCCACTAGGCGCGTCTCTTTGTAAAACGATGGGCTCATTGCCCCCGGGGGCTTGCATCGAGCCCACGGGATAACACGCGTCCGTGATGTTGCTAGGATTTGCCCCCGCTCCAAAGGGTTGGGGCAAGTCCTTATAGGTGAATTTCTGCCCGTTTTTAAAGCGATAACCCAGTCTATCTGCCTGAGTCGATACCACAAAAACATCGCTAAAAAGATTATTAAGACTCTGCTCTGTAAGTTTGTAATCTTGCAAGCCCAACACCACCCGCAACTCTTCGATCTCATCAAGCTTTAAATGGTAGGCACTATCTAGGCTTTTTGCGCTGGGTTTGCCTGTGGGCGTGCCTATGGGTAAAATGTCGCCGGCCTCTAGTTTTCGCCCCTTAAAGCCTCCAATGCCGCCTAGCGGATAGGTGGAACGAGAGCCCATCACAAGGGGGACATCCACGCCCCCGGCAATTGCCAAATACGCCCGAGCCCCCTTTTTAAAGTAGCTAAACTCCAAAACACCCCCAGCGGGCACTTTTAACGCCGTGTAGCTAGGCATTTCTTGCCCGTTGATTTTGGGCGTGGTGTGCGCCCCACACACGGCAACAATGGCTTCCTTTTCAAACTCCAATTTTGCCGGCATCAGCGCCATTTCTAGCCCCGCCATGTTTTGATCGTTGCCTACTAAAGCGTTAGCCACGATAAAAGAGGCTTGATCGAGTGCCCCGCCCGGGGGGATTCCTAAATGGTAGTAGCCATAACGCCCTAAATCTTCCACGAAAGTTGCAATCCCCGGACTGATGACTTTAAAAGTATTCATGCCAAAGCCTTTAAGATCTTTTGGTTATAGCCCGTGGGGTTGGCTTGCCACTCTTGCAAGGAAAAGGAGGTTGGGCAGATTTTTAAATCAAAAGTCCCTGCCTCCACTTGCTTAACATGGGCATTGTATTGTTCTTGGGTGCAAGGGCTGAATTTAATGATGTCCCCCGGGTTTAAAAAAACCATGCCCTCTTTAAAATAGGGCAGTCTTTGCGCCGGATCCCACACAGGTGCTGGGGTGATGCCCATCATTTGATAGCCCCCCCCGCCTCTAACCGCATAAATGCACCCAAAGCACCCGCCATGCCCTATGGTTAAAGCCGGGGTGTCGATGCGCGCGATGGGGTATTTAGGCACTTGTATTTGCTTTTTGCGCTCCACAAGTTGGTAAAGCCAAGGCAAGCCCGCCACAAAGCCTATCATGCTCACAAACCACGGGCTTTCAGCGTGCGCTTTGATGAACGCCTCTACACTCTCATAGCCATTCATTTGGCGAGCGTATTCTATGTCTGTCATGTTTGGGTCTAGGTTTGCGCCCGGTTCTCTGCATTGGTGGTTATTACGAAACCCCATCAAACACTCGTGGGTGTAAGGGTCGTTGTAAAAAACGGGCATTTCTATGAGGCGGGTTTGGATCGTGGTTTGCGCCCCCACAACTTCTTTTTCTAGGGATTTTAAGAGCTCTAGGGCTTGCTCGTGTGGCAAAATGTCTGGATTAAAGGCGATCATATAAGACGCATTCGCCGGGCAAATCTCGCTGATCCCCTCAACTTGCATTTCTCTTAGTTTTTTACAAATCGCCATCGCCAAAAAAAACGCCTCTAAGGACATGCCATCCTCGCTCACCTCCACAAACAAAAAGGTATCCCCGCCAAAGCTGTATCTAAACGCCATGCTTGCCTCCTATGTAGTCCTCTAAAAAATGTATGCTGTAATCGCCTTTTTGCACCCGCTCGTGCTTGATGAGCTCTTTAAAGAGCCCAATGGTGGTCTTCACCCCCTCGATTTTAAATTCGCCCAAAGCCCTTTTGAGCTTACTTAGCGCAAAGGGGCGGGTTTGGTCATAAACAATGAGTTTAGCCACAAGCGAGTCGTAAAAGGGCGGGATGGTGCGCCCACTAAAGAGCATGCTATCTAAGCGGATGCCCGAGCCTGTGGGGCATTGCAATTTACTGATTTGCCCCGGGCTTGGGAAGAAGTTATTTTGTGGGTCTTCGGCATTGATACGCACTTCAATAGAATGCCCCCTTAAAGAAATGTCCTCTTGCTGATAACCCAAAGGCTCACCATCGGCAATCCTTAGCATTTGGCGCACCAAATCCACGCCCGTAACCATCTCTGTAATGGCGTGCTCGACTTGTATGCGGGTGTTCATCTCCAAGAAATAAAAGCCTTTAGTTTTAGAGTCGTATAAAAACTCTAAAGTCCCTGCCCCCTTATAGCCCACCTGTTTAGCCATGCGCACGGCGCACGCACATAAAGCCTCCCTTGTTTGGTCGTCTAAACTCGGGCTTGGGGCCTCTTCTAGCACCTTTTGCCTACGCCTTTGCATCGAGCACTCGCGATCGTAAAGGTGGATCACATTCTCCCCGTCTCCTAAAACCTGTACTTCTATATGCTTGGCGTTGTCTAAATACTTTTCTAAATACACCCCTCCATTGCCAAAGGCACTCGTGGCCTCCGCCACCGCCACGCTAAATTGCTCTTTCAACGCCTTTTCATTTTCGACAAAGCGAATCCCCTTGCCCCCGCCTCCGGCTATGGCTTTAATGAGTAGAGGATAGCCGATGTGTTGGGCCTGCTCCAAGGCTTGTTTTAAATCTTGCAAAACGGGCGTGCTAGGCATGGTAGGCACTTGGCTTTTTTTGGCTTGCTCTAGGGCTTTGGCTTTATCCCCCATTGTAGCGATGGTCGCGCTGGAAGGACCGACAAAAATGATCCCTGCCTCCTCGACTTTTTGCGCAAAAAGGGCGTTTTCGCTCAAAAACCCATAGCCCGGATGGATCGCATCGACCTTCGCCTCTTTGGCAATCTTTAGCACATTTTCTATATTTAAGTAGCTTTTATAGGCTAAATTCTCCCCCACTCTATAAGCCTCATCGGCTAGCTGGCATGCCAAGTTGCCTGCGTCAGCATCGGTGTAAATCGCCACCGCTTGCATGTTCAACTCATGGGCGGCTTGGATGATGCGCACTGCAATCTCGCCCCGATTGGCGACCAACACCTTAAATATCTTGCGTGGAGTGTAAGCCATTCATTCCACCACAAAGAGCACATCGCCGGGGTTGACGAATTGTTCGTTCTCAGCCTTGATCTCTACGATCTTGCCCGCCACTCCGGCTTTGATCTCGTTAAAGGTTTTCATCACCTCAACAAGGCATAAGGTGGTGTCGGGCTGAACTTCTTGGCCCACTTCTACAAAGGGGGCGGCATCGGGGTTAGGCTTTCGATAAAATGTCCCGGGGATGGGGCTAATGACTTCGTGCATGGATTCTCCTTTAATCTTTGTGGATTTTGGGTTTTTGGATTTTTATGCCATTTTCCTCTAAAAGCTCTTTTGTGGCTTGGATTAAAGCCAGTGCTCCGGGCGTGTCGCTGTGGATACAAACCGAGTCAAAATCCACAGGTATCACCTTGCCGCTCACGCTCTCAACGCTCCCTTGTTGGCACGCTTGCAAAACTTTTTGGGCAACCTCCTCAGGGGTGTAGGCTCTAGCACGGCGCACCATCACAAGTTGCCCATCATCGCCATAATCGCGATCCCCATAAAACTCCCGCACAAAGGGGTGTTTTAACTCTTTAGCCACAGCGTGTGTTTCTGTGTTTTCCATGCAATAAATAGGCAGGTTGGGATCGTATGCATGCAAGGTGTTGATCAATTCATAAGAAAACGCCCGATCTTTGCTCGCGTGTATATACAAGCTCCCGTGCGGTTTAAAGTGGTGCAAGCGCCCGCCTAGCAGGTGTAAAAAGGCTTGCAAAGCCCCCATTTGATAGAGACAATCATTGGTAAGCTCCACAGGATTAGCCACAATGTGCCTACGGCCAAAGCCCACCAAATCCCTAAAGCTCGGATGTACCCCGATTTGCACGCCCTGCTCTAGGGCATTTTGTACAGAGTGGCGCATGATATTTGGGTCGCTGGCGTGAAAGCCTGCTGCGATGTTGCAACTGCTGATCAGTTTCATGATCGCATCATCCACGCCATCGCCAATGACCCAAGGCCCAAAACACTCGCCCATATCGCTGTTTAAATCGATCTCTGTTTTCATGTGGCTCCTTTGCAAGATGCTAGAAGTATGGCATGCAAACATCAACGCTCAAAGTTTGTGAATTTAAAATAAACCCCAAGCCCTTCAAGCGTTACTAAACCCCCCAAACCCGGCAACTCCAATAGCTTTAAGGGGCGCAGCTGGGGTTTGCGCTCCTTTAATCTAGCTAACATGCTTAAAATAACAAAGGAGCAATGCGTAAAAAGGCAAGCGCTGGATTTGGGGCTTTTGTGGCCCTGCGCCCAGTGGGAGGTGGTGTGTTGGATTTCTAACCACAATTTCATAGTTGGCAATTTAGGGCATATGCACGCTCTTTTATCTAAAGCGCCTCGCCCTATTTTTTTATACCCTTGACTTTTGCCCCAATCTTTGTCATTTGTAAATGCGATAAAACCCAGGGACATAGAGGGTTTTTGAGTCCTAGCGGACACAAGGAGGTTTTTATGATTTTAGTGAGCTTAACCGCCGAAATTGGGGCGAGCAAACACGGGAGCAGTGTGGGGGTGCAAAAACTGAAAGAAAGACTCGTTGCAAAGCACCCCGAGATCAGCGAACACATGGTTTTAATCCGCCAAAAGCAATGTTTTTTGGAGGATTTTTTTAGATTTGCCAAAAACTTTGAAGATTATTACTTCTTTTGCAAGGACAGCTTGATCCCCAGCATGCGGGCGGTGTTTAAAAAGGGGGGGTTTCCCATTGTTTTGAGTGCCGAGCACTCGGGAGCTTTTGGCATCGTGCAGGCCTTGCGCTCCGTGCATCCAAACAAAAAAATAGGCATTTTATACATAGACGCACATGCCGACTTACACACCGCTTATGACAGCGACTCTGGCAATTTGCACGGCATGCCCCTTGGCATGGTTTTAAACAGAGTACACTCGGGGCAAAACTCCCTAAATCCGCAAGAGATCGAATATTGGGAGAGGCTATGCGCTTTGGATTTACCTAGAGACGCGCTCGAGTTTAACCCCAAGCATTTAATCTATTTTGGAGTGAGGAGCACAGAGGCTAGCGAGCGCAAGATGATCAAAGATTGTGTCATCCCGCTTTTTAGCGTGCAAGAGATTAGAGAAAATATCTCCAATGTGGTGGCACAAAGTGTCAAATACTTAGAGGGTGTGGATTTGGTGTATTTGAGTCTAGACATTGATGTCTTGGATGGCAAGATTTTTAGCTCAACGGGGGTTAGAGAAAACAACGGCCTACACCCTGATGAATTAAAAGAGCTTTTTAACAAGCTTTTAAGGGCGTTTCAAGAGCGGTTAGTGGGTGTGGAGCTCACCGAGTATAACCCTGAGCTGTGGGATGGGACTAACCCCGATGAGGAAGTCATTTGGGGGCTTTTAGAAGATGTCGTTTTAGAAATGAGGGAAAAATGTTAGGTCTTGTCAAAGAGAGCATGGATTTTGAGTTTAGAGTGGGGTTGGTCCCCCACGATGTGGCGCAGCTCACCCCACATTTTCATGTAGTGGTGGAGAAGGGGGCTGGGCTTATGAGCGGATATAGCGATGAGGCTTACGCGCAAGCAGGGGCCAAAATTGTGGGACGGGCTGAGGCGTGGGCGCAAAGTGTCGTGATCAAGTGCAAAGAGCCCTTAGAGCACGAATACGCTTTATTGCAAGAGGGGGCGACACTCTTTAGCTATTTGGACTTGGCTTACAACAAACCCCTAGCGCAGATGTTTGTAGATAAAAAGATTTTATCCCTTTGCACCGAGACTTTAGCCGGACCTAAAAACAACTACCCCGTGCTCGCCCCCATGAGCGTGGTGGCGGGGCAACTTGCCGCCCACTTTATGCAGCATTATCTGCTGGGTTTAGAGCATTTGCCCAATGTCTTTGGACTTGGGTTGCTTTTAGGCGGTTTGAGCGGACAGGCGAAGGCTAAAGTCGTGGTCGTGGGCGGGGGCGTGGTGGGCCTAGAGGCGGCAAAATTTTTAAGCCTAGCGGGCGCGCGGGTGGTTGTCTTAGAGTTAGACCCCTTGAAACTACAAGAGCACCCCTACAAGCAACTTTATCACTTAGAAATCCTAGCCGTGCATGAGGAAAACATTCAATGCGCTTTGAGTGGGGCGGTGGGGCTTGTGGGAGCGGTTTTGGTGACAGCCACAAGCACGCCCAAAGTCATTTTAAAACGCCATTTAGCCCTCATGCAACGAGGCGGGGTGGTGGTCGATGTGGCTTGCGATTTGGGCGGGTGTGTGGAAACGATTAAGCAAACAAGCCACTCGCACCCCGTGTATTTGCAAGAGGGGCTTTTACACTATGGCGTGCCTAACATGCCCGGGGTGGTGGCAAAAACAAGCTCCATCGCTTACAGCCAAGCGAGTTTGCCCTATTTGCGCTATTTTTTAAAACACGGGCTCAAGGGCTTTTTAAGCGCAAACACAAAAGAAGTGGCCAACACCCTAGGGGCTTTGAGTGCCTACGATGGCTATCTTGCCCAAGAGGGGATTTCTAAAGCCTTTAACTTGCCCTTTAAGAGCGCGTCTGCCGTGCTAAACAGCCTTTAAAAAGCCCCACACAGGCCCCCAAGAGTAGATAAATGTCTGCCATGCCTACATACAAAATGGGCTCTTTTAAGAGGGCTTGCAAAGCGAGTGCACTTAAAAACAACCACCCCAAAACCCTATCTAGCCAAAATGCCACAAGAGCAAAGACGCATAGACTAGGCAAGGCCAAGCTACTATAGACAAAACTAAAAGGCAAGAGCCCCAAAGTGTCGCTAAAAACAAATAGAGTAAAAAGGGCTAGAAAGCCACAGGCCTTTGGGGATAAAAAAAGGTTGTGGCTGATTTTAGCAAGCAACCCCCCCACGCTTAAAAGCAAGCTAAAGGTGCTCACACCCCCAAACAACCCCACAAGCACCCCACTAAGGGTGAGCCCTAAAAAAGGCGCGCTTAAAAGCCCAAAGCACAAAATCCCCCAAGAGGCGTTAGAGAGAACAAACACCCACACCCCCGCACAAAAGGCTAAAAACAGCGCATCCATCATAGACTCTTTAAATATGCGAGATTAAAAACCATGTGCGCTATGCCTTTGCGCTCTTTGGTGTAAAGGATATGGACTTGGTCGTGAAAGATCAAAACGCAGGGGTAACTCACTTCACCTTTAAGACTGGTGTCTAAGACTTTTAAGGGTACAAAAGCCCCGCTTTTAGGATTAAAGCGGGCTAAACGCAAGGCGCTTCTTGCGCTCGGGTTATGGGGCAGGGCTTGGTTGTAAATCAAATACAACACCCCATCCGCGTTAAAAAGGGCGTTTGCGCTGTCGTAGTTGTTTAAATTGCTTAAAACGGGTTTGCGCCAGTGCCAAAAGTCTAAACAGCTTTGGGTGTAAAAACGCTCGGTCTTGTAGCTTCTAAAAACCACAAAGGCACAATTTTGGTAGGGGACTAGGCTAGGTTGCAATTGCTGTTTTAAAGAATTTGGTTTGAGCAAAAATTGCAAGTTGACTTGTGGGCTAAACTTCAAAAACACCGGGGATTTTTTGGCCAATTCGTGGTAAATGGGCAAAATAAAGCCCCCGTCTGTGGTTGGAGTTGGGGGGTTGCGGACCAAGTGGCTGATGTTTAAAAAGGGGCTCAAATGCAAAATTTGTTCAAAGTGCAAATCTTTAGGGTTTGTCAAGGGCGCGCGCAGCACATAGATTTTAGAAGTTGCCCACCCGCCTAAGCTCGCCCCCACCACAAATAAATACAGCTTGTCTTTGTGTGTGTAGAGCACAGGGTTGCCTAGAATTTTTACAAATTCGTGGGCTTGGCGGCTCAAATCGCTCGCGGATAAGAGTTTAAAAGCCTCTCCCCACCGCTTGGTTTGATCTGTATAAAGATTGCCCCAAATACTCACATCACTTTGCGCTTCCTTGCTCCCTCCAAAGTAGGCAGCAAGCATTGTATGGCCGTTTAGGGCAGTTAGGCTGGCTGCATGCACGCTTTTAACGGGCGGGGGGGGCAGTAGAGTGGAGGGGCTAAAAAAAGGGAGGGTTTTCGTGAGCGCGGGGGTTTTTGTAAAATTAATGGGAGGGGTTGTGGGCTTTAAAAGCATAAAAACCCCAAAGAGCATCAAAATAAAAGCTAAAATTTGCACGCTACCCCTTTAACCAAAGATGGTAGTTTTACACAAAATTGCTTAAGGTGCGTGGTACTCCAAATGGCCGCAATAAACCCTTTTTCTATGTGTATCAAACTTGGGGCTAAATAAATCCTTGCTCTCTAAATTGTCTTTGGTGTGTATCCCCACGATAGGTAAAAGTGTGTGGATGAGATCATCGCTCATAAAGGGTTTATGCACGGCCTTAGCAATTAATTTTACTTTTTCAGGGTGTTTTTGTTTAAAGGTGTCGGTAACATAGACCATAAAGGGAATCTCTACCCCATATTGAGAACACTTATGCCCGTAGGTGTTGCCACTTTGAAAAATGTCTTGGGCGTGATCCGACAAATAAAAGATGATGGTGTCCTTGTCTTTAAAAAGCTTAAAAATTTCGCTTAAAACATGGTCGGTGTAGTAAAGAGAATTGACATAATCTGCCACAATTTGTTTATCCTTGTCGTTTTTGACTTTGAGATTTTTATAGTCAATGTCTTTAGGGGTGAATTTGGTGTAAGACTTAGGGAAGCGTTCTGTGTAGATTAAATGATTACCTATTAAATGGAAGGCGATGAAATTTTTATTCCCCATTTTTGGACGCACTTTGGCATTAAACAAATCCACCAAGTCCAAATCATCGGTGTTAAAAGAAGAAGTGCGTAAGACTACCTTAAAACGGCGGGGCAAAAGCTCGGTTGCACTGTTGTCTCTTGCGGGGTATTGATTGTCTAGCCAAAAGGTAGAATAGCCCGCTAGATTAAAAATATCGCCCAAATCTCTTTGGTTATACCACGGGGTGGGCTGTGTCTCTGTGTCCGCGTAATTTAACAAGACTTCAAAATTTTCCTCCGTGTTGCCAAAGGAAGAGATCACATTGTCAAAGACAAAGAGATTGGGCAAGTCCCCCCCCCCCCCCCCCCCCNNCCCCCCCCCCCCCCCCCATTTACTAGCGCATTTAAATTAGGGGTATTAGGCACAACATAACCATAAACCCCCATAAAATCTCTAGACGCGCTCTCCCCCACAATCAGCACCACATTGGGCACGTTGTTTTTATCCACGCTCAAGTAATCTTTGTGGTAGGGTCTGCCTAGGGCGTTTTGCGCCACACTGGCTCCCGCTTGTAAGCTGCCATAAATTGCTCTCGCTTCTTTGATGAGGGGCAAGGTGTCTAGCACTTCTGGCGGAGCTAGCCTAAGACTTCCCATTTGGGCGGACAAATACGCTGTGCGCCCCACATGCACTCCTACTCCAAGCCCTACCAAACCAAGCAAGATTAAATTTAAACGCCTAGAAACCACCCACTTAAACCTCCCCGCCCATAAAAATAGCACACAACCCAAGACAAGAGCTAAGATGAGCGCAAGGTGGGAGGTTTGGGTTTTTAAAAAGGCTAGGGCTTCGGCGGTGTTGGTGTTGTATAAGGTTTGCAAAAGGACTTGATTCACATCCATGTTAAAGGCATAGCCCACAAAAAAGCGCACAAAGGCACAAGCAAGGCTCAAGGCTAATAACAAATTTTTAACCCACTCCTCAACTCTTGGGGGCAAAAGGGCTAAAAGGACATAGACCCCGTAAAAAAATGCTGCGCTATAAAAGGACACTTTTAAGACAAATTTAGCCACATAGCCCATGTGTGCATCGGGAGAGAAAAAGGCGGCTGAAACAAACACCCCCCAGCACAGAAAAAACCGCTTGTCTAAAACAACCCCACTCATCAATAATCTTGGCTAAGGGTTTTTAAGCAAAAGCCCCAAAGGACATGAGTTTTTGGTAACGCAAGCTTAAGAAGTCGGTTTGCTGGATTAGGGGGAGCTGTTGTAGAAAGTAGTTTTTAATGGATTGGCTGGCTTGGAGTTTGTCGCGGTGTGCGCCCCTTTCAGGCTCTAAAATGATGTCGTCTATCAAATTGGCTTTTTTGAGATCAAAGGGGGTGATTTTCATGGCCTTGACCGCAACTTCGATTTTGCTCGGGTCATTCCATAAAATCGCCGCACAGCCTTCAGGTGAGATCACGCTAAAAATGGCGTACTCTAGCATGGCCAATCTGTCTGCCACCGCAATGGCCAACGCCCCGCCGCTGCCCCCCTCGCCGATGATGATAGAGATGGTGGGGACTTTGAGCGTGGCAAACTCCTGTAAATTCTTGGCAATCGCCTCGCTTTGCCCGCGCTCTTCGGCTCCAAGCCCGGGATAAGCCCCGGCTGTATCGACCAACATTAAGATAGGCAAATTAAATTTTTCGGCAAATTTTGCGCTCTTTAAGGCTTTGCGGTAACCCTCAGGGTTTGGCATGCCAAAGTTGCGCATGAGTTTGTTTTTTGTGCCCCGCCCCTTTTCCTCTGCAATCACAACCACGCTCACGCCCTCGATTTTGCCCACAAAACACACAATGGCTTTGTCATCGCTAAAATGTCGGTCGCCAAATAACTCGTATTTATCTTTTAAAATCAGCTCAATGTAATCCATCGCGTAGGGGCGATCAGGGTGGCGCGCGAGTTGCAGGCGTTGGTAGTCGGTCAGATTAGAGTAAATCGTATCGGTTTCTTTAACCAAGCGTTTTTCTAAAATCTCTTTAGCGTCTAAATCCCCCCGAATAGTCGCCATCTCAATGTCCTCTTGCAACCCCTTAATGCGGTTCTCAAAATCTAAATAGACAGCCACTGCGATCTCTAAAACTACAAAGCTTTGAAGATCACCACGCCATTAGTCCCGCCAAACCCAAAGGAATTGCTCATGACCGCCTCTAGTTTGGCGCTTCTGGCCTCATTGGGGATGTAGTCTAAATCGCAACCCGGATCGGGGCTCTCTTGGTTAATCGTGGGAGGCAACACGCCCTCTTGCATCGCCATGATAGACACCACCGCCTCGATCGCTCCGGCCGCGCCCAAACAATGCCCAATCTGCCCCTTAGTGGAGCTCACGGGTGGGACTGCGTCCCGCCCGCCAAAGACATTTTTCAGCGCGATGGTCTCATAAAGGTCGTTGTAGCTGGTGCTCGTGCCGTGCGCATTGACATAGCCCACTCTCGCCCCCACTTTGCTGGCCATGTTTAAGGCTTGTTTCATCGCGCGGTAAGCCCCTTCACCATCGGGGGCGGGGGCGGTGATGTGGCTGGCATCTCCGCTTTCACCATAGCCCACAAGCTCGGCAAAAATGGGCGCGCCCCGCTTTTTAGCGCTCTCATACTCCTCTAAAACCAACGCCCCAGCGCCCTCGCCCATCACAAAGCCATTGCGTTCTTTGTCAAAGGGCCTAGAGGCTTTTAAAGGCTCATCATTGCGGTTAGAGAGCGCGCGGATGGACGCAAAGCCCCCGATGCCCACGGGGCAAATGGTCGATTCTGCCCCCACCACGAGCATGCGATCTGCCCCCTCTAAAACGATTGTCTTATAAGACTCGATGATCGCATGCGTGCCGGCAGCGCAGGCGGTTACACTAGAGATGTTGGGGCCTTTAATGCCGTATTCAATCGACACAAAGCCCCCGATCATATTCACCAAAGCGGAAGTGATGAAAAAGGGATTGACCTTGCGTGGCCCCTTATCAAAGCAATAAATGGAGTTCGCCTCGATGTTGCCAAGCCCGCCGATGCCCGAAGCCGAGCTGATGCCCATGCGCTCTGCGAACTCTTGCGGGCACTTGCCCTCTTGCAAAATTTGGCTCTCAAAGATCGCCTCTTTGGCTGCTAAAAGGGCCAGCTGTATGAAACGCCCGGCCTTTTTGACATCTTTTAGATTCATCACCAAAGCGGGGTCAAAATCCGTGATTTCCGCAGCGATTTGCACGGGAAAGCCGGTGGTGTCAAAGCTGGTGATCTTTTTCACCCCACACTTGCCCCCCACAATGGCACTAAAAGCATCTTCTTTATTCAGTCCTAGGGCATTGACCATCCCCATGCCCGTTACCACAACCCTACGCAAAAGAACTCCTCACTTACAAGGAATAAGGACTAAGCGAGTTTATTGTCTTGAATGAAGCGGAGCGCATCACCCACTGTTTTAATCTTTTCAGCTTGCTCATCGGGGATCTCAATCCCAAATTTTTCCTCAAGAGCCATGATGAGCTCCACCACATCAAGCGAATCCGCGTTTAAATCCTTGATAAAATCCGCCTCCTCAGTAACCTGCGATGCACTCACATTTAACTGCTCTACAATCACCGCCTGTACATCTTCAAACAAAGCCATAAAATCTCCTAAACTAAATGTAATTTTTCAAAACAATCCCGCGATTTTAGCTTTAAAACGCTTTAAAAACCCTAAAATCGCGCCTATTTATGCTCCAACACATCGATGATCCGGTATAAAAGATAGATGATCACCAACAGCAACACTATAAACACAAAATGCACCGCTTCTCCTTAATTGAAATTTGCGTCCATCACATATACAAGCCCCCATTGACTTTCAAGACCTCGCCCGTGATGTAGCTAGACAAGTCGCTGAGTAAAAACGCCACGGCCCCGGCGACTTCTTTAGGCTCGCCCAGTCTAGCTAGGGGGATGTTCTTTAAATAAGCCTCTTTCACGCTTTCGTTAAGCGCAGTCATGTCCGTGTCGATGAAACCGGGAGTGATGGCGTTAAAGCGAATGCCGCGCAGTGCCCCCTCGTGGGCGAAGGATTTGGTCATGGACAAAATCCCGCCCTTGCTGGCCGCATAATTGACCTGCCCCATGTTGCCCCGCTCGGCAATCACCGAGGAGATATTCACCACGCTCCCAAAACGGAGTTTCCCCATCACCTTTAGGGCTTCTTTGCACCCAATGAAGACAGACTTAAGGTTCGTGTCTAAAACCTGCATGAACTCCTCGGTTTTCATGCGAAGGGCTAATTTGTCTAGCACAATGCCCGCGTTATTGACAAGGTAGCTTAAACCCCCGTCGGCATCCACGATCGCGGCAATCCCCTCCACAAAGGCCTTTTCATCGGTAACATCGAATTTAACCAAGGCGGCCCTCCCGCCCATCTGTTCGATCTCAGACTTCAGGCCATCTGCGCTCTCAGGGTTGGAGCGGTAATTGATCCACACCTTTAAACGCCCCCCCTCTTTGTGGCTGTAATTAGCCAACAACAAGGCTATGGCGCGCCCAATCCCCCTAGTCGCCCCCGTAACCAAGACATTTTGTCCGCTAAACTCCACGCTAAACCCTATAACTTCGCTTCGTAACGGCGCAACATATAAAGGCGTTTAAGGATTTTTTTCTTGGCGTTGATTTTTTGTTTTTTGCGTTTCTCGGTCTTGGACTCAAAAAAGCGCCTTGCACGGCACTCGGTCACCACTAAGTTGCGGTCTGTCTGCTTTTTAAAACGCCGATAAGCCTCATCAAAACTATCTGTCTCGCGCACCTTGATCCCGGGCATGCCACCACCTACTTTCTTGTATGAAATATGCGCCATATTAACAAATTTTTGTAAATTTAACCTAAAATTGCAAAAATTTTGCTACAATAAGACTTTTTGGGTGCTCATAGCTCAGCTGAATAGAGCAACAGGTTGCGGTCCTGTAGGCCGGGGGTTTGAATCCCTCTGAGCACACCACTTTCAAAATCTATCCCCTTAAAATCTAAAATCCTTGATCGATCATCGCTTGCGCGACTTTTCTAAATCCAGCAATGTTTGCGCCCAAAACTAAGTTTGTGGGGTCCTTAAACTCGGTGGCCGTCTGCGCACTGCTGGTAAAAATGTCTTTCATGATCGCGCGTAGTTTTTGATCGATCGTCTCAAAATCCCACGCGTGCATGCCCGCATTTTGTGCCATCTCTAGGCCACTCACAGCCACCCCACCGGCATTTGCCGCCTTGCCCGGACCATAGCAAATTTTTGCCTTTAAAAAAACATGCATGGCCTGTGTGCTAGAGGGCATGTTCGCCCCCTCAGTCACGCATTTGCAACCATTTTGCAACAAAGTTTTTGCATCGGCTTCACTAAGCTCGTTTTGCGTGGCACTAGGAAAGGCCGCAAAACAAGGCACGCTCCACACCCCATTGGTGCCTTTTGCATAATCTTTAGCGGCGGTATAAATGGCGCTTTTTTTGTGTTTGGCGTAATCCTCAACACGCCCCCCCTGTACCTCTTTAATTTTTTTCAGCAGTTCTAAATCAATCCCCCGTTTGTCATAGACCATGCCATCAGAGTCGCTGGCCGTTACTGGTATTGCCCCCACTTGATAAAGCTTTTCAATGGTGTAAATCGCTACATTGCCGCTGCCTGAAATGGTGCAAACCTTGCCCTCTAACCCCTCTTTGCGCGCCTCTAGCATTTCTTGTGCGAAATACACGGCCCCATAGCCTGTCGCCTCTTTACGCACCAAACTCCCCCCCCAATCTAAGTTTTTGCCCGTAAAAACCCCCTCAAAGCTATCGACAATTTTTTTATACCGCCCGAAAAGATAGCCAATTTCTCTAGCTCCCACGCCAATATCGCCGGCCGGCACATCTCTTAAGGCCCCGATGTGGCGGTAAAGTTCGTCCATATAAGCCTGACAAAAGCACATGATTTCTGCATCGCTCTTGCCTTTTGGGTCAAAATCGCTCCCCCCCTTCGCCCCGCCCATGTTTAAGGTTGTGAGCGCGTTTTTAAAGACTTGCTCAAAACCCAAAAACTTAATGATGCCCACATTGACGCTGGGGTGAAACCTTAAGCCCCCCTTGTAAGGGCCTAAAGCGTTGTTAAACTGGACACGCCAACCCCGATTGATCTGTATTTTGCCTTGATCATCGGCCCACACGACCTTAAAAAACACCTGCCTATCTGGTTCAATGAGTCGCTCTAAAATGGCATGCTTTTCGTATTTAGGTTCTTTTTTGAGTAGGGGGGTTAGGGCGTGCAACATTGCAGCGACCGCCTGCCTAAACTCCACTTGTTGGGGGTACAAACCCTCCACATACTTTAAGACCTTTGTAATGTACATAAAACTCCCCACTTTTATAAAGATAAACACCCACCGTATCATTGTATAATAGTTGCCAACGACTAACACTATGGAAACACAATGGACGCTTACCAATACAGCGAGTTGCTTAAGGAATTACAGGGCAAGTGCCACAACATTGCCCAAATCATCAAACCCCAAGGCCTACAAGAACGCTTAACAACCTTAATTCAAGAACAAACGCACCCAGAGTTTTGGCAGGATAAGGCCAAAGCCACGCAGAATAACAAAGAAAAAATGCGCGTGGAGAGGTTGTTACAGGCCTACAACAAAACTAAGCAAGCCCTAGAGGAGGCCCTTGAGCTTTTTGAACTGACCCAAGAGGACACAAATGCCCTAGAGCAGCTTTTTGAAGAGGCCCCCAAATTAGCCAGTTGTATCCAAAACATGGAAGTGGAGGTCATGCTTAGTGACCCGCACGATGGCTTGGACGCTTTGGTGAGCATTCAGCCGGGGGCTGGGGGGACAGAAAGCCAAGATTGGGCGGGCATGCTCTATCGCATGTATTTGCGCTGGGCAGAGAGGCGAGGCTTTAAAGTCGAGTTGCTAGATCACCAAGAGGGCGAGGAGGCAGGCATTAAGGGCGTGGCTTTTAGCATTAAGGGGGTGAATGTCTATGGCTATATGAAAAATGAAAATGGTGTCCACCGCCTCGTGCGCATGTCCCCCTTTAACGCCAATGGCAAGAGGCACACGAGTTTTGCAAGCGTGCAGGTGAGCCCTGAGATAGACAACGAAATCGACATTGTGATCGAGGAAAAGGACATCAAGATAGACACCTACCGTGCAAGCGGAGCGGGCGGACAACATGTCAATAAGACCGATTCGGCTGTGCGCATCACACACCACGCGACCGGAATTGTCGTCCAGTGTCAAAATGACCGCAGCCAGCACAAAAACAAGGCCATGGCGTTAAAAATGCTCAAATCTAAACTCTACGAATTGGAGCTACACAAACAACAAGAACAAAACCACCAAGAGGAGAAAAGCGAAATTGGCTGGGGACACCAAATTAGAAGCTATGTTCTAGCCCCCTACCAACAAATCAAGGACGCAAGAAGCGAGATCGCTTACAGCCAAGTGGAGGCAATTTTAGACGGGGACTTGGACCAAGTCATGCAAGATGTCTTGGTCCATAAAGCCCAGGCGCTTTAAAGCCTGTCTAAATTTTTGGACTTTTGGGTTTTACTTTGCATTTTGCGCGCTAGCCCTTAAGGCGCGCTTGTGGGCCACAAAAAACGATCAACACCAGAGCTTAACGCCCCTTAAAACAGCGGATTGACAAAATTTAAATTTAAAAATTCTTGGCAAAACCAAAATTGATAGATGACCCTAGAGTGCTTGCAACACCCCAACGCCTTAAAGCATTTACACAAGTAAAATAAACTATAATCGCTGGATTATCTAAGGAGTGATGAATGACCCAAGAAGAACTAGATGCCTTGATGAGCGGGGGCGGTTTGGAAGTGGCCACCCTTGAGCTAGAAAAGGCGGAGCAAGAAGAGGAGATTAAAGGAGAAAAAGAGATCAAGGGGGGGAGTGAGGAAGAGAGCCAAGAGGCCCACGAAGCCGAAGAGGACCATGGCATGGACCAGCACACGAACATGAAAGTGGATAAAAAGATGGCCGAAAAATATGGCAAGATCGACTCTGAGGAGTGGCCCCCCCCACCTCCCACTGAGGAACACAAGGTCGTGCATCAGCTGGATGATGTTACGAGGGATTCAGAGGTGAAAGCCACCCAAATTTTCGACCAGCTCGACTACATCAACATGAGCGCAGATGGGATTTTAAAAGCTTTAAAGAAAATCAAAACCCCCCTACAAAAGCACCTAGAAATTTTTGAGGTCTTAGCAGAGAACTTCCCCCTCATCCAAACCTTCCAAACTTCCTTAGACGAAACCAATGAAATTTTACAAGGCATCAACTCTATACAAGAGAAGGCTGAGGGTTGCTCGGATAGCTCCATGCAGGCGATGGATATCATGCAGTTTCAAGACATACACCGCCAAAAAATCGAGAGGGTCATCAATGTCATGCGCGCTTTGACGCAGTACATGAACGCCCTATTTGAGGGCAGTATCGCCGATTCTAAACGGGTCAGCTCCGCCTCTTACATCATCGGCGATGACAACGAGAGCGCGGCGAGTGAGAGCGACATTGAGGCGTTGATCGCCGCCTTTGGTAAAAAATAGCTTTGGTCGAATTACTCGCCCCGGCAGGCAATCTAACCAAACTTAAGATCGCCCTAGACTATGGGGCGGATGCGGTTTATGCGGGCTTGGGGCAGTTTTCTTTAAGGAACCGCGCGTCTAAAGCGTTTGATCTAAGGAGTTTTAAAGAGGGGGTGGCCTACACCCACGCCAAGGGCAAAAAATTTTACGCCACCTTAAACGGCTTTCCTTTTAACGCCCAAATCCAGCTCTTAGAGGAGCAACTTTATAAGTTAGCCGATTGTGGAGTCGATGCGCTCATCATCGCCACCCCCGGCGTGTTAAGGCTGGCGCAAAAACTCACCCCACATATCCCCATCCACCTATCGACCCAAGCCAATGTGATGAATGTCTTGGACGCACAGGCCTATTATGAAATGGGCGTGAAGCGCATTGTGGCGGCTAGAGAAATGAGCCTTAGCGATGCTGTTGAGATTAAAAAACACCTGCCCGATTTAGAGATTGAAATTTTCGTGCATGGGAGCATGTGCTTTGCCTTTTCGGGGCGCTGTCTCATCTCTGCTTTGCAACACGGGCGCGTGCCTAATCGGGGCTCTTGCGCCAATGATTGCCGCTTTGATTACGAGTATTACATCAAAAACCCCGACACGGGCGTTTTGATGCGCCTTGAGGAAGAGGAGGGCGTGGGTACGCACATTTTAAACGCCAAAGATTTAAACCTAGCCAACCACATCGCCACCATTTTAGACACAAAGGCGATCAGTGCCTTTAAAATCGAGGGGCGCACAAAATCGAGTTATTACGCCGCCATCGCCACAAAGACCTACCGCACGGCCATAGACGACTATTACAAAAACCAATACCGCCCCGCTCTTTACCAAGCCGAGTTAGCCACGCTCAAAAACCGGGGTTTTACTGAAGGGTACTTAATCAAACGCCCCCACCAGCGCCTCGACACGCAGAATTTTAAAACGGCGATCAGCGAGGGGGATTTTCAGGTCAATGGGGAAGTTTTAGAGGATGGCTTGCATTTTCTATGCAAATTCACCACCCGCCCCAACGAATCGTATGAAGTGGTCTTGCCCTATGGGGCGCACTTTGAGCCAGTGGCTAACGAGCTAGGCAAGCTTTATAGTTTTGAGGGCAGGCACTACCTTTGCTTGTATAAAATCGCGTTAGAAAACGGGCAGGAGTTGGAGAGCATCCATAGTGGCAACACCAACCCGGTGAGACTCCCCACAAAACTACCCGCCCGCACATTTTTACGTTCAAAGACCACTACCCCTTAAAAACAGGTGGTTTTAGTGGGCTGTGCTGTTTGCTACAAGGAGTTGAGATGCGAGCCAAAACAGCTTTTTTATTGTTGCTGGCGTGTGTGCCCTTAGGCGCACACCTCACCGCCCACTTCTTAAATGGTGCTTTTTTCTCCTTGGGCATGGGTGTAGGAGAGGGGCGTTTGGCTAACCGCATTTTAAACAGCACGCAAAATTTTTCCTCCAACTCTGTATTTTTAGGCATGCAAACTAAATTAGGGGAGCAAAATTACTTCACGCCCTTTATCGGCGTGGGCTATTATGGCTACTTCTCTTACCGCTATTTATACATGGATAAATGGGCGAAAGCCACGAGCCAAGCCAACAACATCGATCGCTACCAAGTGGGCGTTGGGGCGAATTTGCTTTTCAACTTTTATAGTAAAATTGTCAATGTCAAGGGCAAACGCCCTAAAGTGCGCGCCTTTGGGGTGTTTGGCGGGTTGTTGGCAGTCGCCAATATTTGGACCTTGTACTTTAACAACAACACCCCCTATGTGCGCAACAACGCCAACATCGATGCTGTTTTTGGCGTGCATATGCGCTTTAACCGCATTAAAATCAGTCTAGGAATACACATGCCCATCGCCAACGAAATTAAATACATTAAGCTCCCCGCAGGCAACCAACAATTCCGCATGTTTGAGATTGTCAATAACTACAAGAGCTCTGAACTCTTTTTAAACTTCACCCGTTTGTTTTAGGATCAAGCGTGCTTAGAGTTTGGGTTTTTATTCTCTGCCTAATGGGGCTAGGTGCCCACCCCTTTGCATCTTACTTGGATGGACCTTTTGCGTCCTTTGGCATGGATGTGGGCGGGGGGAGCATTGCCCACGAATACCTTTACAACCCCCCCATCAACGCCGTTAAAGAACAAGCCTACCAAACCGAGCTTAAGGCCTACAATGTAGCAGTGGCTAAACTCAAAACCGATCAAGGCCAAACCATCAATACCCTTAAAACCATCGCAGGGATATTATCGCATTTCACGCTCACCTCCACAAAGGCCACGGCCTTGCTTGCCAATCTCAACGCCCTAGACACGAACAACCAAACCCCCAGCGCGATTAATAAAAGCGTACAAGAGTACGAAGCCTACCTACAAAAAATCCTTGAAGAATACAGCAACGCCAACCAAGATAAAATCAACCAAGCCGAAAATGCCCTATCCAAATATGTCCAAGAGATCAGCAATTACGAAAACACGATCAATAGCCAGCCCAGCGGACAAGATTTACAGATTTTACAAAACGCAATCAACTCCCTAGAGAACTTTAACACCCAAATAGCGCAAGTGGCAAAGGATTTGAATGTGCCCTTCACCCCTTTTGCTCTACCCGCCCCGCTAAACGCCAATGGGAGCAATATCAACACCTTAAGCAAGGCGCAAATCCAAACCGCCCTAAACGCTCTGAGCAACGAACTTGGGGCGGTGATCTCGGGGGTGAGTGGGGACATCAAAAACTTGAGCGTAGCCAACCAAAAAATCGCAATTGACAATGCCAACGCCATCTCGCAACTTGACAATGAAAAACAAGAGGCGAGCGAAGATGCCTTAAACCAAATTGTAGCCATCTCTCAATCCCTAGGCCGAGCCTTCCATTATCTTTGGGAAAACTACGCTGTGGGCAAGGGCTTTGACCTTGACAACGCCGATCCCAAGAACATGAAATTTATCAACAACACCTATAACTGCACCTTTGCGCTTGTTTTTGGCAAATACGCCGACGGGAGTGCTTATAATCCGGGGGTAGGTGGTTTGCCCAATAGTTGTGGTTTTAATGATTCTGCGCCGTGGAATAAACCTCCCTTCATGAACGATGCATTGTCTGGTTTTAATAAAGCTCTAAGTGCCCTAAACACCGCCATAAACACCCCTAGCTCTACCTCAAAAACCCACACACACATAGTCCTAGACAACACCTCAACCACCACCAACCTAACCCCCCAAGACATTTGGAATACACTTTTCAATGTGAGCAAACTTGAAGCGGCAAACTTTCCCCTTATGAACTCCAATTGTGCGGGGAAGTTACAATGTGGGGGTAATCAACCGCGCCAACAAGCTAATAAGTTTTTTAATTTTTTAAATGGCTATATAGGCGATCCAAGCTTTGCGGGCAACTTCACTAACTCCCAGTTGTATCAAGACATTAAACAAGATTTAACTAATGGGCAATTTACACAAGTGGAGAATATTGTCAATGTCTATGCAAAAGACATCATCCCTAGCATGTTGCAAATTTTCACCGTAAATCCCGTGTGGTTTTTAAATTCCCCCGGGAATAGCCCACAAGTCATTGACTATTGCAAAACCTCTGATGACCAAGGGCTGGCTTTTTCACAAGGCTATAAGGTGTGCGATTATCAAAACCCCAATGGATGGGGCAATGGAATATTTTTAGGCTATTTTGGTTTAACAGGTCAAGCCCCCCAAATGATTGAAAATGGCATACAAGCCATTGCAACCCAAGCTCAAACACAAATCCAAGCGGCCCAAAAAACCTATAACGAAAAGCCCACATTGCAACACACTTTCCCCATCCCCGCAATTTCTTCTCCTCCTTCTATACCTCTAAAAGGTACTCCCCCTTTGCCCCCTTTGCCTTTGCGCCCAATCATTAGCACCAGCCCCGCCCCCATGCCCACCATCAACGCCCCCAACAAACCCGCCTTGATCTTTGCTTCGGGCAACTTGCGGGCCAATTCCTTACAACTTGGCTTGCAGGCTCAGGGGGGGTATCAAAAATACTTCACCCCCTTTTTTGGAGTCTCCACCTATGGCTATTTTGCCTACCGCTATTTATACATGGGCGGGTCTATGAGCTCACAAACCAATTTAAGCGGGCTGAATCGTTACAGCTTAGGCTTTGGGGCGAACCTCTTAACGAATTTTTACAGCAAGATTCAAAAAACAGGGCATGGGCGGACAAAAATCCAAACCTATGGCCTTTTTGCGGGGCTTTTAGCTCTAGGCAATGTGTGGAACGCCTACATTTTGCAAGCCCCGATGCAAACCCGCTTTAATTTCAATGTAGATGGGGTCTTTGGCTTGAGCGTGCGTTTAAACCGCTTTAAGTGGAGTCTAGGCGTGCATGTCCCCTTAGTGGGGCAAACCCAAATGATCAAAGCGCACACCAAAGAGGGCTTTCACGAAGAGTTGCAACTTATTGACAATTACAAGAGCTCACAACTCTTCTTAAACTTCACGCAGATTTTTTAAAAACCCACAGGGACTCCCTCTTTGGGGCTTCCTCCCTCAGATTTTACTGAATTTGCTTAGGTTCGCCATTATCAGGGCACTGCTCGCTGGGGGCCTCTTGGGCAAGCCCCTTAGCCACGGGCTTAGGCTTGGTATCACAAGCCGCTTTGTGGGCGCAACCCACACCAAAAACCAACGCCAACGCCAACGCCAAAACCCTAGTTTTCATCAGCAACTCCTTATTAAATCCCTTAAACTTAGCGCATTTAAACCAACCACGCGCTAATCCCTTGGGGTTTTTTGGCTAAGTTTGGAGATTAAAATCCACAGCCCCACCAAGCTAGCAATGAAGATCGTGGGCAAGAGATAAGAGTAAGCGTTGCCCTTATCTAAAGAGTTGCGCACCCACGCGCTGGCGTGGTAAGTGATCTCTCCTAGTAATAAAGCCCAAAGCACGCAAGAGAGCGCGTTGAGCCACACAAACTGCTTAAAAGAAAACTTACTAAGGCCTATGGCTAGGGGGACTAAAGTTTTCACCCCATAGATGTATTTATTAAAGAAAATCAGCCACGCCCCGTATTTTTGTATCCACACATGCACTAAAGCGAGTTTGCGGCGGTGCTTGTGTAGGTAGCCGCGCACCTCTTTTTTCTGTGTGCGCCCAAGCCACACCAATAAACAACTGCCCACAAAGTTGCCAAGCCCTGCCACAAGCATGGTCTTTGTGATGTCCATATGCCCCGCTGCACTCAAAATTGCCGCCAAGACAAGCCCCACATACCCACTCCCAAACGAATAAACAAAGAGAAACAAATATCCCCAAGAGTCGAACAAGGCTTGGAAGTGTGCTAAATCCACTACAATCCTTCGCTTAATGTTTATTTAGGGTATAATAGCACAAAGTCCGACAGGAGTTTAGCATGACGAATGGCTATTACGCAGCCACGGGGGGCATGGTTACAGAGTTTAACCGCTTGGATCAGATTTCTAATAATTTAGCCAATCTCAACACCGCCGGGTTTAAACGCGATGATGTCGTTGTGGGCGATTTTCTGCGCCTTTATCAAAACTACCGCGACAAATTGCCCCTGCCCGATCAAACCAAGCAGGCCGCTAAATATCTAAACCGCAACTTAGACCGCGTGCCCATCATCGTGGAGAGATACACCGATTACAGCTTAGGGCCGATGCAAAAGACAGACAACGAGCTGGATTTTGCCTTGAGCGATCCTAATGCCTATTTTGTGGTGCAAACCCCGCAGGGCATCGCCTTTACTAGGGATGGCAGTTTTACCATTGATGCACAAGGGTTTTTAAGCACTAAAGAGGGCTACCACGTCTTAAGCCGCGGGGGGATTGAAAATGGCGCAGGGATACAAATGCTGCCCGGAGCAAGCGTGAGTGTGTCGCCTAATGGAGACATGTTTTTTAGACAAGGGGGCGAGGAGGTGCCCGGGGGGGCTTTAGCCGTGGTGGGCTTTCAAAGTCAAAAACTCTTAAAGAAAATCGGCGATAACCTTTACACCTACCCGCAGGATAAAATGGACGAGCGCACTGAGCTCAACGCCCCCATTGTCCACCAGCACTTTTTAGAAAAAAGCAATGTGAATGCTGTGATTGAAATGACCCGCCTCATTGAAGCCAACCGCTTGGTGGATATGTACTCTAAAGTGTTGAGAACCCACATGGACGACATGCACGCTGAGGCGATCAGTAAGTTGGCGGCAAGGGCGTAAGGGGGCGTTATGAAGTTATCTAAAAAGTTTCTACCCCTTGCTTTATTGGCTTGTGGGGGGGGGCTACACGCTGAAAAGAGCGCATTTTTCATCGGGGGCATTTATGAAGTGGGCGGCTCGACCTTTAAAGCCCGTATCAGTGGCAAAAAACCCAATAGTATGAACCGCACCGCCATCACCCAGGGCGTAGGCGTACGGGTCGGCTATAATCTGCTCTTTGGGGAAAAGGGCTATGTGGGCTTGCGCTTTTATGGCTTTTACAACTGGGGTTTAACTAACTTTGGCAAGGTGGTGTGGAATCGGAACGCTAACTTTGGCAAGAACACCTTTAATTTGTCTGGCTATGGCGTGGGGGCAGATTTGCTCGTCAATCTCTTAAATGGCGAAAAGTCTAATCTAGGCGTGTTTGGTGGCGTGGCACTGGGAGGTAACACTTGGTATGCGGTGCATGGGCCGGGAGGGGCAACGCGCTTTCAGTGGATGGTCAATGTGGGCGTTCGGGCGGTGATCGCTAGACACAGTGCCTTTGAAGTGGGTGTAAAAATTCCCATGCTCGCTACCCATGTGCAGGGTAGAGTGGACGGTGGTGTTTTTAATGACTTCAGTCTGTCCTTAAAACGTGATTGGGCATTCACCGCCGCCTATTATTTCTTATTCTAATGTTGCGCTTGTGGCGTGTGCTGGTGTTGCTGGCTTTGGGCGTGGGTGTGGGTATGGTGCTTTTCTCTGGGGCGTGTGTTGCCCCTGTTCTCTTTAAGACCCCTGGGATTTTAGATCAACACCACGCGGGGATATTGATGGGGCGTATTTTTGTGAGGGGCAATTACCTTTTAAATGTTTTGGCGGGGGTTTTGGTGTTGGACGCTTTGGTGCTTTGGGCGGTGCATAAATCGGGGTTGCTCTTTTTCCACTTAGGCGGGGCGGCCCTGATCGCTTTGTTTAGTTTCTACTACACCCCCTATATCTTAAGCGCCCAAGCCACAAACACGACCACAAGCCCCCAATTTTTAGCCATGCACGCACAGAGCGAAACACTCTTTAAAGCCTTGCTTGTTTTGCTCTGCTTGTCCTTTATTTGGAGAGCACTCTTAAGGCCTAAGAGAGGTGTTTAAAGCTTGCCACTAGATTTTCAACCAAGAGATTAAACCCATCGACTAAAATAAACACCAGGATTTTAAAGGGCAAAGAGATCATCACGGGGGGCAACATCATCATCCCCATCGCCATTAAAATGGAGCTCACGACCATATCAATGACTAAAAAGGGCAAATAGAGCAAAAAGCCGATTTGAAAACCCGTTTTTAACTCGCTGATCATAAAGGCGGGCACAAGCACGGTTAAGGGCACTGCGCTGGGGTTTTTGGGGTTTTCTAAGTGGCGGATTCTGAAAAAAAGGGCTAAATCTTTTTCTCGCGTGTTTTGCAGCATAAACTCTTTAAAGGGCACAATGCCCCTTTCAAAAGCCTCAGTGTAAGAGATCTTTTCGGCCAAATAAGGCTTAATGGCGGTGTCGTAGCTTTTCTTAGCAGCAGGCTCCATGATAAAAAAAGTCAAAATCAACGCCAAAGACACCAAAATTTGTGTGGGGGGGGTTTGCTGCGTGCCTAGAGCGGTGCGCAAAAACGAGAACACCACGATGAGGCGGATAAAGCTTGTCATCACAAGGATGAGCGAGGGGGCGAGCACCAAGAGGGTTAAGACCAGCACCACATTTAAGCTTGTAACCAATTGCGTGGGCGTGTGGGGCGCGCTGAGGGATAAATTGATCGTGGGGATCACAGGGTCTTTAAGCGTAACTGCAAGCAACACACAAGAGGCAAGCACAGCCCAAGAGAAGAAAAAACGCAAGGAAAAGCCCTTTTGTGTGGGATAAGCTTTTAAGTATAATAGGCTTGTTTTTAAAATTGCCTAAAAAGGGAAAAAATGGCAGTATCGGTTGTGATCTTAGCGGCGGGCAAGGGCACGCGCATGCGCTCCAAGTTGCCAAAAGTCTTGCATAAAATTTGCGGACAGGAAATGTTAGTGCATGTGCTGGAAGTGGCTTTTGAATTAAGCGAGGATGTGCATGTCATTTTGCACCACGAACACGAGCGCATTACCGAAGTCATCCGCGCGCATTTTCAAAACAAGCCTAAAATCCATTTACAGAATGTAGAGCAATACCCCGGCACAGGTGGGGCTTTGATGCAAGGAGGCAAAAGCGTTTCCCCCACTCCAATTAAGACCGCCCATAACCGCCTTTTAGTTTTAAACGCCGACATGCCCCTAGTGTCTAAAGAGGCTTTAAAGCCCTTTTTAGAAAGCAAAGAGCCCAACGCCCTTGGAGTCTTTAGCCTAGAGAATAAAAGCGGGTATGGGCGGGTGTGCCTGCAAGGCGAGACAATAACCACCATTGTGGAAGAAAAGGACGCAAGCGCAGAGATTCTAGCCCTAAATACCCTAAATGCCGGGGTGTATCTGTTGAGCCAAGAGTTTTTGCAAGAGTTTTTGCCCCGCTTAGATCAAAACAACGCCCAAGGCGAATACTATTTAACCCAACTTGTGGGCTTGGGTGGGGGGTGTTTTGCGCCCGTTTTTGTCACCTCTGATTCTTTCTTGGGGGTCAATTCACAACGCGAATTGGCCATTGCTGAGGGCAAAATGCTAGAGAAATTGCGCGATGAAGCCATGCAAGCGGGGGTGTGTATGCACATGCCCCACACCATCTATTTAGAAAAGGGGGTGCGCTTTGGGACGGGGTGTGTACTCGAGCAGGGGGTGCATTTAGCGGGGGCTTGTTTTTTGCAAGAAGCCCACATCAAGGCGCACAGCGTGGTCGAATCCAGCCACATTGAAAACAGCTCAATAGGCCCGCTAGCCCATGTGCGCCCCGGCTCTAAGATCGTCAATAGCCATGTAGGTAATTTTGTAGAAACCAAGAGTGCCCATTTAAGTGGGGTGAAAGCGGGGCATTTGAGCTATTTAGGCGATTGCACCATTGAGAGCGGGACAAATGTCGGGGCGGGGGTCATCACTTGCAATTATGATGGCAAAAACAAACACCACACGCACATCGGGCAAAATGTGTTTATTGGCAGCGACAGCCAACTTATCGCCCCCTTAAATATCCCTGACAACGTGCTGATTGGCGCAGGCAGCACAGTTTCTGAGCCCATGCAAGAGGGGGATTTAGTCCTCGTGCGCCCCCCCCAAGTGTCCATCCCCAAGGGGTACTTTAAATTTTTTAAGAAGCCTTAATTGCCCCCTTGTGGCCCTTAAGCCTACCCCCACAGCACACACTGCAAGGGGCACAAACAATAAAGGCTTTTGTTGTGTTTCATACTAGGGATTATGGCTAGAATTGCCCTTAAAACACACTAAGGACTTATTTATTACTCACACTCTATAAAATATTATTCTCATTTTCACTCCAAATCCTTATTTTTCTGCTAGAATTTGTGCTTCACTTTACAACAAAGGTGGAGCATGTTTAAGTTTCTCTCTGTGTTCGGGTTAGTGGCTCTGCCCCTTGTGGCTGAAAACAACGGCGTTTATTAAGCACTTTTTCGAAAATTGCCCTATAACCACCAGTTTTGTGCCCAAAGTGGGGCAAGATGGGGTTAAAATCCTTAAAATCCCTGCAAAATCAAATTAGATCAATAGAGTTTAAGTTTGTAAAAACAACTTTTATGGCTCCCCCCTATGAGAGTATATTCTATGCAAAGAGTAAAAAGGACTACATAGTAAATAAATGTTGGTGTAAGTTTGTTAAAGTATAGGTGTTTTACGCTAAATGCGCTCAGTATGATGGAGAACATGAAAAAGCCCATAGTGGAAGCGAGAGTGCTTTGGCGTGGCTTGTTGTCTTTCTGCCTAGTCTTGGCCCCTCTGCATGGCCGTGATGTCCGCAGTGACCGTGATGTCCGCAATGGCCATGATATTCGCAATGGGGTGTATGTATCAGGTACAGTTGGTGCACAAAGCATGGGAACAAGCACCGGTTCCTCTAGCACATCAGCAACGAGTGTTCCTCTTAACAGCACGAATTTGCAAGATGGCCTCAATGGCAATTTGCAAAATTTAGTCAATGACATTAAAAGCCTTAATGCAAGTGCAGCACAAGTGGGTACGACCTTCAATGTGACTCAGATCCCATTGAAATCCAAGCTCTCCAGGCCCAAATTCAAGACTTAGAGTCTCAAATTTCCGTGCAAATTGCCCATTTAATAGCATTGATGGATTCTAACCCTCAAACCCTTAACAACGCCAATGATCAAGCCATTATCCAAAACTACCAAAATATTTTTAACACACTCAAGAGCATCGATGGAAATTTACAGCAACAGATCGATCAGTACAATAACAAGCTCACCACAGATAAGGATGCTTACGAGAGCCAGGTCAATAGCGTGATTAAAAATAACCAACAAGCCCAAATCACTTATGCGCAAAACCAAAGCACCTATACCGATCAAGTCACCGCTTATGATCGCACAACCCAAGAGTTGTCTCATAATCTCAGCACTTGTATTGATTCGCCAGATTGCCTAGCTCTGCCTAGCACTTATAGCCCCACCCAGGTACAACAAGCCCTCAACCAAATGATGCAAAATACTGATAGCATCGTGAATAGCAGCATGCCTTGGTTCTTTGATGGTCCTTATAAAAACGACACAAGCAAAGTGATCACCCAAAGTCAGTGGAGTCAAGCCGTGCAAGAAGGGTGTGAAAGCAAGCTATTGTCAATCTGTAAGCTGTATGCATAACTTCGATGTGAAATTTCAAGAGGTGTTAGGACCTATAGGTTATTCAGGAATTTCTGCCTCTCAAGTGACGCGTGTCTCTGCATGGTTTCATCCAAATAGGGGAGGAACTTGTAGATTTTGGCTCGCCCACACAGGCGATTCGTGCGATCATTAAGGTCTATAATTCTTTTATTATGCAAAGTACAATGATCGCCAGTTATTCTTTTTCTCCTCCTAGTACTCGTAGTGTGTTTGGACCACCACCTACTTTGCACAAAGAGTCCATGCCTACACCCCCCACTTTGGGGTTGACCTATCGTAATCTCATCGCTGAAATCCAAAACGCCCAAGCTAAGATCGGGCAACAAGGAAAAATCACACCACTACAAGGCACCATTAGTGTAGCCCCCCTTACACGGACAATCAATAGCCTTTCGCGCCCCTTTGCTAATATTAATTGGAATGCCAATCTAGGGGTAGGTGTGCAATACTTTTTTGTCAATCACTTAGGGGTTGATGTCCATGTTAATGCTGGGTATAGCTATTTGGCTAGCCCCTTATTGCGAGAACTGCAAGGGTTTAAATCTTTGCAAGGGTTTTTATGGGAAGCAGGGGCTGATTTGATCTTCGATCTCTTTGTTTCTCATGGTGTTCGTCCAAGGTTTGCGGGCATTTATGCTGGGGCCATGGGAACGGGAGATTACTATTTCTTAGGTGCAAGCGGTCCGCATTCAGGCGTTACTGCCAACTATAATGTCCTCTTTAATGTGGGTTTGCGTTTTCAAATTAATCGCAATATCTTTAAGGTAGGGATCATGGACCCCTTAATCGCCCACTACATCAATATGAAAATAGGCAGCAATGTCATTGTTTTAGATGAAGATCATAAAGATGCCGATGTCTATATTTCTTTTGCACATCTTTTCTAAACTTAAGATGGGGCGATGAAAAATACCAAATCTTATTTATTGCGAAATGTCCTAATGCAGTAAAGCTATTGCAAGACATTACGAGTAATTTTCAAATCTGTATCCATATTTTGGCAGATTTTGGTGGGAATCTCCTCGAATCTTTTTGATGCTGATAAGGCGCACACGCCCCCATTCCCTTAAATCCCATCACAAAAAGTGACTATGGATGAAAATCCCGCACAACAAGGGTTTTTACACACGATCGCAAAATCAGGTTTTATCCGATCAAAATCACTAACGCAAATCTACCTAAAGATACAAAGGAGAAATTGTTTTAGTACTCATTTATTACCCCAATCATCTAAAATATTATTCTCCTTTTATGGCAAAAACCCCTATTTTTTCGCTAGAACTTGGGTTTTACTTTTTAAAAAAGACAGACAATGTTTAAGTTTCTCTCTGTGTTCGGGTTAGTGGCTCTGCCCCTTGTGGCAGAAAACAACGGCGTTTATGGCGAAGTCGGGTTTCAATACTCCAACATG
>NZ_CDMG01000004.1:77818-172581 GCF_001282945.1 Helicobacter ailurogastricus
AACTTTGATGGGGGGGGGGGGGAAACCCCATCACGCTTGAAAAAGGTGTGATCTTTGGCAATAAACCCGCCACTTTCACTAGCCCACAAACCACTTATTTCAGCCAAAGCCAAACTGAAGAGAACCAAGAACAGGGCAACCCCCCCACAATCACCGCTAATTTAAACCCCAGCGAGTTAGCCCCAAGTGCCAGTGTCAGCCAAGCCAACGCCCTTTTAAATGCCACTTTAAGCGACCTAGCCGGTTTTATTAGTGGTGCTACTCCTTTTACCAACGCCTACACCTCTTACGCCACTTACGCCAAAGAGTGGCAAGACCTTTTAGGGGTTAAGGGAACGCTCACCACGGCAGGGCAAAATTTAGTGCAAGTCTACCAAAGCACGCAAAGTGGTAACCCCACAACAGGGCTAGCGGGCAATCTGCAAGACATCAACACCCTTTTAGGGCAAGACCTCATCACTCAAGGTGGCGGTGGCACAAATAGTGTCAGCTATTATATAAGCCAAGATGCTTTAAACACCCTGCAAATCTTAAAAAACATCAACACCGACTTTAACGGGGGGATTTTGGGCCCCGCAGGGGTCATCCCTAATGTTGCCAAAGTGGTGCAAATGCTTACCCCTACCACAAATAGCAAGGGCAACACTACCCCCAACACCTTTATGCAAAACTTAAACACCATTGCCAACAATGTGTTAAACACCAACATTAAGAGCATGAGCGACACTTCTAGTATAGACGCGTTAAATGCGGTTTTAACGGCTCTGTCTCAAAACGACACAAACACCCTAACTACCCTCATTAACCCCAACAACCTTAAAGAAGTGCAACAAGCCTACACAGCCATCAAGAGCGAACTAAACACTTTGCAAAAAGAGCTGGGGGCTAATAGCGCGGGGCAGGCTATCAACCAAGCTTTGGATTTATCCGACCAACTAGGGTATTTGCAAAATGGTTTTATGCAAAATGGCTACAATAGCTACGGTGGAGACAAAACCATTTTAACAGAGTTACAAAAAGGCACTCTCAACGCCAACGGCCTAGCCGCGCTGCTAATGAACCCCACAAAATCCAATGTCTTTGACATGATAGAAAATTTAGCCCAATACGCCAATCAAGGTGTACAAAGCCCCACCAGCGACACCACCACCATCCCCAATGGCAAAGCTTTAAGCTCGTGGATCACCACAAGCCTTAGCAACCAAAACAAAAACACGCTTTCTAATAACGCAAATCTAGCCAGTCTCTTAGGCAATGCCATGAGCTACAGCACCAACAGCAACCAGCTAGCTAGTTTGCTCTCCAACAACACCACCCTAACCGACATCATCAAGCCCACTTTGGCCCAAATGGCAGCAAATGCGTTTTTTAAAAATAGCTATAGTATAGGGGATATGATGAGTGGTGATTCTGGTAGCACCACAAACAACCCAGCCTTGATCCTCAATGATCTACGCGCTCTGCAATACTCTTACAACTTGTATGGCAACTACCTAAACTCGATCGGTTTAGGCGACAACCCCAACACAAACCTAACCCCCACAGAAAAGCTCGCCCTCTACGAGTTTAACCAAGCCCTCACAGGCTCTAATGGTCTCATCGCCCAAACCAAAGAGAGCATACAAACCATTTTAAGCCCCAGCACCTACCAAGAGTTTTTACAAGACCCCTCTAAAATCACTGCTGAAGTGGGGCAAATCATCCAAGCCAACCAAGCCGTGAATACCCTATACCAAGGCTATACAGCCACCCAAGAAGGCTCTTTAGCCTCCATGTTGGCAAACGACAATACATTATCAAGCAATACGCCCTATGCGAACTTTGCCTATGCAGCCATAAATAGCCTCGCCCAAGACTTTAGCCCCACTCTAACCCCACAAGGACAAGAACAAGACGGCCAAATGGCAAATTTGCTTAACAACTTTAGCACCCTTAGCACAAAAGACTTAAGCACCATGACAACTGAGTTAAGCACCTTTAATAGCGCGGTGCAGGCTTTAGCTACAGACAAAAGCTTTAATAATGGCAAACTCATCACCAGCACTTCCTCACTAAGCCCTGATGGGATCACCAACGCCAACGCCACAAGCTACATAGAAGCGTTGATCAAGGATTACCAACCCCAAGCGGGGCAAAGCGTGGTGTTAGCCACAGACCCTAAAGCCGCACAGCCACAAACACAGCACCAAGCCCAACAAACATCTACACAGCAAGCCGCTAATGCTTTGCACGCGCTCATGCAAAATCTAAACACAGACGATCAAACAGCCCAAGACACCATCACTTTCATTGAAGGACTAAACACCTATGAGCATAACAACGCCCTACTCACCACACTTGTGGGGAAAGACAACACCGCCACGATTGATGGTGATATACTCGCTTACGCCCAAAGTTTGCCCCTCTTTCAATCTTTGACGGGGTTAAACACACTAAAAGTGCTCCAAGCTTACCAACAAGAAAATCAAGAGCAGGGGGAAACGCCACAGGCGATTGGGATACAAGATGTTTCTAACGGGGTGTCTAGCTGGTTTCCACAGGGCTACCAACAACTCCAAAGATACATCTATCTCACAAAATTAGCCAAAGAAGCCGCTACAGCCCTTAAAACCAACGCCCCAGCACAAGGCACAATCCCCACAGCCACCAAAAACGCCCCCCTAACTCCGGGCGCTAAAACCCCAACCGCCCAAAATCAAGGACAACAAGGACAACAAGGAGAAGGCGGACAAATCAACTCAGGCACAGGGGGCAGTGGGGGACAACAAGGACAAACCCCAAACAACAACCCACAAGATAACTCACAAGGACAACAAGGACAAAACCAAAACAACAATCAGGGGACACAAAGCGCCAGTAACTCCCTGCAAAATCTCATCAACTCCATTGTGGGAGATGAGCTGCAAAACATCCAGCAACTCCAAAATGCCATGAACTCTTACTTCAACCAAGTGGAGCAAACCATCACCCAAACCACTAGCGCGATCATCAACAGCTTAGACAATGTGAGTGCAGCCCAAGCGGTGCAAAACATTGTAGCGGGCTTAGAAAATTACGCCAGCGACCCAGAGAACAATTTAGTGGAGAACCCCGAGATTCCCCAAGGCTTTAAAACAGAAGTGGCCAACTTCATCCAAAACATGCAAGCACAAGACATCAATTTAGAGTTGATGCAATTAAACCTTGACAGCTTGATTTCTCAAGCCAGCCAAATGCGGGTAGAGTTGTTAGACAATTTGGCAAGCTCCGTTAATGCGCAAAATCTGAGCTCTTTTGCCAGCTTTGTGGCCTTGCCCGCTTCTTTCACACAACTAGAGCCAGCGCAACTGCAAGACTCTACCCAAGCCCAAAACACCCAACAAGCAGTGCAAGGCTTAAACAATCTTTTAATTTATCTCAATGCCGCTAAAAACAAAATGACCGCTTATGCCAAAGAAAGCCCTGAAGAGTTTTTAAGCAGAGCAGGCGGGATTGGCATCCCTAACCAAACCACCAACTCCAATGCCAATATGTATGGCATAGATGTCCAAGTGGGCTATAAACAATTTTTTGGCAAAAAGAGAAGATGGGGGTTGCGTTACTATGGCAGCTTTAGTTACCAAAGAGGAGTGTTTTACAACCGCAACATCTCCAGCCTCAATGACTTTGTCTATGGAGCTGGGGTGGATGCGTTGTATAACTTCTATGAGAGCAAAGACAGCAAATACACCACAGGGGTATTCTTGGGCTTCATGCTGGCTGGCAGCAGCTGGGTTGTGCCCGGGTATCACAACCTACACGCGGCTATGCAAGCCATCGACGCGATGGGCGGGCACTCTGTGATGCACACTTCCTATTTCCAAATCCCCTTAAACATTGGATTTAGAACCAATGTTACCAAGCACCACGGCTTTGAAGTGGGCTTGAGAATCCCCCTTGCGGCCAATTATTACTTCAAGGGCTCTTTAAACGGCGCACACTTAGAAACCACTTATAAACGCAATGTGGCGGTGTATTTTAACTATGTGTATAATTTTTAAACAAGAAAGGCAGGCTTTAAAGACCTCATTTTTTTGCACCCCTTGGTGCGTGTTTTGTTTTAGGATTTGAGACTTGGGGCCTTAAGTTTGCTAAAGTTTTTGGAGACACTAACCCCCTTGTGTGCCCTTGCGTCTGTAAAATTTTGCCATTTTAACGGAGTTTATAGTATAATAGAGATTTTTTGGAGAGGACATGGAGCATCGGGTCTTTACTTTTGCGGGGCTAATCAGCCATAACCACGACTTTATCATTGGGTTTTACACTGTTTTTTGCGCACTATTTACCTTGATCATCAGTAAAATGGCGGTCAAAAAACTGCAAATCGTGCCTTTTGGGCTACAAAATGTCTATGAAGCGGTCGTGGAGGGGATTTTGCATGTGGCTAAAGATGTCATCGGGGAGGAATTGGCCCGTAAATACTTCCCCCTAACCGGCACAATCGCGTTCTTTGTTTTTTATTGCAACATGATAGGCATTATCCCCGGCTTTGAGGCCCCCACGGCTAATTGGAGTTTCACCCTTGTTTTGGCCTTGATCGTCTTTGTCTATTATCACTTCGAGGGCATCCGCACACAAGGATTCATCACCTACTTTAAGCATTTCTTGGGCCCGGTCAAGTGGCTCATGCCCATCATGTTTCCCGTAGAAATCATTTCGCATTTATCCCGCATCATCTCGCTCTCTTTCCGTCTCTTTGGCAACATCAAAGGCGACGACATGTTTTTACTCATCATGCTCTTGCTCGTGCCATGGGCGATCCCCGTTGCGCCCTTTATGGTGCTGTTTTTCATGGGGATTTTGCAAGCCTTTGTGTTCATGATTTTGACCTATGTTTATTTGGCTGGGGCGGTCTTGGTGGATGAGGGCCACTAGCCCCCATGAAAAAGGACACCCTAACTTCCCTATTAGATTTTTTTGCCGGGCTGTTTGTGGGCATCGCCTTGGCTTGCGGGGGGCTGTGTTTTTTTATTTTTAGCGATTTAGGGCTGGTGGTGGCCCTCTTTTTCTCTCTCTTTGTCTTTGGGCTGTTTAGCTTTTTTGCCCTTTTGGCTAAATCCATGGCGGCTTTGCTCAAAGAGAGCAGGCAAAGCCGTATCTAGCAAAACCCTTTTTCGACAAAATCACAGAGCAAGTGGATCATTAAAATGTGCATCTCTTGGATTCTAGGGGTGTTGGCACTAGGCACGATCAAATTATGCGTGCATAGAGCGCGCATCGCCCCCCCGCCACGCCCACTAAGCCCTAGCGTGCTCAAATCCATCTCTTGCGCCTTTTTTAAGGCCAAAAGCACATTGGCCGAATTGCCACTTGTGCTGATCCCCACCAAGCAATCCCCCGCCCTGCCTAACGCTTCCACTTGGCGGGCAAAGACTCGATCGTAGCCATAGTCGTTTGCAATGGCAGTTAGGGCTGAAGTGTCGGTGCTAAGGGCAACCGCGGGCAAGCCCTGTCTTTCTCGTTTATAACGGCCTGTCAATTCAGCCGCAAAGTGCTGTGAATCGGCAGCACTCCCTCCATTGCCACAGATTAAAATTTTATTGCCCTTTTTTAAAGTGTCTAGCAATAAATCCCCGCTAAAAGCGAGCGTGGGGGCCAGGTGCGCCAAAGTTTCTTGCGTGGTTTGGATGTGCTCTAAAAACTCGGTTTGGATCAAATCGTGCATACACTGCTCCTTTAGTTATGGGTTAAGCTTTGGATTCTTTCTAAAGTGCTTGTGGTCGAATAACCCTTAACAAAGTCGATCAAAACGACTTTTTGCACAAGGCTACTTCCCACGACTTCTTTGCCCGCATAATCTGCCCCCTTGACTAAAATATGTGGCTTTAGGGCTTTAATCAGCTCTAGGGGGGTGTCTTCTTCAAAGATCACGATAAAATCCACGCACTCCAACCCCGCCAGCACAAACGCCCTAGCCTCTTGGTTACAAATGGGGCGGCTCTTGCCCTTTAAGCGGCGCACAGAAGAGTCGCTATTTAACCCCACGACCAACAAGCCGCCCAAAGCCTTTGCCTTTTGCAAATACTCTACATGCCCTCTGTGTAACAAATCAAAACACCCATTGGTAAAAATGATCCTAGGCGGGCGCATGGCTTTTAGCAAAGCGCAAAGCGTGGCTTTGTCTAGGACTTTTTGGCCTTGGTGGTGGTGCTTTTGCAAGAAGTCTAACACTTCGGCATAACTGGCCTGCGCGCTGCCCACCTTGGCCACCACCACCGCCGCAGCCGCATTAGCAAAGTGGCACGCCTGCTTGATGGGATAACCCAGTCCCAAACAAAAGGCCAAAGCGGCGATCACTGTATCGCCCGCCCCGCTCACATCATAAACTTCTTTGGCGATTGTGGGGATTTTATGCAACTCGTGGTCTAAAAACGCCATGCCCTGCTCGCTTAAAGTGATGAGCGGGGTGGCAATTTGCAAGTTTTCTTTAAAAAAAGACAAGGCCTTTAGCAGGCTCTCATCGTCTGTAATCTGCACGCCGGTAGCGATTTGGGCTTCTTTTTTATTGGGGGTGAGTAGGTTTGCGCTCGCGTATTTAGAATAATCTTTGCCCTTGGGGTCGCAAAGAATGGTTTTATGTTGTGCTCTGGCGCGGGCGATCAATGCTTGGCACAGCTTAGGGTCTAGCACCCCCTTTAAATAGTCGGATAAAACCAGCACATCGGCTTCTTCTAATAGGGCTGTGGCTTTTTCTAGCAAGGCGGCACATAAATCCTTGTCAATGGGGTCTGTGTGTTCCCGATCTATACGCAAGACTTGTTGCTTAGAAATCATCACCCGCGATTTTTGGCTCGTGGGGCGTTTAGCATCGACTAAAATCCCGCTAGCCCCCACGCCCAAGCTCTGCAAGGTTTCAAACAACCAAGCCTGCCCCCCATCTGCCCCCACCACCCCGCACAAATCCACGCCCGCCCCCAAAGCGATTAAATTATCCGCCACATTGCCCGCCCCCCCTAGACGGCGGCTTTCTTGTTTGACATCCACGACTTGCACGGGAGCCTCGGGCGAGAGCCTTTCGCTCTCTCCCCAAATGTAGTGATCGATAATGATGTCGCCCACCACCAACACATGGGGGGGTTTTTTAGGCGGGGTTAAAAAGGCTTCTAGCATTGTTTGTTAAGCTCTTTGATTGTGGGGATATAAGCTTTGATCCCCCTTTCTAAGTCAAAGGCGGGGGCGTAGTCTAAATCGGCGTGTGTGGGGGTGATGTCTGCGCAGGTGTGTTCTTGGAAAAAGTCGTAAGGGTTTTTCATGTAGGTTACTTTAAAATCGCCCAAGTGTTCTTGCAACAGGCGCACGATGTCGTTATAGCTGTGACTCTTGCCATAGCCCACATTATAAACCCCGCTCGTCCTCGCGCTCATCGCTTTGACATTGGCTTGGATGACATCTTCGATATAAACAAAGTCGCGTTTTTGCTCCCCAAATTCAAAGAGCTTGACTTCTTTATGTTGCAGGGCTTGTAAACCTAGTTGCAAGATCATAGACGCGGTTTTGTGTTTGTAAAACTCCCCCGGGCCATAGACATTAAAATAGCGCAGCCCCACAATGGGCATAAAGCTTTCATGGGCGAAATCCAGCGCGCTTTTGTCCATACAAAGTTTAGAAAAACCATAGACATTGGCGGGTTTTTGCCCGAAACCGACCTTATTGGGCGCGGGGGTGTTGCCATAAACCCCGGCTGAAGAGGCGTAAATGACTCGTGCTTCTTTTTTCATGGCGATTTTTAAGATTTTGATAAAAGCTTGGTGGTTGGTTTTCATCACCAACTCTTGGTTTAAGTTCGTGGTGTCGGAGATGGCGGCTTGGTGGAACAAATAATCAAAATCGAGTTTCTTTAAAACGCCTAAATCTTTAGTGATGTCGGCGGTGATGATCTCGCCATTGAAGTCTAGCAAGTTTTTAAAATGCCCTAAGCTCGTGGTTGGAGGGGTTTGCTCTCTAAATTTATCCAGCACAATCACCCGTGCTTTTGGGTGGTGGTTTTGAAAATACATGGCCAAATTCGCGCCAATAAAGCCCGCCCCGCCGGTGATGACGATCGTTTTATTCTCTAGGGTGTTTGGGGTGTACATGACAATCCTTTATGTGTGGGGTTAAAAAGTCCAGCGCTTGCTTTAAACAAGAAATGCTTGCGATGGGGGGGGTTTCTAGCGCTTCTTTAGGCATGGTCTGCGTAAAAAGTAAATTTGTGCCTATGCCCCCCTTTAACCCAAAGGCCACATCGCTAAGTTTATCGCCCACAAGCACGCTCTTGGTTAAATTAATGGGGTAATCTTGCAAGGCTTGCTCTAACATGCCCGTTTTAGGCTTTCTGCACGCGCAATTTTCTTGGGGGACGTGCGGACAAAAATAAATTTTATCTAGCCCAAAACCCAAATTTTCTTGCAATTTAGCCTGCATATAAGCGTTTAAGTTTTCAAAGTCCTTCAAGCCATAGAACCCGCGTCCAATGCCCGATTGGTTGGTCACCAACAAGAGCAAATAGCCCAAATCCTTAGCCCCCCTTAGCAGGGTGAAAATGCCGGGCACAAATTCAAAATCTTTAGGTGCGCACACATAGCCCTTATCCACATTCACCACGCCATCTCGATCTAAAAAGAGAGCTTTCATGCGTGCCCTAGCATTTTTGCGCCCATATAAATGGTGTGCCCCGCAAAGCCTAACAACAACACAAAGGCGGCTTTTTGAAACCACGCCCGCCATTTAGAGCTTAAGAAATTGCCAAAGAGCGCGCCAAAGACAAACATGGGCGCAAAGGTCGCCAACCCCAAAACAAGCATCACCTCTAGCGCGCTTGCTAAATTGGGGCGGGCTAGGGCGTTTAATACAAACCAATAGACCATACCACAGGGCAAAAGCCCATTGAGTAAGCCCAAAGCATAAAAGCTAGGCAGGCTTGGCGTGCTAAAAAGGCTTTTAAAGCCTTTGGCAAAAAACCCTCCGCTCAAACCCAAAGGGCTTTTAAGGTGCAAAAAAAACCCCAAAGCAAAGAGGGCCATTAAAACCCCCACGCTCACTAAAACCCCCCCCTGCAAACGCATACGGGGCAAGTCTAGGGCTTTAGCCAGCACTTCTAAGAGCCCATGAAAGCCCAAAAAGGCTAAAAACCCCACAAGCACATACATGCTCACCCGCCCGAGGTTATAAAGGGTGTGGGCGCAAAGCTGGATTCTTAAAGGGGTTTGGGGGGCAAACTTACTTTGGCAATACGCCAGCACCACTCCCCCACACATCCCCACGCAATGGCTCAAAGCCATTAAAGAGGCGTTTAAAAAGAGAAAGGTAAGCTCCATTAAACCCCAAGCGTGGCCAACATGCCCTCAAAGACCAACAGCCCATTATAAAGCCCCTGAGGAAAAAAGTTGGCTAAAAACTTGCCATCTCCGCCCGTAAAATACACCTTGCGCCCGCCCACTAAGTGTTTGAGTGTGAGCAACACGCTTTGTAAGATTCCATAACCCAGTGCATCGGCAGTGCCATTAGGCAAGCGATCTAAATTAACCCGCAAATTAGGGGGCAAATCTAGGGCGGGCGAAATGCTTTTATAGGCTTGGCAATAGCCTGCTAACCCGGGCAAAATCACTCCCCCTAAGTGCTCCCCATTTTCCATCACATCAAGGGTGATGGCACTCCCTGCATCCACCACCACCCCGCTTTTGCCCCTAAGCCCCAAACAAGCCGCCATGCGATCCACGCCCAACCCCTCGTATTTGCTCGCCAAGTGCATCTGAGGACTCAAGTCTTTGGCATTAGGGCAAATCTCTAAAAGGGCTGTTGTGTGCTGTGCATTGACACTAATATAAAAAACTTCATCCTCTAAGACTTGCAAGCTTTGAGGCGCGCACGCCCACACTCTCCCCTCCTGATAAAAATGCAAATGCGTGTTGCCGATGTCGCAAAGGGTCATGGGTGGTTGTGGCTCAAATCTAAGTAATAGCGGTCGTAATAAATCTTGTCATCGGTGTAAAAACTCATTCTATCCAAGTGCCCCAAAAAGCTTTTAGAGGCGTTTTTAAGCGGATAGACCCGGTAGTCGTCAAAATGTTCCAAATCCACTTCCACGAGATAGCCCCGTTTTTCTAAGGTGTAAAGTTTTTTATCCGTAACCACGATCGTGTTTAACATCGCAAAAGGGAGTTTCACCACGCCCATGCTCTGATCGTTGAGCGTTTGATCCATCTCTAAAATCCGCCCATCTAAAGTCAGCACATATAGGCGGTGGTGCTTGTAAAGCACATCCACAATTTCCGCATCGAAGTTAAATTCTTGGCCTGAGATCACCGACACAAGCCTTTTACCTGTGGCCGCAAACATGTTTTCCTCATCAACTTTTAAGTAGATGACATTGTTGAAAAACTTTTCGCTGTTGAGCACAATGTTGCGCACCACCTTAGGCTCATCTGAGCGTACATCCACCACCAATAAACGCCCATCGAGCATGGGAAAGACCACGACCGTGTCTAAAAACACGGGCGCGGCGACCAAAGAATTGATCGCCGGGCTTGCCGCGCCTTTTTCATTGAAGATCAATTTTTTCGTTTTGATGTCGTAGATGTTGGCCGAGTTGTCCGCCATCACCACCGCCAAGCGCTCTCCTTTAATGCTTGCGCTTAAAGGGTAGGTGTCTAGGGGGATTGTGATGGAGGGTTTGGCATCTAGCCCTGCGCCGATGAGTTCGAGTTTGTGGCAATGATCGTGCAAGCGGACATCTTCATCGGTTTCTTCGATGTTGTCGATGATCGCCTCTTGCGCCTGTTTGTCTGTGAGTGTAGTGTGTTTTTTGCGCTTGACTTTAGGGCCATTGCGCTTGTGGGCACGCCAACAATCGTGCGCTAAAATGTAGTAATCTTGGCTTTCGTTCAAAAAGGAGGTTTCCTTATCCTCTTTCTTTTCGATTTTAAGGTGTGTCAAGCCCTGCCTATCCAACACCCCCCCATCGCCTAAAATCGCCCCATAGCGGTTTGTGAAAATGATGGGGTCTTTGAGGGTGTGGTTAAAGGTGATCGTGCGCACGATCTTAGATTTAGGCGGTGTGAAGTTCTTGCGTCCATCGCAACCAAGCCCAAAGAGAACCAACAAGACCAGCCCCACAAGCCAAGTATTTTTCACTTTGTGGCCTTTTGTGTGCCCGTGGCGGGGTAGTGCTTGAGTAGAGTTGCCATCTGGTAAAGCTCTGAGGTGGGTGAGATTGTGTCGATCAAGGCTTTGATCTCTTTGCCAGCCTTGGGGTCATCTTGGAGTAAATAGGCTTTTTGCAAGTTGATAAAATCTTGCAAAGCGGGGAGGTTTAGGGCTTGCAACGCTTTTAAGTCGCGGTTGTAGGATGCGCTGTGGTAGCTGGCTAACGCCTTGACTAAGGGGTTTTTGGCATGGCTTAGAGCGTCTAGGGTTTTAATGTCCTTGTTTTTCAAGGCTTGAGAATAGCTGTAAAGCTCGGCAAGCTGAGGGGCCTGCTCCTGTAAGCGCTCAAGAGGGGCGGCGTTGTTGGGGTTAGCCAAGACTTCGTTATAAAGGGTGGTGATTTTTTGCGCCCTCTTGTCCTTTTGCATCTCTAAAAATTTCGTGTAGCCTAACCACGCCAAAGCCAAAGCCACCAAAGCCCACAAAACATATTTGTATTTGTTATACAGCTTTTCAAGCCTAAACGCGCTCTCTAAGAGCTTTTCATCGCTCTTAAACTCCTCTGTCACTTGTTTTAAATTCTGCTTGATTTCCATTAAACCCCACTGCTCCCAAAGCCCTTTGTGCCCCTTTGCGTGGCTTCTAACTCAGTAGATAGCGCAAAATCCGCTTGAAAGATGCGGCACAGCACCCCCTGCGCGATGCGATCGCCCGCCTTAATGTCAAAGGGCACATCGCCTAAATTCATTAAAATCACCTGCAACTCCCCCCGATAATCGCTATCAATCGTGCCCGGAGAGTTTAAGACCACAATTTGGTGCTTTAACGCCAGCCCTGATCTAGAGCGTACCTGCACTTCATAGCCCTTTTCTAGCTCAAGGGCTAACCCCGTGCGCACCAAACCCACGCTCTTAGGGGCGATCTCTAGGCTCTCTAAAGCGCATAAATCAAATCCACTCGCCCCAGCACTCTGGTAAGCGGGGATCAGCGCATTGGGGTGGAGTCTTTGCAACTTAACTTTTAGCATAATCGATGTCTTTGTAATAAATGTCTAAAATCTCAAACTCATTTTCGCCCGAGGGCAAGATCACCGTAACCTCATCACCCTTGCTTTTGCCCATAAGGCTTTTGGCAATGGGCGAGCCAAAAGAGATCAAGCCACGGGCAGGGTCGCTCTCCACACTCCCCACAATGGTGTAAGAAAACTCTTTATCGTTGTCTAGGTTTAGGATTTTCACGGTGCTGCCAAAACTCACTTTTTGGTGGCTCAAAGTGGCCGGGTCTATCACCTGAGCGTTGGCTAAAATCCGACTCAAGTCGTTGATTCTTGCCTCTATAAACGCTTGCTTTTCTTTGGCGGCGTGGTATTCGGCGTTTTCTTTCAAATCCCCATGCTCTCTTGCCCGATCGATCTCTTTAACGATCTGTGGCCTTTCAATTTCTTTCAGCCGTTTTAACTCAGCACAAATCTTTTCGTAACCGTAGGCACTCATCGGTTCCTTCATTTTAACTCCTAAAATAAAGCTAGAATTATATAAAACGCATGGTTAAAACCCCCTAAATTTGCCAAATCACCCCCCCCCCCCCCCCTCCCCNNCCCCCCCCCCCCCCCCTATTAATTGAGCCCTAAGTTAAATGTTTGAATAATACGCCAAAGTTTGTTATTTGGGTTTGACCCATTGGCTGTTGGTACTCTCTAAAGGCAAAATATCAAAACGCTAGACAAGGACACAAAGGGCGCTTTCCGCGCCGCTTGCAAGCGCATTTTATGCGCCAAACGAGGCAAAGACATGAAAGATCACAAAATCAATGCTCTTTTGCGAAAATGGGTGCGCCCTGGGCTGTCGGTTTTAATTTACTGCCCCTTAAAGCACGAAGTGGACATCACCCCCTTCATCAAGTGGGCAAGGCAAAGAAAAATCCGCCTTTTTGCTCCCTTAATGCACCCGCCTTGTTGCACCTATGCGCCTTATCGCTTGCCCTTAAGCACACACCAACAAACCAAACAACCCAGACCAAGCTTTTTAAAAACACCCCTAGACCTAGCTCTAGTTCCCATTTTGGGGATGGATTGTAATTTTAGGCGGGTGGGCTTTGGGCTTGGAGCTTACGATAGACTCTTTGCTAACCTAGCCAAAAAGCCTTTTACGATTTTCATCGCCCGCCAAATCTTAAAATCCCCCCACGCTCTGGGCGAGCCCCACGACATCACAGCGGACGCTTGTCTTGAGCCAAGCCACTATTTCACACATAAAAGGACCATCAATGGAAGAAGCTTTAAGCATTTTGATCCCTTGCCTGCTTACAGGCATAGGCGTTTTTTACTTCACTAAAAGGAGTTGCCACGCCTCCAGCCAAACCCTCATCGCCCAAGCCAAAGCTAAAGCGGACATGCTCATCTACCAAGCCCAAGTGCTTTACAAAACCAAAGAAGAAGAATCCAAAACCCTAGCCTTGCAATTGCAACAAGACCACCAAGAACGCCAAAAAACCCAAGATGCTGCCTACCAATACAAACTAGACGAACTCAAAAGCCATGAAAAGCAACAACAACAGCACTGGCATCACAAACATAGGCAATTAGAGCAAAGCAAAGCCGAGCTAGAGAGTCTTAAGCAAGAATTAGAGCATGGCAAACGCGCCCAAGACAAGCTGTGCCAAGAGTACCAAGAGCTCAAAGATCAAGCGTTGCAAACCCTAATGGAGCGCTCGGGCTACACCAAAGAGGAAGCCCAAACCTTGCTTTTGCGCTTGCTGGAGGAAGAGTTGATTTTACAAAAAGCCGCTTTGGTGCGCCGCTATGAAAAACAAGCCAAAAAGGAAGCCAAAGAGCGGGCGCATTTTATCTTGGCAGAGGCGACTTCAAGATTTGCCAGCTCTTTTGCGATGGAGAATTTAACCAGCGTGGTCGCTTTGCCCAATGCCGAGTTCATCGGGCGCATCATCGGCAAAGAGGGCAAGAACATCGACACCTTTAAGCGCATCAGCGGGGTGGAGCTGATGATCGATGAGGAAACAAAGACCATCACTTTGAGTTGCTTTAATCTCTACCGGCGGCAAATCGCCACGCAAACCTTAGAGCTTTTGATCCAAGATGGGCGCATCCAACCCTCGCGCATTGAAACCGTGTACCAGCGGGTGGAGGCAAACATGGAGGAAAACATCTTAAAAGAGGCAGAAGAAGTCATTTTAGACTTGCAATTAGATTCCATGGACGAAGAGTTGAAAAGGCTCTTGGGGCGCATGAAGTACCGCACTAGCTATGGGCAAAACGCACTCACCCACTCCATCGAAGTGGCGATCTTAGCCGGCATGATTGCCGAGCAACTGGGCGGAGACGCAAAATTAGCTAGAAGGGCGGGGATTTTGCACGACATCGGCAAAGCTTTGACCCAAGAGCACGGGGGAGATCATGTAGAATTGGGGGCTGAGGTGTGTGTGCGCTACCACGAGCACCCCGTGGTGATCAACGCCATTTACGCCCACCACGACCGCCAAGAGATCAAGAGCATAGAGTGCGCTGCCGTGTGCGCTGCCGATGCCCTGTCTGCTGCAAGGCCCGGGGCACGCCGCAAGGAAAACGAAAATTTCTTGGCCCGCATGCACGATCTAGAGCGCATCGCCAGCCAGCAAAGTGGCGTGGAAAAGGTCTTTGCGATGGATGCAGGGCGGGAGGTGCGCGTGATCGTCTGCCCCGATCAAGTGAGCGATGCCAAAGTCCCCCTACTGGCGCGCGACATCGCTAAGGAGATTCAAACCCATTTGCAATACCCGGGAGAGGTCGTGGTGCATGTGATCCGTGAAAACCACGCCAAAGCCGTAGCCCACTAAGCTTTTTCGTGTAGCCTTTTAATGTGCGCCCCTAGGGCGTTCATTTTATTTTCTAGGGCTTCATAGCCCCGATCTAAGTGGTAAATGCGGTGCAAGCGGGTTTTGCCCTTAGCCACTAAAGCGGCCAACACCAGCGCCGAAGAGGCCCGCAAGTCCGTAGCCATCACATCCGCGCCGGTCAGATCACTTGCGCCTTGAATCTGCGCCATCGCCCCTTTTAGACTGATTTGCGCCCCCATGCGTTGCAATTCGCCCACATGCATGAAGCGGTTTTCAAACAACCTCTCTTCAATGAGGCTAGAGCCCTCGCACTGCGTGGCTAGTGCCATAAATTGCGCTTGTAAGTCGGTGGGAAAGCCCGGGTATTCTGTGGTTGTGAGGCTAAAGGCTTTTCTTTGCTGTGTGCTGTGGATTTTAAGCGTGTGGTTCGTGGGGGTTTCCTCTACAATGTCGGTGCGAAAGCCGATTTCGCCTAGTTTTGTCAAAACGGCCTCTAGGTGATGGGCGTTGGTGTTGGTGAGCGTCAAAGAGGAATTTGTGATTGCAGCCGCGCATAAATAGGTCCCGCACTCAATGCGATCGGGAATGATGTTAATTTCTTTGAGGTCTAAAGCTTGTCTATCCGTGCCCTGCACCAAGATCTCCCCACTGCCCACCCCGCTAATTTGCACCCCGCCGGCTTGCAAAAACGCGCACAACTGCGCCACCTCAGGCTCCTTGGCGGCGTTGATGATTCTTGTTTGCCCCTTAGCAAGGCTTGCTGCCATTAAAATGTTCTCTGTGCCCGTCACTGTGATTTTGTCAAAGATGAGGTCGCAGCCCTTTAGGCCCTTTTTGGCTTTAGCCACAATGTAGCCCTTGTCAATGGCGATTTCAGCCCCCATTTTCTCCAGCGCGCTTAAGTGCAAATCCACAGGCCTAGCCCCGATGGCGCACCCCCCGGGCAAACTCACTTGACACTTGCCAAAACGCCCCAAAAGCGGACCCAAGACCAAAATAGAAGCGCGCATTTTACGCACAATTTCATAAGGAGCGATGCACTGCGTTGTTTGGCTTGTGTTGATCTCGAGGGCATTTGGTGTGTGCCATTTAGCCTGTGCACCCAAGTGCTCTAAAAGCTCCACGAGGGCGCGCACATCGGCGACATGGGGTAGATTATTTAGGCGCACCTGCTCCTTTGCTAAAAGTGTACTCGCCAAAAGGGGCAGAGCGGCGTTTTTTGCGCCAGAGATCGCCACTTGCCCGTTTAAAGTCTGCCCGCCTTTGATTTCTAAATAATCCAAATCAATCCTTCTTTTTGTGTTTGAGCGCAAGCCCCACCGTGTTAGCGATCGCCTTGCTGAGTTTGGGATTTATGTCCTCTAAATGCTGCCCGAAATTTACGGTCGAATCGATGTCTAAAAACTCGGACTGGGCAAAATTTTTAATGGCATTTAGCCAGTCGCCCTCTTTAATGTGCTTGGGCAAACTTGTGTAGTGGGTGTTAAAATCTTGCAATAAAGCGTTGTACTCTTCTTGATCTTTTGCTTTGTCTAGCTGAAACACCAAGTCTTTTAAAGGGGGGATATTTGGGGGCGGGGGCGGGGGCTTCAAATAGGTGTAGGCAAAGCCCACCAAGAGCATGGGAAAGGCAAAGAGAAAGCCTGCCACCCAATAAATGCCATAAAACCACAAATCATACATGGCTAGCGTTGGAGCTGATAAAAATCGTTTGTGGCTTGGATAAAGCCCTCCACACTCCCACAATCATAGCGTTTGCCCTCAAATTTATAAGCAAGGACTAACTTATCTTGGGCTTGTTGCAAGAGCGCGTCTGTGATTTGAATCTCGTTGTTTTTACCCGGGGGGGTGTGCTTTAAGACTTCAAAAATGTCGGGGGTTAAAATATAACGCCCGATGACGGCTAAATTGCTCGGGGCTTCCTCCGCTTTGGGCTTTTCTACCATGTTTTGCACCTGATAGACCCCCTTAGCCATCTCTTGGCCTAAAATCACGCCGTACTTATGCACCTCTTCCATCGCCACCTCTTCAATCGCCACAATGCAACATTGGTACTTGGCGTAAAGCTCGACCATTTGGGCTAAAACCCCCCTGCCCTGCCGATTGATGCACAAATCATCGGCCAAGAGCACGCAAAAAGGCTCGTTGCCGATCAAGGTTTGCGCGGTGTAAATGGCGTGGCCTAGCCCCTTCATTTCGTGTTGCCTCGTGTAAGAGAAGCTGCAATTTTGCATCAAGGCGCGGATGCCCTCTAATTGCTGTTCTTTATTGGTGCCATTGATTTGGTGTTCTAACTCGTAGCTGATGTCAAAGTGGTCTTCAATGGCGCGCTTGCCCCGCCCCGTAACAATCGCCATCCCTCTGCAACCCGCCTCCATCGCCTCCTCCACGCCGTATTGGATGAGCGGTTTATTGACAATGGGGAGCATCTCCTTTGGCATCGCCTTTGTGGCGGGCAAAAAGCGCGTGCCATAGCCTGCGGCCGGAAATAGGCATTTATTGATCATGGTTGTCCTTTAAAATCGTGTTGAAAAAGCCTTGTATGTCGAAGTGGATTTTGTGGGTGTGGTGTTTAAAAATGCTTTGGTAGATGATGTAATTGGCTAAGACTTTTTGCCCATAAAGGCGGGTTTCTTCATAGGGGATGCGCTCCATACTCAGCCACGGCTCAAACTTGCCCTTCGTGAAAAAGTGGCGTTCTTTGAGTAATTTTCTAAAAAAATTTGGCCCCCCATTGTAGCAGTAAGCCACAAAAAGGGGGTTTTTAAACTCCTCTTTAAGGGTGTTTAAATAGTAATTGCCAAAGATTAGGGACAAATGCGGGTCAAACATGTCCGTAAATTGCACTTTGTTTAAGCCTAAATGTTTCGCAAAGGGGGCGACATTAAAGGGCATGATTTGCATCAGCCCCAAAGCGTAAGAGCGCGACACTAAGGCGGGGAGCAACAAGCTCTCTTGCCTAGCGATCGCATAGGCCATCGCCTTTTCTTCTAGGCTTTTAAAGTGGGCTTTTTTAGCATAAGGGGTTAAAAAGTAATGCCGCCCATCGTTGTAATAGCGCTCTAAGAAATACGCCAAATGCGCCATGCTTTGCTCGGTTTTTAGGGGCTTTAGAGCTCTTAAAAAGGCGCGCTTGTCGGTGATGGACAAGATTTTTGCTTTGAGGGTTTGCCACACAAAGGGGTCTTTGATGTCAAAATTAGCCGGCCTGTGGCTTAAAAGCCCTAGCGAAGTGATGATGTTGTACTTGGGTGTACTCTTGCGGGCCAGATTGGCATAAAGGCTAAAGAGATTTGGGTTTGTGCTTTGGCTTAAAATGTCTAAATAGGCGCTGTTTTGGCTCAAAAGGTATTTCCAAAAAACCGCCTTGTCGTGCATAAAGGCTTTATCCGCCTGCTTCTCTGCGCGGTCAAAGTAAGTAAAAGCGATGATTTCTTGGCCATACAGCAAAGCATTGATGCCTAAGAGAAAAAAGGTCTTAGAATCGGAATTTGTGATCGAGGCGTGGTTTAGAGCTTTTTTAAATTCAGCAAAGCGGCTGTCTAAAATGATCCGTCTTAAAATGTCGTTGAAGGCGGGGCTGTTTTCATTGGCTAGGTGGGCTAGAATCTCAGGGTCTAAGGGCTTGTCTAATAATTGCTGCTTTTGCTCGTAGCTTAGGCCGTTGTAAAGAGAGGCGAGCGTGCTTGCCCCAGCTTTGATCAAGATGCTTTGGTCTGTGGGATTGAGCGCAATTTGCAAGGCATAGTAGAGTTTGGGGTAGTTTTTAAGCTTGGGTTGCAGGGCGCGCAAAAGCGGGGCGTTTGCGGGTTCTTGCGCCTGCTTAAAAATCTTAGCAGGGGGCAAGGCAACCGCGACACACACGCCATCTTTAGAGTCTAGTGCCTCTAAAGACAAACCTTGACAAGGGTGCAAGCTTAGGTTCAAAGCCCCCTTTGCTTGGGCCAACTCTTGCAATTTGGGGGTTTTGTGCGCCGCGAGATCGTAGGCAACTTTGGCCTGCTTGGGCGTGGTGCTAGGTTTTTGTAAAAAAAGCCAAATAAAAAAATCTCTGGGTATGCCTTTGGGCTTGCTTTTCAAATAGGATAAAGTGATGTCTTGGGCATTTAAACAAGTGCAAACGATAAAAGCCAAGACAGCCTTAAGCAAATTTAACCCTGAGCGTAATGAAACATGAGTTGCACAGCGGTCATATCAAAGAATTTCAACACAAGCACCACCGCTAAGGGCGAAAGGTCAATGCCGTTAAACACCAAAAAGGGGGCAAGTTGCTTGGCCTTGTTTAAAGTGGGTTCAGTGAGGCGGTAAAGCATCTGCACGATGGCGTTATTGGGGTCGGGGCGCACAAAGCTTAAAAGGGCCGCGATGATGATGATCCAAATGTAGAGCGTGATGAGGCTATGCAAGATCGTGGCGAGCGCGCTTAAAATGGTGTTAGCAACCATGCGCGGACTCTAGGGTTAAAATTTGCTCTAAAAAGGGGACAATGTGCGGGTAGAGCAAAGCTAACTCCACGCCGTGCGCCTGCCCCGTGAGTAAAATTCTTAAGGGTTTAAAAAAGTCTTTGCCTTTAAGCTGGCTTCTTTGCATGGCCTCTTGTTTAAAAGCGTTGAAGTCTGCCACAGCGGGCATGGCTTTTAGGGCGTGATAAAGCGCGGTGCATTTGTCGTAGAAGTTTTGCCCTTCGTAGTCCTTGGCAATGTCTTTAGGCGCAAACATGGCGTTTAACTTTTCTTGCAATTCTGCTAAGGTGCTGCACTCTTCTAAAAAAAGTCTAGCTAAAGGGGCTTTGGCTGGCTCTATGCCTAAAAGTTTGGCTAGGCTCGCTGGCTCTAGGTTTTTTAAGTGTTCATGGTTTAAGTGGCGCAAATATGCCAAGCTAAAATGTGCGCTAGAGGGGCTCACTTTTTCAAGCTCAAACCACTCCAAAGCCTCGCTTAGGCTAAAAATCTCTTTGGGGGCTTTGTAGCCCATTGTGGCTAAGTAATTGGCGATGCTAGCGGGTAAAAAGCCCTCTTTTAAGAGCCATTGCACGCTAGAGGCCTCGTGTCTTTTACTCATCTTCTTGCCATCGTCTTCATTTAAGATGATGGGTAAATGGGCGTAAATCGTGGGGGTTTGGGGGGTGTTTAGCACACGGCTTAGGGCTTGTTTGATGAGGATTTGTTTAGGCGTGTTGCTGATGTGATCCTCGCCTCTAATGATGTGGCTGATTTGGTAAGTGAAGTCGTCCGCGGCACAGGCAAAATTATAAGTGGGGACCTGATTAGCCCGCACAATCACAAAGCTGTCTAGCTCGGCGGCTTTAAAGCGAATCGTGCCTTTCACAAGGTCGTTAAATTCCATGTCTTGCGCGCTCCCTTTTAAACGCACCACAGGGTTAGGGTTGCTTTCTTTCTCTGCTAAAGCCCATCCATCCTCATAGCGGAAGGGCTTTTTGGCTTGTATGGCCTCTTGCTTTCTGGCTTCTAAAAATTCGGGGGTGCAGTGGCAATAAAACGCCTCGCCCTCGTCTAAGAGCTTTTTAGCATAGTCTAAATGCGTAGCAAAATTGGCGCTTTGATAGACCAATTGATCCCAGCTCACGCCCATTTGCTTTAAAATCTTAAAAATCTCCTCATCTTTGCCGGCAATGTTGCGCTGTGTGTCGGTGTCTTCAATGCGTAACATCAAGGGAAGTTTTAGGCGTTGCGCCACAATAAAATTCAACAAAGCCACACGCAAATTCCCAATGTGCATGCTTCCTGTCGGGGAAGGGGCAAAGCGTAACATAGGATACCAAGCCTTTTTGCCAAATTATAGCACAATGGACGAGATTATCAAGCACTCACAAAGCAAAGCCCACAATGGAGCTCAAATCACTAAAATCTGCAAAAATCACTACAACACGCAATAAAGTTGATTGTGATACTATAAACTATATTAATACGAATTATATATACTATTTAGACTATCAACTTAACTACTATTTAAGCTATCATTAAGTTTTAAAGAATTACAATCAAGCTTTTTTGAAAATGATAAAAAGGAGCTTGCATGGATAAGCAACACGCCTTAAATGTGTTGAACAGCAAACAGCTGCACAATGTGGTGAGGTTATTTGAAAAATACGCACAAGTGCCGGGGGCTACAAATATTTGCGTCAAAGACCTTGATTTTCAAGGGCTTCAAATCGCCTACGCCAAAGAGGGGCAAGAAGAGGTCTTTAGCCTTGCTTTCCCCCACACCCTTGAAAACTTTGAGGGCATCCGCGATGCGCTCATCGCCCTTTTAGGTGAAGATGCCCCCAGCGCAGCGCAGGGACACCAAAACGCCCAACAAAACCCACAAGAGGGCTCTAACCTACAAAATGGTTTTGGTCCGCAAGGCCAACACCCCTTTGGAGCTTATGCCCCTTTTGGCGCGCAACATCCGCAATGGGGCTTTGGTCCGCAAGTGCAAGGTTTTCAGGGTTTTGGTCCGCATGGCATGTTCATGTTTGGCTTCATGCCATTTTGGGGCTTTGGACCTATGGGCTTTTTGCAGTGGGGGTTTAACCCACAAGGGCAAAACCCACAGCAAGGTTTTCACCCCCAAGCCTTTGGCCCGCAGAGCCAGAGCCCACAAGATGGCACACAACCCGCGCAACCACAGCCAGCACAGACTAAGCAAGACTAGCCTTTAAGGGGGCGTGTTTGCCCCACGCCCACACCATCCACCAAAGGCATAAAAGCAGGCTCGCCTGCAACAGCCCTCCCGCTTTCAGGTCTAAGAGATTAATTTTAGGAAAGCTGGTCCAAAGGGGGGCGTAAAAATCCCAACTAAGGGCCACCAGAGCCGCCCCCAAGACATTGCCCACGCCCACCAGCACCGCCCCCAAATCCCCCTGAATCGCCCGATACATCCAGCCACACTCACACCCCCCCGCTACAACGATCCCCACGCCAAAGAGCCACCCCCCTAAAACAATGCCCGGGCTTGCCCACATGATCTTAGCGGGCATGCCCAGTTGTAAATACACAAAAATCCCTACGCTCCCCACCGCCATTGCCCACACCAAAGCCTGTGCCTGTGCGCTTTGCTTATGCACGAACAAGTGCCTAAAGGCGGTGGTGAAACAAATTTGCCCCTTAGAGATGACAAAACCAAAGAACGCCCCAAAACAGAGGGCATCAAAAAGTTTATGGCGCAGGTGCCAAGCCAAGCCCATCAAGCCCACAAATCCTAAAAAAGCTAAGAGTGTATTTAAGCTTTGGGGGGCTTTTTGGTGGATCGTTTTGGCACAACTGGTTGGCCACCATTTAAAGGCAAGCCCCATGCCCGATAAGGTCGCTGCCGTGAAAAGCCAAGCATGCAGGCTAAATTGCGGGATGCCCGTTAGAAAGCTAGCCAAATTGCACCCCAGCCCCAAGCGTGCTCCAAGACCTGCCAACAGACCGCCCAAAAACGCCCGCCACATTTGCGCTTTTGTGGGCAGATTTAGGCCTATGCGCCCTGATAAGCCCGCCGCACAGAGCATGCCTAAAAACATCCCCACCACCATCACCCCATCGATGCGGCTTAAGACATTGCCTGTTAAACCTATGATTTTTAAATAACCCAAGTTGTCTATATGTACACCCAGCAAGCGCAAAATGCTCGCTCCCCAACGGGTAAATTCGCCTGTAACCGCCCAATAAGTGCCCACCAAGCCAAAATAAAAGACAGAAGCCACAGAGAGAGCGAGGACACAGGGCATAAACGCCCATTTCTGTGTGAAAAAAGTACGCAAGAAACAGCCCCAAAAACAGAGTCCATTCTGCAAAAAAGAATGTGTGTCTTAACTAAGACCTAAAAAATCTTTAAGAAAACAAAGCATCCCATACCCCCACCCAGCTAAATGCCCTTGCCAAGACGAGGCATAACTAAATTTTAAAAACGATCCACGGGCTCTGCGTGGCGCAAGAAATGCTTTTTTATTCCTGTTGTAACTTCTTGGCTAAGTCAAGCACTTGTTGCATTTGGGCATCGCTTAATTTGCCCTCATGGACAAAGCGCACTTTGCCCTCTTTATCCAGCACGACAATGAGGCTTTCTTGCTTTTTTAAATCCCAAGCCTTTTGCACCACACCATCGTTGTCCATGACCACTTGGCTTTTGGGGTGCTCTTTTTTAGCTTTTTTAGTCTCTCCTCGCACAAAAAGACCCGTCCCCATGATGGCATCATCCACATTGATGATATTGGTCGTTTGGTATTTAGTGTCGTCAAAATGCTCCGCCACGATCTTGTCCATCAAGGGTTGGTTTTCGGCTTTCACGCTTTTACGCCCAGCTATGTGCTGTAAAATCCGAACTTTTCCGGGCAGGGTTTTGCTATCCCACGACTTGTATTCTATGGAGCCCCCATCCAAAATGAGCTCGCCCTTGTCTGTAACCACCACCTCTTTTAAAGGCTGGTTTAGGGTAATGTTAGTCCCCCACGCAACACCCAATGCCAAAAATAGACTTCCAAAAATCCTTTTCAAAGCACTCACCTTCAATAAAATTTACGCGCTGTACTATACACCATGTCAAGCTAAAACCCCAAGTGTTTGTTAAAAATCCTGTGGATCAAGCCTGGGCTTTAGCATCAAAGGCACTTTTGTTTGGTAAAATGCGCTAGGATTTGGCCCAAGTTTCAATCTTGTGGGCTTTTAAACCTTAGCATTTTGGGGGCTTTCATGTTTGAATCTTATTTCATCACCCCGGAGGTTTTACAAACCCTCAATGCAAAAGAGTTTGAGGCATGTTTAACCCGGGTTTTTAAAACCCACGCCCCTAATCGGGCGTGTTTAAGACAAGCCGACACGAGCCCGCCCTTTAGCCCTGCTTTTTACTCCGCCTTTGCGCGCCTTTGCCATGCTTTTAAAATCACGGCCTATCTTAACCTACAAACCCCACAACAAAGCCTAGATTGCGCCCTAGAATATGGCTTTAGGGGCGTGCATTTAAAGAGCCACGCTCTAGACTTTGTGCTTAAAATCCCCCAAAATTTACAGAGCTTTTACAGCGCACACAGTGTTAAAGAGGTGCAACAAGCCCTAGATTTGGGCGTGCATTTTTGCACTTTAAGCCCGATTTTTGCCACGCCAGACAAACCCCCCCCTTTGGGTTTAGACTACTTGCAGGCTTTAAGCCCCGAGCTAAAAGCCCATGTTTTTGCTCTAGGCGGGATCACAACCCATGAGCAAATAGAGCTTGTGAAAAATCTACACATCAAAGGCTTTGCGAGCATCCGTTATTTTCTAAATGATTAGAAAACTGCTTGAAACACGCCATGGGTTTTGCGCTTAATATTACTTATAGTAAAATGCGGCGACAAGCTTTGCTTAGTATCCCTAGCAAAAGGAGTCGTGTGCATCTATACAAAACCGCTTTAATCTTGGGAACTCTTGCCTCCAACTGCCCCTTATGCGCTGAAAACAATGGAGCTTATGGGGCCGTGGGCTTTCAGTATTCTAACATCACGCAAAGCACGCAAAACAAGGCCCCCAGTTTGGCTAATCAAACCCCGCTTTTTAATGTGCAAAATGCCAAACCCACAACCCTACCCTCTCCCCAAGTGCCCCAAAATAAGGTGGGGGGATAACCCTTTTTAGGAGATTTTATGGACAACACTTTTAAAAACACTTCTGCCAGTCTAGCCATAGCCCTTTGCTCGCCCTTTTTAGAGGCCGACACAGACAAAGATGGCTTTCAAAGGACCAGTGTGATTTGGTGTTGCGATGCCGATGGCAAATCGTTTTCAAACCCCCCCTCGTGGGCACTCCCCGACTTTGATCCCACACCAAACAAGCAAACCCCTGCGCCGGGCAACACAGCAAACCAACAACCCCCCACCCACACAAAAGCCCCAAGCACCCAAACGCCCCCCAAAAATATAAATACCGACCCGCCCCCCATTTCTATAAGCCCACCCACATCCCCTAAACAACCCCCAATGAGCGTGCAAAACACGCCCCCTAATGTGCCCATGCCCTCTTCTAAGCCTAAAACCTACTTGCAAACCTTAGTGGATGGAGATGGGGCACTTGCAACCATTGCCAGCTACAAAGCCGAGGAAAAAACCACGATCAAAGCCAACACAGACGCGCTCATTGGTCTTGTTGAAACCAGCACAAACAACACAACAGAGGCTGTCAGCTCTCTAGTGGCTGGGACAAACCAGTTTTTTAACCAAGTGTCTAGCAACGCCAGCATCTCCCAAAACCTTAAAGACACATTCAGTGGCTTTTATCACTTGGCTTCCAACACAAGCCATGATTTGGTCGGCTTGCAATCCAGTTTAAGCCAGCTCATCTCCCAAGTGGAGCAGTTGCAACAGGCTTTGCTCACCAGTCTTTTAAACACTTCTATTATGAGAACCCAAACGGAGGGTGGCTTGTTTGCTGTAAACCACAGAAACCAGCTAGACCCACAAAGCCGGCAGGGCAAGGGAAAAGCCATTCAAGACTTGGGCACGCTCTTGGCCTATCTACAAGCCACACAAAGCAAACTCAAAGCTTATGCCAAAGATCACCCCAGCTTGTTAGCCGCCACGCCCTCTTCTATCGTGGCTACGCAAAGCGGGCATGTGAATGGGGATTTATACGGCGTGAATGCCCAACTGGGCTATAAGCAGTTCTTTGGCAAGAAAAAACGCTTTGGCCTGCGCTACTACGGGAGCTTTAGCTACCAGTATGGTACACTCACAGACAAATACGCCACAGCCTTAAGCAATTTGTCTATGGGGCAGGCGTGGATGCGCTCTACAACTTCTATGAAAGCGCAAATGGGCATTACACCACGGGGTTTTTTGCAGGCTTCATGCTGGCGGGTAGCACTTGGCTTTTGAAAAATGCCAAGGCCTACAAAGCCCTAGCCCACGCCCTTAAAAGGCGGGGCAGGCAAGCAAGCATCCACGCAACCTACTTTCAGATCCCCTTAAACATAGGCTTTAGAAGCAATGTGAGCAAGCATCACGGGTTTGAAGTGGGCCTGCGCATCCCCTTAGCTTTAAGCAGCTATTTTGAGGCCACAAGTGGAGACGAGTCCTTTAACATCAGTTACAAGCGCAATGTTTCTGTCTTTGTAAATTATGTCTATAACTTCTAAAGGGGGGAGGCATCATTTGGGGGCCAGTGCTCCCTGCTAAAGCATGTGTTATACTTAGAGTTTTAGTCTACGCAGGAGTTTTTTATGTGGCATCAGATTTACGCCCCATTAGGAGGGAGTGTTGGGTTAAGCGCGCTCGTGGCGGCTTTACCCATTGTGCTTTTCTTTGCCTCGTTAATTGTTTTTAAGCTTAAGGGGCACACCGCCGCGTTTTTGAGCGTGGCCCTGTCTGTGGTGATCGCGCTTGTCGTCTATAAAATGCCGGCGGTTATGGTGGCTTCCAGCTTCATTTATGGCTTTCTTTATGGACTCTGGCCCATTTCGTGGATCATCATCGCCGCAATCTTCTTGTATAAACTCAGTGTGAAGTCGGGTTACTTTGAAATCCTTAAGGAGAGCGTGCAAGCCATCACCCCCGATCACCGCATTTTAGTGATTTTGATTGGGTTTTGCTTTGGGTCGTTTTTAGAAGGGGCGATTGGTTTTGGTGGGCCCGTGGCGATCACGGCGGCAATTTTAGTGGGGCTTGGGCTAAACCCGCTGTATGCGGCGGGGTTGTGCTTGATCGCCAACACCGCTCCCGTGGCTTTTGGGGCGGTGGGCATCCCCATCACAGCGATGGCAGGGGCTGTGGGGGTGAGCGCGCTTTCTATCAGCGCAATGGCGGGCAAGATTTTATTTTTTATTAGCCTATTGGTGCCCTTTTTTATCGTGTTTTTGATGGACGGGGTGCGGGGGATTAAAGAAACTTTCCCGGCGGTGTTTGTGGCGGCCTTTAGTTTTGCTTTGGCGCAGTATTTAAGCTCCAACTACCTAGGTCCAGAGCTGCCCGGGATTTTATCGGCCATCGTTTCGCTCATAGCGACTGCCCTCTTTTTGCGCTTTTGGCAGCCCAAGCACATTTTTAGAAGCGATGGCAAAGAAGTTACACACGATCGCCAGCAACACCACATCTGTAAAGTTTTGGTGGCGTGGGCACCTTTTATCATCTTGATCGCCACGATCGTCATTTGGACCCAGCCGTGGTTTAAGGCGCTCTTTGCTAAGGGCGGGGCGTTGGCGTTTTCTAACTTCTACTTTGAGTTTAGCAGCATCAGCCAGAAGATTTTAAAAAGCGCACCCTTTGTGTTTGAAGGCAAGAGTGCGGCTAGTCCTGTGGTCTTTAAACTGCCCTTGATTAACACCGTGGGCACTTCGATCTTAGTGGCCGCGCTCATCAGCATCTTTGTGCTCCGCGTGAAAGCCAGTGAGGCGATCGAAGTTTTTGGGGACACCTTAAAAGAAATGCGCTACCCTATCTTAACCATCGGGCTCGTCTTAAGCTTTGCCTTTGTGTCTAATTACAGCGGCATTTCCGCCACTATGGCACTGGCCTTAACCCACACGGGCAAGGCCTTCACTTTCTTCTCGCCCATCATTGGCTGGGTCGGGGTGTTCTTAACCGGCAGCGACACCAGCTCTAATTTGCTCTTTGGCTCTTTGCAACAACTCACCGCCGATAATCTAAAAATCCCCGAAATCTTAACGCTCACCGCCAACACCGTGGGCGGGACTTTGGGCAAGATGATCAGCCCGCAGAGCATCGCCATTGCCTGCGCGGCGGTGGGGCTGGCGGGCAAAGAGTCCGATCTGTTTAAATTCACGGTCAAATACTCGATCGCCTTTGTGATTGTGATCGGGATCGTGGTGAGCGTGATCGCCTATGGTTTTCCCCAAATCGTGCCAAGCACGAATCCTTAGCGGGGCAGGGGGGCGTTTGTGCGCTTGCGGCGGGCGAACTCTTTTTCATAAAGGCGCAAAAGCACAATAAAAAAAGCGGTGATTGTAGGGCCTACGGCAATCCCCCAAAAACCAAACTTGCTAATGCCCGCCAAGATCGAAAAGAAGATCAAAATCTCATTGATTTTTAGGGAAATCTTCAACACCCGGTGTTTAATGAAGCCAATGAGCCATGGTTTTATGAGGCTGTCGATCGCTCCCCCGATAAAAATCACTGAATAAAGGGCAATGACGATGGCTGTGCTTGGGTTGTGGCGATAAAGCTCATACAGTGAGACCGGCACCCACACCAAAGCCCCGCCCACAATGGGGATGAGCGAGGCAAGCCCGTATAAAATCCCAAGAGAGAGCCAATCTAGCCCAAAAAATACGACCAAGGAACCAAAGGCCAAGCCCTGTAAAACGACATTGATGATAGAAGTTAGCAAGACCACCCGTAAAATCCCCGCCACCTCTCTAAAAATCTCCTTGCTTTGGATTTTCTCAAAGGGCAGAATGTCTAAGATATAGTCGTAAAAGCGCTGCCCATAAAAGAAACACAAAAAGAGAAAAACCAAGACCATCGCCGTGTCGCTGGCAAATTTTAGGCTGTATTTGCCCAGGCCGCTGCTGAGGTGCAAGACATAAGACATGAAATTTTGTGCCGAGAGGTTAGACAGGATTTTATGCGCATAGGCACTCAAAGTGGGGAAGCGCTCCAAGTAAAGCAAGAGATCGCTTTTAGACTTGTTGAAGTAGAAGGCGAATTTTTCTAGGTTTAAGTGGGCAATGAAATCCGTGCTTTTGTAGATGAGAAAATACATGGGCACGACCAAAAAGCTTAAGAGCACCACGACGCACAAAAGGGAGCTAAAGAGGTTGCGCATGTAGTGGTCAAAAAACCCTTTGAGCCAAAAAATCGTGACGCAGAGCAAGCCAGCAATGAGTAAATCCATTAAAAAATCTTCGTAAAGATAGAGCATCCAATAAAAGGCAATGGCAAACAAGAGCCAAAAGAAATACACCGGACGCATGCCAACTCGCTTTTTTGCTTTATAATACCTAAAAAGGCAAACGATGCACCTATACAAATATTGTGCCAGCGGGAATGATTTTTTAATCACCCACCATTTTAAGCCAAGTAACCGCCAAGCCCTCGCTAAAGAGCTTTGCAACCGCCATTATGGCTTTGGAGCGGATGGGCTGGTGGTCTTACTGCCCCACGATCAACACGCCTACACATGGGAGTTTTACAACGCCGATGGGAGTTTGGCGGATATGTGCGGGAATGCGAGCCGTTGCGTGGGGCTTTACGCCTACGAGCAAACCCTAGCCCCCAAAAAGCACCGCTTTTTAAGCGGGGCGGGCGTGATTAGCGTGGAAGTGCTGGAAGTGACACAGAGTGGGGGTGTGGTGCAAAGCAATTTAGGTGCGCCCAAGTGGTTAGACACTTTGGACATCCAAGGGCAAGAGTGGGCGTTGATCGATACGGGCGTGCCTCACTTAGTGCATTTCGTGGCTAGCCTAGAAGACATCCCTAAAGCCAAGACCCCCACCATGCAAGCTTTGCGCCAGCGGTTTAACGCCAATGTCAATCACGCTTACATCAAAAACCCCACAACGATTCACCTAGCCACTTATGAGCGGGGCGTGGAGGACATCACTTTAGCTTGTGGGACGGGCATGGCAGCGGTGTTTGTGGCCGGGCTAAAAAGGGGGGTAGAGGCTAAGGCGCGCTGTATCCCGCCTAGCAAAGAGGTTTTAACTTTGGGCTTAGAAAAAGATGAAGTGCTCTTTAGTGGAGCGGTGAAAAAAGTGGGGCGGTGTTTGACTAACACCCCTCCCTTTGCTATGATTTAGATTTTTTAACAAAGGATGCACATGGTGACTACGCGTTTTGCCCCTTCACCTACGGGGCATTTACACATCGGCGGGCTTAGAACCGCCCTTTTTAACTACCTTTACGCCCGCTCGTGTGGGGGAAGGTTTTATTTACGCATTGAGGACACAGACCTCGATCGCAATGTCAAAGAGGCCACAGAGGCGATTTTAAAAGCCTTTGAGTGGGTCGGGCTAGAAGTGGATGGGCAAATTCTCTACCAATCTAAGAGGCTAGACATTTACAAACGCCACGTCCAGCAACTCTTAGATGAGGGCAAGGCGTATTATTGTTATATGTCTAAGGAAGAGCTAGAAACACTTAGAGAAACGCAAAGGGCGCAGGGGCTAACCCCCCGCTACGACCGCCGTTATAGGGACTTTAAAGGCACGCCTCCTAGTGGCGTGGAGCCTGTGGTGCGCATCAAAGCCCCCTTAAATGGGGAAGTGCGCTTCAAAGATGGGGTCAAGGGGGAGGTGTGCGTGCGAGCCGAGGAGCTAGACGACTTTGTGATCGCCCGCTCTAGTGGTGTGCCGACTTATAATTTTGTGGTGACGGTTGATGACGCTTTGATGGGGATTAGCGATGTGATCAGAGGGGATGACCACTTAAGCAACACGCCCAAGCAGATCATTTTATACCAAGCCCTAGGCTTTAAAATCCCTAATTTTTACCATGTGCCCATGATTTTAAACGAACAGGGGCACAAACTCAGCAAGAGAGATGGGGCGATGGGGGTGATGGATTATAAGGCTTTGGGCTATCTCAAAGAGGCTTTGTTAAACTTCTTGGTGCGCTTAGGTTGGAGCCACGAAGATCAAGAGATTTTTAGCTTGCAAGAGATGAAGGCATTTTTTAACCCCAAGGACTTAAACAGCGCGCCCAGTTGCTTTAGCCCCCACAAGCTTGATTGGCTCAATACCCACTACATCAAAGAAAGCCCCCCAGATTTACTAAAAGCCTTGTTGGCGGATTTTAATTTGCCTGCAAGCTTTAACGCCCTAGGCCAAATGCAACAAGACACTTTGCTAGAAGCGTTAAAAAGTCGGGCAACAAGTTTAAAAGAAATGGCTAGCGGGGTGGCCAAGGTTTTAAGCGCGCCCACAAGTTACGCCCTAGACAAGCTCAAAAACAAAACCCAAGCCCTAGAAGTGCTAAAAACCCTATTAGATCGTTTCACAGAGCAGGATTTTATTAGTGTAGAAACTTTAGACAAAACCCTACACGCCCTGATACAAGATAGGGGGCTTAAAGCCGGGGCGGTGCTGCTGCCCTTAAGGATCGCCTTGCTTGGGGAGGCTGGGGGGATTGGGGTTAAAGAAGCCTTGTTTGTGCTAGGCTTTCAGCAAAGCCTAGACAGATTTAAGGCATTTTTAGATTTTGTGGCTGTGGCTTCTGACGAAATCCACTAGCTGGCGGGTGTCGATGCCGATCGTAACAAATTGCTGGAAAGTGGTGAACCAATGACCGCCATGCCCATTTAGGCTGTGTCCATTGCCCCCACCCATGAAGTTAAAGAAAGCATCTGCGCGCACACTTAAGTACTTGTTTTTATAAACATAGTAAAGCGCGATGCGCTCAAAGTTAGGCGCGTGGTACCATGGCAAGCCAGTATAGAGCGCGCGCCCATAAGTGGCGTAAAACTTCATTTGGGGCTTGTCGGAGAAGTAGTATTTGTTGTAAAAGCCAAAGCCCTTGTACTGCACATCGAAGTCAAATTGCCCCCCAAAGCTGTTGTACCACTGGCTAGGTCCGCAACGATTGCCCGCACGCACACAGTAGTGCTCTTGCTCGCTCATCGTGCCAAAAGCGACGGTGAATTTGTCCATGAAGGGCACAAGCCGTTTGAGGTTGGTTTTAATGTAGCCATAGTAGTAGATGCGATCTAAGACCGTGGGGTTGGCGTATTTGCCCGGCACGCCCCCGAGAGGCTCACCGCTGGCATAGGGGTAGCCCCCGGGCCATAGTGGGGTGTCTCCACGCATCGCCGGGTCGGAATTGCCCCCAAAGGGATAAGGATCGCCCATGCTATAAGAGCTGGTGTTGTGGAAAGCGACCACGCGCCCCCCAAAGCCTAGATACCCCTTTAAAAACGACCACTCACTCGCCCCAAAATAGAGCATCTGATTCATGTTGTAGTGGTTGGCGGCGTATTTCTTGCCATAGACATTGTTCCAGTTGCGTCCGCCATACCAGTCGATGATAAACTCCGCCCAGCCATTCCACCAGCGGTTTGGATTGTAAGCGGGTTTATACTGAAACATCGCTCCCCGCGCGGTGGGGTCTTTAAACCAAAAGAGCTTTTTAAAGGCGGCAAGCGGGTAGGAAGCGATCGAATAAGTCCTAGGGATGATGCCGATGTAGGCGCGAAAATCCTTGCCCACTGCGCTGTAATACATGGTCACACCCCAAGAGTAGGGGAAGTAGCTGTAGTGGGTGTGCAGGTTTTGAATGAACCACGCCCCAAACATCATGGATTGGTGCTTGTCAAATTGAATCCCGATCTCGGGCATGATCCTATTTTTCATATTCACCAAGCTATTCCAATAGGGGTTGCTCTTACCCGCTAAGTTATAAGTAAAACTCATGAACTTTAAATCGTAAGCAAAAGCCACCGCCTCTGCTTGTGTCGGTAAGAACGCAGACACAAGCGCACCACACAGACCTAACTTCAATGACTTGATGTATTTCATTATAATCCTTGTAAAAATGGGAAACGAATCGTTTTAACACAAAGTAAATAAAATAAACCTTAAAAAATTTTTTATATGGTCTTAAGAGGACAAAAAATAAGACTTTTATGTATTAAATGGAGCGTTAAGCCTTTTTTACTAGGGGTTTGTATTAGGGCTTGGCTTTGGCTATAATAGACCCTCTAGGGGTTGTTGAAATCTACTTTTAATGGGGGTTGTCTGTGGTGCATGTGGTTTTAAGCGGGGGGAGTGGCAAGAGGTTGTGGCCCCTAAGTCGGGAGCATTTCCCCAAACAATTTTTAAAACTCTATGGAGAACGAAGTCTTTTTGGACTCGCCTTAGAGAGGCTAAATTCCCCCGAGGCAAAATTTTTAGTGGTGTGCAATGAAGCGCATTACTTCCATGCTCTAGAAGAGATCACAAAAGCCCAGCTAGAAAAACGCACGCAATTTTTGCTAGAGAGTGCGGGCAAGAACACCATGAACGCCTTAATGCTTGCCGCCCTCTCTTGCGATCCTAATGAAACTCTAGTCATCAGCCCCACAGACCATTTGATGGATCAAAAAGCCTTTAATGCTGCCTTAAAAACCGCCCTAGAGTGCGCTAAGGACGATCAAATGGTGCTCTTTGGAATCGCCAAGAAGCCGAGCAACCAATACGGCTTTGTGCGCTGTGCGCGCGTGCAAAATGGGGTTTGTGAAGTCTTAGACTTTATAGAAAAACCAAACCCCGAAGAGATCGCCAAATTACAGCAAGAGGGCGGGGATTTTTACATCAACAGCGGGATGTTTGTCTTTAAAGCCGGGGTGTTTTTACAAGCCTGCTTGCAACACGCCCCCCACATGCTCGAAGCGTGCAAAAAGGTGTATTACAACGCCAAAAAACTACCTACCATTTTAAAATGTGAAAACATGGATGGGTTAGAAGATGGAAGCGTGGATGTATGCTTGTGGCAAAAATGCAAGGGCTTAAAATTAGTGCCCTTAGATGCCCATTGGCAAGATGTGGGGCATTTTACGAGTTTGCAGGCGAGTTTGACCCCTGATAGCGAGGGCAATGTGGCGCACAACAACCCCCTTTTAAGCCTACATGCTAAGAACAACTACACCTGTAGCGCGCCCGATAAATTAGTGTGTTTGCTCGGGCTGGAGGAGTGCGTGGTGGTCGATAGCAAGGACGCTTTGTTAGTCGCCACAAAGGCGCATTTAGACGATTTAAAAGAGTTTGTGGCACAGGTCGAGCACAGCGCACCCCAACTGCTTAAAACCTACCCCCTAGAATACCGCCCGTGGGGGAGCTTTGAAGTTTTGCTAGAAAGACCCTTTTTTAAAGTGAAACTCTTAGAGATTGCGCCACATAAACGCCTCAGCCTACAAAGACACCAGCACAGAAGCGAACATTGGGTCGTGGTCGAGGGGGTGGCTAGCGTGGTGGTGGGCAAAAAGTCTTTAAGCGTGCCGACTAATGAGAGTGTGTTTATCAAGCAAGGGCAAATCCACAGACTAGGCAACGACACTAACCAACCTCTAAAAATCCTAGAAGTGCAATGCGGGGAGATTTTAGATGAAAGCGACATTGAACGCTTGCACGATGATTACCAACGACCTTAAAGGACATTAATGACAACAAAAAGAGCCCTCATCACGGGCATTACAGGACAGGATGGAAGTTATTTAGCCCGCTATTTATTGGATTTGGGCTATGAGGTGCATGGCATTAAGAGGCGCAGCTCGTCTTTTAACACTGCCCGTATAGACGCGATTTATGAGGACATACACGCCCATAAGAACCGCTTCTTTTTGCACTATGGCGATCTGACCGACTCGAGCAACATGACCAGCTTAATTGCCAAAGTCCAGCCCACAGAGATTTACAACCTCGCCGCCCAAAGCCATGTGCAAGTGTCCTTTGAGATGCCCGAATACACGGCGAATGTGGATGCGTTGGGAGCGTTGCGTATCTTAGAAGCCATGCGCTTTTTAGACCTAAAAGACACCCGCTTTTACCAGGCCAGCACCTCTGAGCTGTTCGGAGAAGTCTTGCAAACGCCGCAAAACGAGAACACTCCCTTTAACCCAAGAAGCCCCTACGCTGTGGCTAAACTTTACGCCTATTACATCACAAAAAACTACCGCGAAGCCTACAACATGTTTGCGGTCAATGGGATTTTATTCAACCACGAAAGCCCCATGCGCGGCGAAACCTTTGTAACGCGCAAAATCACGATGGCTTTAAGCCGCATTGTTTTGGGCTTGCAAGAGTGCTTGTATTTAGGCAATTTAGACGCAAAACGCGACTATGGACACGCTAAAGACTATGTTAAGGCCATGCATTTGATTTTACAGCATGACAAGCCCGTGGATTATGTCGTGGCAAGCGGACAGACCATGCCCATTAGAGAGTTTGTTTTAATGGCGTGTGAAAAGCTGGGGCTCAAGCTGGAGTTTCAAGGCAGTGGGCTAGAGGAAAAGGGGGTTTTGGTAGACTTCACACCCAGCCCTCTTTTAAACGGGCTAAAGCCCGTTGCCCTACAAAAAGGGCAGGTTTTGGTGCGCGTAGATGCTCGCTATTTCCGCCCCACTGAAGTGGATTTGCTCTTAGGCGATCCGTCTAAAATTGAAAGAGAGTTAGGCTGGCAAAGAGAGTTTAGCGTGCAAGATTTAGTGCTAGACATGCTGCAAAGCGATTTGGAGTTGGCCCGCAAAGAGTCTTTAACTAAGTAGCAAAACGCCCGGGCTTTTTCCAAATGCCCTTTTTGTAGGCAATGTAGAAAAAGCCCGCCCGCGCAAAGGTTTCAAAGCAAATCAACACAAAGAACCAGCGCACAGAAGCCCCCAACCGCCATAAAACAAACATGGGCAAAATCCGCAAACTCCACAGGCTACAGGTGTTGATGAACAGCGAAAACTTGGCCATCCCCGCCCCCCTAAAAGCCCCATCCAGCACAAATAAACATATGAGGGGCATTTGGCTTAAGCCCACCGCCATTAAATACCACGAAGCCACTTGCACAACCCTTGCATTGGAGCTAAAGATTGTAGCTAAGGGTTTGGCAAAGATCAGCATACACACCCCCAAAACCCCCAACAAGACTCCCGCGACCTTTAAAATCGTGCGGATGTACTCTTGCGCTCTATTCACTTGATTGGCCCCTAAGTGTTGCCCCACGAGCACCATACACGCAATGGTAAAGCCAAGGCCGGGCATGTAGCTAAAGGTTTCAATCCTTAAACCCACTTGCATGCCCGCTAAAACTTCATTGCCATAACTTGCCACAAACTTAGACACTAGCGCCATAGAAAAGAGCGTCAAAAGCCTTTCAAAGCCCGAGGGCCAGCCCACTTGCCAAGCTTTTTTAAATAAATTACCATCAAAAACCAAGCGGAACTTTAGGGGGTTTTTTTTAAGGGTGATGGCTAAAAAGAGCAACATCAGCTCTAAAAACGCCACCGCCACGCCAGCCAGTGCCGCCCCTTTAATACCAAGGCGCGCAAAGCCAAAATGCCCGAAAATCAAGGCATCGTTTAAGAACAGACAAAGCCCACTCATCAGGATTTTTAGCACAAAGGGGGTTAGAGTGTCAGACAAGCTTGCCAGCGCGCTTGCCATGGTGTTTTTAATGAAAACGGCTGGCATTGCCCAAATGAGGATTTGCAAATACTTTTTAGCCAGATCGCTAGCGGTGCCCTCTATCCCCATCCATGCCACGAAAGAGTCAATGCCTAAAAAACCCACCACCCCAGCCACCGCGCACAGGCCACACGCTCCGATTAAAATGCTTGAATATCCGATCGCGACCAATTCGGTGTCTTTCGCCCCCACTAGGCGGCTAAGTGTGGCGTTTGTGCCTATATAAAAAATAGAGTTTAGGGCATAAAAAAGCATGATGTATTGCAACCCCACCCCCATTGCCACAATGTGGTTGTCTGAGAGTTTCCCCATAAAGACCACAGACACGGCCACCACAAAGATCTCTAAAAAATTATTCACCCCTGAGGGGATGGCAAGTTTGAGTACCCGCCTTAAACGCCACCATTTTTGCGCTTTTATAATAGCAACGCTCCCGCCACCCCAAAGACCATTAAAGGGACATTATAGACCAAGAAGGTGGGTAGGCATGTGTCATAAATGTGGTTGTGTTGTCCATCGGCGTTAAGCCCCGTGGTCGGCCCTATGGTGCTATCTGAAGCCGGTGAGCCCGCATCGCCCAGGCCCGCCGCGATGCCTATTAGCAAGATGGCCGCCTTTGCATCAAAGCCTAGAGCCAAACACAGCGGGCAATAAAAAGTCGCGATGATGGGGAGCGTGCCAAAGGAAGTCCCTATGCCTAGCGTGATGAATAGCCCAATCACTAGCATAATCACAGCCCCTGCAAACTTGCCCGAGATCGCCCCACTGGCAATATGGACTAAATCCGTGATGGCGTGTGTCTTTTGCAAGACTTCGCCAAAGCCAGAAGCCACGAGCATGACAAAGGCGACAAACGCCATCATTTTCACGCCTTCATCGATCACACTATCCATTTGCCCCCACTTAATCACCCCGCCCACAAGCATCACCATAAGACCGATGAACGCCCCAAGCGGTAAAGAACCCGTAGCGATCTGCACCACAAAGGCTAAAACAATGCCGACTAAAGCGAGATAGTCTTTTGTTTGCAAATTTAATTCTTCATGGGTGGTGCTTTCCAGGCGGTCTTCATAGAAGCGGGGTTTTCTATAAAGGATCAACACCGCCACCACAAGGCCACAGAGCATGGCTAAACCAGAAATGGACATGACCGCCACCACTTCGTTAAGGTTTGTCTGTATGCCATTTTTGCGCAGATTATCCACGATGAGGTTTAAAAAGATGAGTCCAAAGCCCGCCGGAATGGTCATGTAGGGGGCTTGCAAGCCAAAGGTGAGCGCGCAAGCCACCGCCCGCCTGTCAATTTGTAAGCGATTCATTAAATGCAACAAGGGGGGGATTAAAATAGGGATAAAGGCGATATGTACGGGGATTAAATTTTGCGAAAAGCAGGCGATGAAGGCGATTAAAAAGCAAAAAACCGTGCGCTTTTGATCCATGATGTTGATGAGTTTATGCAAAAGCACTTTCATTAAGTTGCCGCTAGAAATCGTGACCGCCAAAGCCCCGAGCAAAACATAGCTTAAAGCGGTTTCTAAATTGCCCTGCATGCCATTGATCATAATTTTAGTCGTGTCTACAAGCCCCAGCCCGCCCATAAGCCCCCCCACAAGCGCGGCGCTGATGATCGCAAGCAAGATATTCAAGCGAGCAAGGCTCAAACCCACCATGACAAGCACGGCAACGACCGCTGGATTGCTCCATAAAGCCATAACGCTACCTGTTTAACCCACTCTTTAAAACCACCCCCATCACTTTTGCTCCCTAACGAGAGCATGCGCAAAATCTTGTAACGCTTTTTTGGTGGCTAAGATAAAGGGCTCAGGCATGCGCCCATCCTCTAACTCAATCCTCTTTGCTTGGTAGGTGCTAGCCGCCTTTTCAAAACGAGATAAAACGAGAGCTCTAAGCAGATAGCATTTGTAGGGCTCACCCATTGTATCGCAGATAGCGCCCGTAAAAAGAGTGGAGCGATCGCCTTGCAAGGCCAAATTATGGCTCGTGATGGCAGAGCGCATAAAATGCGTGGCTAAAACTTGGCTAAGAAACCCATCGCTTCTTAGTGCAGAATAAGCACTTAATAAAGACGAGTTTAACCCCACAAACGCCAACAACACCATTTTTAAGATTTTTAAACGCATGTTAATCCACCACTCTTCTTATCAAAGGCTTGTAGGTGTCTATGCGCCGATCCCTAAAAAATGGCCACATTTGGCGCACCCTTGCACTTTCATCCAAATCGATGCACGCATACAAAATTTCTTCCTCAAAGCCCGCTTGAGCTAATTCTTTGCCAAAAGCCCCAAAAACAAAGCTGGAGCCAAAAAACTCCAAGCCACTGGTCTTGCCCGAGGGGTCAGACTCAAAGCCTACCCGATTAGACGCGATGACGGGGATCGTGTTGGCGATGCTATGCCCCCTTTGCACCCCCATCCACGCCTGCCTTTGCAGGGCCTTTTCTTCTAAATCCTCGCTCTCTTCATCGCAAAACCACCCGATGGCACTAGGATAAATCAAAATGTCCGCCTTTTGCAACGCCATAAGCCGTGCGGCCTCTGGATACCACTGATCCCAACACACCAAAACCCCTAAATTGCCCACACTGCTAGCGATGGGGGCGTATTTATCCCCCGGGGTAAAGTAAAACTTTTCGTAAAATCTAGGATCATCGGGGATGTGCATTTTTCTTTGCACCCCAAGCAATTTGCCGTCCTTTTCAAACACCACCGCACTATTGTGGTACACCCCCACCATGCGCTCCTCAAAGAGTGAGCCCACCAACACCACTTCGTGCGCCTTAGCCAGAGCGCTTAAAAAATTGCACTGCGCCTTAAAGTCCTTCGCCCACGCAAAATACTTAGGGTCTTCGTGCTGGCAAAAATAGGGGTAGGGGTGTAACTCGGGCAAGACCACTAAATTTAATTGCGGGTGTCTCTCTTTGGCTTGCGCTAGAAGCTTAGTCGTGTGCTCTAAAGTGGCTTGCGCGCTGCCCTGATAGCCGTGTTGCAAAATGGCTACACAAATGGGGGGTCTTGTGCCTGTCTTAAAATCCTGCATTTTTCGCTCCTTTAAAAAAGACAAATTATAACAAAAAACCTACTCTTGGGCGAGAGTCTTCAAATACCCATTTTCACTCAGCATCACATACAACCGCCCGAGCATCTCCTTTTTATCCTCGTTGTCCTCTAAAAGCTCGCTGTCTTCGATTTTTTGTTTTAAAATCCGCTCGATCTCTTTGGTGTCGTAATCCAAATCCTCCAAAGCGTCTAGGATGGTTTGGGCTTGGGCAATGTCGGTAAGTTCATAACCACTTTCTGCGATTTGCACGCTGCACTCTGTGGGGTGTGTGAATAAATTATGGTGCATGCCCAGCACCTCTTGATAAGCCCCCACTAAAAAGAAGCCCAAAAAGTAATCCTCTTGGCGCACATCCACATCGTGCAAGAATAGGGGCTTGTCTTTATCAAAGCTGATCTCCCCATCGCTATCGCATGTGATGTCCCACAAACTCGCACTCCTTGTGGGCTCTTCATCGAGTTTGTGTAGGGGCATCACAGGAAAGCCCTGTCTTAAGCCCCAATAATCGGGCAAGCTTTGGAAAAACGAGCAGTTGAGTAAATACCGCTCTTGCACCTGCTCTTGGATACGGATGATGTCGTTATGATCTTTGTGGCGTAGAAACCCGATCGCCTTTTTGATGATCAAATGCCCCAACACCTCAGCATTGCTGCGATCTTGCAAGTCTATATAGCCCAAATCAAAGAGCGTAAACAGCGACTCCATATGATCTAAGCTGTCGTGCAAATACTCAATGGCGTTTTTGCTGTTGATGTTGTGGTATAAATCCTCCATCTCTGCCACTAAGGGGGGGTTGGATTTTTTAAGCCGCAAGGTGCTTTCGTCATAATCTTGAGAAAATAGTTCTAATACAGGCGCAACCAACACAGCATGTGTGGCACTGATAAACCGCCCCGACTCGATAAAAATGTTAGGCTCTAACTCTTTTTTATTCTTCACAATCTCTTTTAATAAAAACACCACATCGCCGGCAAACTCTTCTAGGGTGTAGTTGCGCTCGCATTGGTGTTTGTGCTGCGAATACTCAATGGCAAGCCCCCCCCCGATGTTGATGCTATTTAGATTAAACGCCCCCATTTTACGCAACTCGGCGTAAATGTTGCCCGCCTCTTTAAGGGCCTTTTTTAAGGGCGTGATGTCGCTAATTTGGCTGCCGATATGGAAGTGGATCATGGAAAGTTGTCCGAGGAGTCCGTGCGTTTCCAGTAGGTGCATGGCTTCTAGTAATTCAGTGCTGGCAAGCCCAAATTTGGCGTGGATGCCCGTGCTTTTAGCCCACACCCCCACCCCCGAGCTGTGTAAGCGCACACGGATGCCAATTTTAGGACAAAACTTAACATTTTCGCCAATCGTGTTATTTTCGAGCGCCACTTCAATGATGCTCTTTAATTCACTGAGGCCCTCAATGGTGAGTGTGATGTCCGCCCCCATGCTCGCGGCGATGAAGCCTAGCTCGATCATCTCCTTGTCTTTAAAGCCATTGACGGTGATGGGGGCGTTTTCGTGGACATACGCCATCGCTAAAATCAGCTCCGCTTTAGAGCCCGCTTCCAGTCCATACGCCCCCTTGAATTGCTCTGAAATCTCCACCAAAGCGTGCACGAAGTTTGGCATGTGATTGACCTTTAAAGGAAAGACCGCCTTAAACGCCCCGCCGTAATTGTATTGTGCGATGGCGTGGGAGAACATGGAAAAGAGCTTGTGTACTTGTTTGGCGATCAAGTGGGGGAAGCGAAGCAACAAAGGGCCTTTAAAGCCCTGCTCGCGCATGTCTAAAACCATGTCTAATAGGCTTGGCTTGTTGCCGGCATTGACTTTTACAAGCCCCCCCTCGATGATAAAATCCTCCTTGCCCCAGTAATTCAAGCCATAATTTTGCATGCCAATCCCTATGCATTAATAAGCTTTCAGTATAACTAAAAAACCCCCTTTTGTGTTACAATTCCCCCTATGAAAACCAACCCCCCCGCCATGCACGCCCTGCTAAATGCCCCAGCCTTAAAAAACTACCCCAAAGACAGCCTAAAATCCCTAGCCACCGCCCTTTTTAAAGCGCACCAAGAAACCCCCTTTACTTGCGCTAATTTGGACGAGTGGGTCGGACTTGTCAAGGAACGCTACCACGCTGTAATGTCGCCCCCCTTAAAGCCCCTTTACAACGCTACGGGGGTTGTGCTTTCTACAAATTTGGGGCGTGCGTGTTTAGAGCCTAGCCATTTGAAAGAATTAGAGCTTTTAAGCGGGTATGTCAATTTAGAAGTGGATGACACGGGCAAAAGGGCTAACCGCTGCCACTTAGTGCAAGAGCTTTTAAAAATGCTCTTTGGGGCAGAAGATGCCCTCATCTTAAATAACAATGCCAGTGCCTTAGTCTTAGTCGCGAGTGTCTTTGCGCCCAAAGCCCAAAACAAAGAAACTTTACTTTCCTACGGGCAATTAGTGGAGATCGGGGGGCATTTTAGGGCGCACGAGCTTTTAGATTGTGTGACAAACCTTAAATTTGTCGGCAGCACAAACAAAACCTACCTACAAGACTACCAACACGCCCTAAGCCCACAAACAACACTCATCACAACCATCCACTTAAGCAACTTCTCCCAACAAGGCTTTGTCGCCTCTGTTAGGGCAAAAGAATTGTATAAACTCGCCACGGCGCATAAAATCTTATTTTATGAAGACTTGGGGAGCATGCAAGGCATTGAAGAAGTGCAAAAATCCTTAAAACACGCCCACTTGGTGAGCTTTAGCGCGGATAAACTCTTAGGCAGTGTGCAAGGGGGGATTGTGCTAGGGGCTAAAGAGTGCGTCCAAGCTTTAGCCAAACACCCCCTTTATCGGGCGTTTAGAGCGGATAAAATCCAGCTTTACATGCTCGCTAGAAGTTTGCAAGCGCATATACAAGGGCAAACAAACCCCACACAAAGACTCTTAGCCCAAGACAGAGACACCCTTTTAAACAAGGCGTTAAAACTTTTACAGCTTTTAAGCGCAACGCCCATTAAAGCCATGCTTTTAGAAACAACCGCCCGCATAGGCGGGGGTGTGGCTGACAACGGGTTGAGAAGTTTTGGGCTACTTTTAACGTCTAAAAGAGATTTTAAAGAGTTTCATAACGTCCTTCACCAACAGGGGCTTGCCTGCGTGTTGCGCTCTGATGGGGTGCTTTTGGACACCTTCGCCCTTTTTGAAAAGGACTTGGTGGGCATTGCCCGCATCGTTAAGAGCGCGCTCTAAGTTTTAAACTGGTTGATTTCTATGTCTAGCGCGGCGGTGGAGGTGTTGAGCGAATTGGCTAGGTTAGCGATCTCTTTGGCATCCTCTAGGGATTCGTTGGTGGCGTTTTCTACTTGAGTTAAACGCCCCGCCATGGCATGGACGCTCTCCCCGGTTTTGTTGTAATCCTTGATGAAAGCGTGGGTGTTTTCCACCACCGCCCCCACCTCTGCACTCATGGTTTTAAAGCGCTCTTGCACCTCCATACTGCCCGCGCTGAGCTCTTCAATTTTCTTAGAATTGAGATTCATTTGGCTGCTGACATCGTTGATCTCTTGCACGATCACCCCGATTGTGCTGTTGATCTCGGCTAGGCTTTTTTGTGTGCGTGCGGCTAGGTTACGCACTTCATCGGCCACCACCGCAAAGCCACGCCCATGCTCGCCCGCTCTAGCGGCCTCAATGGCGGCGTTTAAAGCTAATAAGTTTGTCTGATCGGCGATGTCGTTGATGATGTGTAAAATGCTTTTCACGCTGTCGGCGTTTTTGCTGAGTTGCTCAATCTTATTAGCCAATTCTTCCTCGGTTTTAGCCCCTTCTAATATTTGGACCAACATTGTGGCTAAAGAAGCATTAGACTCTTCAATGGAAACTTGCATTTGTCCTAACTTACTACCCACATCTTGGGCGGTCTGAACCGAGCGCGCCACAGAAGCGGTCAGCGCACTAGACTCTTGGTAAATGTCGTGGATCACGGCTGCATTGCCCTTAGCCCGTTTATAGGTGGCATCAATGATGGTTTTTAATTTGTGCGCTAAAGACTTGTTATGTACGCTATTGTCTTTCATGTTCTGCACGCACTTGTGGATTTTTTCCACAAAGGTGTTGATGCTTGCGGCGACTTTATTCACATCATCACTCCCCCTTTTCACCACTAAGCGTTTAGTTAAGTCCTTATCCCCTTGTCCAAAGTTATAAACCTGTTTCACAGTTGCTTTGAGACGCCGGATGATCGCAAAATAAATGGCGATGCTAGAAATCAAAATCATCAGCAACACCGTGCCACTGATCCACACAGCCAAAATGTGCGAATTTTTTAGCATTCTTTTTTTTGCATCTTCCTCGACACTATCAAAGTCTTTTAAAATATCGCTGTAGTAGGTGGTCGTTACAATGACCATATCGCTCACCGGGTCGTATTTGCTGTAAGCCACTTTAGGCTCAGGTGTGCCCCCGGCAGATTTGGGCATTTTGTAGCGGGTGTAACCCCCGCCTTTTTGCGCCTCCTCTAAATAGCCACGCACATAATAAACTCCATCTGGACTCTGCAAGTTGAGCCCACTTTTACCCACAGTGTCTGGATTGACTGGATCAAAGAGCACCTTACCCTCTTTATCCACCGCCACCATATAAACCGAACTTCGGTCATTGTTGATGACTTTAAAATAGTCTAGAGTGAATTTGAGAGCCAGCTCTTTTGAAGACTGTATGCGGTAGAAGCGGTGTATTCCATGCTCGATTAAGCTAAACATGTCTCGCAAGGCTTCTTCTTTCTTTTTGATAATATCTTGTTCTGTAACATGGATCAATTCCTGCACGAGGACATGTTGCTTATAATCTGTCAGCAAGATCACTAAGATACCCAACACAACCAAAGAGAAGAAAATATTCAGTAAGATTTTGATTCCAACACGCATCGCCTCATCCCCCAGCCTTGATCTAACTTACCTAATCTGACGGACGCACAATATCGCAAGATGGACTCAAGCAATAACAACTAGGTACGAACCACCCCTTATAACAAAATCCCACTTTAAACCACTTAAAATCTATAATGAAACCGCATCCCATAGCGGGCGTAGCCCTTGCTGTCCCAGCCAATCTCTGGGTACAATTCCCAGTTTTTGCGGTATTTGCTCGTGAATAAATACGCAAAGCCCCAGCCAATTAAAGACCCAACCACCACTTGCAAGATCGAATGCTCGCGCGCGACTACACGGCTCGCATCGGTTAAAATCGCTAGGGCGATCACGGGCAGGGCGGGCTTCCAGCCATAGCGGTAATAGACAAAGCCAGCCGCGCTCCACGCCCCCCCCGCATGCCCGCTTGGCATCCCCCGCCAGCTATCACAACAAGGCCTTTTGGCAAAGGGCACATGCGCGCCTCTTTTATGGGCATCCGAAAAAATATTTTTCACTTCATAGATCACCCCTTGCGTGACTAAAGAGCCGATTGTAAGCTCGCCCAGCCCCCGATAATCGCGCATGCCAAGGCTCACAATGCCTACAAATACAGGCATCAGCCGCAAGACATCCCCGATGTCTTCTAAGATCACGGCATCCCTTGAAATCTCCGCGCGCCCTAAACCACTCAACAATAAAAACACCAAGCACAAACGACCTAATTTTTTCAGCATAACCTCCATTATAGCATTTTGTTTAGGGTATAATGCCCTTTATGTTTGGCTATTTTTTGCTAAGTTTTGCTTGTGTCTTGGGCGTGGTTTTTTACGCTAAAAAATCTGAGATTTTCACCGACAATGCCGACAAACCCCAAGGCTTTCACACCAAAAAAACCCCTAGAGCGGGGGGTTTGGGTGTGTTTGTCGTGTTTGTCTTTAGTGGGGGGTTTTTGGGCATGTGGGGGTTTTTAGGGGGAGTGCTCATTTTTATCAGCGGCTTTTTAGAGGATTTAAACTTCTCTTTAAGCCCCAAAATGCGCCTCATTTTACAGAGTCTGGGCGTGTTTGTGGTGGTGCTCTTTGCCCCCTTGATTTTAAAAGACTTTGCTCCGATTTTTAGCCTCCCCTTGCTTTTGGCCTTGCCCTTGAGTGTCTTTATGCTCGTGGGCGTGGTCAATGCCATGAACATCATCGATGGCTTTAACGGGCTAGCCGGGGGCTTTGGGGTGTTGGCTTTAGGCTTTATGTATCTAGCCGCCCCAAACCCCTTCATTTTAGCCATGCTCTGCGCCTTGTTGGGCTTTTTAGTGTTGAACTTCCCTAAAGGGCTCGTTTTTTTAGGCGATGGGGGGGCTTATCTTTTGGGTTTTATTTTGGGAGCGGCGCTTATGGATTTAGCCTTAAAGGGGGCGGCAAGCGCGTGGTTTGGGCTGGCCTTAATGATCTATCCTGTAACAGAAGTGTTGTTTTCCATCACGCGGCGTAAGTTGCAAAAACAAAAGGCGACCATGCCAGATGCCCTGCACCTACACACCTTGCTGTTTAAAGCCTTGCAAAAGAAGCCTTGTTTTTTAAACCCCAACGCCTTAACGGGCTTGCTGGTGGTGCTTGCCAATCTCCCCTTTATGTGGGGCAGTTTTTTATGCCGCCACCATCCCTACGGCCTCTTGATTCTCATCGCTCTTTTTGTGTGGGTGTATCTCAAGCTGTATTCTAAACTCAAAAAAGGGACAACATGCGCTTAGGGCTAAACATCGATCACATCGCCACGCTAAGAGAGGCAAGAAAAATCCACGAGCCAGACCCCTTAGAAGCGATCTTTATCGCCAAAAATGCGGGCGTGGATTTAATCACTTTACATTTAAGAGAAGACCGCCGCCACATCCACGAGGACGATGTGAAAAGCATCCTCAAGCACGCCCCCCTGCCCATCAACGCCGAGTGTGCCATTGACCCTGAAATCACCAAAATTTTATGCCATTTGCGCCCCTTTAAAGCAACTTTAGTGCCTGAAAGGCGGGCGGAGATCACCACAGAGGGGGGACTAAATTTAAAACATCCCCAATTAAAAGACACGATCAAGGCTTACGCCGATTGTGGGATCGAAGTTGCCCTTTTCATTGACCCGAGTGTGCAAAATTTAGAATTGGCGTGCGCGCTAGGCGTTAAGGTTGTGGAACTACACACGGGCAAGTTTAGCAATGTGTTTAACACCCTTTACACGGGCTTTAAACACCATAAAAACCGCCTAGATTTACCAAAGGACAGCGCCACTTTAAAAAATATGCTCGAGGAGAGTTTAGAGGAGCTAGTGCAAAGCACGCTAGCGGGGCAAAAAATGGGGCTTGAAGTGTGCGCCGGGCATGGCTTGAATTATGCCAGCGTTGGGTTAGTCGCGCGCCTTGAGGGCCTTAGTGAGCTCAACATCGGGCATGCCATCATCGCGCGGGCGGTGATCGTTGGGCTAGAGCAGGCGATTAAATCCATGCAAGAGGCGATGCATGCGCGCTAAAATCGCCATTTCTATTGGGGACATTCAAGGCGTGGGGCCAGAGATTGCCCTAAAGGCACACTTTAGCATCAGCCAAAGTTGCCAGCCCATCTATTGCGTGCATAGTGAGCTTTTAGCGCAAGCCAACGCCCGCTTAAGCCACGCCTACACCAAAGCCCTAGAAAACATGCAGTGTGCCGCCCCTAAAGCCGCACAACCCACCATCAAGCCCGCTAGCATAGACAAAGAGAGCGGGTTTTACAGCCATGCGAGCTTTTTACGCGCTTTGGATTTGGCCGATGACGGGGTGGTGAGCGGGGTTTGCACTTTGCCCATCCACAAGCACGCTTGGCAGCTGGCGGGCATTGCCACCCCCGGGCACACCGCCTTTTTAAGGCAACGCTACCGACAAGAGGCGATCATGATGCTTGGTTGCCCTAAGCTGTGGGTCGCGCTCTTTAGCGAGCACATCCCCTTAAGCGCGGTGAGCACAAAGGTGTGCCTAGAGCCTTTAAAAGAGTTTTTACACACTTTGGCACAAGTCTTAGACACCCCAGAGCCCATTGTGGTTTTGGGAATCGATCCGCATTGTGGAGACAATGGGGCGATTGGCGTACAAGATAAAGAGGTACAAGAGGCGATCGAGCAAGCCAACGCCCTTTTAAACACGTCCAAATTCTTAGGGCCCGTGCCGGCTGATAGCGCCTTTAGTCCCCACTTTAGGGCAAAACACCGCCATTTTGTGGCCCTTTATCACGATATAGGGTTAGCCCCCCTTAAGGCTCTTTATTTTGAAGAGAGCATCAATGTGTCTTTAAATTTACCCATCAAAAGGGCCTCAGTCGATCACGGCTGCGCCTTTGACATCGCCTACCAAAACAAGGCAAGCCCCAAAAGCTATGAAAATGCCATTAGGTGGCTGGTGGGGCTTTAAGAAAGCCTTTTTAATTTCCGCCAAAGGCAAAATTTAATCCATGAGCGTTTGGCAATCCTTTGGATTTTATACAGGATATAGCCTATCAGAAATCGTTTCGTCAGTAGGGATTCAAAGCGCACAAAATGAGCCCGCAAGTCATTATCCTTGAGCCAGTTGTAATAATTTTCAAAGTAAATGGGGGCAAAGGGGGTGTGCAATAAAGCGTTGATCCAAATTTGGGCTGTATGGAAGTTTTCTGGCTTCCATGGCTTGTCTGAATCGGCACTATAAAAATGCCACATGATGACTTCTTTAGGGTCCTTAATGCCTTGATGCCTGGAGTGCTCTTTTACACCAAAATCGCAGGGGTTGGTGTTGTAGGTGGATGGCAATTCTAGGATATTTTGATGGCACAAAAGCGTCAAGGTGTCTTGTTCTGGGCAAAAGAGTCCATGCCCTTTTTGAGAGAAAAACGCCACACATTGTTCCTCTAGATTGTGTGCGCGCCAAGCTTTTAGGTTGAAGACAACAAACCCCGTATTGAAGGGGTTTTTATAGATGATTTGCCATTGTTCTTGAGATAAAAAATGCCTAGAGATGGGCATCCCTGCGGTGATTGCCCATATTTGACGTGTTTCGATCAAGTCTGCTACACTGGCATCACGTCTAAACTCTTTGGCCGCAGCTAGGTAATAGGGACTTTCGGCATCTAGGGCAAAGTAGCTCGCGCTCATGTCTTGTGTAAAAACCACATCCACATCGCACATGATGAGTTTGTCGTATTGGGGAAATAAAGAGGGCAAGATAAAGCGGGTGAGAATCAAGGGCGAAAAGCGTTTTTGGGCGAAAGGGCTTAAAGATTTAAAGAGAATATTAAATTTTTCGGCTACGCTGTGGCTTGTGGCTTGTGGCTAATTCTATATCTATGAATTCCACACTAGAAAAATCTCTAAAAGAGGCTAGACTCTGCTCTAACTTAAGCTTATGGGTGGCATCCACGCCCTGCACTAGACAATGAATTTTATAAAACAGGGGGATATTTTCGTATGTGTGGGCAGCGTGGGTAAGCATGGAATGCAAGGCCACACCAGCGGGTAGGCAATAGCTCTGATTAAATGCCACAACAACGGGAATAGTTAGGGGGTCGGACATACAAAGCCTTTAAAAGCTTCCATGCTAACCCCCCTTAGCTTAATGAAAGCTTTTAATGCCCCTCTTTTAAATACAAGCTGTGCAAAACTTTGACCTCCTCCAGCTCCTTATTGCCATCGATCATGGAGTGCAAAGAGCCTTTAATGGCAAACAAGGACATGTACAAATGCACGATAAAAAAACCCACGAGCACCAGCCCAAAGAAGTTATGCACCAGCGCGCTTAAACGCAAAAGTGAGATTTGATAGAGCCCAAAAAAGTTAGCAATTTGGCTCAAATCGGCGGTGTTGAAGTATAAAATCCCTCCGCTGGCGATCATCACAAACCCGCCTAAAGTGGCGATCCAAAACCAAGTTTTTTGCCCCGCGTTGAATTTATAGGCGGGCACAGGCTTTTTCTCTTTGGAAAGATAGCCCCCCATGATGATGAGCCATTTAAAATCCGCTAGACTTAAAATCATGTCTTTAAACCACATAAAGAGCATGGGCAAAACCGCCACCATAAAGATCACACAGCCCACGCTGTGCGTGATTCGACAAAAGCGCACAAACGCCCCTCCCCCAAAGAAATCCCCAAAGACCATGATCAGTCCGGTGGGCACAAGCAAAATAAAGCTGACCCCTGCTATCCAGTGGATGATGCGGTTAAACAGGCTAAAAAAGGGGATTTTCTGGCCGCTATGCGCGAACTGCTTAGGGCCAATGACAAGATAGTGCAAGAGAAAAGCAAAGGCGACTCCTAGCACCACGGCTAAAAAGAGCCATAAAAAATAATGCCCCTGCCAAAGTGTCCAAATCTGGCCGAGCTTGCCCGTGTGGGCCTGCCCGTAGGGCAGAATGCCTAAAATGCGCTCTTGATCTAGGGGGGTTGTTTGCGCCCTTAAGCCCGCCAAAAGCCCCATAAAAAGCAGCAATTTTTTCATGGGCTCTCCCTTAAGGTGTGGCACCCTCTAGTTGGTGCGCAGCTTTGGTCTTAAAATCTTGGGCGTTGGCGTATTTTGCCATGACCCTTCTTCTGTAAATGTCAGCAATACTCAGGGCATCGCCCACTAAGAGCGCGTTAGTTGAGCAAGTCGCTGCACACATGGGCACTTGCCCGCTGGCGATGCGATTGACCCCATAAAGCTCCATTTCTTTTTTAGAGTGGGTGGGCGCAGGCCCACCCGCGCACATGGTGCATTTATCCATCACGCCGCGCACGCCAAAAGCCCCATCTCTGGGAAATTGGGGCGCGCCAAAGGGGCAGGCGTAAAGGCAGTAACCGCACCCAATGCAGGTTTCTTTGTTGTGGAGCACGATCCCATCCTCACGGATGTAAAAGCAATCCACGGGGCAAACCTGCGCGCAGGGCGCGTCTGTGCAATGTTGACAGGCGATCGAGATAGACTTTTCCTTGCCCTCCACACCCTCATAAAGGGTAATGACCTTGCGCCGATTAAGCCCCACTTCTAGCTCATTAGAGTGCGAACACGCCACAGAGCAAGCGAAACAGCTGATGCAGCGGTTGTCATCGCAATAAAACTTCATGCGATTGGCATTGGGGATTTGTTTAGCAGGTTCTAAGTTTGCCATGTTAAGCCTTTTCAATGCGGCACAAGCCGGCGTTAAACTCAGGGATTTGGGTGACCGGATCAAAGCCGTAATTGGTGATTGTGTTCGAGCTCTCGCCGGTGGTGTAGGGCTTGGTGCCCTCGGGGTAGCGATGACTCAAATCCACGCCCTGCAACACCCCCGCAAAGCTATAGGGCATGCAAATGCGATCGGGGGTTACGGAGTGGCTAAAGATCGCCTTAACTTTAATCTTAGTCCCCTCGGGCGAATGCACCCACATCATCTCGCCGTCTTTAATCCCGTGATTGAGCGCCAAATCGGGGTGGATGTGGCAAAACATCTCGGGCGTGATGTGGGATAGATACTTGCTGGTGCGCTCTAGCATGCCCGCTCCGCTCAAATTCACCAAGCGCATAGAAGCGATCACAATGGGAAATTCTTTAGCCCACTCTTGTTTGTTTTGTTCGCTGGCGTAGCGCACATCCACCCTAAAGTTATTCGCTTGGTCTTTAATGGCGGGGTATTTTTGCACTAAATCCGGACGCGGGGAGTGCAAGGGTTCGCGGTGCAAGGGGATTTGATCGATGAAGTTCCACACAATGGCGCGTGCGCGCGCATTCCCATAGACACAAACGCCCTTTTCATCGCATTTCTTTTGGATGAGCCCGCTGGTATCGACTTTCCAATTATCCCCCATGATCGCCTTTTCGTGATCTGTGAGTTTGATTCCCAGCACCTTTTCAATGTTGGCTTTAGTGATTTCAGGGTAACCGCCCTTGATCGCCGAGCCCTTGATGGTCACGCTCTTGTCAGCCAAGAGGCTTTGCCCGTTGTGCTCCTCGCCAAAGCGCGCCCGAAAGCCCATGCCCCCCTCTTTGGTGGGGGTGCTGATGTCATAAAGTATAGGCGTGCCGGGGTGTTGTGGTGTCCAAGCTGGCCAAGGCAAGCCGTAATATTGCCCCTTCATCGGGCCATAGCCCTCTTGGCTGATGTAATCAAACATGTGCCAATTTTCTTGTTGGGCTTTGAGCCGCTCGGGTGTCCAGCCCCCAAGACCAATCACTTTGATAGAGCGCGCCATTTCTCTAGTCGCGTCTTCTGGCCACTGGAAGGTTTGGCGCACCTGCACCAATTCCCCGTTTTTATCAAAATCACAGAGCAGGGCTTTGGTGTATTCTTCATAAAAGCCAAATTTCTTTGCCATTTCAAACATCAGCTCGTGATCTTGCTTGGCTTCATAGAGGGGCTTAACCACTTGGCTGCGCCACTGGGCGGCGCGGTTGGTGGCGACCACGATCCCCTCACATTCAAATTGGGTTGCCACGGGCAAAACATACACCCCATCGGGTCTATCCGTCAAAATCGCCGCCTCGTTTAAGAAAGGTTCGGCAATCACCATGAGGTCTAATTTCTCAATCGCCCGCGCCATTTTGGTGTTGTGCGCTAAAGAGCTCACCCCATTGCCCTGCACCCACAAGCCTTTAATGGGCGCGCTTGAGTGGGTTTTAGACTCTTGCAGTACGCCCTCGTACCAAAGTGACAAGCTAAAGCCCTTTTTATGCATCCACTCGGGGGCAAAAAAGCGTTTTTGCAAGCTCTCAAAGCTCACACCCCAGCACTTAGCATAGTGCTTCCAGCTGGCCTCACTGAGGCCATAATAGCCGGGCAAGTTGTCGGCCACACAGCACATGTCCGTAGAGCCTTGCACATTGTCATGCCCGCGCACAATGTTACAGCCCCCGCCTTTTTTGCCCATGTTGCCGAGCACTAATTGCAAAATAGACAGAATGCGCGTGTTGCCACTGCCCACTGTGTGCTGTGTGATCCCTAAAGCCCACGCCAGCGTGGCAGGCTTGGCAGTGGCAAACACCCTAGTGGTTTGGATGAGTAGGTCTTTAGGCACGCCCGTGATGTCCTCGACCACTTCGGGCGTGTATTTGAGTGCCTCTTTTTTGATCGCATCGATCCCATAGGCTTGGTTTTTAATGACCTCTTTATCCTCCCAACCGTGCTTAAAGATCAAGTGCAACATGCCATAAACAAAGGCAATGTCCGTGCCCGAGCGAATCCGCACATAAATGTCCGCCTTAGCCGCACTCTTGGTAAAGACCGGATCGATCACAATGAGCTTTGCGTTGTTGCGATCTTTTGCTTGTAAAAAGTGCTTAAAGCCGATCGGATTGCTCACAGCCGTGTTTAGTCCGATCATTAAAATCGCTTTAGAATGCCCGACAATGTCCCCAAAGTGGTTTGTCATCGCACCATACCCCCATGTATTCGCCACACCGGCGACTGTGGTGCTGTGTCAAATGCGGGCGACGTGGTCTATGTTGTTTGTCCCATAAAAGGCGGCAAACTTACGCCAGTAGTAGGCTTGTTGCGAATTCATTTTCGCACTGCCTAGAAACATCATGCTATCAGGGCCATACTTTTCGCGCATGGCGATCATCTTCTTGCTGATCTCATCAATGGCCTGCTCGTAGCTGATGCGCTTCCACTGTCCGCCCTCGCGTTTGAGCGGGTATTTGAGGCGCATTTTAGACTTAACGAGGTCGATTTGATCCACGCCCTTACAGCAGTGGCTACCCGCGCTGATGGGGTGATCTTGAGCAACATCTTGGCGAATCCACACCCCGTCCTTGACCTCGGCGATGATTCCACAGCCGGCTGAACAAATGCTGCAAATCGTTTTAACCCGTTTGACCCCTTCGTTAGGATCGATCGTGCTTTCCTTCTTGGTGGCTTTGGTGTTAGCAAAGGCAAGACTTGCCCCAGCCCCAGCCCCCAGCGCGCCCATCTTTAAAAAAGAGCGCCGGCTTAAATTACCCATATGTTCTCCTTACCATACACTTTTATAAAAAATCTCCCAAGCGGGGGTCTTGTGATAAAGTATCTCTTTTTTATTGCTCTTGCCCACCACCACGCCGCTGCTGCCCGCATCCGTGTCGGGAAAACGCCTTTCAGGCATGGTCGCTAGCAAACTTTGGCTAGAGAGGGCCCCCACCCCCAAAACGCCCAGTTTCTTTAAAGCCCCGCGTCTTGTTTGGGCTTTGTCGTTCTCGTCCATCAAACCTCCTAAGCTAGGTTAAAGAATAACCTTTCGTGTTGGATAAATGCGCCCAAAATTATAGCACAACTTTTGTAACACACGCTTTTTTGGTGTGTGGCGATCGCCTCTATAAAAGCATCGCCAAACAGATGGAAGAAATCCTTAAAAAGTTTTTCATGCAACGCAAAAAATTTCGGATCGCCCAGCATTTCTTTTAAAAAGGCGTTCATCATCAAGGTTAAAAACGCCAGATCGTCCTCAGCCACGGGGCTTGTGATCGTGTAGCTTGCGAGTTGCAAACCCGATTGCTTTAAAATGTCGATCGCCTCTAGGCGTTTCTTGCCATTGTCTTGCCCCTCCAAATAATAAGACGCGCTTAAGGGGACAAATTGCTCCCCGGGCGCGAACAAGAGCGCGTCTTGCTCTGCCCTAAAAACCTCTAAGCCCTGCGCTAAAAAGCCGTCAAACTCTTTCCACGCCTGCGCCGTTTTTGAATCAAAGGGGTGGTTTTTTAAATGCCCCACTAAGGCCTTTAGCTCCTCAAAAATAGACTCTCTTTGCACAAAAATCACCATATAGTGCCACAGGCGGTAAAACAACGCCCGGGCGTGGATCAAGTCAGCTTCCATGCGGGGCTTCTAAATGGTTGTAAATGGGGTTGATTTGCCGGCGCACCCGAATAAAAATGGCCCGCTTAGGCAATTCCTCTAAGTTGATAGCCCCCACATAGGCGCAAGTGGAGCGCAGTCCGCCTAAAATCTCTTGCAAACTGGACGCAACCGCTCCCCTAAAGGGCAAATACACTTCCTTGCCCTCGCTGGCCCGATAAGAGCGCACCCCCCCGTGGTGCTCTTGCATGGCAGTAAAAGAGCTCATGCCATAAAAAAGAGCGTAAGCTTTACCTTCTTTTTCTACGATTTTAGCCTCGGATTCAGCGTGTCCGGCCAGCATCCCGCCCAGCATCACAAAATCTGCCCCCCCCGCTAGGGCTTTAGCGATGTCGCCCACACAAGCACAGCCCCCATCCCCACACACCAGCCCGCCCAAAGCGTGCGCTGCCTGCGCGCACTCCACAATGGCCGAAAATTGCGGCACGCCCACTCCCGTCATTTTGCGCGTGGTGCAAACACTGCCCGGGCCAATGCCCACCTTGACAATGTCCGCCCCCGCTTGCACGAGTGCCTCGCTCATCTCTGCCCCCACGACATTGCCCGCCATCAGGACTTTATTAGGAAACTTCTCGCGCACTTTAGCGATGTGGGGCAAAAAATGCGCGCTGTAACCATTGGCGATGTCGATACAAATATTCGTCAAAACGGGGATGGCCTCTAAAATACGCTCCAATTTTTCTAATTCTGCTTGGCTTGAGCCAATCGTGGCAAAGACATAGGGCAGGACTTGCGGGTTTTCTTTGGCAAACGCCACCCACTGCTCCAAAGTGTAAAACTTGTGTAGAGCTGTGAACATTTTTTCTTGTGCGAGGGCCTTAGCCATGCTAAAAGTGCCCACGCTGTCCATATTTGCCGCCATCACCCCCACCCCGTTTAACACAAACCCGCTTTTGGTTTTAAATGAGCGGGTTAAATCGACCTCTTGGCGGGAATTAATGGGGCTGCGTCTAGGTTTGATCAAGACATCTTCAAAATCCAAATATTCATGTGCATCCATGTGCATGGCAAGCCTTTATGTGGAATAAACCCCAATTTTAACCTAATACTCCAAAAAGTACTGCTGTAGGGTTTTTAAATCTTGGGTCTTTGTGAGCGCCACCATGAGCAAAATCCGCGCTTTGGATGGGTTTAAGTTGTCGCTGGTTAAAAAGTTGTATTTGGCATCGTTGATCTCGCCCGGCTGGGTGATCTCCCCACTACCCACGCGGCTAGAGCGCACCACCACAACTCCCCTCGCCACTGCACCCGCTAGGCTTTGAAGCACTGAGGGGTAAAGGTTGCCATTGCCCATCCCGGCGCTGATGATGCCAAGAGCCCCCTTAGCCAAAGCCGCTTGTATAAAGTCGGGGTTGTCGTTTTCGTGCGCATAGAGAATATCCACGCGTGGCAGGCTTTTAATGCTGGCGATGTTAAACACGCTGTTAAAGGTGTGTTTGCGGGTGGGTTGCATGTAAAAATGCACTTGGCCATAGAGCACAGAGCCTAGCGGACCGGTGTTTAAGGACTTAAAAGCGTCCGTGTGTGTGGTGTTGGTCTTGCTCACTTCTCTGGCCGCGTGGATGCACCCATCCATCACCACCAAAACCCCCTTGCCCTGCGCTTGTTTGTCCGCTGCTACGGCTATGGCGTTGTAGAGGTTTAAAGGTCCATCGGCGCTAAGAGAGCTGGCGTTGCGCATTGCCCCCACAAACACAATGGGCTTTTTGCTATGCACCACAAGGTCTAAAAAATACGCGCTCTCCTCCATCGTGTCTGTCCCGTGCGTGATCACCACGCCATGCACTTCGGGCCGATCGAGCAAGGCCTGCGTGCGTCTGGCAAGTTTTAACAAAGTGGCGTTGTCCATCTCTTGCGAACCGATGTTGCTGATTTGCTCTGTTTGGATGGCAGCAAGGTTTTTAAGCTGTGGCACTGCCCTTAATAGCGTCCCCACGCCAACAGTTCCCGCCTTGTAAGCGCTGCTTAACTGGCTAGCAGAGCTGCCCGCAATGGTCCCGCCAGTGGCCAGCACATAGACCAAGGGCTTGGCCCAACACACCCCCACCAACAACAAAGACAAAAAAGCCCGCATGAAATCCCCTTGCAACTAGATACAAGGACTCTAGCGCATTTTTCTACACGCTTGGCAAATAGCTTAAGCTAAAACCCTAGCTTCGTTTGCTAGAATGGGCGGTTTAGATTTCAAGTAAGGACGCGTATGCAAACCTTGTCTATCATCAAACCCGATGGTGTGAAAAAGCGCATCATCGGCAAAATCATCACCCGTTTTGAAGAGGCGGGGCTGGAGGTGGTGAAAATCAAACGCCTGCATCTAAACCAAGCGCAGGCTGAGGAGTTTTACGCCATCCACCAAGACCGCCCTTTTTTCAACGATTTGATCGCGTTTATGACCAGCGGCGAGGTGGTGGTGATGGTGCTAGAGGGGGCGAATGCTGTGGAGAAAAACCGCGAGCTGATGGGCGCGACTGATCCTAAAGCCGCCAAACCCGGCACAATTCGGGCGGATTTTGCCGAAAACATCGATGCCAATGTCGTGCATGGCAGCGATAGCGAAGAAAACGCCCAAAGAGAAATCGCTTTTTTCTTTAGCAAATAGTGCGCCTAGAAATGCAAAAAATCGGGCATTTGGCTAAGTCTGTGGCGTGCGCCTTTGAGGGCGTGCGCTTGGACGGGCAGGTGCGCCGAGTCGCCCCTAAGCTGTTTATATTTGAGGGGCATTTGCGCGGAGAGGTGCAGGTTGTGTGCGCGCGCAGCGCCGAAGTCTTTAACAAAACCTTGTCTCAAGATTTAAAACTTCTACTCTCTGATGGGGTGTTTGATCCCAAACAGAGTCTAGAGGGCTTGGGCGTGGATGCCTTAGATGCCATCGAGTGTTTTAATGGCATCATTGATTTAGCAGATGTTTTGCGCTCTGAAGTGCAGAGTATCCAAGCCGATTACCACTATTTAGACCAACCATAATAAAGGATGAACAATGGCCGTACCTGATAGACGCGTGAGTAAAACAAGGGCGAGAAAACGCCGCACCCACTACACAGCTAAATTAGCCATGCCCGTTAAAGGCAAGGATGGAAGCTGGAAGTTGCCCCATTTTGTCAATCGATTCACAGGCAATTACAAATAGCCAGCGATGAAAATCGTTGTCGATATGATGGGGGCTGACCTTGGGGTCTTACCCATTATTGAGGGTGTTTCTAAGGCTTTAGCAAACAAGGCGTTTGAGCCCGTTTTGGTGGGCGATGCCAAACAAGCTAAGGCCTTTATCTCTAAGGATTTGGCTTCTAAGGTGGAGGTCATCGACTGCCCCGATTTTATCCGCATGGATGAGCAGGCCACGGACGCGCTTAAGCGCAAAGAGTCTTCGATTTTTGTGGGGATGGATATTTTAAAAAACGGGGCAGATGCCTTAGTGTCTGCCGGGCACAGCGGGGCGACAATGGGGCTTGCCACGCTCAAACTCGGGCGCATTAGGGGGGTGAGTCGCCCCGCTCTATGCACTTTGATGCCCTCTGTGGGTAAGAGGGCGAGTTTGTGTTTAGATGTGGGCGCGAACACCGATTGCAAGGCGGAGTATTTGCTCGATTTTGCCATTTTGGGTTATGAGTATGCCAAAAGCGTTTTGGGCTATGACAGCCCCACTGTGGGGCTTTTAGCCAATGGTGAGGAGGACAGCAAGGGCGATAGCTTGACCAAAGAGGCGTTTAAACTCATCAACCAATACCCCCTTTTTGCTCCCCCTAAAGAGGGCACGCCTATTTTTAAAGGCAATGTGGAGGGCAATGACATTTTTGTCAATAGTGTGGATGTCGTGGTGTGCGATGGTTTTGTGGGCAATATTGTGCTTAAAACCACCGAGGGGGTTGCCAGCGCGATTGGCAACATTTTTAAAACCACGATTAAAGAGCATTTTAGTGCCAAAATTGGGGCGTTTCTTTTAAAAGAAGCCTTTGGCATGCTTAAGCAAAAAACGGATTACGCCGAGTATGGCGGGGCTCCTCTTTTAGGGGTGAATAAAGCTGTCATCATCAGCCATGGCAAAAGCAACGCGCGGGCGATTGAGTGCGCCATTTATCAGGCGATTAAGACTAAGGAAAGTGGCGTAGCAGAAAAAATGGCGCGAGCCTTTAGCCACAAAACCCCCACAGAGCCTACGGCTTCGAATTAAAGGATTTTTATGCCCTATGCAATGTTGCGCTCAGTGGCTTCGTATGTACCTACAAATTGTGTCCCTAACAGTGCCTTTGAGACGCTTTTAGACACCAGCGATGAGTGGATACAAAAGCGCACGGGGATCAAGACCCGCTATTTTGCCAGCCCCGAGGAAAAGAGCAGTGATTTGGGCGTGCAGGCGGCCAAGCTTGCCATTGAGCGTGCCGGCTTGCGCAAAGAAGACATCGATTTGGTTTTAGTGGGGACTTTAAGCCCGGATTATGTTGCCATGCCCTCTACGGCCTGTGGTTTAAGTGCCAAATTGGGCTTAGAAAACACGCCCAGCATGGATCTCATTGCCGCTTGTAGTGGGTTTATCTACTTGCTCGCCACTGCTAAGGCGTTTGTGGAAAGCGGGGCGTATCAAAATGTGTTGATTGTGGGGGCAGAGAAGTGCAGCAGCGTGTTGGATTTTAGCGATCGCTCCACTTGTGTTCTCTTTGGAGATGGAGCGGGCGCGTGTGTGATCTCGCCCACCAAGGACATTAAAAAAAGCATTTTAGATGTGAAAATCGCCGCCAATGGGAATTTTGGCGACTACCTTTACACCCCAAGAAACATCAAAGGCAGTGCTTTTTGCCCCGGGTATGAGGACAGCCAAGCCCTGCACATGAAAGGCAATGAGGTTTTTAAACTCGCCATTAAAACCTTGCTAAAAGATGTGGAGGAAATCCTTCAAGCCAACGCCATCACCCCCGAGCAAATCACCTACTTTATCCCCCACCAAGCGAATTTACGCATCATCCAAGCGGTGCAAAACCAACTCGCCTTTAAGGAGGAACAAGTGGTTTTAACCGTGCAAAAATACGGCAACACCTCGGCGGCCAGCATCCCTATGGCGATGAACGACATTTACGAACAGGGCAAACTCAAAACGGGTGATTTAATGCTTTTAGATGCCTTTGGCGGGGGCTTAACTTGGGGCTCGGCTTTGGTGTATTTTGGTGGAGAAAAAGCGTAGCTTTTTCTTAGTGTAGCTTTTCCCTAAGCTCCCTAAGCATAGCTTGCCTTTGAAAAGCTTTCCTTTAAGCATGGCCTACCCCCACAAAAGGGTTTTGTGTGGTCTAAACCTCTTCTTAAAGCCTAATGGCCCTATTTTGGCAAGTTTCTCTAAACTTAAATGCCTCAATTCTAGCAATTTTAAAACTTTCCGCACGCACTTTAATGCGCGCTTTTTGGGTGGCTTTATGTGTCCGGGAGAACACTTTTGACAATGTCAGGGGCAGCTTTCCTAATTGGCTTTTTGTGTGGGTTTTAAGCGCGCGTCAAAGACTACCCCAGTTAAACTAGACATCCACGACTCTAATGGAGAGTTTTGGACATGAAAGAATTTAGGCGTTAGATGATGTAGAAAACTTAAACGCTTGGGTGTATTGGTATGATAATAACAAAGCCCAAGAAATTTGGGGCTATATCCAAACCCCGCTAGATATGCAAAATAACAATCTTATTTGTGTGACCAACGAACAAAAGAAGCTACACAGCAATTTTTTGTATTAAACGCCCAAAGTCTTTTAATTGGGACGGTACATTTCTCCATCCGCCACAGCGTAAAGCCCGCTTGAATCAATAACCGCGACCAATTTTACCAACCCTATAGCGACTCTTGGCAAGAGGATAGAGAGCTTTTAGGCGATTGTTTGGTGTTTATGCTTTTTCATCCCAACGCCAGTTTTTATGACATTAAAGAGTTTGTTAGCGCTAGAGATGGCAAGGGCAAGTTAAACCCACTTACTAAAGCCAAAGACGAGCATTATAAAACTTGATACGCCGCCTTGAAAGAGAGTCTAGACGCGTTAGCCAAGCAACTAGAACTTAGAGTTTTTGAATATGGGTTTGCACTTGGTGAGATCAACACATGTTGCGCTCAAATTACCATTTAAAATCTAAATGGGGATTGTATGAAACTCTTTAAAAACATTTTAATGAGCGTTTGCGCACCCTAAAGAAAGCACATTTACAACTGATTTTTAAAACGCTAAAAGCTCAAAGGAAGTGAGGTTGCGTATAGTGTTGCGTGAATAACCCAGTAAAACATTTTTATTTGGATTCTAAAGGAGGCATGGGACAAATGTTTTCTCAGTGTCTTTATTGCTCGGGATTGTGGGGATTGTCTTTGCAATCCCTTATGTTGTTGATTTTTTCATTTTAAGAAATGGGCCGCTTTATTTGATTAGAGTGCAGCGCATTTCGTGAGCATAGCAACAATCACAGCAAAAAAGGTTCGTTTAAAGTCGTAAATCTTTGGGCTTTTCTCTCACTAAGTAGCTAAAATCTTTACTTTCATCATACAAATAGTCAATGCCACTTGTCAGAATGATTTCTATTGTGTCTTCAACTAAAATGTAACGATCATGGGTTCTTTGGTATTGGGTGGTGTTCTTTGTGATGGTCCAATCTCCACAAATCTGTTTTAGGTCTGTAATTAGAGATTGCCCCCTGGAGTTTTTATCACAACTTAAGATTATCTTCAATCTTCTCTTTGGGAGCAATTCTCTAGCAAATGCCTTAAAGGTACTTTGGTGATCTAGTATATAGTTATCGTGGATGACACAATATTTGCAATGTTCCAGCAGGGCCTTAATGTGTTGTTTGGCTTTATCTCTTTTTTCTCTATGAAAAAAAGTAGCGCTGAAATTGTTTTCAATCACATCGCTATTTACATTAACGAAGGGGAAATCATTTTTATGGCTAGATAAAACGATCTTGTATTTCGTGTGGGCTAGAGCTTCCTTTTGGGGATAAACATGCCCGCTTTTTATGATGTTGGCACGCAACTCTGGGTCCCAAATTTCTAAGATTTTTAGTTGTTCTTTAGTGGGCAAAATCTCAGGTTTATAGTAATGCAACATGCGCTCCACAAGAGATTTATCTTCTATTTCTATGGGCTTTCCCTTCTTGAATTTTAAAAACGCTTCGTATAAATCGTCTTCGCAGCACATGGAAAAGCCCATCACATGATCTCCAATAGTTCGTCCAAGCCGACATCTAAAAAACCCGTGGGGAAGTTAATGGGCTCCTTGTTTGGATCGACCAATCGTCCCCCTGCACCAATATCAATGACCTCAAAACTTTTATTGGGCTGATCTTTATAAAAAAAGCGCACAGCATCGCTGGATAGATTTTTCTTATAGACCTCATGGCGGAGTTTGTGTAAAAAATAAGCCGAATGTGTCTCAATAATCAATTGGATTTTTTTACGCGCAACGAGTTTAGCAAAAAAGCTTGCCAAATTGGCAATGGCTTTAGGGTGCAAATGGATTTCTGGATTTTCAATGAGAAAAATATCGTTTTCTTTGAGCGAAAGAGCCATGATTAAAATCTTAGCAACATAGCTCACCCCCGCTCCCACATTAAAAGGTGAAAAAGGACTTGCTGTCCCGGACTTTCTAAAAGCAACACGGACATAATCCCCAATCTTTTCTGTAAACAATTCTAGATTAGTTTCTAAAATTTCCTGCATATCGTGATACAGGTCTTGATCGAGAGTCTGCCTATTGTCATGGTAATAGGCAAAAGCGTATTCTCCATCTATGCCAAACTTCACATCTTTTTGGGATTTTGCTTGGGATTGTTGCCCTATTCTGTTTGACCAAAGATAGAAAAGATTTTCTTCAAACACTAAATCTAAAGGCGTTCCCTCAAAATGCCAAAGCTGATCGCGACTACACACCAATTCTGCTTGTTGTTGGTCTTTACGCAACAGAAGCCGACTTTCTTTGGCTTTGATTTCGTTATTTTTAATACTAGCATAGTCCATGATAAAGTCAATAGCACCCCTAAGCCATATATTGTTATGGTTGTAATAAGAGGCTAATAGAATGGTCTGCAACACACTAGACTTGCCTACCGAGTTTGTGCCCGTAAAACAAGTTAGGGGCCTTAACTCAAAGACTTCTTTTTGGATACTCTTAAAGTTTTCAATCTGAATAAAGTTAATCATGTGAAGCCCTCCTTAACATCTCTTCTACTTGCGCGAATCTAAATTCAATGTTGCTTGGACTTTCAACGCCAGAGGCAAATGTGCCTGAATCCTCAAATTCGTCTTTTAATTGTTCAAGTGCCTCGATCGCAATTTTCTTGCGTTCTTGGTGGGCACGCACAAATAGATATACAAAACACTCAAAAAGGGCTATATTAATCGGTCTTTTTTGACTCTTTCTTTCCTTGCTCTTAAATCTAAAAATAGAATCATCGCTTTGCGCTAATATATCTTTCATGGCTTGATCAAAGTCTCCAAGCACATCTTCATAAGTCTCTTCCTTAGATTGATTGATCCGCTTCATCACTTCCGCCAAAAAATCATCCATGTTTGTGTATTTAAGATCGCCTAAACGCTCTGTTCTTAGCAAATAAAACGCTACAAAGCGCAAGACAAGGTAGCGATCTTTCATTCTCGAGCTAAGTTTCTCTCCCATCAGTTGCTTAAAGCTCTCCAATTGGCACATGGAATTAATGAAAGTTGTAGAGCGGCCGCAATAAATCGCATTGCGCATTTCCTGATTATTTAGCTGTGTTCCCCCTCTGTTGAGTCGATCAAAGACATCAAACTTGACCCGATCGGGCACGGGAGGCAGGATCGTATATACCTCCAGTTGGTAATCCTCAATCCTATTTTGCATAAATGGCTCTAAGGCTAAGAATTTCTTCTCATTAATGTTTGGCAAGATCTTCAAAGAACGCAGGGCAAACTTTTCATTAAGAAAATCTTGGATACAGGTTAGCCTTTGCAGACCATCGATCACTTGACGAGTGGGTTCTTGAGAACCCAGCTTTTCAGATTCAATCATGTAAATGACGGGCAGAGGAATCCCTATGAGAATCGATTCGATGAGCTCTGATCTCTGCTTAGTTTTCCAAACTCTTGGGTTTCTCTGAAAATCTGGTTGGAGATTGATCCTCCATCGTTTGGGATCATCTAGTCTTCTTTTCATGTCAAAGACACTAACTCTATCTTTAGCTAGCCTGAGTTCTTTGATAGGGTAGTTATCCTTGCTTGTTCTAATCTCTAATGTTTCTTCGCCTTCTAATTTTTGAGACATCTAAGCCGTCCTCTAAATTCTATATCATTATAAATAACCAACTCAAAGCTAGAAAATTATACAACATAGAATAGATGTCTTGAGTTGCAATAAAATGATTTACAGCATGGGGTCCAGAAAATCGTTGCTATTTTTTGTGCTATGAGAAATGATAACCACTTCAAACTTGGCTATAAATTGGCCAATATCTAAGAGTGGAAAGCACAAAATCCGCCATTTTCTTAACGAGTGGCAACAATGAAAATCACCCCTTTTGCGATGCATTGCTGATTCTCCTAACCAAACAACAAGAGTTGCATTCCATAAAGATTAAGCTAAATTTAGCTAGAATCAAGGCTTGCATGGGCGGTGGTTGCTTTGGGTCAAACCAAAGAGGAAAGTCCGAGCTACGAAAGACAAGATTCCATTTAACGGATGGCTAGCGCAAGCTAAGGGAAAGTGCCACAGAAAATAACCGCTCTTTTAGAGTAAGGGTGAAAAGGTGGGGTAAGAGCCCACCGCGCCCCAAGCAATTGGGGTTGGCTAGGTAAACCCAATCTGTAGCAAGAAGTGTATGGTAAAGTCTTTGATGAGGCACTTCGCAAGAGGTGGGTTGTAAAACCCATCCAAGATAAATAACCACCCTCGACAGAACTCGGCTTATGCCCATGCTAACTTGCCAAAGGATTACACCTGCACCAGAGCGTTTTGTTAGAAGAGGTTGTCGCTTTTTTTGAGCCTCTATCCCAAAAGCCACAACCTGTTTTAGTGGATTGCACTTTGGGGCTTGGCGGACACGCTCTAGCCTTGCTAGAAGCTTACCCGCGCCTGCGTGTCATAGGCATCGATCGGGATCGCCAAGCCAGCACTCTAGCCTCAGAAAGATTAGCCGCCTATACGGACCGCTTTAACTATTGTGCGGGCAATTTTGCCACAATTTTGCCGACTTTACCCGCACCCATTGATGGTATTTTAGCCGATTTGGGCGTGAGTTCTTTACAGCTAGATAGCCCCCATCGGGGCTTTGGGTTTCACTCTTTGAATCTGGACATGCGTATGGATATGGAGCAATCTTTGGATGCTTTTAAAGTAGTGAATCATTACAGTCTTTATGAATTGGAGCGGGTGTTGCAGGCGGGCGAAGTGCGTGAATATAAAAAAATCGCTTCTCTCATCGTGCGGCAACGCCACAAACAGCCCTTTAACACGGCGCAAGATTTGGCCAACTTTTTAGCCAAGCACACCCATAGGGGCAAGTTGCACCCCGCAACCTTAGTCTTTCAAGCGATTCGCATGGAGGTGAATGCTGAAATGCAAAACCTACAAACTTTGTTAGAGTATTCTAAAACCTTGCAAGACACGCTTTTATGTGTCATTGCCTTCCACTCTTTAGAAGACAGACAGGTTAAGCACGCCTTTAGAGAATACGCCAAAACCTATGGCGAAATGCTCACTAAAAAGCCCATTACCCCAAGTCCGCAGGAAGTGCGCCATAATCCGCGTGCGCGTAGCGCTAAAATGCGGGCTTTTCACTTTAAGGCTTTATGGTGTCCTCCAAACCCCTAGAACCTGAAGGGCAAGAAAGGCGGTTGCGCGCCACAGACAAAGAGCGCGAAGCCCTATTTGCCAACAGCACACAAGAGCAGCAAGGATTCTCCTTGCTTTCTTTAGTCGCTATTTTTTCCATCTTTTTTGTGGTTTTGCTCCTTTTTATGCCTAAAATCTATCTTAGCAACAACATTTACTACATGAGCCGCGCCATCCAAAAACTCCAAAGCCAAGCCGAATTGCTGCAAGAGGAAAAACACCGTCTGCAATTAGAGCTAGAAAAACAACGCTACAAATACAACATTGAGGACATGCCATAAATCAGATTCGCATCGAGCTATTCTTTTAAACTTGCTTGATAGGTGGCGTGCATTTTATCTAGGGTGCTTAAGATAATGTCTTTGGCTTTGGTGTAAAATTCGGGCAACTCAGCTTGTTTTAAAGGCAAACAAGCCGCGAGCAAATGCAAACACAGATGAGAGAGCGAGCCCTCAAACAAAAGCCCCACTAAAGGTTGCTTTCTAGTGGTGTCGATGCTCGAGGCGTTGATGTCATCTACTAAAGCGTAAAGGTCTTTCTTAGTGTTAATGGGGGTGTTTAAGAGCTTTGTTAAAGCCGTTTGAAAGGCGCTAAAATCCTCTTTGGGTGGCCTCAATTTAAGGGGCTTAAAGGCGTTTTTAATGCGCCTAATGGCTTTGGCTTTGTTTCTCTCTGCAAGCTTTAAATCTTGCGCCCTTATGGGTGTGGTGTTTTCAATAAACGCCCCGCTAGAAAGGTTATAGACCTTGTTTTGTCTGTGCGCAAATAGTTGTCCCATTTGTTTAGCCGAGAGCAAAAATAAGCCATCGCTAAAGACTCTTGTTTTACCAAAATTCGCGCGTACTTCTAGGGTGTTTGGGGGGATTTGTAAGTCCTCTTGGCCATAGTAAGAGCCTTTAGCGTGCTTTGTCTGCCCCTCAATGTAGCCACAATCCAGTCCGCACAAAATTAAAGTGTGGCTCAACAAGCTTGCGATTGCCACCCCCGCATTGCCCACAAAGGGTGCGCTAAACTCTACACTTAAATTCGGGGCCAAATATCCACTGCCACTCCCCCCTCGCATGAACACATACGCTTCTTTAGCGCAACTTAAAGCCTCTGGGTTTAGCATATTGCCACAGATTAAAGGCGTGTCGCCTAAGGGTGCGTCCAACAAAACTTCTTTTAAATACCCGATGCGCTCGATTTCAATTTGAAAATCTATGGCTATGCCAGCCCTCTTTAGCACCTTTAAAGCCGTTCCGCAGCTAAAAACCACCATTTTAGGCGCGTTTTCTTTTAAAAAGGGCAAGAGAGAATCTAAGCTAGGGCCATTGCCAACCACGCAAATGGGAAGGTCTATGGATTTGAGGTGTTTAGGTTGAAAAATGGGAGGGTTTGTTTTAAGATTTTCTAGGGTGTTGTTTAAGCCCAGCATTTCATCTTCAAAGCTGCCCCACCCTCTGAGCGCGCTTTTCTTGGCTTGATGGAAGCTTTGGGCTTGCTCTTGTGTATTTTCGTTTTTGTAGGGGTCAAATTCTAGGTGCAAAAAACTATGCGTGATCTTTTTAGTGACAAAGATGTTTTGCAACAAGGCGGGGGGAATTTGCCCCAGAATCAGTACACACGCACTCGGGGGCGTTGCCTCAAACAAGCGGGCGTAATCAACAAAATAACAGCTGATGCGCCACAAGTCGGGGTGCTCCTCGCACAAATAAAGAGCGTGGAAAAACGCCCCTTGCTCTAAGAGCAGTGCCAAGCACAGCCCCCCCGCTAAACCATAAAAAATCGTGGGCGGGTAGAAGTTTGCCCCCAAGCGGCATATAGTGCCGCTTTCAGTGGGGCTTAAATTTAACAGGGCTTGGCAGCCTTCGTTGGTTAAGGGCAAAGATTCAAGCGGGTTTAAAGGGGTGATGTCGTTGTCATCAAGCCGCCATTTGGGGTTATTTAGCGGGCTTTGCGCCCACTCTTTAGCCAAATTGAGCATTTGGTGTTGCCCCTCAATGCAGGGGAAAAGCAAACTGTGATCGGTTAGGTTTAAAACATTGACCCCGCCTTCGTTGCTGAGCAAATTATAAAGCGTGGGAGGGGTTAGAAGTTTGGCATAAAGCTTAGGCAAGCGAGCTTGAAAAAACTTTAAATTGTTTTCAAAGCAAGCCTGCATCCTCCCCTCTGCAATCAACCCCTCCACTTGGGTTATTTCGCCACGATTTGTTTATAGCCCCGGTTGATGTCAAAGACTAAAAAGCGTTTAGGGACATTTTTATAGCGACTCAAAGCGCGGTTAAAGTCCTCAATGCTCGTGATGCTGACATTTTCAATTTGCATGATGACATCGCCCTGTCTAAAGCCTAAATCTTGAGCCTTAGAATTTTCTTTGACCTCTTGCACCAACACGCCGTGGATGTTTTCAGGGATACGGGCTTCTTTGCGCAGTCTAGGCGTTAGAGTCTCGACTTTTAGCCCGCTAAGTTGCCCGTGCGCGCCCTCGTGGGCGGTGCTGGTTTCTTTCTTATTGGGGTTTTTGCGCTCGGTGAGGACTAGGCTTGTGGTGTATTCCTTCTTGTTGCGCATGTATTTGATCGTGACGCGTTGGTTGGGTGCCATAGAGCCGATCAAATTACGCAACTCGGCGGAGTTTTTCACCTTTTTGCCATTAACTTGCATGATCAAGTCCCAAATCATCAGGCCCGCTTTTTTGGCAGGGGAATCTTTTTCAATATTAATGACAATTGCACCCTCTTGCCCATTGTAGCTAGATTGCAACTCGGAGCTGACATCTTGGATGCCCACGCCCAAATAACCCCTATGGATCGTGCCCGTTTTAATCAGCTGGATGGCGATGTGTTTAACTGTGTTTGAGGGAATCGCAAAGCCCACGCCGTGGTTGCCCCCCGTGCGCGATAAAATCGCCGTGTTGATCCCCACAAGGCCGCCACGACTGTCAATGAGCGCCCCCCCCGAGTTGCCCGGGTTAATGGCGGCATCGGTTTGGATAAAATTTTCGTAATTGTTGATCCCAATGCTCGTTTTATTGAGTGCTGAGACGATGCCCTGTGTTACGGTTTCGCCCACGCCAAAGGGGTTGCCGATCGCAAAAACCAAATCTCCCACCAATAAGTCATTGCTGTCAGCAAATTGTATGGTTGGTAAGTCGTCTTTATTGATTTTGATCACCGCCAGATCGCTGTCCGCGTCCTTACCCACTAAGGTGGCTACATACTCTTTACTGCTCCCTGGAATCGTGACAGAAATTTTATCCGCCCCATCGATGACATGGTTATTGGTGACGATGTAGCCATCTTTGGAGATGATGACACCACTGCCCAGTGCCCTTTCGACCCGGTCTTTTGGCACAGAGTTATACAAATCGCCAAAGAATTGTTGAAAAAAGGGGTCATTAAAGATCCCCCCGCTCATAAAATTGCTTTTAATCTTCTTTTGTGTGGAGATATTCACCACGGCCTTTTTCGCCTCTTTTACGGAGTTGTGGTAAGAATAAATCGTGTTGTTCCCGTTGTGATCCGCTCCCACGCGGTTTTTCACCTCGGGCATGGTTTGGATATTGATCGACCCTGCCCCTAGTCCCATGGCCAAAGCCACGCTTAACGCTATAAACCTCATCGCTGTCCTTTAAATTTAAGTATTTTTGCCCAGTATAGCCAAACTTTGTTTAAGCCCCCCATTTGTCCTTAGTGAGGTAGTAGCCCAAATAGCATAAAAGGGTGTAGCCAATCGTTAAATACGCCCCGATGCGTTGCTCTGGGTCCATATACGCCCCTACAATCCCCACAATCGATCCGCTGATGCCCACCAGCTGGATTAAGGGTAAAAAAGGCGCGCGATAAGGCAAGTCGTCTAAGGATTTGCCCGAAGCCACAAATTGTTTTCGAAAGTTATACTGCGCCACGCTCACGCTGATCCACACGATGATCACGCTAAAACTGATGATGTTGATGAGCGATTCGATGATCTTTTCAGGCGCGTAGGCTTGGGTGAACATGCCAAGCAAGGTAAAACCCATGGATAAATACATCGCATAAATGGGCGTGCCCTGTTTGTTGAGTTTGGCAAAAATGGGGGGAAACATCTTTTTTTGCGCCAAGCCATAGACCATACGGCTAGAGGCATAAACCCCAGAGTTTGCCGTGGATAAAATCGCTGTGATGATGACAAAATTCATCACATCGGCAGCATAAGGAACCCCTGTACCAATCAAGGGCAGGGGGATACGCTCTAAGGTGCTCACAAAGGGGCTTTTAGCGATGCTCGAGTCTGTCATGGGCAAAAAGACAGAGATCACCACCACCGACCCTAAAAAGAAAAACACAATCCGCCACAAAGTCGCCTTAATGGCCTTAGGCATCGCCACGCTCGGGTTTTTTGCCTCCCCTGCTGCCACGCCTACAATCTCGGTACCTGTGTAGGCAAAGATCACGGCCAAAATCACCCCAAAGACCCCCATTGCCCCCTTGGGGAAAAACCCTGCCTCTAGCCCTAATTTTGGGTTAGCCTGCGCCATGTAAAAATTTGCCCACACCGAGCTAAAGCCGTGCAAGTGGATTTGATAAACAATCCCCACAACGCCCAAGACGATGAAAATAAAGACCGCCAAAACCTTAATGGACGCTAAAAAAAACTCCCCCTCAGCAAAGATTTTCACCGAAAAGGCGTTGAGTAAAAAGATCAACACAATACAGCCCATGACAAAGTAATACACGGGCACATGAGGAAACCATCTTTGCATGAGCAAGCCCACAGCGATGTACTCCACCGCCACCGTGATGACCCAGCCCACCCAATACATCCAAAAGACCATATAGCCTGTCGCCGGCCCGATAAAACGGCCCGCATAATCGCCAAAGCTGCCCGTGGTGGGATACACACTTGCCAGCTCTCCCAAAGACAAAATGATCGCATACACAATCACCCCACCCACCATGTAGGCAATCAATGTCCCTAAAGGCCCGGCGTTGGCGATGTTGCCCCCCGTGCCCACAAATAACCCCGTGCCAATCGTCCCGCCAAGCGCGATCATCAACAATTGGCGTACTTTAATGCCCCGACCTAAATGTTCGTTTTCCACAGACTTCCTTTCATCCCCTCTTTAAAACGCCGCCCGCGCCGTTTTAAAGCCGCCTCAAAAAGGAGTGCCACACGCTCAAGTCTAAATAATGGGGGGGTAAAGAAGTGTAAAGGGAGCACATTAGGCGTACCACATCAGCTTGGCGCACACGATGATGAGCCCCCCTAAAATGAGGACGCTCGGGTGTATGATTTTCTCAAGGGGGTTCTTTTTGTTTAAGAATTTGCAAGTTAAAGCGATCCCCACCATCACAAAAATCCCACATGCAAAGCAAATTTTTAACATCAAAACCTTTTGAAAGGGGGTTTCAAAGTAGCCCTTATCGCCCCCGATATATTGGCTCACCATCATCCCCCCCGTGATCAATAGCAAGAGCACGCAAATGGGCATGATTTTCACCGCCCGCTGGCCGATCCCCTGCGCCGCCTTGCTGGCGATCTCATCCCCGTAAAGCTTTTTGACATTAGGCAAAATCAGCACATCAAAGAAAAGATAGCCAATAAAGATCACGGCACAGGATAAATGAATCACCAAGACATAAGGATAAATTGCAGCCATAGGCGACCTTTTAAGATTAAATCAAACCCCCCATTGTAGCCTAACTTGGCTAATGAAGTCCAACCCCCAAATACCGCCCCAAAACTTGCGTGCTGGATTGCAAGAATTTGTCCATGAGTCGCTCAAAGCGATCTTTTTGCAGCCAAATGGGGGTTTTGACATGGCTTAAAGACTGCAAGGCTTTAATGGCCTGGTTGTAAGTGCCTACATGGTCGATGAGGTGCAAATCTAGGGCTTCTTTGGCGTTAAAAATCTTGCCCTCAGCAAAATCAGGGGCGTTTTTGACATCTAGCTTACGCGCCTTAGCCACATCGCCCACAAACATTTGATACTCTTGATCGAGCAGGCGATCCAAGTATTGCTTTTCTTTATCCGTCCAAGCCCGCGTAAAAGTGCCCACTTCTTTATAGGCCCCCTTAGCCAGCCCCTGTGATTTGATGCCGACTTTGTCCATGAGAGCTTGTATATTCACCCCGCTAAAGATCACACCAATAGAGCCCACAAGCGCGCCCCTATTGGCGTAAATCGTGTTGGCCGCCATCCCTGCGTAATAGCTCCCGCTTGCCATCACGCCCTGGGCGTAAGCCACGATGGGTATTTTTTTTCTAAGTTCCGTGAGCAAGTCGTTTAACTCCACACTGGCACTAATGCTCCCTCCCGGCGAGTCGATGAGTAAAAGCACGCCCTTAACGCTGGGGTTTGCTAAAACTTGTTGCACCTGTGCCCTTAAACTCTCGCTTTCAAAAATGGGCCCATAGAGGTAAATTTTAGCCAGATTGGGCGAGGGGGTTTGTGTGCTCTCTTTGCTCACAAACACAAACAGCACAATTAAAATCAATACAACCGCTTTAAAATAACGGGTGATGAAGTCTAGGGGGGTGGTGAAAACCTTTGCCAACTTGGCGAGCATGACAAACTCCATAAAGGGGATAAATCCCCTTATTATACTACCTTAAATGAAAGTGTGTTATAAACTTGACAAAAAAGAAATGCGATGGCGTGCAAGTTTTGCCCTAAAATTAGGCGGGGTGATTTGTTGTTTATTGTCGTGGCGGGGGTAGCTTTTTATGGGGTTTATAGCTATCAAATGCGTCAGGTCCAACAGGCGCAAGAAAAGCGGGCGCAAGATTTTAAGAAATTGCAAGAGTCTTGCGTGCTCAACCACGACAAAAAGGCATGTCAAGAAGTTTTTAGGCCGGGCTCTAGCGCACCGCAAAGGTAGTTCATGTTGCAAAAAATTCTCCCGCTTGTGTTTGTGTCTTCCTTGCGCTTTTTGGGGTTGTTTATTGTCTTGCCCGTGATCTCTTTATACGCTGTGGGCTTTAAAGCTTCGGCGATGATGATGGGCTTGGCTGTGGGCGGGGCGTATCTCACGCAAATTTTATGCCAAACCCCCATAGGCATTTTAAGCGACCAGTACAGCCGTAAAAAGGTCGTGTTGTGGTGCTTGGGGGTGTTTAGTGTGGGCTCTTTGCTTTGCTTTCTTGCCCACAATATCCAAACCCTTGTTTTGGGGCGCTTGATTCAGGGCATGGGGGCGATGGGGGGGGTTTTAAGCGCGATGATCGCCGACCTTGTGGAAGAAGAGAAACGCACGCACGCCATGGCGATGATGGGGGCGGGGATTTTCTTTAGCTTCACAGTGGCGATGGTGATTGGCCCTAGCATTGGGATGCACTTTGGGGTGCAATGGCTCTTCATGCTCACCACCCTTTTAAGCCTATCGTCCATGCTTTTAATGGCCCTAAAAGTCCCCGAACCGCCTAAGATTGTCTATACCCTCAAAGAAAAACCCCGCTTGCTGGATGCCTTAAAAGACAAGGATATTTTTATCATCAATAGTTGCTCTTTTTTTGAAAAGTGCTTGATGACCTTGATTTTTGTTTTGATCCCCCTAGCCCTTGTGCATGAGTTTAAAATGGATAAGGGGGTGCTTTGGAAAATCTACACAGCCGGGGCTTTGCTTGGCATGGTGAGCATGGCCCCTGCGGCCATCATTGCCGAGAAATTCCACAAGGCTAAGGGAGTGCTGCTTGGGGGCGTGTTTTTATTCTTGATCGCTTATGCTTGTTTAGCCTACGCCGATCGGCATTTAGGCTCGCCCACGACTTGGCTTTTTATCTTTGGGATCATGTGCTTTTTTGCGGGCTTTGGCACGCTTGAGCCCATCATGCAATCTTTGGCGAGTAAATTTGCTAAGGCACACCAAAGAGGGCTAGTGCTTGGCATGTTTGTTTCGTATGGCTATGTAGGGTCGTTTGTGGGGGGAATGTTGGGTGGGATGGGTTACACTTATTTAGGCGTGGAGAAGGTGGCGATCCTTGTGGTCGTGGTGTGTGTGCTGTGGTTGGGGCTTGTAAGCCTGCTGAGTAATCCTGGCCAGCAAAAAAATGTCTATTTCCCCCTAGATGCCTTCGATCGAGAGAAATTTAAAGCCATTGAAGAGCAAGCGGGCATCATTGAGTGGTACATCAACGAGAGCCAAAACACCATCATCGTTAAGTACGATGTTTTGCACATCAGCCAAGAGCAGATCATAGAGCTTTCTGTAGCGTTTAGAAAAGGCGCGCAGAGCGGCATTTATTGACTGGGGGGGGGGGGGGGGATTTTTTTTTTGTGGGGGGGGGGGGGGGGGAATATTTAAGTTTTATCAAGTTTCCCTAAAGTAAAATCGACTTTTATTTTTGAGAAAAGGGAATGTATGTTTAGATTGTTGAGTTATTGCAGTGTGGCTGTGGCAGGTTTGATCTTAGTGGGGTGTGCGCACACGGCGAGCCGTGGGGAGTTAAGCCAGTTCCAACAAGCCTATTACGCCAAAAACCACCAGCAAGCCGACCAAGTGTCTAAGAGTGCTTTGGCTGAAGACAAGAAACAAAAAGACACGCCCTTGTGGAATTTAGAAAGTGGGGTAAATGCTTTCATGATGGATCAGTATAGAGCGTCTCTAGACACTCTAGACAAGGCGAACAAGACCTTTGACACGAACTTTAAAGCTATGGAAAAGGGCATTGATAAAGTCGGGGCAGCCACTTATGGTTCGGCGATGAATGTCCCCTATGAAGGCCACATGTATGAATGGACCTTAACCAACTACTACATGGCTCTGGATTATGCGTTCTTAGGCAATAAACAAGACGCAAGGGTGGAGTTTAACCGCACCATCGACAGAGAGCGCCGCATTAAGGATGCCTACAATAAAGAGTTGGCGAAAGCCGAGGCAGAGTTTCAAAAAGCCAAACAAAAAAACGCCTCTATGGCAGACAAAATGGTTGCTGGCATGTCAAGTTTGGATGGAGAGCTTAAAAGCCGTTTTTCGAATTTAGAGCGCTTTAGTGCTTATAACGGTTTTATCAATCCGCTTGTCAATTATGTGGGTGGTCTGTTCTTTGCCAACAATGGGGACAATAGCAAGGCCATTGACGAATTAAAAGAGGTCTATGGGGTGAGCCATAACAAAATCGTGGGCGAGGATTTGAAAAACCTCATGCACCACAGCCGTGAAAAATACACATGGGTGATTGTGGAAGATGGCATGCAACCCACTTTAAAAGAATATAAAATCCCCTCACTCAACTTTGCCCTCCCCACCATCCAAGACGGGCGATCTTTCCACAACAGCTTTAAAATCGTAGAAAATGGCAAGAGTGAAAACATGGGCGTGTTGTCTAACTTTGCCATCATCTTCCAAAAGGAATACCAAGCCACCCTCCCCGCCATTAAAAACAGAGCCATCGCTTCGGCGATCTTAAAAACAGGCACAGAAGTGGCTCTTAATCAAGGCGGGGCTGCTGTGGGCGGGGCTACAGGAGCGGCGATGCAAGTGGGTAGTTGGTTTATGCATGCAGCAAATAAAGCCAGCACTGCCGCCGACACTCGAAGCTCTAACATCTTCCCTAGCATGGTCTATTTAGGGCGCGTGGATAACAAAAGCCACAAATTCAGTATCCAGATTGACAACTTGCATAGAGACTTTAGCTTTGTGCCCTGTAATGGCAAAGCCCCCGCCTCCGGGCAAGTTTGCAGCGACACAAACAACATTATCTTTGTCCGCAGTTTCCCCTCTGATTTGAATGTGAAACCCCTTTCTCTCTAGGCCTTAAAGTTTAAGGCAGCGGCAAACAACGCCGCCCCCTCGCTTGTTAAGACTAAATTAGAGGGGCTAAAAACCTCTCTGTCTTTAAAAAGCTTTCTTTCGCTTTGGCTAAAGCCCCCTTCAGGCCCGATGATGACCCCCTTTTGAGGCTCTAGGCCCTGCGCGTGCCCGCCCAAGTCTAAAACCCCAGCTTGGGGGTAAAGCTCTAGCGCGCTTGTTAAATCTTTAAGCACCTCTAAGTGCATTAAATCGCTGCGCCCGCTCTGCTCGCAAGAGGCGATGATGATCCGCTCTAATCTTTCTAGTTTGCTTGTGTCCAACTGCTCGTTTCTTTGGCTAAACTGCGCCATAAAAAAGCTAATTTTTGCCACCCCCATTTGGTTTAAATAGGGCAGGACTTTTTCTATATTCTTGGTGTGGATCACCGCCCAAATTAAGTGCGTGGTTTGTGTGGGGCTGACAGGCTTTGCCTGCACGCGCACCAGCTCTAATTTTGCGCTGTGTTTTTGCACGCTTAGAGGTTTGTAAAAATATAAATTGCTGTCTTTTAAATTGCGTAAGGCGAGTTGCTCTGTGGCCTTTGTGCGGCGGCTTAAATAAACGTGTGTGTAGGTCTTATCCTCTAGGCTTAAAATGGGTGCGCCGGCTTGGGGGTGATAAACAAAACGCATTAAAGAAACAAAGCAAGGCACAAGAGCAAGTTTAGTCCATACAAGCCCTTACACCATGTAATGTAGGCAAGCATCAAAGACTCTTTGGTGCGAGCAATTTTGAGCTTACGCACCCGCCACACTTCGCCCCCACACACCATACCCAGCACAAGCCCCATCAACCCCACTTTCCAAGAGAAGTTAAAGTGTTGCATCGCCCACAAAAACACCCCGCTAAAAAAGGCCATCGCCCCCCACATGAACACCATGGGCATCATCAAATAGAGTTTTTTATTTAAAGAGGCGTGGTTTTTTACCAGCCACAAAAAAGCTAAATTCACACAAAAGAGCACGGGACCCAGAGCCATTAAAAAAACATGAAACTTAAGCGCACTCTGCCACGCCAACTCCATCATTGCCGTTTAGCAAAGGTGATGGAATACACCTCGTTTCGCAACTTAAAGAGCGGGTCTTTGGGCGCTTCTACCCCGCTAGGCAACATGGCAGGCATAAAGACTTCGCCATCGCACCCATGCCCGCTGTAACTTTCTACTTTAAGTTGCCCGACCTTGATCTCCTCGTGTTTGCCATGCCATAACTTGGTCGTGTCGTTTATGGGGTCGTTTTTATGTGCCAACTCTAAGACCATGTCATAGACAATGGGGGCTTTAGCGACCTTTTCTTGAAAGTCTTTTTCCAAAAACTCATCGCCCATGCGCTTGAGCTGGGCATTGGTGAGGTTATGCACCCCTTCCACAGGGATGAAGCTAAAGCGGGCGGGCAAAAAGCGTTGAGTCTTTTTGTCTTTGAAATAAAAAGTGTGCGTGGAGTAGTAGCGGGTGTTGGCCACGCTTTTGGTAACACCGACACTTTGCATGTAGTGGGCGAAGTTTCTAAAACTCTGTACTTCTTGCGTGACCCTCTTAATTTTTTCTCGATCCACATGCCCGTTTTTAGGGATTCGAATCTCTAAAAACCGCCCAAACTCTTCTGCGTTTTTGGCAAAGTTAATGGGGGCGTTTGTCATCACCATCACCCAAGCGTCCCTGCCAAACCTTAGTGCCATGCCCCTTGATTTAGATTTGTCACTGGCATGCAAGTTGCCCCCGCCTAGTGAATAGCGCACCTCTGCGGGGATGCTTTGTTTATCTAAAAGCGGGATGTCTAGCTGTGCTGTAACTTTCGCATCGGGCACAAACACCCCCGCCGCACAAAAGCCCTTAGCGTGGTTGATTTTCTTATGCGGGTCTTTTGCATCGCCATTTAGCTGATAAAACAAGTCGGCGATCTTTTGCGCATCATAGACCTCTTTAGCGTGGGTCAAAGAGAGCAAAACCAAAGGCAACAACAACGAGCAGGCAAATTTAGGCATCACACCCCTTCCTAAAAATTATAGACATAGTTGGCATATAAATCGATCACCCGCCTAAAAGAGTAGGTGTCAGTTTGGCTCGTTGAGCTGTTTGTATAAAAAGGCGTGTTGATGGCAGGGACTCTAAAGCCCACTTCTACGCCATTATGCGCCCCGAAATTTGCCCGCACCCCAAAGTTAAACATCCACTGCACAAAAGTGGGGGAGTAATTGATGTTAGACATGCCAATCGAATCTTTTAAATAAAAATGATTAAGACTCACACAATCGCCGTCTTTCACCATTGTTTGGCACACGCCATTGGCCTTGCCCGCCCCCAAAGCCCAGCTAGCCCCCCCTACGGCCATGCCCATAAAGGCCCCGATCTCGACTCCCTTGTTGTAAAAGAAGGTCCAGAGCGCATCGATGCCCACACCATAAAAAAAGTTACCCACGGGCCCTTGTGTGGGGTATCTGTACCCTGTTTTTTGAGAAAAGCCCCCACCCTGCAAACTGATGAGCCCATAGTAGCGCACGCCCCAGTGTCTTTTTTTGCCAAAGAATTGTTTATAGCCCCCCACAAAATCCACCCCGCCCATGTTGGCAGAAAAGGGACTTGTCGAAGTCCAATTAGGGGTGCGAGTCGCCCGAGACCCCGCTGCGTGGGCGTAATCCACCCCCGCTTGCACATACCAACCATCCTTAGCCGCCTCTAAGGGTAAGCAACCCACCAAAGCCCCCAAACCCACTATTTGACAAACTACTCTCTTAAGCAAGCAAACCCCTTTCTTGTAAGATAAAAGGGCATTTTAGCAAAATTTAGCCCTATCGGCTCTAGGTTTGCCCAACTTAAAGCGCTCTGCCCTTAAAGGCGCAACCTATTTACAATCTCCCTCAAGCTTAACAATTCTCTTTTCCAAATCTTGGAGTTTATGCTCGCACGCCTCTAGTCTTGCGTCTGCGGGGGTTGTAACAGGCTCTTTAGGCGCGCTTGGCGTGTCTTCTTTGCCCTTAAATAAACTCAAGCACACGCCCCCACCCAACACGCCTAGCACAATATAAAGGCTCAAAGTCGGGCCTATGTCTAGTCCAAAACCAAAAAGGTGCTTGGTCGCGCCCAAAATGAGCTTTAAGCTGATGAACGCCAACACCACAATCACGCTTTTTTCTAGATAAACCAAATGCCCCTTTAGCACCTCAAGCACAAAATACAAACTCCTAAGCCCTAAAATGGCAAACATCATCGCGCTGTAAATGATCAAGGGCTCTTTACTCACCGCAATCACGGCCGGCACGCTATCAAAGGCAAACATGACATCGCTTAACTCAATCACCGCCAAACACAAAAATAAAGGCGTGGCAACCAGCCTTGCCTTAGCAAAGGCGCTTTGGTGGTGCAACTCGCTCGCCTCTTGCCCCTTTAAATTGCGCTCCAAACCGCTTAGTTGCTCTTTTTTGATAAAAAAATCATGCCCGACTAATTTAGGGTAGACGGGGAAAAACTTATACACCAAGCGGTAGGCTAAATGTTTGGAGTAGTCCTCTTCATCCTCGCCTTCTTCTTTTTCTTGGTTTTTCACCATCACCACACAGCTATAACCCACCAACAAGCCAAAGACGATTTCCACATAACCCGACAAGTGCAAAAGGCCACTGCCCACCAGCACAAAGATGAGCCTAAAGACAATCGCCCCGATGATGCCATAATAGAGCACCCGATGGCGGTAAATCTCAGGCACTTTAAACCACGCAAAAATCGCCATCATCACAAAGAGATTATCCACAGACAAAGCTTTTTCGAGCACATAGCCCGTTAAAAAAAGCGACATGCTCGTTGCGCCGTCATGCCAGTAGAGGTAGCCCGCAAAGAGCAAAGCCGTACCCACCCAAAAGAGCGACCAACCTATGGCACTTTTTAGCCCCATCACAGAATCGTGGCTGTGCGCCTTAAAGTCGATGAAAAGAGCTAGGGCCATAAAGAGCAAAAAGACGATTAAATCCAAGCCCATTTACGCCCCCTGCGCATCCAAAAAGGCGTGGTCGCTAAAGCTGTTGGCGTGCAAATTGCAAAAGGCGTTTTTGAGCGAAGTAAATAGTGTGGGATTCGTGCGCTCCATTTCCTTTAAAAAATTCTTGGTGGCTAGCCTGGCGATGGGGGGCTTGTCCGAGTCGGGCTGTTTAGCCGGGCAGTTACAATCAGGGGCGGTGGGGATGTTTTGGGATTTGACAAAGTCGATGGTTTGGCGCTCTCTGATATGGATGAGCGGGCGGATCACAAACAGCCCATTTTCTGCCTTGTAAATGGGGGGCATGCTGCGTAGGCTCCCATTATAAGTGAAGTTCATAAAAAAGCTTTCTACGGCATCGTCTAAGTGGTGGGCGATGGCGAGCTTATTAAAGCCATTTTCTAAAGCGTGGTTGTAAAGCACGCCACGGCGCATGCGCGAGCAGAAACTGCAATATGAGCTTTGCTCCCGTCTCTTTTCCCTGATGGTTTTGGCAATGTTGGTGTGTAAAATCTCATAGGGGATGTTTTGCTCTGCGCACAGCTTAGTGAGCCACGCCAAATCTTCGTTTAGCCCATAATGCACGGTGGCGGCCTTGAAGCTAAATTTAAAAGGGGCGTGCGCTTGCATGCGCGCCAAAATGCACGAGAGCAGGATCGAATCCTTGCCCCCACTAAGCCCGACTAGAACTTTATCGCCCTCACCAATGAGGTTATAAGCGGCGTTTGTACGCCCCACGACATTTAAGATTTTTTTACTGATTTCATACATGTTTGTCCCTAGCAATGGTTTGCACCGCAAAAATATGGGGCAAGAAAGGGGCATTATAGCACAAAACGACACACTTACCCATCTTTACAGCCTTGCCAAAAGTTAAGATTAATGAAATTATGCTTTAATACTTTGTTTATCTTTGTAATGGAGCTAGCAGTGGGCGTAGAGAGTGTCGCTGAACATCCTTACTTTGGGGTGTTTGTTTTATTGGTTTTTAGCTTTTTGGTGTTTAATTGGACCTTGCGGATACAGCGATTCATTAGCCGAAAGCTCGCGCGCAAGCAAAATGAAAAACTCAAACTTGCCGCCTATGAGTGCGGACCACTCGCCCTAAAGCAACAAAACCGCGTGAGCCACCAATTCTATGTCATGGCAGTGCTTTTTATTCTCTTTGATGTGGAGATTGTTTTTATGTTCCCCTGGGCTTTGGATTTTAAAGAATTGGGCTTTTTTGGCTTTTTTGAAATGCTAAGTTTTATTGGCTTGCTTGTGGTGGGCTTTGTGTATGCCCTAAAGAAAGGAGCGTTAGAATGGCACAGCATGCAGTGAGTTATTTAAAAAATGGGGGGTTACCCATTGCCTTAACAACTTTAGATCGCTTGCTAAATTGGGGGCGTAGCAATTCGCTTTGGCCTCTCACTTATGGGCTGGCGTGCTGTGCGATTGAAATGATGGCAACGGGGGGCTCGCGCTTTGACTTTGACAGGTTTGGCACGATTTTTAGGGCATCGCCTAGACAATCAGATGTGATGATCATCGCGGGCACTCTTACCAAAAAGCACGCCGAATTCACGCGCCGCCTTTACGATCAAATGCCCGAACCTAAATGGGTGATCTCGATGGGCTCTTGTGCAAACACGGGGGGGATGTTTAACACTTACGCCACTGTGCAGGGGGTCGATCGGGTGATCCCTGTGGATATTTACTTGCCCGGGTGCGCGCCCCGCCCTGAAACCTTGCAATACGCCTTAATGGTGTTACAAGATAAAATCCGCCGCCAAAAAGCCCTGCCCGAAAACAACCAAAAACGCTTGATCTAAAGGCTTAACATGGTTAGAAAACAACGCCCTAATGCCAATGTCCAAAAGCAAGTCCATTACTCCGATCGCTTTTATGTCGTGCCCGCCACGCCCAAAGCCCCCATTGTGGGCTCGCCCTATGAGGTGATTTTCAACCACATCAGCTATTACCACAAGGTGTTAGAAAGCTTCATTGAGCTAGGCAGCGCGGTGTTTGTCATTGAGGTTAGCGAGGTGGCACAAGTGGCCGAAAGGCTAAAGAATTTGGGCTATGAAACTTTGAGCGAAATGAGCGCGATCGACTTTTTAGAAAAAAGAGGGGAGTTTGAGCTGTTTTATCAATTTTTATCCTACTTGCCCGGGTATGCCAATAAACGGCGCGTGCGCTTAAAAGCCGTGCTTAAACAAGCAGAAAACCCCCCCACCTTAAGCCATTTATACCGCTCGGCTCTGTGGAGTGAGAGAGAGGCTTACGACATGTTTGGGATCGTCTTTGAGGGGCACACCCACTTAAAACGCATTTTAATGCCCGATGACTGGGTAGGCCACCCGCTATTAAAATCCTATCCGCTCAAAGGCGATGAGCATGCCGCGTGGTATGAAGTGGATAAGATTTTTGGCAAAGAGTATCGAGAAATCATAGGGCCAGAGCAAAGGGATAGCGCAAGGGTGGATGACAAAGACACCTTTAACTTCTCTAAGGTCGGGCATGAGCAGGCTAAGGGCTTGCCCTTAGAGGACAAGGCGGGCAAATACAGCTTTGAAAAATCCCTCTTTGTCAAGGATTTACACAGCCAAGAGCCCACAGAGCTAAAGGATCGCCCCTAATGGCACAGATTTTTACCAAACTCAAACCGCAATTTGAAAATGTCCTCTTTGAGCGCGATGATAAACAAATGGTGATTAACTTTGGCCCCCAACACCCCTCTTCACACGGGCAACTGCGTCTGATTTTAGAGCTAGAGGGGGAGAAGATCACCAAAGCCACGCCAGAGATTGGCTACTTGCATCGGGGTTGTGAAAAGCTGGGCGAGAACATGACCTATAATGAATACATGCCCACCACTGATAGGCTGGATTACACCTCCTCCACGAGCAATAATTACGCTTTCGCCCACGCGGTGGAGACCTTGCTAGGTGTTACAATCCCTAGACGCGCGCAGGTGATCCGCACGCTTTTGTTGGAATTAAACCGCGTGATCTCCCATGTCTTTTTCTTGAGCGTGCATGCGCTGGATGTGGGCGCGATGTCGGTGTTTTTGTATTGCTTTAAAACCCGCGAGTATGGGCTGGACTTGATGGAGGATTATTGCGGGGCGCGGCTCACCCACAACGCCATTAGAATCGGGGGCGTGCCTTTAGATTTGCCCCCTAATTGGCTAGAGGGGCTAAAAGCCTTCATTAAAGAAGTAAGAGAGATGCATAAACTCATCAGCGGGTTGCTTGATAGCAATCGCATTTGGAAAGCCCGCTTAGAGAATGTGGGCACGATCACAAAGGAGCAGGCCAAATCGTGGGGGGCAAGTGGGATCATGCTAAGGGGCACGGGCATCGCCTATGATGTGCGCAAAGAAGAGCCTTATGAGCTTTACCCTGAGCTAGATTTTGATATTCCTGTGGGCAATCACGGGGATAGCTACGATCGCTACCAGCTCTATATGCTAGAAATCTTAGAGTCTTTACGTATTTTAGAGCAGTTAATGCCCATGCACGCTCCCACAGACCCTAGCATTATGGCACACGCTCCGCAGTATTTTAGCGCGCCCAAAGAAGATATTATGACCCAAAACTACGCTTTAATGCAACATTTTGTGTTGGTGACTCAAGGCATGCGCCCCCCACAAGGCGAGGTTTATGCTCCCACCGAGTCGCCTAAGGGCGAGCTGGGCTTTTTTATCCACTCAGAGGGCGAGCCCTACCCTTATCGCTTAAAAATCCGTGCCCCTAGCTTTTTTCATATAGGTTCTATGCAGGATATTTTAGTGGGGCAGTATTTGGCAGACGCTGTAACCATCATCGGTTCGAGCAACGCGGTTTTTGGGGAGGTGGATCGATGAAGCGTTTTGATTTGCGGCATTTAAGAGACGAGCCAAATAGTGTAGTGTTAGAGCGCATGGGGGCGATTTTAGATGAGAGTGTGCGCCCCGGGGAGGTGGTGATCTTCATGTTTGAGGTGGTGGATTTTGACATTGTGGAACAGAGCGCAGAGGCGATCAAAGAGAGGGGGGATGTTTTGATGAACTCTTTGCGTTTTAATCGGGTGGATTGGACTTTAGTGGTGAAAAGGGCTAATGCATGCCAAGCATAGAAATTGACGGGCAACAAGTGGAGTTTAGCGAGGGGCAGACCATTTTAGAAGCAGCGCGTAGCGCTGGCGTATATATCCCTGCCATTTGCTATTTGAGCGGGTGTGCGCCCACGGTGGCTTGTAAAATGTGTATGGTTGAGGTGGAGGGCAAAAGGGTTTATGCCTGCAACACCAAACCCAAAGCCAATACCAAAGTCGCCACAATGACCCCTGCGCTCATTGCAGAACGGCAGATGATCATGCAAACCTACGATGTCAATCACCCCTTAGAGTGTGGGGTGTGCGATAAAAGCGGGGAGTGTGAATTGCAGGACATGACCCATAGGACCTTAGTCGATCGCCAACCCTTTAGCGTGCGCGACAATTTAAAGCCCTTTGCCTTTTGGGCCCAGGCCTCCTATGATCCGAATTTATGCATCATGTGCGAGCGCTGTGTCACGACTTGCAGCGACAACATCGGGGATAGCAATTTAAAGGCAAGCAAGGCGGCTTTACACGCCCCTGACAAATTCAAAGAGAGCATGCCTAAAGACCCCTTTAGCGTGTGGAGTCGCAAACAAAAGGGCATGATCGCCTTTGTGGGCGAAACGCCTTGTTTTGATTGCGGGGAGTGCATCGCTGTTTGCCCTGTGGGCGCGATTGTCTATAAGGACTTTAGCTACAAGGCAAACGCATGGGAGCTCAAACACATTGACTCGACTTGCACGCATTGTGCGGCGGGGTGCTTATTAGATTATCAGGTGCGCCACTTTGACACTTTGGGCGAAGAGCAACGCATTTTTAGAGTCGGCAATGACTTTTACCACAACCCCATCTGTGGAGCGGGGCGTTTTGCCTTTGATCTGCACGCCTCTAGGAGGGGGAGCACAAATATAGAGCAAGCGGTGCAAAAGCTCAAAGAGGCAAAGGCGGTGTATGTCGGGGGGGATTTAACCAATGAAGAGGCTTATTTGTTAGAACAAATGCGTAGCATTTGCGGCTTCAAACTCCATAACAGCAAACTCCACGCCTTCCAAGAGTTTTTAGGTGTCTTTAACCCTAAATGGCACGATTTAGCTGATTTAAAAAAATCTAGCTGTGTGCTAAGTCTAGGATCGCGTCTTAAAAATGAAAACCCCTTACTCAAATACGCTCTAGCCAATGCGCTCAAAGTGAATAAGGGCACAAGTTTGATTTACGCCCACCCGCTAGAAGATAGCGCGCTGGAGAAAATCTGCCGTAGCGTAGTGCCTGTGTGCCACGCAGTAGGAGCGGAGGAGATCATCTTAGGGGCATTTTTAATGGCTTTGGGGGTTGATAGCCCGAGTTTGCAGAGTTTAAAAGATAGCCAAATCACTCAAGAGCCCGAGCCTAAGCCTACCCAAGAAGCCCCCCAAACAAGCACAAAACCAGCCCCCGTCAACGAAGATCAAGAGCATGCCTGTGGCATAGAGGAGGCTGAAACCAAGCCCGAATCAAAACCCCCCGTGTATGCAATGCTTGAAAACGCCAAATTAGACAGCCCCACTTACGAGAAAATCAAGGGTTTAATAGAAAAAGCCCCGAGTGTGGCTCTTCTAATCGGTCCAGAGATTTACACCCACCCCAAAGCTAAAAATATCGCTTTAATGTTGCAAGAGGCAAGCAGTCTAGAGAAATTAAAAATCTTTTTAATCCCCCCAAGTGCGAATGCTTTAGGCATTGTCTCCATTTGTCAGCTAGAAAAAGACAACAAGGCTAGCCCTAGTGTGGGCGTGCGCGCTAAAGGGGATTTTGTGCTAGATAGCGATTGTGTGGATGAGAGCGGGCAGGCGCAAAATGCGGTGGATTTTATTTTACCCAGCTTTAATCAAGTAGAGGCGACTATGACAAACCTAGAGGGGCGGCTCTTGCCTTTGCGCCCCGCCCTTGCTTATGAGGGGTTGGACTTAGCCGATGTCGCTCAACACTTTGGATTGTATGGGGAGAGCCTCATTGAATACACCCATCTACTGCCCCAAGAAAAGGGCTTTTTGGGCGTGGCTTATGATGATTTGACAAATTTTTATGCCAATGACAAGAGCAACCACAGGGGTTATAAACTCAAAAGCACCCCAAGCCAAAGCACCGAGGCTAGCCAACCCATCAGCCCCCTAGAGAGTGTCAGCGAGTTTAACGCCTATTTGCAATTTGCCGAAACGCAATTTAACACCCACACGCTCAAGAGCCAAAACCTGCAACTCAAAGAGGGCATTTACACCTCTAAAGAACATTTAGAGAGTTTGGGGCTAGAAGAGGGGGCGACAATTAGCCTAAGTAAAGAGGGGCGCACGCTCACGGGCAGAATTTACATCGATCACAGCCTAAAAAAGGGCGTGTTTATGGTAAGCCCTAGCCTCGATCAAGCGCAAGTCTTTACCAGCCCCTTTGAAAGCTTAGAGTGGGAGCGCGCATGAGTGCTGAGATCATAGAAACCTTAATTAAAATCTTAGTGGTGGTTTTAGTTTTTGCTGGTTTGGGGGCGTTTGGGACTTATTTAGAGCGCAAGGTATTAGCCTACTTCCAGCGCCGATTAGGTCCGACCTATGTTGGTCCTTTTGGGCTCTTGCAAGTGATCGCCGATGCGATCAAGCTTTTCACTAAAGAAGACATCATCCCACAGCACGCCAACCGCTTGATTTTCTCCATCGCCCCGGTGATCGCTATGGTGAGCGCGTTTGTGAGCATGGCACCCATTCCTTTCTTTGGCGATTTTCAAATCTTTGGGCACACGATCAAACCCATCATCTCAGACATCAATGTCGGGTTATTGTTCTTTTTGGCGGTGGGCTCAGCTAGCATTTACGCCCCCCTTTTAGCCGGGTTAGCCTCTAATAGCAAGTATTCACTCATTGGGGCGGCGCGCGCGACTATACAGCTTTTAAGCTTTGAAGTGGTGAGCACCTTAACGATCTTAGCCCCGATCATGGTTGTAGGCTCTCTGTCCTTAGTGGAGATCAACCACTACCAAGAGGGCGGGATGTTGCACTGGCTCGTGTTTAAACAGCCCCTAGCTTTCTTTTTATTCTTGATCTCTAGTTATGCCGAGCTTAACCGCACGCCCTTTGACCTCTTAGAGCATGAAGCCGAGATTGTCGCCGGGTTTTGCACGGAGTATAGCGGGCTTAGATGGGGGATGTTTTTCTTAGCCGAATACGCCCACTTGTTTGCCTTCTGTTTTGTGATCTCTTTAATTTTCTTTGGGGGTTACAATGCGTGGGGCTTTATCCCGGGAGGGATTGCCATTTTAATTAAGGTCTGTTTCTTTGTGTTCTTGTCCATGTGGGCGCGCGCGACCTTCCCCCATGTGCGCCCCGATCAGCTCATGCGCATGTGCTGGAAGATCATGCTGCCCTTAGCCCTGCTTAATATCCTAGTTACTGGGCTTATCATTTTACTTTAGGAGGCACAATGGGAAAACAAAATTACAAATGGTTAGACCCAAGCGAGCCTAGCAGTGGGGCTAGCAAATTCTTAGACACGCTCAAAACCAGCTTTGGATTAGAGTTGTTTAAGGGTTTGGGGCTCACCATTAAAGAGTTTTTTAGCAAAGAGGTTACCATCCACTACCCTATGGAGGTCTTGCCTCTAAGCCCGCGCTATCGCGCCGTGCATCACCTCCAAAGACTTTTAGAATCCGGATCGGAGCGTTGCATTGGGTGCGGGCTGTGCGAAAAGATTTGCACGAGTAATTGTATTCGAATCATCACGCATAAGGGCGAGGATGAGCGCAAATACATAGACAGCTACACCATCAATTTAGGGCGTTGCATTTATTGCGGGCTGTGCGCGGAGGTGTGCCCCGAGCTTGCCATCGTGATGGGGCAACGCTTTGAAAATAGCAGCGTGCAACGCTCCCAATTTGGAGGCAAGGCCGAGTTTCTAACCGACATACAAAGCGCAAAGGATCATAGCCATGTCGAGTTTGCCGGCTTTGGCGCGCCCAGCGACAACGCCAGCGATCGCCTGCAACAAACGCCCCTAGATTACGCACTCCAAGACGAGAAGCAAGAAGAAGTTAAGGAAGCACAAAAGGAGAAAGACAATGTTTGAAACCATTGCCTTTTATTTCTTTGCCGTGCTCACTCTTGGCATGGCGTTGGTGGTGGTTACGACCACCAATGTTTTATACGCCATGACTTCTCTAGCCGCGACGATGGTCTTTGTGTCCGCCTTTTTCTTTCTCTTGGACGCGCAGTTTCTGGGCGTGGTGCAAATTTTGGTCTATGTAGGCGCGGTGGTGGTGATGTATGCCTTTGGGATGATGTTTTTTAACGCCTCAGCAGAGGTGATCGAGCGCGCCCACACCCCCCAAATAGCGGTGGCTTTAGCCCTTCTTTTGGCGGTGGCTTTAGTGGTGTTTTTAGGCGCGCCCTTTATCTCTCATTACGCCCATAATTTGCAAGAGAGCTTAAACCCCGATTTCAACACCTCTAACACCAAGTTGATTGGGTATGTGCTTTTCACTAAATACCTTTTTGCCTTTGAGGTGGGGGCGTTCATGCTTTTAGTCGCTTTAGTGGGGGCGATTGCCAGCGCGCTTAAAAAAACCCCCACAAAGGAGAGTTGATGGTTAGCCTCGCGCATTATTTGGTCTTTGCTTGCTTGCTCTTTAGCATCGGTTTGTTTGGCATGCTCAGGCGCAAGAATATTTTAATGCTCTTTTTCTCCACAGAGATCATGCTCAACGCCATTAATGTCGCCTTTGTGGCGATCGCCCACTCTTTAAAAAACATTGATGGGCAGATTTTTGCGCTCTTTATGATCGGGGTGGCGGCCTCTGAAGTGGCGGTGGGCTTAGGGCTTGTGATCTTGTGGCAACGCAAACACAAAAGCCTAGACATCGACACCCTAGCGCGCATGAGAGGTTAATATGCAAGCAGGCATGTGTGCGCCTTTGGCGCTAGAAGCGGTCTTGTTTTTGCCCTTAATTGGGGCTATCTATGCGGGCTTTTGGGGAGCAAGCTCAAAGAGTTTGCATGTAGGCGTGCTCAATTCGAGTCTCTTAGGGCTTGCTTTTCTTTGCGCCTTGTATCTCTTAAATTTGAGCCTACACCACCAAAGCGTGCAAGCCACCCTCTTTGATTGGATGGTCTTGGGGGGCTTTAGTGTGGGCTTTTCTTTTGGGGTCGATCCCATCAGCGCGGTGATGATTGTGGTCGTTACGCTCGTGTCTTTCTTGGTGCATGTTTATTCGATCGGTTACATGCACGAGGATAAGGGCTATAACCGCTATTTTAGCTACCTCTCTGGCTTTGTCTTTTCTATGCTTGTCTTGGTGCTGAGTGATAATTTCTTGGGGCTGTTTGTGGGCTGGGAGGGTGTGGGGCTGTGCTCCTATTTACTCATTGGGTTTTGGTATCAAAAGGAGAGTGCGAATAACGCCTCCATTGAAGCCTTTGTGATGAATCGCATCGCCGATTTGGGGATGCTCATGGGGATTTTGCTGGTGTATTGGACCTTTGGCTCGGTGCAATACTCGGTCGTCTTTGCCAACATTGCCACCACAAATCCACATGTTTTATTTTACATCGGGCTCTTGCTCTTTGTGGGGGCGGTGGGCAAGAGTGCGCAATTCCCTTTGCACACTTGGCTAGCCAACGCGATGGAGGGTCCCACACCTGTATCCGCGCTCATCCACGCCGCGACTATGGTTACCGCTGGGGTGTATCTAGTGATTAGAGCGCACCCCTTATACAGCGCACTGCCTGAGTTAGGTTATGCCATCGCCTGCTTGGGGGCGTTTGTGGCGTTGTTTGGGGCAAGCATGGCATTGGTCAATCAAGATTTAAAACGCATCGTGGCTTACTCCACCCTCTCACAACTGGGCTATATGTTTGTGGGCGCGGGGCTTGGGGCTTACTGGATCGCGCTTTTCCACCTTTTCACCCACGCCTTTTTTAAAGCCCTGTTGTTCTTGGGCGCGGGCAATGTCATGCACGCCATGCACGATGAGCTCAACATCACCAAAATGGGTAACTTGTATAAACCTATGAAAACCACGGCGATTTTAATGGGGCTAGCCTCGCTTGCCCTCTGCGGGCTCTATCCCTTTGCCGGCTTTTTCTCTAAGGACAAAATCCTAGAAGTCGCCTTTGCTACCGGGCACCATGGGTTATTTTTGGCTCTACTCATTGGCGCGCTCTTTACGGCGTTTTATAGCTTTAGGCTCTTAATGTTGGTGTTCTTTGCCCCCAAAGCGCACAACATCGAGCACCCCCACGAAGCCCCAAGTTTCATGCTTTGGGCGATGTTGCCCCTAGCGATTTTAGCCGTGGTTGCCGGGTTCTTTGAGCACAGCTTTTTTCATTTTGTCTCAAAGGCGATCAGTGTGCCCTCTTTTGCCGATTACCCCGTGCCTAAAATGCTCTTGTTAGCCCTCACCACGATCGGGGTTTTGTTCTCTATTGCTTACGGCGTGCAAAAATACAAAAAGGGCTTTGGCAACACAGAGGGCGGGTTTTTCTACCGCCTGCTTTTAAATCAATATTACATCCCCGCTCTTTATGCCAAAATCAGTCGGGTTTTCTTATGCCTTGCCTTTTGGATATGGCGTAAAATTGAGGTGCGTACACTCGATGCCTTCATAGATGCCATCGCGAAAATCCCCGCTCTACTCGGGCAGATGCTAACCCCCATGCAAAGTGGGAATTTGAGCAGCGCGCTAAGATGGATGGCTTTTGGGGTGGTGGCGGTTATTCTTGTAACAATGTTAAGTTTTTGGAGTTGATGGAGTTAATATGGATGCACTTTTGCCGCACCACTTTTTAAGTGTGTTGATCTTCTTGCCTATTTTGGCATGCTTGCCCCTTTTTGGCTTAAGCGAAAAGCACGCAAAGCCCTATGGGGTCTTGGTAACGGCCCTTGAGCTCGCCCTTGTGGTTGGGCTTTGGGTGTTCTTTGACAAGGACACGGGGTTGATGCAATTTGAAGAGTTTGCCGACATTGTCAAACAAGCGGGCATCAACTACCATGTGGGTGTAGATGGGATCTCTCTTATTTTATTGGTGCTGACTGCTTTTATCCTCTTTTTACTCGCTTTATATGTCAGCAAGCACATCAAGGACATGTTGATTTGTATTTTGCTCTTGGAGGGGATTTTAATGGGGGTTTTCACTTCCTTAAATCTCATTTTCTTTTATGTTTTTTGGGAGGCCTCGCTCTTGCCCGTGCTCTATATGATTGGGCGTTATGGCGTGGGTCCTAGGATCTACTCCGGGCTAAAATTTTTCCTTTACACTTTCTTGGCTTCGCTTTTTATGCTCCTAGCGATCCTTTATTATGCCCATGCGTGCAGCCTAGCCCTAAACACACCCTTTAACTTCGATTTAGAAACCTTTAACAGTGTAGTGTTGCTCCCTAAAGAACGCCTTTGGGTGTTCATTGCCTTCTTTGTCGGCATCGCCGTTAAAATCCCCATTTTTCCTTTTCACAACTGGTTGCCCCACGCCTATGGCAATGCTCCCATCATCGGCTCGGCGGTGCTCTCCGCCCTGCTTTTAAAAATGGGGACTTACGCGATGGTGCGCTTCTTGCTCCCCCTTTTTCCTAATGTCATCTTGCACTACTTCTTGCCCTTAAGCGTGCTGGCCCTTTTAATGGTGCTTTATGGTGCGCTTCTAGCCTGCGCACAAAAAGAGATGAAACGCCTCATCGCTTATAGCTCGATGTCACACATGGGCGTGGCGGTGTTGGGGTTGTATGCCTTCAATGTCGAGGGGGTGGGAGGGGCCATCTTTACCATGTTTTCGCACGGGCTGGTGAGCGCGGGGCTGTTTATGCTCGTAGGGATGCTCTTTGATCGGTGCAATTCTAGCAAGATTGTCGCCTTTAGGGGTGTGGCGCACTCGATGCCCACTTATGCGGCGTTTTTCATGGTGCTGCTGCTAGCCAATGTGGGCATGCCCTTAACAAGCGGCTTTGTGGGCGAGTTTTTAAGTTTATTAGGCTTTTTTCAAAGCTCCCCAACCATGGCATTTTTAGCCGGCACGACCATCATTTTATCCGCCATTTACATGTTAGTCATGTACAAGAAAGTCTTCTTTGGGGCGCAACCACAAGGCGCGCTTACGCTTAAAAAAGCCAAAGCCCTAAGCCCTTTAACTTGTAGTGAAAAAAGTGTTTTGGCCCTTTTGGTCGCGGCGGTGTTGTTTTTGGGGATTTACCCCAAACCGCTTTTATCGCCCATTGAGCAAAGCGTGCAAATCCTATTAGAAAACCTACAAGGGCGCATCAATGCCTAAGGAACAAAAATGAATCCGCTGATCTCTTCTCTTATGCCCGAGCTGGACTTACAAACTTTAATGCCCCTATTTATGAGCGTGGGGGGCGGGATTTTCTTATTGCTTTTAAATGTGGGGCGGGGCTTTTCTAAGTCTTTAAGCGTGGCGATCGCCGGGTTAATCCTTGCCTTTAGTGTTCTGTGGATTGCCTTTTACAACCCCCCCACAGACAGCATAGGCGACTTTCTCACAGACGGAGCATCCTTAAGCGGGCAACTTTTCATCGCTTTAGCAAGCTTACTCTTATTGCTCCTAGCTTTAAGCAAAGAGAAGTTTAGCGAGTTTGAGACCCCCGAGTTCTACCCTCTTTACCTCTTTATGATGGCAGGTTTCCTCCTCATGGTTTCTACCGACCATCTGCTATTGATTTTACTAGGGCTAGAGAGCGCGTCTTTGGCCATGTGTGTTCTCATGGCAATCAACCATAAAAGCACGGGGATAGAGGCGGCGATCAAATACTTCACCATGAGCGTTTTAGCGGGGGTGTTTTTTGTGCTGGGGGTGGCTTTGCTCTATTTGCTCACGGGGCATTTGGACTTAAGCGCGGTGGGCGATGGCTTAAGAAGTGTGTTTTTCCACCACGAGCCCAAGGTTTTACCTCTCTTTTTTATCGCCCTGGCGTGTATGCTGGGGGCTTTGGGCTTTAAAGTGTCTTTAGTGCCCTTCCACACTTGGATGCCAGACATTTACGAGGGCAACAGCCCCGTTTTTGCAGGTTTTATCTCCATTGTGCCTAAAATGGCGGGGTTGGTGGTGATCTTAAGGGTGCTTTATGCCTTTATGAACACCGAGTCTTTTGCCATTGAAAACCTTTACACCGCTTTAATTGCGCTCACCATTACGATCCCCAATGCCATGGCACTCTTGCAAAAAGATGTCAAGCGCATGATGGCTTACAGCTCGATCTCGCACACGGGCTTTGCTTTGGCGTGTGTACTTCAAGGGGCCGGGGCGTTGTTTAGCTACTGGCTTTTATTTTTAATCACCAACATTGGGGCGTTTGCGATTTTGTGGATCATCACCAATCAAGAAGATGCCCGCCAAGATGGCTACGCCTACCCTTATGAACGATTCAATGGGCTGATCCAAACCAAACCCCTTTTAGCCATCTTGAGCGCCATTTTTCTTTGCTCGCTGGCGGGCATCCCCCCTTTTTCGATGTTTTGGGGCAAGGTTTTGGTCTTAGAGCAAGTGATTGGCCAGCATCAAGTGTTTTTACCCATTGTGATGGTCTTAAACAGCGCGGTGAGCGCGGTTTATTACTTGCGCTTGCTTGTGGCGATGTTCTTTAAAGCCCCAAGTGCCAACCCCCCCATAGCTGCCAATGCCACTCCAGCCCTCTATGCTGTCAGTACAGCGATGGCGTTTTTATGCGCCTTTTCTGTCTTTGTGTTGCAGTTTTATTTAAACTCTAACCAAGCTTGATGCTGCGCCTTTTTAGTCTGCTGTTGGCCTTTTTTCCCTTTTTAAGCGCCCTAGATTTGAGCGTGACTAATGGGAGGGAAAAAAACACCAATTTTGCAACCCTGACGCTCACCAATGACAAACCCTTTGCTTGTGATTTCATGAAATACCCCCAAGAAGAGGTCATCTGCACCATCAACTCCACCCCCAAAGTCGGCTTCATGCCCTTTAAGACAGAGTTTTTTGAAGTGTCCTATACAATGAAAAATTTTATTTTCTATTTACACATCAAACCCAAATTCCAAGAAGCGTTGTTTGCACTCCCCTTTGATTACAAGCAGAGCATCCCGATTCAAAAACTCCAACTTAAAGCCTCTAAAGTGTGGCAGGTGGTGGGCTTTCGCGACAAAATCCCCTTTCTAACACCCAAAGACCCCGCCGCCCCTAGCAACATAGGCTTAAACTTTCCCATTCTCATCAAGGGAGCGCAAACCCCCTATATCCAAGAGCTGGGTGTGGATAACAAGCCCCTGACCTATTCTAAAGGCCAAGACCTAGAAGAGTATTTGGCCTTAAAACAGCTCATGAAAAGCGGCAACTACATAGAAGCCCTAGATGCGATCAGCCGTATTTTTAGACTCCACCCCAAGAGCATTTTTAATAAAGATTTATACTTTTATGAGATTGTCGCCTTAAACAAGCTCAAAAAAAAGCAAGAATTAACAATCCAAGTCGCCACACAATGGCTCAAGCTCTACCCCTCAGACTCCCAAGTCCCCTATGTGCTCTACATGCTGGGCGACACTTATAGCCAAATCGACTACACCGCCCAAGCCACAGAGGTCTATGATCGCATCATCAACGAATACCCCGACAACCGCTACGCTCCCCTAGCCCGCATGCACCTAGCCGAGCAAGCCGCCAATGGCGGGGATCGCTCCGGCGCGCTCACCCTCTTTCAAAAGGCTTACAGCACAGCCAAAGACATGGAAAGTGCGAGCCAAATCGCCTTTAACTGGGGGGTTTTTGATTTAGCCAATGGGGGCAAAAACGCCGCTTTGATTTTAAATAAAATCATCTATGGCAACCCCGAGTATTTGATGAAAAACCCCATCAAATCCTATGATTTGCTCATCGCCTTAAAAACCCACGCCATATTCGACACGGCCATTAAAATCGCCACTTTGCTTTCCCATCAAAATAGCGACACCAATATCCAAGAAAAATCCGCTTTTGAGCTGGGGTTGCTTTATGCTAAGAACAACCAGCCCAACGAAGCCCACTTTGCAAATTTAGAATACCTAGACAACTACACAAACATGGTTCATATCACCTTAGTCAAGGCCAGAGACGAACAAGTCTTGTTTGCCATGCACGGGGATTATCAAGAAAAGCTAAACCGCTACAACCAAATTTTAAAAGACTATCCTAAAACCTCCAAAGAGTACCAAAAAGCCCTAGAATATAAAGCCGAATTGTTTGTAGAGCGCCGCTATTATTCGCAGGTGCTCGATCTAGATCTTCCTAAAGACTCGCCTGCCATGCAAGAAGCCCTAGTCCAACAAGGCCGCAAAGCCTTAAGAGAAGCCGACTGCAAAAGCTTTAACACCTACTTAGTGCGCATGCAAAAAGTCGATCCCCATGCCTTTGACAATGAGGAGCAAATCCAAGCCTTTGATTGTTTGTATGAAAGTGCCCTCTATGACAAGGCGGGCATTTTTTCTAGCAGTGCTTTAAAGGGCAAGCCTATCGATAGACTCGCATGGCTTTACAGACAGGGGCGCAACCTCTACGCTTTAAACGATTTTTCTAACTCTTTGCTCGCATCTAAAGACGCGATGGCCTTAGCAAATCTTGCCAAACAACCCAAATATGACGACATCGCTTTCACCGTGTTTTTAGATTATATGAAAACCAACAACCCCGAGGAAGCCTTTAAAATTTACCAAAAGTTGCAAGAAAAGTTTAAAGACGATGAGCGCATGATCGAGGTCTATGCCTTGCTTTTACAGAGCGAACAGCGGGGCAAGAACAACCCCACAACCTTAGAAGTCTATGCCAAAAGCCTCATGGCCTTGCAAAAACGCTATGAAAACGACAGCTACACCCCCTACGCCCAAAACCAGCTCATCAGTGCCCTAAGTCGGGAGGGTAAAATTGAGGAAGCCTTAAAACAAAGCAATGCGCTGCTGGCCCTAAAACTTGAGCCCAAAGAGCGCCAACATGCCCTTTACAACAAGGCAACTTTGTTGCGCCAAAGGGATGATAAAGAGGGAGCTAAAAAGGCTTTTCAAGCTTGTATAGCCATCAAACACCCCTCAGCTTGGAGAGATTTATGCCAACAGGCTCTAGATTTATTTAAACCCTAGTACGCTACAATCTGCGGGTTTTTATTAAAACAGAGAGCCACACGTGCAATTTTCCTTAGATTCTAGACAAATTGGCTTAGATCACCCGCCCTTAGTGGTGGCTAAAGTGGGGATCAACCGCTTCTTTAGCCGTGCGCTTAAGCGCGATGGCGCAACTCTCTGAGGCTTTCTCCGGTGTGCTCGTGGGTCTGAGTGATCACACCCTGAATAACGCCCCCGATCTCTTCTTTGGGACCAACATCGCT
>NZ_CDMG01000004.1:173735-281502 GCF_001282945.1 Helicobacter ailurogastricus
AAAGCACATCCATAACAATTACCCGGGCACAGTCGGTGCAAAAGGGCTTTGCTAGGATTTTTAGCCACTAAGGGGTGCATACGGGTAATCTTATGCTAAAATCCTTGCGCTTTGTTTGGTGTGTGTGTCGGGGTTTTTACCATTTTGGGCGGGCGTTGTTGGCTCTGTGTAACCCCAAAAACTTAAAAGCTTTATTCAAGCGCAACAAACCCACCCCCTAAATCAAAAAGCGTTGTAGGCATCAGTGCATAACATGCTAAAATCCAAGGATGTTAGCACATTTTAAGACCCAATTTTTATTTCCTTTGGAGGGGTGTTTATGGATTTAGCGATGAATGTGGATGAGGGCTTGATCTCAATGGAGAGGGCGGTGCTCTCTGCGCTCTTAGACAAGCAAGACTATGAAGCCTTTGCAACCCAGTTGCACCCTTCTGATTTTTACTACCCCATCCACCAGCTTCTTTTTGAATTTTGCCAAGAATTGTACTTGGAGCAAAAACCCGTAGATGCGCGTTTTTTAAAGCAAAAAATCCAAATGCGCAACAATGAACAAGCTTTAGAGGCTTTAAGCATCATTTTAGGGACAAGCCCCCTTGCGGATTTGCAAGCCTACATCCGCGCCATTAAAGACGCTACTTTGCGGCGGCATCTGTTGCAACTCTCTTTAGACATCCGCACACAATGCTACCAAGACAAGGCGACAGAAGGCATTTTAGACAACATCGAAGCTACACTTTATCAAATGTCTTTGGAAAATAGCCCCGGGGGGTTTAAAGATGTGAGGCGGGTGGTGAAAGACACGCTCACTTTAATCAAAGAGGCCAAAGAGAAAGGCAACCAAAAGCTCACAGGGCTAGACACCGGTTTTTACGAATTAAACGAAAAAACGGGGGGGTTTCAACCCGGCGATTTGGTGGTGATTGGGGCGCGGCCGAGCATGGGCAAAACAAGTTTGGTGCTTAATTTAGCCCAAACAACCCTTAACCATAGACAAGGCGTGGCAATTTTTAGCATGGAAATGGGAGCAGAGCAGCTCATGATGCGCATGCTCTCTAGCAACACTTCTTTACATTTACACGATCTCAAAATAGGCAATTGTAACGATGAGGATTGGGAGAAACTGGCTTTCCACGCAGAGGCCATGAATCACAAACCGCTTTTTATTGACGATGTGAGCTTGCTGACGATACAGCACATCCGCTCTAAATTGCGCCAATTAAAAAACAAACACCCCGAAGTCGCCCTAGCCATCATCGATTATTTGCAACTGATGAGCGGCGAGAAGGGGGATTTAAAGCGCAACGAACAAATTGCCCAAATCAGTCGGGGGCTTAAAACCCTAGCCAGAGAGCTAAATGTCACCATCATCGCCTTATCCCAACTCAACCGCGCCTTAGAGAGTCGAGAGGATAGACGACCGATTTTATCCGACTTGAAAGAGAGCGGAGCTATCGAGCAAGATGCCGACCAAGTGCTGTTTCTCTACCGCGATGAGGTTTATAAAAAACGCGACCAAAACGACCGCCTAGCCAAGTTGCGCAAAGAAGGCAAGGATGAGGAAGCTAAGAAGTTAGAGAAACAATTTTACGAGGAAAAACAAGCCCACTATGAGGCCAATCAGGGCGTGGAGGGCGCAGAAATCATTTTGGCTAAGAATCGTAACGGCGACATTGGCACCATAAAAATAGGCTTTAATAAATCCTTTACCCGTTTTCAAGACCTGTCTAAAAAGGCAGATGAGCAGGGGGATCAAACGCCCACAAACATGGCCATGCCCATCATTGATGGTATCCCCTTCTAACAACTCCATTCTTCTACTACAAAGCCCCAAAGAAAAGGTGTGCGCCTTGGCCTTTTTGCTCGCCCTGTGTGCCTTTTCTTTTGCCTTGAAATACCAAGAATACCGCACACTTTCAAGCAAGAAACCCCTAGAATTGCACGCTCAGGTAGTGTTGCAATACCCAAAAAACGACTATTTTGTGTTAAAACTCAAAGACGCGCATGGCAATAATTTTTACACCACAAGCAAAGAAGACATCAAGGATTTGACCCACAGCTTTGTAAAAGCGTGGGGCAAAATGCGCCCTTGTTCCTTTTGGCAATTCTTAAAAGCTTGCTATTTTTACACCTTTAGGTTGTCCCTAAGCCCAAAGGACGACCCCACCATCTTGTGGCGCAATTTTATAAACGCCCAACACACAAGCCCGCTGATGGCAAATTTTTATAGGACTTTATTTTTGGCCGACCCCCTAGATAAAAACTTAAGGCAAGTGGTGGTGGGTTTTGGGGTGAGCCATTTAATCGCCATCAGCGGGTTTCACCTAGGGGTTTTGAGCGCGTTTTTCTTTTACCTCTTGAGCCCGCCTTATCAATTTTTACAACAACGCTACTTTCCTTATAGAAACCGCTATTTTGACTTAATGGCGGGGGTGCTGGTGCTTTTATTGGGCTATCTCATTTTGCTCCACTTCCAGCCCGCTTTTTTAAGGGCATTTGTCATGGCCTTAGTGGGCTTTATCTTGGTTTATGGCGGGGTGGCTTTGGTGCGTTTCGAGCTTTTGGGTTTGAGTGGATTGGCGTGTTTAGCCTTTGAGCCGTCTTTTGTGCGCCATGCAGGCTTTTGGCTCTCTATCGGTGGAGTGTTTTACATCTTTTTATTCATCAAGCACATGCCTAAAATGCCCGTTTGGCTCTACGCTTTGTTGTTTAACAGCTTGATTTTTATCCAAATGTTGCCCTTGGTGCATGCCTTCTTTGCCCCCTTTGGGGTGGCACAACTTAGCGGCATTGTGCTCTCCTTTGTCTTTGTGGTCTTTTTCCCCTTAGTGCTTAGTTTGCATGCGCTGCACTTGGGCGGGCTTTTAGATCCTTACTTGCTCCCCCTAGCGCATTTGTCCTTGCATTTAAAGTCCTTTTTCACCCCCTCTTGGTTTTTGCTCCCCTATTTATTTTTATCGCTTTTGAGCGTGCGTTTTATGTGGGCGTATGTGGCTTTGGGTGTGGCTGGTGTGGGGCTGTTGCTCTATCTGTTGATTTTCTAATTTTATGTTAAAATAGGGATTTTCAAAGAGGTTTTGATGTTGGAAAAGCTCAAGCTTTTGGGTAACTTGGTCGCCATCGAGCACACCGTTTTTTCAGGCATGTTTATTTTAATCGCCCTTGTGGTGGCTGGCCTGCAAGTACACTTGGGGGTTGTAGCGGGCCTACAAACTCTCTTGCTTTGCGCCCTAGCCTTGCTCTTTGCGCGCAATTTTGCGATGGGCTTTAACCGCCTAGTCGATCGCAAATTTGATATAAAAAATAAACGCACCCAAAACCGCCCCAGTGTGGATGGGCGCATAAATTTAACGACATTGCGGGTGTTTTGCGTGGCTAATGCGCTGTGCTTTGTGGGCGTGAGCTATGCGATCAACGCTTTGGCTTTTAAACTCTCGTTGCCCTTTTTGGCAATCTTGGCCGGCTACTCTTACATGAAACGCTTTAGCTACTTGGCGCACTTGGTGCTGGGCGTGTGTTTGGGGCTAGCCCCCATTGCGGGCGTGGTGGCGGTGCTTGGCACCATCCCGCTTTGGAGTGTGTGGCTTGCCTTTGGCGTGGCGTTTTGGGTCGCTGGCTTTGACTTGCTCTATTCCTTGCAAGATGTAGAGTTTGATCGCAAAGAGGGGCTTTATTCTGTACCGGCCGTCTTTGGAGAGCAGGTTACGCTTTGGGTGTCTAGGACATGCCATGCTTTGGCCGTGCTTCTTTGGGCAAGCTTTGTGCATAGCGCACATTTAGGAGGCGTGGCGTGGCTGGGCGTGGGGGTGTGTTTGGGGATTTTAATTTACGAGCAGTGGCTGGTGCTGAAAGACTTTAAAAACATCCCCAAAGCCTTTTTTGTGACGAATGGGTATTTGGGGGTCGTGTTTTTGGGCTTTGTTGTCATGGATCGGGGCTTGGCTTGGATTTAAACGTGTGCAGGCAACTTTGCCAAGAGCATGGGCATTTTACCCGCCTTGTGGCGGTGTCCTTGCCCCTAGAGTTTGCCCCTTTGCAAGCCGCGCATGAAAACGAGTATTTGCAATTAGGGCGGGCCGATGGCGGTTTCAATGCCCCTTGGGAGGTCTTTTACGGCAAAGATCGGGAGGACATCATTTTTAAAGCCCTCGCAGACATTTATAAGAAACTCATCCACATTGAGCGGTACTTGCACGAGAAAGACACCGCCTATTTGCCCTTAGAGGGGGCGGGGGTCGTGGGGGCTTTAGGGCATGGGGTTTTAGGCGTGGCTGATGGGGAGTTTAGCTTAGGAAAGCTTTATTACATGCGCACTAGACTCCCCCAAACCCCTTACAGAAGGCTAGGCTTCATCGCTAAAGCCTTCACCCCCATGTTGCTGAGTGTGGAGCGCATGCATTCCGCAGACATTAAAGATTGGGACAACCACATCGCCCAAAGAGAGTTAGAAAGTTTAAATGATAGAAAGGCTATGCATGGACTTGAATTTTAATGAAGTGATGTGGATTGTAGGGGGAGGGGTCGTTTTGGTGTTTATCTGCCTAGTGGCTTACAGCCATTTAAAGGATAAAGAGTTTGCGAGCAAAACGAAACAACTAGAAAAAGCCCTAGACACCATCAACCAAGAGATTTACAAAATCCGCAAGTGGATCCAAGAAAACGAAATGCAAGCCGAGTTCAACGCCTCGAATATCAGTACAAATGTCAAAAACGAGGTCAATACAAGTTTAAACACCAATTTAAGCAATCTCTACAACCACTTGCAAGAAATCCAAGACACCATGCACAAAGACAGAGACTATTTGGAGGAAAAAATCATCGTCTTAGAGAATAAATTTAAAGAATTGGGGCACTTCACGCCGGGCAGTGACGACATCGATGAAAAGCGCGTGATTCAGCTTTTTCGAGATGGACACAGCATCGACTCCATTGCCAAGGAATTGCGAATCAGCAAGGGGCAGATTGAATTTGTGTTGAAGTTGGCGGATTTACAATAGTGGCGCAGAGCAACACCCTATCACGGCTTTTTGGCAAATTCGCTAAACACGCCTTTATCCCTCCCGTGCAAAGGTTGATCAACGCCGTTTATGTCCGCATTTTTGGCATTAATTTAAACGGCTTTGCCCCCCTAAAAAGCTACTCCACCCTAAACGCTCTCTTTACAAGGGAGCTTAAAACCCCCCGCCCCATTGATTCCAACCCCGCTAGTTTAATCTCCCCCTGTGATGGCTTGGTGCGCGCGTGCGGGGCCATAGAGCATAATTTGGCCCTACAAATCAAGGGCATGAGTTATCGAGTGGGTGAGTTGCTGGGGCAAAACGAAAACTTAGAAAATTACAGCTATTTTAATTTTTACCTATCGCCCAGAGATTACCACCGCTTCCACGCCCCCTGTGATTTGCAGGTTACAGAGGTGCGCCACTTTTGTGGGGAGCTGCTGCCCGTGAATGCCCCCGCTTTAAAAAAACACCAAAAGCTGTTTATCCGCAACGAGCGGGTCGTGGTGGTGGCGCAAGATCATCGGGGAGAGATTTTATATTTTGTGGCGGTGGGGGCGCTCAATGTGGGGCAAATTGTGCTTAACTTCGATTCAAGCATACGCACCAACGCTAAAATCAAGCCAAACCCCCAAATTTACACCTACACCCCCCCCATCGCTTTAAAAAAGGGCGCGGAGTTGGGGCGCTTTGAGATGGGCTCGACCATTGTGTTGTTTGTGTCCAATGCGGCGTTAAACACAAGCGTGGAGCAACAAGTGCTTTTCTCGGCACCCATAGGTCTTTTAAAGGGGCTTTGATGCGTGGCACACAGATTAAACAGCTTTTAAAGGATTTAGACGCGCTCTTGGTGGCGCATTTTTACCAAAAGGATCGCATCGTCGCTTTGGCCGACATTGTGGGCGACAGCTTGCAATTGGCCCAAAAGGCGAGCGCTAGCCCTAAAAATCTTGTGGTCTTTTGTGGAGTGGGCTTTATGGGCGAGAGCTTAAAAATCCTAGCCCCGCAAAAAGAGGTCATCATGCCCAAGCTGGCGTGTTGCTCTATGGCAAAAATGCTTGAAGGGGCGGATTTTGATACAAGCCTAGAGCAACTTAGAAGCTTAGGCATTGAAGATCTCTTGCCCATCACTTACATTAACTCCAGCGCACGCATTAAAGCGAAGGTCGGCAAGGCGGGGGGTTTTGTTTGCACGAGCGCCAATGCGTCTAAGATTTTTGCACACGCGCAAAAATCTCAACAAAAAATCTTTTTCTTGCCCGATCGCTGTTTGGGGGTGAATTTAGCCCGCATGCACGGGCTTAAAAGCGCAATTCTAGGGCTAGATGGCCCTGAAACAATTAAAGAGGCTGAGGTCATTTGTTACAATGGCTTTTGCGCCGTGCATCAGCTTTTTAAGCCCAGCGACATAGAGTTTTTCCGCCAAAAATACCCCGATATTTTAATCGCCGTGCATCCCGAGTGCGCCCCTGAAGTGGTGCAGCTTGCCGACTTTGTGGGCTCAACCAGCCAAATTATAAACTTCGTGCAAAACTTGCCCTTAGAGCAAAAAGTCGCCGTAGGCACGGAAATTAACTTGATCAAACGCCTACGGCCCAAAAACACCTATGTGCTCTCCAGCAGTGTACCCGAGTGCCCCACCATGAACGAAACCGACCTAGACGACTTGTTTTCGGTGCTCAAAGCCTATAAAAACCACAGCCCCTATAATTGCATCAGCGTAGAAGCTGAAGTGGCGAAGTGGGCGAAAGTGGCGTTAGATAAAATGATGGAGCTTTCATGAAAGATTTACAAATACGGGCATTTTTACAAGATTGTTTGGCCGAGGATTTGGGAGCAGGGGATTTGTTTGCCCGCTTGGTGGAGTCTAAAGAAGTGCAAGCGGTGGTGCTCTCCAAAGATAGTGGGGTGTTTTCAGGGCAGGTTTATGCCACAGAGCTTTTAGAAATGATGGGGGTGAAATATGCGTGGAAAATTAACGACAAAGAGCACTTTAGCCCCAAGCAAGTTTTATTAGAAGTGGTGGCAGATTGGCGTTTGCTCTTGCAATTAGAGAGGGTGCTTTTAAACATCTTGCAACACAGTAGCGGGATTGCTACAAAAACCGCCGCCTTTGTGCGCCTCATTCAAGGGCTGCCCATTAGTCTATTAGACACGAGAAAAACCCGTCCGCTTTTAAGGGTGTTTGAAAAGTATTCGGTGCGCAATGGTGGGGCAAAAAACCACAGATTAGGCCTAGACGATGCTTTAATGGTGAAAGACACGCACTTAGCCCACATTGGCGATCTTAAAGCCTTCGTGCAAAAGGCGCGCCAAGAAATCCCATGGACTTCTAAAATCGAAATCGAGTGCAATAGTGTAGAAATGGCGCTCAAGGTCATGCAGGCGGGGGCGGACATTATCATGTGCGACAACATGGACATTGCGAGCATTAAAGAGGTTGTGGCCGAGCGCAACAAGCACCACCCCTTAGTGCTGCTAGAGGCCAGCGGGAACATCACAGAAGAAAGCGTGCAGGCCTACGCTCAAAGTGGGGTGGATGCGATCAGCAGTGGGGCTCTCATCCACCAAGCCGTGTGGGTGGATTTTAGTTTTAAAATTTAATGGATTTAGAGCAAGCCTTTTTAAAAACCCTTGAGAGCAGCGGGGTGGTGTGGGGCTTGGGCGATGATGGGGTGCGCTTAGACACCCATCAATGCGTGTATATGTTGGACTTATTCAGCGAGGGGGTGCATTTTAAGCGGGGGTGGTTAAATTGCGCACAAATCGGCTATAAGGCGGTGTGCGTGAATGTTTCGGATGCCATCGCGATGGCAGCTTGCCCTAAATACGCCTTGCTAGGCCTGCAACTTCCTAGAGGGTGCAATTTAGCAGAGATCAGGCAATTAGTGGCAGGGATCGCTAAGGCATGCCAAGAATTTAAAATTAAAATTGTGGGAGGGGACACCACGCTAGGCAAGGCCTTAAGTTTAAGCGTTACGCTCATTGCAAAAAGCCCCAAACCCCTAGAGCGCACAAAAATATGCCCCAAAGATTTATTGGTGCATACGGGCAAGCTCGGGCAGAGTTACAAAGACTTAAGGGCTCTTTTAAGAGGAGGCAGAGTGTCGCCTAAATCTAAATTTGTCTGCCCCAAACTACAAAACTTGTTAAAATTCATTTTGAGCGTACGCCCCTTTGTGCGTGCAGGGCTTGACATCTCTGATGGGCTTTTGGCCGAGTGTAACCGCTTGTCGCGCCTAAACAAGTTGGCTTGCAAATTAGACAAGCCTTACAATAAGGCCTATTTAAGCGGGGAGGAGTATGAGCTCTTATTGAGCGCGCCCCCTAGACATAAATTAGCTTTGCTTAGACGGGCAAAACAGCAGCGCGTCCAATTAAACTTTGTTGGGGTCGTGTGTCGGGGACTCTCGCACTACCGCCCTAAGATTTGGCACGCTTGAGGGCTTGCAGGGCTAAAACCCCCACTAAACACGCCCCAAGCCCCACAAAGTAGGGCAGTGGCATTAACAGCTTGGAGTTTAACAAGCCAAAAAGCCCGCCCAAAAACACCGCATAAGCCCCGATCTTAAGCCACCCTAAAGAGGTTTGCACGCCTAACCCAAAGGCAAAAAACTTAGAGGGTGTAGGCTCTTTGATCTCTTGTAATTTGCGCTTGAGTTGTTTATAGCCGGCCAACAAAATCAATAAAAAACTTAAAAAAGCCACCTCAAAACTCAGCACGCCAAGCCCCCCCCAGCGCCATAACACCCCCAAAGCGCACAGGAGATTAAAGCCAAACAAAAGCAAGGCGCACAGATAAGAACACATTAAAGGGGTCTGTATTTGGGATCGTTAGCCAAATCGTCTAACTCTTTTTTTGTCTGTTTGTAGGCCTTATAGACATTTAAGAGCGCTCCCCCCACGCCCCAAAAAACGCCTAGCCAAAAAAGCCAAGCCAGCCCAGTTAATTTCACCAAACCATAGCCAATGCCCACGCCCAACAAGAGCGCAACAACGATAGAAATGCCCAAACTCAAGGCGTTAGCCCCCTCAACGATGGGTTTAAATTTAGGGTCAGATTTGGTTTTGGATTTCATAAAAACTTTCTTGCGCCTTGCCTACGCACGCCTCGATGATGGACGCGTCCATAGGGGTGCAAATGAAGCTCGTTTCAAAGGCGGAGGCGGGCAAATACACGCCTTTTTGTAACATTTTTTGGTGGAAAGTGGCGTAAAGGGCGGTGTCAGATTGTCTAGCGTCCTCAAAATTTTGCACTTCTTTATCCGTGAAGAAAAAGCCAAACATGCTCCCCCTCACGCAAGTTTGCAACGCAAAACCACAAGAATTGGCCGCTTGTTTTAGCCCCTCGCAAAACTGGTGCGCCAAAACCTCTAAGCGCTCAAACAACTTAGGGTCTCTTTTGATTTTTTCTAAAGCCACAATGCCCGCTGCCACAGCCACGGGGTTACCACTTAGTGTCCCGGCCTGATAAACTCCGCCCACGGGGGCGAGCATGGCCATGATCTCTGCCCGCCCGCCAAAGCAGGCTAAGGGCAACCCGCCCCCGATCACCTTGCCAAAGGTTACCAAGTCGGGCACTAAATAGTGCAAGCCCTGCGACCCGCGCGCACTCGCCCTAAACCCGCTCATCACTTCATCAAAGATCAAAACCGCCCCATTTTGTTGGCAAATCTTTTGCAAGCCTTGCAAAAACTCTAATTTGGCGGGCACAAGCCCCATATTGCCCGCAATGGGCTCGATGATGACACCACCAATATTGCCTTCTTTAAAACACGCGCGCACAGAATCTAAATCGTTGTAGCGGGCAACTAAAGTGTGTTTGCTAAAATCTCTGGGCACCCCCAAAGAAGAGGGGTGTCCGAAAGTGGCGCATCCGCTGCCAGCACTCACCAACAAGCTGTCGCTGTGCCCGTGGTAACAGCCCTCAAATTTTAAAATGTCGTCCTTGCCGCTAAACGCCCGAGCAAGGCGAATAGCGCTCATGGTTGCTTCCGTCCCGCTGCTCACCAAGCGCACCTTCTCCACGCCCTCATAGCTGATCACTAGCTTTTTGGCTAAAGTGGTTTCTAGCTCTGTGGGCGCACCAAAGCTCAAGCCCCTTTGCAAAGTGCTAATGACCCTCTCTTCAATCTCAGAGTCGGCGTGCCCAAAGAGCAAGGGCCCCCAACTTTGCACAAAATCTACATAAGTGTTGCCATCCACATCAAAGAGCGAGAACCCTCGCCCCTTAAAGATGAAAGGGGGCACGCCCCCGACATTTTTAAACGCCCGCACGGGGGAATTTACCCCCCCCGCGATCACCTGCTTGGCTTCGTTAAAATCGTTGATGCTGTGTAAGAGCGGATGCTCCAACTCTTTTTTCATCGGGGTTTATTCTTTAACAGGGGCTTTAAAGCTGATTTCTACCTGCGACCAAGTGAGCTTTTCATGTTGCACGCTGCATTTTTCCGCAAGTTTGGCAAACTCGTGTTGCAAACCAAATTCTAAGATGTCGAGCACGCCAGTGGCGACCAATTCGTTGTTTTCGATTTTATAGCTCATAGGCACTTTCACGCTTTTGCCATTCATGATGACGCTTGCCAAAATCGTACCTTGTTTGTCGCCCTCCACGACATTTCTAAAAATGACCTTGAGGTTTTTGTTTTTAAAGAGATCAAAAAACGCTTCTTTGACATTTTTAGTTTTGGTCGCATCGTGCAGGTTTAACTGATCGACACTGATGGTTGCGCTCGCCTTGTCTAAAGTGTGGGCAATGGTAGAAGTGTCCTTGCCAAAGCGATAGAGCACATGGTCAAAAGTCCCCTTCACCCCCGCTTTATGCGCGGTTTTAAACGCTATAAATTCCATGCTCGCCTTACTCGTGTCTAAGCTTGCCGCCTGTACCAATCCATAAGCTAAAAACACACCTAATGCTAATTTTTTCATTGTCTCTCCTTTAATTTTGACCCGCCTATCATAACATGAAAACAAGATTTTAGGGTGTTTCAAGCGCATGTACGGGTGTCTTCCTTAGCAAACCGCAGAAAAACACGCAACCTAGCAAATAATCTAGCTTGAAACCCCACGCTTAAAGCCTGCAAGGCAAATACAAAGCACCTTTAAGGGCTCGCCTTTCGATCAAAGCCCTCAAGCGATGGGGTCCAAAGCCCCTTTCATTGTTGATTATGTAACCTCTTAGTCAGCTTTGGGGCGGGCAGAACCTTGAACTTTCACACATTTCATCCCTAAGAGCCCATAAAACCAAGGCCAAATTTCTTTTTTGACCACCGTATTGACCAACTCCCATTCTTGTTTGGCGACTCTCACACCACGCCTATACCCATTGGCTGCTATCGCATCTGCGGTAGCCTCAGAGTGAGCTGCTTGTGCCCAATTATTCGCCTGACTTTGGGCTTGTTGCAGGGCTTGCTGTTTCAAGTCATCGGCACTGCCATAGGGCCAAGTGAAGTAATCACACGCATACCCATAGACACTACGCATCTCCCCCGTTACAGGTTGGTTGGGTTTAATCTCTGCAATCTTAGTGGTACAGCCCGCAAGCAAGAGGACGGCTATCGCCCCCCCCCCCCATTTAACTAACAAAGAACGGCTACGCACAAAAAACTCCTTAAAAATTAAAATAGGCCTCTAAATCGGCTAAAAGCCACATTTTTTAAGCAAGTTTTTTAAACTTTTTAGCAGACCAACATAAAATTCTGACACACCTTAAGCGGGTTAAGCACAACACTTCTTGCATTACACCGTCTAAAAAGCGGGTGTTAATAGGGTGGGCGCTACGTGCCTTAAAGCGGATGCTATGCACAAAGCGGGCGCTACACGCCTTGAAGCGGGCGCTACGCACCCGCCCCCAAAACATTTTGCACAGTGGCTAGGTCTTTATCCCCCCGACCGCTTAAATTCACAAGGATTAAGCTTTCTTTTGTGCACTCTTTGGCGAGTTTGTAGGCGTGGGCTAAAGCGTGCGCGCTCTCTAAGGCGGGGATAATGCCCTCGCTTTGACTCAAGCGCACAAAGGCCTCTAAGGCTTCTGTATCGCTCACAGCCACATACTGCGCCCGCCCGCTTTGCTTTAAGTGGCTGTGCTCAGGACCCACTCCCGGGTAATCTAGCCCGGCTGAAATGCTATGACTCTCTAAAATCTGCCCCTCTTTGTCTTGCAAAATATAGGTCTTGCACCCGTGCAAAATCCCCACACTCCCCTTGCATAAAGTCGCCCCGTGTTTGTTTGTATCCAGCCCTAGCCCGCCCGGCTCCACGCCCACCAAACAGACGGCTTTATCGTCTAAAAAGCCCGAAAAAATGCCAATCGCATTAGACCCCCCGCCCACACAAGCGATCACGCTATCGGGCAATCTGCCTTCTTTTTGCAGAATCTGTGCCCTCGCCTCTGTGCCGATCACGCTCTGCAAGTGTTTGACCAACTGCGGGTAGGGGTGCGGGCCTGCAGCGGTGCCTAGCAAATAGTGCGTGGTTGTGTAAGAGCTTGCCCAATCTCTAAGGGCTTCGTTAATCGCGTCCTTTAAGCTGGCCGACCCGCTCTCTACGGGTTGCACCTTAGCCCCCAGTAGGCGCATTCTAAAGACATTCTGCTTTTGTCTTTCTATGTCCTTAGCCCCCATATACACCACGCACTCTAGCTTTAAAAGCGCACACGCGATCGCCGTAGCCACGCCGTGTTGCCCCGCCCCCGTTTCAGCAATTACCCGACTTTTACCCATTTGTTTAGCCAACAACGCCTGCCCGATTGCCTGATTTGTCTTGTGTGCCCCCCCGTGGATCAAATCCTCCCTTTTTAAATACAGTTTAACCTTTGGGTTAGGGCAAAAGTTTTTGACTAAAGTTAAGGGGCTGGGCCGCCCCACAAAGTCCTTTAAAAGCCCGCTAAAAGTGGCTTGAAACTCTGTATCTGTTAAAGAGTTTTTAAACGCCTGTTCTAACTGCGCTAGCGCGGGGACCAAGAGCTCTGGCACAAAGCCCCCTCCAAATTCTCCAAAGTAGCGATCCATCAATACTCCCGTAACATTTTCGCCACTTGGGCGATTTTTTGCGCACTCTTTTTACCCGGCGCACTCTCCACGCCTGAATTTAAATCCAAGCCCAAAGCCCCCGTGCCAACCGCTTTTTCTAAATTGCTTGCATTCAAGCCCCCTGCCAGCATAAAGGGGCGTTTAAAGCCCTCTAAAAGCCTCCATGAAAACGCCACGCCATTGCCCCCCGCCCTAGCCCCTTTGCTGTCAAAAAGGATTAAGGGGGTGTTTGGCGTGGAGGGGAGTTTGCGGGCGCGTAAATCCACACTCGCCACAGCCCACACGGGGCAGGTGAGGGCGTTTTGCAAAAAAGCCAACTCTTGTGGGTTGTAGCGTCCGTGTAGCTGCACCGCCTTAAGTCCTAGTTGGTAAGCCCTTTTAATGATGGTCGTAGGTTCGGCTTGCACAAACACCCCCACAAAGTCTAACTTAGGCACTTTTTTAATGAGTTTAGCGGCCTTTTTTGGGGGGATGTAACGGGGGCTTTGGGGGTCAAAGATGAGCCCGCCGTAAATAAAGCCGTTTTTATACACCGCCTTAGCGTCTTTGACTCGCTTGAGCCCACAGACTTTATTTTCTCCCAAGATGAGCTTTTTACAAGCCTTGTCTAGGTTTTTTTGCGCCATGAGCAAACTGCCCACTAAAAACCCCTGCACTTTGTGGCACAGTTGCTTCACCACAGCGTGCGAGCTTATGCCCGATTCGCTAATGATGGTTTTATTTTCAGGGATCAAAGGGGCGAGCTCTAAAGTCGTGTTTGTATCGACTTTAAGGGTCCTTAAATCCCGATTGTTGATTCCGATGATTGGGGCGTTTAAAGCGATGGCGCGTTGCACCTCAGCGGGGTTACTCACTTCTGTGAGCACCGCCATGTTTAAAGACTGGGCCAAATTAGCTAGGTCTGTATAGGATTTATCCTCAAGTACACTCAGCATCAATAAAACTGCATCCGCTCCCATGTAGCGTGCAAGGCGCACTTGAAAAGGGTCTATCACAAAATCCTTACACAAAAGAGGCTTTGTGGTGTGGGCGGCAACTGTGCGCAAATTCTCAAAGGCACCCTTAAAATACTTCTCATCGGTCAGCACCGAGATGCAAGTGGCGTGTTTTTCATAGACCTTAGCGATCTTTACCAAGTTAAAGGGGCTTCTAATCAAACCCTTAGAGGGGGAGGCCTGCTTGCACTCTAAAATAAAGCTGGTCCGCCGCTCTTGCAACGCCTCTTTAAAATCCCGCTGGCTGGGTTTAAGCACTTCGGGCAGGTTGTAACGATTTTTTAAGGCCTGCACCTCTAGTTTTTTGTGTTCTAACATGGTTTTTAGCAAGTCATGCATGGCTTAGTTGGATCATCCTTTGTAAATGAGTGTAGGCTTGTTTGCTCTCTAAACACTCCCTCGCCGCTCTTGCCCCCTCTTTAAAATCCCTCGCTCGCCCCGCAACAAACAACACCCCTGCCGTGTTTGCGATCACGCTTGATTTTTGCGCCTCTGTGCCCCCCCCTTGCAATAAGTCTAAGCAAATTTGCGCACTCTCTTGCACGCTCTTTACTTGTAGAGCCTCTAGGGGGTAACTCTTTAAGCCAAAATCGCTGGGGTTTAAGGCGTATTGTTTAATTTCCCCCTCTTTAAGCTCACAAACACAAGTGCTCCCGTGTAAGGCGATTTCATCGCTGCCCGCTCCATGCACCACTAAAGCCCGCTTTAAGCCCAAATCTTGCAAGGCGCACGCAAGAAGATAACACAGCTTAGGATCAGACACGCCCAAAAGTTGCGCCTTGGGGCGCAAGGGGTTTAGCAAAGGGCCTAGCAAATTAAAAAGCGTGCGGATTTTTAGGGCTTTTCTTAAGGGGGCGGCTTTGGCAAAACTGGGGTAAAAAAGCGGGGCAAAGAGAAAAGCAAAGTTGCCTAAATCTAGGCTTTGGCTCACCTGTTTGGGGCTTAGGCGGATATTAAAACCCAAGCACTCTAAAAGCTCTGCACTCCCACTCCCGCTAGAGCTGTAATTGCCCGCTTTTGCCATTTTCACGCCTAAACACGCACACACAAACGCGCTGATGGTGCTGATGTTAAAACTTTTCAACCCATCCCCGCCTGTCCCACAATTGTCGATCACCACAAAAGGGCAATGTAACGCTTGGCTCTCCTGCAAACATGCCCGCACACTAGAGGCGATCTCTTGCGGGCTTTCGCCCTTGCACTTGAGCGCAACAAGCAATGCCCCCAGCTCGACATCGCTAAACCCCCCTTGCAAAAGGGTTTGGAAAAACGCCTGCACCTGTTCCTCTTGTAAATCCTCTTTGGCGCAAAGTTGGTTGAGTAAATCCACAAAAAGGGGCATGTTCGTCTTTATCTTGGCATTTTTGGCAAGGCATAAAGGGCGATTATAGCACAAGCAACATAAAGCGCACCCGGCTTAACAACAAGGCCCCCCATCCCTTGCCAAGAGCCCCTTTCGCACTAATTTGTAAATTTCTTGGTGTAAGTGCCCTTGTCGGTGACAATCTCCATTTCCAAGACTTGGGAGGGGTCGCATTTTAAGCTATAAACGATTTTTTGGCCGTATTTGAGGGTGTGGTGAAAGAGCGGTTCTTTCTTAAATTTTTCTTTAAAATCATCGCCCACTTTGTGCATGATTTTGCAAGAATCGCCCCGATTGGGGATCACCTTTTTAATCAACACCTTTTCATCGTTCAGGGAGATGATCGTTAAAATCGTGCGATCTAGCATGTTGCCGATCAACTTGCCCCCACGGGGTTTATAACTGATTTTAAACTGCAAACTAGAGGCACCAAGTGCGCTCACAAGACTTAGGGCGAGTAAAGTTTTAAACATGGTCTTCCTTTTGGATTTCTTGGGACAATTCGGCTTCAACGGCTTGGGAAAAAACAGAGGTGTAGGATTGCTCGGGCAGATTGCTTTTAAAGCCGTGCAAAATGGTTAAATAGTGCTCTTCTGAGAGTTTGCCCTGGGCTAAAAGGTACTTAAGATAGAGCCAATAGGTGTTTAAGACGTCGCTTTGGCAATAGCTATTGATGCGCTCGAGTTGGGGCGGATCTTGGTAGTAAAGCTTATAGACTTCATCCCCGCTCACATCGTATTTACCCGGCAGGCCACACACCCCACACACCCCGTCTAAACTAAGCCCTTTGGCTGGGCCAAAGTGTGTCAGGCTGTCTAATAAGTCGGTGTGGAATTCCTCGCTGTAACGGTAGCGGTAATTCTCCCATTTGCTCTCTTGGGCGTAAAAGGCATGGGCATCTAGGTTGTAGGCCAAAGCCTTTAGCATTAAAAGGGGCAGGTCAAACACCCGCCCATTAAAAGTGACGAGTTGGGGTTGGTATTTGTTAAAAAAGGCCAAAAAGTCAGCCACAAGACTCCTTTCCGTGTTGCCCCCCTTGCCAAAGTTGCCCACGCGCTTAAAAGACCCGCCCGGCTCTGCCAATACACTAGCGATGCTCACAATTTGGTGGAAAAATAGGGGCGGGAAAGTGCTTTTATGCTTGTCTTCACACCACTTAAAAAACGCTTCACAAGTCTGCAAGGGGTCATCAGCCACACACTCGGGGCAGTGCTTGGCGATGAGGGCTAAATTTGGGACACTCTCAATGTCTAAAACGCAGATGAGGCGCATGGACAACTTTCATCAGGGATTAAATGGCCTATCTTAACTAAACTTTGCAAACAAAGCTGCCCTAAACGCCATTATTGCGAATTAATTGCTATATAATTGCTATAATAGCTGGCTAATTGACAAAGGACTTCCATGATCACCCCCAAAACCTTGAGTGGCTTTAAAGACAGGCTTCCTAAAGAGGCGATGGCTAAACAAACGGTGCTTGAAAAGCTCGCCCGCGTGTTTAAAAGCTTTGGGTTTGTACCCATTGAAACCCCGCACTTAGAATATGCCCACATTTTGACCCAAGAAGAGGGCGACATCCAAAAAGAAATTTATTTATTCAAAGACCATGGCAAAAGGGAGGTGGGTTTGCGCTTTGACCAAACCATCCCCCTAGCCCGCTTCATCGCCCAGCACCACCACGCTTTGGGCTTGCCCTTTAAACGCTACGCCATTGGCAATGTTTTTAGGGGGGAGCGGGCGCAAAGGGGGCGCTATCGGGAATTTACCCAGTGCGATTTTGACTTCATCGGCAGCCATAGCCTGTTGTGCGATAGCGAGGTGATTCAAGTCATCATCTCTAGCTTAAAAGCCCTAGATTTGGAGGAGTTTTGCGTGTGGATCAACCACCGCAAAATCTTAAATGGGTTGTGTGCCCACTTTGGTTTGCACTCTGATGAGGAGGTGATCACTTTCCTACGCATTGTGGATAAACTGAGCAAAATCGGGCAACAGGGCGTGCTATTAGAGCTTGGGGTGCACTTTAACCAAGACTTCAAACCCCTTTTAGAAATTTTAAACACCAAACAACAAGAGGACAGCGCAGAGTTCTTTAAAAGCGTGGCGCATTTAAAAGAGCTGCACCCCTTAGTGAAAGAGGGCTTGGAGGAGTTGGAAGCGTTGTTTAGCTTGCTCTTAAGCCTAGAGATCGACCCCGACCACTTCAAGGTGGATTTTTCCATCGCTAGGGGGCTTGGCTATTACACGGGCATCATTTACGAAACCACGCTCAACCAGCTCACAAGTTTAGGCAGTGTGTGCTCGGGGGGGCGCTACGACAATTTAGCCCGCAGTTTTAGCCCGCAGAATTTGCCCGGCGTGGGGGCATCGATTGGGTTAGATCGCTTGTTGGTGGCGCTGGAGGAGTTGGAGTTAGTGGAGAATAAATCCACGAGCGCAAGGGTCTTAGTGGTGTGTATGCAGGCCGAGTACTTTGCCTACGCGAGCCAAATCGCGCAGAAGTTCCGCCAAAGCGAGATCAACACCGAGCTATACCCCGAGATTGAAAAATTAAAAAAACCCTTTAGTTACGCCAACCATAGAGGGCATGAGTTTGTGGTGGTGTTAGGAGAAGAAGAAGTGAAAAAAGAGAGTTTAACTTTAAAAAACATGACAACGGGCGTGCAATTTAACCATTTGAGCTTTTTAAGAGCCTTGAGTATGGTGAGCGAATGAAAACTTATAACATTGCTTTAGTGGGCGCAAGCGGGGCTGTGGGCGCAGAGCTCATTGGCATTTTAGAGGAAATGGATTTTCCTATTGGGCGGTTTGTACCCCTTGTGAGCGCGCGCAGTGCGGGGCAAAAAATCCACGCTTTCAGCCAAGAATACACTCTAGAGCAAGCCACGCCAGAAAGCTTTCAGGGCATTGACATTGCCTTTTTCAGCGCAGGGGCAAAGGTGAGTGAGCAGTTAGCCCCCATGGCCGTCAAGACGGGGGCGGTGGTGATCGACAACACGAGCTTTTTTCGCCTTGAGCAGGGCGTGCCCCTAGTGGTGCCTGAGGTCAATCCCCAAGATTTAGACACCGCCACAAAGGGGATCGTCTCTAACCCAAATTGCTCCACCATCCAAATGGTGCAGGTGTTGAATCCTTTACATCAAGCTTTTGGCATTGTTCGAGTCGATGTCAGCACCTATCAGGCCGCTAGCGGGGCGGGCAAAAGGGGCTTAGAGGAGTTGCAGGCACAAATGGCTGGCAGCACATACGCGCAGGTGTTCCCCCACCCTTTAGCGTTGAATGTGATTCCCCAAATCGATGTTTTTATGCCTAGTGGCTACACCAAAGAAGAGCTAAAAATGGTGCGTGAAACGCATAAAATCATGCACGCTAGCTTTGCCATCAGTGCCACTTGTGTGCGCGTGCCCGTGCTAAGAAGCCACAGCGAGAGCATTAGCATCTGCTTTAAAACCCCCGTAAGCGCCAAAGAAGCGCAAGAAGTGCTAAGAGGCGCGCCCAATGTCGTTTTGGTAGATGAGCCCGAGCAAAAGCTCTACCCGATGCCCATCACGGCCACAAGCACGGATCAAACTTTCGTGGGCAGGGTAAGAGGCGATCTCTTTGACCCGCACATTTTGCATCTATGGTGTGTTGCCGATCAGCTAAGGGTGGGTGCAGCGACAAACGCCGTTAGAATCGCCCTAGAGTGGATCAAGACCCATTAGGGAGCTGTTTAAGAGTCTGCAAGACTCCTGAAAAGTCGGGTTTTTTAATGCCCCGCTTTTTTAAGTAAGCTTCATCGATTCTTTTCCAAATAAAGGTTTTGCCAAAAAAACCCCGCCGATCCAAACTTGGCAAAAACTTTAAATCCCCGTTTTTGTCTTGGTGGATCTGCACATAGTAGGTGCGCCCATCGTAGAAGTTGTAGGCCTTGCCATCTTTGTAGGTGTTGCCACACACACGGGTGAGGCCATATAAAAACACCACTCCCTTATCGCTTCTGTTTCTTAGGGCGGGGTCTTTGTTGTAAATGTCTTTTCCAGCGGGCGAGCCGTCTGTATTGGCGATCCCATAGGCGTAGTAGCGATCCCCGTATTTAAAGAACTCCACATAGGAGCTTTTCATGTATAAAAAGGCTTGGGTTTTGTAAATGCCGTCTAAATTTTCCGCCAACAAGGGCAAGCTCACGCTCACCACAAAAAACAAACACTTCATAAAAACTCTATAACTTAAATTTAATGAGATTGACAGGGACTTTCACCACAACTTTATAGACAAGACCGGGTTTTTTGGCTTCTGTGGTGTGTGCATCGTTGGGGAATAAAATCGCGAGCAATCCAGCGTGCAAGGGCACTTGATAACATAGGCTGTTGCGTTGGTAGGTTTCTTGATCCTTTTCTAAGTTATAAGGCTCTTGTGCGCTTAAATCTGTTTTGTCGGCTAGGTGTAAAATCTCCTCACCCAGCACGACTAGTAAAAAATCTATGTGTGCCCTGTGCGTTTCAAGTGCGCCCAGCTCAGGAGTATAGACAATCTCAATCGCGCGCATGCCCGCTGTCAATTCTTTTACCATTGAGCTGGCTTGCCTTTGCAACAAGGCTTGGCAAGCGGGGTGCTTAGGGTCGCTCACTTGCTTCAAGTAAGTGTAAAGGTCCTCTAACTCTTGGGTTTTAGAAAACAAGCCCTGCAAAGAGCTCAATTTACCAATCACCGCCATTTTCTCTCCAAAATCTTATTTAGCGGATTCTAGCAAAAAAGCCCAAATGAAGGGCAAACTTAAGCCAACAAGGCAGCCTTGAGCTCGGCGGTGTTTGTGATGGTGTAGGTGGGCTTAGAGCTTAGGCGTTTGTTGAGGTTTTTAAGAACATTCGTGCCAAACTCCACATAAAAAGAGTCTTCTTTTTCGCACACCTCTAGGCAATCTTTGTAGCGCACGGGCTGGGTGAGTTGCACGCCCAAGCACTCCAGTGCCTCTGCCTTGTCCTTATAGACTTGGGTTGTGGTGTTAGACACCACGCCAAAGTTGTAGCTGTCTTTTAAATGTTGCTCTAGTAGGACTTTAAAAGGTTGCACCATCGGCTCTAAAAGGGGGCAATGGCTCACGACATTCATGGGCAACAACACGAGCTTTTTTGCCCCAAAGCTTTTAGGCTCTAGGCTTTGTAAATACGCCTTCGCCCCGGCCAGCACGATTTGAGATCCATTAAAATTAGCGGCATAGAGCACCTGCCCGGCTTCTCTAGCTTGCAAACAAAAGGACTCTAAGAGGGCAACGTCCGCTCCAAGCACCGCTAGCATGCCCATCTCTTGCCCCATTTTAGCGCACACCTCTTCCATCAAACGCCCCCGCTCAAAGACAAGTTTTAAGCCACTTTCTAAATCCAATGCCCCACTCGCGCCATTGGCGCTGATCTCGCCCAAAGAGTGGCCTAGGGCTAGTTGTGGGGTTTTGCCCCCCTCTTGTTTATACACTTCATAAGCCATGAGCGACACTAAAAAGATCGCGCTTTGGGTGTAGGCACTTTGGTTGATTAGGGGGTTTTCGCTCCAAAGGAGTTTAGCCATGTCGGTATGTAGTTGGTCGCTCGCCCTCTCACACATCTGTTTAGCCAAACCAAAATTGGCGCATAAATCCTGCCCCATGCCGATCGTTTGTGAGCCTTGCCCGCCAAAAAGTGCCACCATGTTACTCTCCTTGTTGCTCTAAGCCTTGCGCCTGCGCGTGGGCGATCAAGGGTTCGATCACGGGGTCTAAATTGCCCGAAAGCATCAACTCTTCTAGGCTGTATAAAGTCAAATTAATGCGGTGATCGCTTAGGCGGTTTTGCGGGTAGTTGTAAGTGCGGATGCGCTCGCTTCGGTCCCCACTGCCCACTTGCATTTTGCGACTCGCGGAGTTGGCCTCTTGTTGCTCCTCGATCTGCTTTTCATACAAGCGGGCTTTTAAAATCTTCAACGCCTTGTCGCGGTTTTTGTGTTGGGATTTTTCATCTTGCATGGACACACTGATTCCGGTGGGCACATGCGTGATCCTCACTGCCGAGTCGGTTGTATTCACACACTGCCCGCCATGCCCACCTGCCCTAAAAACCTCAATGCGCAAGTCGCTGGGGTTGATGTTCACCTCCACATCGTCCACTTCGGGCATGATCGCCACGGTGACGGCAGAGGTGTGGATACGCCCTTGCGACTCGGTTTCAGGCACCCTTTGCACGCGGTGCGTGCCCGCTTCAAATTTGAGCCTTGAATACACCCCCTGCCCCTTGATCAAGGCGATCATCTCCTTATACCCGCCCACGCTGTTTTCACTCGAGCTTACGATCTCCACTTTCCAGCGTTTCAAGTCGGCGTAACGGCAATAGGCCTTAAACAAGTCGCCCACGAAAATCCCCGCCTCATCGCCGCCTGTGCCCGCTCTTAGCTCTAAGTAAATGTTTTTATTGTCATTGGGGTCTTTGGGGATAAGCAGTACTTTAATGCGCTCCTCTAGGGCGTTTTTCTCCTCCTCTAGAGCCTTAAGCTCCTCCTTAGCCAGTTCGCCCAATTCCTTATCTTCTAGGAGCGCCCTATTCTCTTGGATGCCTTCTAAAATCTGTAAATAGGCTTTGGCGGCTTGGGCCAACTCCTCCAGCCCCGCTTGCTCTTTGCTTAGGGCGGTGAGCTGCTTGATGTCGGCTAAAACTTCAGGTTGGGTAAGAGAGTGGGCGAGCGCATCGTAACGATCCACGATGGCTTGGAGTTTGCTAGAGAGCACAGCTTAGGCGTTGGCTAGGGCGATTTTTTTCACGCTGGCGTTGAGGCGGGACACTTTCCTAGAAGCGGTGTTTTTCTTTAAAACCCCTTTGCTCACGAATTTATGCAATTCTTTATTCGCCACTTTTAAAGCGTCTTGGGCTTTAGGCACATCGTGGCTGGCGATGGCCTCTCTCACGGCTTTTACGACGTTTTTAATGCGGGTTTTATAAAAGCGGTTGCGCTCAGTGCGCTTAATGGTTTGGCGAATCCTTTTTTCGGCGGATTTATGGTTAGCCACTATTTAATCCTTTTATCAAAAATAATATGGCAAGATTTTATCTAAAAAAGCATTAAAGACTGATTAAATGGGGCAGGGCATGGTGTTTGGCACAGATGGGGTGCGGGGCAAGGCAGGGGTGGAGATCACGCCCATGTTTGTGATGCGGCTTGGCATTGCCGCCGGGCTTTATTTTAAAGGGCAAGCCACGAGCAATAGAATTTTAGTGGGTAAGGACACGCGCAAGAGCGGGTATATGATTGAAAACGCCCTTGTGAGTGCTCTAACTTCTGTGGGCTATGATGTGATGCAAATTGGGCCCATGCCCACGCCTGCCATCGCCTTTTTAACTGAGAACATGCGCTGCGATGCGGGAGTGATGATTAGCGCGAGCCACAACCCCTTTGAGGACAATGGCATTAAGTTTTTCGACCGCTTTGGCGACAAACTCCAAAAACAGAGCGAAGAAGAGATTGAAAAAATCTTTAACGACACTGGGCGGCTAGAGAGCAGTTGCCAGTGCGGGGTGGCGATTGGCAGCTCTAAGCGCATTGACGATGTGATCGGGCGTTACATCGTGCATTTAAAAAACTCTTTCCCCAAACATTTAAGCCTGCAGGGCATGCGCATTGTCATAGACACGGCGCACGGGGCCGGCTATAAAGTCGCCCCCATTGTCTTTAGCGAGCTGGGAGCGGATGTGATTGTCATCAACGATGAGCCCAGCGGAAGCAACATCAACGCGCAGTGCGGCGCGCTCTACCCGCTAGAGCTCAGTCAAGAGGTCAAGCGCTACCGCGCGGATTTAGGCATCGCTTTAGATGGGGACGCGGATCGGCTGGTGGTGGTGGATAATTTGGGCGAAGTTGTGCACGGGGATAAACTCATCGGGGTGTTAGCCACCTACCAACAACAAAAAGCAAAACTAGCCAACAACCAAATCGTGGTAACCACCATGAGTAATTTAGCCCTGCAGGCCTATTTAGAAAAACAGGGCATTGCTTTAGTGCGCTGTGGAGTGGGCGATAAACTGGTGCGCCAAAGCATGCAAGAGCACCAAATCAACTTCGGGGGGGAACAAAGCGGGCACATCATCTTTGGCGATTACGCCAAAACGGGCGATGGGATCATGAGCGCGTTGCAAGTCGCCGCCTGTGTGCTCGAGAATGATAAACCCAGCAGTAAAGTGCTCAACCCCTTTGAGTTGCACCCCCAAATTTTAGAAAATGTCCGCATCAAACACAAAAAGCCCCTAGAGGACATCCCGGGCTTTGAAGAATTGCTTAAGAGCCTAGAGCAAGAGGGGTTGCGCCACTTGATCCGCTACTCAGGCACGGAAAATATTTTACGCATTTTGCTAGAGGGGGAGCAACAAACCTTGTTAGAAAAGCGCGCCCAAGAGTTGCAGGCGTTTTTTAAAGAGCATTTGGATTGAAAAGCGGCTTAAGTTTTTGGCTTGCCTTTGGGCTAGCCCTTGTTGCCGATCAGATTGTGAAGCAATTTATTTTAAACGGCTTGCGCTATGAAGGTGCTGTGATCTCTATTGTGCTTGCCTACAATGAGGGCGTGGCGTTCTCCATGCTGCACTTTTTAGGGGCGTGGCTGAAATATTTACAAGTGGTGTTGCTCGCTGGTTTGGGGGTGTTTTTGTGGTTGCAAAAGGCGTTTTTTAAAGAAAATGCTTTGCCCTTTGGGTTGATTTTAGGGGCTGGAGCTTCTAATGTGCTCGATCGCTTTGTGCATGGGCATGTGATCGATTATGTCTATTGGCATTACCAATTTGACTTTGCGATCTTTAACCTAGCCGATGTGTTGATTGATGTGGGCGTGGGGCTACTCATTTTAAAGAGCTTTAAGGCAAAAAACAAGCAAAGTAGGGTATAATGCGCGTTTCTTTTAGTAATCGCGTTGTGATTGCGGTCGCGTAGCTCAGTTGGTAGAGCACTACCTTGACATGGTAGTGGTCGTTGGTTCAAGTCCAATCGTGGCCACCATTTTAAATCTTGCATTAAATTTTCTTGTTTGAATTTTTTAGATTTTAAAACCTATATTTTAACAACCTGCGCTCCAGAGCCGCCTAAATTGTAGGGGGCATCGCTAAATTCTAGGACCTTTGGGTGAATTTTGAGCCACTCTCTTAGCGCGTTTCTTAAAATCCCCTTGCCCTTGCCATGCACGATCAACACCTCTTCAAAGCCCGCTAGCAAAGCGTTGGCTAAAAAGTCTTGGGCTTGCTCTAGAGCTTCTTGGGTGTCTAGTCCGCATAAATCTAGGCGCATTTGCCCCTTGGCTTGGGGTTTGTGCTTGATGTGCACCTCTGCTTTTGGGGCTTGGGGTTTTTGTTTAGGCTTTAGACTCTCGGCTTTGGTTTTAATTTTTAGCCCATTTTCCAACGCCACGCTGTAAAGCCCTGCGCTGATTGCCACGATCTCCCCACTAAGCTTGCCATAGCCCACAAAGTCGCCCACTTCTAGGGTTTTGTTTTCTTTAAGCGGAGTCTGCTCTTTGGGGCGTTTTAAGCCCGCTTGGATGGCTTGGATTTGCTGGTGCGCTAGGCTTTGATTTTGTGTGCGGTTAAACTCCCTAAGCGTCTCTTGCATTTGTTTGAGGGCTTTGCTGTAACTTTGCTCTAGGGCTTGTTGTTCTTGCTCTTTGCGCCTGTGCGCCTCGTGGATTTTTGTTAATTTTTCTTGATAAGCCCTCTCTTGGGCTTCTTGCATTTCTTGCAATTCTTGTTGCTTGGTTTGCAATTCCTGCTCTAGGGCGCTGGTGCGCTCGATCAAGGCGTTTAAATTCTCTTGATCTGCCCCGTAAAGCTCTTTGGCCTCGTCGATCAAATCAGCGGGCACGCCATAGCGCAGAGCCGTTTCAAAGGCGTAACTCTTGCCAATGAGCCCCGGGGTGAAGGTGTAGGTGGGCATTTGGGCTTGGTGGTCGTAATTGGCGGCTAAAAGTTGCACAGCGCGGTTTCGGGCTAAAAGCAGGGCTAAATGCTTGTGGTGGGTGGTTACCACGACTTTAGCCCCCTGATTGATGAGTTTTTCTAAAAGGGCTTTGTAAAGACAGCTGGCCTCGGCCGCGTCTGTGCCTAGCTCAATTTCATCCACGCCGAGCAAAAGATTAGGGGTTTTTAGGGCGTGGGAGAAGTCTAGCATGCGCCCTGCAAAGGTGGAGATGTCGTTTTGGCTGTTTTGTGGGTCGCTGATGATGGCTTGGATGTTCTCAATGTAAGGAATCTTGGAGTGGTGGGGGTTGATTTTAAAGGGCAAAAAGTGTTTAGCCAACCACACACTGGCAAGCAAAGACTTTAAAAGCATCGTCTTGCCCCCCGTATTTACGCCCGTAACGAGCAGTAAAGCGTGGTTAAAATCCACGCTCAAGGGCTTGGGCTCTTTTAGGCTGGGGTGGGCGAAGTCTTTTAACACAAATTGCCCGCTGGTGTTGGGTTTGACAAAGTTTAGCCCCCCGCTTTTGGCAAAATTGATGCGCCCTTGTAGGTGGTCTAAGTAGTCAAATTGGCGGTCAAAAAAGCGTAAAAAGAGAAAGAGTGGGCGCAGTTTCACGCTCCACTGGGCGCAAATTTGTTGCAAACAATGGGCGATCTTGGTGAGCGTTTCTTGGATTTTATGGTTTAGGGTTTTTGCCTCTAGGGGTTCTATGTAGAATTGTCCGCTGTGTGAGCGGGCAATCACAATGCCCTTAAACACGCTAGAAAACCCCGGTTTTAAAAGCAAGGTCTCCACCCCTTGCACCAAATGCACTTGGCGATCGACTAGGTAGGGCTCTAAAGACTTTTGCGCCAAAATTTGGCTAAAGATTTTTTGTTGCGCGCTCTTAAGCCGCTTTAGGCTCTCTTGTTGTGCGTCTAGCTCGGGGTAAAACCCGCTTTTAAAGCCCGCTTCCTCTTGCATTTGTGCCTCTAATTGCAACAACTCTTGCGGGATGTTTAAGTTTTGCAAATAGGCGTAAAAGGCGGGGGATTTGGGAGAGACTTGCTTTTTTAGGTACAGAAAATAACGGGTGATTTGAATCAAGGCAAACAACGCCTCAAGGTGCAACACCCCCCCTTTTTTAAAGGCTTTTAACGACTCGTTTAAGGGGGCTACTAAGGGGGGGGTGGCGATCTCTAGACTTTCTAATTCTTGTAAATGCGCCCATGTTTGCTCGGGGAAGTTAAAGGCAATGTCTTTGGGGCGGGCTAAAAAGCTTACAAACCGCTCTAAAAAGGGGGCTAAATCTAGCTTAACAGCGATCATTTGGCCAGCTTACAGCTTTGCAAATCTACTAAAATGCCCTGCATGGGGGTGTTTTGTTTGCCAAGAAAGCTTAAAGTGCCTGTCACGAGGCTAAAATCCTTTTGGCTCACCTTCACCCCATCACAATCTAAAAGCAACCCTCTTAAAAAATCCCTCTGCAAGGCGACTTGTTCTTGATTGATTTTGTCTTGCTTATAGGTGTAAAGCCCTAAGCTGGCAGCGAGCACGCCTAAAAACACCACCACCGCGATTTTTTGCTTAAACCCCCGTCCAAAAAAGTCTTTAAGCAAAAACCACAACAGCACCAGCACAAGGCATAAAACAATCCACCCGCTCACAGCTCGCCCCTGAGCTGGTTGGTGATGTCGCCTGCCCCAAAGCCAATGGCTAGCCCCTTGTTAAGCGTGCGGATTTTGACACCCTGCACAAACAGCTCTAGCCCCTCTTTAGTGCGCCAAAGGCGGTCAATGAAAGTCGGTTGCAAATGCCCAAATAAGGCTTGCATATCCACCTCTCTTGGCTTTTCGCCCGCCCGCCACACGGGCAAAATATAAAGCTGGCGGACGATCGGGTGGTTAAAGCACTCTTGAAAGCCCTTTAAATTGTCAAACAGGCGGGAGTATTTATGGGGTTGCCAAAAGACGATCGCCTCTTTTAAGCCCTTTAAATCAGCGTAGGTTTGCAGGGCTTGCAAGGTGGCGACAATTTCTGTGGGATGGTGGGCGTAGTCGTCTATGAGCACAAACTCCCCCTTTTGCAAGATGTCAAAGCGTTTTTTAATGCCCTTAAAGTCTAAAAGGTTTTTCCTTAGTTGCTCTAGGGGCAATTCCTCTAGGGCGGCTAAAATCGCTAGACTGGCGTTGCTGGCCGTGTGCGCGCCCAGCCCCCACACCTCAAACACGCCATGATCTTTAAACCTAAAACGGGTATAAGGCTCATCCTCTCTTAAAAAGTATTCAATTTGGCTAATGTCTTTGGCGGGGTTTAGGCGGATAGCCTCTAGTTTTAAGCCCTTTAAAAAGGGGTCATCGACATTAATCACCCGCCTTTGCCCCATTTGGATAAAGTCGATGTAGGCCTGATAAAACGCTTCTAAATCGTAGTTATACCCCTCTAAATGCTCCACTTCAGCGTTGGTAACCAAGGCGCAATAAGGATTAGAGCTTAAAAAGCTCTGATCCGACTCGTCTGCCTCAAAGACAAGGCTAGGGCTTTGGCTCTCGCGCACGTTAGAGCCAAAGGCTTTAGAAGCCGCCCCGATGATCGCGCCAAAGTGAGGCAACAGGGCGGCTAGCATGGCGCTGGTCGTACTTTTGCCATGCGCTCCGCACACGCTAAAGACGCGCTTATCTCCCAAAATGTATTCTAGTGCCCGCTTGCGCGAGAGAATCACGCAATTTTTCTCCATCGCCGCCACGATCTCCACGTTATCCACCTTAATGATCGCCGAGTGGATCACCACCTCTTGGTCTATAAGTGCGCTGGGGTCATGCGGGATGGTAATGGGGATGCCTAGCCCCTCTAAATAGTCGGTGATGTAACTTCGCGCGATGTCTGATCCGCTCACCACCGCCCCCTGTGCCTTTAAATACTTGGCTAAACCTGAGATGCCAATTCCCCCGATGCCGATGAAGTGGATTTTATAGGTGTGGATGGGGCGATCTAGCATCAATACGAATCTAGAGCGTTTTTAAGGGCTGTTAGGGCGGGGGCTAGAGTGTCTGGCGCATAGACCAAAGCCACCCGTACAAAGTCTCTTGTGTGTGGGCTGTCGCCATAGCCTAGAAAATCCCCGGGCAAGACTTTTAGCCCCTCTATGGTGTAAAGGTGGCGGGTAAAAGCCTGCCCATCCTCAACGCCTAGCCACACATAAAAGCTTGTGGGATAAATTGGCGCACCTAAAATCTCTTGGGCAAGATTTAGATTTCTGGCGTAGATGTGGCGGATGTGCTCTTGGGATTTTAAATCAAGCCAGCCGACCGCGCTGGCATGTTGCAAGGGCAAGGGGAGGGCGCAGCCGCTATAACTTCTAAAGACTTGATAGGGCTTTAAAATGTCAGCGTCCCCTGCGATGTACGCGCTTCTAAGGCCCGGCGCGCTCAAAGTTTTAGAAAGCGAGTTGATGGCAAGGACATTTTTAAAATCTGTGTTGCCCACCTCAATACAGGCTTGCAAAATGGAGGTGGGGGGGGTGCTGGCGTAAATATTGCTGTAACACTCGTCATTGACTAAAAGAAAATCTTCGTCTAATGCCCGCAAAACCCACTCTTTGAGTTCTTCTAAATCCAAAGTGCGCCCTGTGGGGTTATTGGGCGAGTTTAAAATGACTAAATGCGCCTCTTCTTCTAGTGTGGGCGTGAAGTCGTTTTCTGGGCTCAAATCCATTAAAACCACCCGCGCGCGCGCCACCCGCGCGCTAGCTAAATAGACTTGATAAAAGGGGTTAGCAAAGGCGATGGTGGGGTTTTCTTTATCGTGCAGATAAAAAATAGGCAGGCTAAAAAGCACCTCTTTAGACCCAAAGGTGGGGATGATTTGCGCTTTAGTGACCTCCACGCCAAAACGCTTTTTAATAAACGCCATTTGCGCCTCTTTTAAAAAATCCTCGCCGCTACTTTTGGGGTAAAAGCGCAGTTCTTGGGTGTGTGCTTGCAAGGTTTCTTGCACGCTTAAAGGGGTTTCAAATTGTGGCTCGCCGATGGACAAATCTAAAGGCAAGCTGCCGCGTTTGCAATCTTTTAACAACTCTCTTAGTCGCTCAAAAGGGTAAGGCTCAAACATACAACTCTCCGCTAAAACCTCCATTATACCTTAAAATCTATTCCTCTTGAATGGTGTGTTGCGTGGTGGGGCTTTGCGCCTTTGTGGCGGGGATTTTGTCTGTCTTGTAAAAGGGCGGGGCTTTGTAGCCACAGCCTGAGATCAAACATGCTAAAATGCAACTATGAAAGATGCGCAAAAGATTTTCTCCTCGCTCTTGCAACAGCCCTTTTTAACCCCCTTGAGGGTGCGCCTGCAACTTGAGCAATTAAAATTGTATCTACCCGCCGGTGTGCTTGTGGGTTTGCGCTCTATTGTAATGAAAAATTCTAAACTCCTGCTTGTCTTTAAACACCCAAGCGCATACGCATACTTTAAGGGACAAAAGGCGTATTTCACCTCTACGCTCTTGCAAGCCGCTAAACAATTAGACATCCCCACAATGCCCACCGAAGTGCAAGGCTATTTGCCTAAACGCATCCAGCAAGACTTCAAAGTGGAAACGCCCAAGCTTTACTACGATGAGCGCGCTAAAGGCGACTTTGAAAACCTCTTTAAAGACCCTGAGCTAAGGGAGATTTTAGAAAATATCCGCACTTGTATTAAAAAGCACCATGGATCGCAAGGCTCTTGAAAACCTCCCCGCCACGAGTGGGGTTTATCTGTATTTTGACTCCAAAGATCGCTTGCTCTATGTGGGCAAGGCTAAGAATTTACAAAAGCGCATCTTGAGTTACTTTAAAATCCAAGATAGCCAAATTGCCCCTAATCCTAAAAATAGTGTCCGTATCCAGCGCATGGCAAGCCAAATCGCCTATTTGCAGGTGCAAACCACAAACAGCGAAGAAGAAGCCCTTTTGTTAGAAAATAAGCTCATTAAGACCAAACAACCCAAGTACAACATTCTTTTAAAAGACTCCAAAACCTACCCCTACATTTGCATCGATTTAAGCAAGCCCTACCCCATCTTAGAGCGCACAAGAGCACCCCTAGAAGGGCATAAGTGCTTTGGACCTTTTAGTCTGGCCTCGCTTGAGCTCTTAGAGAGCGTGCAAGCCTTCATCCCCCTCGTGCAAAGCAAGGGCTGTTTAAGGGGCAAAAAGCCTTGTATTTTTCACCAAATGGGGCGTTGTTTTGCCCCCTGTGCGGGCAAGATTTCCACGCAAGATTACGCCCCCCTTGTGCAAGAAGCCCTAGACTTGCTAAACAACAAAGAAAAACTATGCGCGCGCTTGCAAGAGCGCATGCGTGTCTTGGCCACGCAAGAGCGCTTTGAAGAAGCGGCGGTTTTTAGGGATTATTTGCAAGCGGTGCAAACCTTGCTAAAACGCACAGAGCGGCCCGAAGTGCAAATCATTTTAGCCTTGCAAGAGCTCTTAGAGTTAAAAAACCCCCCTAAGCGCATTGAAGTTTTTGATGTGAGCCACCATGCCCAAAGCGCATGCGTGGGGGGCATGGTCGTGTGGCTTGGGGGCAAGTGGGTAAAAAATGCATACAGACGCTACACCCTTCAAGGCAAAGATGAATATAGCCAAATGCAAGAAATGCTAGAGCGGCGCGCAAAACAAGGCAAATTTCCCGACTTGTGGCTCATTGATGGGGGGCGCGCCCAAGCCCTTTTAGCCACGCAAATCTTAGAAAGTTTTGGGGCAAGTGTAGCGGTGATTGCTTTAGCAAAAGAAAAGGCCAACAAGCGGGCTAAACGGGGAGGCGGGGATGTGGCGGATGTGATCTACAACACTTCACAAACTTGGCACCTAGAGGCGCAAGATGTTCGTTTGCAATTTTTACAAAAATTAAGAGATGAAGCGCACCGCTTCGCGCTCGCCTACCATAGGCTTAAAAAGCGCAAAGCTTTTTTGGGCTAGGGGTTATTTGCGGGGGTTTGCTTCTGTAACACGGATCGTCCTGCCCATAAAATCCGTGTTGTCTAACTTGGCGATGGCTTGTTGTGCGCCCTCATCCTCCATTTCCACAAACCCAAATCCTTTAGGTCTTTTGGTTTCGCGGTCTTGAATCAACTTCACCGAGCTCACAGCCCCAAATTGGCTAAAGAGTTCTTCGACTTCCTGATTTGACGCGCTATAAACCAAATTCCCTACATAAATGTTCTTCAAAGCTTCTCTCCACTAGATTTAGTCCTGTCAAAATAAACAAGGAACGGGCTGATTGTAGCATAAAGCAACTTAACAATGGTAAATGACTATTCGTTGCGTAAAATGGCGAGCGCATCCACACTTGCCGCTTTGCGCGCGGGGTAGTAAGACGACAGGGCGACAATGACAAGCGCACCAATCAGCGTACTCAAAAAATCCACAGCCGACAAGTCCAGGGGCAATTTATTGATGCCATAGACATCAGCGGGCAGGGAAATGATGGGGAAGGTGGAAAGCACCCACAGCACGATAAAGGCCAACACCACGCCTAAAACAATCCCCCCCACGCCGATGACCGAGCCCAAAGTAAAAAAACTCTTTTGGATTTCTTTTGTAGTTGTGCCTAAACTGAGTAAGAGGGCGATCTCTTTGCGGCGATTCATCACCACCATTAATAAAGAGCTGATGATATTCAAGCTTGCCATTAAAATGATCAACATTAAAACAATGAAAAGGGCGCGCTTTTCTAAAGCCATCGCGGAAAAAAAGTTGCCATTTTGTTGCCACCACCCCTCAATATCTACCCCATTGTTGGGGATTTCTTTTAAGGCTTTCTTGATCTTCTCCATGTCTTGCATGGGGGTTTTGGAATAGACATGCACGCCATCATACACCCCTGCGGGCAAATCCCTAATCGCCTGCAAAGCCTCTATATTCGTGTATAAATAGCTCCCATCGTAAGCCTTAAGCCCGGATTCAAAAAAACCTTTGAGCTGGAAGCGTTTCATGGTCGGGGAGAGTACAAAGCCTGTGGGTTCTAATTTGGTGAAAAAGAGATCGATTTGGTGGGTGTTGCCTAAAAGCAAAGAATCTTTAAAGCCCTTGCCCGCCACTAAGTTAAAGGGCGTGCGCTTAAAAGCTTGCAAATCATCCCCCTTTAAGCCCTTTTTTAAAATGTCGTTGATCTGGACTTCCTTTTGTATATCCACCCCAAAGAGCATCCCTCCACTCAGCATGCCATTAAAGCGCGCCACGACTTGGCTTTGCAAATAGGGGCTAAAGCGCAAGTTGGGGAAGCGTTTTTCTAGGGCATCTAAGGTCTTTTGCTCCACGCCATAATAGCTCGTGGCATAAAGGGTGAGCGGGTAATTCATCACAAAGAGCTTTTTTTCAAACTCGGCATTCATGCCATTCATGATCGCCATCGCCACAATCAAGACCATCACCCCCACCCCCACTCCTAAAAAGGCCAAGATCGCGGTGATGCTGATGAAAGGCTGGGTTTTATCAAAACGCAAATAGCGGCGTACTAAAAACGCCACCAAAGAAGCTTTAGGCATCTGTGGATTTGTTTTGGGTCGCAAAAATTCCTTTTTTAGGTCCGCTTTTAGCGTGGCAATTTTTATACTTTTTGCCGCTGCCACAATAACAAGGGCTGTTGCGTGTAGGAGTCTTGGTGGGTTCCTTATCCCCGCCCCAACTGCTTAAACCCGCTTCAATCTCTTGGTTGTTAAAACTCAATTCTAATTGTTCATCCTCTAAGCCGCTTAAAAAACGCGCGGTGTCTTCGGGGGTGTTGGCGACCAATTCGAGTTTGTGGAAAGTTTTAATGGCCTCTAGCTTGATGGAGTCAATGAGCTCTAAAAAGAGATTGTAGCTTTCTTTTTTATACTCCACTAAGGGGTCTTTTTGGTTATAACCCCTAAGCCCGATGCCTGTTTTGAGGTTATCCATCGTGTAAAGGTGTTCGCGCCAAGCGTTGTCTAAAATCTGTAAATACACCACCCGCTCGATTTTGTTTAAATCCTCAACATGCGCCATTTTGGCGGCGTATTGCGCCTCTAGGGCCTTTAAAATGAAGTTTTCCACCGCATTAAAATCCCGCTCTTGTAAAGAGGTAAAGTCGATATGGGTGTTAAACTCCTCTTGCAAGACTTGCGCGGCATTTTCTAAATCCTCGCTTGAAAAATCCTGCTCTTTAAAAGCTTGGTTGTGCTCTAAAATGTGGGCCACTGCGTATTGGCGATTCTCAGCAATGCGCGCGCCGATGTCGTAGTTGTCGTCTAATAATTCATTGCGGAATTTATAAACGGTTTTGCGCTGTTCGTTGGCGACATCGTCATACTCCAGCAGATGCTTACGGCTTTCAAAGTGCAAGGCCTCGACTTTCTTTTGGGCATTCTCCACAGAGCGCGTCACTAGCTTAGACTCGATGTATTCGCCATCTTGCAGGCCTAATTTTTCCATCACCCCCTTAATGCGGTCGCTGCCAAAGATTCTAAGCAGGCCATCCTCAAGGCTCAAATAAAATTGACTGACCCCGGGATCGCCCTGCCGCCCAGAGCGCCCCCTTAGCTGGTTGTCGATGCGCCGACTCTCGTGGCGCTCTGTGCCGATGATGTAAAGCCCGCCCAAGTCTTTGATCTCTTGGCTGAGTTTAATATCCACACCCCGCCCGGCCATGTTGGTGGCGATGGTTACAGCCCCCTTGAGCCCCGCGTCTTTGATGATCTCGGCTTCTTTGGTGTGCTGTTTGGCGTTGAGCACCGTGTGGGGGATGCGCTCTTTTTGGAGCAGAGCGTGCAAAGCCTCGCTCTTTTGGATGCTGGCCGTGCCCACTAAAACGGGTTGGCCTATGGCGTGCAGCTCTTTAATCTTAGCCACCACCGCTTCAAACTTCTCCCGCTCGCTTTTATAAATCAAGTCGTTTAGGTCTTTGCGCTGGATGGGTAGATTCGTGGGTACAGACACGACTTCTAAATTATAAATTTCCAAAAACTCAGTTGCCTCTGTTTGGGCGGTGCCTGTCATGCCTGAGAGTTTGTCATAGAGTCTAAAGTAATTTTGAAAAGTGATGTCGGCTAAAGTTTGGCTCTCCTCTTTAATGCCCACCTTTTCTTTCGCCTCTAAAGCTTGGTGTAAGCCCTCGCTAAAGCGCCGCCCCTCGCTCAAGCGCCCCGTAAATTCATCCACAATCACCACTTCGCCATTTGCCACGACATAATCTTTATCCCGCGCAAAGAGATAGTGCGCCTTGAGGGCTTGATCTAGGTGGTGGGATAAAATCGCGTTTTCTAGGCTGTAAAGGTTATCCACGCCAAAGAGTTCCTCTGCCTTCTTAATGCCCTCCTCTGTGATTAAAATCACCCGATTTTTTTCGTCAATGGTGAAGTCTATGTCTGCTTGCATGTTTTTAGCGACCGTGTCGGCGCGCTCGTAATTCTCCATGCGCTTATTCACAGGGCCAGAGATAATAAGGGGGGTACGGGCTTCATCGATCAAAATCGAATCCACCTCATCCACGATCGCAAAGGCATGTTCTTTTTGCACCTTTTGCCCCAAAGAGAACTTCATATTGTCTCTAAGGTAATCAAAGCCAAATTCGTTGTTGGTGCCATAGACAACATTATTGGCGTAAATCTCTAGGCGTTCCTCATCATCCACGCCAGCCGTAACCACCCCCACGCTGTAACCCAAGAAATTATACAGGGGTTGCATTTGTGTCGCGTCCCTTTGGGCTAGGTAGTCATTCACCGTCACAACATGCACGCTGCGCCCACCCAAAGCATTCAAAGCCACGGCTAAAGTCGCCACTAAGGTTTTGCCCTCTCCTGTTTTCATCTCGGCAATCTTGCCCTCGTGCAAGACCATCCCGCCGATGAGCTGCACATCAAAATGGCGCATGCCTAAAATGCGCCTAGAAGCCTCCCTAGTGATCGCAAAACTTAAGGGCAAAACCTCTGCTAAATCCTTTTGTCCGCTTTGCACCGCCTCTTTTAAGCCAAAAAAACGCTCCTGCAACTCCCCATCACCCAAAGCTTGCAACTCAGCTTCTAGGCCGTTGATCACGGCCACCTGTTTTTGGTAGCGCTTGATCTCCCTTTGGTTTCTTGTGCCAACAATCTTACCCAGCACGGCTTTAATCATTCTAAGCATCCTTATAATCCCAAGGATAAAATGTCTTTTCGCATAAGAGCGGATTCTAACAAAATTTTGTAAAATTCCTAATAAAAGGAGAGCCCATGCGCCCTTTCATCCTGCCCCTTGTCCTGTGTTTCCAGTTTTTAGTGTCCGCCCCCCTGCACTTTAATAGCTTTAGTGCGCATTTTAAACAAGTGGTGCTGGGCACGACTCCCTCGCCAATCAACCCCACCTATGAAGGGCAAATTTTAGCCAAAGCCCCTTTTTTTGCAAAGTGGAGCTACACCAAGCCCAGTCCCAAAGAGGTCTATATGCAAGACAAGCAAGTGATCATCTACGAGCCTAGATTATTGCAAGCCACTTACACCAAGTTAGACAAGGCCCTAGATTTTTTCGCGATCCTCAAAAAAGCTAAATTGCAAAAAGATGGCCGTTATAAAGCCAAAATCAACCACACAATCTACTACCTCACTTTAAAAGATGGTCTGCCCTTCAAGCTCAACTTCACCGATAAGATGCAAAGCCATGTCGAAATCACCTTCAGCGGTGTGCGCGCCAACATCGCCCTAGAGCCCGCCCTTTTCCAATTCACTCCCCCAGCAGGCATTGACATTATCCATCAATAAACACACAAATTTTTGCGCTTATCAAATTTTGCACTAATTCAAGGTATAGGGCGGGGTGCCAAGGTCAGCTTAAGGCCGTGAAAAGTGCGCTTTTTGTGGCATAATTTGGGCTTGTTAAGCACTGATAAAAAGGATTTTTTTGCAGATCAACCCTTACAGCACGCAATTAATCGAGCAGGACGACATAGAGGCGGTGCAAAAGGCCCTGCAAGGGGCGCACTTAGCGCAAGGCCCTTTAGTGGAGCATTTTGAGCGGGCTTTGGCAGATTACTTAGGGGTTAGGCATGTTGTGGTTTGCACGAATGCCACGAGCGCGCTTTTTATGCTCTATCAGGCTTTGGATTTAGGCCACTCTAAGGTCATCACCACCCCTATAAGCTTTGTGGCGACCGCAAACATGCTCCTAGCCACACAAGCCACGCCTATTTTTTGCGACATCGGGGATGATGGCAACATTGACCCCACGCTTTTAAAAGATTGCCTAAAAGCGGGGGTTAGAGCGGTGGTGAGCGTGGATTATGGAGGGGCGAGTGTGGATGTGGCAGCGATTAAAGCCTTTTGTACCCAACATGGGCTCATTTTTATCAGCGACAGCTCACACGCCTTTGGAGGGGAGTATCAGGGGAGCAAAATTGGCAAACTGGCCGATGCGAGCGTTTTTAGCTTCCACGCCATTAAACCCATCACCACCGCCGAAGGAGGGGCGATCGCCACAAATGATGACGCGCTTTATCAAAGACTTAAATTGCTGATGGCGCACGGGGTAGAAAAATGTGGGTGGGACACGCAGGTGCAAACTTTGGGCTACAATTTTAGGATGAATGAATTACAAGCCGCGCTGGGCTTAAGCCAACTGAAAAAAGTCGATGCCTTCATCGCCAAGAGAGAAGAGATCGCCTGCTTGTATGATCGCCTGTTCGCCAACAACCCCTATTTTACTTGCTTGCACGCCGGCTTGGCTTCAACGATTAAAAGCACCAACCATTTATACCCCATTTTGCTAAAGCCCTTTTTGTGGGAGCATAAGACGCAAATTTTAGACGCGCTCTTGCAAGCCAAAATGGGCGTGCAAGTGCATTACAAACCCATACACACCTTTAAGCTTTACCAAAACTTGCTAGGCGTGCAAAGCCTCCCTAAAGCCCAGAGTTTTTATCAAGCCGAAATCTCTTTGCCATGCCATCAAAAAATGAGTTTAGAGCAAGCCAAACACACAGCGCAAACTTTGCTAGATATTTTTGGAGAGTTCAAAAGAAGCGGTTTATTTTAAATTATTTTTTTAGGGGAGAATATGCCACAATCCACAATCCACAATCCACAGGCTTGAGGATTGGCGTTAGTGGATGATAGATGATGATGGATGAGGAAAAGTATCTTAAAGGAGTTTTCTATGGCAAAAATTACAAGCTTGGAGAGGTATGCTAAACCTGGATCTGTTGTGTATTGCAAGATTGGCTTTTTGTCTTTGGCGGAACATTCGGGTATCTACATAGGGGGTAATCTCATTGTCGAGATCACCGATAGAGACGGCAAGGCGTGGATCAGATGCGCCGACCCCCGCCACTTTTTAACACGCCTAGAGGACGAAAGAGCGGGCAAGCTCAAAGAGAGCGGGAAAATTTATATCGCTTCTGACAAAAATGGTCATTCATTTGGCTCAGAACAAGTAGCCCAGCGCGCTAAAACAGCATATGAAAGCGCAAAGAGTCAAGCCAAAGGCAAAGACTACGCATATTTTCCCGTAGATGATTCCGAGTTGAATTGCCATAAATTCAGCGCGGGGTGCTTATTACGCAATTTTAAGAATGATTGTGGGCGATTTGATAAACTTGAGGAAGCCATCCGCGAGACTTACGGCGAATTTAAATGGCTTCATGTGGAGATTGGTTAACTTTTATTTAAACCCGCAATCTAAAGCTGTTGGCGACCACGCACAGCGAGCTAAGACCCATGCCAAGCGCGGCTAAAAGGGGGGTTACAAGGCCACAAAGGGCTAGGGGGATGAGTAGGGCGTTGTAAAGCGCGCTGATGCCTAAATTTTGTTTCATGAGTTGGTGGGTGCGCTTGGCGATTTTAAAAGCATCTAACACCCCTTCTAGGCTGTTGTTTAAAAGTATCACATCGCTATAAAGCAGGCTCAAGTCATGCCCCTCGTGCATGCACATGGACACCTGACTTTTAGCCAAACTCGCCGCATCATTCATCCCATCGCCCACCATCACCACGACTTCTTTTTGTGCAAGGGCGTTTTGGATGTGCTCTAATTTTTCTTGTGGGCTTAAAGGGGCAAAACATGGCAAATCCAGCTCTTTAGCGATGGCAAAGACGCTAGGCGAGCCATCCCCGCTTAAAATGGCGATCTTTAACCCCATGGATTTTAAGCCCTGCACCACTTCTAGGGCTTGTGCTTTTAAGCGGGCTTGTAAGTTGAAACTCGCGGCCAATTGGTGATCCACGCTGTACGCAAAATCCGCTTTTAAATCCCCCACCGCCACGCCCTTACTTGCTAAATAGGCCACAGACCCCCCGTGCAAAAGATGCCCCTGATGGCGCGCTTCTAACCCCCCATTTTCTTGTTTCAAATCTTCGATCACAGCGGGCATAGCAGGCGGTGTCTGTTGTTGCAAAAACGCGCAAAGGCTTTTGGCAATGGGGTGTGTGTTGTGCCACAGCAGGCCCATAAGCCACGATAAATGATAGGGGGCGTGGGGGGTGTGGGTTTGCACCTTTAAAAGGCTGTCTGTGAGCGTGCCCGTTTTGTCTAAAAATAAAGTGCTCGCCTTGGCTAGGCTCTCAAGGCTGCTATTTTTTTTAAACAACACCCCCTTTTTAAAAGCAACATTGCTCCCTAAGACTAAAGCAATGGGCGTGGCCAAAGCAAAAGCGCAGGGGCAAGCGACCACCACCACGCTCATCGCCACAAAAAAGCCTTGAGAGACACTCGCAAAAAGAGCCCAAAAGCCAAAGCCAAGCCCCGCTAAAGCCAAAACAAACACGCTGAAATAACGGGCCAGTTTGTCCGCCCTCTCTTGGATTTGGGGCTTTTCTACAAAGCTTTTTTGCACGAGCTCCACCATTTGGCTTAAAAAAGAAGCCTTAAAGGGCGCGCGCACTTTGTAAGTGAAGGCTCCCGCAAGATTCACACAGCCAGAGAGCAACACCGCCCCTTTTTCTAAAGTGGTGGGCAAATTCTCCCCATTAAAAGCCTGAGTACTCACCTGGGCGCTGGCACTCTCTAGCACGCCATCTAAGGCCACGCATTCCCCGGGCAACACCTCTATCAGTGCGCCCACTTTGACATCTTTGGGGTCTTTTAGCACCCGTTTCACTTCTTTGCCTTCTGGCTCTAACACGGCCACTTGTAGGGGCAGGGCACTTTGCAGGCCATCTAGCAAAGCGTTAGCGCGGTGTTTGGCCTTAAGCTCTAAAAACTTAGAGATATAGACCAAAGTTATTAGCATGCTCACCGACTCAAAATAGGGGCGTGCCCCGCTAAAGGCGGCGTAAATGGAGTAAAGATACACCCCACAAGCCCCCACACTCACGCTCAAATCCATCCCCACCACCCCGTGTTTTAAGCCATAAAACGCCCCTTTTAAGAAAATTGCTCCCGTGATAAAAAGGGCCAAAGTGGCTAAAACCCACGAAGCCATGTGTAATTTAAACGCCATGGCAGTGTCCATGCCTGAAAAATAGCCCGCATAGTCGGCAATGGCGATAAACATGATATTCATGCTCGCAAACACCCCCACCACGAGGGCACTAAATGCCTTTTCTTGTTGCTTTTTGGCGTGGTTGTCTTGCACTCTTGGGTCGTAAATTTGGGCCTTGTAGCCAATGCAGGCAATGGCATCTAAGATTTTAGCGATGTTGGTTTCTTTGGGGTCAAAGCGCACAAACGCCCGCTGCGATGTGTAATTTGTTTGCACGCCATAAATCCCTTTTTGTTTTAAAAGCACATGCTCTATGAGCCACACACAGGCCGCACAATGGATACCATCAAGCAAAAGGGCCACTTCTAACAGCCCATTTTCTAGGGGAGTGGTGAATTTGTCTAAAAAGGCAGGGGAGCTGAAATGCTCTTGTTCGTGTGGTTTAAAGGGACTAATGGGTGCTAGGCGGTTTGCGCCCAGCTTGTCGTAGAAGCTCTCTAGTTGTAGAGAGTGCAAAAGCGTATAAACCTGTTTGCACCCCGCGCAACAGAAGACAAGCGGGGAGGTGTTTTCTTGCTCTAGGGTGATGGTTTCGCCCTTGCAGGGCAATTTGCAATGGGCGCAATTAGGCAAGGGAGGCCTTGATGCTGTGGGTTTTAAATTTCTCATAAATTAAGGCCACTTCAGGGGTGTTGTCTTGCTGGTCCTTGGAGTTGTGGGTGATTAAGGGCGGGGCTATCATTAGAGGGCTTTTGCTCGCTTTACGGGCGGCGCATATAACAAGGCTTGCCTTGTGGCTGTAAAAAGGATGCACGAAGCGCAAAAGCGTGGGTTTTAACTTTGCCCTTTGCAAGGCGGTAAGTAGGCTATCGGCTAGGCTGGCGTGGTAGCAGAGCACAAAATAGCCCTGTGGCTTTAAAAGCCGCGCAACTTTGGCGCAAAATTCTAACAAGGGCAAATAACTTTGGTTAGTGGCTTGTGCCTTTTGGGTGTGGGGGCTTTTTAGGCTGTCTTTGGGGTAGTAGGGGGGGTTTGAAAGCACCACACCATAGAAATTAGGCTCTAGAGGGCAAGTTAAAAAGTCGCTGTGATGCACTCTAGCATTAGGGACATTTTGGCAATTTAATTTAGCAAAAGTCGCCATTTCGCTGTCAATTTCTATCAAATCTAGCGGATTTGCAAACTGCCTAGCGCATAAAAGCCCCACCACCCCACAGCCCGCCCCCACATCTAAGAGCCTATCGCCCTTTTTGATAAAGGGCATCGCAAAATGGGCTAAAAACAAGCTTGCGCTGTTGTAGGCGTAGCCTTTTAGGGGTTGGTAAAATCTCATGCAAACCACGCCAAAATGTCTTGCCCCAGTCGTTGCGTGTGTAGGGGCGTGAAGCGTCTATTGAGGGCGGGGCGTGGGCCAAGGCTTAATGCTTCGCTCCCGCCAAGCGAGCTGTTGCGGTGGATTAAAAGCATGTCTATTTGCTCTTGCAGGCTCTCTAACAACACCCACCCCCCCTCGATCACATTAAAGTCTTGATCTAGAGGCAATTGCTCCACTTGATGGCAAATACGCACCTCGCGCCCCTTAGCGTTGAAAAGGGGGATTGTCCGATCAAAGCTGTGAGTACTTCTTGTTAAGATGACGACATTGCACAAGCCCTCATAGGGCGGGGTGGCAAAGCGGGTGTTTAAAGTGGGGCGATCTAGGCGCACACTTTGGCCCGAGATGATGAGATTTTTAGCCACGGTGCGCTGGTTGTGGGTAAAAATTTGACTCTCTTGCCCTGAAATTGCGCCCTGATAAGAGCCATCTAGCCTCGTGGCGATTTTAAAGAGGTTAAACACCCCCTTGCTCTCTAGGCATGTAAAGGGGATGAGTAAATCCTTGCAAGCTTTTTCAAGAACCCCGCTCAAAACTTCTATGCCCGCTTTTTTTAAACGATCGCATCCCCCCTTAGCTTTCAAGCTTGGCTCTAGTGCCCCGATGATGACCTTTTTAGGCCGCACTTGCTCTAAAAGGGAGGCGCAAGGCGGGGTCTTGCCAAAGTGGTTGCACGGCTCAAGGGTGACTAAGAGGGTGCAATCTTTAAAAAGCCCGGCGTGGTTTTTGGCTAAAAAGTTGTAGTTAGCCTCTTTGTCTAGGGGGTCTAGGCGAGCAGGGTAGGGTGTGGGGCTTAGGGCATTAAAGGCTTGTCTTAAGGCGAGCACTTCAGCGTGCGGGGTGTGGGCTTTGGCGTGCGCTTGCAAAGCTAAAACTTCGTTGTTGCCGCTTAAGACCATGCACGCCACGCTGGGGTTAGGCAGGGCTAAGGTTTGGCTCTGCCACGCGTGGTGGATGCAAGAGCGCATTAAAATCTCAAAGAGCATCAATAATGGAAAGGGAGAGCCAAAAACCCTTTAATGGTCAGGGCGTTGATGATATCCACAAAGAAAGCCCCCACTAAGGGCACGACAATGAAAGCGACATGGCTAGGGCCATAGTGGTTGGTGATGGTTTGCATATTCACCATCGCCGTAGGGGTTGCACCTAGCCCAAAGCCACAATGTCCGGCACTTAGCACCGCTGCATCGTAGCTCTTGCCACAAACCCTAAAAGTAACAAACACGCTATAAAGGATCATCACCACAACTTGCACGGTGAGGATAATCGCGATGGGTAAAGCCAAATTCACAAGCTCCATTAAGTTGATGCTCATCAAGGCAAAGGCCAAGAATAGACTTAGGCTGACATTGCCAATCACACCCACTTCTCGATCAAAGACCCTATGGATTCTGGCATAAGTCAAGACATTCCTTAACAACACGCCCACAAACAAGCACCACACAAAAGTTGGCAAGGTTGGCAAAGCAAAGCTGCCTAAATGCACGGATCTAGCGTGGTTAGCGATGAAAGTCCCCACTAAAAGCGCGATGCTGACTAATGCTAAACTCTCAATAAAACTATTTGCTGTGATCAAGCGTTCTTGTTTAGGGGTTTCAAAGACAAGCATGGGTCCATGCTCTCTTTGTTCTTTTTCTTGGTGGCTGGGCTCTAGGTGGTATTTTTTAATGAGATAATGCGCCACAGGCCCGCCGATGATCCCCCCGCTCACTAGCCCAAAGGTGGCGCACACGATGGAGACTTCTAAACTTTGAGAGAAGTTGTAAGGGGCCTGCGAGAATGTCGAAGACCACGCCGCACTCGTGCCATGCCCGCCTGTGAGCGAAATGGACCCCCCAAGCAGCCCCATTAAAGGATTCACCCCAATTAAACTAGCCACACCAACGCCCACTAAATCTTGCAAAATGACAAAGGCCCCCACGGCGATTAAAAACACCCCAAGCATTTTGCCCCCTTTTTTCAAGGATGCAAAGTCGGCACTCAAACCTATGGTGATGAAGAAAGTCAGCATTAAGGGCTCTTTGAGGCTGGAGTCTAGGACGAGCTTGAAGTTGTAGAAATGATGAGCGATCATGATCGCAAAGGCCACGATCACGCCCCCCACGACAGGTTCGGGGATATCGTAGTCTTTAAGAAACTTCACATGGCGGATCACAAACCGCCCCAAGAGCAGCACCCCCACCATACAAACTAAAGTCGCATAAATGTCTAGGCTAACCGTCCGGGTCATTGCACTTCCTACTTGGTTTAATTAAAGGGTAAAATATAACCTGTATAATAGCACATTCGCAAACCTAAAAATATTTGACAAAGGGGTAGGATGTCCGCAGTCTTACAAATTGGAGCCGGGGGAGTGGGCAGAGTGGTGGCGCACAAGCTCGCCCAAAACCGCCACTTGTTTAAAAAGGTAGTTTTGGCTAGCCGCACTCTATCTAAATGCCAAGCCATTGCCGACAGCATCAAAGCTAGGGGGCTGGGCGAGATCGTTTGCGAGCAGGTGGATGCTGACAGTGTACAAGAAGTGGTGGCGTTGATTGAAAAACACCAACCCAAGGTCGTGTTAAACATTGCCCTGCCCTACCAAGATTTGACCATCATGCAAGCTTGTTTGCAAACCAAGACCAACTATTTAGACACCGCCAATTACGAACACCCCAACCTCGCAAAGTTTGAATACAAGGAGCAATGGGCGTTTGATAAGGCCTACAAAGACGCGCAGATTTTTGCGCTCTTGGGCAGCGGCTTTGATCCGGGCGTTACCAATGTCTTTTGCGCCTACGCCCAAAAGCACCACTTTGACGAAATCTACAACATTGACATTTTAGACTGCAACGCAGGTACACACCCCTACCCCTTTGCCACCAACTTTAACCCAGAAATCAACTTAAGAGAAGTGAGCGCCAAGGGGCGTTATTACGAAAATGGGGCGTGGGTGGAAACCGCCCCCTTAGAGATCAAGCAAACTTGGGCGTACCCTGAGATTGGCGAGCGGGCTTCTTACTTGCTCTACCACGAGGAGTTGGAGTCTTTGGTTAAAAACATCAAGGGCTTGAAGCGCATCCGCTTTTTTATGACCTTTTCAGACGACTACCTCAATCATATGCGCTGTTTGGCTAATGTGGGCATGCTAGGCATTGAGCCCGTGCAAGTACCCTTGGCCGATGGCAAAACGGGTAAGGTTGTGCCGATTCAAATTTTAAAACAACTCTTGCCCGATCCTGCTTCTTTGGCGGGCAAGACCACAGGCAAGACCAACATTGGGTGCTACATCCACGGGACCAAAAACAAGAAAGAAAAACGGCTCTACATCTACAATGTTTGCGACCACCAAAAATGCTATGAAGAAGTCGGCGCGCAGGCCATCAGCTACACCACTGGCGTACCCGCTGTGGTGGGGGCGATGATGATTTGTAAGGGCATTTGGGGCGGGGAGAACTCTAAGGGTGTGTTTAATTTAGAACAACTCGACCCAGACCCTTTCTTAGAGGAATTGGCCAAACAAGGGCTCAAATACGAAGTGATCGAACGCTAGAGTCTTAGATGTCCTTATAGGGAGTCTAGGGCTTGGAAACGCTTTAAAAAGTGTCGGTAATAGCGTTGCCTACGCCAATCGTGGGCTTTGCTGACAAATAGCCGGCTTAAGCGTCTAAGCCTAGCTTTTTTATAGGTGCTCTCTCGCAAGCTAGAGTTTTCAGGAGTGAAGACGCTAGAGGTTAAATGGTGGGGGTTAAAACGCACACTCAGGGGGATGTAAGTGAGACTAGGGATTTGGTGCAAATGCACTCGATTTAAGAATTGATCCACAGGCTCGACAAAGTGCAGGCTAAAGCTGGCAAAGGCCTTAGCTGCCCTTGGGGTGAGGTAGTAGGCAGAAGTGCTATCAACTTCGTAGCTAGAGAGCATGAAATGCCCCTTAAGAAGGGTTTCTGTTTTGGGGTTTGTGGGGACAATTTGTGCCCCGTCTAAGTTGGCGATTTTGGCTTTTTCTGGCTGGGCTTTCCAAAAGTTGCCATACAGGCGCACAAAGTCAAAGGGGCTTTCTAGGCAATCAAGCAGGCTTTCATAAAAATTAGATTGCAAGTCAAAGTCGTCTTCTAGCACCACTAGGGGTTTGTTTTGTTTAATGCATTCGAGCCAAAGCATGTAATGGCTAGCGTAACAGCCCAACTCTTCAGGGAATAACTCCCGCCCCCAAATGTCTTGGTACCAATCGCTCTCGTTTAGCCACTCTTTAGCATAAGAGTGTTGGATTAAAGTGCTGTGGGGTAGGTCTGTCGCAAAATAGGCGCTGTGTTTGTCGATGGCATCAAAGATCGCAAAGTGCGGGCTTAGATTCTTGGGAGCGGGCGGAGGATCATTGACAATGGCCTCGCACAGCCCACGCCTTGCCGAATTTTTTAACGAAACAATGTAGATGTCTAGCTCCACTTAAAAAGCCTTAAGGGGGGATGAGCCTCTAGTCTAACTAACTTAAGTTTAAAACTTTTATAATGCCCATTTTTTAAAGGTTTAGCGTGCGTATCCTTTACACCACAGAGCAATATCCCCCGTGCCAAACGGGCGTGGCGCTGGCCGATTACGGCCTAAGCCTTGCTTTAGCACAGGCCGGGCACGAGGTCTTTGTCTGCACGGGCCAACACCCACAGGCCACACAAGAGGGGGAGATTGTGCGCCTTGAGAGCGGGAGGGTGTGTAAGGAGGCGGCACTTCTTGCGCCGCGTTTGTGGGTCTTGCGTTTTGATGTGGGCTGGGATTGGTCTAAAAGCCAACAGCCCATAGGCGCAGAGGTCAAGGATTATGTGGAGTTTGTGTTAAATTTTGATTGCGCGTTGTTGCTAAACTCAGGAATCATTGGCAAGTGGAATTGCGATCTTCTCTACCAAGTCTTGCCCCAAGCCAAAGCCAAAGTTAAATTCCTGCGCTCGCATGGGGAAAAAGAATTGATTGGTTTTAAATACTCCCTTAAAAGCCGCTTCAAAGACCTTTTAAGGTCATTGTGCACCGGGCGGCTGCAAAAACCCTATATGCTCTGGCTCAACCAAGAATTGCAACGATCTTTAAAGCACTACGATAAGGTTTTCTTTCTGCATGAAAACACGCACGGCTACGCCCCCTTAAAGCCCTTTTGCACACAAGTGGGGATTTTACCCAATGGGGTTTTTGCTAAGGACATCTGCCCGCCCAAAAATTTTAAACCCACTTTTCTTTTGAATGTGTCTAATTACTTTGTAAGCAAGGGGCAGGACTTCGTGTTAAAGGCTTATTATTTGAGCCAGACCTCCCTGCCCCTAAAGTTGATCGGTGCGCTGGAGGAGGGGCAGACCCTAGAAAAGCTAAAGGCCTTAAAGGCGCAACTAGACAAAGAGCATGGCAAAAAAGAAGTGGAGTTTCTTTATAAAATCCCTAGAGAGCAGATTTTACAAGCCTTTAAAGAGGCGTGTATTTTCTTGCATGCAAGCCACTTTGAGGCCTTCCCTATGGTGATTTTAGAATGCTTGCAATTTGCCACGCCCTTTGTTTGCACCGATGTAGGCAATGTCGCAAAGATTGCTCCCCATTTAATCGCCCACACGCCCCAAGAGATGGCAGATAAAATCGACACCTTGCTAAACGACCCCACGCACTACGCTGAGGTTTCTAAGGCTTTGCGAACAAGGGCGCAGGATTTTTGTTATGAAAACATCGCTAAGGGTTTGCTGACCCAATGTTAAGCCACTTCAAGCTAAAATAAAGCCAAAAACTCCCAAGGATTTTCATGAACTTCCCCCCCTTTGATAGCGCTCTAGAAAAGCATTATTATAAAATTTGGCAAAGTCGGGGTCATTTTGAAGTGGATGGCGACCATTCTAAGCCCCCTTTTTCGATCATGATGCCCCCGCCCAATGTAACGGGGCGCTTGCACATGGGGCACGCGCTCACACTCAGCTTACAAGACATTTTGGTGCGTTTTAAGCGCATGGACGGGTATCGGGTTTTATACCAACCGGGCTTGGATCACGCCGGCATTGCCACGCAAAATGTCGTGGAAAAGCAACTTTTAGCGCAGGGGGTGAAAAAGGAGCAAATCGGTAGAGAGGCGTTTATCCAAAAAGTTTGGGAGTGGAAAGAGGCTTGCGGGGGGCAGATTTTAGAGCAAATGCAAGAGCTGGGAGTCTCTTGCGCGTGGAGTCGCCTGCGCTTTAGCATGGACGCTGGGCTAGAAAAAGCGGTAAAAATCGCCTTTAAAGCGTGGTTTGATCAAGGGCTCATCGTGCAAGACACCTATATGATCAATTGGTGTTGCAAGGACGGGGCCTTAGCAGACATTGAGGTGGAGTATGAGGAGGAGTTAGGCAAGCTGTATTATTTGCGCTACCCTTTAGAGGCGGGCGGGGAGGTGGTGGTGGCGACCACCCGCCCCGAGACCTTCTTTGGCGATGTGGCGTTAATGGTGCATCCTGAAGATGAAAGATATAAACACCTCATCGGGCAAAACGCCTTATTGCCCTTGACACAGCGCCCTATCCCCATCATCGCCGATAGCTATGTGGATCCGAGCTTTGGGAGTGGGTGCGTGAAGGTTACCCCCGCGCACGATCTCAACGACTATGGCGTGGGAAAAAGGCATAACCTAACCCCCTTAGTGATTTTTAACGAACAAGGGGTCTTAAATACCCATGCTGGGGAATTTGCGGGGTTAGACAGACTAGAAGCCCGCCCCAAGATTGTAAAGGCACTGCAAGAGGGAGGCTACATTCAAGAAATCAAAGAGCACCCGCACCAAGTGGGCGTGTGTTACCGCTGTCATAATCCCATTGAGCCCTACATCTCTAAGCAGTGGTTTGTCAAACAAGAAGTCGCCAAAGGCTCCATAGAGAAAATGGCGCAAGGGCTAGCACAATTTTTCCCCCCGCACTGGCGCAATAACTACAATGCGTGGATGCAAGAGTTGCGCCCGTGGTGCATCAGTCGGCAACTTTGGTGGGGACATAGAATCCCCGTTTTCACGTGCGCTAACAAACACCAATTCGTGCCCCAAGACGCACCCACGCACTGCCCCACTTGTGGCGACACCAGCCTAGAGCAAGACCCCGATGTGCTCGACACTTGGTTTAGCTCGGGGCTGTGGGCGTTTAGCACGCTAGGCTTTGGGCAAGAGGGGCTAGAGGGTTTTGAGGGCGTGAAGTTTGGGGCTAACGATCTTAAAGATTTTTACCCAAATAGTGTGCTGGTTACGGGCTTTGATATTCTGTTTTTTTGGGTGGCACGCATGCTTTTGAGTGGGGAGAGTTTGCTAGGCGCGTTGCCCTTTAAGCACATTTACCTACACGCTTTGGTGCGGGATGAAAAGGGCGAAAAAATGAGTAAATCTAAGGGCAATGTGATCGACCCCTTAGAGCTCATTAAAACCTATGGGAGCGATTCGGTGCGTTTTGCGCTAGCGATGTTGTGCGTGCAGGGGCGGGATTTGTGCCTCAACCCTAAAGTGCTCGAGCAAGCCAAGCACTTTAGCCACAAACTCTACAACGCCGCCCTTTTCTTAAGCGCACAGACAGCGCAAAAAACCACAGGCTTTAGTACGAGCTTAGGGGCTTATGCCAAATCCCGCCTAAACGCCACAACTAAAGAAGTCCGCCATGCCCTAGAGCTTTACCGCTTCAACGATGCGGCCACCACGCTTTACCGCTTCTTTTGGGGGGAGTTTTGCGACTGGGTGCTGGAGTTTTCTAAGGCCTACAAAAACAGCCAAGAAGCCCCCCTAGTCTTTGGCGAGCTTGCCTCTGTGTTTCAAGGGGGTTTAAAACTCTTGCACCCCTTCATGCCCTTTATCAGCGAGTATTTGCACCAAAGCCTAGGTAAAAGCGCGCTAGAAAACAGCCCGTCTATCATGTTAAGCCCCTACCCCAAAGACACCACGCAAAACGCCACATTAGAAGCGCGCTTTAATCTAATGAAAGAGAGCATCACGGCTTTAAGGCGGCTTAAAATCTTGCTAAACGCCCCCCTTGAATCCGCCACCATTGAAAGCCCCACCCCCCTAGAGGTGGAGGATTTGCAATGCATCTCTAAACTTAGCAAAATCCCTAACATTTCCACAACGCAAAGCAAACCGCCTAAAGCCATTAGCGATCGAGGGGAGCTGGGCGTGGTGCACGTGAGCTTAGAGGGGGTGGATGTGAGTGGGCTTGTCAAACGGCTCAAGGCGCAATTAGAGAAATTGCAAAAAGAGCAAACGAAGTTGAATTTAGACAATCCGCAATTTTTGGCTAAAGCCCCCAAAGCTTTGCTAGAAAGCTTGCAAGAGCGCAACAAGACCTTATTAGAGAAACAAGCCCAAGTGCAAAAAGAACTTTTAATGCTAGAAGGATAAACATGTTTGACACCCTAACCCAATCTTTTAAAAACGCTTTAGGCAAAATCCGTTTTCAAGACGATTTAAAAGCCCTTGAAAAAGCCCTAGATGAGCTGAAAAAGGCGTTATTGCGTAATGATGTCCACCATAAAGTCGCCAGAGAATTAGTTAAAAACATCGAGGCAAAGACCAAGGCTAAGGGGATCGGCAAACAGCAATTCTTAGACGCTTTGCAAGAGAGTTTATTAGAGATTTTAAGCGTGCCGGGGGCGGCTAGTGGTTTTGTCTATGCCCCCACCCCGCCCACGATTGTGTTGATGTGTGGCTTGCAAGGGGGGGGCAAGACCACCACCTGTGCCAAGCTGGCAAATTATTTAAAAACCCGCAATAAAAAGGTGTTGTTGGTGGCGTGCGATTTGGAGAGGTTAGCCGCGATCGAGCAATTACAAGTCTTGGGGGCGCAAATCGGGGTAGAAGTCTTTCACAAAGCGGGGAGCGTGCTAGACATTGCCAAGGGGGCATTAGAGCGTGCCAAAGAGGGGCAGTTTGATGTGGTGCTTGTGGATAGTGCAGGGCGTTTGGCGATCGACAAGCCCTTAATGGACGAGCTTAAAGCCCTAAAAGACTTGCTAAAGCCCTTAGAAACTTTTTATGTGGCAGACGCACTAAGCGGACAAGACGGGGTGCGCTCGGCGCAGACCTTCCACACCGAGATAGGCATTAGCGGCGTGGTGTTAAGCAAGTTTGACAGCGACAGCAAGGGGGGCGTGGCGTTAGGCATCGCCCACCAGCTACAAATCCCCTTGCGCTTCATCGGGCATGGCGAGAAAATCCCCGATTTAGATATTTTCGTGCCTGAGCGAATCGCTAATCGCCTCATGGGGGCGGGCGACATTGTAAGCTTGGTGGAGAAAACCAGCAGCGTGATCGACCCCAAAGAGGCAAAAAACATTTCTAAAAAGCTCAAAAAGGGACAATTTGGCTTCACCGACTTTTTGGAGCAGTTAGAAAAAGTGAAAAAACTAGGCTCGATCAGCTCTTTGGTGTCGATGATCCCCGGGCTTAGTGGCGTGGCGGGAGCTCTTAAAGGCACAGATTTAGAAAACTCAGCCGAGATCAAAAGGATCAAGGCGATGGTTAATTCCATGACTGCCAAAGAGCGCGACAACCCCTCTTTGCTCAATGGCAGCCGTAAAAAGCGCATCGCTTTGGGCTCGGGGTTAGAAGTGGCAGAGATCAATCGGATTTTAAAACGATTCGATCAGGCCAGCCAGCTAGCCAAAAAATTAAGCTCCAAAGGAGGCGTGGCAAACTTGCTCCAAATGTTGCAACAAAACCAACCCCCCCAAAGGCATTAAAACGACTTTTTAGATTTTATCACTCGCGCCGTAAAGCCCCTAGCTTTAGCTATGGGGAGCATGTCAAGGGGGTTAATTGTTGATTAGGGCAGTGATTTTTTCCTCCAGTTTTACCATCGTCTGGAGTTGATCGACAATCTCGTGTAACAAAGGGACTAGGGGGGCTAACTGGGGGTCTTTTAACGCGCCTCGTAAAATCGTGCTATAGCCCTGAAACAGGCTTTCTAAATAGTAGCTAAATAAGGTTGTTTCTTTGGTGTAATAATCTTGCAGGATTTGGAACAACACCGTGCTTTCTTTGAGCAACTCTCTTGCGTGGGCAACCTCTGCGGCTTGGTCTGTGCGGCTTTGCATGCGGGCAATGGTGTGGTTGAGTTTGTCGTTAAAGAGGGCGATGTCCTCGCGCGCGCTCACTTGGTAAATTGCCATTTCGCGCACGGTGTCATCGATTGCCTGCAAAGAGAACTGGTGGGCAAAGAGCGGGGGAACAAAAAGAGTGATAAACGCCAAGGCGGACCACAAACGCATACAAATCCTTTAGATCAATTATACACCAAAAGTCGCGGGTTTATGTTATACTCAAGGCTTACACGCCATGAAAAGAGGACTAGTGAAATCCACACAAACTTTGCTCTTCACGCCCGGGCCCACACCCCTTCACCCCGCTATTGCCAACACCCTAAGCCAGCCCATCCCCCACCACCGCACGCCAGAGTTTGAGGCGATTTTTGGCTCTGTGCGCCAACAACTAAAGGACATGATCGGTTTGGTCGAGGTCTTGGCCTTAGTTAGCAGCGGCACGGGGGCGATGGAGGCGGCCCTGTTGCAATTTGTGCGCCCCAGCACAGAGCCCGCTTTGTTGGTGCTAAATAATGGCAAGTTTGGCGAACGCTTTGGCAAAATCGCTCAAGCGCACGGCCTAAGCGTGGTGGAGATCAAAAGCGCGTGGGACACCCCCATTAGCCCTAAACAAGTGCTCGAGGCCTTGCAAGCAAACCCGAGCATTCAGGCGATCGCCTTGCAAGTGTGCGACTCTTCAGGAGGGTTGCGCCTAGACTTTGAAAACATCACCAAGACAGCTAAACAACACAATCCAAAGATCGTTACAATCATCGATGCCATCACGGCCTTGGGGGTCGAGCCTTTGCAAACAAGCCATGTGGATGTGCTGATTGGGGGGAGCCAAAAGGCGTTCATGTTGCCCGTGGGCTTAAGCTTTGTGGGCTTAAGCGATTTTGCGCTCTCACAATTAGAGGATCGGGGCTATTACTTTAACCTCAAGCTGGAGCTCAAAAACCAACAAAAGAACACCACCGCCTTTACTGCCGGCATATCGCACATTTTGGGGCTAAAAACTTACTTTGAGTGCGTGCAAAATTTAGGCGGGCTAGACAACCTCTACTTAGCCACTAAAAAACGCGCAGAGAGCACAAATAAAGCCCTTGAGGCCCTAGGGCTTGCAATCTACCCTAAAACCCCCGCGCTGTGTATGTCTGTGATCCACCACGAGCGGGCTAAAGACATTAGAAAGCACTTAAATACGAAATATGGCGTGCTTGTGGCAGGCGGGCAGGACGCGTTAAAAGATTATCTTTTGCGCATCAACCACATGGGGCTTATTGAGGTCTATCAAAGCGCGTGGGTGCTAAATGCCCTAGAACAAAGCCTTGTGGATTTGGGCTTACGCCCTAGCTTTGAGGGCGTGGCAATAAAAGCTTTCATGCAACACCACTACAAGGAGATTTAATGCGGCTTTACTACGGCTACAACGAGTTTAGACAGGATGTTGTGGATTTGGCCAAAATGGTTGAAGCCAACTTCAAGCCCCAAGCGATTGTTTCAATCCTGCGCGGAGGCATGACCCTAGCGCATTTTTTAGGGCTTTATTGGGACATGAAAGAGGTTTATGCCATCAACGCCAGCTCTTATAGCACCGATCGCAAGCAAGGGGAGTTACACATTGAGAATATCCCCCAACTCAAACCCGCACACAAAGAGATTTTAGTGGTGGATGAGATCGTGGATAGTGGCCGTAGCTTTTTGGGCGTGATGGAGATTTTAAAGCAACGCTACCCCAACGCCCACTTTAAAAGCGCGGTTCTATTCGCCCACAAGGGCGCACACTTTCAAGCAGACTACACCCTAAAAGAGGCGACTTCGTGGATCGACTTCTTTTGGGAGGTGGATACGCAGGGAGATTACATTGCCTAAATTGCATTTAATCTCTTTGGGTTGCTCTAAAAACTTAGTCGATAGCGAGGTGATGCTTGGCAAACTCGCACACTATGAGCTCACTAGCGATTTGAGTGCAGCCGATGCGATCATTGTCAATACTTGCGGGTTTATCCAGTCAGCCAAAGAGGAGAGCATTAGAGTCTTGCTAGAAGCCATTGGAGGGCGCAAAAAGGGGGCTTTAGTCGTGGCAAGCGGGTGTTTGAGCGCCCGTTATCAAGAGGAGCTGGCCAAAGAATTGCCCGAAATTGACATTTTTACGGGCGTGGGCGATTACGACAAAATAGACATGCTCTTAGCCAAGAAGCAAAGCCAGTTTTCTAAACAAGTCTTTTTAGCCAGCCAACATGCCCGCACCATCATCGGCTCGTCCGTGCATGCCTATGTCAAGCTCTCTGAGGGGTGTAACCAAAATTGTAGTTTCTGTGCGATTCCTAGTTTTAAAGGGCGTTTGCAAAGCAAGAGCATAGAAAGCATTTTAAGCGAAGTGGAGGAGCTTGCCAAAAGGGGCTATGTCGATATAAGTTTTATCGCCCAAGATTCTAGCTCTTACTTACAAGATCAAGGTGTTAAAGAGGGGCTTACCCAGCTCATTAAAGCCATTGACAAACAGGGCGCAATTAAGAGCGCGCGCATCTTTTATCTCTACCCCACAAGCACCACTTTAAAACTCATTGAAGCCATCGCCAACTCGCCCATTTTTGCCAATTACTTTGACATGCCCATCCAGCACATCTCTGATTCCATGCTCAAAACCATGCGCCGCAACTCCACAAAAGCAAAGCACCTAGAACTTTTAGAGGCCATGCGCGCTGTGCCAAATAGCTTTTTGCGCTCCACTTTGCTTTTAGGCCACCCCCACGAGCAAGAGAGGGATATAGACGAGTTGCAAGAGTTTTTAGAGGGCTTTACATTTGACCGCTTAAATCTCTTTGCCTTTAGTGCTGAGGAGGGCACAAGGGCTTATGGCATGCCCCAAATTGCTCCTAAACTTGTCAATGCCCGCATCGATCGCATCAATGCCTTAGTACAAAAACAAGTGCAAATGTCTATGCAGGCTTTAGTGGGGCAGACTTTAGAAGTCATCGTAGAAGGGGCAAGCGAGGACAATCTCTTTTTGCGCGCGCGCGACAAGCGCTGGGGCCTAGAAATTGACGGAGAAATTTTAATCAATGAAAGTTCTTTAGAGCACACCCCCCCGGGGCATTATAAAGCCCTTTGTACCACCTGCCAAGAGGGGATGTTGGTGGGCAAGGTGGTGGCTTAAAGGCGGAAGCTAGCATTCAAGTGGCATGGGCGATCTCTTGAGTGGAGAGCATCGCAAACAATTAAAACGTGCTCAAGATAGAGGGCCGCTGCAATAGGATTGCCTTTAATGGGTAGAGCTGCTAGCACACGAAGCCTGCAGACCTATCCCTTATCCCTATGCTAGGCCGTGGGGCTTTAGTGTGGAGGCTTGCTGTGTGCCTTAAAAAGGCGTGTATGAAAGATCACTGCAAAAAAGCAAGGCCCCTGATGTCCAATTTTAAAGCGTGGGCTCGCCTCTTGCTTGGATCGCGTAACTCTTGCAGAGACTCCTTACTGCAACAGACCTTCGATCATTTGTTTTATCCATTTTGCCCTACAATACAGCTTGAAACCACCACAAAGGCAACGCATGTTGATTCTATGCAGCACCGAGCAATACCACCCTCTGCAAACAGGGCTTGCCACCGCAGATTATGGGCTCACCTACGCTTTAGCTAAAGCAGGGCATAAAGTCTATTGCATCACCAGCAACACTTATGCGAACAAGCCCATCAATCGAAGCGGGGCGACACACAAGGTCAAAAGCGGAGCACTAGAGCGCACAGCCCTAGAAATCGCCTCGAATCTCTTTGTCATCGAGTTTGCGATTGTCCCGGGCGAGCCCTACTATGTGTGGCAGGGTGAAGTGCAAGAATATCAAGACTTTGTAAAAAACTTTAATTGCGATTTGTTCATCACCTCAGCCATTTTAACTTGGACAAGCGATTATATTTTTGACCTGCTTCCCCAATGCCAAGCCAAAAAGAAGGTCTTAAGATCGCATGGCGAGCGGGCACTGATGCACAATTACCCCAAGTCGCCCATCTTTGCGCTCAAGGATTGGATCAGGCGTTTGTACTTTAGCCCGGCGCGCTACAAGAAAGCAACTTACATCCCATGGCTTAGAGCCAAGCTAAGACAAAGCCTTAAATATTACGATTGCGTGTTTTTCTTACACAAGCGCAGCCACGCCCACGACTACCTAAAACCCTATTGCAAGCGGGTCGCGATGTTGCCCAATGGGGTGTTTGAAAAGGACATTTGCCCGCCCAAAACTCTTGAAAGCGTGCTAAAATCCACAATCCACAATCGCTAGTCTTTTAAGCTCTCCTTACTTACTCAATGTCTCCAACTACTACAAAGAAAAGGGGCAGGACTTCGTGTTAAGGGCTTATTATTTGAGCCAAACCACCATCCCCCTCGTCTTTGTCGGCTCTTTAGAGCAGGAAAACACCCTCAGCGATTTAAAGCAACTCAAAGACCAGCTAGAGCGCACACACGGGGCTAAAGAGGTGCATTTTCTCTACCAAGTGGAGCGCGCTGGTGTGTTGGAGCTGTTTAAAAACGCCACGCTGTTTTTACACGCCAGCCATGAAGAGTGCTTCCCAATGGTGATTTTAGAGAGCATGCAATGTGGCGTGCCTTTTCTTTGCACCGATGTGGGCAATGTGCAAGACTTGTGCACCCCATTGATCGTGCAGACCCCCCAAGAGATGGCAGAAAAAATCGATGCCCTGCTAGGCGATCCTGCCCACTACAACGCCACCGCAAAAGAGCTGCACCAAACTATTCAAGACTACACCTACGAGCACATCATCAAGCGCCTTTTAGAGGTGTAGGCTTTAAGGGCTTAAGCCCTCTTGATCCGCGCAAGCCCTCTTAAGAGATGTGTTTTAAATGTTTGGCATTGCAACGCGCGCCTAGCAACAACCCCCCAAAAGTGCCCACCTCCTGCTTGTGATGGCGCTCCAGCACTAATGCACATACCCCACCGGCACAGCCGCACCCCCTTGTGTTGACCGCTTGGGGCGTGCGATGTGCGCTGTGTCTAGCTCTTTAATGGCCTGCTTTAAGTCTTTTAAAAAGAGCGACATTTGTTCCATGCTCTGATCGGCTCTAACGACCACACGCATCACCGACACCTCTTTAAAGTTGGCGGGCAGAGGGTAGGCGGGCACTTGCCAGCCATTAAAACGCAGGCGATCGGCCAAGTCGTAAAGATCCCATTGCTTTTCCTCTTCTACCTTAGCACTCATCGCCCAGCAAACAATGGGGATGTTTTGCCCCTCATTGATCATCTCAAACAGCCCTAAAGATTTGATCCCCTTTGCCAAAAAGAGCCCCACATCGCGGGTTTTGGCATGCACGGCTTTATAGCCCTCAAAGCCCCAGCGCACAAAGCAATAATATTGTGCCCAAATTTGCGAGCCTGAGCGGGAAAAATTGATCTGAAAAGTGGGCTCAAAATCGCCCAAATACGCCACTTTAAAGATCAACTCTTCGGGCAAAAACTCCTTATCCCGCCACAGCACCCAACCAATCCCCGGATACACAAGCCCGTATTTATGCCCCGAAGTGGAGATAGAAGCGACATTTTTTAAGCGAAAATCCCACGCCAAATTAGGCTCCATAAAGGGGAGGTAAAGCCCCCCAGAGGCCGCATCGACATGGATAGGCACGCTGATTTTGGCCGTTTGGTTATAAGCACTTAAAAGCTTGTCTAAAGCGATGATGTCGTCAAAACCGCCCGTATAAGTGATTCCCATGATGGGCACAATGCCAATCGTGTAATCATCGCAAAGCTCAATGGCTTTTTTAGGATCTAGGGTGAGGTTGTTAAAATCGCTTAAGGGCACTTCGCGCAACTCAATATCCCAATACACGCAAAACTTCTCCCACACCACTTGATAGCCCGAGCTCACAATGAGGTTAGGTTTTTTCTTTGCGGTGTCCATGCCTAGCTCTTGCGCCCTCTTGCGCCAGCGAAACTTCATCGCCATCCCGCCCAACATGCACGCCTCTGAAGAGCCCACAGTGGAGGTGCCCATGTAGTCTTCTTGAGGATTGGCATTCCAAAGGTTGGCGATGATATTGACACAGCGCTTTTCTATCTCTGTGGTTTGGGGGTATTCGGATTTGTCAATGGCATTAGTCGCCATCGAATCGAGCATGATTTTCCTAGCCTCCTCCTCCATATAGGTTTGCACGAAGGTACAAAGATTATAGCGGGGATTGCCATCGTGCATCATCTCATCGGCAACCAGCTGGTAGGCGATGCGCGGGTCCATCATCTTTTGCCCTATGGTGTCGCGGGGCAGTAAGACATCGCTTTCTATGCTCCCAAAAATGGGGGTGCAGGAATTGTCCGCTTTGAAGACAAATTTTTCTTCATCTCTTTCAATATGGCTTTTCTTGTGTAGCATTAAAACCTCCTTGTGGCCTAATGATTAGAGCTTCAAGCCAATGAGGCTAAAGAAGCCCCAACACTTTTTGAGCATGTCCTTTGGCTTGGACATTGTAAAGGGCATGGGCGATTTTGCCCTCTTGGTTAATGACAAAAGTGGAGCGAATCAGCCCCACGCTCACCTTGCCATACAAATTTTTCTCGCCATAAGCCCCATAAGCTTTTGCCACTTCGTGGTTAGGATCGCTGAGTAATTCAATGCCTAAACTTTCACTCTCGATAAAATGGCAATGGCTTTTGGCATCGTCCGCGCTCACGCCTAAAATCACCGCTCCCTTCGCCCCAAACTCTGCTTTTAACTTGGTGAAATCTTGCGCCTCAAGGGTGCAACCCGGGGTGTTGTCCTTGGGGTAAAAGTAAAGCACCACAACCTTGCCTAAAAAGTCTTTAAGGCTAACGCTCTGCCCTGTGGCATTGCTTAAAGTGAAGGCGGGAGCTGGGCTCCCTTTTTCTAAACGCATGTTTGCTCCTTAGTATAAGATGACATGGGTCGCCATAGGTCCGTGCACGCCAAAGACGGTTTTTAGCTCAATGTCTGCCGTGCGGCTAGGCCCGCCAATAAAAAGCATATTTGTCGGCAAACGCCCTTCCCCGGCGTTTTTAAGAGCCTCTAGCCCCTGCGCCAAATTTTGCACGATTTTAGATTTATCTAACAAAATCACGCATTTAAGGGTGATGAGAGAAGTCAAACGCGGGGCAAACTTAGAAGACACCACGCCCACAATGCCTAAATTCGCCACGCCACAAGTCGCCTCTAAAATCGCCGTGTCGATGTTAAACAACTCCTCTTTAAACGCCTCTACGGGCTTATCGTAGGGGATTTTTTGGTAAAGATTTTGGGGGTCTAGTTCCTCTAAAGAGCAGGGTAAATTCGTGGCGCACAAGAGTTTTTGGGTTTCAAAACCCTTTAAAGCCTCTTGGATCGCCCCGGGCAAGTCCTCTTTAGCGCACTCTGTGAGTTGGGAGCGGTTAAGCTCTTGAAGGTGCTTGTATTGCTCGATCAAATCCGCTTTCGCGTCTGTAATCATATTTTGATAGGGCAGATTTTCATGGCTAATAGCGTGCCGTTTTAGGGCATTTTGGATGCGTTCAATGACCACTTGCTTACTCATAAATCACCCCCGTTAATTTTTTCACCTCAGCGTGCAAATTGCCATGGATTGTCGGCATTTCTCGATATCTGAGCCACTTTTTCAACACCGGCGTGTAATGCCCGAAGACCTTGCCTAAAGGGGCGAAAACGCCGCTCATGGCCATGACCGCCCGCCACGCCGTGCCATTGCTGGCGATCTTGGCAAACGCCTTCATGCCTAGCTCTTCTAATTTGCTGTGCTTGGTGTCTTTATAGCCCCGCACCACACCCCGCCCCTCATGGCTCTTTTCAGCGCGCAAATCTCTAATGAGTTCGGGCAAGGGGATTTTGACCGGGCACACCTCCCCGCACCGGCCACAAAGGCTGCATAAATTGGCGATGTGGGCGTAATTGTCTAGCCCAAAAAGCTGGGGGGTGATGACAACCCCGATGGGTCCGGGGTAGGTCGCTAAGTAAGCGTGTCCGCCGATTTTGTCATACACGGGGCAGTGGTTCAAGCAAGTCCCACAGCGGATGCAGCTTAAGGCTCTGTAATATTTTTCATCCGCTAGGATATTGCTGCGGTTGTGGTCGAGTAAAATGATGTGCGCCTCTTTGGGCCCGTCTAGCTCGCCCTCTTGGCGCGGACCCGTGATGATGTTTTGATAACAGGTGATTTGCACGCCCACGGCACTGGGGCAAAGCAGGTTGTTTAAGATCGAAGCATCTTCAAAGCTTTCGACCATTTTTTCAATCCCACAAATGGCGACATGGATATCGCAGGCGGTGGTGCACATGCGCCCATTGCCCTCATTCTCCACAAGCCAAATCGCCCCCTCATTGGCGATGGCAAAATTCACCCCCGAAATCCCCATTTTAAATCCCTCAAACTCGCCGCGCATGTGCTTTCTGGCAATGCCATTGAGCTTTTCAGGTTCGCTCTCTAGGGGCGCGCCTAGCTTTTCTTGGAAAATCTTACCCACTTGGTGGCGGTTTTTGTGGATGGCAGGCACCACGATATGTACGGGGTGTTCATCAATCAGCTGGATGATGAGCTCGCCCAAATCCGTTTCTTTGGCGACAATCCCCTTTTCCTTCATATACCGGTTGAGCTCGATTTCCTCGCTCGCCATCGACTTGCCCTTTAAAATGCGCTCAACGCCCCGCTCTTTGGCGAGCTTGTAGATGATCTCATTGGCATCTTTTGCCGTGCTGGCATAATGCACCACAAAGCCATTTTTTGTGGCGTTTTCCTCAAAGCGTTGGACATAGGTGTCTAGTTGGGCCAAGACTTTTAATTTTGCATTTTGCCCCATCGTGCGTAATTGCTCCCACTCTGGGTAACGATCTTCTAGTAGGTCTTTGCGCTTGTGGATTAAAGTGTCCATCGCTGAGCGCAAGTTGGTGCGTAATTGCGCATCGTTTAACTTCTCGCCGATGACTTGTTCGTAATCGTGGTCGCTGTGTGTGGTGGTGTGTGTCATGTCAAACTCCTAATCCCACTCTTTGGGCTAAAAAGTCGTAAAAGTGCATGGCCTTTGTGTTGCTATTCATTTTAGCCATCGCGCCGCTGATGTTGAGCAAACAGCCCGCATCGGCCGAGAGGACACACTGCACTTGGCGGCTTTCAATGTCGTGGATTTTCTCTTGCACCATGGCGTTAGAAATCTCGGGTTCTTTGACCGCAAAAGTCCCCCCAAACCCGCAACACTCCTCCTCCCTTTGCAAAGGCACTAACTCGACATTAGACAGCTGGGCAATGATTTTCTTCGCGCTTTCAATCACCTTTGACACCCTTAAAGCGTGGCAATTCGAATGCCAAGTAACTTTAATGGGCGCGCCCGTGTCGGTGTAGCGCACCTCTAGTTTTTTGTCTAAAAACTCGGAGAGTTCAAACACCCTTGAAGCGAAGTTTTTCACTTCCTCGTATTCCTTATGCCCCTCAAACAGCTCTAAATAATCGTGCGCCATCATCCCCACGCACGAGCCACTAGGCACAATGACTGGGTAATCCTCTTTAAAGAGGCGGACATTGTGTAACACAATTTGGCGAGTCTGCTCGTAGTAACCTGAGTTGTAGCTAGGTTGTCCGCAACAGGTTTGATCTTTTTTAAAGATCACCTCCACCCCCTCCCTTTGCAAAAGTTTAATGCAATTTAGTGCCGTTTGGCTAAACACAGCCCCCCCTAGACAAGTGGCAAAAAAATAGACTTTCATTAGGTTTCCTTGCGTTAAAATCAACAAAATTACATTATATACAAAATTCCCACAAATATACCGACTAGACTATAATAATGCTAAAACACTTGTTTAAGGCGGGTTGTGTTTAAAAAACTTCGCCACCACCTCGCCCTCTGTGGGAGTGGGGAAAAATATATCTAAGTTGGGCGAAATGAACACCCTAGAGCCCTCCCTAACGATGATAATGGGCTTTAAGTTGCTCTTGTCCTTTAAGATTTGGGCGATGATTTGGTTTAAGCCCATCCCCGTTTGGCGGGTCAGTTGCATGAGCAAGAAGTCGCCAAAGAGATTATTTTTGCCTGTTTTATTGGCAAGGGCTGAGGTCAAGGCGATCAACAGCCCATTAGAGAGGGTGGAGACCAATAAGGGCATGCCATAGCGTTGGAAGTTGTGCGTGATCATTTGCCCGACCAAACCGCTATAACCCTTGACATCCGCCCCCTTAGCGTTGGTGAGCGTGATATTGACCCCTTGCGGGGTGATGATGCGACTCCACACAATGTCTAGGCGGTATTCGCCTATTTTGTTGTTGTTGCTGTAATAACCGATGACTTTTGAGCCTTTAGGGATGAGCACCGCCCTCCCCATGTTGGCGAAAATGTCGCTCTCCACTTGCGCCACAACCTTGCCGGCAAGCTGGGAGCTAATGGGCGTTACTAAAAACGCGGGGATCATTTTATCGGCAGTGATGGTGCGCAGCAGGCGGTTTTCATGCGTGGCTAAATCGTGGGTTTTTAAATTTTCAAAGTGGCTTGCCCCATAGTCGATCTCTTTTTCTTGTGACTCTTCAAAGCCTTGAATGCGCTCATTGAGAGCGTTTTCAATGTCTAATTCCTCTTGGGTGGGTTCAGCGGGCTCTAGCTCTTGTTCTTGCTCTTCTTGTGGCTGGGCTTCTTGGGGGGGCTCTACTTCTTGGGGCGGGGGGGCTTTTTTGGCTTGCTCTAATTGTGCTTTTAAATTGGCGATCTCTTTGGCATTTTCTTGCAAGAGTGCTTGCAAGTGGGCAATCTTGGGGTCCTCTTTAGGTGGGGGTTCTTTAGGCGGGGGTGTAAAAAGATAGTCGGCTAGGGGGTAATTGGTGTCTTTTAAATCCAACACTTCGGGGGCTTTTTTGGGTTTGTTGAGGATTAAGGAAGCAACAAACACCGCCACCATTGCGCCCCCAAAAAACAAAGCCTTTTTCACAAAGGGCTTCATTTAACTTTACGCACGCAAGCGTGGATTTTGCCCTCTCTTAGAGTCCACTTAGCGGCGATGTCCTCGGCGATGAGGTAATCGCCCACAATGCGGGTGTTGATGGGGTTGTCATAGCCATCCACGACTTTATACGCCACGGGGAATTTCACGCTGGAGCGGTGGCTGTCAAATTTAAAGTAAGTGAAGTGCTTGTCGTTAAAAATGTCAAGCGGCTGAATGCGGGCTTTAAAAGCGGCTTTACACAGCCACAAACAAAACCACGCCCGCCTTTTGCCCCCAAGCACCCGATAACCCCGTTGCATTTGGCTTTTATCCACTAAAAGCACATTGCCCCCCGTGCCGATTTTTAAGAATTGCTGATTGGTGGGGGTTTGGGGCTTGTTTTCAAGCGTGGCTAGGGGCTGGCCCTGCGCCTGCTTGTCCATAAAAAAGTGCTGGTTAGACACATAGACATTTAAAATCGGGTTTTTGGGGCTGGTAAAAGTTGTGGAGAAAATGTAAAAGGCATAGATTTTACCGCTCGCTCCGATGACATTTAAATTCGAGTCGATCCCCACCTCTAGGGGCTTGATTAAGAGCACATTGCGCCCTAGCGTTTTGGTACTAAAACCGATGTCATCTCCCAGCACCACCTCAGCGATGGGTTCGCTAAAAACGAGGGTCGTAACCATGGCGTAGCGTAAGCGCAATTTTGGCATCTGCCCGAGTTTGTAATCAATAAAAAGCGTGTTATCTAAGTCGCCATGTGCCCTGCTAAAAAAGCTGTTTTGGATGGCGTGTAGGTCTTGGATCGTGTGCTCTTGGGGGGATTCTTGGCCGTCCTCGCTTTCTAAAACTTGAGCCAAACACACACAAGGGAGCACAACACACAACAAAAACCTAAGAAATCCCCACATAGAGGGCATTATAACAGACTAAAACAACGCTTTTGCGCCAAAGTCTAGGGGCTTAGATTTTTTAAAAGATATTTGGGTAAAATCTAAACCATGTTTAAAAAATGCGCTTGGGTTTTGTGCTTGTGTGGGGCGTTAGGTGTGTCCTTGCACGCCGAGAAAATTGAGGATGTCGCCAATATCGTGGGCGTGCGCGACAACCAGCTGATCGGCTATGGTTTGGTGATCGGGCTTAATGGCACGGGGGATAAGTCGGGCTCAAAATTTACCATGCAATCCATCGCCAACATGCTAGAGAGTGTGAATGTCAAGGTGTCGCCCGATGACATTAAGTCTAAAAATGTCGCCGCTGTGATGATCACCGCGACCCTACCCTCCTTTGCAAGACAGGGCGATAAAATTGATGTACAAATCTCCTCCATCGGGGATGCAAAGTCGATCGATCACGGCGTGCTGGTGATGACCCCTTTGACCGCCATTGATGGCAACATCTACGCCATCGCGCAAGGGAGTGTGAGTCTAGGCAACTCGGCTAATTTGCTTTCAGGTACGATTGTCAATGGGGCGACCATTGAGCGCGAAGTGGTCTATGATTTGGCGCATAAAAATGCCATGACTTTGAGCCTAAAACGCCCCGACTTTAAAAACGCCGTGAAAATCCAAGAAGCCCTAAACAAAGCCTTTAAAGAACCCGTAGCCCTAGCCATTGACCCTAAAACGATCAAGCTAAAAAAGCCCGAAAAACTCACCATGGTCGAGTTTTTGGCTTTAATCCAGGAAGTCAATATTGACTACAGCAACCAAAATAAGATCATCATTGACGAGAAGTCGGGCACGGTGGTGGCGGGCGTGGATATTGAGGTGCATCCGGTGGTTGTAACAAGTGGGGACATCACGATTAAAATCACCCCCGAGCCTTTAGAGCCTAAAAAGGGTAAGGCGAAAAAGGACATTGCCAAACTAGGGCCAAACACCGCCCTAGACACGAAAGAAAATATTTTAAGCACGCCCAAAGCCACGATCGCTAGCGTGGTGAAGGCGTTGCAAAAAATCGGGGTGGGGTCTAAGAGCATCGTTTCTATCCTAGAGGCCATGAAAAAAAGCGGCGCGATCAGCGCAGAAATGGAGGTCATATGATCAAAAATAACCTAGACATTTACAACAACTACCTAGCCAATAAACTAGACGCGAACAAGCTTAAAAACGCCAAGGGGGGCAAGCTAGAGGATCAACAGCTTAAAACCCAAACCGATGCTTTCGAGTCTTTGCTCTTAAAATTCATGCTCGACACCGCCCTAAAGCTAGACAACCCGCTTTATCCTAAGCAAGCGGGCAGCGAGATTTACCAATCCATGTATAAAGACTCGCTCTCAAACCAATTAAGCGGGCATTTTGGGTACAGCGAATTGTTGTTTAACTTCTTAAAAGAGCAAGAGGCGCAGAAAAAAGGGTGAGCCCGCTTGTGGATCAAAACATCTTAGACAACATAGGCGGGCAAGACAGACAAGAGCTCTTGCGTTTGCTGAATGAGTTTATCTTGCAAAGCTATAAGGTTGAAAAAGAGTTTAAAGACTATAAAGCCCTTTACGAGTGGGTGATTGAAATTTTACCCCAAGCCATTTGGGTGATTAATGAAAACAAAAGCTTTTTTTACAAAAACAGCAAGGCGATCGAGAGCCAAGAGGTCTTTGAAAAAGCCAAAGCTTTAGGTTTTAACACCGAGATTGAGCATGCGGGCAAGAACTACCTTTTCCAAAACAACAAAATCCAAGGTAAGGAGATCATCACCGCCACAGACATCACCAAGCAAAAACGCCAAGAGCGCTTGGTCTCTATGGGTAAAATCTCCGCGCACTTGGCGCATGAGATTAGAAACCCTGTGGGCTCGATCTCGCTTTTAACTTCGGTTTTGCTTAAAAAAGTGGATGACAAGACCAAACCCATTGTCTTTGAGTTGCAACGCGCGCTGTGGCGCGTGGAGCGCATCATTAAGGCGACTTTATTATTTTCTAAAGGCGTGCATGCCAATAAAATCCCCCAAAGCTTGAGCCTGCTAGAAGATGAGATCAAAGAAGCTCTAAACCAATACAGCTACACCAAAGACATTAGCTTAAAAACCGCCATCGCCCCCTTGATGGCATCCTATGATTTAAGCCTGCTTTCCATCGCTTTGCAAAACTTTTTATACAACGCCATAGACGCGATTGAGGAGGGAGCTGAAGAGGAGGGGCATATTGAGGTGTGCGCCTTTGAGGAAAACGAGTGGGTGGTGTTTCACATTAAAGACGATGGCAAAGAAGTTTTGGATAAAGAATTGTTGTTTGAGCCCTTTGAAACCACGAAATTGAAGGGCAATGGGCTAGGCTTGGCCTTATCCTTGCAAGTCGTGCAAGCGCACGGGGGCAAAATCACTTTGCTAGAGAGCGCAGAAAAAACCTTTGAAATCCGCATTTTAAAAGACTTATAGGCATCGCTAGTTTATGCTTTTGTGCTATGATAGGCCTTTTTTTAGGTTAAAGGTCTTCCATGCAAAAGATGTTTGTTTCAACCCCGATTTACTATGTCAATGACAGCCCGCATTTAGGGCACGCCTACACAACTTTTATCGCCGACATGCTAAAGAAATACCACAGCCTTAAGGGCAAAGAGGTGTTTTTACTCACGGGTACAGACGAACACGGGCAAAAAATCGCTTTGAGCGCGGCCAAGCACGGGTTAAGCCCCCTAGAATATGCGTCAAAAATCAGCCAAAACTTTAAACTAGAATGGGATCATTTTAAAATCGATTACAACTATTTTGTCCGCACGACAGACAGGGCGCACGAACAAGCCGTACAACACGCCTTCGAGTCTATGCTCCAAAAAGGCGACATTTATAAGGGTACTTACGAGGGGGCGTATTGCGTGAGTTGCGAGAGTTTTGCCACCAACAGCACCACCTGCCCGGATTGCAACCGACCCACAACAAAGGTCGCTGAAGAGAGCTACTTTTTTAGATTGAGCCGTTATCAAGACAGACTTTTAGAGTTTTACGACAAACACCCCAGTGCCATTTTGCCCCTTTTTAGACGCAACGAGGTTTTAAGCTTTATCAAGCAGGGGTTATATGATTTATCCATCACCCGCACGAGTTTTGAGTGGGGCATTGCCCTGCCTGCCCACTTAAACGAGCCTAAACATGTCGTGTATGTGTGGCTGGATGCTCTTCTTAGCTATGTGAGCGCGCTAGGCTATGGCGCTGGCGGGGCGCAAATGGGCTATTTTGACAACGCCATGCACATTGTGGGTAAGGACATTTTGCGCTTCCACGCCATCTATTGGGTTGCCTTTTTAATGAGCCTAGAGCTGCCCCTTTTTAAGCAGCTTTGCGTGCATGGGTGGTGGATGATTGAGGGCGTGAAAATGAGTAAGAGCATCGGCAATGTGCTAAACGCTCAAGAGCTGGCAAATGTCTATGGCTCTGAGCCCTTGCGCTATTTTCTCTTAAGAGAAGCCCCGCTAGGCCAAGATGGGGATTTTGGCGTGCAGGCTTTGGTGCGCCGCTCTAATGCCGACTTGAGCAACACTCTAGGCAATTTAGTACAAAGGCTCTCAGGCCTGCTAAAGCCCTTTGGCGGGCGCATTGAAAGCGGCCATGTCCGCACGCACTACGCCCCCTTGTATACTAAGTGGCAAGCGCAATTAGAAAGCCTAGAGCCCTATTTGCTAGATTTGCAACTGCACCGCTATTTAGAGGAGCTGTGGCGAGTCTTTGAGGGGTGCAATGCGGCCATTGCCAAAGAACAGCCGTGGGCGCTTGCCAAAACCGACCCTCAAAAAGCGATGGCACTACTTGCCCTCGTGGCGACTTTTTTAGCTAAAAGCGTGTTTTTCCTCTACCCCGTGTTGCCTGAAAGTGCTTACAAATTGGCCCAGTGGCTCAATCTCTCTTTAGACCATGAGAATTTTAAGGCGTGTGTGCAACCTAGCTATTTGCTCCCCGCCTTAAGCTTGCCCCCCATCAAAGCACTTTTCCCCAAGCTAGAAGTGCAAGAAACACAAAAAGCACAAGCTGTGGATGCATCTAAAGAGGTTGTGGCGGTCAAATTTGAAGACTTCAGCAAGCTAGACATCCAAGTTGGCACAATCACCAAAGCTGAAAGAGTGCCTAAGAGCGATAAACTCTTGTGCTTTCAAATAGACTTTGGCGGGCAGGTGCGCCAAATTTTATCGGGCATTGGCTTGCACTATAACCCCGAGGATTTAGAGGGCAAGCAAGTGTGCGCTTTATTAAACCTACCCCCCCGCAAAATGCTAGGGCTAGTGAGTGAGGGCATGGTTTTAAGCGCAAGTGACAAAGAGGGGCTAACTCTCATCGCCCCCCTAGTGCCCACCAGCAATGGGGCGAAAATCGGCTAGTGGATGTCTGTGAAGTGGTGGCGGTTACAAGGGGGGTTTTAAAGACCGAGCCTTTTGTGCGCACCTTTACCCACGCCACAGCCAAGCTCGATCGGGTAAGAAGGGGGAGCCTGTTTGCCGCCTTTAACCCCTCTTGCATTGAGGAGGCCGTGCGGCTTGGGGCTTATGGGGTGCTCTTTGAAAAAAGCGCGCCCATCAGCGACCCTGAAATTGCGTGGATTTGCGTAGAAAATTTACAAGAGGCGGTCAATAAACTCCTTTATTACAAATTCCTAGACGCGCCCCTTACAATCTTTACCCTCACGCCTTTAGAGTTGGAGCTGTTTAGCAAACTTGCTAAAGCCCCCGGGGTGTGCGCCTTTGAAGAGGACACGCTAGAACTGTTGAATTTGGATTTAAACAACCTACACACTTTGCTTTTGACCCACACCCCGCCTAAGTTAAACGCAAAAAAACCCGCAAATACCCCCCCCTTTACACTCTTGCAGGCGCAATTATTTTCTATGGCCCTGCGTTATAAAGACCAACGGCACGATTTAAAAATCTCAGGACTTTACACCCTAGAGTTGGCGCGGGTGCTCAATCTTTGCGAGGATTTGGGGCTAGAGGCAAATTTAAGCCACCTAGGCACGCTCAATAGCATGCAACCCCACTACACCAACAAACGCCTAGAGCTTTGCGCTTTCGGGCAGAGTGAGCGGATTTTAATCCACGAAAGACAAGTCGCTAAATTGCCTCGCATGCTCGCGTTTGTCAAAAAAACCGCCCCCTATCACAAGCCGGCTATTTTTAGCCAAGAGCCTTTGGCGTTAGAGCATGTGCGCTATCAAAATCTGCAAGAGTTACAGGATTTGCTTTGCAAAAAAGATTTTTCTTTAGGTTTTGTGCTAGGAGAAATCCCCTTACAAGCCCTTTGGCGCAAACCGCCTTTAAGGAGTTTATTTGACTCGTTGTGAGGGCGCACACAAGGGGGTGCGTGTCTCTTTGCCCCTCGATGCATCTTTGGAGCAAATTTATCGCGAGGCTTTGGCATTAAAGCCGTGGCGCAAAGGCCCTTTTTGCTTTTTTCAAGGCGATCGGCATGCCGATCGCGGTTTTTGCATTGATAGCGAATGGCAAAGTTATATGAAATGGGATTTGATCAAGACGGCGGTTAATTTAGAGGGCCTAGAGGTGGGCGACATCGGGTGTAACAATGGCTACTATCTTTTTTGCATGCAAGGCTTAAAACCCAAAAGTTTAACAGGTTTTGACCCAAGCGCGCTCTATGAAAAGCAATTTAAATGGCTCAATGGCTTTTTAAAAACCCCTATTGTCTATGAGAGGCTGGGCGTGGAGGATTTACGCACCTATGCTAAACGCTTTGACGCGCTCTTTTGTTTGGGCGTGCTTTATCACAGAAAAGACCCACATAACACGCTAAAAGCCTTGCACATGGGCTTAAAACCCAGCGGGGTGTTGGTGTTAGACACTTTGGTTTTTAACAGCCCCCTAGAGGTGGCGCTTTGTCCTAGCACTTACGCCAAAATGTCTAATGTCTATTTTATCCCTAGCATAAAAGCCTTGCAAAACTGGGCTTTTAAAGCCGGCTTTAAAGAGTGCTTTCTTTTGGCCTTAAGCCCCACAACCACGCAAGAGCAGCGCAAAACCCCTTGGATTGAGGGGTTGAGTCTAGAATCCTTTTTAGACCCGTCAGATTCCACTAAAAGCATAGAGGGCTATCCTGCTCCCACTCGGGGGTATTTTATCTTGCGTAAATGAAAGGAAAAACATGGAAACGCCAATACCAATAGAAGAGGGCTTGCTGGTTTGCTCCAAGCTCGATCAAACCCTTTGCGCCGATTTGGTGTCCTTTGGGAACAATAAAGCCACCGTGTGCTTCACGCCTAAGGAGTTTATGCTGTGTGAAGAGGATGTGGTGCATGCGGGCTTTATTGTGAGTGCGGCGAGTTTTGCCGCTTTGTGTGCGCTCAACAAGAAAAACAGCCTCATCTCTTCTATGAAGTTAGGCCTGCTAGCCCCCATTGAGCTGAAACAAGAAGTCTATTTCAACGCCGTGGTCATGCACGCCAGCTCTAAAAAATGCGCCGTGCATGTGGAGGGGGAGTTTATGGAGATTAGAGTTTTTGAAGGGGATTTTGAGATTTTGGTTTTTGAAAAACGCCCTTTCAAGTTTAATTTTAAGGAAGATCAGTGATTGTTGCCTTAGTGGTGGATAGCTTTGAGGATAAGAGCAATGGGACCTCTATGACATGTTATCGCTTTTACCAAGCGTTAAAAGCAAGGGGGCATGAGGTGCGGGTGGTTGCGCCCTTCGTGCAAGGGGAGGGTTTTTATGGCTTGCAAGAGCGCTACATCCCCTTAGTTACTGAGATCTCACACAAGCAACACATGATTTTTGGCAAGCCCGACAAGGAGATTCTAGCCCAAGCCTTTGAGGGCGTGGACATGGTGCATGTGTTTTTGCCCTTTAAATTAGAAAAGGTCGCTGTTGAGGTGGCAAAGCGTTTAAAAATCCCCTACATAGGGGCGTTTCATTTACAGCCCGAGCACATCACCTATAACATAAAATTACAAAATTTAGGGTGGCTCAACCGCTTTATTTTTTGGTGGTTTAAGCAAAGCCATTATAAACACATACACCACATCCACTGCCCCTCGCCCCTCATTAAAGCCGAGCTAGAAAGGCATGGCTATGGGGGGAAAAAATATGTCATCTCTAATGGCTTCGACCCGCTTTACACCAAACGCCCCCACAACACCAAGACAGATGGGCTTTACCACATCATCATGATCGGGCGTTATTCTAATGAGAAAAACCAACAAGTTTTAATAGAGGCGGTGCGCCTAAGCCGCCACGCCGCGCAAATCAAGCTCCACTTAAAAGGCATTGGGCCAAACTTAACCAAATTGCAAAAATGCGCCGAGGGGCTAGCCCACCCTGTGGATTTTGGCTTTTTAGAGCCTAAAGACTTATTGGCCCTGCTCTATCAATGCGACTTATACATCCACACGGCCGATGTGGAGGGCGAGGCGATCGCCTGTTTAGAGGCGATGAGTTGCGGGGTTGTGCCCATCATTTCAGATAGCAAAATCAGCGCAACCAACCAATTCGCCTTAGACGATCGCTCGCTGTTTAAATCCAACGACCCCAAAGACCTAGCCCAAAAAATCGACTATTGGTTAGAAAACCCCGAGGAGCGCGCTAAAGCCGAGAGTGCCTACGCCGCAAGCACCCAAAACTACACTTTAGAAAACTCGATCCAACAAGCCATAGAAATGTACGAGGAGGCCATCCACGATTTTAAGGGGATTTATAAGCATTGATTAACCATCCATGAAATAAGAGGTGCTAGAATCAAAACGCATCTTTTAATGGAGGTTTTTATGGCGAATAAGTTGCAAATGGATACTTTACAAATGGATATTTTAGACTATTTGTCTAAAAATAAGTTTGTGGTGCCGGAGTACCAACGAGATTATGCGTGGGAGTTAAAGGAATGCTCTCAGTTGTGGGAGGACATCACGGCGTTTTTTGAGGGGGGGGGGGGGGGGGGTGAAGCTACCTATCAAAACCCCTATTTCTTAGGCTCGGTTGTCATTTACCCCATTAAGGATAAAAAGCACATCGTGGATGGGCAGCAACGCACCACGACTTTAATGTTGTTGCTTAAAGCCATGCACGCCAAGCTCACCCGTGAAAACAATGGCAAAATGCAACGCCTGCTAGACAACATCGCCTCTTGTTTGTGGGAGATTGACGGCGTTACAGGCGAGCCCGACCCCACTAAGCCCCATTTAGTCAGCCACGCCATCAGCGGAGACAAACACCAAATCTTGCAAAACATCCTAGAAAAGGGCTTGGATCAGGACGAGGAGCAAGATAGCTCAAATTATGAGAAAAACTACCGCTATTTTTGCGCCCGCTTAGATGAATTTACCGCAGAGCACCCCACGACTTTCCACAATCTGTGTTTATGTGTGTTGCACTCTTGTATTGTGCTCTCTGTGGAGTGTGGGGGCTCAGCCAGTGAAGATGATCGCCTAGAATATGCTTTGCGGGTCTTTAACACGCTGAATACTAGAGGGCTCCCTCTAAACGACACAGACATTTTTAAAAGCGTGATTTTTTCTAGCAGAAGTGGGCAAGAGAGGGAGGCGTTTATTGAGCAGTGGCAAGAGTTAGAGCAAGAGTGCGAGATTGATTATCTTTTTAGGCTTTGTATGCATGTCTTGCGGGCGCGCAATGGGGAGAAAAGCCGAGAAATCGGCTTGCGCCCTTTCTTTTATAGTAAGCATCGCAACCTACTCAAAGACGGCTCGATCATGCAAGAAATTGCCACAATGCGAGAATATTGGTATAGCAGTAAGGTTCATTCCAAACGCTCACACCGCGCCCATCAGTTTTACGATGTCCTATGGACTTTGGAAAGTGGGTATTGGCAATTTTTAGACGGGGCTTATTACGCCTATTGTCAGCAGAAGGGCAAGGATTATTTTAAAGGGCTTGAGGAGGTTTTAATGCGGACATGCGCGCACTTTTTGGTCTATACCATTAGTCGGCATTCAGGACAGATTAAAGACCTCGTCTATAACGCCTACACTTCGCTTTACAAAACGGGGAGCATAGACTTTAAAGCAGGAAGCCAAGAGATTTTAGAGAGCGTGGTTACTACCCAAAGGAGCGAATACACTTTCCGCACCTTCTTTGAGGCGGCGCAAACCAAAAGGCTCACAAAAGCCCTTGTGGCTCTCAACATGTATTTAAAATACCCCGAGCAAGACACAGAGGTTTGCGAAAAACCCGAGATCGAGCACATTTTCCCCAAAAAATGGCAGACAAATTATGTCAAGCTTAGCCAAAAAGAGGCAAATGCTTTAGTGGAGTCCATTGGCAATAAAATCTTGTTAGAAAAACCGCTCAACATCAAGGCGAGCAATGGCTACTTTGATGCCAAAAAGCCCAAATACGCCAAGTCTAAATTTTTAGAGGCACAGGACTTAGCCAAGTTCCCCAAAAGCGATTGGCTCTTAGAGGACATCAAAGCCCGCACGGAGGAGATTTACCAACGCTTGTATGCGTTCTTTAAAGAATACGCCGTTTAAGGAGGCGCGATGATAGAAAGAGTGGCTTTAGAGTTTAAAGAGAGAAAAGAGCTTGAAGAATGCCTTGATGCCTTTGATAAGTGCGTCAGCAAGGAGGATTTTAGCTCTGTTAAGGGCATTATTCAAAAGTTAAACAAACTCTTAAGGGGGATCGAGTGGGTGGGGGCGTTTTGTGAAAAGCCCTTTAAAATTTTAAACCATAAAGGGGTGGCAGAGGAGGTTAGGGGGGTGTTGATTTTTGCCCCCCAAAATCTCTTGCAAGAGGATTTGGTGAATACCAACAAGCTAGAGAGTGCGCATGGCTTTTATGTGTGCTTTGCCCCCTTAAGGCATTGTGAATACCGCTGTTCTTTCATCATCACTTGTGGGGTTGCAAATCTCAAAGAAGCCCAAAGCACCCCTGCCTTTAAAAAACTCTTTGAAAACGACAAAGCCAAATACCACAACAAATACGGCGCGAAATTTCGCTTAGACCACTACGACTACCCCCTTAGTTTGTTAAGACTGGTGGCGTTGTTTAACGATTTGCCCGTGCAGGATTTTAAAGTGGGGGGTGTGGGCTCTAGGCAAGTTTTCCCTAGAAGGGCAGATGTGTTGTTCTTAAGGGGCACACAGGCGCGCGAGAAAGGATACATTAATGAGGCTATAGAGTGCTATGAAAAGAGCGCAAAACTGGGCGATGTGGAGAGTTTCTACGAGCTAGGCAAGCTCTATAGCAATGATATGACGCTACGCTCTTTTAAAGGGTGTCCTAACTTCACCAAAGCCCTAGAATACTTGAAAAAAGCAGGCGACATGGGGGACACGAGGTCTTATGAAATACTCGGGGGGTTTTACCTAAATGGTAAGGGGGTGCCTGTGGATATAAACAAGGGCTTAGAGTATCTTAACAGGGCGGTGGATATGGGCTCTACCAATGCTTGCTTTAAATTAGCTGACTTTTATCTTGAGGATGTCTTGCATAAAGACCCTAAAGAAGCAAAGGATTATTACGACAAAGCCCTTAAAATGTGTCAAACCAAGCTAGAAAAAGCGGATATTTGCTATGCCATTTCTCGGCAATACATGGGGCGTAGTGAGGGTTTAAGCTCTAAGAGTTATCGTAAAAAGGCAACCGCTCATTACAAAAAGGCGATAAGCCTTGCCGAAGAAGTCTTTGGCACAGAGGCTTATGCCCGCTTAGTGTCGCTGGGCTGGACGCATGACAAGACCCAAATTTTAGAATGGTGTTTAAAGGCTATAGAGCTAGGCAACACGCGCCTTTATGGCTATGTGGCCGAAAGATATCTTACGGGCAGTGGGTGTGTCAAAGATGAGAAAAAAGCCCTAGAATACCTTAACAAGGCCATAGAGGTCAATGCTAGGGATTATACAGCCCACTTTAATTTAGCCGAGTTGTATTTTGAGGGCGGCGAGGTGGTGCAGCAAGACTACGCCAAAGCCCTAGAGCATTACACCATAGTCGCTAACGGGGCGGATTGCGAAGGGCCTTGTTACGATGAAGCTTTGCGTAGATTAAGCAAAATCTACGACAAAGGCTTGGGTGTTACGCCCGACCCCCTCAAGGCGTTTGAATACCTTAAAAGGGCTTGCGGGATGTGGAATTGGTGGGGAGATGAGGGCTAGCCCCTAGGGGCAACCTATTCTAAACGCCCCAACAACTCTTGGCTGATAGACTTACGCAAGTTTAAGAGGGGCTCCGAGCCACAAGCGAGGGCTTTAAGGCATAAACCCGTATAGCCTTCAGGCAGCTTAGAGGCTAGGGTGCTGACCCCCGCTTGCCCTTCAAAGCCTTCTAAAAAGCTTAGCAAGCTGTCTTGATCTAGGTGCTTGGTGAAAGCCACTAAATTTAAATAATGGGTGTAATTGCCAAACATGCACGGGTTTTTTAAATCCATTTTGGCTGGCTCTAAAAGCGTGTTATCCACAAACAAGGGGTGCGCGCTGTTTTCTTGCGAATAAGCGATGTTGAGCGTGGAGTGCAGCCGCTTAAAGGCAAAGGCTTCGCCGTGCGCGATGCGTCCGGCGGTGATGATCTCGCTATAAAGCAGTTGGGCGTTTTCGTGCAACACGATTTGGCTGTGGTTTTGAAAATGCGCGTTAGCAAAAGGGATAATAGGCAGGGGGCTAAAGTCTAAAAGCGCGTTTTCTTTAACCTCAATGTGCGTTTTACGGCTCGCATACCCGTCTTCGGTATCTTGCACCTTCTCAAAACTTTGGCTAGAGAGTTTGAGTTGGCAATCTTGCCCCACTTCGATCTCTATCTCGTGCGCGTCCCCTTTGAGCATCCCCGGGCTCACGGCAATGAGCATGATTTCGGCTAGGCTGTCTTTGGCATAAAAAGGGGGCATGAGCTTAAAGGGCGGGGTGAAGTAGTTATCTGCGATGACACACTTACCATTGTGCCCGATTTTGGTTTTTAATTTTAGCCGCGAGGCTTGGGCGTAACTGCTCTTGTGCTCCATTTTAATCTTCTAAAAGCGCGTATTTTTGAATCCAAGAGATCACTTGGTCTAAGCCGTCCTTGCTTCTAATGTTGGTGAACAAAAAGGGTTTGTCCCCACGCATTTTTTTAGAATCGCGCTCCATCACGCCCAAATCCGCGCCCACATGGGGGGCTAGGTCAATTTTGTTGATGATGAGTAGGTCGGAGCGGGTGATGCCCGGCCCGCCTTTTCTGGGGATTTTATCGCCTTCAGCCACATCGATCACAAAGATCGTGAAGTCAGCCAGCTCGGGGTTAAAGGTGGTGGAGAGATTATCGCCTCCGCTCTCAATAAACATAAGCTGAATGTCGGGGAAGCGTTGATGCATTTCCTCGACCGCTTCTAGGTTCATGGACGCGTCCTCTCGAATGGCGGTGTGCGGACAGCCGCCCGTTTCTACACCAATAATTCTTTCGCGGGGCATCACAGAGTTTTTACATAAAAACTCGGCATCTTCTTTGGTGTAAATGTCGTTGGTGATCACGCCAATGCTGTAATTTTGACTCATAGACCTAGTCAAGGCTTCGATCAAAGCCGTTTTGCCACTGCCCACAGGGCCACAAACACCGATTTTTACCATTGTAATCCTTTGTAAAAAGTTTAAGATTTAAGACATATACAGGCGGGAGTATAAATGCTCGTGTTGCATCGCCTTAATGTCGTTTTGGATGCTCGCCGCACACAAATGGCTTTCATCTAGGTTTTCTAAAGTGTCTAGCAAGTTGCTAAAGGTTTCTTGCAAAGCTAATAAAATGCGCTGCCCGTCATTTTGGGCTAAGGGGATGGTTTTCACGCAGTTGATCACCATATTGGAGCTTTGGGCGTAGAGGTAGTGCTTGAGGGCGGTGTCTAGGGCAATGTTAAAGCAGGCACAAAAGACTCCGTAGGCTGTGGCGTGTGTGGGGGTGGTGGTCGCCTTAGCGTAGGCTCTAAAAAAGCGCACAAAGGGCAAATCTAGCTGTAAAATGGTCTTTAAAAAGCGATTACCCAGCTTTTGGTTCGCGCTCCTTAGCTCTAAAGGGGGGGTGGCTAGACAGACCTTTTCTTCAATGTCTAAAATGTGCCCCAAATGGGGGTCTTGGTTCTCTAGCCCTTGTGTAGCGTGTTGGTAGCTTAGTTTTAAACTGAGTAGATCGCTGTATAAAAATTGCGTGCCTAGGTTGGCTTGCAAGTAGGCAAGCGCGCTCTCTTTGTCTTTGACTTCTTTGTGTTGGATATAGGTTTCTAGCCCAAAAGAGTGGGTGTAAGAGCCGATGGGAAACACGGCATCGTTGATTTGGAGCAGTAAAAAATCGGTGTGCATGGGAGTCCTATTTTTTAATCACAATCTGTAAGTCAGTGCTGTCAAAGAATTTGAGCGGAGCAGAGATTTCGCTGTGGGGCGATGCGCTCACAGAAATGCGTTTAGAAGCGTCTAATTTGCTCTTTAAAACCGCATGCTTCACGCCCAGCCTTTCAAACAAAACTTGCAGGGGCTTTTCAAATGGGGTTTTAAAACTCAAATTTTCTTCGCCGTAGTATAAAGAGGCGTGGCGGTTACCCACTTCATAGCAGATTTTCGCCACTTCGTGCATGCTGGAGGCGTAGGCGCAAAGCACCTCAGTGGGCAGGATATTGATGGCGACAACTTTACCGGGGGCTTGGAACAAAATGTCCCCATCGGCTAGCCCCATCTTAGGGGGGTTTTCTAGTTTCATCACCACTTCCTCGCCCCCTCTTGTCTTAAAACGCCCCATGCGCTTTTGGCTATCAAACCACTCTAGGTCAATGAAATCCACGGTGGCTACACCGTCCTCCCCATTTGGGGGGTTGGTGTGTAGATTGCCTAAGATAGCCTCAGCGCGCATGTCTTACGCCCAGTGTTGGATGAAAAGAAGCCAAGCAGGAATCCAAGCCGTGATGATCCCTTCGATGATAGCAAGCCAAGGTACAAAATTACCCAAGCTCTTTTTCAACACACATTCAATCCAGCCAGTTAGCCAGAGCACACCCCAAGCGAGCCAAATGAAAGCCCACCAGTCGCCCTCAGTGATGCCTAGCATTTTGTGATCGTCTAGGGCATCGGAGTAGTGAGAAAGAATGGCTGCGGGGATGGTGTTGATGGTAACAAATAAGCAATACCACCCATAAGGACGCCAATCAAGATTAAAGGTGTTGTTGATGGCGGCATAAAGGTAGGTGAAGCCGAATAATAAACCAGTTGCAGGGCCATAGAAGTTAATCAGATGGTGCGCCACTTGCTGGATATTCTCTGCCCCTTCGACCATAGGGGTGGCGTGGAAAGTGGAATGCACAATCGCCACAATATTACACACAATGGAGAGCGCGCCCACAAAGTAGTTCATGATCGCTTTGCTTTTAGCGTCCACTCCAGCAAGCCCGCTAACGCCGTTGCTGATCAACACGATCGCAACATACAATAACACGAGTCCTAACATTCCTATCCTTATTGTGAAATAACCAGAGCGTCTATCGTTTTATAACGAAAAACCCCAAGGAGCTTTTATTATAAACCAATAAAGTAAATCAAAACCCCCATAAATAACAAAAGCCCCGCTTAAAAAAGCAGGGCAAAAATTCCCCCCTCGTGTCAGGCACTAGAATAGGTTATAGAGTTGTGCCAAAGGTAATTTGTCCGCCGCGTGGGAGGTAACCTCGTTGCCATCCACCTTAACTTTGTAGGTTTCAGGGTTGACTTCGATGTGCGCGGTCACATCGTTGAACTTAAGGTCTTTTTTGGTGATGTTGCGGCAGTTTTTCACAGGCAACACGATTCTTTGCAAGCCCAATTCTTCCTTGATGCCGTTTTCATAAGCAACTTGAGACACGAAAGTGATGTTGGTGTCAAATTTGGCTTTGCCGTGGTGGCCAAACATTTCGCGGTAATAAACGGGTTGGGGAGTGGGGATAGAAGCGTTGGCATCGCCCATTTGAGAAAGCGCAATGAATCCGCCTTTGATGATCATGTTGGGTTTAATGCCAAAGAACGCAGGGCTCCAAAGCACCAAGTCAGCGTATTTGCCCACTTCCACAGAACCGACATATTCAGAAATGCCGTGTGCGATGGCGGGGTTGATGGTGTATTTGGCGATGTAGCGTTTAATGCGGAAGTTGTCGTTGTCGCCTTTTTCTTCAGGCAAGCGGCCAAATTCTTTTTTGTTTTTGTCCGCTGTTTGCCAAGTGCGGGTGATCACTTCGCCCACACGGCCCATGGCTTGAGAGTCGGAGCTGGTGATGGAGAAAATCCCCATGTCGTGGAGTTTATCTTCAGCCGCGATGGTTTGGGGGCGGATACGAGAGTCGGCAAATTCCACATCTTCTTTGATGTTTTTATCCAAGTGGTGGCACACCATCAACATGTCCATGTGTTCGGCTTCTGTGTTTTTGGTGAAAGGAATGGTGGGGTTTGTGGAAGCGGGAAGGATGTTAAATTCGCCTGCCATTTTGATCACATCGGGAGCGTGTCCGCCGCCAGCACCTTCAGTGTGGAAAGTGTGGATGGTGCGTCCAGCGATGGCTTCTAGGGTGTCTTCCACACAGCCGGCTTCATTTAGGGTGTCGGTGTGGATGGCTACTTGCACATCGTATTTGTCAGCGATGTTTAGAGCGTGGTTGATGGCTGAGGGTGTGCTGCCCCAGTCTTCGTGGATTTTAAAGCCAATGGCCCCAGCGTAAAGTTGGTCAGTCAAAGAGGGTTCATAAGACACATTCCCTTTTCCAAGGTAGCCAAGGTTCATGGCGTATTCTTCAGAAGCGCGGAGCATTTCTTTTAAGTTCCAGCGGCCGGGAGTGATGGTGGTGGCGTTGGTGCCATCTGCAGGGCCTGTACCGCCTCCGATCATTGTGGTGATTCCGCTAGCAAATGCTGTGGGGATTTGTTGAGGAGAAATGAAGTGGATGTGTGTGTCGATCCCACCAGCCGTTACGATCAAACCTTCGCCGGCAAGAGCTTCAGTAGCAGGGCCTACGCAGAGCCTGTTGCAAACACCATCTTGGAGGTCTTTGTTGCCGGCTTTGCCGATGCCGTGGATTTTGCCGTTTTTAATGCCAATGTCGGCTTTGTAAATGCCGGTGTAATCCACGATCAAAGCGTTGGTGATGACGAGGTCAAGTTCGTGGCTGCTGGGGCTGTTGGTTTGGCCCATACCATCGCGGATGGTTTTACCGCCCCCGAATTTGATTTCTTCGCCATAAGTGGTGCAGTCGTGTTCGACTTCTAGGATTAGGTCAGTGTCGCCTAAGCGCACTTTATCGCCCGTAGTGGGCCCATACATAGAAACATATTCTTTGCGAGAAATTTTTTTCATCGGTCTTCCTTTCCTTATTTATTGTCGCAACCGCAGTTGATGGTGCCAAAGCCATGTTCTTTGGCGCGTTTTACAGCAAGTTTTTTGCCATCGTGATCGGCTTGTCGATCCACTAGGGAGTTGAAGCCATAGATGCGTTTATTGCCGCCAATGTCGATCAAATCCACGGTTTTTTCTTCCCCGGGTTCAAAGCGCACAGCAGTACCTGAAGCGATGTCTAGGCGTTTGCCATAGGCTTTTTCGCGATCGAAGTCTAGAAGCTTATTGACTTCGAAGAAGTGGAAGTGTGAGCCCACTTGCACAGGGCGATCGCCTTTGTTTTTCACTTTTAATTGGATAGCGTGTTTGCTGGCGTTGAGGGTGATGTCTTCGTTTTTGAGGATCACTTCGCCGGGAGCGAGTTTGTCGCTGCCAGCTTCTACGGGAGTGTGGATGGTTACCAATTTTGTCCCGTCAGGAAAGCCCGCTTCAATCCCCACTTCGTGGATCATGTGCGCCACGCCAGGCATCACATCATCGGCTTTGAGTAAGGTCCTGCCTTCTTGCATCAAATCTGCCACGCTTTTTTTACCTGCGCGGGCCTCTTCCATCACATGCGCACTGATCAAAGCCACAGCTTCAGTGTAGTTCAACTTAATGCCTTTGGCTTTGCGTTGTTTGGCTAGTTCTCCCGCATAATGGAGCATCAATTTATCTAGCTCTTTAGGGGTAAGCTTCATCCTAAACTCCTCTTATAAAATGGTGTTATTGAATAGCGCAAGCTATCAACGAGGCAAATTTTAGTATCTTTTGGCTAATGGTTGTTAATATTTTGTTAGCCAAAGATAATGTTATTTATTCTTTGTTAATCTTATTCACAAAAAGCATGAAAATAGGGAGAAATGGCGGAGAGAAAGGGATTCGAACCCTTGAAGGCTTGCACCTTACACGCGTTCCAGGCGTGCTCCTTCAACCACTCGGACATCTCTCCAAGAAAAACGGCTATTTTAACACATTTTGCCTAAAAAACCTAAAACCCCAAAAATGGCCTAAACACCACCCCATCTATTCTCATTTTTAAGGCTTGCTCAATCTGCCCTTCATGGTCGATCACCCATAAAACCCTTGCATCGCTCAAATAATCATCCGCCAATTCTTGGTAGGTCTTAGGCTCGTCTTCTACAAGGATATAACTTGGTTTAAAATTATGCATCAACGCCCACTCTAAGGGAGAGCGCACGCACACAGCGTATTTCACCCCATTCGTGCTGCAATGCGCGGACAGCTCAAAGGCTTTCTTGTCTGTGGCGTGAAAATACACGACAGCGCTCGCCAAAGTTTGGGCGATTTGTTCGGTTTCTTTGACCCACACAAAGGGGCTTGTGGGAATTTGTGGATGCCCGAAAATCAACATGCACTTTCCTTTAAACACGCCTTAGAGCAATAGACACAGCCCTGAGAGTGGATGGCTTCTTGGCTGGTTACATAGGTTTTGCAATGGGCGCACTCGAGCATGTCTAGCTCTGCGTTGGAGTCGTTTTTAGGCGGGGGGGTTTTCATTTTAGGTCTTAGCCACAAAAACAGCCCCACCACAATGGCTAATAAAAATAACAATCTCAATTTGCCCCCTTGCGATAGAAGTAAACTCGTTTGCCATAGGCAAAACACTCTTCGGGCAAACAAGAAATCTCCGTGCTTAAATTGCTCCCCTTATAAAAGAGAAAATGCCCGCCTTTTTCTAAGAAGGGGGCGCTTAAATTTAGCAGCTCTTGTGCTGGCATCAAAGCCCTAGAAGTGATTAAATCCACTTTTAAAGCGGGCAACTCTTGCAAGCGCAGGCGTTTTAAACGCACATTTTGTAAATCTAGGCTCGCTTTTAAATGGTGTAAAAACGCTATTTTTTTAGCATTGGGCTCTAACAAAATAAAACGAGCATGAGGGCAGGCTAGGCTTAAGGGGATCGCTGGAAAGCCCGCCCCAGAGCCCACATCTAAACAACTCTTAAAGGGGGCGATGAAGTCCAAAACCTGCAAGCTATCCGCAATGTTGCGCTCGATGTCTTGGCGGTTTTTAGCCCCGCTCAAATTATGTACCCTATTCCACTCTAAAAGCAAGTTACTAAATAAATCTAATTTGTCTTTCATAAAATCAACATCCCATCGCCGTAGGAATAAAAGCGGTAATGGTGTTCTATGGCGATTTTGTAGAGCTCGAGGCATTTATCCAAGCCCACCATAGACGCAACGAGCATGATTAAGGTCGATTCGGGCAGGTGGAAATTTGTTAAAAGGGCTTGTGCTGCTCTAACCGGATTGCCCGGGTGTAAAAAGAGATTGCAAGGTTCAAGCCCCAAGCCCCTTTTATAATGCTCTGTGGCTCTTAAAGCAGTGGTGCCGACACATAAAATATAGCGGGCTTCATCTAGGGCTTGCCCCGCCTTAAAAGACACTTCTACAAATTCGGCGTGCATGGGGTGCTCTCTAATGTCCTCACTCTGCACGCTTAAAAAAGTCCCCGCCCCTACATGTAGGGTGATGAAGACATGCTTAAAGTTCTTTAATAGGTGGTCCTTTGCGCTTTGCGAAAAATGTAAAGACGCGGTGGGGGCGGCGATCGCCCCTAGATTTTTGGCAAACACACTTTGGTAATCCTGTGTGTCTTGGCTTGTGTCGGGGCGCTTTAAATAGGGCGGGATGGGCATATGCCCTAAGAGTTCAAGCATGCCAAGCACTTTGGCCCACTCTAAAGGTTTGCCCTCGTGTCTAAAGCCCAGCACGCGCAAGCCATCATTAAGCACTTCTAAAACTTCGCAAGAATAACCCTGCTCTAGCTCTAAAACAAGTCCGGGGCGCACTTTTCCGCGCACTTGGGCCAAACACGCCGTGGGGCTAGCCGCGTGGTGCAATAAAATTTCTACTCGGCGTTTTTGGGCGGTGTGGGCAAATAATCTGGCTTTCATCACCTTAGTGTCGTTGAGCACCACCAAAGCGTCCTTGGGGAAAAAATCAAAGATTTTTTTAAAGGTGGTGTGTGTCAGCCGATCGCTTGCCCTTTCATAGACCATTAATTTAGCGTTTTCTTTGGGGTTGATGGGGTGTGTGGCGATCAAGTGCTGGGGCAAGTGATAGGCGTAGCTGGCGCGCTTAAACTCTTTGGGGATATTAGGCATTATCGTCTTTGGGGGCTGGATTAACCATTTTTGCGATCAAGATTGAGAGCCCATACAACCCGATTAAAGGCATTGCCATGAGTATCTGGCTCATCACATCGGGGGGGGTGATGATCGCCGCCACAATAAAAATGGCCACAATGGCGTATTTAAAATAGTTTTTGAGAGTGGCATCGGTGATTAGCCCCACTTTGGCTAAGAAAAACGCCAAAACGGGCAACTCAAACGCCAGCCCAAAGCCCAAAATCAAGCGGGTAAAAAAACTCACATAGCTAGAAGCCGAAATGTTTGCCTCAAACATCGCCGCCCCAAAATTTGCCAAATAGTGCATCACAAAGGGAAAAACCACATAGTAAGAAAAACACGCTCCCAAAGCAAACATCACGCTCCCAAAGAACACAAAGGGCAAGACCACCTTTTTTTCATTTTTATAAAGCCCGGGGGCGATGAAAAGCCATGCTTGCCAAAAAATCACGGGCATGGACACGGCCAGAGCGGCCAAAAAACTCACTTTAATCGCCACCATCACCCCCTCAATGGGCGAGATTTGGATGAGTTTTCCATGGTAAGACGCTTTGATCCACGCAAAAATTTCTTGCCAAAAGCTAAAGCACAGCCCAAAGGCCAACACCAACACCAAAATCGAGATCAAAAGCCGTTTGCGTAAATCCTCTAAATGCGGTTTTAAATCTTCAAGCATCTAGAGAGCTTTTTGGGGTTTTTTCTAAACTCACTTTGGGTTTTTCTACCTCTTCTGTTTTTTCTTCTTTTTTGGGGGCGTTTAGGCTCTCTAGGGGGTTGCTTTTAGCGATGCTCTCCATGCTTTTTTGCAAGTCTTGCACTTCGGGCATTTGGGGGATGTTTTCTAGTTCTTGTTTTAAATCCCCTAGGGGTTTGGCCTGTTGCTTAAAAAACTCTTGGTACTCAAGGGCTTCTTTTTTCAGCTCCTCCATGTGGATTTCTTTATCTAGGCTCTCTTTGGCTTCGTTTAAACTCTTCTTCACCGCTCTAAAAAAGCGGGCAAGATCGAGCATCGCCTGTGGAAACTTCTCCGGTCCTAAGAAAATGATAGCGACCACCACGATCACCACCAACTCAAAAAATCCCATCCCAAACATCTACTAACCTTATTTTAAGCAAAGGCCACATTATAGCACAGGCAATTTTAACTTTTTATGGTTTTATAAGCCATACTTTGCTATAAAGACCAATTCCCAAGCGCTTATCAGACTGCAACCCGTTTAAAGTGAGGACACCATGGAAAACAAAGACAACAAAGCCCCCAAACCCCAAAAAACCCCCACCAAACAAGCTTCGGCCCAAGAGGAGTTGGAACAACTTTTTAAAGAGAGTCAGCCCAGCGTTTCTTACGAGCGCATCATCGACATTCTGCAAAAAGTCCCTAGCACTTCCCAGCTTAAAAAACTTAAAGAGTGGGCGCACAAATACAACAAAACCTTTATCCACTCTTCAGAGTACGCCCACACTTCTTTATCTTCACTTGAGCGCAAGGTGGGGAGCAAAAAATCTAAGCCTCTTGAGGAGGAGCCCGAGGAGAACCTAGACTTTAAAGAAAAGGAATTGCCCGAGTGGTCCAGAAGCGATAGCCCTGTGCGCATGTATTTGCGCGAAATGGGCGAGATCCCTCTTCTTAGCAAAGAGGAGGAGGTGCATTTAAGCAAGCAGATCAAGCTGGGCGAAAACATCATTTTAGACGCGATCTGCTCTGTGCCCTATCTCATCGACTTTATTTACAACTACAAAGAGGCCTTGATTAACCGCGAAAGAAGGGTCAAGGAGTTGTTTAGAAACTTTGACGATGAGGGGAGCTTGCCTAAGAAAGACGAAGAGGGCGAGATGGAGGAGAACGAGGAAGAAGACGCTCTAGAGATAAAAAAAAATGTTTCTGAAAAAGACAAAAAACGGGTAGAGAAGGTCTTAGAGAGCTTTAAAGCTTTGATCAAGGCTAAAAAAGATTGGCTCAAATTCTTAAATACCCCCAAAGAGGAGCAAGAGGACCCGCTTTTACACGCCTTGACCTTAGCCTATAAATGCCGCATTTTAAAAGAAAAGCTTTACGACCTAGGGCCCACAAGCAAGCTCATTGGTGAGCTGGTCAAGGCGATGGAAACCTCGCTCAAAAGTGGGGATGGCTTTGAAAAAGAGTTAAAACGCTTGGAATACAAACTCTCGCTTTTTAACGAGAGCCTGATTGAGAATCACAGAAATATTTTAAAAAACATCACCACCATGAGTCGCGAGGAGATCGCCGCGATGGTGCCCGAAGCCACGATGATTAGCATTTATATGGAAATTAAAAAACTCTTCCAAACCAAAGAGGCGAGCGAAGATGGCTTTAATTTAGAGCCCGCAAAGCTCAAGGAGATTTTAAACCAAATCAAGCGGGGCAAGCTCATCTCGGATAAAGCCAAAAACAAAATGGCGCGTTCCAACCTGCGCCTTGTGGTGAGCATCGCTAAACGCTACACTTCTAGGGGCTTGCCCTTCTTAGACTTGATCCAAGAGGGCAATATCGGACTGATGAAAGCGGTGGATAAATTCGAGCACGAAAAAAATTATAAATTCTCCACTTACGCTACGTGGTGGATCAAACAGGCCATCAGCCGCGCCATTGCCGATCAGGCCCGCACCATCCGTATCCCCATCCACATGATCGACACCATTAACCGCATCAATAAAGTCATGCGCAAGCACATGCAAGAAAATGGCAAAGAGCCGGATCTAGACCTCGTGGCTAAAGAAGTGGGCCTACCTTTAGATAAAGTAAAAAATGTGATTAAGATCACCAAAGAACCCATCAGTTTAGAGTCGCCCGTAGGCAACGATGATGATGGCAAATTTGGGGATTTCGTAGAAGATCGCAATGTCGTGAGCTCTATGGATCACATCATGAGGGAGGATTTAAAAGCACAGATTGATGGGGTTTTAGACCAACTCAATGAGCGAGAAAAATCCGTGATTCGCATGCGTTTTGGCTTGCTAGAAGATGAGAGCGATCGCACACTAGAGGAGATTGGTAAAGAGCTCAATGTGACGCGTGAGCGGGTGCGCCAAATTGAAAGCAGCGCAATTAAAAAACTAAGAAGCCCGCAGTATGGGCGTTTGCTCCGCAGTTATTTACGCATATGAAGAGTCTTTTATTCCTGTGTCTGGGCAATATTTGCCGCTCGATGCTCGCACGGGGGATTGCTGCCGACATCATTAAAAAGCAAGGGCTGGGTCTGGTTGTGGATGGGGCGGGCATCTCTAGCTACCACGAGGGCGAGCTGGCCCACCCACCCATCATCGCTTTAGCCAAAAGGCATGGCATCGATTTGACCCCCTTTAGAAGCAAACCCATTAGCCAAGATTTGGCAAGCAGGTTTGATCGCATTGTGGCGATGGATCGTAGCAATGTCGAGGCTTTAAAGAGTCTAGGCATCGCGCACCCTAATATCTGCAAATTGGGGGATTTTGGCTTGCAGGGTGTGGATATTCCCGACCCCTACACCTATACAGAGGAGAGGGATTTTGAAGAGGTTTATGCCTTGATCGATCTAGGGGTGCAAAATCTCCTAGCCAGCGTGCATGCTTAAGGGTTTGCTCTGCCTATTGATCTTTGTGCCCCTTTTGCGCGCCACTCCTGAGAGTTTGCTAGGCTTGCCTCAAGAGGCGCGCCACTATCTGCCCCGCCACACTTTGCCCGTCCCCTCCAAAGTCAAGCTTAAAAAGTCTTACTTAGAGCAATGGTACGCTCCTTGGACGGGCATGCAAGTGATGGATAATTTAGACGAAGTCTTTTGGATGCAAGACACCTTGCATCAGGTGGGCTACGATAAGGATTTACAGCCTTATAGCCTAGATAAATTGCAAGAAATCTCAAACGACTTAGACATGCCAGACTACCCTAGCGTAAGGCTCCGAGCAATTGTGATCGCCGATGCTAATGTGCGGGCTGTGCCCACCGATGCGCCTTACTACTTCAAAGATGGGCAACCTTTTGATCGTTGGCAAAACTCTTTGATTTTTGCAGGCACGCCCGTACTCATCACCCACTACAACAAGGCAAAAACTTACGCCCACATACAAAGTAGTTTTGTATTTGGCTGGGTGCGCTTAGACAAACTCGCCGCCATTAGCTCTGAGCAGGTGCAAACTTTCTTGCACTTTAAACACTACCTCACCCCCACAAAGGACAAAATCCCTTTAGACAATGGATCTGTGGCGCACATGGGAGAGATTTTCATTAAAGTCCCCCACCGCATAAGACAAATTTACACCTACGCTAAAGACTCTAAGGGTTTCGTCAAACTTGTCCCCACTCGCCTAAACTCCCCTAGTTTCGCTTCTTTTCCCCGCCCGCTCACCACACAGGGCATGGCAAAAGTGATAGACACCATGCTAGGCCAACCCTATGGCTGGGGTGGAGCGGGACAAAATCGGGATTGCTCGGCCTTTACAAGGGACAGCTTTGCCAGTTTCGGGATTTTACTGCCCCGCAATTCTTTAGCCCAAGTGCGCTACGCGCATAACATGGTCGATTTAAGTCATCTGCCCCCTAGACAAAAAGAGGCTTACATCATTAAGCACGCCACCCCCTTTGCCACGATTTTATGGCTTAAGGGGCACATCATGCTCTACTTGGGCGCGCAGCACCACAGGGCGATCGTGGCGCACAATGTGTGGTCTGTGTTGGTGTCTAAAAACAACAGCTACAACATTGGCAAAACGGCGATCACGACCTTAGACATTGGATACAAACACGCCAAGCACCCCCCGGCTTTTTCGCTTCTAGCAAGGGTTTTGGGGATGTCGGACTTATACCGCTATGCGTCTAAGTTGCCCGGCGGTTTTTAGAGGGCTTAAAGGTTTTCATATACAAATATGCTAAAATCGCCCTTTACTGCTCTGTAAAAAAAGGAAAACAATGAACCATGAATTTGATGTGGCGATCATCGGGGGCGGGGTGTCTGGTTGCGCCGCTTTTTGGGTGTTGAGCCAGTACACCGACTTAAAGAGAATCGCCATTGTGGAGAGAAGAGACGCTTTGGCTAAAGTGAGTTCAAGTGCAAAGGCAAATTCGCAAACAATCCACGATGGCTCGATTGAAACCAACTACACTGCCCAAAAGGCACGCACAGTCAAACTTTCTGCCGATAAAGTCCGCCACTACGCCTTAAATAAGGGCTTACAAAACAAGGCGATTTTTGAGTGCCAAAAAATGGCGATCGGTGTGGGCGATGTGGAATGCGCTTTCATCACCCAAAGGCACGAAGAGTTTCAAGAAATCTACCCCGGCCTCACTTTTTTTGACAAGAAGAAGGTTAAAGAAATTGAGCCGCAGGTGATTTTAGAAGACCACGGCTTAGAGCGCCCCGAGAATATCGTGGGGAGCGGGTTTGAAAAGAATTGGTGCGCCATGAATTACGCTATGCTTAGTCAAAGTTTCGTGGAGGAGGCAATAGCGATCAAGCCCCACAACCAAGTGTTTTTGAATTTTCATGTAGAGAGCATTGAAAAACGGCTAGGCGATTGGGCCTTGATCTCTGATGAAACGGACGAGATTTATGCAAAGTATATTTTAGTCAATGCAGGTTCTTACGCTTTGCCCCTAGCCCAACAAATGGGGTATGGCCTAGATTTAGGCTGTTTGCCTGTGGCGGGGAGCTTTTATTTTGTGCCTGACTTGCTACGGGGCAAGGTTTATACCGTGCAAAATCCTAAACTGCCCTTTGCCGCCTTGCATGGCGACCCGGATGTGGTGATTAAGGGGCGCACCCGCATAGGGCCCACCGCTTTAGCCATGCCAAAGCTCGAGCGCAACAAGCACCTATTCAAGGGCATCAGCTGGGAGTTGTTAAAAATGGATTGCAACACAGACATTTTTAGCATTGTGTTTGATCTCTTTGTGGAAAGGGACATCCGTAACTATGTCTTTAAAAACATGGTCTTTGAGGTGCCCTATATCGGCAAGCGCAAGTTTTTAAAAGACGCGCGTAAAATCATCCCCTCCCTCTCTTTGAGCGATTTACGCTATGCGCACGGCTTTGGGGAAGTGCGTCCCCAAGTACTCGATCGCACTAAGAAAAAGCTTGTCTTAGGGGAGAAAAAGATCAAAACCAATCAGGGGCTCACTTTCAACATGACCCCCTCCCCCGGGGCCACAAGCTGTTTGCAAAACGCCTTGATCGACGCACAAGAGATCGCCAAATATTTGGGTGTGGATTTTGCCCTAGAGCGCTTCTATGAAGATTTATCTCCCGAGGAGTTAGACACGCTGTAACCAAAAGCCCACCTTGGGCTTTATGGGCTCTAATAGTATATACAAACCTCTTCAACTAGAGCGATGCCAAAGGCGTTGAAAACGCGCTCTTTGGCTAGGGCAATGAGTTTGACCACCTCCTCAAAACGCCCCCCTCCAAGATTGATTAAGAAATTTGCATGCAACGGGCTAAAACCCACCCTCCCTAAACTAAAGCCCTTTAGCCCCACCGCCTCTAAAAGCCGCCCTGCAAAGTCCCCCGGGGGGTTTTTAAAGCAACTTCCAAAACTGGGCTTTTTAGGGTGGCATCGCATGCACTGACAATCTTGATAAACTTCTTGCCTAAAACCCTTGCGCTTTTTAAGGCGAGCTTTAAACACCACGCCCTCAATGCTGCTCGTGCGGTAGCCAAAGCCTAAATCTTTAGCCTCCACCCACTCCCCATTGATATTTAAGGCCTCTACAACCTCTTTCATCTCATAGGCTTTCATGCCCGCGTTCATTTTGACAAGCCCGCCTAAACTGCCCGGCAGTGCTCCCAAAAATTCTAACCCCTGTAAATCATGGTTTTTGTAATAAGAAAAAAGTTTTTGGGCGTTTGTCTTTGCCCCCACTTCTAAACAAGTGCCTAAGTCGGTGATGCAGTCAAAGTTTTTGGAAAGAATGGCTAGATTTTTGGCCTCAGGGGCCACCAAGAGATTGTTGGCCAAACCCACCATTCGCAAGCCCGCATAGGGGGCGCACATATCGAGCACTTGCACTTTCACAAGCCCACCGATTTTCACACTGGAGTATTTAGAAAAGTCTACAACCACAACACACCACCACAATTAGACTAAATTCACATTTTAGCAAGTTTAAGTTAAGTTGTGCTAAGGTTTTAAAACATAGCTTATCGGCTGTGAATCTACAACAAAGGACACTCGATGATTCGGAATGTGCGAGCAAATTCGCTAGAACTCCTTAAAATTCTTATAAAAGGACATTAAATGAGAAAAACACCTAATGAAAAAATACAGCGTATATACGAACTTAGAGATGGGGGTTTGACCGAAACAAAAATCGCTCAACATGAGGATGTGAAAGTTTCCCAATCCACAGTATCCAACTATCTAAGCAAGCGCAAGTGTGATGAGGAAATTAATCGCTTAAAACAAAAAGATGTTGAATTGACTGCCCAAGTTTGTACCCTTGAGAGCCAACAGATAGATATAGGTAAAGAGATAGAAAAAGGGGTCAAACGAGAATTGAAAAAGATGATGGGAGCGTTTCTTAGACTTTATAACTGACATGCTGTAGGGTCTCTTAGTTTGGAGGCGGGGGACATGGATGGGTGCTCTTCGCACCTTAAGAAATCACCTTGGGGATCAGCTTAAAAAGCGTGGTGGTGTAATCTAAAAGCATGTTAAGCATCCATGGCATGGTAAAAATGATCACGGCGATCACGGCTAAAATCTTAGGCACAAAAGATAAAGTCATCTCGTTGATTTGGGTCGTGGCTTGAAAAATGCTCACCAAAAGCCCTACGACCAAGCCCACCAACAGCACGGGCAAAGAGATCATTAGAGTGATTTTATAGGTTTCAATGGCAAGTTTCATCAGTTGCGCCTCCATAAAACCTCCTTACATAAACTCTTGCAACTTATTGGCCCGCCCCATCCACTTTTGCAAAGCGTCCCACTCTTGGTTTTCAAGCAAGGCCCGCACCCCGTGCATTTCCTCTAAAAACGCATCCATGGCCTTTAGCACCTGCTCAGTGTTTTGGCTAAAGACACTGCGCCACATCACGGGCGAGCTTTTGGATAATCTGCTCATGTCTTTAAAGCCCCCGGCGGCTAAGGATAAAATCGTCTGCGGGCTCTTTTGCGACAAAACGACATTCGCCAAAGCGTAGCTGATGGCGTGGGGCAAGTGGCTTACAAAGGCGATGTGCGCATCGTGGCTCTTTGCATCCATTTTGACTAATTGCATGCCAATGGCGCTAAAGATTTCTTTAGCCCTTTCTACATGTTCGGGTGCGCTCTTTTCACAATCCACAAAAATCACAATCTTGTGGCGATAAAGTCCCTTAAGTGCGGCTTTTGGTCCGTAAAACTCTGTCCCACACATGGGGTGCGTGGCGACCACTTGGGGGCGGATGGCAGGCAAAATGGCGTTGATGATCTGCTCTTTTGCCCCGCCAATTTCAATGATTGTGGTTTGCAAACTGGGTTTAAAACTTTGCAAGATTTGGATGATGCCATCAAGGGGGGTTGCCAAAAACACCACCGCGCAATCTTGCAAAGCGCGTAAATCCACGCACTCTTCCACAAGCCCTAAACTGAGTGCCATTTGGGCGTGTAGGGGGTTGCTATCACAGCCTAAAATGCGCTTAATGCCTAATTCTTGGCGCACTTCCTGCAAAGCCAGCCCCAAAGAGCCCCCCATAAGGCCCAGCCCAACGATGCCAACTTGCATCAAGGCACCAGCGCCGCGCCGAGTACATCCTCAATCGTTTGCACGGCCTTAATTTCCATGTGCTCTTGCACCTCTTTAGGGATGTCCTTTAAATCCCTTTGGTAGTTTTTCTCTGGGATCAGCGCGGTTTTGATGCCCGCTTTAAAGCTGGCGATCAGCTTTTCTTTAAGCCCGCCTATGGGTAAAACCCGTCCGCTTAAGGTGAGCTCGCCCGTCATCGCCACATCTGAGCGCACCTTTTTTTCACACAAGATAGAGGCGATGCTGGTTGCCATCGTGATCCCGGCGCTGGGCCCATCTTTAGGCGTGGCCCCCTCTGGCACATGCAAGTGTATGTCGTAGAGATTGTAAATTTTGTTCTCTTTGTCTTTTTCTTTGGACCTTTTTTTCTTGCTGACTAAAACTTCCTCATCTAAGAGCGTTTTCACCACAGAATGGGCAATTTGCGCAGACTCCTTCATCACTTCGCCTAAAGAGCCGGTGAGTTTTAAATTCCCCTTGCCCTTAATTTTAATGGACTCGATTTTGAGCACATCACCGCCCACACTTGTCCATGCCAACCCATTGACGATGCCTAGCGCGTCCTCTTTATCCACAGGGTCGATCTCAAACACGATTTTGTCTAAAAACTCGGGGATATTATCTGTGGTGATGGTGATTTTGCGGCTGCGCTTCTTGCCCTCCTCTTGGTGGTGCAAAATCTTTTTGGCACATTTGCGCATGATCGTGGCAATCGTGCGCCTTAAGCCACGCACGCCCGCCTCTCTGGTGTATTTTTCGATGATGAGTTTGACCGCCTCGGAGGTCAAAACAACTTCATTGGGTTTAAGGGCGTGCTTTTTGAGCTCTTGGGGGATCAAATAGTTCGTGGCGATCTGCTCTTTTTCTTGGGGAGTGTAGCTGGATACGCTGATAAACTCCATGCGATCCCTTAGGGGGGCGGGGATTGTGGCTGTGTCGTTAGCCGTAGCAATGAAAATGATTTTAGATAGGTCAATGTTAAAGTTCGTGTAGTAATCCCTAAAGCTGGTGTTTTGCTCGGGGTCCAAAATCTCTAAAAGCGCGCTGGCTGGATCGCCACGCATGCTCTTATCCACCTTATCGATTTCATCCAGCACCATCACGCAATCCATTTTCTTCGCCTCGATGAGGCCCTGCACAATGCGCCCAGGCATAGAGCCTAAATAGGTGCGTCGATGTCCCCTAAGCTCATTAACATCTTCTAACCCGCCTAGCGCGATTCGCACAAGGGGCCGTCCTATGGCTTTGGCGATGGAGTTGGCTAGACTCGTTTTACCCACCCCGGGGGGGCCATAAAAGCATAAAATCGTGCCCTTGGTTTCTTTGTTTTCTTGTTTGCGTAGGCGCGATAGCTCCATAGTTGCAAAATATTCAACGATGCGTTCTTTGGGTTTTTCTAGGCTGTAATGGTCGGCATCTAATTGCTTTTCCACCTCCTTGATGGAGAGCGTTTTATCGCTGTATTGCCCAAAAGGGATGTCTAGCACCCACTCAATGTAATTTTGCAAAATCCCCACATCTGAGCTGTCCTGATGGATGCGACTAAGCCGCTCGATTTGTTTTTTAATCTCTTTATGCACTTCCTTAGTGATGAAGGGTTCAATGCTGCTTAACTTCTGAAAATACTCTTGAATCTCCTCATCCCTTTGCTTGTCGATGCCCAATTCCTTTTGGATTTGCTTGAGCTGTTCTTTGAGGAAGTATTCTTTATTGACCTGCTCCATTTTGCTATGGACTTTACTTTTAATCTCTTTTTGGAGCTTTTGGGTTTTGATCTCCTCCATGACTAAATCGATCAGGCCTAAAAGCCTCTCTTCTGTATCGTTGCTGACAAAGAGCGTGTAGGATTGCTCTTTTTTTAGGCGCAGGGCGGAGGCGACCAAATCCACAATGCGGTTAGGATCGCTGTTGTCCTCAATGGCTTTTAGTAAGTCTGGGGGGAAAAATTGGCTGATATTGGCTAAATTGACAACTTTCTCTTTAAGAATATCGATGATGGCATTGATTTTATCGGTGTCGTATTCTTTATAAACGATGACATCGACCATCGCCTCCAAAGGGTCGGTAGATTCGATGTTTAAAATCTGCCCTTTGCAAATGCCTTGAAAAAGAATTTTCATGCGGTTATCAGGCAAGACCACTTTACGCACAATGGAGCCAATCACGCCCACATCGTAAAACTTATCCTTACCCACTGCATTAGAGTCGCTCTTGGTGCAACTTACAAAAATCAAGTCGTTTTTTTCTTGCGTGGCTTTATTTGCCGCCTTAATATTTGCCTCGCTGTTGATGAAAATAGGCGCGATCATGAAGGGGTACATAAAGGTTTCTTCCTCCACAATCACAGGCAATACACTCGGAAACTTTTCTGTCATTTTGACCCTTACCAGTTAAAGATAGCTACATACCAAGGCATGTAGGATTTTTTGGGGTGGGTTTCTTTCTCTAAAATCTCATCTACCCTCTCCAAATAGCGCTTCACCCCCTCTTTTTGGTGGCGTTTTCTATAAACATTGGCGATCGCCCTATTCAACTCATTTTGCCCTAAAATGAATTTGACTTGCATGTACTCCACTTGGTTTAAAAACCGGCTGTTGGGGTATTTATCCACAAAGTCGTTTAACATGCCTATGGTGTTAGACATGAACTCTTGGTCCTTGCTGTGGTTTTTAAAGGCGTAGTAGCGGGCTTGCAACTTCATGAACTTCAAATAATCGATGTTATCTTGGTTGCCAAAACGCTTAATATACTCATCAAAGTAGTATTCTGCCAAAACAAATTCTTTCTTTTTCAAATGGGCTTGACCCAGTGCGATCATGGCATCTGGCACTAGGGGAGAATTGATGTGCTCGCTTTGCAAAGAGGAATAGTAATTGTCCGCCGTCTCCAAGTTTAAAAACAAAATCTCGCGCAAAATCCCTTGATACCAAAAGATCGCCGGGCGGTTGTAAATGGACTCTTTTGTCTTCTTAGTGCATCCAAAAAATAGGGCCAAAACCACAGCCGAGAATAAAAATACACGCATCCTCTTCCTTATTAAAGCCAAAATAAGCTAAAATCACCATTATACCAAAAACCCTAGCTTAATCGGATTGATTTTTTGGGGCAGTTGTAGTAAAATCCTCGATTTAGTGACACAAATTCAAGGGTTTGAATGCTTTTTAGTGTAAAATCCCCCATTTTGGGGTTTGAAGAAGTCGTTGCGATGGACTTAGAAAAGATCGATGAGGTGTTTATGCGTTTGCGCAACGCCGATGCGCCCACCCCGACTTTCACTTTAGTAAATCCTTTTGCCCTGCGCTCTTATGAGTTTGAAATCCCTATGGCTTTACAAACTCTTTTAGACCTAGACCAAGCCCAAAATATTTTGATTGCCAATATCATGGTGATCCAAAGCCCCCTTAAAGAATCCACCATCAATTTTTTAGCCCCCTTAGTCTTTAACTTCGATCACCAACTCATGGCGCAGGTCATTTTAGACAGCGCCAAATACCCCAACTATAAAATATCTGAGAAAATCTCTAGTTTTTACCAAGAAAAGAGGCCCGTCCATGAAAGATAAAATCTTATTCATCGGTTATGGCCAAATCACCAAAGCGATTTTAAGGGGCATGCGGGGCGTGTTATCCGGGCAATCTGTCAGCATAGTCGGCAAAGATCCCGCTAAAATCGCCCCCTTTTTAAAACAAGAGGGCTTAGAGTTTATCAGTCTTAAACCCTGTGAGAGTATAGACATTACAGACAGCGTTGTCTTTTTAACCTTAAAACCCCATGCCCTAGGGCAGTTTAGCTACACAGGGCAGGCCACAGCCGTTTTAAGCGCATTGGCAGGCGTGTCTATCGAGCTTTTACAAGCCCGCTTACAAGCCCCCATTTTTGTGCGCTTCATGCCCAATGTCGCCGCTTTTTTAGGGCTTTCTGCCACGACTTTTTACAGCCCAAAGCAAGCCCCTAAAGAGCTGATAGACTTATTAGCCAGCTTTGGCACAGCCGTGCAAGTGGATAAAGAAGAGTTGATAGACGCATCCATGGTCACCAATGGCAGTAGCCTAGCTTTCTTAAGCCTTTTTGCGCAGGGTTTGATCGATTCGGGGGTGCGCGCGGGCCTGCCTCGCGCCCAAGCTAGAGAGCTTGTGGAGCAAAGTTTTAAAGGTTTTGGCGCGTTGCTTGCCAAACAATCTCCCCAAGAGATCAGCCAATCTATTTGTACCCCCGCTGGAGCCACCATTGAGGGCCTTAGTGTCCTAGAGGAAAAGGGCGTGCGCGGGGCCATCATGCAGGCTTGCCACGCTGTGGCACAGAGGTACAAACCCAAGTCTTGACCGGCCGACCTGTTACTAAATGTAAATCTCTAGGCCTTTTTTAGGCCCCATCCTCCCTTTTGTTTGCAAAACACCTACTTTTTCTATGTAACAATGCCTCCAATCTAACACGAGGAGCAAAAATGCATGCAGTCCATATTTACAGCGCCAAGCGCACCCCCATTGGGTCTTTTAAAGGAACTCTATCTAGTGTAGCGGCCACCAAACTGGGGAGCTTAACAAGCGTAGAAGCTCTAAAAGCCAGCGGGTTTGACATGAGTTTGGTAGATACTTGCATTGTGGGGAATGTGCTAAGTAGCGGGTTAAAGCAGGCCCCGGCTAGACAAGTTGCTTTGAATGCGAATTTGCCTAAGTCTGTGGCTTGTTGGTTGGTTAATGAAGCTTGCGGATCGGGCTTGAGGGCTGTGATGTTGGGGGCTAATGAAATTGCGCTTGGGCGTAGTCGGGTGTCGTTAGTGGGGGGCATGGAGAACATGAGTCTTGCCCCGCATTTGTTGATGAAAAGTCGGGCGGGCTTTAAAATGGGCGACACCATCCTAGAAGATAGCATGCTCAAAGACGGCCTGCAAGATGCCTACAAGAAAGCACGGATGGGCGACTTTGCCGAAAGTTGCGCCAAATTAAACCACTTAAGCCGAGCAGAACAGGATGCTTTTGCTAAAAACAGCTATGAAAAAGCCCTAAAGGCCATTGAAAACCACGCCTTTAAACATGAAATTGTGAGCGTGTCTATGCGAGGGCGCACGGGAGAAACTGTGGTGAGTGTAGATGAGGAGCCCACACGGGTGGATTTTGATAAAGGCTTAAAGCTCAAACCCGCTTTCGATCCCGAGGGGACCATCACCGCTTTTAATGCCAGTAAAATCAGCGATGGGGCAAGCATGCTCGTCTTGGGTGCGGCTGACATGTCTAAGGACACCCATACAAGGGCGCTAGCTAAAATCATCGATTACGCTTCTTTTAGCCACGATCCCCACCTTTTCACCACCGCCCCAGCCCCAGCCATTAGAAAACTTTTAAAGAACAACAACAAACAGCCCGGGGACATCGATTTATACGAGATCAGCGAGGCTTTTGCCGTTGTGGGGGCTTTAACCCAAAAGGATTTGGGCTTGAAAGATAGTCAGGTGAATGTGCATGGAGGGGCGATTGCTTTGGGCCATCCCATCGGGGCGAGTGGCGCTAGGATTTTAACAACTTTGGTGCATGCGTTGCACACACATGACAAACACCTAGGTGTGGCGTGTTTGTGTGTGGGTGGAGGCGAGGCTTTGGCAATTTTAATCGAGCGGTTGTAGGTTTGGCTGTGGATAAAGTAGTCAGCACAATCCAAGAGGCGATCGCAGGCGTGCAAGATGGCATGACCATCATGTTTGGGGGCTTTGGGCTGTGTGGAATCCCTGAGAATTCCATTTTGGCCCTGAGCCAAAGCGGAGTGAAAAACATCACTTGCATTTCAAATAACCCCGGTGTGGATGATTTTGGCTTGGGGTTGTTGGTGAAAAACAAACAGATTAAAAAGATGATTGCCAGCTATGTTGGGGAGAACGCCACTTTTGAGCAACAATTCCTAGCCGGCGAGGTGGAGGTGGAGTTCAACCCACAGGGCACCTTAGCTGAACGCATTAGGGCCGGGGGGGCGGGCATCCCCGGCTTTTACACACCCACAGGAGTGGGCACCATTGTCGCTGAGGGCAAGGAGCATAAGGATTTTGATGGGCGCACCTACATTTTAGAGAGGGCCCTTAAAGCGGACTTTGCTTTCATCAAGGCGCAAAAGGCAGACACCTACGGTAATTTAGTTTTCAACAAAACCGCCATGAACTTTAACCCAATGATGGCAAAGGCGGCCAGAGTTACGGTGGTTGAGGTCGAAGAGATTGTAGAGCTGGGCGCACTAGATCCTAATTTTATCCATGTCTCTGGCGTGTATGTGGATCGCATTTTTAAAGGGCAGTTTGAAAAACGCATCGAACAGCTCACACTGAAAAAAGGGGAATGAATGGAGAGCGGTTGGAGCAGGGAGCAGATGGCGCAAAAGGCGGTAGAGGACATTAAGGACGGCTATTCGATCAATTTGGGCATTGGCATCCCCACTTTAGTAGCCGACTACATCCCTAAGAACATTCAGGTGATGTTGCAAAGTGAAAATGGCCTGCTTGGCATGGGCCCCTTTCCCACAAAAGAACAGGTGGATGCGGATTTAATCAATGCAGGTAAGCAGACCATCACACAGAGTTTGGGCGCGAGCTATTTTAGCTCGGCAGAGAGCTTTGCCATGATTAGAGGCCGACACATCGACTTAACGATTTTAGGGGCCATGGAGGTTTCCGCGCAAGGGGACCTAGCCAGTTGGATGGTGCCGGGCAAATTGGTCAAGGGCATGGGAGGGGCGATGGACTTGGTGGCGAGCGCGAAAAAGGTCATCGTGCTGATGCAACACACAGATAAAAAGGGCAATTGCAAGCTGGTTAAAGAATGCTCTTTGCCTTTGACAGGGCCTAAATGCGTGTCTAAGGTCATCACAAATTTAGGCGTGTTTGCTATCCAAAAAGGCAAGTTTGTCCCCCTAGAGCTGGCACCGGGTGTTTCTAACCCACCCTTGCCTTAAAGGAGGTGTACCAAAGAAAGCGTATAGGTCAGGTGTTGGGCATCGGCAACTTTAAAATTTGAAAGGATCGGCATGAAATATTTAATCAACCTAGACAACGGCGGGACTCTCACAGATATTTGTGTGGTGCAAGGCTCAGAGGTGCGCTACACCAAGACCCTAACCACCCCCGTGGATCTCTCTGAGTGTTTTTTCAAGGGCATCACAAAGGCGAGCGAGGAAATTTTTGGCCCCGATGGGTTTGTCAAACTTTTGCACAGCACGGATTTGATCCGCTACTCTTCCACGCAAGGCACCAACGCTTTAGTGGAGCGCAAAGGCCCCAAGCTAGGGCTCATCACCAACAACGCCGCTATGGTGGATAAACTCACGCAAACCACAAACCAAAAAGAATTATTTAAAAGCCTAGTGGGCAATCGGATCTTTGTGGTGGAGCACTTGGGGGGCGAAAACTTCGAGGCGGATTTAGCCAACGCCGTGAATACCCTAACCAATCAGGGGTCTGAAAGGCTTGTGGTCGCCATTGAAGACAAAAACGATGAAAAAGCCTTTAAACACACCTTTTTATTGCAGTTCCCAAGACACCTGCTAGGCTCTGTGCCCGTGCTTTTCTCTTGGGAATTTACCAACGACACAAGCCGCACTCGGCGCATTTGGTCGGCCCTCTTAAACAGCTTTTTACACCCCACGATGGAGCGCTTTTTATACTCCGCCGAGCACCGCTTGCGCGCCCACAAAGTGAAAAACCCGCTCTTGATCTACCGCAACGATGGGGCATCTTCACGGGTGGCTAAATCTGTGGCTTTAAAAACCTACTCTTCAGGGCCTAGGGGGGGCATTGAGGGGACAAAAGCCTTAGCCAAAGCCTATGGTTTTAACCATGTCCTCATGGTCGATGTGGGGGGGACAACCTCAGATGTGGGCGAAGTGGAGGCGCACAAGATCAAGACGGAGAGGCGCGGACACATCGAGGGAGTGCAAATCTCCTTTGAGCTTAGTGATGTGAAATCCTTTGGTGTGGGCGGGGGGTCCATTTTTAGACTGAACGACAAGGGCGAGATTTTAGTGGGCCCTGATAGCGTGGGGGCAGCTCCCGGTCCGGCTTGCTTTGGCTTTGGGGGCAAGGAGGCCACGATCACAGATGTCAATGTGGCTCTAGGGATCATCGATCCAGACACCTATTTAAACGGGCAACAAAAGCTCGACAAAGAGCGCGCGATCCAAGCCATCAAAGAAAAAATCGCCCAACCCTTGGGACTCAAATTTGAAGAGGCTTTGTTTAAAATGGAGGAAGCCTATGCTGATAGGCTCGCCGCATGTTTAAAAGATCAGGTGCAAAAAGACACGGTCTTGGCCGCCTTTGGAGGTGGAGGCCCTATGAGCGCGTGTTTAGCCGCTAAAAAGGCCGGCATTAAGCGGGTGATTGTACCTAAGCTTGCGGCGGTTTTCTCTGCCTATGGGATCAGCTTTTCGGATGTGGCGCAGACTTTCGAGCGCGACATCACGGATTTAGACAGGGGAGAAATTGAGAAAATCAAAGCCCACATGAAAGAGCGGGCCAAAAGACACATGTTCCAAGAAGGCTATAACTTTGAGGAGTGCAAGGGTGAGTGGAAAGTCATTGTGGAAAACGCCGATGGCTCGGAAGACTACACTACAAGCCTAGAGGACACCGCCCAAACCAACAAAGACCAAAAACGCATTTTGGCCTACCATATACGCTACGAACTCTCTCACCCTAACTTGCGTGCCAGCTTGCCTAAACACAAGATTGAGCCAAAAATTAGCGGGGCAAGGGAGGTGGTTGGCTTAAACGGCACACACCAAGAGTTGGTGTTGGTGCTAGAAAAGCAAGAGATGGGGGCTTACATGGAGGGACCCGCTATTGTAGAGGGTCCTTTTTTCACTGCAAGGGTGCCTGAGGGGTGGAGTTTGGCCGTAACAGACAACGGCGATTTGATTTTAGAAGACCTGAAAGCATAAGGAGAAAGCATGCGCGTTCCAATGACCGAATACTTAATGATCGACTTAAACAGCGAGCGGTGGCTGTGCCGTGTGTGTGGGCATGACTTTGGGGATGCCAGAGACACCTACAAAAAGGGCACGCTGATTTACGATCGCAACCCGGAGGAGATTCACCCTCCCATTTTAGACCCCAAACGCTACCAGTACACCTTTTCGCCCGACCCCAAATTCTGTCGCATTTACGAGTACTACTGCCCCACTTGCGGGACTCAAATTGAAACCGAATATGTCCCACCCAACTACCCGCCCACCATCGACATGCTTTGGGACATTGACGACTTAAAGAGGCGGTGGAAAGAAATTGGCGAGGACCCTGAAACTTCGATCCACTATGGCCCGGGCGAAAACGCCCAAGCAGACTTGCGCGCCAAGTTTGACAAAAAATAAGGAGGTTGCATGAAACGCATTTCAGTAGATATTGGCGGGACTTTCACAGACTGCTTCTTTGCGTGGGATGGCAAGTACATTGAATCCAAATCCTTGACCACCCACCATAACCTCTCTTTGGGCTTTAACGCCGCTTTAGACAACGCCTGTAAGATCGCGGGCTTAACAAGGGAGCAAGTGCTAAAAGAAGTCGATAGTGTGCGCTACGCCACCACTTTGGGCACGAACGCCTTGATTGAGGGCAAGGGCCCTAGAGTTGGGGCCATTGTAACGCACGGCTTTGAGGACACCATTCACCTATCTCGTGGTAAGGGTTATGGCGAGGGGCTAGATGTTACCGAGCAGGGCAATATGCCCAATGCCCAACGCCCTGATCCAATAGTGCCTAGGCGCATGGTGCGATCCGTCAAAGAGCGGGTGGATAGCGTGGGCGAAATCCTCGTGCCTTTGCAAAAAGAAGATGTGCGTAAGCAGGTGCGCGATTTGGTGGATAATGGGGCGCAAGCGATCGTGGTCGCGCTCACCAATGCCACTGAAAACCCTAGCCACGAGCAACTGGTTCTAGAAACCATTTTAGAAGAATACCCCGCGCATGAGCTAGGCGCAATCCCGGTGATTTTAAGCTCGCAGGTCTCGGGGCGCAAGGGCGAATATGTGCGCGCCAACACCACCATCATCGATGCCTTTTTATATGAAATCATGTTCCACGCTTTGGGACAATTAAGCTCTAACTTGCGCGATAGCGGGTATGGCAAGCCCATGCTCGTCATCCACAATAGCGGAGGGATGGCACAAAGCAACTCCACAGACAGCCTGCAAACCATCCACTCCGGGCCTGTAAGCGGGGTGAGCGCGTCTCAGCACCTTTCAGAAGCTACAGACATTGGCAATGTGGTGTGTATGGACATGGGCGGGACTTCCTTTGACATAGGCATTTTACCCAAAGGGGGGGTCAAGCACTACGACTTCCAACCCGTGATTTGTCGCTGGCTGGTTACTCTGCCTATGATTCACTTAAACACTTTGGGTGCTGGGGGCGGGTCGATTGCCACTTACGATCGCATCCACCAAGCCGTCAAAGTGGGCCCAGAAAGTGCGGGCTCTGATCCCGGGCCTGCTTGCTACGATCGGGGTGGGCTTAACCCCACAGTAACCGATGCAGACCTTCTGCTAGGCTATTTAGACCCGGACAACTACGCCAATGGGGTGATCAAGCTCAACCCAAAACGCTCTAAATTTGTGATCGAAGACAAACTTTGCGATCATCTCGATCTAGATGTGATCGAAGTGGCCAAAGTGATTAAGCGCACGGTGGATGAGCAAATGGCGATTGGGATTGAAATGGAGCTGCGCAAAAATGGGGGCAATGTGGATGAATTTACCATGGTTGCCTATGGGGGCAATGGGCCCTTGCATGCCTGTGGGATCGCCTACCATGCGGGCATCAATAAGATTCTTTTCCCTCCCTTCGCCTCCGTCTTTTCGGCTCTTGGGGCGGGCAATATGAAGCCTTTACACATCCACGAGCGCAGCGGTTACATCGTGCTTTACGAGCCCATTGAGCGCAAACTCTTTGACGAGTATGAGCGCATGAACGAATACATTGAAGAGCTCGAGCGCAAAGGCAAGGAGGATTTAAAACGGCAAGGTTACGACATTTCAGGCGTGCAACACCGCTTGGAGATGGACATGCGCTATGGCAACCAACGGGTTACCACCTCTGTGGTGCTTGACATCAACCGCTTTAACCATGTGGGCGATGTGTTGCGCGCTATCCGCACTTTCTCAGATGTCTATGCCAAACGCTATGGCAAGGGCGTAGAGGCCCCAGAGGCGGGCGTGCGCGTGCAAACTGTCCGGGTGGCAACCTTTATCGATACCGATGTGGTGCATTTTAAGGAGCTCTACACCGACCACAAGCGCACCACCCCCCCAGCCAAAAGTGCGCGCAAAGTCCATTATGTCGATGAGAAAGACCCCATCGACACCCCTATTTACGATGAGAGCGTGCTCACAGCCGACTATGTGATCTATGGTCCCGCCATCGTCACCACAAAAAGCACGACTTATTTGGTCGAAAAGAACTGGCGTATCGAGCCCACCCCACAAGGGGCGGTTTGGTTGCTCAAAGACAATGTCAATGCAAAATAAGGAGAACCCCATGCCAAACAACAATAAAGGGACTCATGTCCACGCCCACAACCACCCCCACGCCCACAACCACCACTCCCACGAGAAAGGGAGTGATAAAAAGGTACTCAGCGCTGAAGAGCAGGCTTGGGTGGATGATTTTATGAATGAAACCACCCTCTTTTTAGGCCCTGATCCAAAAATCATGCGCCACCACTCCATTGCAAAGCGCACCCCCCTAGAAGAAGAGGTGCTTAAAAAAGGGGGCGATCCGCTTTTATATGATAGGATTCGCCGCCGCCTTAGTGGCTCGTTAGATGAAGCCTTTGAAATGTGCGAGAGCATGGGGGCAGCGCCTGGGGCAAAATGGGCGGACTTGTCCGTAGCGGTCTATACCTCCAGTGGGGATGTGTGCTACATGTCTAATCGCGGGGTGATCGCCTTTGCCGCCGTCTTGCACCACCCTATCCGCTACATCATGAAGTATTGGAAAGACGAACCAACCGTGGGCATCCACGAGGGCGATGGCTTTTTCCACAATGACGCGCGCTTTGGGTGCGTGCACAACACGGACCAGTCCATGCTCACTCCCGTGATTCGCAATGGGGAAATCATCGCTTGGGTGGGCGCGACCATTCACGAGGGAGAAAACGGGGCGTGTGAGCCCGGTGGGATGCCTTCAGGCTCAGAAACGCCCTTTGACGATGGCCTGCGTGGGAGTCCCATGAAAATTGTAGAGCGGGGCAAGTTGCGCCGCGACTTGCTCACTTTTTTACAGCACTCCACACGCGATCCAAAACTCATGCTCGCCGACATTAAAGTCAAAATGGGGGCGGTGCGCCGAGTCATGGACATTGTGGATCGCATGATCGATGAATACGGAATTGACGCTTTCGTAGGGGCAATCCGCATGACTGTGGAGGATGTGGAAAATGAAGTGCGCCGGCGCATCGCTGCCATGCCCGATGGCATGGTTACAGTCGAGCAATTTGTCGACTCTACCCTCAAAGAGAACATTCTCATCAAATTTGCTTGCAAGATTACGGTTAAGGGCGATCACATGACCGTGGATTTAAGAGGCTCGGGCAAAGAGATCATCAACCGCGCCATCAACTCTCCTCTAGCCTCCACTAAGGCGTTCTTTGCCCAAGCGATCTTAAACCACTGGTGGCCCGACTTGCCCCGCTCCACGGGCGCGCTCTCTCCCATTGAGATCATTTCTGATGAAGGCACTTGGGGGGATTGTTCTTATGACGCGCCCAATGGGCAAAACTTGCAAGCTTCTTTTAGGGCGTTTAGCGCGTTGCAAATCGCTTATGCTAAATTGCAATTCTCCATGCACACCAAGTACGCCAATGTCCTAGCCCCTTGGTTTAACCAGATCAACGACTTTTTATGGGGCGGGGAAACCCAACATGGCGAACAGGTGGGCAATCTCTGCGCGGATTTGAATGGCATGGGCGGGGGGGCAAAAGCCTTTAGAGATGGCGAGGACGCGGTCGCCCCGCTTTTCTGTGCGATGGCAGACATTGGCGAACAAGAGGTGATGGAAGAAGAAGTGCCTTTTTTGCAGTTGGTGAGTAAGCGCGTGGTGCGCGATAACCAAGGCTTTGGCAAGTACCGCGGAGGGATGGGCTATGAGATGATTGTGGCCGCCCGCAACACCCCTGAATGGGGCTTTATGACCGTTACCTCTGGGGCGAAGTTTTCCAGCGTTCCCGGGCTCTTTGGGGGTTATGGGTGTGCGACTTACCCCCTAGCGATGGTCAAGGGGATCAACATCTTTGAGATCATCAAAAAGAACCCTGAAGAGTTTGATCTCTCGATGGAGCGCGTGATGAATGAACGCCCCTTTAAGGGCGGGGTTTATACCACTTACCACATGGGCTTGCAATTTGACCGCTCCCAAGAGGGCGAGTTGTATATGATTGCCCAAGGCTGTGGGGGTGGTTATGGGGATGTGCTTGAGCGCGACCCTGAGATGGTCATGGAGGATTTGCAAATTGGGCGCATCTCTGAACATGTCGCCTCTGAAATTTATAAAGTCGTGTGGGATAAGGAGACTTTTGTGGTGGATGTAGAGGCCACCGCCAAGTTGCGCGCCAATGAGCGCAAAGCCCGCCTCAAAAGAGGCTTGCCCTACGATGAGTTTGTTAAAAAACATGTCAAGGACGAACCGCCCAAAGACCTTTATTATTACGGCTCTTGGGGTGAGGAAAACCCTGACGAGTTGATCGCCACCGTGTGGGATCACCACGGACCCAAGCGCATTAAAGGCAAGCTTAAAGACATCCCCCTAGTGGTGATGCCAAACCGCCATGTGGTCAAAATCGCCCAGCTAGAAAAACGAGTCGAAGAGCTAGAGATCAAATACGAGGGTGGGGTCAAACCCAAATTGGTTTAGCCTTTGTTGCCAAGCTTTCAAGCTTGGCTAGCCCCTGCGCTTTTGGGGCTGTTTTAAAATCTTTCTTTGTTTAAATCCCCTATAATGTCCCCTTTTATAAAGGAGAAACGTGCCCAGCCAAGAAGAAACTATAGAATACGGAATCAAAAAAGAACTAGAAGCCCTTAACATTGCCTACTACGCCAAAACTGCCCCCATCAATGAGGAAACCCAAAGGGCGTTAGAACAAGCCCCTTCAAAGAGCGGGGGGAGTGGCAAGAATTACCCCGATCTCAAATTGCTTTTAAGCACGCCCAGCGCACGCAAATTGCCCGTGATGATTGAGGTCAAGGGGCTTAAGGGGCGTTTAGCCAAGTTTGGCAAGGATCACAGCCCAGATTTAAGCACTAACGCCATTAAAAATTACGCCCTCAATGGGGCGTTGCACTACGCCAACGCGATTTTAGATTATAGCTATAGCTACAACGAGGCGATCGCCATAGGGATCAATGGCTATGAGAATGAAGGCAAGCTTTACAAAGAATACGCCCTTTACTACCTCAACACCAAGCACCTAGCCGTGCCTCAAAGGATCGGGGAATTTAGTGATTTGGGGATTTTGGCGGATTTAGAAAAGTTAGAAAAAACCTTAAATGAGCTCACCTTAAGCGAGGCAGAACGCAACAAAGCCATTGAGGACTTAGAGAGCGAAACAGAGGCACAACTCAACAAGCTTAACCAGTTCTTGCGTGATGACATTTTAGACCTTGAGGAAAATAAGCGGGTACCCCTGCTTGTAGGGATGATTATGGCAGCTACAGGCGTGGCGGCGATGCAGGATCGCCCCGGAGTGGGGGCTTTGGGCTTAGAGGATTTAAAAAGCGAACAAGACAAGGATACCCACGATGGGCATGAGTTCATTAAAAAAATCAAAGCCTTTTTAAACGCCAAAAAATTGCCCCCAGAAAAAAACGAGCTAATCCTTAATGAACTCGAGACCATTTTTATCCATTCCAAGTTGTGGTCTTTAAACAGCTACACCACCGCCAACACCGCCGAAAGCCCCTTGAAAAAGATTTATGGGCGGTTTTTAGAGGGGGTTTATCCTTTGGTTAAAAAGCTCACCAGCACGGCAGACATTGCGGGCAGGCTCTTTAATGTGCTCACCAAGTGGCTTAATGTCCCCGACAACAAGAAAAACGATGTCGTTTTAACCCCCCGTGAGGTGGTGGATTTAATGGTGGAGTTAGCCCAAGTCAATAAAGATTCCTTCGTGTGGGATTATGCCGCCGGATCAGGGGCGTTTTTGATCTCTAGCATGAATAAAATGATTAAAGATTGCGAGGACAAGATCGCCGACCCTAAAGCTAGGGAGGAGAAGATCCTTAAGATTAAAAACGAACAACTGCTAGGCATTGAGAAACACATTGATATTTTCTTAATGGGGATTTTAAATATGCTCTTGCTAGGCGATGGGAGTGCAAATTTTTTACACAAGGATAGCCTAGAGGATTTTGAAGCTAAAAAGCCTATCTACTACGAACAAGGCGATCTTAAGGACGAACCTTTTAAGGCCAATGTGTTTTTACTCAACCCCCCCTACAGCGCAAAGGGCAAGGGCTTTATTTTTGTGGAGCGGGCATTAGAGAGGATGGAGAAGGGGCGCGCGGTGGTGATCATCCAAGAAAATGCCGGAAGCGGCAATGGCGACATTTACACCAAAAAGATTTTAGAGCACAGCAGCCTAGTGGCGAGCATTAAAATGCCCCTAGATTTGTTCGTGGGTAAATCTAGCGTGCAAACGGCGATCTATGTTTTTGAGGTGGGGAAAGCCCACAACCCTAATGACAATGTGCTTTTCATAGATTTTAGCAATGATGGCTACACCCGCGCGGCGCGCAAAAAGGCGCGGGCGAGCACGAATTTACGCGACACCGACCACGCTAAAGAGCGTTACGCCGAACTGATCGAACTTGTGGCGCATAATGGAGAACCTAAGTTTTATAAAGATCATTGCATTAAGGATAAAATCAATTTAGACGGCAAGGACTGGACCTATGCCCAACACCAAAAGATAGACACCACGCCCAAGCTGGGCGATTTTAGCGGGAGTGTGGCGGAGTTTTTAGCCTATGAAGTGTCCTTAGTGCTCAAAGGCACAGAGGGAAAGCCCCTAACCCACGCCTAAAAAGCTGGCAAGCTTTGTGTGCCCTAGAGTGGCGTGGGGTGCAATTAGGGGAGATTTTTGAGGTGTTTAAGCCTGCCAAACACAGCCACCAAAAACGGCTTTTACCCACAAGCCCACGCCAGGGGTATATCCCCGCCATCACTTGCACCACGCAAAACAACGGCATCGCCTGTTATATGCCAAAAGAGGGGGCTTTGGTGCTGGAAAATATGATTTCTGTGGGGGCTAATGGCGATGCGCCCGCCTTTTACCAACCTAGAGAATTTGCGCTTTTGCAAGATTGTTACGCCCTAAAATTTAAGGGCAAAGAGCTAAACCGCTTGCAATATTTGTTTTTGGTCGTGTGCCTAAATAAGGTCTTGGCTAAGTTTAACTGGAACAACAAATCCGGCTGGGCTAAGGTCAGCCAAGAGAAAATCCTTTTGCCCTTTGCCAAGAATGGGGAAATCGCTTTTGAAGTGATAGAGGTATTTATAAGGGAACTTCAAGCGGAGCGCTTGAGGGAACTTCAAGCGTATCTAAAAGTAACAGGATTGGAGGACACTATGCTAACCCCAGAGGAAGCACACGCCTTAAATATTTTCACAAACTATTTTGTTTGGAAATCGGGGGGGGGGGGGGGG
>NZ_CDMG01000004.1:281882-323588 GCF_001282945.1 Helicobacter ailurogastricus
CCCCCGCCATAGCGCAAAGGGCTTTTAGTGTAGCGTTTATAGTGCCGTTTTTGCGATCGCAAATGATCTAAGAAAAGAGATTTTTTAGCCGAATACATAGCAGAAATTCCCCCTCCTTGCCCCCTCCAAAAAGCAAAGGCAAGGGCTACATCATACCGCCCATGCCACCCATATCAGGCACAGCAGGAGCAGGCTTGTCTTCTTTAACTTCGTGCACAGTGGCCTCAGTGGTTAAGAGCAAGCTAGAGACAGACACCGCGTTTTGCAAAGCGATGCGCGCTACTTTGAGGGGGTCAATGATGCCCGCTTTAAACATATCCACATATTCGCCATTGCTCGCGTTGAAACCAAAATGGGCTTCTTTGTGCTTTTCTACTTCATTGACCACCACACCGCGATCGTAACCCGCATTGGCCGCGATTTGGGCTAGAGGGGCTTTAATGGCGCGTTTGATGATCTCATAGCCCACTTTTTCATCTTCATGCAATTCTAAATGCACTTTTTGGGCGGCACGAATCAAAGCCGCGCCCCCACCAATCACAATGCCTTCTTCTACGGCGGCTTTGGTGGCAGAAAGCGCGTCATCTACGCGATCTTTCTTTTCTTTCATTTCCACTTCAGAAGCCGCACCCACTTTAATCACCGCCACGCCACCGCTGAGTTTTGCCAAGCGTTCTTGAAGTTTTTCTTTATCGTAATCGCTGGTGGTGGATTCAATTTGGGTTTTGATTTGGGCGATGCGATCTTTAACGGCATGCGCTTGACCCTTGCCATCCACGATGGTGGTGTTGTCTTTGTCAATCACAATGCGCGCCGCCACGCCTAGATCGCTCACATCGGCGTTTTCTAGGGTTTTGCCTAGCTCTTCAGAGATCACTTGCCCGCCGGTAAGGATTGCGATGTCTTTGAGCATTTCTTTACGGCGATCGCCAAAGCCGGGGGCTTTGACCGCTGCCACATTGAGTACACCCCTAAGTTTATTGACCACTAGAGTTGTGAGCGCTTCGCCCTCAATGTCTTCAGCGATGATCAAAAGGGGTTTGCCCTCTTTCATGGTGCGCTCCAACAAGGGCAAAATGTCTTTCATGCTAGAGATTTTCTTATCGGTGAGCAAAATGTAAGCATTTTCTAGCTGGGTGGTCATTTTTTCGGCGTTGGTAACAAAGTAGGGAGAAAGATAGCCACGATCAAATTGCATGCCCTCTACAACATCTAATTCATCTTCAATCCCCTTAGCTTCTTCAACAGTGATCACGCCGTCTTTGCCCACTTTTTCCATCGCATCGGCGATTAATTTGCCGATTTTTTCATCGGAGTTAGCCGAAATGGTCGCAACTTGGGTGATTTCTTCTTTGCCACCCACTTTTTTGCTAGATTTTTTCAGCTCGGCAATGATGGCTTCGCTGGCTTTATCCATCCCGCGTTTGACTTCAATAGGGTTAGCCCCAGCAGTAATGTTGCGCAAACCTTCTTTAAAAATGCTGTAAGCTAAAACGGTGGCGGTGGTGGTGCCATCCCCAGCCGCATCGGCAGTTTTGCTCGCCACTTCTTTAACCAGTTGCGCGCCCATGTTGGCTACAGGGCAGGCGAGCTCAATTTCTTTAGCCACGCTCACGCCGTCTTTGGTAATGCTAGGCGCGCCATAGCTTTTTTGAATGAGCACATTGCGCCCGCGAGGTCCCATGGTGACCTTAACCGCGTCATTGAGTTGTTTCACGCCTTCAAAAAGTTTATTGCGTGCGTTGTCTGAAAATCTGATCTCTTTAGTTGCCATTGTTTGTCCTTTTTTTGTTGTATGAATGGGAGGGGCGCGCTAAAACGCCCCAAAGTCTAGCTTAGTGGCTATGACAGCAGTCGCCCTCGTGTTTGTGATCGCCTTTTTTATGCCCGTGCTCATGCCCATGGCAGCAAGAATCCACCACGCCTAGCACATCCTCAAGCTCTAAAACCATAAATTCTTTCCCGCCTAGTACGATTTCTGTGCCTTTGTACTTGCCAAACGCCACCACATCGCCCTCTTTAAGGCATTTGCACCCTTCGCTGATTTTGTGGCTGACGGCTTTAACCACGCCCATTTGGGGTTTTTCTTTGGCGTTGTCAGGGATGATAATCCCAGAAGCGGTTTTCTTTTCTTCTTCTAGTCTTTCAACTAGCACTCTTTCGCCTAATGGCTTAAACATTGTGTCTCCTTAAAGTTACAAAAATTAGCACTTAAAAAATTTAAGTGCCACGATTTTAGCGAAAAATCTCGTATAAGTCAAGGCTTAAGGCAAATATAAATTATTTTACTAATAAAACTTGATATGTAAAGGCTAAAGTTATTTACTATTAAATCTATAAAATTATGGGCTGTACTTGTCTGTGTGCGCCTTTAGGCAAAATCAAAGTTTCATATGCTAAATTTTTAAACATGATCACGCAGGAGTCTCTAGAACAACTCAAGCAAATCGCCGACATCGTGGAAGTGGTGCAGGGCTACATCCCGCTTAAAAAAGTGGGGAGCAATTACCAAGCCATTTGCCCTTTTCACGATGAAAAGACCCCTAGTTTTGTAGTTAGCCCCCAGCGTAATTCTTTTCGCTGTTATGGTTGTTCTAAGGCGGGCAATGCCTTTACCTTTATCATGGAATATGAAAAAGTCGATTTCCCCACAGCGGCGCAAAAATTGGCAGGCATGTTTAATGTACCTTTACAATTTACCCACACCGCCCAGCCCACAGCCAATGTAGATGTTTTGGAGCAAGTCGCCCAGTGCTACCAAGCCCAGCTAGACAAAACCCCCAATGCTCTAAGTTACTTGCAACAAAGAGGAGTAAGCCCCCAAAGCCTCAAGGATTTTTCTTTGGGCTTTTGCACGCAACAAAGTGTATCCACCTACATTAAAGAACATAGACTAGATAACAAAACCCTTTTAGAGTTGGGGGTTTTGGGGCAGGACGATTTTAAGAGGGTCTTTGTGCGTTTCAATGGGCGACTCATGTTTCCCATCCACAACCCCAATGGCAAGATTGTAGGTTTTGGGGGGCGAGTGTTGCAAAGCGATTCTGCGGGCGATTCTAAGAATCGCTCCAAAATGGCCAAGTACATCAACTCCCCACAAAGTCACCTCTTTAATAAATCTAAATTGCTCTATGGCTATTTTCAAGCCCGCCAAAGCATTCTTAAAACCAAGCAACTGATTTTAACCGAGGGTTATTTGGATGTGATTTTGTTGCACCAAGCGGGGTTTAACACGGCGGTTGCCACTTTAGGCACAGCCTTAACCCCTGAGCACTTGCCCGCCCTAAGTCGGGGCGAGCCCTCTATCATCTTGCTTTATGATGGCGACAAGGCGGGGCATTTAGCGGCTTTTAAGGCCAGCCAACTGCTTGCCAAAGAGCTTAAGGGCGGGGGTGTGGTGTTGTTGCCCCCCCAATTTGACCCAGCGGATATGATCTTGCAAGGACAAGCCCAAGCCCTTAAGGCCCTTTTAGAGCGCCCCATCCCCTTTATTGAGTTTGTTTTGCAAGGAATCGTGAAAGGTTACAACTTAAACGACCCCTTGCAAAAAAAGCAGGCTTTCGAACAAGTCCAAGCCTTTTTACACACGCTGCCCCCCATGGTGCAAGAGGATTATAAACCGATGGCTGCCAGTTTATTGCAAACTTCTTTGCGCTTTTTAGACCCACATAAACCCAAAACCCAGAACCCCCAACCTCTAGCCCAACGCCTCATTAGCGACCCTTTGGAAGAGTTGCTGATTAAATACATGGCGCTGTATCCCGAGTTGCTAGAAAGAGCAAAGGCCTACATCACACCCCAAGTCTTTAAACATTGTGCCCACGCCTTTGAGTTGCTGTGCAGCTCTCAGCCCGAAGACGCACAAATTGCCGCCATTAAACTAGATGAGCGGCTACCCACAGCTACACCCCCACACGAAGATTTTGACGCGCAACTAGCCTTGTTGATCAAGCGCTATTGCGCTGCGCAATTGGAGCAAATCAACCACCTTTACACGCATCTAGAGTTGGCCCAAAGGCTAGAGATGCTAGCCCAGTGGCGCTCAAAGTTGCACCAATCCAACCAAGGAGAATTAGTCAAAGTATGAGAGCCTTAGCGTTATTCAGTGGCGGACTAGATAGCTTGTTGTCCATGCACCTAGTGGCTGCGCAGGGGGTGGAGGTGATCGCCCTGCATTTTAATATCGGTTTTGGGAGCAATAAGGACAAGAGGGAGTATTTGCAAAAAGCCAGCGCGCAAGTTGGGGCGCAAATCCTCTTTTGTGATATTCAAGAGCAGTTTTTTAATGAAGTGCTTTTTCAGCCTAAATACGGCTATGGCAAATACTTTAACCCCTGCATCGATTGCCACGCCAATATGTTTCGACAAGCCTTTTACAAACTCCTAGAACTGCAGGCGGATTTTGTCATCAGCGGGGAGGTGTTAGGCCAGCGCCCCAAGAGTCAGCGCAAAGAAGCCATGGATCAGGTGAAAAAATTAGTGCGTGCCTTCGGGCAGGAGAGTTGCTTTGATGGCTTGTTAGATCGCAAGGGCGATGACCCCAGTAAGCCCAAATTTCTGGACGAGTTGTTGTTAAGGCCGATGAGTGCACAGCTTTTAGAGCCCAGCTTTGCAGAAAAGCGAAAGTGGGTGGATCGGACTAGACTCTTGGGTGTGCAGGGGCGGGGGCGCACTTACCAGTTAGAAAAGGTCAAAGAACTGGGCTTAGAGCATTATGAGAACCCCAGCGGAGGGTGCTTACTGACCGATTTAGGCGTGAGCCGTAAGCTTAAAGACCTCCAAGCCCACCGCCAAAGCACCCAACAAGACATGGTTGTGCAAGACAATATCCTTGTTAAGGTCGGGCGTTATATGGTCGTGGGGAACACCCGCGTTGTCGTGGCGCGCAATGAGCTAGAAAATGCCAAACTAGAAACCAACCATCCTTTGATGGATCGAATCACATTGCTCGATTGCAAGGGGCCTTTGGGGCTTGTGGAAAAACGCGCCAGCACTGAAGAGAAGAAATTAGCTGCCCAAATTGTGTTAAGCTATGCTAAAAGTGAAGAGGGGCGCGCCTATGGTGTGCAAGTGGGCAACAAGGCCTTTAGCCTCAGCCCGCTTAGTAGAAAGAAGGCGCAGAGCTATTTGTTTTTAACTTTAAATTAAGGGAGAATAAATGCAAGACTTTATCGGCTTAGGGGTTGTGGGCAACTTTGCACGGCATTTAGAGCAGGCGGGCGAGGCGCACAGCTTCATTAACATGAAACACATTGAAAAAGATGCGCCTAAGGGGCTTTTTCCCTTTTATTTGCCACTGGATGGTGGCTATTTGGGGCGTTATTGCATCGACAATGAAGTGGTCATTTTACCTGATGATTTGAGCTTGAGGGCGCAAGCCGAGCCAGAAATTGCCCTAGAGTGCGAGGTAACCTACAACGACAAGCATTTAGTCGAAAGCATCACACCTCATTACTTCATGGCCTTTAACGATGCCTCGGTCCGCAATTTGCCCGTCAAAAGACTTTCAGCTAAAAAGAATTTTTCTAAAGCTTCTAAGGGTATGGGGGAAAAACTACCCATCGACCGCTTCGTTTATGGTGGGGTGTGCAACGACTATTCTATTGCGTCCTTTTTAACTAGAGAGGGGCAAACCCATGTTTATGGGGAAAATTCTAAACTTGTCAAATATGAGTATTTTTACGACAAGTTGCTCGATTGGATTGTGGAGATGTTAAACACCCAAGAGGATACGGGCAGTTTAGAAAACCTCAAAGACATTTTAAAAGCCCAAAACTACCCCTCTAAGTTTTTAATCGCCATTGGAGCTACGCCTTACATGCCCTTTGCCCAAGAACATTTTTTGCAACAAGGCGACACCATCACCATCATCGCCTACAACCACCGCCGTTACAGCTTTGATAAAATTTTGGAGATGACGGCTTCAAATACTCTGCAACAAGCCCCTTTAGTCGATACTTCAATCATACAACAAAGGATACTTTTAGAGAGCATCGGCTAGGAATTTAGTGTTATTTTTTTGTAAATAGAACACAAAAACCCCCGTTTAAAAAGTTATTAAGCAATGTCAGCCTAAAATTAGAATGAAATTTATTAACAGAGAGTGAATATGAAGCAAAAAGATCACCACTTAGGTCCAGACCACGAATTCCACCAACTCAAGCAGGAGTATTTGCGCCAAGAGGTTGCCTACGCGACCTACTTGCGAGAAAGCAAAAAGCAACTCTACGGTTGTAAAGATGTTTTAGAGCGGCACGCTTTCTTCATGAACCGTTGCCGTGCTTATAAACCCCTCAATGACATTTATATGCGCTTGCGCTCTGTGTCAAAGAAATGCAAAATCGGCATGCAGTCTATCCGCGAGTCATTTGAAAAGTTTAGGCGCACGCACAACAACACCCTAACTTCTATCAAACGCTACGAAAGCAAGTTGCAGAGGATTAGGGAGGGTAAGGCCCCCTCGGATTGGGAATAATCTAAAGTAGGGCGATCTTTTGCCCGCCGGGCACGCACTGCCCGATCACTTCTGCCTTGATGCCTTGGTCTTTTAGTCTTTTAGCACATTCTAACCCCTCTTTAGCTTCCAAAGCCACAAGCAAACCCCCAGAGGTCTGCGCATCGTAAAAGAGAATGTCGGGGAGTTTCGTATAGCTTTGCACCTGTGTTTGTAGGGCTTTTTTATTTGCCACGCTGCCCCCCGGATACACCCCTTCTTTAGCTAGCTCTAAAGCCCCTTTTAAAAGGGGAATATTTGCTGTGTCCGCTTCGATAGAAATTTTAGGATTTAGCATTTCGCACAGATGCCCCACGAGCCCAAAACCAGTTACATCTGTGCAGGCATGCACGCTAAAATCTTGCAAAATCTGCATGGCTTTTAGGTTTAAAGTTGCCATGCTACTTATGGCTTGGGGCGCGCTATCTAAAAGCTTGCGCTTTAAGGCGGTGGTGATGATTCCACTGCCTAGGGGCTTGGTTAAAATCAACACATCACCCACTTGCGCCCCCTTGTTGCGCCACAAAGATTTTTCGACAAGCCCCGTCACGCTTAGGCCAAATTTTTGCTCCACATCGCTTAAACTATGCCCGCCTAAGAGCGCACAAGAACACTCATTGAGCTTGTCTAAGCAACCTTGCATGATCGCTTGCACGCTCTCTAAACTGACATGCTCTTGATCCCACGCCAATACACTCAGCGCGCCGATCGCGCGCGCGCCCTTAGCAAAAACATCGCTTAAGGCATTAGCCGTAGCAATCTGCCCATAGATATAAGGGTCATCCACCACCGGGGGGATCACATCCACGCTTTGCACGAGCACGGACTCTCCTAGTTGCACTGCTCCACAATCATCCTCATCACTAAAATCTAAAACCACGCCTTTAAAGCGGGGTTGTGTGAGCTTTGCCGTGATTTGTTTGAGGTCTTCCAGACCCACCTTAGCCGCTCAACCCGCACAGCGCACAAACTGGGTCAATGCTTCTGCCAATGTTTATTCCTTTGTGATGGTCTTAGCCTTTGTGCCCACCGCCGTGGCTCCACTGGGTAAATCTGAAACCACCACGGCGTTAGCCCCGATTTTGACATCATCGCCAATGGTGATCGCTCCTAACACCTTCGCACCCGCGCCCACCACCACGCGATCGCCCAAAGTGGGGTGGCGTTTGCCTTTGAGCTTGCCAGTGCCCCCTAGAGTTACTCCATGATAAATGGTTACATCATCTCCAATCTGAGTGGTTTCCCCGATGACCACGCCCATGCCATGGTCAATAAAGAGTCCGCGCCCAATCTGTGCTCCCGGGTGAATCTCAATCCCAGTTAAAAAGCGACTGAGTTGCGAAAGGGCACGGGCAAGAAAATAAAAGCGTTTTTGATGCAAGGCGTGGGCTAGGCGGTGAAAAAACAAAGCATGCACCCCCGGATAGAGCAATAAGACCTCCCATTTATTGCGCGCCGCCGGGTCTTGCTCTAAAGCCCGCTCTAGACTATAAATGAGATCCATCATCATAGAGCCCGGTAGAGATGTATTTTTCTCCCCCATCAGCCGCGAGGGTTAAAACAGACTTGCCCTGACCTAGTCTGCGCGCCACTTGCATCGCCGCAAAAATCGCCGCCCCTGAGGAGATGCCCACTAAAATCCCCTCTTTTTGCCCAAAGAGTCTAGCCGTGTGAATCGCATCGCGCTCATCAACCGCGATCACCTCATCGACCACGCTTTTATCATAGTTAGCTGGCACAAAACCCACGCCAATGCCTTGAATTTTATGCGGACTGTGTGCGCCTCCGCTTAAAATAGACGATTGGGCAGGCTCTACGGCAATGATCTGTGCCTTGTGCTTACTCTCTTTGAATTTACGCCCCACACCTGCAATTGTCCCCCCCGTGCCCACGCCTAGCACCAGCGCGTCTAAATCGGGCAAATCCCATAAAATCTCTTCAGCGGTGGTGCAGTAGTGTTTATTAGGGTTAGCGGGGTTTTCAAATTGTTGGGGAATAAAATGTCCGGGAGCTGCACCAATCTCTAAGGCTTTGTCAATCGCTCCCTTAGTGCCTTGACTGCCCGGGGTTAGGACCAATTCCGCCCCATAAGCCCTAATCAGCTCCCTACGCTCAATGCTCATGGTGTCTGGCATCACAATGATCACCTTATACCCCTTAAGTAAGCCAATTAATGCCAAAGCAATCCCCGTGTTGCCACTCGTGGGCTCAACTATGGTCATGCCCTTAATCAGCCGCCCATCCTTTTCTGCCTGCTCGATCATTCCCCAAGCTGCCCGATCTTTCACACTCCCCCCGGGATTAAACTTCTCTAGCTTGACAAACAAATCCCCCGCCCCCACTTCTAAAAGCTTGCTTGTCTTTAAAATAGGGGTGTTGCCGATGAGCTCTAACGCACTGCTGTAAATCATTGTTATCCTTTCTTTTGGTTTAAAAAATCAACTTCTTTCTAAAAACAAATCCTTCTCGCTAATTTGCGTCCCCTCGCTTAGTATCGCCGCGCGCTCCACGACAGAGAGCAATTCGCGGACATTGCCATGCCATGTGTAACTTAGCATGCACTCCTTAGCTTGATCGCTAAAACTCTTTGCTCCCAAATCATAGGCGCATAAAACCTCTTGTAACTTCCACTCGGCTAAGGGTAAAATCTCTTCCTTGCGTTCTTTCAAGGGGGGGACTTTAAGGGGGATGGTGTGTAACCTAAAAAACAAATCCTCCCTAAACTCTTTGGCGTTGATTTTCTCTTGGATATTCGTATTGGTCGCCGAGATAAAACGGACATCGATTTTAATGGGTTTGTGGCTGCCTAGCCGCACAATCTCTTTTTCTTGGATCGCTCTTAGCAGCTTGCTTTGCAACTTCAGGGGCATTTCGCTAATCTCGTCTAAAAACACACTCCCCTTGTTGGCGCTCTCAAACAGCCCCGCCCTTGCACTCGTGGCATCGGTGAAAGCCCCCTTTTCAAACCCAAAGAGCTCAGACTCTAATAAATGCTCGGGGATGGCTGCCATGTTGATCGCCACAAAGGGCGCGCCCTTGCGTTTGGAGTTCTCATGGATGAAGTGGGCGAAAACCTCCTTACCCACCCCGCTAGGGCCTTGTAAAAACACGCTCGCATCTGTGGCTGCCGCCTTGAGAGCCTGTTTTTGCACCGCCTCTAGGGCCTTTGAAGTGGCGATGAAAAACTCTTTTTTGCAAGATTTATTCACGGGGTGTATCTTGTGAAACTCTAGGACTTTTTTGCTACGATAAATCGACTCTAAAAGCAATTCGGGCTTAAAGGGCTTTTGGAAAAAGTCTTTCACCCCTAAGCGGATCGACTCAATAGCTTTATTCAGCGTGGCGTTGCCCGTGATGACAATCGCCTCAAAACGCCCCTCTAATTTGCGTAAAAACTCCAGCCCGTCCATTTGGGGCATGTTGATGTCAGTGATGATGAGCTCAAAACTCTCGTCTATGGCTTTGAGCGCGTCTTTGGGGCTTTTGAAGGCGACCACTTCCAAATCTTCATGGTCGCTAAAAAAGAGCTCTAAACTCTTACGCATGTTGATGTCGTCTTCCACAATGGCGATTTTCATTTTTCTCCCTTCTCATAAATTTCTAGCACCAACAACCCCCCCTCCAAATGCACGCTGGCTGGGGCGTGTATGTCTAGGCTGGCTTGGTTTTGGTTTTGTAGTTTGCTGTTAAAACCGCTGGCTTGCACCAACACCTCGCCCTTATACAGACAATCCACGACCGCATTTTGGTAGCTTTTTAGCAAGATGTCAAGCAAATAGGGCTTTTGTAGAGGGCTTAATTTGGGCTCACTCACAGGAATGTCGCAAGTGTAGCTAGAGTTGTGGGGGTGTTTCTTGAGCGCACGGCTTAGCCCAAACGCCTCGTTTGTGGCGATCCCATTATGTGTTTGCACCCGGTAACTGAGCACAAACTCATCGGCCACACACAGCCCCACGCAACATGCCAACACAAAAACTTTAAAAAACGCCCCTAGTCTTTCCACACCCTATAAACTCCAAGTTTTAAGCACAAAAGATATAATCTGATCATGCCGTGCTTTAATGGCTTGTTTATCCCATTTATCCTGCGCAAAATCTTTGATTTCTTTTTGCTGGAGTAGGGGAGAATCTTTATAACTTTCTAATTTCTCCTTAAAAGCCTTATTGCCGATGGAAGCATTGTGCGCGCCATCGATGAGCAAGAGATTGCCAATACAATGGAGATAATGCTTTTCAAAATTGTCGTCATAGGCACAATACCCACTCTGGCGATTTTTGTCACGTTCTTTTTGTGGGGCAATGTGTTCGATTTGGGGTTTTTCCAAATCCTTAAGATTAAAGGCATAGCCCTTCGTGCGGGTATTCTGCCCCCGCAAGTGGTTTTCGTAGCGTTCTAAAATGATCATATCTACATTTTTGCGCGAACCATTGTCGTAGCGTTCAGGGGCAAGGGCATTCTTCACGGCTTCATCTGTCCAATAGTAGTCTTTTTCACAGATATTTTTAATGCTCTGTATTAAATAATCTGCATGACTAAAGTTTTGCAAGACGACCTGTAACCTCGTGCGCAAATCTGCGCGGGTGCTGATCAAGCGATGCCTAAAGGCGATGACCTCTAAGGCTTTAAAGACCTGCTCTAAAAGAGTTTGCTTGTTTGGAGCATTTCTAAAAATGCGGTAAGCCTTAAAAATAAAGGGATACACGGGATTGGCATCCAACTCCAACAGAGAGTCTTTGTAACAACTTTCGGTGTGGCAAAACTCTTTAAAATCTGCAAAGGCATTTCTAAGCTCTCTAGCGTAGTTTTCAATCCAAATTAGCTTATCTTGTTTGGTTGGATTGGGGTTATCTGACGGGTTATGCAGTTCGTTCTTGTAATTGGAATTGTCATCATTCTCGTTATAGCCATAGCCCTGTTTTTTAAAGTAGGAGATGTTAAAGAAGCGCAAAATCGCATCCTCATGCCAAACCTTAATTTGACTGTCGTTGAGCATGGCATAAATGCTCTCAAAAATGTTAGAAATCTTTTCTAACCGCTCTTCTGCACTCTCTTGATTGTCGCTGTAAGTGTAGATTTGGTAGGCCAAATAGCTTTTGAGCCGCTCCATTTGGGTCAAGTCCTTGCCCCGATTGTTTTGCAACTCAAACATTAAAACCGCATCTTTCTTATTGGTAAATTCAGTGCGCAACACTTTAGCGTTTTCCACTTTGTAGAGTAGTTTCAAGATATGGGAGATTTTTTCATCTCTTAATTTTTTGGTGAAAAACTCTTTAGCTCCTTGGATACGCTCTTGGGAGGGGGTGTTTGGTTTGGGGCATCTTGCATCATCGCCCACGATAACCATCTCATAGAAGTAGGCATTGTCGTATTCCACTACTTTGAGTTTGGGCACCTCGTAATAAACCAAAAAATTGTCTTCTAAGTAGCGTAAAAAGACTTCTTTACTTTTATCGTCTAGTTTTTCGCTTTTATCCGCTCGCTTTTCTAAAACATTGTGCAAGGCACGGATAAAAATAAGGATTGTGGTGATGCGTTGTTGGCCATCGATGATGTCGATGCGTTTTGGATTTGTCATAGACTCTAAAAGGACACTGCCAAAGTAGTCATCATTGCCCCCACGGGCAACCTCTTCCAAGTCTGCCAAGAATTGACTCCATTCTTTCTTCTCCCACGCATAAGCGCATTGGTAAAGAGGAATGGTGTAACATTTATCGCCCGCAAAAAACTCTTTTATGGTTAGAGATTGGGATTGCATGGACGCTCCTTATATCATTGGAGAAAGAAAGAATACTAACATGATTTTTAGCTTTTATTCCACTTCATTTTCTTTCGGGCAAGTGTTCGCATAAACCACGCCATCGCCCTCCACGCTCACAAGTTTCACCCCGCTGGCATTGCGCCCCGTTTCGCGGATGCTATCCATAGGCATGCGGATCATCTTACCGCTCTTGGTCAAAAGCATTAAATCTTGGCTCTCATCCACGCTCACAATACCGACCAAGTCGCCCGTTTTTTGGGTAATTTTCATGGTAATGACCCCCATACCGCCCCGCCCTTGTAAGCGGTAAGCCCCCGCTAAAGTCTGCTTGCCCAGCCCCTTGGAGCTCACACTGAGTAATTTTTCTTGCTCGCTAGAGATCACGCCCCCCCCGATCACCTCATCGCCGGCTCTTAGGCGCATGCCAATCACCCCTCTAGCCACCCGTCCGATCTCTCTAACCCCCTCTATGCTAAAGCGGATACACATGCCTTGTGAACTTGCCATAAACAACTCTTGTGTGCCTGAGCTTAGGATTTGTGCGGTCACGAGCGCATCGTCCTCATCGAGCACAATCGCACGCACACCGCCCCTAACACGCCCAAATGCGCTTAAATTCGTGCGTTTGATCAAGCCCTTTTTGGTGAAAAAGACCAAAGATTTATCAGGGCTAAAGTCGGCGGTGGATAAAGTTGCCTTGATCCGCTCGCCAGGCTGCAAGTCTATGAGATTGACTAAGGCTTTGCCGATCGCACTTCTACCCATTTCAGGGATACGATAGACCTTAAGCCAATAGAGTTGCCCCATGTTGGTAACAAACAGGATGGTGTCGTGGGTGTTGGCACTGAAGAAAAACTCAATGAAGTCGTCCTCATGCGTGTTGCCCGAGATTTTGCCCTTACCACCCCGCTTTTGTTGCTCATAGACTTTTAAGGGCATGCGTTTGACATAGCCTCTGTGGCTCACCGTCACAACCATGTCCTCGTGGGCGATCAAATCTTCTGCACTTAAGCCCTCGTAATCTTCTTCAATTTGGGTTTTTCGTGAGGTGCTAAATTTCTCTTTCACCTCTAAAAGCTCCTCTTTAATGAGGGCGTTTAATTTATCCGCGTGCTCTAAAATGCCTTGCAAATAGGCGATCTGGGCTTGCAATTCTTGGTGTTCTTGTTGGATTTTCTCTTGCTCTAACCCCGTGAGCCGTTGCAAACGCATTTCTAAAATCGCCTTGCTCTGCTCTTCGCTCAAGTTATGCGCTTTGGCTAACGCCTCTTTAGCCCCCAAAGTGTCGGCACTGCTCTTAATCAAGGCGATCACCGCCTCGCTATTTTGCAAGGCGATTAACAAGCCCTCTAAAATATGCACCCGCGCCTTTGCTTTTTCTAGCTCGTAGATGGTGCGCCGAATGACAATGGTTTTTCTGTGTAATAAAAAGAGATTAAGCAATTCTAAGAGATTGAAGATTCTAGGCTCTTTATTGTAAATGGCAAGCATGATCATGCTAAAGGTGATCTCCATGTTGCTTGACTTATAAAGGTGGTTTAACACAATCTGCGCTACCGCGTCTTTTTTAAGGTCAATCACCACCCTAACCCCCTCTCTATCCGACTCATCGCGCACCTCGGCGATCCCCTCCACGATCTTATCCTTAGCCAATTCGCTGATTTGCTCGACTAACTTTGCCTTATTGGTTTGGTAAGGGATTTCCTCTATGATAATACTTTCTCTGCTGCCTATCTTTTCAAAGCGGGTTTTGGCCCGCACCTTAATGCGCCCTCTGCCCGTGTTGTAAGCCTCTAAAATCCCCGCCCTGCCATAAATCACGCCCCCTGTGGGAAAGTCTGGCCCTTGCACGATGTCTAAAATGTCTAAGAGCTCCACTTGGGGGTTTTCAAGCACGCAAATTAAAGCGTCTACGATCTCATCGGGGCGATGCGGGGGGATAGAAGTCGCCATCCCTACAGCAATCCCGCTAGAGCCATTGATTAAAAGATTGGGCAGGCGGCTAGGCAGAATATCCGGCTCGCTTAGCGTGCTGTCGTAGTTGTCGCTAAAATCCACGGTCTGTTTTTCAATGTCTCTTAGCAATTCCTCGCTCGCACCTGCCATGCGTGCTTCTGTGTAGCGCATCGCCGCGGCGTTGTCGCCATCGATTGAGCCAAAATTGCCCTGCCCATCCACTAAGGGCAAGCGCATAGAAAAATCTTGTGCCATGCGCACTAAGGCCTCATAAACCGCACTGTCGCCATGGGGGTGGTACTTCCCGATCACATCGCCCACAATGCGCGCGCTCTTTTTATAAGGCACTTTCGCCCCTAGCCCCAACTCGTGCATGGCATATAAAATGCGCCGATGCACGGGCTTTAGCCCATCTCTAGCGTCTGGAAGGGCCCGCCCCACAATCACGCTCATTGAGTAGTCTAAATAACTCTCTTGCAAAGACTCCTCAATTTTGACATCTTTAATTTCCATTCACTCTCCTAAAAGACAAAATAACCCCCCCACACCAAAATAAAGAACATCAACGCCACAAACTGCGCCGCACTGCCCATATCTTTTGCTTTTTTGGCTAAGGGGTGCTGGTGTGTCCCCGTAAAATCCACGGCGTTTTCAATTGCGCTGTTTAACAACTCCACAATGAGGCACAATGCCCCGGGCAAAATTAAAAGCACAAACTGCATAAAAGAGTGCGCCAAAAAACACGCCCCGACAAAGCCCACAAGAGCCAACAAGACAACCTGCCTAAAGGCGGGCTCATCTGCAAATGCCGCCTTTAAACCCGCCTTAGAGTAAAGCCACGCTTGTAAAATACGCTTCATGGCAAGACTTTTAGGCTAAAATGGGGCAAGTACGCCCAGATCTCTTTAAAGTTTCTTAAGTCCGTCCAGCGCTTGAAGGGGGCGTTTTTATTGACAAGCTCAAAGCTCACATGGTCGCTCTTGTTGTTGGCAAAATCTAAAAACTTTTGCGACAAGTCCTGTGCTTTTACCACCTCATCTTGCAAGCCGGCCACCAGTAGCCCGACTAAAATTGTGCCTTTAAACGAGCGGGCAATTTCTTTTAAAGCCTTGTCATAAGCCTGCGGGTCAAAATGGGGGTTTTTAATGTCCCCACTTTTTTGCAAGAGTGGGTAGAGCAAAGAGCGCATGTCCTTAGAGGACACCTTAAAGCCCAGCCGCTCCACCAAGACCTCTAAATCTTTTGTGGGCGAGTCTTTGCCCAAGAGATTTTTAAGACTCACGGGCTTGTCGCCCTCTTTAAAGCGGGCGTTGAGCGAAAACTCATAGGCGGCTTTGGAGTTTTTAAGCGCACAAGCGTTTTGCCCGATGAGCGTGTCCTTTAAACTCAAATCTAAAAGGCAATGCGCGCTCGTGGGTTGCCACGCCTCTTTGGCATAGATGGTGGGGACATCCAGCTTAAAGCGCAGGGCATTGGTCTTGACTTCCTCTAGGGCGACTTTAATGTCCCCCGTCTGTTTGGCGATGCCCGCACTTTGACAGACAATGTTTTTAAACCCATAGCACTTAAAGGGTTTGGCGTGGATATTTGTGGCTAGCCTGTTTAAACTCTGCTCTAATTTGTGCTTAACATCAGCACTTAACTTCAAGCCCACGCCCAAGAGCAAGGCGCACAAAAGCCCGCCCATCCCCAAAGCAATGAACATGAATTTTTTACGCATTAAAACGCTAAGTCCAATTCTATGCTGCCAATGTTGTGGTTTTGGCGCTGGTCTCTAAAGGTCTTGCTTAAATCAATCGCGCTAAAGGCAAAGCGCCACCCTTTGTAAAGAATCGCCACCCCCACCTGGGCATCGTAGAGAAAATAGGGCAGTTGGGTGATGCCATGCGTCTGTGGGTCGTTGCCCTGCACGAAAATATCCAAGGGCTGGAACGAGCCCATCGCCCCCGCAAAGAGATAGAAGGAAAAGCGGTTGCTGTAAGGCTCACCGCCGGCAAAATTGCTGTGGATTTGGTTAGGTCCAAAGTCAGCATCTAAATTGTAACCCACCCGCAAAGTTGTACCTAGATTAAAATTCGTCAAGGCGTTGCCTAAACTAAAGCTGGCACCGGGCAACATGTCTATGCTAAAAAAACGGCTTTTATAAAAGTCAAGCTTTTGTATCCAAGTGTAGTTGAGTTCAAAAATGAACTCGTTTTTAATCTGGCTATTCCACCCTAGAAACTTCGGGTCATGCCCCCATGTGTGGATGAGATTTTGCGTTTGTGCGGCCAAAGATGCGGGGCCGACCATCCCAAAGGACACACTCACGTGCTCTAAAGAGTGCGCGCTTCTTTGGAAAATCCCAAAGTTTAAACGCAACCACCCCCCATAAAGGTGCTCGCCTTTAAGCGGCATGGGAAGTTTGCGGTTGGCTAGAGTGGGGGTGTACATGTCTTGGGTGAGGTAGATGTTAAAACGGGTTGCGCGCTCTTTTTTGCCCTGCAAGCTCACAAAATGCGCCCAAGACATGGCCGATTTTTTCTTAAAGGCGTATTCTTTACTCACCCAGCCAATGCGTGTACCAGCCGTGTAGTAGCGATCGATGTAGGGGTTGATGTAGCCATCGTCTTCTGTGAGCAGCTGGACATACTCCTTGTGGTAAGGCGTGAGGGCCTTTAAAGAGCAAAACAAAGCACAAAAAAGGGACAAGCGCGGTTTCATTTGTCTATTATAGCAAAAAACCCCTAGCGGGGGCTTATAGGGTGATGTAGTCCATCTCCATCGGGCGTTGGTGTTGCAGAATAAAGGACTTGGATTTTTCCACCCCCTCAGAAGTGCCGATCATCAGGAGTTTAGACTCGCTGGCAATGATCGCCTCTCCATCGGGCATGGGGATGTAGCGCCCATCCTTTTGGATGATGCCAATGATGAAAACCTTGGTGATTTCCCTAAAATGCGCCTCTTTGAGCTTGCGCTGCACGAGCCAACTTTCTTTAGGCACAATCACTTCCTCTAGGTCTAATAAAGTGTCTTTCTTGTAAATAAATTTTTCTAGGATGTTTTCCATGTCGGGGCGAATCGCCATCGCGCTCACCCTTTGCGCCATCAGTTTTGTGGGCGACACCACGCTATCAGCTCCTAGTTTCTTTAACTTTTCTAAGCCCTCATCGCTGTGTGCGCTGGCGATCACATAGTAGGGTTTGCGCTTGAGTTCCTTTTCAAAGAGCCGCACACTCACGATTAGGGCCACATTGACCGGCAAAATCTCAGAGAAAGTAACGACCCCCTTAGCGCTGCTTAAATGGGTTTTTAACATGGCTAAATTTGTGTGCGGGTCGCCCACAATGTAGTGGGGGTACTTGTGTTTGATCGCTTCTTCTTCAAAGTTGGGCTTGTTATCCACCACCACAAAGGGGATTTGTGCGCTGCGAAATTGTTTGCTGAGTTCAATCGTGTATTCGTTGTGGTAGCAAATGACATAGTGGTTTTTGAGTCTTGCGATTTTGTAAATCATTTTTTTCTCCCGAATGAGCCTAGATAAAACGCCCTTGTTGATGACGCTGATTAAAACGGCGACACTAAAGGTAACAACCCCCGTACCGCAAAACATGATGATCGAAGTGAAAAAGACGCTGATTGTGCCAAAATGGCTTTCATTGAGCGCCCCAAAGCCCGTAGAAGTGAAAGTGTAAGTGGTTTGGAAAAAGGCTTGGATGAGGGTGTAATCTTCTAGGGCTAAATAGCCCAAAGTCCCCACCAACACAAAACATTGGATTAAAACTAAAGGGAGTCTAAAAACCTCAAATTGTTCGTAAATCTCGGCGTTTAGGTTGTAATCTGCCTTGACTTTCTTTTTTTTAACAAGAGAGAGAAATCCCTTAACTTTTTGCAGCATTAAAGGGCATCCTAGCCCGCCTATTTACTCTTGCGCATGGTCCTTAGAGTCGAAGTGGCGACTTTAATTTTTTGCCTTGTCCCATCCTCTAGGGTGATGCGGATGGTGTGTAGGTTGGGCAATAAACGCCGCTTGTTCTTGTTGTTGGCGTGGCTCACGCGGTTACCCACCATAGGCCCCTTGTGGCTCAACATACATCTTCTAGCCATGAATGCTCCTTTTGCAAAATAAAGCGGGCATTATACCCAAGTTGCGCTTAAATTAGTGTGTGGGCTGTTTAGTCGGTTTTTTATCTCCCTCCATAATCCCTTGTGGTTTGGGTGTGCTCGCGCTCATGACGGGCAGATCGGGGTAAATGATGGTGGGCTTTTTGCCCGTTAAAGCGTTGAAGAAAGTGGCGATCTTTTTCGCCTCTTCATCGTTGATGGTGATGCCTAGCTGAATCGCGCCCATTTCTTTAATCGCGTCCTTAATGTCCCAATATTGCCCATTGTGGAAGTAGGGCATGGTTTCTAGGACATTACGCAGAGTGGGGACTTTGACCATGCCATCTTTGTCGCCTTTAAAGTCGCCCACATTGGCGAATTTATAGGGAGCGGCCACTTGGAAGGGTTGCATCATCCCGCCCAAATTAATGCCATTGTGGCAACCCGTACAGCCCTTATCTAGGAAAAGTTTTAAGCCCTCTTGCTCTTGGCGACTCAACGCTTTGGCATTGCCCCGCAAAAAGTCATCGTAACGGCTAGGCGTGACTAAGGTCGCTTCAAACATGGCGATCGTGCTTGTGATGAGGTTTAAATCAATCTTAATGTTATTGCCATAGGCGCGTTTAAAGGCTTTGACATATCCGGGGATAGAGTTGATTTTCGCCTCCACGATTTTGGGGTTGGCGTTCATCTCTACGGGGTTACTGATGGGACCCTTAGCCTGCTCATCTAGGTGTGCCGCCCGCCCATCCCAAAACTGCACGGCGTTAAACACAGAGTTATACACGGTGGGGGAGTTTAAAAAGTGCGTGTTAGGTCTCCAGCCCTCCCCCACAGCTCTAGACACCAAATCCACGCCCGCTAACCCTAAATTGTGGCAGGTGTTGCACGAGATCAAATAAGAAGTGGAGATTCTTGGGTCTAAATAGAGCTTTTTACCCAGCTCGATTTGCGCCTTTGTCATCACCGCGCCTTGATACTTTAGATCCAATTCTTTAACCTTTTGGATCAAATACTTGTCTAAATCCTTGCCTGTGGGCATGGGGACTAAATTTGCTTCTAAAGCCTTTTTAATCAGCCCTAAGCTGTCGGTCTTTTGCGCAAGAAGGGGCGCGCTTAGAGCCAAAAACGCACATAAAGAAGTTTGTAAAAATTTTGGCATGGAAAATCCCTTTTGTTGTGTTTTCTGCAAAGCAGGCCAGTATTTTAACATAAATAAAGAAGTTTGTAAAAATTTTGGCATGGAAAATCCCTTTTGTTGTGTTTTTTGCAAAGCAGGCCAGTATTTTAACATAAACCCCCCCTTTATTACAAATCTTAAACATCCCCCCCATTTAGGCCCATTTTAGGCCCAAAGAGGCTTAAGCAAACTTGCCGCTCTAGCGGGGTTGCAAGCCCAATAGTCTCTTGCCTAGAAGCCCGCCCCAAGCCCCCCATTTGAAAAATCCTTGGCGATTCGGGACTTCAAAACCCCAAGGGGGGGTGCAATTTGCATGTGTCTTAATCTTGGTTGAATTCCCAGAACACCAAGAAAAATTGTGTAAGGAGAGAAAATGACCTTATTTAGCCGCAAGGGCAACTTATATGCCAATGTTACCATCAACGGCCAGCGCCGCCGCTTCACGCTCAAGCGCAAGGACACGCCCGCAAACCGCGCGTGGGCTTTAGCCAACGAGGCCGCCATCCTCAAGGAGCACACGCAGGGCGTGAAAGTCAGCATTGCCGCCAAACGTCGCCTAGAGCGCGCCATCGGGCTTAAACCCAGCACCCAAAGAACCTTCCACTACAGCCTCAAGCGCGTCATCGAGCTTTTAACCGGGGGCGTGGATTGCAACACCATGCACTTAAACAGCGCCCACGTTTCCCAATTTTACAAACGCCTCATTGACGGCCACTACAGCCACGCCCACACCAAAACCATGGTCTTTTATCTCAAAGACTTTTTAGAGTTTTGCACCCAAGAGGGCTACATCGAAAAAAACCCCTTCTTCACGCAGAAAATCACCAACACCAAGCCCCCTAAGAAAATCATCCCCTTTAGTTTAGAACAGATTAAAAGGGTGTTGGCGCACGCCAAAGACGCAAAGCTTAAGGCTTTCTTAACTGTGGCCTTCTTCACCGGGGCGCGCACGGGCGAGCTGCTGGCCTTAAGGTGGGAGGATGTGGATTTTAAGAAGGACACCATCACGATCAAGGCGACCTACAACTACACCCAGCGCACCACCCAAACCCCCAAAACCAAATCCTCCACGCGCGAAATCGACATGTTGCCCGTCGTCAAGCGGGCTTTAATGGAGTTCGCCAACAAAATCGGGGGTTATGAGCCCCACAGGGAGATTTTTGCCTACAAGCGCATGCGGCTGCACAACATCGCCTACGCGTGGAAGAATTTATTAAGCGCGCTTGGCATGCCCCACTCTAAGCTTTACACCACCCGCCACACCTTCGCCAGCTTGATGCTTAGCCGCGGCGAAGACCCCCTATGGGTGAGCCACACCCTAGGGCACAAGAACCTAGAAATCACCTACCGGGTTTACGCGCACTACATCAAAAAGGAGCACACCACGCACGCCACTTTCTTAGACAAGGAGTTTTCATGAGCGCTAAATACATCAGAGCCGATGAGGTGCTCGCCCTCTTGCAATATTGCACCCTCCAACACGGCCTAAGTCTGCAAGCCACGGGCATTTTAGCCTTCTTGGCAAGCACCCAAAGCCACACAACGGGGCTCACTTACACCCTTTGTAACCAATTTGGCATCTCCGGGCGCACCTTGTGGAAATACATTAACGAGCTCAAGCGCTGCGGGGTGCTGAAAATCAAAGCCCTAAGAAACCGCCACGGCCAATTCATCGCCGCTTATGGGCTTGCTCTTGTGGCCCCGGATGGGGTCATTGTGCACGAATGCGTTTTTGTCGAAAGGAATTAACATGATTGTCAAAATCCACAACAACGAGCCCTTCACCCGCGTCTCCAACACCATCATCCAAAAGTGCAACTTGAGCGTGCAGAGCATGGGCGTTTTGCTTTTCATCAAATCCTTGCCGAGCAATTGGAAGCCCAACACCCCGCACCTTTGCAAGGCGTTAAAGCTGTCTTCGCGCACCTTGTGGAAATACATTAACGAGCTCATCGCCGCGGGCGTGTTGTCTATCTCTCGTTTGCGCCTCTCGTCGGGCCAACTTACGGACGAGTACGCCTTCATCTTCAAAGAGCCAGACGAGGTCCCACCGGACGAAGAGCTCCCACCAGCGGCCGCCCATCCCTTGCCCGCTGCTTGCGCTCCTGCTCCTGCTCCTGCCGTTCTTTTCGTTGGAGAAAAAAAAGAAAAAAAATACGAGGAATGGGAAGAAGTGGAGGAATCGGGGGAACTGATTAAAGAAAAACAGCTCGCCCCGGATTTCGAAATTTTAACAAAATTTTCAGAATTTCGAAAAAAACATATTGAGCCCTCTAACTTAGACAAGTTGAGCGTAACAGGCTCAACTTATGTTAATAGCGGGTCCTTGTCTGACTTTTTAGCGGCGGGGCAGGGAGTAGAAGTGGGGGGCGAAAACGCCGCCTCAATGCAAAAACCGTCAATGGGGCAAAATGCCCTAAAAAGTGCCACAAACCCCGCACACATCGAGGTTTCAGCCACACGTATAAATTTTGCGCCCTTAAAAAGAAACATGGAGAAAAAGAAACATGAAATCTCTTACGCGCATACGCGCGCATGTGAGGGAGGGGAGGGGGAATCTGCAGAATCCAAGCGGGGAAATGTCTGGTTAAAGGGTAGGGAGTTTGTCGTGGAGAGCCTAGAGAAGATCAAGCACATGGCCGACTCGTGTTTTAACTTCGATACCAGCACTTTAGAGCCGTTCGAGGCTCAAGCCTTCGAAAAGTTCGTCACTTACCGCCGTGAGCATTCTAAGCTATCCTACGGGGCTAAAAAGGCCATCTTGGAGCGGATGTTAGAGCTCAAGGCTAAGGGGGAGGATTTAGAGGCGTGTGTGGCCTATAGCATGCGCCGGGGCTATCGCGATCTGTTCCCTTTAATCAGTTCTAAAATTGAGCGCTTAGAGTCTGAGGACTTCAAACAGGACTTTAAAGCCAAGAAGGCTAAACGCATTTTGGATGGCTTGATGCGCAAATTCGGCTTTGACTACGACAATGCCGCGGATGTGCTCGATCAGGTTTGCGAGACCTATTGTGAAGAGTTTGAAGAAGACTAAACCCATTAAAATCCATACGGGGTCGTTCTTTTTAGAGCAAGGGATATTAGACCTTCTGGACTTTGTGGCCGAGATTGAGGGGCAAAGCCGGGCGGTCATTGTGGAGCGTGCTATGCGCTATTGTTTGTTGAAGAAAAGGAGAAAAGATGCCCATAGTTGGCAAAAATCAAAGAGGATTTATAAATCCCGCCCTAAAGCCCGTGCGCAAAAAGTTTATGGTCAGCCCCGGCATTGTCAGAAGTTTTCGCCGATTCGCTGCCATTTCAAACTTGAGTCAAAACGCCCTACTCAAGCGCTCCATCTTGGAGATGCTCGAGCAGTTGGCAAAAGAGAATTTGATGGTCTATGCCAAGCTTTTAGAGCAAAGGGGCTTTTTAGATGAGTGGGAGGGGTTATTGTGTGAGTTGGAGGGTGCATGGAAAAGTTAGTCGTCCATAGCCTCATCAATTTCCCGCAGGATTTAGAAGAATTCTTAGAGGGCATCCCCTTAGAGTTCTTAGAACCAGCCCATCGTAAGATCATCGATGCGGTGATAGATTTATCTAGGGACAAGCGTTTAATCACTAGGGAAACCTTGTTGTTGGAGCTGGGTGAGGGCTTTTGTCAGAGCCAAGACTTCTTAGAGGTGTTTAACGCCGATTGCACGCCCGATTACATCAATCTCAAGGAAGACTTTAAGAAGTTCCTAGCCTTGAAGGTCCAGCGCAAGCTGGCCAATGAATTGGCTAAGGCATCGCTCAACTCTGAGATTTACGATTTGGAGTTCATCAACCGCTACATCAGCATTGAGCCCTCCAAAAATGGCGCGCTCTTGTCTGAATACATCAAACGCTTTGCCGACATGCCCCCTCTTGCTAAGCTATCTACAGGCGTTAGTTTCTTTGATGAAATCTTGGGCGGGGGGTTTGAAGTGGGGCGCTTTGTGTTGGTTTCTGGGGACGCTGAGACGGGTAAAACTTTGCTCTGCCAGCAGTTCTTAGAGTTCATGGCGCTTGAGCACAAGGTGTGTTATTTTAGCTTTGAGTTTCCCGTGCGTGGCTATGTGGATCATCTCTTGCGAAGGAAGTTTTATTTCAACCCCGACAACTTGTATCTGGATGGGGATAGCCAGCACTTAAACGATTTAAGTGCGCGGATCAAGAGTCTAGCCCGCAAGGGTTTTAAGGCCTTTCTCATCGACTCTCAAATGCGGGTGATGGGTTATGGAGATGCCATCAATAGCAAGGAGGAATTTGAAAGCTCTAAATTCACGGTGCTTAGTTCTTTGGCGAAGTCTTTAGAAGTGCTCATTATCCTCATCATCCAAAACTCTAAGGACGATGAATTTGCCCCCTTTGGCTCTAAGAAGGGCAGCCATGAGGCAGACATCATGTTTAGAATTTCTAGGCTTAAGAAATTTGAGCTTAAGCGTTTAAACTTTGATGAAGAGCATGGGTTTTTGATGCGCAAGATCACCACGCTTAAGAATAAGCAAACCGGCTTGCAGACCTTTAAGTATTTCCGCATCGACCAAAAGAGCTTTAAATTCGTCCACATTGAAGGCAATAGAAAAGGCCAGCCCAGACTCTTTTATCGAAGGGAGGATTAATGCTCGTCATCCAAAACATTAAAGAGCTTAAGGAGTCTTTGGACATTGTGGATGTGATGGGAAAATTAGTGGATTTAAAACGCTTTGGCTTTAGCTATAAGTGCGTGTGCCCTTTCCACACCGAAAAGACTCCCAGTCTCTCCATCAACCCACAGAAGAAGTATTTTTATTGCTTTGGCTGTGGGGTTAGTGGGGATGTCATCACTTTCGTCCAACGCTTGAAGGGTTTAGAGTTTGTGGAGGCCGTTAAGCTTGTGGCCCAGCTTTCTAACTTCTCTTTAGAGATTGTCGAGGATGGCCGAATAGAGCCTTTAAGAGACGCCTTAGAGGCTTTGGCCTACACGGCCAATGTCGCCGCCATAGAGCTTTTAAACGCTGAAGACAATAGGGCTTTAGCGTATGTCCGCGCGCGCGGCTTAAGCACCCCTTTAATCAAGACCTTTAAATTGGGCTTTTGTAGCCTTAGAGTCGTGGAAAAGGTCAGGCAAGCCTTTAGTGTGGATGTGTTGCGGTTGGCGGGCATTCTCAATGAAAAAGGCCACTTCTCCATGCTTTACCGCCTTTTAATGCCGGTGATGAATTTTAGGGGGCAGGTCGTGGGCTTTAGCGGCCGCTACCCGGCAGAGAATGTCCCCCCCGAGATCATCCGTTACATCAACACCCCCGCCACCCCCCTCTTTAAAAAATCCTTCATGCTCTACAATCTCCACCAAGCCATGCCCTCGATTCTAGAGAAGAAGCAGGTTATCGTGTGTGAAGGATTCTTTGATGTGATGGCCTTTACGCATTTTGGTTACCCTCATGTCGTTTGCACGATGGGAGTCGCTTTTAGCGAACACCACTTAAAGATTTTAACCAATCTAGGCGTGGAGATTGTGTTTAGCTTCGATTCTGACGTGGCCGGCTTTAACGCCACGCTCAAAGCCTTAGAGATGTGTTTTAAGGCGCAGTATGGGGCTTGTGCTGTGGTCTATGCCAAAACCGATTTGCCTAAGTCTAAAGCCCTTAAAGATTTGGATAAGTTTTTGAAGAATGGCGTTAAGCCTAATCTATTCAAACAGGACGGCTGGACCTACTTTTGCCGTCATCATTTGCGTGCTGAACTTAGCATTGCCGATAAGGATAAGAATTACAGCTACCTAAACTCTCTTATCCAATCTTACCCTCCCTTCCTCAAAGATGCGTTTCTCTCCAAGTTGCAAGCTCTAGCCTCGGTTAAATCTGAAGTGTTTAAGACTTATTCTAAGAAACCCTCAATCCCGCATTCTAAATTCTCTTTGGAGGGGCGCATCTTGCTGACCATGTTAGAGTCTGAAGAGTTTAGATTCATCGTCTACAAAAACTTATCCACAGAAGATTTTGTGCTCAAGGAAGTGTTCTTAAATATCCTTGCAGGCAATTTAGATTCGCATCAAGCCCAAGCGCTTAGGTCTAAATTTGTCATGTTAGAGCCGAAGTATTGGCAGATGGCTTTAAGGCAATTTAAGGCGGCTGGTTTGAAAAGGTCGTTGCAGAGCGCATTAGATTCTAGGGATTTGAAGATGGTTTGGCTGTTGGATCAAAGACTTAAGGGTGTCAAGCGCGGGTTTTAGCAAAATTTTTTACGCCAACCCGTAGCGCAGCATAGCGCAGCGTAGGGTTGGCAATCAATACTATTTTAACTAAGCCCGGGGGGCTTGGGGGCGCTTGTTGTGGCCTTAGCGTGGCTTAAGCTGCAAAGTTAAAACGTTTCAGGGAACTTCTAGGCTTTTTAGGGCTAGCGGCGCGCTAGGGTCAGCGGCATTAACCCTTTAATTTTTTTTGGGTTTGTGCTTTACTCTTGGCGTAAAAATATTTAAGGGGTTGCGATGGATCACGAAAACCAGCCTGAAACGGCCGGAGCAGCTAAGGCTGCTATGACCGGCGCGAACGGCACGAGCGGGGGCGCAAACGAGGCGGCGAGCACAAACGGCGGGGCCACGAGCGGCGGGGCCACGAGCGGGGCCAACGAGGCGAGCGCGAGCGCCGAGGAGCTAGAGCTTGAGACCATCAAGCAAGAGCTCGCCCAAGCCGAGGCCAGCCTTGAAACCGACTTTGCCAAATACGCCGCCGCGCACATGGAGGCGTTCGAGCAGGATTTTTGGGACGACAGAGAGGCGTTTGTTAAGAAAATCCTAGAGTTGCAAAACCAATTCTTGCAAGACAAGCTGGGCGGCAAAATCCAGCGCGCTAAGGAGCTGCAAACCACCATCGCCGGCCAACAAACCACGAAGGACATGCAAGCCGGGCAAGAAGCCTTTTTGCAAAAAAACCCCGAGGCCGACATTGAGGCCATGGGGCGCTTTTACACCGAGGACTTGCCCCCCAAATACCGCCAACAACTAGACAGCCTCAGCGGAGAGGAGTTTTGGAATGTGCTTTATGAGCTTTACAATGCCTACACAAATGGAGTAGCCCAGCAAGAAGAGCCCTTGCCTAAACGCGTGGAGGGCAACCCCGCGCAAGCAGGCGGCGGCTCTCAAGAAATGGTGATGAATCGATTTTAGAAAGGATGCAAATGCTACAAGGATTAAACGAAATCAACATCGGCAATTGGAAGAATGACCCGAATGTGAGCGTGAAGATCGGCCAACAGATCGAGGCGGCCAGTTGGAAGAAGTCGCCCTTTGAGCCCTTGACGGGCAGAGGCAGCGATAGAGGGGTTAGGACTTATATAGTTGAGGATAACCAGCCCTACCGCCCGCGCCTAAAAGCGCAGCTTAGCGGGAGCGGGGTGAAGGGCAATACGGACTTTAATGTCAACTTTGACAATTTAGAGATTTTATGCCAAACGATTTACCCCGAAGTGGTGGGCAATGCCATCAAGAGCGAGATCAAGCACTATTCGGCCATGAAGCATATAGACTTCATCAAAGAGGCCAGCGACAGCTTGACCGAGTGGATTCAAGCCAAGAGAGATCGCGCGTTGGTGTGCGCGCTCAGCAATGACTTTACGAATGTCGTGGTGTGCGATGAGTTGCAGGGCTTTAAAAGCCCCGAAAAGCCCGCAAATGCCGTGAATTTGCATAAGGCCATTGCAGAGCTCACCAGCCAAATTAAAGAGGGCGATAAAATGAGCGTTAAGGCCATCCGCCGCGCGATTTTCCAAGCCAGAGCGGGCCTAAGGCATGACAACAAGCAAAGTTTCCCGCTCAAGCCCATAAGAAGCGAAATGGTCACCACGGGTGGGCTTAGCGTGCAAAATTACAGCTACATTATTCTCTTGGATAGTTTTGCCATCAACCAGCTTAAAACCGACCCCGAATACCAAGAAATCCAAAAATACGCGGGGGATAGAGGCGCGAAGAACGCCCTATTTACGGGCATTGTGGGCGTGATTGACAATTGCCCCATTTTAGACATGGGGGTTTGGACTTCTATGAATGTGGGGCTTTTAAACTCCGAAGTGGAAGATGCCGACTTTGAGGCCAATTTAAATAAGCAGAATGTGACGCGTGTAACGCCGCCTAGCACTTACGCGGGCGATACCCCCGTGTCTATTGGGGCTTTGATTGGGGCGAGCGCGTTGGTGCTAGCGGGCAACGCGTCTATCAACTTCTACATCAATGAAACCGAGGACGCGGGGCGCAAAACCATTTGTGGGGTCGATAGAATCTTAGGCATCAGCAAGGCGCGTTTTAACAGCGCGAACGGCGTTCCTAGCGTCTACGACAATACAGATTTTGCGGTCATAGGGCTTTTTAGCGCGAAGGTGTGAGTTTGGAAAGTCTTATCGAGAGTCAAGGCCAAATCAGTTTGTGCCTTGATTTGCAAAACAGCCAAAATTTTAAGGTTTTGCCCTTTGTGGCGTTAGTTTGTAACCCTAGCGAAAGGATGATTGATGTTGCAGAAAGTAAAGAATATCAGCTATTTATGCAAAGTGGCCTTTAATTTAGACGAAGAAAAAAAGCAATTGGCGATTCTGCCCGCAGGGGCCGAGGTCATCAGCACGTCTTTACAAATTGTGGAGCCCTTAGCCGGGTGCACCATCGATTTAGGCGTGGGCCAAGACCTCGAATATTTTTTAAACAATGTGGATTGCGCGGCTAAAGATGTCGCCGACACTTCCATGCCCTTTTGCGCGCTCAAAAACGAGGTGGTGGTCGCCACCATCACAGGCTTTAAATCCAAAAAAGAGGCCGAGACTAAGCCCGCCGCAGGGCCAGCCGACCCCAAAGCTCTCCCGGCCAAGCCCGCCGCTAAAGAAGAGAAAGACCCGCTATGCATCTTGCGGATGCATTACTTCTTGCCCTCTGAAATCACCCTAGAAGTCTAGCATGGCCGGTAGTTTTAATCTAAACCTAAGCCCCATGATGAGCAAGACGGCCATGGGAGTAGGGCTGGGGCTAGATTTTGTCAATCTTGGGATGGGTTTATTTAACACCATCCAAGGGGCCCAAAACGCCCAATCTCAAATTAAAGAAATGCAACGCGCCAACGACCTAGCCCGCCAGCAATTCATGGAGGAGACCAAACGCTACAATGCCAGAGAAGCCGAGCGGCTCAAGGCCAATGAGCAAATGGGGCAAAGCGCGCAACTCTATGACATGAGCGCAAACCCCCAAACACCAGCAGACGAAGCGGCGCCGATGGTGCGCGCATGATGCGTTTAGTGCGTTTTGAGGGCAGCGGGCAGGTGTTTTTAAGCTCTAGGTATGGGGCCATCAAGGCGCGTTTTAATGTGAGCGGCGCACACGCCCTGCCCATAAGTGATGCCAGCGAAATTTACACCTACCAAAACGCAAACGGGCTCCATCGTTTTAGCGTGTGTCCGGGCGAGGGGGAGCTAAACTACCTAGACTACCCCAAGCCTTTAAACTTCTATGCGTTGGATTTAACCCTTTTAGATGCCTATTTGGTGGGCGGGGCCTTCCCCCCCAATGTGGATTTAAGGGCCATGCAGCTTGTCAAGGAATTTTTAAGGGTGTATGATTGCAACATCTCTAAAAATGCCTTGTATCTGTGTCCCCCATTTTTTAAAGAAGTCGAGGAGGTGTATGTCCATGCTCTCAATGCTTGATGTCATCGACCGCATTAGAAGCCGTTTAAAAGACGACAATTACGACAATTTGCGTTTCAGCACGAATGAGATCATCGATGCCATCAACACCACTTGTACGGCCTTGATTTTAGAGTTTAAGCTCAACAAGTTTAAGAGAAACGAGCTGATCAGCCCGAAAAATCCTTACATCCAGTGTCATTATTTATTGGGGGTGGAAGAGGCGTTTTTCAACGCCAAGTATTTAGAAAGGCGGACGAGCGTCCCCCAACAAGAGGGGCAAGACTTGGCCCTACTCATTGAGGGCGATAAAATCAGCGTCACGCCCTTTAAAGCGGGGTTTTTGTCTGTGGTGTATAACTATTATGACCCCGTCAGTGGCGAGGATGAATATTTGCCTATGCCCGATCTGTCCATGAATGCGCTGGTCTATGGGAGTTTGGGGCTGTTGTTAGAAATCCCCACAGACGAGCAAAACATGCAAAAAATCGCCATGATTAAAAACCTTTACAAAGAGGCGAAAAACGTGCTCGCCCTGTATTTAAATAACCTGTATTCCAACAAAAACCTTTATTCTAAGGTCGTGCGTGTTTAGTTTAATCTTAGATTTTAAGAAAGTTGGATACAATAACCCCCGTGGTCAAGCCCGCCTTCACGGCGAGCCCCCCGAACGGGTTAGTATAGCGGAGTGGGTACAAAAACCGCTAAAACCACGAGGATTATTAACAATCTCATACGGGTTTCTCCTTTCTAAGGAGTTCCCCGCGTTCTCCTTTTCCCTCTCAACAAAGTTTAAAACTCTGCGATTCGCCAAGTACCCGAAAGTTAGCCCATATGGTATCCAGTGGCCTTATTATAGCAAAGTCTGTAGTTTAATCTTAGATTTTAAGAAAGTTGGATACAATAACCCCCGTGGTAGGCCCGCCCCTGCGGGCAGGCCCCCCTTAAAGTGGGTTAATATAATGGCTGCGCTAACAGAACCATTATTACCACGGTGGCTATTAACAGTTTCATGTTGGTACTCCTTTCTAAGGAGTTACCCGCTACTTTCCTTACCCACTCAAACACAGCTAAAGCTATGCGATACGCCAATTAGCGCAAAGAAGTCCCAACACTGTATCCAGTGGCCTTATTATAGCAAATTTGCCCCCCATGGCCTACAGGGGAAAATGGCATGAACATTAATCGCTTTATCCGCAATTTTTTAACCTTGAGGTCGGCTTTAGAGGAGCAAAATTTTAGCTCAAAAGAGCTCAACAACCTTTGCATGCAAGGGGCTTTAGAATACGAAAAATTGCACTTGCAAGAAATGCAACAGGGCTTAGAAGAGGCGAAATTAAGCCTAGAAGCCGCCCAAGTCAAGGCGAAAATCGAAATTGAAGCCAGCAACGCCAAGCACGAGCTAGAGCTTAAAAGGGCCAATGCCTTAAACGCTTTGATCCAATGCACCAGCATGCTTAAGAGCTTAAAAGACAACGCCGCCATCAACCGCGCGAATGCCTACGTGGGCTTTTTGCAAGTGGTCGGCAATGCGACCAACACGGCCGCCGTAACATCGCATGCGAGTAATGTGATTAGGACGATTAACCAAATTGGCATGGCGGGCACGAATGGGCGGTTAGAAGGCATATTAGACCGCCTAGCCGGTGAATTAAACGCCCTAGACCCCCTGCAAGATGTCCGCCAAGATGTGCAGGTGTTTGCCCAAAGTTTGGAGACCTTGCCCGGGCACCCCGTCAAAGTGTGGGGCATCAGTCTTTTAAGCAATTCCAAAGACAGCTTTAGCGTGGATGGCCGCCATGTGTGCGATGGGTCCAGCATGCTTTTTAACCAGAGCGCGCCGGGCACTTACGCCATCACTTTCACCAGCACAAACCGCGAGCACAGCGCCAGCAAGACCATTAATATCCAAGTCCAAGCCCAAGACCTGCCGACACAACATAAAAGGAGCTAGCCATGGCACAAGATGAGGATTTGCAAGAATTAAAAGAGCCCCAACAAGAAGCCACAGAGCAAGAGCAAGAGCCCGAAGCCGTCAGACTCACAGCAGAGGAGAAAGAGGCGCTAGAGAAGCAACAGGCGCTACAGAAGGCAGAGGAGGAGCTTAACTTTATGCGCGTGGCCTTAGCCACTTTTGAAAACGACCTTAAAGAGGGTTCAGAGGTTTTAGAAAACGCTAAGGCCCAAAACCAGCAGGCCAGCTCACGTTTGCAAGATTTAAGCACCGCCCTAGAGCAGGTCAAAGCCGGGCAAACTAAGGCCGCCCTAGCGTTAGAAACCGCCAAACACACGCGCCCTTTTGACACTTTAGAGCAGTTGCCCCTCCCGCCCGATTTGCAGGATTTAACCCTAGATTTACCCACCACAAAAGCCATTCAAGAGGATTTTATGCAGCTGCTAGAGAAGTCGTTAAACCAGAATGACGATTGGCGGCAGCAAATTTATTTGAGCTTGCAGGGCGTGCATCGCATTTTAAGCAGTTTTCAGGCCTTGAAGGATTTATACGCTAAAGCCGAGCTTTTAAAACCCGACCTTGAAAGCGGGGTGAACTTTGCCAGCGCGCAAGTCGATTACGTCAAAACTTTAATTGACGACTATAACGCTTACTTCGACCAATTCAACGCCATCATGATCCGCAACAACGGCATGATTGTTAAGAATTTTGATCTAGTGTTGGAGCAGATCGAGATCGCCAAGAAGCTTTTAGAGCGCGTAGGCAAAGACGCTCAGGGCGTTTTGGCGATGAAATCGATGGTGCAAGAGCTTTTAAAGAAGCTAGAGAGCATGGACGATGTCAAATTAGAGCTTGTAGAGACCAGCAAGAAAGCCCGCGTCTATGTCCAGCAGATTAAAGAGCTTGGCAAAGAGTCTTTAAGCAGCATTAAAGAGACCACCAACACTGCCATTAACAACATTGGCACGATAGAGGCGGACATCCAAACCAAGCTTTTAGCCAAAAGGACGGAAATTTTAGAGGAAATCGATGGGCTAAAAGAGGGCATTGAGGCAAAAGCCAAGGAGCATTTAGCCACAGTGCAGACCAAGCTAAACGACTTTGAAGTGCAGGTTTTAGCCAAGCTAGACGAGGCCAAAGCAGGCGTTCAGGCCGTGGTGCAAATTAGGGACTACTTAGAAGCCATTAGGCAATCCGTGCAAGATTCTTTTGACGAAAAGCTAGATGAATACAACGCCAACGCCCAGCAAAAGCTAGAACAATACAACCAAACTTGCACAGACAAAACCACCGCTTACAACACGAACCACGAGCAAAAGCTAGAGCTTTACACCACGACCGCCGATGAGAAGCTAGAGCAATACAACCAAAACGACCAAACCAAGACCACCGCCTACAACCAAAACCACGAAGAGAAGCTGAAAATCTACAACGACAACGATGCCCAAAAATTCGAGGAGTTTAACCAAAACGCCGATAGAAGGCTAGAGCAGCACAACACACAAGCGGATTTGAGGCTAGAGGAATACCGCGTCAATGACATCCAAAAGCTAGAGGAATACAACCAAAACCACCTAGCCAAGCTAGACGCGTATAACCAAAATGCCGACCAACACGCCGCCGACTTTGAGGCCAACAACACGGCCAAAATCGAGGAATTTAACCGCCACACCACCGATAAAATCCAAGAATACGCTAAGGCCGCCGATGCCAAGTTAGCCCAAGTCAGCCAAGAGGTGGAGTCCTTTAACACAGGCAACATGGATAAGCTAGAGGCGTTTAAAAACACCATCGACACGAAAATCCAAGCCTACAATGAGAATGCCGATCAGCACACAAAAGAGTTTGACAAAAACGCCACAGAGAAACGCACCAGCTTGACGAGCCTAGCCGATGAAAGGCTGAGAGAATACAACGCCAACCACCTACAGAAAATGGCCGACTACGATGCCAATGACGACCAAAAGTTGGAAGAATACAACGCCAACCACAATGCCAAGTTTGCCAGCTTTAACGAAAACGCCCGCTTGAAGTTAGAGGGGGTGCAAGCCGAAATCGACCGCTTAAACGCGCCCAATATCCAAAAAATCGAGGGCTTTAGGCAGCGCGTGGATGAGGAAATTTTGCGCTTTAGCCAAGAGGCCACGCAAAAGCAAAACGCGCTAGAGACCTCTTACACCCAAAAGAGCACGGCCTTAGAGGGCAACTACAACCAAAGCCACACGCTCTTAGAGCAAATGCAGGCCAATATCCAAAAGAAATACGATGACACGAACGATAGCTTAAGGCGGCTTAAGGGCGATTTGATCTTAGAGATGAGTCAAAAGAGCGTGCTTGCCCCCATTGAGGACTTGCAAAAGCAAATCGACACCATGAAAGCGGGCTCCACCTATGGCCGGACACCTTTCACATGGGTTTATTGGGAGAGCGGGTGGCACAATTGGCAAGTCCCCACGCAAATTCTTTACTGCTTTTGCTACATCCAAGGCGGCTATACAGGATTTAGCAGTTTTGGAAGCTATGTCAGCGTGAGTGCTAGAAAAAGCCGCGCCTTGTTTTTAAATTTGCAGGGCGGGCAGAGGGTGCAGGTGAGCGTGGGCGATGGGGGCATTGTGCATTTATCTTATAATTTAAGGACCTAACATGGGACCCGACATCAGCGCAGGGCGGGGGGCCGTGTCTGTCTTGGCGCAAAACATCAGCAACTTAGCCCAAGCGCACAGCCATTTAGCCAATGTGGTGAGCTCCACACAGGGGCACTTAGCCAACATGGCCAACAAATACCACAATTTAGCCCTAAGCACCGCGCAATTTAGTTATCAAAAAGAAAAGGACGCTAAAGAGCAAGAACACCGCGCGGCGCAATTGAGTCTAGAGCAAGCGCGTTTGGATTTAGCCAACCGCCAACAAGATATAGCTAAAGAGCAATGGGAAAAAACCTTTGGCTTTAACCAACAGCAGGCCAAGCGCAACTATGGCCTAGCCAAACAACAAACCGCCGCCGATGTGGGCTTGAGATGGGCGCAAGTGCGTAATCTCAACGCGGATACGGGCACAAAGGGCTACATCTTAGGCCAAAGTGCAGACCCTAGCGTGATGGCGCTTGGCAATAAACTACTCACGCAAGCAGGCGGGGGCTTTAAGGGCAACAAACCTGCCTTGAAAAAGCCTTTAGAGACCTTGAAAGACCCCACTAAACCGCCCGCTTTTGATAACCCGATGCAGAGGCCATAGTGCAGGATTTGCGTAGAGAATTGGCCTTAAGAGCCCTAGCCCAAAGGGATTTTTACACCTTTTTAAAGCTCAAATGGGCGCGTTACAACCTCGCTCCTTTCATGCAAAGTTGGCACATCAACTATCTTTGCAAAGTCCTAGAATGCACCCAGCCTAGCACCGCCGCAGGTGAGCTCATCACCCGTTTAATGATCAACATGCCCCCCAGTTATGGCAAAACCGAGATCATTGCCCGCTCCTTCATTGCGTGGAGTTTGGGGCTAGATCGCGTGCGCAAATTCTTTTACATCAGCTACAGCGATGACTTGTGCCGCAAAATCGCTAACCAAGTGCGCGACTTGATGAAGTCCAAATTTTACGCGCAGGTGTTTCCCGAGCCTTTAGAGTTCTTGCAAGACAACGCCCAAGAATTCGTTTTAAGAGAAGGCGGCGGGCTGTTTGTTACGACCCTTAAGAGCGCGTTAACGGGTTTCCACGCGCACCAAATCCTCATAGACGACCCGATTAAGGTTAGCGAAATGTCGAGCAAAACGGCGGTAAAAAGCGTGAATGCGAATTTTAAAGAGAGCGTGTTAAGCCGTTTGCAAGACAACGAGAGCAACATCACGATCTTAATGCAGCGGCTAGGCTTGAATGATCTTTGCGGGTTTTTGCAAAGCGAAAGAGAATTTGACGAGGCCACCATTGCCCAGTGGAAAGTCGTTAAATTGCAGGCCTTGAATGAAAGCGCCCAAACCTACGCCATTAAAGACTTCAGCTATGAGCGCCCCGCCAACGAGCCGCTGTTTGAGGCGCGCCACAATTTAGAGGAGCTAGAAGCCTTGCGTTTGCAAATGGGAAATGACGAGTTTAGCGCCCAATACCAGCAAGAGCCCATCTCCACCAGCGGGGGCTACTTTGACGAGCAGTTTTACACCCACATTTTTACCCACGAGGTGGGGCAGGCCAACACCTTTATTTTTGTGGATAATGCCGTCAGTTTAAAAGAAAGTGCCGATAACCGCGCGGTGGTGGTGGTGGCTGTGGAGAATTATAAGGGGAGCGCGCGCTATGTGGTGGTCGATTGCTTTTGTGGGGTGTGGAGCGAGGAGCAGACCATGGGCCATATTTTGCAGGCCAAAGCCGAGCACCCCGAGGCCAAAACCTACATCGAGAGCGATGGCGGGGGGCTGACCTTGCACCGCCTTTTAATGGTCGAGCTGGTGAAACACAACCAAAGGGCTAAAGAGCTTGGCGGCGCGCCTTTAAACGATTTGATCTATTGCTACACGCCCAGCCGCAAGGTCAGCAAAGTCGATAAGATTAAAGCCATGCGCCCTTTTTACAACACGGGGTTTTTGGTGTTCGCGCACAATTGCCACAACCAAGAGCAGATCAAAAAAGAGCTCTTTAGCTTCAACCCGGATAAACCCTTTAGACAGGACGATTGCATCGATGCGATCGCCAGCGCGCTTAGCCACCCCGAGGTTAAAGCCCCCATTGCCAGCGCGCAAAGGGTCAGCGCCGCCCCCGCCTTTAAACGCCGCACGTGGCGTATCTAAGAAAAGAATAAGGTTTTTTCAGTTAAAGTGCGTGTGCTTCATCTTTGCTTTGCGTGGTGTGATTTAGCAACCGCGCCGTCCAGCCCCTAGCTTTAGCTATGGGGATATAAGGCGCATGCTCTTAAATATCACTGGAGTTGTGTATAATGCCCTCATGTTAATCGCCTACAAGCAAAAGCTCTACAATTCAAGCAAAAATAAGCACATCGGCAAACTTCTGCGCCTTTATGGCATTTGTTATAACCATTGTATCGCTTTGCATAAGAGATACTACAAGCTCTACAAGAAACATTTGAGTTTTTATACCTTAAAAAGACACATCACCAAACTAAAGAAAACAACACGCTTTGCTTTTTTAAAAACTCTAGGCTCGCAAACCTTGCAGGAGTTGGTAGAGAGGATAAACAAGGCTTATAAGAAGTTTTTTAAGAAACAGGGCAGACCGCCCCGCTTTAAAAAAATACACTCTTACAAATCTTTCACATTTTCGCAATGTGGTTATAAAATCCAAGACAACATCATCTCTTTTAATGGCTATGCTTTTAAGTTTGTCAAGACTTACGACCTTGTAGGCAAACCCAAGACCTTAACCATTAAAAGAGATAATCTAGGCGATTATTTCTTGTGCCTTGTATGTGAAGTGCAAGATAACCCTAAGCCCGCAGGCGGTAACAGCGTGGGGCTGGATTTTGGGTTAAAAACCTTTCTCACCTGCTCTAATGGCACGCAAATCCCATCGCCTTTATTTTTCTCTAAATTCTTGCCAATGATGCGTGCTTGTAGTCGCTCTCTATCCAAAAAGAAAAGAGGTAGCCATAACCGCCTAAAAGCTAGACTAAGACTTGCTAGATTGCATAGAAAAATCAAAAACCTAAGAACAGACTTTTTCTACAAGCTTGCCAATAGCCTATCTAAGCAATACGCCACTATTTTCATTGAAGATTTAAACCTGAAGGGTATGGTTAAACTTTGGGGGCGCAAGATTAATGATTTGGCTTTTGGTGAGTTTGTGGCTATCTTGGAGAGAAAAACCCAAGTGATCAAGATTGATAGATTCTATCCTAGCTCTAAGACCTGTTCTAGTTGTGGGAACATCAAAGAGGATTTAAGCCTAAAAGATAGGGTTTTTCATTGCCACTCTTGTGGTTTTTCTTTGGATAGAGATTTGAACGCAAGTGTGAATATTCATAGAGTGGGGGCATCCACTCTTGGAGTAGAGGCTGTAAGACCCGCCTAGCGGGCTAGCCTTGATGATCCCGCAATCCCCTAGCTTTAGCTATGGGGAGTATGTCAACACCGCTCTTCTTAACCCTTTTCAAAACCCCTTCAAAATGTTATACATCAAGGTCCTTAAGTTATTTGGAGGTGTGCGTTGCAACTTTACAACAAAATCCAAGAGTTCATCCAAGCCAGCCAAAAGACCAAACAAGAGAGCATCGCCCTTTTAGAGCAGGCCCGCACGACCTTAAGCGCGCATTTAGACGCACGGCTTAAAAGGGCGATGGACCAGTTAAACGGCCAAATCGCCGCGATGATCCAAGAGCAGATGCAGGCTTTAAGCGTCCAAGAAAACCTGCCTAACATTGTGAGAGAAGAGGCCATCGCCAAGTTAAACGACCTAGAGGCCAACATCCAAGCGCAGATCGTGAGTCGCTTTTTAAACAGTGTGGAGAAACGCCGCCTAGAGGAGCGCATCCGCGCGTCCTTGCAAGAGCCTTTAGCCCAAAGTGTGGCCCAGTTCAAACAAGCCTACCAGCAAAGAGCCCTAGAGGATTTAAACCAAATGGCAAGCACCCTTCAACGCGACTTTGAGGAAAACGCCAAGCCCCTTATTTTGCAAGGGCTCAAAGAAGAGGCCAAAAGCGGCGTGGAGGGCGTGTTGCAAAAGGCTAGGGAGGGTTTAGAGCAACGGGCGGCAAAGCTGCTAGAGCGCACGCAAAAACAGGCCCAAGGAGATTTAAACGCCTTGAAAGCCACGGCCTTAAATGCCATGCAAGAGGCGTGGGAAGCAGAGGCTGGCGGTGCTTTAGAAGAGGCCAAGTTTGCGTTTAAGGCCGCGTTTGCCAACTTTAAAGAGGACATGCAAAGGGAAGTGCAGGCGGGCATTTTAAACGAGGTGCAAGAGGCCAAAGACCTAGCCCAAGCGCAGCTAGGCGCGCACATGGCCGACTTTGTGGCCCAAAATGAAAGCTTTATGGAGTTGGTCGAGCAGCGTTTAGGCGAAGCGCTGCAACAAGATTTTAAAGAGCTCTTAGAGGACACGCTAAGCCGCTTAGACACGGAGTTTTTACGCGAAAAGCGCGCGCGGTTTTTTTCTCAAGTGGAAAAGGACTTAGACGCTCTACTCATCGCGCATTTAGACAACACGTCCAACACGAAATTTAAATTTTTGGCAAAAGAGTTTTTCCAAGAGACCAATAACATGCGGCTTTTTAGAGAAATGCAGCTAGAAGCCCAGTTGCACTTAACGAGCTTGATTCAAAGCCACGCGCTTAAAATATTAGAGGAAGAAACGGGTTATTTGCGCCGCAAGAAATTAGAGGAATTGGAGTTTAACAACCAACTACGCATGGGCTTAAAACGCCAAGAGCTCATCAAAGCGGGCATCATTGAGGAAAAAGAGTTTAAAAGAAAGGGCACGAAAGCCCACTTGGTGGATAGATAATGGGGACCATTTCACAATTCGCGCACACAGCGGGGACTTTATTAAAGCCCACAGATGAAAACTTAGCAATAGGGGCCACGGCCACCACCCGCCTTAGCAGCGCCCTAGAGGACACGCCCGATTTGAGTGGCTACCTTAAAGAAAAGCCTAGAGAGCAAACGCCCTCGCCAGAGCCAGAGCCACAGCAAGAGGAGGCTAGAAACTTACCCAGCACGGGCATTGCCGATTTAGACAGGCGGGTCAAAACGGGGGATTTAAACATGTTTGACTACTACTTAGCTAAAAATTATTTGGGCGTGGACTTAAACGCGCAGGTCAACGGCACGATGGAGTTGCGCCAAAAAATCGCCAATCGCACCCAAGCCACGCAAAACATGTACCAAACCCTCAAAGCCCTAGATTTGGGCGATGGCTTGATTCACAAATTCCAAGACAATAGCGGGATTTACAGCGGGCTAAGGCGCAAATTAAACGAGATGAGTAGCGGCATTATCGGGGTGAATGCCAACATGGCGGAGTTTATGACCGCGATGGGGCAATACGTTTATTCTCTAGCTAGTGCCATCAATGGGGGGGGCAAGGTCACCAATCAAGCCGTGAATGACGCGCACAAGATCATCGATGCGGGCTTTCGGGGCAAGGAGGAAAACACCGCTAGAATGGGCGAGGCGCAGAGCATGCAATTAAAGCTTTTATTGCGCCAAATGGGCGAGGTGCAGGCCTTAGGGGGCAAAGTGCCTAAGGAGGTGCTAGACGCGCTGCATAAATACCGCCAAAAGAACGCCTACATCAAAGAAACGAACGGAAAAATCGACAAAGACACTTATAGCAAAATAGGAGCGCCATGATGGGCTTTATTTTCCAAACAGACAACGCTTACGATTGGGGTTATGCCAACAACACCAATAAACCCTTTGATCTGTTTATTTGCGTGGAAAGCCACCCTTTCAACGGCAGCAATGGGTGCGCGATTAATGTTAGCACGAGCGATGGGCGTTACTCTTTAAGGGTGTCTGGGGGGACATCAAACGACTATGATGAGGAATTCTTCAATTACCGTCATCATCAGGACCGTAGAATTCACTATGTAGGCAAAAAGCGGGCGTTTATCCTTACTTTAATGCCCGGGGTGCGCTTAAGTGTGTTGGAAAGATGGGATGGCGTGCGCTCAAGTTGGACTTTATCGGTGTTTAAATTGGAGGATTAACATGGGTAGAGCGCCTTTATATGCGGACAAAAAAGACGCTGTCCGTCAAGTCTACGAAACCACCAAAACCACCCACGCCCAACTTTCTAAGGAATTTGGCGTGCCCTATGGGACGATCGCGCGCTGGGTGTTGGCCGAGGGGTGGAAGCGTTTATGCCCCGAGACTTACAAGAAGAAGAAAGCGGAGGCAAAGGCCTATTATGAAACCCACGATGTGGACTTTAAAGAGTTGGCAAAATTCTTTGAAGTGAGCGAGGGGACGATGAAGAAATGGGCGCAAGAGGAGGGCTGGGAGCCTTGCAAGGCGCGTAAGGAGGTGGAGGTGGAGGTCATCACCGATTCCATGCTAGATCACAGCATCGACACCTTCATCGGGGCGAAAAAGGAGCAGATCAAGGACAGCATTCGCGAGCGTTTACAAGATGCCGATCTGGATCCCATTGTCTTAGAAGCCTTGTTAGAAACTTCTAGCGATGAGTTGTTGATGAAGGCGATGAATTTAAACTACATCAATAAAAATATCCTTTTAAGCGCCATCATTGCCAAAGATGAATTGATGCGCATGGTCCGTTACAACGCCAACAACCCTAAAGGCAACCCCGTCATCATTGCGGCGGCCGAGAAGGTGGCAAAGATGTTTGCCGACTTGAAAATTAGCCTCTTTGGCAAGGAGCAAAGCACGTTGCCCGCCCATAAACCCGACAACGACTACAGCAAAATGACCACAGACGAGCTTTTAAAAATCGCCAACAACTTAGAAGAGGAGAATTGATGTGCGTTTGTGGCTGGTGCCCCTGTTGTTGCTTTTAAACGCCTGCAGCCCGCAGGTGGTTTATCAAAAGGTGTATTTGCCTACGAAATGCCAAGTGGTTAAAGCCACTAGACCTTCTAAAGATTTAGACACCCTAGAATACCTACAAGAGCTGTTAATTTATATAGAAATTTTAGAAAAGGATTTAGAACACTGCACGCAAGAGCAGCCCAAAGAGCAGCCTAAATAGCCCACTTAAGGGGCGTTTTGTTAAAATAGAAAATTGGCACTTTGTCGTTACTTTAAGGCGATTGGCATCCTGCAAATGGGTTTTTAACTTGTTTGTGTAGGGGGACGGGGTGATGCGGGCAAAAAACGCATCGCGTTTTCTCCCGAGAAAGGAGATAACCGATGGCTAAATTGCTAGTAATCCTAGCTTTTGTAGTTGTCTTCGCGGAACAACTGCACTAAGCCCAAATACAAGCGTTTAACGCTTGCGCCGCCTTAAAGGCGGTGGGCTAATGCTAGGGTTATTGTGCCAAACCATCGCTGAATCTTTCCCATGTCTTTAAAGCCCCTAGACCTTCTAAAACGCGTTGCGTTTTCTCCCTAAAAGCTTAAGGGGCATTTGGTAGAATAGAGTATTGGCACTTTGCCGTTACTTGTGGCGATTTGGCGCACTGCAAAATAAAGTTTCTTGTTTTTGTGTAGGGGGCAGGGTCAAGTAGCGGGTTACTCCCTAGAAAGGAGTAACGGCAATGCATAAAATGCTGATAGTGTTAGCACTTGTGGTCGTTTTCGCCCAACGACTGCAATAAGCCTTTAGCAGGTGCTTTTCACCTAGCAGGTGCTTTTCACCTAGCAGGTGCTTTTCACCTGCCCCCGCATTTGCGGGGAAGTGCTGGCGCTATTGTGCCAAACAATCCCTTAATCTTACCTATGTTGCCATCTGCTAAACGCCGTTGCGTCCAGAAAACGCCTTGCGTTAGGCATTTTAGCGTTAACCCTTGTAGGTGTTGAGAGCTTTTGCTATAGTGCGCTTGTTCTTCTTACACAATGAACAAGCCCACTAGAAGCCGCAGGAAAACTCCAGTCTGTTAAGTCCTAGTGGGCGGGGTGCAAATGAAAGACTTTAGCCAACTGCAAAGAGATTTTAAAAAAGACCAAGACAAAGCGCTTAAATCCATCCAAGAATTTAAACAAGCCAAGGCCTACTACCATGGCAACCAACTCCCCCCAGATGTG
>NZ_CDMG01000004.1:324954-325980 GCF_001282945.1 Helicobacter ailurogastricus
AGGGGGGTTGTGGTAGAGTCGGCTTTAGGGTTTGGGGGCAGAGTCTCGCCCCCAGTAAAGCCTTTGGAGTCGATAATCTTTGAGGCTTCCCGCTCATCTTTGTAAGCCGTTATCACCCATTTATTCTTAGTGGGTTCGCCCATCCAATTTTGCCTTAAACCTACCCTAAACAAATTCCCGTCTTTAGTGTATTTAATCGTTGCACTTGTGTTTTCTTGCGCCTTAAATTCTCCCTTGTTGATGATTTCGTTTAAGCCACTGGCTAACTTCTCTAGGGGCGTATTGCCCTCAAATGGGCTAAAATCCTCAATATGTTTTTCTACGATTTTTGATAACCCTAACCCCTTAGCCTCTTTGCCCTTGCCCTCCACACTTCCCCACACTAAATCAATATACCCCAAATCCTGCCGATAAAACGCCCCGGACACTTGTCCGCGTTTCTCTTGCAAAAGCTTTTTAACCGCTTCAGCCCCTTTACCCGCATATTCGGCGAAGTTCTCGCCAAATTCGGGGTTAGGCTCGATTTTAAGGGGGTGTGTGGTATCTTTACCTGTAGGGTTTAATCCGCTGCCGCGGTTTGGTGGGGTATCAATCTGCAAGTCAGAGGGCTTAACGGCAGTTCCGCCCGATTCTAATATATCAGACGCGCCGGCAACTTCCCCACCCTTAAACCCTGCATTGTAAAGCACTTTAGAGTCCGCAAATTTCTTTTTAATCCCTGAAAAGTCTTTTCTCACATGGGAGCTAAACACCCATTCTCCATCGTAGTTTTTAGCCACACTCATAAAATAGCGGTTCTTATCAGGGTCTATAAATTCCTTGATAAATAAAAGCCCTTTGCCATCGTCTAGCACCGCGTTAGGCTCTTCAAGCGTGGGTCTAATGAGGGGCAAAAACTCTTCTCTTTGGCGTTTCTCTAACTTAATCAAGCTGCCTTGTGTGAGCTGGATTTGTTCGCCTTGTAAGATAGGTTCTAGGACTGCTTGCACCTCTTTACTAAATTGCGGGATAAAAGGCTCATCTAGG
>NZ_CDMG01000005.1:0-134 GCF_001282945.1 Helicobacter ailurogastricus
CGGATCTGCACAACATTGATAACGCCCAATCTTTTTGCTCAGACTCTAACTCATTGATACTCATTTATAAACTCCTTGCAATGTATGTCGTTTCAGCTAAACGGTATCAGCAATGTTTATGTAAAGAAACAGTA
>NZ_CDMG01000005.1:1938-2147 GCF_001282945.1 Helicobacter ailurogastricus
TCTTTCCCGTTCATCCAGCAGTTCCAGCACAATCGATGGTGTTACCAATTCATGGAAAAGGTCTGCGTCAAATCCCCAGTCGTCATGCATTGCCTGCTCTGCCGCTTCACGCAGTGCCTGAGAGTTAATTTCGCTCACTTCGAACCTCTCTGTTTACTGATAAGTTCCAGATCCTCCTGGCAACTTGCACAAGTCCGACAACCCTGAAC
>NZ_CDMG01000006.1:0-13430 GCF_001282945.1 Helicobacter ailurogastricus
GGATATTGTTGAGATTGACAAGAGATTGATCTACCGCGCTTACAATCGTGCTGGAGAGATGATTGACATGCTCTTGCATTTGGCTTGAGTGCTGGGCTAGGGTCTGCATTAATTGCAGATTGTCCTTTCTCTCTTGGTTGATTTTGGCGATGGATTCTAGGATGTATTTCACAATGGACGCGCTCTCTGTAATGTTTTTCTGAGTCCTCTCGGCCAAATTTCTCACTTCATCGGCCACCACCGCAAAGCCCCGTCCGTGCTCGCCCGCCCGCGCGGCTTCAATGGCTGCATTCAGGGCTAATAAATTGGTCTGATCGGCGATCTCCGTAATCGCGTCCAGCACGCTTTGGATGTTCTGTGCCTCTGTGGCTAAAGATTGCATTTTTGCAACATCTTCTTCTTCATTAGCCATGTTGCGTTGCACATGTTCATCGATCACGCAAACCGCCGTCTTGGTTTCAGACACACTTTTAAGCACGCCTTCTAAGAGCTCTCTAGTGGAGATGGATAGCGCCACGCTCTCATCTAAGATTTGGCGGCTGGAGCGGCTTAAATCCGTGTTGTTGTGGCTGATGCGCTCGATCTGCTTGGAATTTGAATCCAAATCCGTAGAAATAGCGCTTAAGGTTTTAGAAATCGTCGTGTTGTTTTGCACTTCCTTAAAGATTCTTTGTAAAGTGTCGCGTATGCATTCGATGAAGACATTCACCGCCCTAATCATCACGCCTATTTCGTCATGGGCAACAATGCTGATCTCGTTGGTAAAAGTTTTATTGTCCACGATGTGTCTAAGTGCCTTATTGACCTTGCGTAGCCGCCTAAAGATGCCACGCACCACCCAAAAAGACAACGCGCCGGTGATGAGAACAAGCAACAGCTCACAGCTGAGTAAAAACACAAAATAATGGCGTTCTTTAGTGATCTCCATCTCAATAAGCTTGGCGATGTGCGCGCTGATACCATCTTCTACTTGTTTAAGCAAATCGATTTTTTGAGTGATGGTGTTAAACCAAGCTGTGGGCTTAATGCCAAAATTCCCCACGAGGTATTTTCTGATCAGTGTTTGGCGCATCGCCTCGACATCTTTGAAACTCGAATCTTTAGAAACTTGGTGAAATAGCGCCACGCCCGGCGCGTCTCCAAAGGAGAGAAAATATTTGGTAAAAACTTCTTGTTGCGCCACTATGGAGATGAATTTAGAATAATTGGGATCCGCAGGCGCGTTTGCGATGAAGATTTGATTTGCTATGGCTCGCTCCAACCCGGACATTTCTTTTACATAAAGAAAACTGATATAACCCATCATAACATCGGTGATGTGGGAATTGGGAATCACTCTAATGGACTCTAAAACGGTGTTAAGGAATAAATCGATGGTCCTTGTGAAGTAGGCAACCGTGCTCTTGACGAGCGCTTTTTTATCCTGAGATTCCATAGCGCTGCGAATCTGAGGCAATTTATTTAAGGAATCCAGCCCTTTTTGCAAAATCTGCATGTATCCAGTGTCTGAACTTGAAGTCGAGATCAGAAAACTTTTGAGATTTTCTAGCTTGGTGTCTGTAAGTCGCCTCTGCGCTTGCAACTCTTTGGCAAATTGCGCCCCATTGCTAGAGAGGAAACCCGCGCTCATCCCGCGCTCTTTTTGCATCTCATGCACCAACAAGGACAAATACTTAGATACCTCTATTTGGCGTGCTAAATCCTTATTGCGCGCCAAGGTCTCATAGGTGCTGTCTAATTGCCAAAACACAAAAGACAACAAGGCGACCACCGGGATAGAGATGATCAATATAATTTTACTTTGTAGTTTCCAACCACTAAACAAGCGCAATGAGGACTCCTAACATAGGGGGCATTCTAAACTAAATAATTAAATAAAAAGAATCTCCCAAAATTTTGCTCACACACAGATCGGGCAATCAAGGGTAAAAGTCTGTATCAAGGCTAGAGAGTTGGCTTCGCCCATGCGAGATTGGCGCACACAGCCGTTAGAGTGCTAGACATTTTTAAAAAAGGCAGGATTTTAGCAACTCCAGCAGTGAGGGCAAAACTTAAAGAGATACCTTATTTCACTATGCCAAGTTTTAAAAGCAGGCTTATAAGAAAACTTAGCGCAAGCAACCCCATGGGTTGCTTTTCTAAAAGGCTTACCCCTTCCTCTTTTCCACAATTTCCTTAGCGATGTTAGCGGGCACTTCGCCGTAGTGGTCAAACTCCATAGAATAAGTGCCCCGTCCTTGCGTAGCAGAGCGCAGATCGGTGGAGTAGCCAAACATTTCCACCAAGGGCACAAACGCATTGACGATTTTAAGCCCCAATCTGTCGTCCATTGCGTTGATTTGCCCTCTGCGGCGGTTTAAATCCCCAATCACATCACCCATATACTCCTCGGGCACTTCCACTTCTACCTTCATCATGGGCTCTAAAAGCACAGGGTTAGCCGCACGGCATGCCTCTTTAAACGCCATAGAGCCGGCGATTTTAAAGGCCATCTCTGAAGAGTCCACCTCGTGGTAACTGCCATCATATAGGGTAACTTTACAATCCACGACCGGATAGCCGGCGAGCACCCCACTTTGCATCGCCTCTTGGATGCCCTTATCCACCGCCGGGATATACTCTTTGGGGATCACGCCCCCGCTGATTTCATTGACAAACTCATAGCCCGTGCCCGGATCTTTAGGCTCAAGCTTAATAAAGACATGCCCGTATTGCCCGCGCCCGCCGGATTGTTTGGCGTATTTATGTTCTTTTTGCACCGCACTTCTGATCGTTTCTCTAAAGGCAACTTGGGGTTGGCCCACTTCGGCTTCGACTTTAAACTCCCGTTTCAAGCGATCCACGATGATCTCAAGGTGCAATTCACCCATCCCGCCGATCAAGGTTTGCCCGGTTTCCTCTTGGGTCATCACCCTAAAGCTAGGGTCTTCTTCGGCCAGTTTTCCCAAAGCCACTCCCATTTTTTCTTGGTCGGCTTTGGTCTTGGGCTCTACGGCGATGTGGATTACTGGCTCAGGAAACTCCATGCGCTCTAAGATCACGGGGTTTTTCTCACTGCAAAGGGTGTCGCCGGTGAGGGTGTCTTTTAAGCCCACAAAGGCACAAATCTCGCCGGCATAGACCTCTTTAATGTCCTCTCGTTTATTGGAGTGCATTTTTAAGAGTCGCCCCACGCGCTCTTTTTTGTCTTTCGTGGAGTTGTAAATGTAGCTACCGGATTCTAAATTGCCCCGATACACCCGCACAAAGGTGAGTTGCCCCACGAAGGGGTCGGTCATGATCTTAAAGGCCAGCCCGGCAAACTCGCCCGCATCCCCGCTTTGCACATGGACCTCTTCCTCACTTTTAGGATCCACACCCTTAATGTCGGCAACTTCTGTGGGGGCGGGTAGGTAGTCGATCACGGCATCTAAGAGAGTTTGCACGCCTTTATTTTTAAAGGAAGAGCCACAGAGCATGGGGATTAAGGACATGTTCAAGCACCCGGTTTTAATGCCCTTTTTGATCTCTTCCTCGCTGAGTGCCTCGCCGGCTAGGTATTTTTCCATCAAGGCCTCGTCTTGTTCGGCGACTGCTTCTAAGAGTTTGTCGCGGTATTCTTGGGCTTTGGCTTGCAAGTCGCTAGGAATCTCTTGGACATCGTATTTTGCCCCCATCGCTTCGTTGTTCCACACAATGGCTTTCATGGCGACTAGGTCGATCACGCCAATAAAGGTGTCCTCTGCCCCAATGGGAATGTTGATGGGTACAGGGTTGGCTTTCAAGCGCTCTTTGATTTGGTTTTCGACATTGTAGAAGTTCGCCCCGATGCGATCCATTTTATTGACAAACACGATGCGGGGCACGCCGTATTTATTCGCCTGCCGCCACACGGTTTCGCTTTGGGGTTGCACCCCGCCCACAGAGCAGAACACGCCCACAGCTCCGTCTAAAACCCGCATAGAGCGCTCCACTTCGATCGTAAAGTCCACGTGTCCGGGGGTGTCGATCAAATTGATTTGGTGATCTTTCCAAAAGCAGGTGGTCGCCGCGGAGGTGATGGTGATCCCTCTTTCTTTCTCTTGCTCCATCCAGTCCATCGTGGCCGCGCCGTCATGCACCTCGCCGATTTTATGGCTCACGCCCGTGTAAAATAAAATCCGCTCGGAGGTCGTGGTTTTGCCCGCATCGATGTGGGCGGCGATGCCGATGTTTCTAATTTTTTCTAAAGGGGTTTTGCGTGCCATTTAGCAACTCCTACCAGCGGTAATGGGCGAAAGCTTTATTGGCTTCTGCCATTTTATGGATGTCTTCTTTCTTCTTAAACGCCGCCCCTTTGTCGCTAGACGCGTCCATCAGCTCGTTGGCGAGTTTATCCACCATCATGCGCTCGTTGCGTTTTCTAGTCGCCTCTAAAATCCAGCGGATGGAGAGGGATTGTTGCCTTGCGGGGCGCACCTCTACGGGGACTTGGTAAGTCGCCCCCCCCACACGGCGGGAGCGCACTTCCACCAAAGGTTTGACATTTTCTAGCGCCTTTTCAAAAACCTCAATGCCCTTTTCCCCGCTTTTTTCCTCGATTTTTTGTAAGGCAGCGTAAATGATCTTTTCTGCCACGCTGCGTTTGCCGTCATACATCATTTTATTGATGAATTTAGTGATGACCTTGCTGTTATAAACCGGATCGCCTAGAACTTCTCTAATGGGTGCTCTTTTTCTTCTCATCTCTTCCCTTTACTTTTTCTTCTTTTCAGCCCCGGCTGCTCCGGCTTTGGCTTTTTTCGCCCCGTATTTGCTACGAGAAACCGTGCGTTTATTCACACCCGCTGTGTCTAGCGCACCACGCACAATGTGGTATTTCACCCCGGGTAAGTCTTTCACCCGTCCGCCGCGCACAAGCACGATGGAGTGTTCTTGCAAGTTATGCCCCTCGCCGGGGATGTAGCTGATCACTTCAAATTTGCTCGTTAGGCGCACTTTGGCGACTTTTCTTAGAGCGGAGTTTGGTTTTTTGGGGGTGGTGGTGTAAACCCGGGTGCAAACGCCCCTTCTTTGGGGGCATTCAACTAGAGCGGGGGATTTGGTTTTTTTAAGGATCTTCTTCCTTTCCTTCCTAATGAGCTGATTGATGGTTGGCACTCTTGTCCTTTATCGTAATTTTTGCATGATAAAAGGGTTATTATAACACTAAAAATCTTTAATGCTTCTTAGCTACAAAAGCATTTTACGCGAGGTTGAGCTTGTAGATCAGATCTTGGTTGGCGTTGATGTGGGTTTTCACATCTTCAATCTGTCCTTGGATACGCTCCAAATCGCGCAAACTTTCTTGCGCCATTTGCTCCATTTCCTGCGATTGATCCTGCAACGCTGCCATGACCTTGCCAAGCGCGTCCAAGCTTGTGTTGTTCTCATTGGCCGAGTCCAAAACCGCCTTAGACGAGCCATCGATCTTCTTCACCGCCTCGTTCATAGAAGCGAATGTCACCCCAATCTCTTCTAATCTCTGTTGCACCCCATTGGCTAAATTGCCGACTTCATCGGCCACCACCGCAAAGCCTCGCCCATGCTGGCCGGCCCGGGCTGCCTCAATGGCCGCATTGAGAGCCAACAAATTTGTTTGGTAAGACACCCGATCAATTTTCTTTAATGCCTCGGACACCTCGTTGATGTTGCCATCGATGGTGCTCACGGTGAGCGATAGGCTGTTGGAAAGCTCTTTAAGCATTGCCATGGAGTTTTGCAATTTAAGAGCCTCTTCTTTTACGGCGTTGACATACTCGTTATTGGCCGTGGCTTTTGTGGCAATGTTCTTTAAGTAAATATTGTTCGCCCCCACAATTTGGTTATAGCCCTGGTATTGTTCCAGCAGAGCGTTTTTAATGGCGATGGTCTTTTGCAGGCGGTTGGCTTTGATTTGCTCGTAATAGGCTAGAGTGCCCCTGAAGTGGGTGAAAAACTCTTTAAAGGCCGTTGGTCTAGGTGCACCCTCGAAGATACACAGCGCCGTGAGGGTTTGGTTTTGGTGCAAATTATTAGACACCTCCCCAAAGGTGGAGAATCCGCTGATAGGGCAGGTGTCAAAGGCACTAAATTGTGCCAAATCTTGTGGGTTGTTTGCCCGGCGCAAAGTGCAGTCATTGGCCAAGATCGCCACTGCCTTACGCCCTTTAGAAAATTGCTCGTAGCCTTGCATGGTGTTCTTTATAAAATTTGTGGCCTTGACGAGATGCAAAGTTTCACCAAAATACAGATCACAAAAAAGTAAAATACTTTTATCGGGATTGAAGGTCCCCACGGAGCGGATGTAAAGTTGCTTATCCACTTCTACAGCGAAGGTGTAACCCTCTAGGCTTTTGGGTAGATTCTCTGGGGTGCAGTGAAAATGTGCGCAAAGCGCATCTACGGCACTCACCAGCTGGCCATCTATGAGAAAAGACTTGACGATGCGTAGCTCAGGGCTGCACTCCCCAATGAAAAATGAAGTTTGGGTTTTTTCAAAATTATGTGTGGTGAAGATGTCGTAATGATATCCGCGAGCCAGCTTGCAATACATCAACACCGCTTCTGTGGCACTCACCCTGCCATTGAAGGCCAACAACGATTCTTTGAAGTCCAGCTTACCCCCAGCACTCCCGCCCACTAAGTTAGTGAGGGGCACATCCGCGTTCACAAAGGCTTCTAAAAAGAAACTCTCGGAGGCAGTCAAACCCGGGAAGTAGCTTAAAATAAAAGTGTCTATGGGGTGGACGGGCATTTGGGGGCGCACCTGTCTTTCGATCAACTCTTTAAGTTTTTGCTTACGGCTGGGTAGGTCCATAGAAATTTGCCCTTTTTGCAAGTCTTCACAAAGGGTGTCTAGCATAAAACCCTCTACACTCTCAAACAAATCCGTACCCAACGCGTGTAGCAAAATGCGCTCGTGGCTCTGCAGGTTGTAAAAATCCGTGCTTGAGCCCCCAATTTGCCCGGCGGTTTGGATCGCAAGGCGTACGGGGATGTGGCTAAATTGATTCTCAAGGGTGCGCACAATGGTGTTAAAGTCCAACGAGGCGGGCACAAAGGCTAAGAGCAGAGCACCTTCTAGCTTGGCTTTAGACAAATCTGCAGGGGCTAGGGTGAATTGGGTGTTCTTGGGGCTTGCTTTTTGGGTTTTTTGGGCAGAAGTCCATTTAAAAAACATGAGCGGTGCTCCTAAAAAATTGCCTATTCTACCATGAAAGCCTTCAAAAAGTGTTATATGCACCCATAGGGGTTCAAAAGCCCATTTTTAGCCACAATTTGCTAAACTGGAAAAATGCGTATTGATAAATTTTTGAATGCCACAAACATCACAAAGAGGCGCGCTGTTGCGCTGGACATGCTAAATGAGGGCGTAGTCGCCTTAAATGGGCTCAGGGTCAAGCCGAGTAAAGAGGTCAAGGTGGGGGACATCATCGCCATCACCTATTTAGACAAAACCAAGCGTTACGAGGTGTTGGCGATCCCCACGCTAAAGACCATCCCCAAAGCCCAAAGCCACTTATACATCAAAAATTTGGATTAAACATGGACTACAAAGACACTTTGATTTTACCCACTACGACTTTCCCCATGCGCGCGAATTTAGGGCAAAACGCCCCCAAAGCTTACGCCAAATGGCAGGAGGAGAGCGTTTATGAGCGCATGCGGGCTAGACGCAAGGGGGCGCAAAGCTTTAATCTGCACGATGGACCGCCTTATGCTAACGGGCATTTGCATATCGGGCATGCCCTCAATAAAATCTTAAAAGATGTCGTGGTGAAGCACCGCTATTTTGCAGGCTACGCCATAGATTACACCCCCGGTTGGGATTGCCACGGCTTGCCCATCGAGCAACAAGTGGAAAAAGAGTTTAAGGATAAAAACCAAGTCTTGGAGTTTCGCAAGCGTTGCTATGAGCACGCTAGAAAATTCATAGACATACAAAAAGAGGAGTTTTTGCAATTGGGCGTGGTGGGCGATTACGACCACCCTTATGAAACCTTAGACCACGCCTTTGAGGCGAGCATTTATGACATGCTTTGCATCGTGGCACAAAAGGGCTTGCTCAAGCAGCGCTTTAAGCCCGTTTATTGGAGCTGGGCCTGCCAAAGCGCGCTGGCTGAGGCAGAGGTGGAATACCAAGACAAGCAATCCGACTCGATTTTTGTCGCCTTTAATTTAGCCCCCAAAAGTGCAGAGTTGCTCGCCAAAGAGGCGCATTTTAGCGTGGAGCACACGCCTCAAGATTTTTCTTTAGTGATTTGGACAACCACGCCTTGGACCCTGCCCGCCAATGTCGCCCTTGCCCTAAAACCTAAGACGACTTACGCCATCACTTCCAAAGGGCAAATTGCGGCTCTAGAACTTGCCCCTAAACTCTTAGAAAAGGGGATTTTAAAGGGTGAGATTGTGGGGAGTTTTGAAAGCGATCTTTTAGAAAAATACGAGGCAATCAACCCCTTAAATGGGCGCACTTCTTTAGTGGTGCTGGGCGAGCATGTGAGTTTAGAAGAGGGCAGCGGGGCGGTGCATACTGCCCCCGGACACGGGGAAGAGGACTATTATCTGTGTTTAAAATACGATTTAGAGGTTTTAGTGCCCGTGGATGACTTTGGGCGCTACAATGAGGAAATCTTGCATAAAAAACTCTTGCCCCAAGAGTTTTTAGGCACGCATGTGCTCAAGATCCAGCCCAAAATTTTAGAGTTGCTTAAGGACAATCTCTTACACCACAGCGTCATCACGCACTCTTACCCACATTGTTGGCGCACGCACGAGCCCATTTTATACCGCGCCACCACACAGTGGTTCATCTTAATGGATAAACCCTTTTTACAACCAGATGGGAGCACTAAAACCTTAAGAGAGGTCGCTCTAGAGGCGATTGAAAAGGTGCAATTTACCCCCCCACAGGGCAAAAACCGCCTCAAAGCGATGATCGAGCAACGCCCCGATTGGTGTGTATCGCGCCAAAGGAGCTGGGGCGTGCCGATGGCGTTCTTCTTAGACAAAGAGAGCCAAGAGCCTCTGCTAGAGCCCGCCATTTTAGAGCACATTAAAAGCATCTTTGCCAAAAAGGGGTGCAATGCGTGGTGGGAGGCTGAGGTTAGCGATTTATTGCCCGAAAACTTCAAGCACCTAGCTCCCAAATTAGAGAAAAATCCCCACATTTTAGATGTGTGGTTTGACAGCGGGAGCACCTTTAAGGCGGTGTGTGAGGAGCGCTTAAAGCTATGCCCTAGCGATGTCGTTTTAGAGGGCAGCGACCAACACCGAGGGTGGTTTCAAAGCTCTTTGCTCTTGGGCTGTATTGCCCACTCCAAAGCCCCCTTTAAAGGCGTTTTGACGCATGGCTTTACGGTCGATGAGAAGGGGCACAAGATGAGCAAATCTAAGGGCAATGTCATTTCTTTAGAACACATCTTAAAAACTTATGGCAGCGACATTTTGCGCCTGTGGGTGGTGCTGAATGACTACCAAAACGACCTAAGCGTCTCGCACGCTTTCTTTAACCAAACCGCTGAAAGCTATAAAAAAATCCGCAACACCTTGCGCTTTTTGCTCGCCAACATCGCCGATCTAAAACACCTAAGCCCCCTAAGCACAATCGATCAATGGATTTTAGCCCAAAGCGCACAAATATCTAGCCAAGTACAAGAGCATTTTACAGCGCACGACTTCGTCAAGGGCTTACAAAAGCTCTTAACCTTTATCGCTAATGAATTAAGCGGCATTTATTTAGACATTTGCAAGGACAGCTTGTATTGCGATGGCAAAGACAGCCCCAAAAGACGGGGGATACAAACCGCCATGTTGCACCTAGCGCACCAATTAAGTTTCACCTTAGCCCCCGTTTTAACCTACACCATTGAGGAAGTCTTTAGCCACGCTAGCCCCCTCTTTAAAGAAGTGGCGTTAAGTGGGGATGGTGTCTTTGACTTGAAGCAACCCACTTTGCACCCAAACGAGGCTTTGCTTGAAGAGTTTAAAACCCCCTTGCACCTACGCACCCTCTTTAGCGAAGCCCTAGATAGCCTTAAAAAAGACAAGCAGGTTAAAACTTCTTTGGAGCTAGAAATCCACTTAAAAGAGCCCGATGGCTTTAAGCATTACGCTGAGTGGCTGATGGTCTCTAGCGTGTGTGGGCCTAAAGAAAACGCCCTATTAGACACCCCCGCCTTTGCGCTTTATAAAGCCAGCGCGCACAAATGCCCCCGCTGTTGGCAATTCACTAGCCTCAAAGAGCTAGAGCCTTGCAAGCGTTGCGCTCAGGTGCTAGAAAATGCCCAACTATAACTTACACCATTTGGGGCAAAAGACCCCCTACATCGACAAATATGACCCCACACTGCTAGAGGCCTTTGCCAATCCACACCCTAACCTAGACATTTTTACCCGCCTAGTGAGCGCAGAATTCACGAGCCTATGCCCCATCACCGCCCAACCCGACTTTGCCACGATTTATATTAACTACATCGCCGGGGCTAAAATGGTTGAGAGCAAGTCTTTAAAACTCTATCTTTTCAGTTTCCGCAATGAGGGGATGTTTGGGGAGGATTGCGTGGGTAAGATTTTAAACGACCTAGTCGCCTTGCTTGAGCCTAAATACCTAGAAGTCCTCGCCAAATTCACCAAAAGGGGAAGCCTCGCCATCGAGCCTTTTACCAATTACGCCATCCCCGATTATGGGGATTTAAAACGCCAAAGGCTCATGAAATACTAATCTAACCCCCTTCAAACAAGCCTTAAGAAAGTCCCACTCAGGGAACACAAAAAAACCCATCACTTAAAGCTCTAGGGTAACGACAATGCTAAATCATAAAGAACACAAAATGCCTCAATATAGCACACATCAAGGCATAATGTCAATTTTAAGCCACAAAAGGCAATTGGGACATTATAACACGCTTTAAGCAAACCACGAGCAGTAAAACCCCCCAATCTAAGAATTTTTTTAAAAAACACATGCCCAAGCCCCTCCATGCCACAGCCCCCAACTTGCTAACGACTTGCGTTAAATGCTTTTAACCCTTGTTTTAATCTTTCTCTTGGCTAGACTACAACCCTACAAAACAAAAAAGGAGCAATATGCTAAGAGCCATTCTAACACGGCTAACAACCACCAAGCCCGTAACCAAAAAGGGCAGAACCGAAGCAGGCACATTAGGACAACTCGAGGTCTTTGGGTGTTGTTGCTTAGGGGCAACTGATAGCCTATGTCAATCGCGCCTAAGTCTGCCCTATAGTAAGCCCCGGAAACTTGTCCGTGCTTTTTCTTGGCGATGAGCTCTAGGGCCTCTAACCCCTTATCTCTGAACTCTGTAAAGTCGTGCCCAAAATGCTTATAGCCCTTGAGCTCTTTAAAAAGTTGCTCTTTAGTCAAAGGCGTGGTGCTTAGGGGCTTTGTAGCTAAAAGGCTTAAATCTTGGTAAGTTTCGTCCTCTGCCTTTTTTAACTCTTCAGGGCTTAGGCTCTTTAGGTAGTTTTTCCCCTGTGCTGTGGTTTGCTTTTTAAGGGGGGTTGTGGTAGAGTCGCTTTCACTGCTAGGCATACGGCCTTCAAGATCAAGGCTTGGAGTCGTGTTAGGGCGTTGGCTGTGGGCTAGCAAAACCTTTTCATTCAATGCCCCCTTTAGCTTCCACATATCAAAAAACCTTAACTTGTCTTGCCCTATTAAAGCCTCTTCAATCACCACCGCATGCCCGTTGATCTGCTTGCCATAGACAATGCGCCCATTATCTTGCACACTTTTAAAGTCGGGGTTTTTGATGTATTCTTGGTAGTGGGCGATGTCCTCTAGCGTGATCGCAATTTGCCCCCGTCTAGCCTCTTTAGCCTCATCGCCGTGTTCACTTAAAGCGTGGAGCACTTGGTGCGCGTCAATCTCTCGAACTAAATCCCTTATTCCCTTAAACTTAAAGGCCTTGGCTAGCTCTTGCGCCTCTATGGGGTCAATTTTAGAAACCCTTAAGCGTTGCTTGTGATTGGCATTGGCTTTTGGGCTTAAATCCCATCCCTCAATATGGCTTTTGATCTCCTGTGGGCTTAAGTCCTGAGTCCGCTGTGTGATGGCTTTAAGCGGGGTTGTGGTATCTTTAGCTTGGTTGGGTAAGAGAACATCATCCGCTTTAGGCTCTGACACCGACTTACCCGTAAAACCCACATCGTCTCCCGTCTGTGGGTTCCCCAAATTGTCAAATCTGCCCTTACTTCTCCTATCTCTAAAGCTTGTCAATACAAACTTATTATCCCCCCTCTTTCCAAGAACGATCATGTCTGTAGTCGTTACAAGCTCGATTTTATCCTCTATTTCACGATAAAATCTAGCCTCTTGTAAGATTCTAGGCAAGTTGTGGATAAATTCTAAAGCCTGTGGCTCCCCGTGCTGTGCTGTCCTTCTCTCTAGGATATGGGCTAGCCCTTTTTTAGAGTCTCCCCACACTAAATCAATATACCCCAAATCCTGCCGATAAAACGCCCCGGACACTTGTCCGCGTTTCTCCTCTAAGAGTTTCTTAACCGCCTCTGCGCCTTTACCTGCATATTCGGCGAAGTTCTCGCCAAAGGCAGGGTTGGCTTCGATTTTAAGCGGGGTTGTGGTAGAGTCGGCTTTAGCGGTTTGTATGTTTCCACTATCACCAGATAAGCTAGAATTTTCACTTAATGCGGAGTCGGGGCGGTTATACGCGGTATCTACCTCTGAAGAAAAGAGTTTTGAATTTGACTTTTCTAAAGAGTCTTGGGTGTCGTTTCCTAGTGTGGGCGACTTTCTCACCAATACAGACTTTTCGGAGTTTTGGGCGTTGAAAGATTTAACAGCGTATGAGGTGAGGTCGCTTATATCTAAATCCAAATCTTGAGCGATTTGCTGGCTTTGTTTTTTTAAGGCGACAACTTCCTCGTAGCTGAGTTTGGCTAGAGCCTGTGGGTCTCTTGTAATATGATAAATGGGGTCTAGTTCTTTCTTTATGCCCCAACTCTTAGAAGTGTGTAGCTGAATTTCACTTGCCACGCCGTTATAATTGAATTGGATATGTAGCCCCTTGTATTTGCTGCTTCTGTGGTGAAACTCGATAACGGGGTTTATGCCCTCTGCTCTTAAGGTGTCCTCAATCGCCATTAATTGGGCGTTTAATTGTGCTCGATTCTCCACCTTAAAGGCCGCCCTTAAGAAGTCGCTAATCGCCCCAATATCCCCCTGCTTACTCTTTAGCTTACGCTCTAAGCTCTCCACCCCTTTAAGCAAATTATCCGCTTCTAACTCGTGTTGCCCGGGTATGCTCTCTAGCAACCCCCTAAACCCCCCTTCTTGCGCCTGTGCTTTTGTGTAAAGTTCGTGGGCGATGGCTTTAAAGTCTGTGCCTGTGTCCTCTATGTTGCCTTTAGGGCTAGTGTCCCCCTCCCCTTCCCCCTTAGTCGTGTCTGTGCTGGGGTTTTGGGGCTCATTGCCC
>NZ_CDMG01000006.1:14724-97117 GCF_001282945.1 Helicobacter ailurogastricus
AAATCGCTAAAGGATTGCCTAGGGGGAGTTAGGTACACGATACCCATAAAGTTGCTAGCTTGGCCTACCAAATCCTCAGCATTGTGGGCAACTTCTGCACCATTAGGAAACAATTTTCGCGCCAGCTACCCCAGCCCCTTTGCGCTTTTGTCAAAAACTCTTGGTTGGATTAGAGCACGCCTTTTTGTGTTTCTCTAGCCAAAGGGCTTTGTGGCATTGCATGCCTTCTAAAAATAAAATTAGACTTAGATGAATGTAACGATGGATAAGGATTTTAGCGTGCCCCTCCAAGCACACCAATTCTTTAGAATGCCTCGTAAGTTACGAGGGCAAAAGCCCCCTCTTGTGAGGCCTATTCCACCTCAGCGTCTATCACATCCTCATCCTTTTTAGATGCTTGGGGGTTTTGTCCCTTTTGCATCACCGCCTCTGTGAGCTTTTGAGAAGATTCGGCCAAGGCTTTCATTTTTGCCTCCACTTCCTCTTTGTTCGCGTTCTCGTTTTTGAGCGTGGCTTCCAAGTCGCTCAAAGCCTTTTGGATTTTCTCCACTTCGCTAGGCTCTAAGTTCGCCTTGTGTTCCTCAAGGTTTTTCTTGGTTTGGTGCGCGAGGCTTTCGGCTTGGTTTTTGGCCTCCACAACTGCCTTGCGGCGCGCGTCTTCCTCTTTGTGCAACTCTGCGTCTTTGACCATTTTATCGATCTCGCTATCGCTAAGCCCGCTGGAGCCGGTGATTTTGATCTCTTGGGATTTGCCGGTGTTTTTGTCCTTGGCCGACACGGTCAAAATCCCGTTGGCATCAATGTCAAAGGTCACCTCAATTTGAGGCACGCCTCTGGGGGCTGGGGCAATGCCGGTTAAGTCAAACTTGCCTAGAGATTTGTTGTCCTTGGCAAATTCTCTTTCCCCTTGCAAGACAAGGATAGATACGGCGGGTTGGTTGTCCTCAGCGGTGGAGAACACCTGCGCTTTTTTGGCAGGGATGGTGGTGCCTTTTTCAATGACTTTAGTCATCACCCCGCCTAAAGTTTCAATGCCAAGGCTTAAAGGGATCACATCCAAGAGCAAGACATCTTTGACATCGCCTTTTAACACGCCTGCTTGGATGCTCGCCCCCACAGCCACGACCTCATCGGGATTGACCGACTTATTCAAGTCTTTATTGATAAAGCCCTTGACCCGCTCTTGCACTTTGGGGATACGAGTCGATCCGCCCACCATCACCACTTCGGCAATGTCGTTTCGGCTTAAGCCCGCATCTTGGATCACGCTGTCGATTTTACTGATCGTGTCCTCGATCAAGTCGTCGATCAAGCTTTCAAACTTCGCGCGGGTGAGCTTTTTGACCAAGTGCTTAGGCCCGCTGGCATCGGCGGTGATGAAAGGCAAATTGATTTCGGTTTCCTGCGCCGAACTTAATTCCTTTTTAGCGTTTTCGCTGGCTTCCTTCAAGCGTTGCAACGCCATGATGTCCTTTTTAATGTCAATGCCATTTTCATTTTCAAACTCTTTGGCGATGAAGTCAATGATGCGGTTGTCAAAGTCATCGCCCCCTAGGAAAGCATCCCCCCCTGTGGCTAAAACCTCTACAACATTGTCGCCCGTTTCAAGCACTGTCACATCAAAGGTCCCCCCGCCAAGGTCATAGACCATGATTTTTTCAGACTCTTTTTTATCCAGCCCATAAGCCAAAGCCGCAGAAGTGGGCTCGTTGATGATCCGCAAGACATTTAGCCCAGCGATGGTGCCGGCTTCTTTAGTCGCCTTTCTTTGGCTGTCGTTGAAGTAAGCGGGGACTGTGATCACCGCTTCATTCACGGGTTCGCCCAAATAGCTCTCGGCGTCCTCTTTGAGTTTCATTAAGATTTTGGCGGAGATTTCCTGCGGAGTGTAGATTTTGCCCGCGATTTCTACGGCACAAGCCCCATTGCGATCCACGATTTTATAAGGCAAGCGTTTTTTTGCCTCTTGTGCCTTGTCCTCATTACTCATAAGCCCCATGATGCGTTTAATGGAGTATATGGTTTTTTCGGGGTTGGTCACCGCTTGGCGTTTGGCGCTCTCGCCCACTAAAATTTCGCCCTTGTCGGTGAAAGCCACGATGGAAGGCGTGGTGTTTTTGCCCTCTTTGTTGGCGATGATTTTTGCCTCATTGCCCTCATAAACCGCCATTGCAGAGTTGGTGGTGCCTAAGTCGATTCCGATCACTTTTGCCATTTTGTATCCTTTGTATTGAGATTAATTGTTTTTTGCAATGCTCACCATTGCGGGGCGCAACAAGCGCTCTTTATACTTGTAGCCCTTTTGAAAGACCTCTACGATCTGCCCCTCCTCTTGCCCCTCTGCCTGCACTTGCATGATCGCATTGTGTAGGTTGGGGTCAAAATCTGTATCACACTCCACGCACTCAATGCCGTGTTTGGCGAGCACTTCGTGCATTTTTTGCAGAGTGAGTTCCAAGCCCTGACACACCGCTTCGCTGCCCTCTTGTTTTGCGCTTAAAAGGGCGGCGTGCAAGGTGTCGATCACGGGCAGTAAATCCTGCGCGATTTTCTCATAGGCATACTCTAGCGCCATCGCCTTGTCCTTTTCTAGCCTTTTTTTGACATTTTCAAAATCGGCATGGGTGCGCAGGTATAAGTCCTGCGCCTCCTTAAACTTCGCCTGATAGTCGATCTGTGGTTCTTTAGGCTCGGCTACTTGGCTCGCCTCGCTAGTTGCGCCTACCTCGTTTTGCGGACGCACTGCGTCCTCCCCGACCGCTTCTTGCTCTCTTAGTTTCTCTACTTCTAGTGCTGTGTCTGTCATTTTCACCTCTTTATTCGTCATATGGATAACCCCCCAATCGCGCCATAAAAGCCCTCGAAATCCTGCTCTAATCCTCCCACACAAAGCATGCGAGTTTGCTCGCCCTTCAGCTTAATGGGGCAAAGCACGCCCAAAAATCCCAAGGGCAAGACCTTTTCAAAGTGCAATCCCTGCTCCAAGCCCCTTAGCAAACTCCCCTCCAAGATTTGCCTAAAGAGTTTTTGCGCCCCTCTGCTTTGGACAAGCTGGCCCAGCGCGCACAGCCCAAAATAAAGCTTTTCTAAACAAAGATGGTCGATTTGTTTAGCTAAACTTGTGGCGCACACAGACAAGGCAAGCTGTTGGATCGCCTTGCACTCCAGTCCAATCAAGTCTCTAACAAAACCCTCTAGCTTTTTATTGTAAGGCAACAGGGCTTGAGTGTTGCCAAAGTCTAAGATCAAAAATTGCCGCTCGTGGTTATGCACCGCCTGCAAAACCGCCTTTTGGTAGCGCTCCACCATGCTAAAAATCCCATAGTGCTCGCTTGCCCTTTGCAATTTGTCTAAATCCACTTCTAGGGGGGTACCTAAAGTGAGTTTCGCCCTCCAATAATCTTTGAGGGCTCGGGTCGTGGGGATGCGTCCGCTGCTGCTATGGCTTTGGCAAATCGCCCCCTCGCTGGTGAGCCGCTTAAAATAATTGCGGATGGTGGCTGATGAGATATGCACCGCCTGCCCTTGCAAAGCTAGGCGCAAACTTTCAGAGCCCACGGGCGCATGGCTGTAAAGATAGGTTTTAATAAAGGCATCTAAGAGCCACTCTTTCTTTGAGCCCATGGGTCTCCTTTCTCAAATTTCCCCGAAGTATAGCATAAATTTTGAAAAAATTAGCAATATTTTTACGATAATGCTAAAAATTCCCGCATTTTGGGCGTTTAAAAGGCAAACTTTATATTAGTCATATAAAGTTACATAAGTTATTTTATTAAAAATATTTGCTATGAGTGGCAAGTATTAGAGAGCAAAAAGGGGATGATTAAAGCATTTGGGACGTGTTAAACGAAATGTGCTAAAATACGGCTCATTTTATCTGTAAGGGGGTTTCTTGCGGTGGTTGTGGGTGTTTTTAGCCCTAGATTTCTTGGGTGCGGATGGGGGAGATAATTTTTTTAAAGCCATTGAGGCGCAACTACAAAGCAACACAGCTAGGGGCATTTTAATGTTGATTTTTATCGGCATCGCCTTTTATGTGTGGCGCAACTTAGACCGCTGGCGGGACATTTTATTCACCATTCTAGGCGTAGTGTTGGGGATCATCCTCTTTTTTAAAGCCCCCGCTTTGGCTTCTTGGTTCATGGGGTTGTTTTAATGGATCATCCTTTGTTGGTCGTGTCTGTGCCAAACTTGCAAGAAATCTCCACCAAGGACAAGTTTTTGTGGCTCAACGCCAAGTCGTGGATTGTGTCCATCTTTGTGCCCTTTGTGCTGTGGCCATGGCTTGGCACGCTGTGGGCTTTGGCGCTGTATGGCGGGTTTTTAGCCCTCTTTAGCGTGTTGGAGTTTTTTGATGAGGACATCGCCGACATCATCATCGCCCGCTCTAAGCTAAAAACCTCCGCCACAAGTTTTTACGCTTAAGACTCGATTTGCTCTAAAATCCGATCCACAATTTGGCCAGCCCCGCCACTAGAAACCTTTTGGCGCAGGCCTTGGCTCACGCTTGCAATCTCTAGGCCCTCTTGTTTGGGGGTTTCTAACCACTCGATGAAGTTGAAGAGGTGGTCTGGATGCAGGTGGGTTTGCTCCACGATTTTAGCCAGCCCCTCCTTAGCAAACTCCAAAGCGTTGTAGTACTGGTGGTTCTTAGCAGCAAAGGGGTAGGGCACAAAGAGGGTGGGTAGGTTGTTGGCGCACAGCTCCCACACACTGCTTGCTCCTGCGCGACTCACGCAAATGTCGGCTTGGCGCATTTTTTCCACGAGCTGTAAATCAAAGGCAAAGAGATCGACCTGATCTAAAAGCCCCAAACCCTTATAAACATTGGCGACCCGCTCGTAATTGAGATTGCCACACTGGTGGATCACCTTTAGCCCCTTTTTAAGCAATTTTCTAGCGCACAAAAGCGCAAATTCATTGATCGCCCTAGCTCCCTGCGACCCGCCCAAAAATAAAATTGTCCGCACTTCTGTGCGGATTCTAGCATTCTCAAAAAAGCTGTGGTGGATAGGATAGGGGGTATAAACCCTTTTGGGATCTGGCTCTGTGCTTTTGAAACTGCTAAAAATGCACTTGGCATAAGGGGTGATGAGTCTATTTAAAGCCCCTTGCACGGCGTTTTGCTCGTGGATGTAGAGCGGGATTTTAGAAAGAATGCCCGCAAAAGAGCCCGGCCCTGCGCTAAACCCCCCCACACTGATCAAGGCCTGTATGTGGTGTTTTTTTAGCAAGTTGCGGGCTGTTTGGGTGCAAAGGACTTGTTTGTATAGGGCTTGGATTTTCCTCAAAAAGCTTTTATCCACAACGCCTATGGTGTCCAAGAAAAAGCATTGTTTAAATAGGGGGCTGTTTTCAAACCATGCCTTGTCTTGTCCTGAAGTGCTGCCAATGTAGAGCAAGTCATGCCCTCTGGCTTGCAACTCTTGGGCTAGGGAGCGCACAATGCACAAATGCCCTCCCGTGCCACCCCCAGTGATCGCTAACATGGACTTTAAGAGTTCAGACGAGCACTTTTGGCTTGCACGAAAGATTTAAGTGTGTCCCTAAAGCCAAAGTCGGGATAATCCATGATGGATAGGGCGATTTGGGCGGCGTAGCCATTGTCGGGGTTAAAAACAAGGGGAGCTAAGAAATTCACCATGGAATCTTCTAAGTTTTTCTGCACCACCACCACACAATAAACCTCAACATGGGATTTGGCATTGAGCTCTAAAAGCAATTCAATGTATTTGGGGATGCTAAAGCTGTATTCGCGCAGTTTATAGGGGTTGGCTAAGACCATGCTGATGGTCCCATCGACACTGCTCACACGGCTAAAGAGATCATCAATTTTAGTGAGCTCCACCTCCATGATTTTTTCAAACCCGAGGATGGGGGCTTTTAACGTGTAACGCATGGGCTTCCTTTGGCAAAATATGCCCTGAAACCAGCAAAACTCGTTCCATTAAAACGCATAGGTGTAGTTAAGATACACAGAAAAATCCCTATGCAAGGTTAAAGTGGCGTTGTCTTGGGTGTGGGTTAAGTCTTTATTGTAGTGGGCGTAGGGAGGGTATAAAAGGGGCAACATGAATCCAAAATCCAACCCTTGGTGTTTGGAGAAATTTAAGCGCAGACCCACATTGAGGGGCAACTGGAATTGCACGGAGTGTGTTTGGCGCGCAAAAGTGCCCCCCAAATCCGCCACAAGCTCCCCTTCAAAGACAAGAGCCGCCGCTGTGTGCCAAGTTTCCACTCCAAACATCAATCCCACAAACCCTCCAAAGGTAAAATCCTGCCCTCTCCATTTGACCTCTATAAAATTGAGCAAAGCATCCGCCCCCAAACCATAAACAAACTGCGCCACGCCCGCCCCCCCATTGCCCGCAAAGTTAAAATAATAACGCACCCCAACTTGTTTGCTCTGCCCAAGGAAATGTTTAAACCCCAAGCGCACATTGCCCCCGCCCATTGGGGCTACGCTATCTTCTAATCCCCGCTGGTCTTTAGGCACAATAAAGTTCCCATTCTGCGACACGAGGGCTTCGCTTCTGACCAAGCCAAATTGTGGGCCAAAACTCAAATACCAAGCCTTATTCTCCGCGCACAAGGGCAAGAGCGCAAGCCCTAATAGGCAGACTGGGCACGACACTTTAAACCATTGCATAAAACTCCCCAATGCCAAATGCCCTAGTTTAGCTAAATCCCCTGATTTATCCCTAATTTTTAGCACACCTTAAGGCGTGTTTAAAACCAAAAATGGCACAAACTCATTTTTTATATTTGATGTAATTCTTATAATTACTTTTATAGAATTGCGCTTTTTAAAAAGGATAATGATGAGCAAATGCAGTTTTGTGTTGTGTGCTGGCATATGCGCTTGTGTGCCCTTGTGGGGCATAAAAACCCACCGCTTGCAAAGAGTGGAAACCACCGGCAGAACTTTTAACGAAGAGGCCCCCAAGAGTTGGCGCAGCCCTGAAGTGAAAAATTATTTGGGTAGCCAAACCGTCATTTCACATAAACAGCTCACTCAGCAGGCCAACCAAAGCATTGAAGAAGCCTTGCAAAATGTCCCCGGGGTGCATATTAGAAACGCTACGGGTGTGGGTGCTGTGCCTAGTTTTTCGGTGCGCGGCTTTGGGGGCGGGGGCTCGGGGCACAGCAACACGGGGATGATCTTGGTCAATGGAATCCCCGTGTACGTCGCCCCCTATGTGGATATTGGCATGCCCATTTTCCCCGTAACTTTCCAATCAGTCGATCGCATCAGCGTGATTAAGGGCGGGGAGAGCGTGCAGTATGGGCCTAATGCCTTTGGGGGTGTGATCAACATCATCACCAAGCCCATCCCCTACAAGTGGCAAAATCAAGTGGCAGAGCGCATGACGGCGTGGGGGCGGGCGAGCAATGGCGGCTTTGTGGGGCCTGAGAGTAAGGGACAACCTTTCATCAAAACCCTAGCCAACAACTTTTTATACAACACCTACCTCAAAAGCGGGGGTATGATCAACGAGCATTTTGGCGTGCAGGCACAGGCTAACTACATCACAGGGCAAGGCTTTAGGGCCAATAGCCCCACTAATATCCAAAACTATCTCTTAGATGCGCTTTATCAAATCAACGAAAACCATAAAATCACGGCTTACTACCAGTATTATAAATTTTTCCTCACCGACCCGGGGTCTTTGGGGGTGCAAGCTTACGACACCAACCGCTTCCAAAATAACCGCCCTAACAACGACAAAAGCGGGAAGGCCATGCGTTGGGGGGCAGTTTATCAAACCTTTTTTGGAGACACCTCTAAAGTGGGCGGAGATTTCACCCTCACCTACTATGGGCATGACATGAGTCGGGATTTCCAATTCGACTCGAATTTCTTAAATGTCAACACAAACCCCAACCTAGGCCCCGTTTACACTAACCAAAACTACAAGGGCTTTAACATTGGCGATCACCCCCGCCGCTATCTCATCAACGCTCTAGAACCCAACACCAATATTGTCTTCAACACCAAGTACATGAAACACACTTTAAAAGTGGGCATGCGCTACATGGCAAGCGACATGTGGTTTCGGTTTTTGCAAAACAAATGCCTTTCTGTCAATAATGGTACTTGCCAAATGTCGGGATTTTTATACGATAAGAAGGCCAGCCAAAATTTGGAAATGTTTAACAACTACATTGTGGGTTATGCCAGTTATAAAATGGAATTTTTTAAAGGCAAACTCACTTTAATCCCGGGGTTTCGCTACACTTTCTTGGACTACAAAAAAGTCTTGCCTGAAAATGTTAATCCCAAAACTGGGGATTTTAGCCTCTCTAAGAGCATTAAAAAGACAGACAACCAATACAGCCCTGCTTTCAATTTGGGCTATAAACCCCTAGAAAACTGGGTGATGTATTTTAATTACCGCCGCAGTTTCATCCCACCCCAAGCCAAGTCTGTGAGCATTTTCTCCACCAATTACAACCAAATTTTTAACGAGTTTGAAGTGGGATCGCGTTATTCCTACAAAAATATCCTAAGCTTTAACGTAGATTATTTTGTGATCCTCGCGCACCACTATTACAGCGGGGGGTATGGGAGCAACAGCCTAGACATCAACGCCAAAAGTCAGGGTGTGGAGCTGGAACTCTACTACGCTCCCATTAGAGGGTTACAAATGCACCTTGCCTACACCTACATAGACGCACGCATCACCAACAACGCGCAGGACAACCCCAGCTATTTTGAGGGCATCGTCGATCACCCCTTTAACCTCAAAGGCAAGAGATTGCCCTATGTCAGCCCCAACCAATTCATCTTTGACATGAGCTACACCTATAAACACACCACCTTCGGGCTTTCTAGCTATTTTTACAGCCGGTCTTATTCCTCCATTCTCAACCAGGCTACCCCCAAAACCGTTTGTTTCAACTTTGGCTACAGCATCGACGGGGCCACCTATGGCTGCAATAGCGTGGGGCTCTTGCCATGGTATTGGGTGTGGAATGTCCAGTTAAGTCAAGTATTTTGGCAAAGTGGGCGGCACAAAATCACAGGCAGTTTGCAGGTAAATAACCTCTTTGACATGAAATATTATTTTAGGGGTCTTGGCACCAGCCCTACGGGCAGAGAACCCGGCCCGGGGCGATCGGTGACGGCTTATTTGAGCTATGAGTTTTAAGCGTGTTCTTCAGAGAAGCGCCAACCATTGAGGTTTAAGACATTGCGGTCTGCCTCCTCTAGGGGCTCATAACCATTGTTTAACAGCCCATTGATGTAAATAGGGCACAAAGAAACCAAAAAATAAAGTCGTCCAGCTAAAGCCCACTTTGCAAATCCGACTTTCTCCAGCTCTGTTCCTTAACACCACTTTACCAGCCATAGACGCTCCTTTTCAAAAGATTTGGCATTGCCTGCAGGATGATTAACAACAAAACACCTTTATTTGTTATACTCTAAGCTATTTTTGCTTAAGGGCAGTGATGAAACTAACCCCGCTTCTGCTTTGTTTAGCTTTTTTGCAGGCCACCCCTTTGGATTTTGCTAAATTGCGCGCCAACTACACACAAACTTTACTAGACGGCAGCGCACCTCTTAAAGTTGCGCACTTAAACCCCCTGCCGTTAAAACCCAGCGCTAAGGATTTGCTCTACACTCTTAGAAGCGTTTTAGACTTGTTAAAGGCGCATGCACTCAACAATGCCCCCTTAAACAAAGCAGAGATCATCAACGCTTTGCAAGACTTTAGCCAGTACTACCAAGTTGGCGGCTTTGAGCGGGGGAATTGGTGGCCATGGGAAATTGGCATCCCCAAAGCCCTAAACGCCATTTTAGCTTTAGCTAACTTCCTGCCCCAAAGCTTGCAAACAACGCTTCTGCGAGAACAAGAATACTACCAGCCCAACCCCAAATATTCGGGTTTAAGTGCAGGCGCAAAGACAAGCACCAGCCCAGAAGCTAGGGAAAGTGTGGGGGCTAATCGGGTGGATACGGCTTTTATCAGCCTAGCTAGGGGGATTTTAAAGAAAAACACCGCCGAAGTTTTAGAAGCCATCAGTGCCGTTAAGAGCGCGTCTAAGATTATGAAAAGCGGCGATGGGTTTTATGCCGATGGCTCGTTCATCCAGCACGGGCATGTCCCCTCTAATGGGTCTTATGGCGTGGTGCTTTTAAGGGGCTTGGCGCAATTTAGCACCACTTTAGCCCACACCCCCCTAGCGCAAAATCTCATAGACCCCGCGCTGTACGCCAGCGTGCTCGAGGGTTACCCCTACTTACTCATTCAAGGCGGGCTAAACGCTTCTGTGTGTGGCCGCAGCATCAGTCGGGACAAAGAGAGCGATTTTACGCGGGGCAAAGCGTTGTTAAAGGCTTTGCGCGCTTTTGACAACCCCGCCTTAACGCCCTTGCTAAGTGGCGACACCAAGAATCTAGCCCCCGTACATGTCTTTGGGGCGATGGACAGAGCGGCGCAGGTGGGCGCGCACGGGGGGCGCTTGGTGCTGGCCATGCACTCTAGCCGTATTTTAAACTACGAGACCATGGGAGGGGAGAATTTAAAGGGCTTTGACACCTCCGATGGCATGACCTACATTTATGGCAATCCAAGCGCGTTTGTGGATTTTTGGCCTCTCATTAATCCCACTAAATTGCCCGGCACAACAGAAGTGCAAAACCAAGAAGAGGTGCTTTGGACGAGGGGGTCTTTGGGTCTAAACGATTTTGCAGGAGGGGCTAGCAATGGGCGTTTTGGCTTTGTGGGCTTTGATTTGCAAAAGCCCGGTTTTAGGGCACAAAAATCCTACCTCTTTTTAGGCGATGAGGTGGTGGCTTTAGGCAGCGTGGTTGGCGACAAGCCCACAACCACAATCCTAGATAACCGCAAACTAAGCCCTGCTATCCAAGTGTCGATCAACAATGCCCCTTTTGGCGATCAGGCACAGCTAGGACATCGAGGGGATTTTATTAACTTCACAAACACACAAGCGCACACAAACATAGGTTATATCCTCTTACAAGATGAAAACACCAGCCTTAAACAAGTGGAGCAAAGCGGGAGTTTTGCAGCCATTGGGGGCAAGAGTTATAAAACCCTGCATGCCCGCTTTTTAGAAATGCAAATTTTACACCCCCTAAAAGCTCACTACGCCTATGTGATCTTGCCAAATTTTAGCCCTAAAGAGGTGCAAGACTACCCCCTAGACGACTTGCAAATACTTGCCCAAACCCCCGCCCTGCACGCTATTTTTGTGCCCTCTAAACATCTATTGGCCCTTAATAAATACAGCCCGGGTTGGCTAAAATTTAAGGGGCTAAAACTCAAAGACCCCCTATCGCTTTTGCAAGTGCAAAGCGCCAATGGGCTCGCCCTAAGCGTGGCCGACCCCACGCAACAATTACAGCAAACGACCTTAATCCTTAAGGGGCGCTACAAACTCGCCCGCCCCAACTTTGCCGTCCGCCTCAAACTCAAGGGCAACAACACACATTTAGATTTGAAGCTCCCCGCTCTTGGGGCAACTTTGGCTGTGGATTTGGTTTTGTTGTAGGGTTTGGCTTGAAATTTGGTTGGGATTTTTGGCGCAACAAAGCGATGGATTTTTTGGCTGGGGCGTTGCCAAAAGTCCATTCCATGATCGAAGAAAACAACATTTTAGGGCTTTACAACGAGCGTTTTTTACTCACCAAGAGCGAGCAACTCGTGGGGTTGCTCAACATAGAGGGTTTGAGCGCAAACGCGCTTTTGCAAGAAGATTTACAAAGCCACTTTAGCAGCAAACAAAATGCCCTAGAGCAACTAGAGGGCGTGATTTTACGCATCCACACCAAGCGCGCTAAAATCCAGCTAGAGCCATCCAAGCCCCTTGCAAACCCCCAAGTGCAAGCCTTGTTGGATTTATCCGGGGACAAAACCCTATATGAGAACACTTATACTTTAATCTTTGAAACCGCCCCAAGCCCCCTTAAGAGTTTTTTAGAGCAAAAGAAATTAGAGCTCACCACCAGCATGCAAGCACACCAACACCTAGCCCAGCACTTGAGCGAGAGCATCACCAAAATGGCGCACGCCCTGCATGCCTTTAAACCCACGCCCCTAAGCGCCAAAGAAGCCCTAAACTTTTACGCCACTTTCATCAACGGACACCCCACAAAGTTAAACCCCACGCTGGGCTTTTTAGAAGACAGCTACATCGCCACGAATATACATTTTAAAAAAGATCACTACATCCAAGAACACGCCAGCCACACCACTTACAACCGCATTTTGGGTGTGAAAGCGTATGCGAGCAAGACTCTAAGCTCGCTCGCCCTGCTTTCTCTCTTACACCAAGAAAGGGAGTGTGAAGTCCTTTTAAGCATTGAGCCTTTAAGCACCCAAGCCGCCCTAGCCTTTGTGCAAGAAAAAATCCGCCTAAGTTTGGTGCCCCTCGTGCGCCAAGAGTTGCAAAGCTACTATGAAAAAATCCAAGCCAAGCGCTTGAGTCTGCAAAAAATCGCTTTAAATGTCTTTTTAAAGGCTCCCGATTTAGAGAGCCTAAACGCCGATACCAAAGAAGTTTTAAGCCTGCTTGCCAATGCGCATTTAGTGGGCGTGGTCGAAACTTTGGGGCTAAGACCCGCTTATTTTTCTATGTTCCCCGGGTGCTTACACTTAAACCCTCGCTTGCGTTGCCAAAGTGCGCAAGCTTTGGCCTCTCTGATGCTCTTTGAAAAGCAAAACCGTGGCTTTAAAAGCAACCCTTGGGGCAAGCAACCTTTGAGCGTGTTTAAAAATTTAGATCACTCCCCCTATCTCTTTAATTTTCACAACCAAGAGAGCGACTCCGATCCTAGCAGCCCTAGAGTCAATGGGCACACAATGATCGTCGGGGCTAGTGGAGCGGGCAAGACGACTTTAATGGGCTTTTTAATGGCAAATGCGCTCAAATACGAAAAGTTAAATATTTTAGCTCTCGATCGCGCCTATGGGCTGTTTTCGTGCATCCATTACTTCGGCGGGGTGTATAACTTTGGCAAGGATTTTAAAATCAACCCCCTATCTTTAGACTTGACCCCGAGCAACCAAGACTTTTTACACAGCTTTTACGCTAGATTACTCAATCTCCCCGACAAACTCCAAACCCAAGCCGACATCCAAGCCAGCCACGCCATTTTAAAAGCCCTAAAAAGTCTTTACGCCATTTTGCCCCCCAAAAGCTTTTGTTTGCAAGATTTTAAAGAAACCCTAACTTTCTGCCCAAACTTAAGTCTTAGCCTTGAGCCCTATTTGCAACACCCGCTTTTTAACGCCCTAGAAGACAGCCTAGAGTTTGACACCCCCTTAGCGGCGATCAATATGGACGCGATCAGCGCAAACCCCAAAGATTTAGGGCTTTTGGCTTACTATATTTTTTACAAGATTTTACACAGGGCTTTAGAAAAGCAAGAAGGATTTTTGCTCTTTGTAGATGAATTTAAAAGCTATGCGCTCAATGAAACCTTAAACACGCACATAAACACCTTGATCACGCAGGCTAGAAAGGCCAATGGGGTTGTGGTCTTGGCTTTGCAAGACACGCACCAGCTGGCTACAATCCCCGATGCCGCTAGCTTCGTCAAAAACATGGGGACTTTGATCTTCTATCCCCAAAAGCACATAGACAGCGCACTTTTAAGCAAAGATTTAGGCATCCAGCTAAGTTATATGGAGGCGCATTTTTTAGAAAACACCCCCCTAACCGCCCAACAAGTGTTGGTGAAAAACATGGCAGATGGCAGCTCAAACATCATCCATGTAGGCTTGCAAGATTTGGGGACGCATTTACGCATTTTTAACTCCAACGCCGCGCATGTCAAACGCCTACAAACCCTCATGCAAACCTACCCCACCACTTGGCGGGAAGTCTTGTTGCAAGAGGCCTAAAAGTTGCTAAAATGGGCATTTTTTAAAGGATTTTAGCGTGCAACTTTCAAACAAAAACATTTTAATCACGGGCGGGACGGGCAGTTTTGGCAAAAAATGCGTACAAATCTTGCTCGAGCAACACCAGCCTAAAAAAATCATTGTTTATAGCCGTGATGAGCTCAAGCAATGGGAGATGGCGCAAACTTACAACAGCCCTAACATGCGCTACTTTATCGGGGATGTGCGGGATAAAGAGCGACTCTTTAGTGCCTTGCAAGGGGTGGATATTTGTATCCACGCCGCCGCGCTCAAGCAAGTCCCCACTGCCGAGTACAACCCCTTAGAGTGCATCAAAACCAATATTTTAGGCGCGAGTGCGGTGATCGAGGCGTGCTTGCAAGCACAGGTAAGCCATGTCATTGCCCTGAGCACCGACAAGGCGAGCAATCCGATCAATCTCTATGGGGCGACCAAACTTTGCAGCGATAAGCTTTTCACCAGCGCAAACAACATGAAGGGCAAATCCCCCACGAAATTCAGCGTGGTGCGTTATGGCAATGTGGTGGGCTCTAGGGGCAGTGTCGTGCCTTTCTTTAAAGACCTAGCCGCCAAGAATGCCCCCTTTATCCCCATCACAGACACTAGAATGACGCGCTTTTGGATCACCCTAGAAAAGGGCGTGGCATTTGTATTAAAGAGTTTAAAACGCATGCACGGGGGGGAGATTTTTGTGCCTAAAATTGCGAGCATGGAAATTGTGGATTTAGCCAAAGCCCTAGCCCCGCATATCCCCCTAAAAACGATCGGGATCCGCCCGGGCGAGAAACTCCACGAGGTGATGATCAGTGCCGATGACAAAGCCCTAGAGTTTGAGGATTTTTATATTTTAGAGCCCACAATCACCTTCCAAACCCCCATCAACTACACGCAAACCTTGCTAGGCGAGCGCGGCACGCCCACGCCAGAGGGCTTTAGCTACAACAGCAAGGACAACCCCCAAAGGCTCACCCCCCAAGAACTCTTAAAGATGGCCCATGCTCTCTAGCCTGACTCAAATCCCCTTGTTAGAGGGTAAAAATGTCTTGCTCTTGGTGAGTGGCTCGATCGCCGCCTACAAAGCCTTAGAGTTGGTGCGTCTTTTTAAAAAAATGGGAGCAAGCGTTAGGGTGGTGATGAGTGAGGGGGCGTGCCAATTCGTGCAGCCTTTGAGCTTTGAGGCCTTGAGCCATTTTCAAGTGCTGACAGACACCAATGAAAAATGGGCGTTGCGCGAGGGAGATTGTGCCAACCACATTAGCTATGCCCAAAGCGCGGACATTGTGATCGTTGCCCCAGCAAGTGCCAACACCCTAGCCAAATTAGCGCAAGGACTCGCCGACAATGCCTTAAGCGCGACCTTTTTAGCCAGCCATGCCCCCAAAGTGTTAGCCCCCGCTATGAACACGCAAATGTTTTTAGCCAAGCAAACCCAGCACAATTTAAAACGCTTAAGGGCATTAGGCTGTGAGGTTGTCGCCCCCCAAAGTGGACTTTTGGCGTGTAACACCACAGGCGTGGGGGCGATGGCAGACATTACAGAGATTGCCAGCTCTTGCGCGCGCAAACTTTTAGCTAACGATTTTTGGCACAATAAAAAAGTGGTGGTTACAGGAGGGGGGAGCATAGAGGCAGTAGACTCGGTGCGCTGCATTTCTAATTTTTCTAGTGGCTTGCAGGCGCATTTTTTAGCCTTAGCTCTGTGGTTTAAGGGGGCGCAAGTGGTCTTGATCTCTAGCAAAAACGCTTTAGAGCTGCCTAGTGGCATTGAGCGTGTCAAGGTGCAAAGCGCAAACGACTACCTAGAGGCTTTAAAAACGCATGAAAACCCCAGCAACCCCCCCTTTTTATTCATGCTCGCCGCCATTAGCGACTATAAACCCAAAAACCGTCACCAAGGCAAGCTCAAAAAGCAGGATTTGGGGCCCTTTTGGGATTTAGAGTGCGTGCAAAATATAGACATTTTGCAGTCTGTCAGCGGATTTCACAAAGTGGGCTTTAAAGCCGAGAGCGACCCTATCCACGCCCTAGCAAACGCCCAAAAACTCTTAGACCCCCCTCCACAGGGCAAGGGCTGCAAATTTGTGTGCCTGAATGACACAAGCACTCTAGGGCAAGACACCAACCAAATCACCCTCCTAACCCCCCACACCACCTACACCACCCACAAGGGGCATAAACTCCAAGTGAGCTTTGAGGTTTTAGACTTTATAGAAAAAATGGCGTAGCCGTTTTTTGATATAGCCTTTTTTAATGGCATAGTTCCTTTAGCGGGTCAGTCTGAAGTTTTCAAGCGATTTTGGCGGACATCAAAACATCTATTTTAGTGATTTATAAATTCTAAAAAATCCCCACCAGCACTTTACTTTGCACCAGCCACATGTAAATGGCACTCCCTGCTAATACACTCAGCACAAAGATTTTTAAATACCATTGTAAAAGGGCGACACTGACAATCGCTAGAATTTCATTGAGCCCATAGGGCGGAGCATTAAAAGAGGTGTCCTTGATTCCATAGACAATCAACATACCCACTACCCCAAGACTAAGCACCCGCCCTAAGTAAGTCAATACCTTAGGGACAGGGTGTTTAGCATTAAAAATCAAGAAAGGGAAGACACGGATGGCATAGGTCGTAGCAGCAGCAATAAGTAGGGCAGACACAACATAGGAGTCGCTCATTCCAATCTCCTTTTAAAGAGGATAAAGACCACAACCATGATGGCCAAAGTCGGTAAGAGAAAATAAGTTTTACCAAAAAGTGCCAAACACCCAGCCGCGCTCAACAACCCCACTAGAGCTGGAGCGTGCCGATTGGTAGAACGCCACTGCTCCACAAAAATCACGACAAATACCCCCACAACTATGAAAGAAATCCCTTGGATATTCAAACTGAATTGATTTGCCAAGACCACCCCCAAAGCAGTGCCCAATACCCAATAGATGTGGTGCAAACAAGCGATAGACAACATGAAATCTTGCGGGGCGCTTTCTTTAGGTTTGACAAAATTTAAAAGCATAAAAGTCTCATCGGACAGGGTATGTGCCATGTAAAACACCCGTTTTCCCATGCCTGAAAAAGGTTCTAGCATTGAAACCGCATAGCAGATTTGGCGGACATTAAGCAAAACAACTAATAAAAAGACATTTAGCAAACTCACATGTGCTGCCAATAACCCCACCACCAAAAACTGCACGGCTCCAGCATAAATAAACACACTCATATACAATGCAAACCACACGCTATGCCCCTCCTGTTGCACCAACACTCCAAAAGTTGCTCCAATCAGCACATAGCCTACAAGTAGTGGAATTGTGTGGGGGAAGGCCTCTACAATTGCTTTAAACATCTTTTTCCTAAGAAAAGTTTTATGTCTCTAAAAAACCATAGCCATGCCAAGATTTCTACAAAAATTATACTCAAATTAAACTGGCGCGCACAGCAAATGCTCTGTTCCGATCTGATCACTTTTTATCGATTTTTGCAGATTTAGCACCCTTTTGGCAAGCGTGCGTGGTGGCCTTGTTATGCTAGTGTTTTTGGGCTTTGAGGACTCTGGGGTTTAGGTGCAACAAGGGTTAAAATGCTATCATTAGGTTTGATTCTAATTTAAGGGGGTTTGTGTGGTTTTTAGGATGAAAGCAAGGGTTTTAGTGCTTTCAGCACTGATGGTGATGGGTGCAACTCAGATGACTCAGGCCACAGAGAGGAATGGCTTTTTTATAGGCCTTGGGTACCAACAGGGTAAAGGTGGGGGAGGAGAATACAAGAAAGCCTTGTCGAGCGGATTTCCTCTTTATGGTCTAAGTGCGCAGGTGGGAGGCATTGGGTTTGCCAACAAATGGTTTGGCGGGCAGGTTTATGGCTTCTTTGATTGGAACAACAGCGGTTTCTTTGATAATTTGCGCTTTTGGGAAAACTTTGGGAAACCCACTGAAGGTAAATGGGATGTCTATACCTATGGTGGGGCTGCGGATGCGATTGTAAATCTCATCGCAACTGACCCCTTTGCCTTTGGCTTAGTGGGAGGCATTCAGCTAGCAGGCAACACATGGAGTTACAGTGACTTTTCTCACACCGGTTTTCAGTTCCTTTTTAATGCGGGCGGACGCATTAGACTAGGCACGCACTCGGCGATACAAGCGGGAATCAAATTCCCCATGATCCCCCAAAAGCTCACGGCCACAATAAAGGACATCAGACGCTATGTTTGGTATGTCAGCCTTGATTACACTTTCTAGGGTGATGAATCGCCTTTGAATTCTTGGGGGCTAGTGTTTTGCTTGTGCTAAGGACCTGCCCGCTCATTTAAGTTTTACAGATCAACGAATTAAGGTAAAAGCCTTGCTAGTTATTGGGTGGTTCTCTGTCTATCCTTGCTCCCATATATTCTAAATTGACTGGGTCTAAATCTTTCTTTTAAAGACCATGTTTTAAGTGGTGTTTCTGTCGCTTTAGTTATTGCTTAAAACAAAAGGGTCATTTGTGTGGCCTACAATCCCCTTCTTGCTCGCCATGCCCTGCAGGCCAAGAGCGGCGCATCGACTTAAGGGAGCAGATCTTAGTCAATGGACTGCCCTTTGTGTGGGAGTGAGGGGTTATGAAAACCGATTGAAAAACAACCTCTCCCCCCTTGTTAAAATTTTTGCTTGAGCCATCCCTAAAACAAATGCCTATGCCTGAGATCGCGCAAGAAATCGTAAATGGTGCCACTAGGGACAAAAGTGCGGGGGTTTTTAGTGCTATTGACTGCCATGCCCAAAAACACCCCTGCGCTGTTAAAAAAGGGTTGTCCGTCCATAACTTCGTTTCCTTTGGGTAGGAGATGCTCTAGGGTTTGGCGTGCATTTTCCACCACAAAAGCATTTGTGTCGCTCACTGTGGGGTAGTAAAGGGGACTCCCCGGGAGTGTAGGGGAGTTCTTAGCGTGCAAGAGATTTTGGGCGTATTTTTTGTAAATGCGGGCGTGGTAAAAACTCTCAGGGCGGGTTTGGCAGAAGTCATTTGTGAAAGCGTGGGTGTTTAAGAGAGCCAACCCCCGATTGCGATCAATCGCTTTAATGCGTAACCGAGCCACGCAAATGAGCACGGGCGCGCTGTCATCTTGCATTTTTGCCATAAAGGTTGTGGCATACATGCCCTTATCGTATGCAAGTTCTGAAGAAGTGAGTACATGCCCTCTTGGCAACAAAAGCCCATAGCCTTGTTTGTAATGGCCATCTCCAAAGTAGGCGGTTAAAAACATGGTGCTGTAAATCCACGGGTGTAAGTAAGTGTGCGTGGCGCGCTTAGATGTATGCGTGTCGTTTTGCAAAAAAACGCGCTTCGTGTGCTGCAAGGTGGCGTGTGGCGTTGGGGCTTTGGGTTGTGTGGGGCGGTGTTGGGGGGTTTGGTGGTTGTGGTGGATCAAAGAAGTGTCTAGGGCATCTTCAGCCAGCAAAAATCCTCCATTAAGCAAGAGAGAGGCCACAAACACACCCACACACTGCATAAACACCCCATAACATAAATTAAGGGTGAAATCGGTAAAATGCGCCGGTTATTTTAATCTTTTCAATTTTGATCAAGGAAAACAATGAAACCCCTAAAGGTTTTTGAGACAAGCCCAGAAGCTTTAAAGAGCTACCACACCGCCACGATCCAAACGAGCAAAGGAGCGATCAAGGTGCATTTATTCGGCGAAGATGCGCCCCAAGCTGTTACAAATTTTGCAACTTTGGCTAAGGAGGGTTTTTACAATGGCTTGAATTTTCATCGAGTCATTGCTGGCTTTGTAGCGCAAGGGGGGTGTCCGCTAGGCACAGGCATGGGTGGCCCAGAGTACCGCATCAAATGCGAAGTGGCAAACAACCCCCACAAGCACGAAAGGGGGGCGATGAGCATGGCACACGCCGGACGCGACACGGGGGGCAGTCAATTTTTCTTGTGTTTTACGCCCCAACCGCATTTAGACGGCGAGCACACGGTTTTTGGGCAGATTGAAGATGAAGCTAGCCTACAAGTCCTAGATAGTCTCAAGCAGGGCGATAAGATTGAAAGCATCCAAATTTCGGCGCAATCTTGATCGTCTATGCTGATTTTATCGCGCAAGTTAGGGGAGGGGGTTGTTATTGGCGACTCGGTTTATGTGCGGGTCATCTCCATTGACAAGGGGAGTGTGAAGCTGGGCTTTGAAGCCCCCTCACACACTTTAATTTTGCGCTCGGAGCTTAAAGAGGCGGTGGCTTTGGAGAATAAAAAAGCGTCTAAAGATGTGAGCGACTCTCTTTTGGCAGGCATTGGTAAAGAGCTGGGTAAAATCGATTGAATTTGTTTTCTTGTCTTGTTTATCCAAAGATCAATGTCTTTTTAAAGATTGTCGGCAAAAGCGGGGGCTATCATTTACTCAACTCCCGCCTGTGCTTGGTGCGAGGCTTGCACGATGTGCTCTGTGTTAAAAGCGCCCCCAAATTTAGCCTAAAGGGCGATTTTGATTGCCCTTTAGCGCAAAACACCCTTTACAAGGCGTGGTGGCTTTTAAAAGAGAGACTAAAACCTGCTTTGCGCTCGCGTGTTGAGGGCTTACAAATAGAGGTGCAAAAACAAATCCCCGCAGGTGGGGGGCTTGGGGGGGGGAGTGCCGATGCGGGAGTGTTTTTAAGAGAGGTCAATAGACATTTAGATTTGGGTTTGGATTTAGAGCAATTGTATCAAATTGGCGCGCAGGTGGGGGCGGATGTGAATTTTTTTATCTCGGGTTTTTCTAGCGCAAATGTGAGCCATTTTGGGCAGATTGTGCAAGATTTTAAAGAAGAACCTTTAGAGGTGAAACTTAGCACCCCTCCTTTAAAGTGCGTGACGGCTAAAGTTTATCAAGCGTTTAAAACCCCCACAGCGTTTAACCCTGCTTGGGCTTCAAAGACAAGCCCAGAGCTTCTAAAGGCCTACACAGCACAAGAGTTAAACGACCTTTACGCCCCGGCTTTGTCGCTTTATCCTGCCCTCAAAGAACACGCTAAATCTCTAGATCAAAATTATTTGTGGTTTTTTAGCGGGAGCGGGAGCAGCTTTTTTGGGCTCAAGGGGGGCGCATGAAAGAAATTGCCCGCAATAAAAAGGCCTTTTTTGATTACGAGATTTTAGAGAGCCTAGAGGCGGGGGTGGTGCTGGCAGGCTCTGAAGTCAAGGCTATTCGAGCGGGGCGTGTCAATTTAAAGGATAATTTTGTTAAGATCATTAGAGGCGAAGCCTTTTTATTTGGCGTGCATGTTTCGCACTTGCAAACGGCAAGTGCCCACTACACGCCCGATGAGAGACGGGTGCGTAAGCTGTTGTTTCACAAAAAGCAACTTGCTAAGTGGTCCGCCCAAGTGGGGCAACAACGCCTAAGCATTGTTGCCTTGAAATTGTATTTTAACGCTAGAAATCGGGTAAAATTGCAAGTCGCCCTCGTGCGGGGCAAGAAACTTTACGATAAGAGAGAAAGCATGAGACAAAGGGTTTTAGACATGGAAGCTAAGAGCCAATTAAAGCACAGAGGCTAGTATGGGTGATTTTAACTTAAAAGAAATGGTGGATTATGGGATTTTGGGCTTTTTGGGCTTTTTATCCGTGATTGTGATTGCCATAGGCATTGAGCGGGTGTGGTTTTACGCCACCGTGCGAGTCGATGACTACACCGATAAACGCAAGCTCGAACTAGACTTGCACCGCCGCTTGACCCTAGTCGCCACGATCGGTTCGAATGCGCCCTATGTGGGCTTGCTTGGCACCGTAACGGGCATTATGATCACCTTTATTGAGCTGGGCAACACCACAGGAGTGGATACAAAGGCGATCATGGTCGGTTTGGCTTTGGCGTTGAAATCTACGGGCATGGGGCTGATTGTGGCGATTCCTTCAGTGGTGATTTACAACATGCTTGTGCGAAAAAGCGAGATCATCGCCACAAAGTGGGACATTTACCACCACCCCGCCACGGCCGACACAAATTACAACCGCCTAGACACGGACCTTTAGCATGAAAAAAATCGACTCAATGAATGTTGTTCCATTCATTGATATCATGCTTGTGCTCTTGGTGATTGTGCTCACCACCGCTTCTTTTGTATCCACTTCTAAATTGCCTATCAACATTCCCAAAGTGGATCAAAGCTCTAACAAGGCCGAAGATGTCCTCAATAAAAAGCAGGTGAGCATCGCCATCTCGCATAAGGGCGAATTTTACCTAGATAAAAAGAAAGTGAGTTTTGAGGCGTTGAGGCAGGCGGTGGCGCGGTATGCTAAAGACACACCCATCATTTTGCAAGGCGATAAAAACAGCAACTTAGATAGTTTTGTTAAGGTTGTGGATTTGCTCCAAACCCACAACCTTAACCAGCTGTATATTTTAGTTGAAGATAAAAACAGCACCCGCTGAATTTAGATAGCTTTTAGCCAAGTTTGGCTAGAATGGCCCTTTTGAAAATTTTAAAGGAACAAAATGAAACGCACTTACCAACCCCACAACACGCCCAAAAAGCGCACGCACGGCTTCCTTGTGAGGATGAGAACCAAGAACGGGAGAAAAGTCATTAAAGCCCGCCGTGCCAAAGGAAGGAAGCAATTAGCCGTTTGATTCTTGCGGCGTGCAATCCCTAAAAACCACCAAGCAGTTTTCTTACACCTATAAAAAAGGCATGCGGACACAGGGGGCTTTTTTTGCCATTTACAGCTTGCCTTTGGAGGGTTTGCCCCCTTTTTTTGGCCGCCCCCAAACTTCTTTACTCGGTCTTAGCGTGTCTAAGAAAGTGGGTAAAGCGGTGCAGAGAAATTTACTCAAAAGGCGGGTGCGTTCCATTTTCACAAACGCCCGTCTAGAGAAAAAACAAGTGGTGGTGTTTGTCGCTAAAACAGGGATTGCCAGTTTAAGCTACCTAGAATTGAAGCAGCAGATTTTGGCGTGCTTGAAGCGCAAGAGCCCTAGCAAACCCGCCTTGAGGCGTGCATGAATTTTGCCCTAGCCTTGTTGCGCTTTTACCGCGCCTACTTGTCCCCGCTAAAGCCCGCCACTTGCCGTTTTTACCCGAGTTGCTCCACTTATGCGCTGTGGCTCTTGCCCCGCGAATCTTTGCCTAAAGCCCTTTTAAAAATCGCTCGTCGTTTGCTCTCTTGCCACCCCTTTCATCCCGGCGGGATTGATTACCCCACCACGAGCAAGCCCCTATGCCCCAAACACGCCGCCCCCAGTGCGTTTAAACTCAGCTACTACCTCGTGCCCTTAAGCCCCAACTCTAAAACTTACTATATCCTCAAGGTCCGCCCGTGAATGAAAACAATTCCAAATTCATTTTAGCCATCACCCTGTCCTTTGTCTTTTTGATCGCTTACAGCTACTTTTTCCAGCCCAAGCCAGAGAACAAGGCGCAACAAATCACCCAAAACGCCCCAAGCGCGCAAGGACAAGCCACAGGCTTGTCCTCCCACACCGCTCCAAGCACCCTAGAGCAAGCCTTGCAACCCACACAAAACACTCCCATCATCGCTTCTGTGCGCTCCAAGGGGGTAGAAATTGAGATCGACTCGCTGGGACGCATCGCACAGGTGTATTTAAAAGATAAGAAATTCACGGCGCACCGCCAAGAGGGCTTTTTAGAGCATGTCAAAGAGCTTTTAGGGTGGGCCAAAGCTAAACCTCCCCTAGAAAAGTTGCCCTTATTGGGCGCGGATTCTTTAAAGCCTTTGGAATTGCGCTTTCTTGACAATGGCTTAAATGTAGAGGCCTTTAAGACCCCCTACACCGCTTCGGCTAAAGAAATTAGCTTAAGCAACACCCCCCAAAGTTTGGTACTGACCCAAGAGTTAAACAACCTCACTTTAACCAAAACCCTAACCTTTTACCCCAATCTCACCTACGATTTAAAAATCCACATCCAGCCCAAAGGGGCGCTAAACACCGCTTATGTCTTGTCTAATGGCGCAAGGCCCGTGGCCGATGCCGATGGCTACGCTTTCCATGGCGTGCTTTTAGGTACACAAGACCATAAATTAGAAAAAATTGAGGACGGCAAGGCAAAAGAGACCCAAACTTTTAAAGCCACGACCTTTATCGCCAGCGTGGATCGCTACTACACTTCTTTATTTTTTGCCAACACTCCCCTAGATGCGATCGTGGATACGCAACCAAGCAAAGACCCCCTGCCCTTTGTGTCCTTAAAGGGCGATGCCAGCTTGCACGGCTACATAGGGCCAAAAGATCACCGCCTACTGGCCCAAATCTCCCCCGCTCTTACCGATGTGATTGAATACGGCATCATCACCTTTTTTGCCCGCCCCGTGTTTCTCTTGCTCGACTTTTTACACAACTACACCCACAACTGGGGCTGGGCGATCATTTTATTGACTCTCATTGTGCGCATCATTCTCTACCCCTTGAGCTATAAGGGCATGGTGAGCATGCAAAAAATCAAAGACCTCGCCCCCAAAATGAAAGAGTTGCAAGAGAAATACAAGAGCGACCCGCAAAAACTCCAAATGCACATGATGCAACTTTATAAAAAACACGGCGCAAATCCTTTGGGCGGGTGCTTGCCACTGCTCTTGCAAATCCCCGTTTTCTTTGCCATTTATCGGGTGCTTTACAACGCCGTAGAGCTTAAAAGCGCGGGCTGGATGCTGTGGATTCACGACCTATCTTTCATGGACCCCTATTTTATCCTGCCCCTTTTAATGGGCGTTTCGATGTACGCCCAACAAGCCCTAACGCCTAGCACCATCACCGACCCCACGCAGGCAAAAATCTTTAAAATGCTGCCCTTATTTTTTACAGTTTTCTTGATCACTTTTCCTGCGGGGTTAGTCCTTTATTGGACAACAAATAATATTTTTTCTATCATCCAGCAGTGGGTGATCAACCAAATGCTTGACAAGAAAAAGGCTAGAGAAATCGCCGAGCACAAACACAGGAGCTGACATGCAAACCATTAACGCCCCGAGCCTAGAAGAGGCGATCATCAAGGCTTCTGCTGTGCTGGGCTGTTCGGTCGTGGATTTGGAATATGAAGTGATCCAAGCCCCTAGCAAGGGCTTTTTAGGCTTGGGCAAAAAAGAAGCCGTTATACAAGTGCAAAAAAAGCCCCAACAAGCCCAGCTCGCTCAAAACCTAGAAGAGCAAGGTGAAAGCGTTAAACAAACCGATAGCTCTAAGCAAACCGTTGGTTTGCTTTCCCAAAGCCTGCAAGACACGAAATTACAAGAAATCCAAACCGAGTTGGAGAGTCTGTTTAGCCACTTGCCCTACGACATAGACCAGATCGCCGTGAGCTTTTATAACCCCCAAACCCTTTTGATTGAAATCAATGGCCCAGATTCGGCGCTCATCATAGGCGAAAAGGGCTATCGCTATAACGCCCTATCTTACTTGCTCTTTAACTGGATACACCACAAATATAACTACAATATCCGCCTAGAAGTCGCCAGCTTTTTAAAAGACCAAGAGGAGATCATGGAGGTGTATTTGCAGGGCGTGGTGATGGCCGTGCACGAAGTTGGCAAGGCGCAAACCAAACCTTTAGACGGCATGTTATTACACATTGCGTTAAAACGGCTCAGAGAAACTTTTCCGCATAAACATGTCGGCATAGAGCAAAACAGCCAAAACGAATCGGTTGTCGTGGTGAATGACTGACACCATCGCCGCCATCGCCACTGCCCCCGCTCAGGGCGCAATTGCCATTATTAAACTCAGCGGCACGGACAGCCTAAAGATTTTACAAACCCTAACACACCGGCAACACTTCCCCCCTAGAAGGGCTATTTTAGTCGATTGCTTTGAGCCTAGCGGGGATTTATTAGATCAAGCCATTGCCCTTTACTTTAAAGCCCCGCACAGCTACACGGGCGAGGATGTCGTTGAAATCCAGTGCCACGGGGGGGTTGTGGTGGCGCGACTCATCTTGCAAGCTTGTTTGCAAGCGGGGGCAAAACTGGCGATGGGAGGAGAGTTTAGCAAACGGGCGTTTCTGAATAACCGCATGGATTTATCCCAAGTGCAGGCCGTGCAACAACTCATAGAAACGCAAAACGCTTCTATGGCAAAGGTGATGGCAAAACAACTTAAAGGGAGGCTCAAAGACTTCGTGCAATCTGTGCGAGAGGCACTTTTAAAGTTGCTTGCCAGTGCTGAGGTGCTGATTGATTACGCCGATGAAGACTTACCTGAGAACTTGCCCGAGGTTATGCGGGCTAGGATGCAACCCACCTTAGACAAACTAAAACAGGTTTTAGAAACCTCAAGGGCAAGGCAAGCCCAGCTTGAGGGCTACACCTTAAGCATCGTGGGTAAGCCCAATGTGGGTAAAAGCTCGCTTTTAAACGCCCTTTTGGCGCAAGAGCGTGCGATTGTAAGCCCCTTGGCGGGCACCACTAGAGACACAATAGAAGAGGTGATTTATCTTAACGGGAGTTGTGTGCGCCTCGTGGATACAGCTGGCATTAGAGAGGGGGCGGATGTGATCGAGCGCTTAGGCATTGCCAGAAGCAAAGCGCGCATGCAAGAGAGCCAAATCATTTTGGCTTTGTTTGACTTGAGTCAAGAGCTAGACAAGCAAGACATCCAAATTTTAGACCTGCTTAAAACCCAAGCGCATAAAAGCATCCTTGTGGTGTTTAACAAGAGCGATTGTGCTAAAAAGCTGGACACCCGCGCCCTTTTAGAGCAACTCCCCTTTTTAAAAGCCCCCCCACTCTTTTTGAGCGCCAAAGAAAGCCCTTGTTTGCCCTTGATCCAAGAAGCCCTAGCCCCTTTCATGCAAACCGACCTGCCCGATGTACTGCTTCCTGCACTCACGCAACAAGAGGCGTTGCAAGAAACGATAGAGCACTTACAGAGCGCACAAAAGCCCCTAGCAAGCCTAGAGCTAGAGCTCTTTGCCTACCACATCAAAGATGCCTTGCAAAGTTTAGGGCAAATCAGCCACCCCTACAACACAGAGGAAATGTTAGGGGTCATGTTTTCGCAATTTTGCTTAGGTAAGTAGCTAAAACACCCAGCCATAGTTAAAGAACACATTAAAGTGGCGCACGCCCTCTTTGATGGTGAGCGTCCCCACGAGTTCATCGGTGTTGATTTTGGCGCGGACATTTTGTTGGGCTAAGGGCAGGGCGATGCCGATGCTGTATTTGGAGTGTTTGTAGCGGTAATTAAAACCTGTGGTTAAGTCGATGTTGCCGCTATTGACAAAGCCCACCCCTTGTAAGCCATAGCCCTTCCACAACGCCCGAAAGCCTACGAACATGCCATAAGAGCTTTTAAATTTACGCAAACCCCCCCTTTTGTTTCTAAGGCGGTAGGTGCTGTAATTTGTCTTAAAGTCAATGAGCGCATTCATACCCACGCCAAAAGCCACTTGGTTAATCGTATGCACAAAGCCCATTTTTTTAGCATAGTTGTATTTTAAAATCCCATAGTAGGACAGCCCGAAGTAGTCGTTGAAGTATTGTTGGTAGCCGCCCATGACATTAAAGCCCACCATCGCCGAGGCGCTAGAGTTGTTGGTGGAGAGGACATTTTGCAAGGCGCGCATAAAAGCCGTGGGGTAAATGGGCGCGCTTTGGCTGGCTAGCTGGTTGTAATTTATGGGCAAATCCCCCGCCTTGCCCAAGGCCGTCCATACATCCACACCAATGCCGCCCATGCCCGCTTGGACATACTTGCTATCGATTTTATAGTACGGAGCATACGCATTCCAATTTTTTAGTTTGGGGCCTCCTATGGAGTCATACCAACCATTTTGGTAGGTCATGTTGCCATTGTGGCTGTAATCATTGACATGCCCAAATTCGTGCATCACCGTGATGATAGGCCATGTGTCGCCGTTGATATTGTTTGTGGCTAAAATTTTAGAATCTTTGAAGTTGATGAGGTAGGGCGAGATTCCAAAAACCCCGGGACCGCCTAGACCATCTAAACCAGTTGCGACAGCTTTTGGCGTTAGGGTGTCGATCACAATGGTTTTTTGACCCGTGTATTTGTCATAAACTTCTTGCTTGTTTAAGACATATTGATCGCAAGCGGTGTTGCTGCCACACTGCCCTTGCGCATTGGGGACGACATTAGGCTTAAAATTCCCGGGGCCATTGACGAGCTCAAAGTGGGCGTTTAAAACCGCTTGTTTAAATTCAGGGGAGCTTAACATGGCAGTGAGGTTTAAGAAGGTTTCTACCAGTCTCTCAGCATTTTGGGTACTCATATAAGCTGTCCACGAAAGGTTTGTTGGATCTGGATCTTTAAGTGTGCCCTCAATGTCAACGGTGATTTTGTTAAGATTGTTTAACACTTGTGTAGTGGTGGGGTCAGAGGTGCTTGAGGGCTCTAGGCTAAAAGTGGAGTTGGCGCTGCCCCCGGCTTTGGCGATGGCGGGGAGCAAATCCTCAGCCACCACGCTTTGAGTGAATTGGGGGATGTCTTTAAACATGCCCACCTTGACCTCTTGTCCGTTGGCATTTTTCATGTAAAGGTCTACATTGTGTAAGTTGTAGGGTAAAAAACTTTCAATGTGTAGCTTTCCATTTTCCAGTTGCATTTTGACCGGGTGGGTGGTGTAAAAAGTGATCGGGTTTTTACGGTTATCTAAGGCCGCTTGTGTGAAAGTGGGCGCAGCATTTAGCATGTAAGTGGACTCACAAATCACGCCCAGCGGGCAGGGGGGTTTTTTTTCAATGTCTTCTTTGGTTTCTAATAAGCCCGTCATTAACCCGCCTTCTACAAAAAAACCATCCTTGGGGTGCGCTGTCAAAAGAGCGGAACCGGTAACCACGAGGGAGAAAAGCCATTTGTGCATGCAAACACCTATGCTAATATAGTCATAAAGCTTCATTGTAACATTTTAAAACTTTAGACTTGTTGAGATCAAAACATGTTAGAAATTTTTATCAAAAAGTGTTTAAAAGGCACACAGGGGGACTTTTGCTTACAAGTGGATCTTTGCTTAAAATCCACGCAGACCATCGCCCTTATGGGGTCTTCTGGCGTGGGTAAAAGCACGCTATTACGCACCCTTGCTGGGCTAGAAACCCCAGATAGTGGCCGCATTGTCTTTAAGGGGCAGGTGTGGTGCGACACCAAAAAACAGATCAACCTAAGCTCTCAAGCGCGCAAAGTGGGTTTTGTGTTTCAAGATTATGGGCTTTTCCCCCATTTAAACACACAGCAAAATATCGCCTTTGCTAACCCCAAACACCCAAAAATTGCCGAGATCATCGCCCTCATGGAGCTAGAGGGGCTTTTAAAACGCCCGATCGCTACACTTTCAGGCGGACAGATGCAAAGGGTCGCTCTAGCGCGCGCGATTTTGCGCGCCCTTGATGGTGGGTCGTTGCTGTGTTTAGATGAGGGTTTGAGTGCGCTAGATGGGCGCATACGCTCCAAGTTGCAAGAGCAAATCAAGTTTTTAAGCGCGCATTTTAAACTCACCACTTTACTCATCACCCACGATCTATTAGAAGCCTACAAAATGGCAGACACTTTAATCTATTTACAAGCGCAGGGACAAACCCACAGCGCAAAAATCCAAAGCCTCAACCTCCCCTCGCAAAGTTTACAAGCCAAAGTACTTCAATGCCAAGATGCGCAAGCAACTTTGGCTCTAGAGCCACAAATTTTGCGCCTGCCTTGCGCTAAAGAGCTTAAAGAGGGTGCATGTGTGGTGCTCGAGTCTGACAATCTCACAATAAATGTGTTAGAATCCCCACTATGAATAACGTCTATGTACGCGAAGTGGATCAAAGGTTCTTGGAGCAACTGCGGAAGGTGTCGTTGTCGATGTTTCGCAAGGGGTTTTTTAGCATTTTTAGAGGCTCAATCTCGGCACGCATGGGAGCGACTCGCTTTCTCATCAACAAAAACAGCGCCGTTTTTGACAACTTGGACGAAGAGTCTTTCATTGTCTTGCAAGATAAATTAGATTATCGCTGGCGGGAGGCGAGCATGGACATTGGCATCCATGCAAGCATTTACCGCCACTTTACAGAAGCGCGCTTCATTGCCTATGGCCGCCCGCCACACGCCATCGCCTACTCCCTAACCCACGAATATTTAACCCCCAAAGATTACTTGGGTTGCACGCTTTTAGGGCAGAAGATCGAAATTTACGATCCCAAGAGCTATAGAGATTGGCAAGATCGATCCCCTGTGGATATTTTACACTATCTACAAGCGAGCAAAAGGCGGTTTATTTTTATTAAGGGTTGCGGAATTGTGGTCTATCACAGAGAGCTACAAGGCTTACTAAAGATCTTTGATTTGATCGAGGGGAGTTGCCAAATCCTGCAAATTGCCAACTTAGACCCGAGCCTAGCAAACCAAATAAGCTTGCTAAACCCACAGGCTTAAAGACGCAAGGTTACAGCCTGCTAGCGTGTTCTTTAAGGTATTCGGCCACGCCCTCATGGCTAGCTTTCATGCCTGCATCGCCTTTTTGCCAGCCGGCGGGGCACACTTCGCCATGTTCTTCAAAGAAAATCAAGGCATCGACCATGCGCAGCATTTCATCGACATTGCGCCCTAGGGGGAAGTCGTTGATCACCGCGTGACGGATTTTTTGGTGTTTGTCGATCAAGAAAGACCCCCTTAGAGCAATGGCGTTTTCAAAGAGCACATCATAAGCCCTAGAAATGTCCTTGGTGACATCTGCAATCAGGGGAAAAGTAACTTGGCCAATCCCGCCTCTTTCTACGGGGGTGTTTTTCCAAGCGTAATGCACCACTTCAGTGTCGGTAGAAACCCCGATCACATTAAAGCCCTTTTCGTTAAATTCTTTGACGCGGTGGTCAAAAGCGATGATTTCAGAGGGGCAAACAAAGGTAAAATCCTTAGGCCAAAAGAACAACACGACCCCATTGCGGCCCAAGTTTTTAGACAATTCAAAATGCTCATCCACCTGATTGTTGGGCAAAACAGCGGTGGCCTTAAAATCGGGAGCGACTTTGGTGACTAACATAAAATCTCCTTATAAACATTACTGGTTTTGTTAGCAAAGCTAACGGGCGCATTGTAGCCAAATCTCCATTAACAATCAAGGCGGGGTTTTAGGTATAATCCACTATTCTTAAGACTGCATTTTAAGGATTTTACTTGGCTTCAAAGAAGCGTTTTAGCCCCTCTAAAAATTTTTTGCGCGCGCTTGTCCAAATCTTTGCCCTGATCAACAAAAGGGATAAAAAAATCTTAGTTGTCTTGGTGTTGATGTCTATTTTTATGTCCTTGCTTGAAGTCTCTTCAATCAGTATGATCATGCCCTTCATCACTTTAGCCAGCTCGCCGGATTTGGTTTTATCCAACCCCTACGCCCGCGCGATTTACGACACACTGCATTTTAAAACCCCCCTGCACTTTGCCTACTTTTTTAGTTTTGCGCTCGTGGGGCTGTATGTGTTTCGCATGGGCTATGGTATCCTCTTTACCTACGCCAATAGCCGTTTTGCAAGCCAAAAGGCGCACGCGCTTGCCCAAAGGCTGTTCATGCACCACCTAAAAAGCTCTTACTTAGAGCACATCAACCTTAATCTAGACAAAATCCGCCACACCATTATGGAAAAAAGCGGGGGGGTTTTGATGGGCTTAAACGCCCTTTTAGGTCTGCTTTCAGAACTCAGCGTGATGCTTTTTTTGTACGGACTCTTGATCTACACCAACTGGAAAATGACCTTCATTTTGACTTTTATCCTTGTCTTGCAGGTGTTTTTCATCACAAAGTACATGTCTAAGCTCATACAAAAAAAAGGGCACATCTCTAACAGCACACAAACACAATCTTTTAAAATCCTTTCTAAATTCTTTGGCAATTTCAAGCTCACTAAGCTCAAAGACAACCACGAAGAAGCCTACCAAACCTTTAGCCAAAATAGCCTAAACAACGCCAAGGCCAACACCACCTACCGCACTTTGCAGGCGATCCCCAGCCGTTTTTTAGAAACCGTGGGCTTTAGCTTGCTGATTTTATCGGTCGCCTATGTGTTACACAAATACGGGGAGGCTAAAATGGTCTTGCCCATCATCTCCATGTATGCCCTCGCACTTTATCGCATGCTGCCCTCGCTCAACCGCATTTTAGAGCAATACAACACCATTTGTTACCAACAACAGGCCATCAACAGCGTTTATAAAGATTTGAGTCGCTTTATCCAAGAAGAGGGGGATTTAGCTTTGCCCTTTAAAGAGCGCATCCGCTTAAGAAAAGTCAGCTTTGCCTACAAGCGCACCCACCCCATTTTACAAGGCGTGGATTTAGAGATCAAGCGGGGGCAAAAAGTCGCTTTCATCGGCCCTAGTGGGTGTGGTAAAAGCACTTTAGTGGATATCATTATGGGCGTGCTCTATCCAAACGAGGGACAAATTCTCATCGACAACACCCCCTTAACCCTCCAAAATATCCGCACATGGCGGCAAAAAATCGGCTACATCCCGCAACACATCTATTTATTTGACGGCAGCGCGGCCGAAAATGTCGCCTGCGGAAGCCCCTTAGATGAAAATAGAGTCATAGAAGTTTGTAAAATGGCGCATATCTACGATTTTTTATGCCAGCATAGAGGGATTGACACCATCATAGGCGAGGGAGGGATCAATTTAAGCGGGGGGCAAAAGCAACGCTTGGGCATCGCGCGCGCTCTCTATGACAACCCCGAGATTTTAGTGCTAGATGAGGCCACCTCAGCCCTAGACACCCCCACAGAAACCAAAATCATGGAAGAGATTTACAGCGTGGCTCAGGGTAAAACCTTGCTTGTCATCGCCCACCGCCTCAGCACCATTGAGCGCTGCGATGTCAAAATTGATCTAAGCAAGCCTGTCGTGTGAGTGCGTCCAAATCCAGTCTAGCAAAGTGGTTGATGTAAGCCTTTGGCAAGAGGTTTTGCAAAACGGGGTTGTTGTAGCCTAGAAAGGGGATTTTATTTGCCTGCGCGCTTTCATGATCGCTTCTGCTATCTCCAATCAAAACCATTTCGCTGGGCGCATAGCCGTAGTTGGCGCACATATTCGCTAAAATTTTGGCCTTAGCCGGGGGTGCGCCCTTAATGCTTTTAAAGTAGGGCAAGAGTCCTAAAAACTCACACAACACCTGCAACTCGCTATGCAAAGCCGCCGAAGCGATGTGGAAAATATATTTCTTATGGTTTGCTTTGATGAAGTCCAAAACTTCAGCATTTAAATGCTCTCTTGAAAAAAGGTCCTTAGCGATGATTTGCCCAAATTCCTCCACCAAAGCGTTGATTGTGTCCGCCTCGATGCTTTTTTTTAAAATCTTTGTGTAAAAGTGGGCGATTTTATCAAATCTGCTCACCCCGCCGTTGGCATAATGGTAGTCCTCAAAGGCTTTCAATGCCCTTTCATCTGCCTTTGTGTGGCGTTGAAACAACACCTTAAAGCCCTCACCTTTTAAGTGCATGCTGTCAAACACCACCCCATCAAAATCCCACACCACAATTTTTAATGCCATGCAAACCCTTTTTTCATACCCTACCAAATTTGCGTTGTCTTTGGTTAAACAACGCGATGATTTCGGCCAAATGCGTGGGCGTGAAGTCTGGCCAAAGCACGGGGCTAAAAAACAACTCGGCATAACTAGATTGCCACAATAAAAAATTAGAAAGGCGCATCTCGCCGCCCGTGCGCACCAACAAATCCACATCGGGCAGCCCCGCCGTGTCTAAATGCGCACCGATCAGCTCTTGCAAATTCCCCTTTAAGCCCAACTCAAGTACACGCCCACAGGCCCTAGCGATCTCATCGCGCCCGCCGTAATTTAAGGCTAAAACTTGCGTCAAGGCGGTGTGCTCGGCGGTTTCTTGCTCTAAACTTAAAATGGTTTTTTGTAAGGCAGGATTGAATCTCTTTAAATTGCCAATGGCCTTAAAGCGGATTTTATGCTCTAAATAAGTGGGGCGTTCTTGAATTAAATATTTCTTCAGCATGCGCATCAAAAAATCCACTTCCGTTTGAGGGCGACTCCAATTCTCGGTAGAAAAGGCGTAAAGCGTGAGGTAGGCGATGCGCTCTTTGGCGCACCAAATGGTGATGTTTCTTAGGGCGTTGATCCCCTGCTGGTGTCCATGTGTGCGCGGCTTGCCCTGCAATTTCGCCCACCGCCCATTGCCATCCATGATGATTGCTAAATGCACTAAATCATTCATCACTGCATAGATCGACCAAGTAGGCAATGTGTTGGAAGGGGATTTTAGAATGCTGACTCAAGCCCACTTCGCAAGTGCTGGAGCTGCAAAAGCCCTTTTTGAGGTTTTTATCGCGATAAAAGTCAGCAAAATCTAGCAAAGCGTGATCGTTTAATTCGGGTGTTAAAAAGCCCTTATTGCCCGCAAAGCCACAACAACCCGTGTCTATGTGCTCGACAATCTCCCCGCGCACGCACGCTTGAGCCAAATGGCGCATATTTTCAGAATAGCCCAAGCGTTTTGCCGCACACATGGTGTAAAGAGCGATATTTTCTTCTAAAGGCTCGATTTTTAAATGCTCCAATAAATGCTCTTGTATAAAAATGGGCATGTCATAAATTTGCAGCCCTGCATTTTCTAACTGCTCGATTAAATACGCGCTGCATGCGCTGTGATCCAACACAATGGGGATCGACCCATTTTGTGAGAGGTTTTTTAAAAGTTGGGCGTTTTTTTGTGTGTTTTGCGCGCTTAAATCCTTGTAATCGATAAATGCCTTGCCACAACAAAATTTAGGCAGCTCTGGCGGATAAAGCACCCCAAAGCCCGCTTTTTTACACAGCGACTCGAAGACCTCCTGCAAACTGCGCTGATCGGGCATCAATTTAGAGGGGGCAAAAGCCCGATTGATGCAGGTAGAAAAATACAGCACATTTTTCGTGGCCGGCTTGCTGCTTAGTTTGTAGTTGTTTTTTCTAGGCATGTAATTTGAAACAACGGGCGTGCCTAGTTTGGCGTGCAGTTTTTGGCTGCACTTGTGGATCAAATGAGTCCCCAAAGCCACCTGCCCCATTTGCACCACACCTAAGCCTGCCTTAAGCGCGCCCACCGTTGTGTCCATGTGCTTTAAAATCTCTTTGGCTAAAAAGGGAGCTTTTTCTTTGGTGCGGGTTTTAAGCGCAATGGATGCGCTGTCAATCCCTAAGGGGCAAAGCGTGGAGCACATATGACACGCCGCACAGGTTTCATCACTTAAATATTTATAGCCCTCTAAAAGCTCTTCCAGCAAAGCTCGATCTGTGGCTAGCCCTTGCGCTGCTCTCTTGCTCAAATAGGCGATCTCTCTTTGCAACCCTATGCGCTGGCGGGGGGTGAGCGATAGATAGCGGCTAGGGCAAATGCGCTCACAAAAGCCACACTCCATGCAAGGCTCTAACTCGGGAGCAATCGGCACGCTCTCTTTTAAATTTTTGGTGTGGATTTGTGGGTCGTTGGAGAGAATCACATCGGGATTTAGTAGGTGATCGGGGTCAAACAGGGCTTTAATGCGCTTGCAAAGATCGTAAGCCTTTGTGCCCCATTCCAACTCCACAAAGGGAGCGACCATGCGCCCCGTGCCATGCTCGGCTTTGATCGAGCCTTGCAAAGAGGCCACCATGTGGGCTAAATCCTCCATGAGCGCGCTAAATTGCGCCCGCTCTTTGGGGTTTTCTAAAAGTGGGGTGATTAAAAAGTGCAAGTTGCCACTCAAAGCGTGCCCAAAAATCACGCTGTGCTCTTTAAAGCCGTGCTTGTCTAACAACTCTTGTAGCTTGGCAATCCCCTCTTGTAAATGCTCCATGTCAAAGCACAAATCCTCTGTGATCACACTTGTGCCCGTGCGCCGTCTGCCCGCCACAATGGGGAAAAGCCCTTTTCTAATTTTCCACCATGCGTTGTAGGTGTTGGGGTCTGTGCTTTGGGCAAGGGGCAAGATCGTGGGGATGGCCTGCAACTTTTCAAGCACAAAGGCACGATTGGCCTCAAGGGTGTTTAAATCTGTGGCTTCTAATTGTGCCAAAATGCAAGCATAGCCGGATTTCACCTCATTTAACACACTAGGCATCCCCTCCACGCCCTGCATGCTGGCTAAACAAGCGCCATCCATCAGCTCGGCCGCGCTGATTTTATCTGCATTTTGGGCCAAAACTTGCACCCCTTTTAAGCCCTCCGTTAAACTCTCATAAAAGAGTAAAAAACAAGCCTTGTAGGGCAAGTCTGGCACGCAATGAAGCTCACAGCTGGAGATAAAACCAAGCGTGCCCTCCGAGCCAATGAATAAATGGCTTAAAATCTCTATAGGGTCGTCAAAGTCTATCAAGGCGTTTAGGCTATAACCTGTGGTGTTTTTAATTTTGTATTTCTTTTCAATGAGGGCGTGCAATTGATGATCGGCCAACACCTCTTGGCGCAGGGTTAAAAGCCCCTCTAATAGCTGGGCGTGGCTTTGTCTAAAGGATTCAACGCTCTCTTTTTTGCTCGTGTCTAAGAGGGTGCCATCTGCTAAAACCACACGGATGGATTTTAGGGTTTTGTAGCTGTTTTGCGCCACCCCACAACACATGCCACTGGCGTTGTTGCCTAAAATCCCTCCCACCATGGCCGTGGCGATGGTGGCCGGATCTGGGCCGATTTTTCGCTGGTAGGGCTTTAGGGCGTTGTTTGCCTGCGCGCCGATGACCCCACAGCCTAGACGCACGCTTTGCCCCCCATTTTGCGCTTTGATCTCTTGCCACCCTAAATTAGCCATAACCAGCACCCCACTGCCACACGCCTGCCCTGAAAGGGAGCTGCCCGCTGCCCTAAAGGTTAGGGGCGTGTTGTGCTTTTTGGCTAGAGCGCAAAGGCGCATGACCTCGCTCTCGTGGCGGACTTTAACGACCAATTCGGGGATATAGCGATAACAAGACGCGTCGATTCCATAGACCACGCGGCGCAAATAATCCTTATAAATCCTCTCGCCCAAAAACTCTTGGGCTTCTTGGTAAAAGGCGATGTAATTTTGTGACATGGATAAACCTTATTCAAGCTTTTTAAAAACCCAAAGAACATTTTACCACCACCTCATAAAATTCTCAAAAAACCATGGAAACTTTCACCAAAACCTCTTAAGTTGGTGGCAGATCGCATCACTAAAGTGTTTGCCCATGGTGCATTTACAAAGGGCTTACACAATTTGATATTTGATGAAGGATATGGGATGATAGACGGCAATATTGTGATCATCAATGAAGCAGAGGATGGCTTAAACCTCTCTACACAAAAGGTGGGGCATCACGTTTGTTGTTAGTGCCTACTCGCTCAAAAGGTGTGGATAATCATCCAAACTTTGATGTTTAAAAAATCATGTAGCAAGAAGAATATCGCACTAGAATAACTATAAAAACAGAAAAAAGAGTCAAGGCATTAGTGTGTAATGCTTAACAAAATAAATGACAAATGACATGACAGGCTGTCTGAAATAAAAAATTCTACTGGTATGCTATCATGTCAGCATACCGCTATGCTACTGAGAGGATCATATGAAACTGGCTAAATTTGCCTTAACTTGCGATGGGGAGAAGATCGCCAGCTTAGAGCAGCTCAAAGAACATTTTAACCTCTTAGATGTGTTGGAACATTACAAAACTAACGCCCTATGGCATTGGCTTAGATCAAGGGGTTATTAAAATGAGTTGGCGGGTATAGGAGCGATCACAGCTACACAAGATACGGAGATTTTAAAAGCCTTGTGTCAGGTTTTTGGGATAGAGGCGGATCAACGGATGATCCAAGAGGTGCTAGAGGATCGCAAGCACATGGAGGAAAAGGAGGCACTGCAAACAAAACTTAAAGAGTATAAGAAGCAAATACAGGTTTTAAAAACCACACCCCCAGCCCCTACACAACACACCCAAAGCCCTGAAGAGAGAACAAAGACTTACAGCACGCTCAAAGAACAACTCATTAATGCCCAAGACGTAGAGAGTGGCGAAACAGTTTTGAAAGAGGTGCTCAAAGATTACACTGATTTGCTAGCGTTAGATAAGCTCAATGTGGTGGATTCTTTATATAACAAAGATGGAGTTAAGTGGTCTGTGTGTAACAAGGAATTCAAGGTCAATCGTATTCTCTTATTTCTCCTCCTGGCTAGCCATGTTTTTAAAGCAGGAGAAATACGCAATGAATGGCAGCACGAGGAACTATGCTTCAAGGGGCGTTATGGCGAGTTTCTGATGCCACTTGCTGCACTCTTGGGTAGGAGGGTGTGCCATCTTGCTCTGGAAGCGAAACCAAAGGAGACCCATAATTTTGGCAAACTGGTCTGTTATGAGGATAGAAGAGGTTTCAGCGCAGACGATCTAAAACGCATTGGTGGACTTTTCGTTGCTAGCACTTTCAAATTTAGGGAGAGTCTGGGTAATAGTAGTATATACAACGGCTATAGTGTAGGATATTTTGAACTCGATCTCTAAGGACCCCCCCCATGCCAACCTCTCTAACCTACCAATTCATACAGCTCATAGACATACACCTCTATTCTTTGTATGCCTTGCCAAGATTGGGGACGCGCTTGATTAAGGGGATTATGTCAGAATGGAAAGTGTGCTGGGAAGGAGCTTAAATGACACGCGATCAACATAGACACTTTATCGAAACATCTCTAGAGAATATCAAAAAAGCGCACAATGAAAATTATTTAAGTATTTTTGCGGGGGCTAGAATCAGTGCTTTTTCTGGTTTGCCAAGGTGGGACGAATTGATGGATATCCTTAGAGAAAAACTTTATGGCAAAGTAGAAAGAAATGAGGACTATCGTGTGCGTGCCGAGAAGTTTCTTGAACAACATAGCACTCCATCACAGAAAGAATCAGTAGACTTTATAAAGGAGATTGAAGAGAAACTTAAAGAAGAACTTTATAATGAGATCAAAAGCAGTAGGGATTATCCTATCTTGGCTGAAAAGTTTTTTAATCATTTTGGACATAATTTTTATTATCAAACACTAGGAGGGCTGATTCCTAGCCATGCCCAACCAAATGACCTGCATTTAGAGATTGTTAAACTCAATCTCAAGAATCTCATCACAACAAATTGGGATAATTTATTTGAAAAAGCTATTTATAAAACAGGCATGTTTTTTGACATTATAAAAACCGACTCGGATGTGGGAAAATCTATGGGTTTTTCTAAACTCATTAAGATGCATGGAAGTTTAGATAAAAGAAATATTGTTTTTCGAGAAAAAGATTATTTGGAATATAGCCAAAATTTCCCTCTCATTGAAAACTATATTAAAGGGGTCTTCTCGACCGATCTTGTCGTTTTAGTGGGTTATTCTCTAGGCGATCCCAATGTCAAACAAATTATCTCTTGGGTGAATTTCCACTCAAAGAATTTAAAACCAATTTTCTTTATCAAGACAAATGATCCATTTGAAAAAAATGAATTTGAATTTTATAAAAACAAAAATATCCATGTCCTGTATCTTAGTGAGCTCTTTGCGAAAAGACTAAAAGATGGGGAGCAAGAGTGTAAGGAGCAAAAGTGTAAAAGAGAACTAGAATACCTCTTTACAAAAATCAAAGCAAAATATGACGCAACACCAGTTCTAAGCAATGAAGAAACAGAGGAACTGAAGCGTACCCTCATATATTTTGATTTTGGCACTTTAGAGAAATTAGCAAAGTCTAAAAAAATATCACTGAAAGATAAGCTTTTAAGATGTTTTCTGTTTTTTGAAAACTGCGCTATTGATGATAAGGGCATAGAAACAATCTATCGACAATGCAACAAGGTATCAGAAGAAGCTTTTAGAAAGAGAGAATTTAAAATACGGTTTTTAAGTGAGTTGAACAGATGTTGGGGCTTTTACACCGGAGAATATGATGAATTAAATCGCGGTGAACGAGAAAAGTCTTTGTCAACATTGATGTTAAGCGAAAGAGGTAAGTTAGAACATATTGTTCGGCTTGAGAATTACTTTGAACAACGAGTTACAACAGTTCGTTCGTGCTGGGAAGATAGGAGATTTTTTTGTGATGGCGGTAATAGCTTCCAAGAAGTGTTAGAGAAACTTCGAGAGTTTGATCGGATGAGAATTGGCAATTGTCTCATTATCCCAAGGTATGAAAGCCATAGAATGGCCTACACAAGAGCACTTGAATGTTGCTGGTATGAAATGGGTTGTGCTCTGAGAACAAAGAGGGACATCTTGTTTCTGTTGCTAGTGGATCAAGAAATTTTTAGCCATAGCATTAGGTATTTTCACACTAAAGAATTGGAGGATATTTTTCAAACATACTTTTCTGATGTGATATTTTGCATTGAAATTAAATCAAATGAAACAGAATTTTTAGAGAAAATTTTTACAAATATTTGTCTTAGATTCAAGAAACCTAAAGATTTTGAGGCTATGGGAAGACAGTTGTTTAATAATTTTATACTCTTAGCATCCTATTGTTCACTCGCACAAAGCACTTTTGATGAGATTTTAGAAGAATTTAACGATAAAATTAAAGAGAGAGTGATAAGCCTTAATAATGGATATAGACAACTTGAGGAGTTGATAGTTAGACAATCCAAACATCATGGAGATAGCACACTTAATTTTAAAAAATGTCAAGATTTGGTGTTGACTTTTCTTCGGCTTTTTATCAAGGGTAAGGCTGATAATAGAGAGAATGGAGCACAATCAGTTTTTTTAACGATTGTAGAAAAAATACGAGAAATTAATGGGCAATGGGTTGATGAGAAACATAAAAATCTGATTACCAAATTTTTAGAAATAATCCATGAAAAACCGCCAAGGTATACTCGTGTGATTGATGATAATAAGTCTGGTTTTGCTTGCTCGACTCGCTTTCCTCACAAGATTGATTCAAACAAAGAACTATTAACGACACTAAGCGTTGATGAGTTCCAATATTACCGAACTTTCCTTCCCTTCATCGAAGCTCTTTATCAATCTAGCAACGAGGATGTCAAAAAGGGCATAAAAAGAAAGTTGCGGGGTATTCTAAAGCATAAAGATCAATACGAACAAACTAACAGGAGCGCAAAGTATTGTGAATGGCTTAAGGAGCTGATTGAGAATTTGGATAGTTAGTTAGCTTCCATGTAATTTGCACACCTTAAGTCTTTTATGCAGATTGAAAGACAAAAGTCCTACAATAGGGGCTTATTTTTTAAGGAGGATTACATGAAACTAGCTAAATTTGCCTTAACTTGCGATGGGGAGAAGATCGCCAGCTTAGAGCAGCTCAAAGAACATTTTAACCTCTTAGATGTGTTGGAACATTACAAAACTAACGCCCTATAGCGTTGACTTAGATCAAGGGGTTATTAAAATGAGTTGGCGGGTATAGGAGCGATCACAGCTACACAGGATACGGAGATTTTAAAAGCTTTGTGTGAGGTTTTTGGGATAGACGCGGATTTGCAGATGATCCAAGAGGTGTTGGAGGATCGCAAACGCATGGAAGAGCAAGAAAAATCACAAACAGAACTTGAAACCCAGAAACAAACCTTGATCGTTGGAAAAAGATTGAAAAGTTACACTGCACTTAAGAACAAATTCTTTAATGCCCAAGATTTAGAAAGTGGCATAGCGATCCTAAAAGAGTTACACGTTGATTATTTTGAACTATTAGAGCCAGATAAATTCGCCATCTTAGATTATATACAAGCGGACATGGATAATTACAAAAAAAACGATCCTACGAGGCATGTCAAGGTAGTCCTCTTGCTTCATTTTTATTTCAGTCCTGTATTTGGACATACTGAACCATCCAGTTCCATGTGTTATTACTTTTCAATTTTTGACAACTTGAATCAATTGGCCGAACTTCTAGGCAGAAAAGTTCACACAATCGTTTTAGATTTTGACGACTTAAAAATTAAACCCCATGATTTTGGTAAGATTGTTTGTTTTGAAAGTGAACTATGGAATAAATTTGATGATGAGTGTTTCACAAATGGAGATGACGAGCCACTTAGATGCACCGGCAATAACCTTTTCTTCACACGCACCCTAAAGATTGCAGCAAGTGGCGACCAACTTAATGGCAAACACACTCTAAGATATGTTAAATTTGGCCTATAAAGGAACTCCCATGCCCACTTCTCTAACCCACCAACTCCAACAACTCATAGACACCCATGCGCCTATTCTTTATATGCCCTGCCAAGATAAAGATGCGCTCGATAGCCTAATCGCACAAGTCAGAGGGGACAGAGAGTGCCTAGAATTTGACAACGCTTAGGCGCGCTAGATTTTCAAAGCAAACGCCCCCTAGATTTAGAGCACCCCCAAGATTTAGCAAGCTTTTTAAAAACCCACTACGACCGCCCCTTTGAGGAGGAGCTGTTTTTGGTGCTTAAAGACATAGAAAGCCAGCTAGAGCAAAGCCCTAGCGCCATAGCGCTCTTGCAACGCATGGCGCGTTTGATTTTAAACAACGCCGATTACAACGCCACGATTTTTATTTTCTCCAGCCATTTAGGCACGCCTTCTATTCCCAAAGAGCTAGAGATTTACACCCGCATTTTTGACATCCCCCTGCCCGATAAAACCCAAATCCTAGCCACCCTTAAGAAGTTTGCCAAAGCCAACCAAATCCTGCTAGAGGAGCAAGTGGCAAAGGAGCTTGCCCTAGATTGCAAGGGCTTAAGGGAGGTGCAAATCGAGCAGATTTTACGCCTCGCCTACTACGAAAGGGGGGGCATCAACGCCCAAAGCCGCGACTTTGTGATCCAAGAGAAAGAACAGCGCATCAAAAAAACCAATCTCTTAGAAATGGTGCGCCCCAAAGAGGGCGAGGACTTAGCCCACATGGGCGGGCTAGAAAAGCTCAAACACTGGCTACAAGCGCAAGCGCACATCATCGCTAACCTAGATTTAGCCAGCCAAAAGGGCGTGGATATGCCTAAGGGCGTGTTGGTCGTGGGCGTGCCCGGGTGTGGGAAGTCTTTAAGCGCGAAGGCGTGTGCGGGGCTCTTTAAACTGCCTTTAGTGCGCCTAGATGTGGGGCGGTTGTTTGGCAAATTCATAGGCCAGAGCGAGGAGAACATGCGCGCGGCTTTGCAATTAGCCGAGGCGATCAGCCCCTGTGTGCTGTGGATTGATGAGATTGAAAAAGCCTTTAGTGGTATGGGGGCTAATGAGGGCGCGCACGAGGTGAGTAGGCGTTTATTTGGGCATTTCTTAACTTGGATGGAGGAGAAGACTAGCATGGTGTTTATCGTAGCCACAGCCAATGACATCACCCGCTTTCCCCCTGAGTTTTTAAGAAAGGGGCGTTTTGACGAGCTCTTTTTTGTGGATTTGCCCGGCGCAAAAGAGCGAGAGCAGATTTTAAAAATCCACCTACAAAAACGCCAGCAAAACCCAGAGTCCCTAGACTTAGCAAGCCTTGCTAAAGAGTGCGAGGGCTTTAGCGGGGCGGATTTAGAAAATCTTGTCAAATTAGCGGTGCAAGAGAGCTTTATTGAAAAGCAGAGCTTGAGCCACGACTTGCTAAGAAAAGCCCTACACGCCACCACGCCCATCACCAAGACCATGCACGCCAAAATCCACGCCATTCGGGTGCAAGCACAAAAATTACACCTAAAAAACGCCGGCGAAGCTGTGGCTTATGAGGAGGCAATCCGCGAGGGCAGGGATTGCCATTACAGCAGTCAATTACGCGAGAAAATCCGCTTGAATGTGCGTAATAAATTAGTGGGGGCTTTGGTGCGTTTAGACAAACACGCGGGCAGTGAATACGATGCCGGGGAGCTTAGCGATATATCCACCATGCTTAATCTCGTGCAATCCATTGACAGCTTTTATATCACGGGCAAAGAAAAGCCAATTTGCACACCACCCAAAACCCTTAACTACGACAACAAGGACTAGCATGCAACTTACAATTTTTAACCCCACGCCCCTGCCTAGCCTTTTGCCCACCTTCACCCCCGAGCAAGCTCACGCCTTTAGTGCAATTTTAGGGCGGTTTTTAGAGGCAGAGGCAAAGGGGGGAGCTCAAGGGATTGAAAAACAATTAGCACAAGAATTGCCCGGATGCGATGCGAAAGAGATTCGAGCCGAGATTGAGGCAGAGCTCAAAATTTACGAGCAAAAGCAAGAATCTTTAGAAAAAGCCCTAGCCAATGGACGCACCAAAGAGCAGTGGCTGGCTAGCGAGTTTCATAAAGCCAGCCAAAACCTAGCCACGCAAGAGGTCCTGCCCTATTTAAACAACCTAGACCATGCCCTAAAAGAGGCAAATTACAAAATACAAGAGGCATTACTTACTAATGAGGGGCTCATTAACCAAAACCCCCATTTAGACGGCTTTATCGCCGAACAACAGCATGCCAATAGCTTTAATCTCAACGCTACCGCCAAAGACTCGCCATATCGGGCGGAGGTGCTGACCCCTGAAGGGCAATATTCTAAAAATGGTGTGGATCTTGTGATTAAGGACGCAGAGGGCAAGGTAGTTAAGCGTTACCAATCCAAATACACCCAAGACGCGCCAAGCACACAAAAAGCCTTTGAAAAGGGCGACTACCGGGGGCAACAAAAATTAGTCCCCAGCGACCAAAAAGCGCAACTGCAGGAGCAGGGCTTAAAAGTTACCGACAAGCTAGAAGCCCCCGATGGCACGACCAGCACGCCTTTAAGCAAGCAAGAAGTCAAAGAGCTGCAGAGCAAAGCCCAACAAGAGGGCAAACTCCCCCAAAACACCTACAACGATTATCAAGCTAGGGATTTGGCTTTAGGCATTGGTAAAGAGGGGATTAAGGCAGGGCTCATTAGTGCGGGGATTTCTTTAGCAATCGATGGCGTTTCACTCATGTGCTCTAAAGAAAAACTAGACAAAAGCAAGGCACAAGAGATGGCTAAAAGGGCGATCAGCACAGGCGCAGACACAAGTGCCAAGACCGCCATGGCTGCTACCATTAAAGTCGCTGCTGAAAAAGGGATTTTGCCTAAAGTGTGTGGGGCTAAAAATGTCTTTGTGGCGCTAGGCACGCTTGCCATAGACCATGCTAAAGTGCTTTATAAATGGGGTAAGGGAGAAATCACGGGCGAGCAGGCGATCGAACAACTCCATATAAACTCCCTATCCACCCTTGCGGGTGTTGTTAGTGCCGCTGCAGGGGAGGGGCTGTTTATGGCTATCGGCTCAATCTTTGGACCTGTGGGGGCGGCTGTGGGCGGATTTGTGGGGGCGACTTTAGGCTACATAGCTGGCTCAAGCGTGGGGCAGAAAATCGCTTCAGGCTCTAAGTCCTTTGCCACTAGCGTGGCAAATGGCCTAAAATCGGCTTGTCAAGCTGTAGGCAGTGCCATTAAATCTGTGGCGAGCTCTGTGGCTAGCGGGGTTAAATCTGTTTGCCAAACCGTAGCGGGGTGGTTTAGCTAAGGCTCGATTAAGAGTGCGAGTAGGGATGAAAAGTCCGCACGCAAAGCTATCAATTTGGCAAAATCAGCTTTAAACTGCTCGATTACTCAGTAATTTCTGTCTCTGTCTTGCTCTTTAGAGCTAGAGCGTAAATGCCTCTAAATCGCTCGGCCAGCACATTCAAAGCTTGGCCCACGCCCAGGCTGTCATAACCCGGGGCTAAAAAGAATTTGGGGCGGATTTTGTGCTCTTGCTCGACTTGTTTAAGGGCTAGAAAGAGAGGGGCGCTCTAATTTGGGGATGTTGCATAGTGGGGACATACACGGGTTTATACACGCGCATACAGCCGCAAAAAAAGGCTAAAAGCGCGGTATCGAAAGACATTTTCAAGAAAAAACGGGGTAAAACGAAAAGCCCCCTTTTGGGGGGTAAGCTAAACACAAGAGGGCAGACCATGTCAAACAATGGTAAAAGCCCTTGCGCGCATTTTGCCTAAAAATTTCTATTTTTGGGAGAAACGCAAAGCGTTTCATAAAAATCTGCTTGAAATTCAAGCGGTAGCGCGTAGGGGCCCCGCCTTCGGGCGGGCGGCTCTTGAGTGTTAGCGTCAAACTATTTTCAAACAATCCCTTTTTCACTCCCTCCACAAAACCCTCATAAATAGGCACTTCTTAGCAGTTTTAAAAAAGGGTGTTCCCCGTAAGCGTTAAAGCCCAAGCTTAAATTTTGCCATCAAATAGCAAGCCCTAAGGTTTAGCAAATTTCGCAATTTAGCAAATCCAAATTTGACTTAGCAAGAGCTCCTTTAAACGCGCAACACAGCTCCGTTAAGCCTTAAGGCGCATTTGAGAAAAACCTAGAGAAATGGCGAGGGCAAATCCCCAAGGGGGTATTTTGATGCCAAAAAGAAGAGGTATCAAAAATCCAAATATTTGGAAGCCAAAGCATTGGCCCAACTCAAACAGAGCGATTGGCTCAAAGCCGACATTGAAAAGCGCAATGAGGGCATCTACCAAACCCTAAGAAATTTTTTCTTAGAAAATTTATAGCTCCACTCTAGGCAAAGTGATGCCTTGTTGCCCTTGGTATTTGCCTTGTTTGTCCTTATAGCTGGTGGCACAGACGCTATCACCCTGTAAAAACACCACTTGGGCGATCCCCTCATTGGCATAGACTTTTGCGGGTAGGGAAGTCGTGTTAGAAATCTCAATGGTGATGTGCCCCTCAAATTCGGGCTCAAAGGGGGTAACATTGACAATGATCCCACAGCGCGCATAGGTGCTTTTGCCTAGACAAATGGCAAGGACATCCTTAGGCATTTTAATGTACTCAATGCTGTGGGCTAGGGCAAAGGCATTTGGGGGGATGGTGATAAAATCTTGCGTGTAAATGGTTTCTACAAGAGCGGGGTTAAAGTCCTTGGGATCGACCACGCCCGTGTCCATGGATTTAAACAGCTTAAACTCTGTGCCGACTCGAATATCATAGCCATAGCTACTTAGGCCGTAACTAATTGTCCCCTTATTGATTTGTTTTTCACAAAAGGGGGCGATCATGGCGTGTTGTTCGCTCATCTCTTTGATCCAAGTGTCCGCTTTTAAGCCCATAACAACCTCCAAAAGCCTCCATTATAGCACAGCCTTTTAAGCTTGTTTAAGCTTTGCCTTGTTAAGAATAGATAAAAAGGCTTTTAATGCGCTCTCTCTATGACCTTTCTTTAAAAGACTTGCAAGATTACGCCCTCTCTCAGGGCTTTAAACCCTTTGTCGCCAAACAACTCTTTAGCTGGCTTTATCACCGCTACGCCACCTCAACCACTGGGATGCATAATTTATCCAAGGCGTTTCGGGCGTGTTTAGATAGGGATTTTTGCGTGCAAACTCTAAGCGTTGGGGCTAAAGAATGCAGCACGGATAAGAGCGAAAAGTATTTGTTTATCACGCCCGATCGCCATAGCTTTGAAAGCGTGTTTATGGTGATGAAACCCACGCAATTAGACGCAGACGGGCAAATTGTGGCGCAAGAAAAGCTGACTTTTTGTTTGAGCTCACAAATTGGGTGCAAGGTGGGGTGTGTGTTTTGTGCCACAGCTAGGGGGGGCTTTGTCAGGGATTTAAAGGCGGGAGAGATCGTGGAGCAAGTGGTAACACTCAAAAGAGAGCATAATCTAGAGCCCACAAAGGGCATCAATTTAGTCTTCATGGGCATGGGCGAGCCCTTGCATAATTTTAATGAAGTGGTCAAAGCGATTGGGATTTTAAGCGATCCACATGGGCTTAATATCTCCACAAGGCGGATCACCATTTCCACAAGTGGGGTTGTGCCCGTGATCGACGCTTTGGGAGCTTTGGATTTGGGCGTGCAACTGGCGATCTCCCTGCACGCCGTGAATGACGCTCTGCGATCCAAACTCATGCCCATCAACAAAACCTACAACCTAGAAGCCTTGATCCAAGCGATTAAACGCTTCCCCATAGACACCCGTAAAAGGGTCATGTTTGAATATCTAGTGATTAAGGATTGCAACGATGGGCTAGAGCACGCTAAGGCGTTGTTAAGGCTTTTAAATGGGCTAAAGGCAAAGGTGAATTTAATCCCCTACAACCCCAACCCGAGTTTAAAATTTGAGCGCCCCGACTTGGATAAGGTCGCACAATTTGCCGACTTTCTTAACCAAAAGGGCTTGCTCTGCACTTTACGCATTTCTAAGGGGCTAGACATCAGTGCGGCGTGCGGACAACTGCGCGAGAAGAAACAGGGGCTGGCTATTTCAGCTGTATGAAGTATTGGCAGCGGTAAAACTTTTCGCCAAGTTTGGGGTCTTCTAATAAGGCGTGGAGTTTGTCGCCATTGAGGGGCTTGGCGTGGGTGAAGTGGCGCAGCAAGTAGCGATCTTTGGGGCTGGTGATGTCGGGTTTTAAACGGGCAAAAAACGCGCTTTGCAAAATCCTTTGGTGGTCTATTTGGGTGTCGCAACCCACGATGATGTCGTGCAAGGCGACTTTGGCTTGGTTGATGGGCTCTATTTGGCTGTAATGCTGGCTTAACACCACAAAGTAGGCTTTTTGCATGCGTGCACACTGCTTGGTTTCGCTTGCCCTGATGATTAAATGCGCCCCTAGCTCGTTAAACAGGGCGTTTTTGGCGCAGTAGTTTAATAGGGTATGGTAGGACTCTTGAGTCTTTTTGGGCTCTTTGGCGTAGGCTTCTTGGGTGTTTTTGAGCTCATCCATCACCTGTGTGCGTTTGATCTCAATCCCATTTGGCATGGGTGTGCCTTGGATGTCTTGTGAGCTCAACCCCGCACTCTCTGTAACTGCAGGTTTTTTAGGCTCTTTCACCTTGCCCCCTAATTGCTTTTCCAGGTTTTCTTGCTCTTTTTGGGCTTGCTCCTCTGGGGTGTCTAGCATGACGGGGTCTAAACGGGTGTAATACACAGGCGGGCCATCGTCGTCATCGTCATCAAACAAGCCTTGGTGGGTTTGTTTTAAATTGTCTTCATTGTCGCTAGACAAGCCAGACATGGCAGGCATCATCATAAAGGGCATCATCCCCATACAGCCTAAGAATAAAGAGGCGAGCAAGCTAAAAAGTAGTGGGCGCATTAGGGGACAGCCACAACAATCGCTTCAAAGAGCATGTTTTGGGGGTGCTGGATTTTAAGCAGAGCTTTTTTATAGACATAGTGATCTTGGACGCTGGCGATTGTACCAACATAGATATTGGGACTAAAAATGTGGTCTAGTCCGCTTGTAAAAACAGGATCACCTGCTTTTAGCGTGGCGTAGGCGGGTAAGAAATCCACATAAGTTTTAAAGTTTTCGTTGGTGACAAAGCCGTAATAAATTTGCCCCCCGCTTTTGACCACCACGCTGTAACTCATTTGCTTATCGCCGTGCAAGAGCCCCACAAAGCGTCCATTTTCTTGGATCACGGTGCCGAACACTTGGTTAAAGGCAACCATCCCCAAGATTTTATCCGGGGGGTAAGATTTTTTAATGTCTAAGAGCACCCGATAAGGGTTGTCCATAGACGCAAAGCCATAAATGCGCGTGAGGGTGAAGGTGGGGGCGGGTAAAAGGTGGGCAGGATCGATCAGCTGGGCATTGGGGGCGCAATCTTTGGGCGTGTAAGGGGGGGTTAGAGGCGAAGCGCGCAACGCCTCTTGGTCGATTTGCTCTAGCTTTTGCAAGTCATCCAGCTCTAGGGCTAGGGCTTGGTTGCGGGCGTTTAAGTTGGCGTAGGCGAGTTTTAAATTCTCATAGGCCTTTAGTTGTCTGCGGTCTTCTTCAAGCAGGCGAGCTTGGTTAAAGTGTTTTTGGTAGGCAAAAACTAAATTGTCCTTGGTGTTTAAGACAAAGATGCGGATTTTGTCGCTAATAAAACTGCTCGAGCCCTTGATGTTGAGCCAGTAAAGCACCCCAAAAATAGCAATCAAGACTAAAAGGGTGCGCCGGCTAATCAAAAATTAAATGTCCCCCAGTGAGCTTAATAAATCTAAATCCTCAATCGCCTTGCTCGTGCCCCTTGCCACGGCAAGCAGGGGCTCTTCACCCACAAACACGGGGAGTTTAACGATGTTGCTTAGGTATTTGTCTAGCCCTCGAATGAGCGCGCCCCCGCCGGTCAGCACCACGCCATTTTCCACTAAATCCCGCGCTAAGTCGGGCTTGACCTCTTCGAGCACAGATTTTAAGGCGTTGCTGATTTCTCTAATTTGCTCTTTAATGGCTTCGCGCACATCCTCGCTGTTAAGCTCAATGGTGTTTAAAATCCCACTCACCTGATCGCGCCCGCTCACCTCCATCGTCAAGGGGGGGTTTAGCTCAATGGCAGAACCAATCGCAATTTTAATTTCCTCGCCCGTGCGCTCGCCAATTTGTAGGTTATAGGTCTTGCGGACATAATCCACGATGCTCGCGTCTAGTTTATTGCCCGCCACGCGGATGCTCTTACTCACCACAAGCCCGCCAAGGCTGATCACGCCAATTTCAGTCGTGCCCCCGCCAATATCCACAATCAAACTGCCCTGTGGGTCTTTCACGGGTAGTCCCGCCCCAATGGCTGCTGCCATGGGCTCTTCGATCAAAAAAACCTCTCTAGCCCCCGCGCTCATCGCACTCTCTTTCACCGCCTTGCGCTCCACGCTGGTTAAGCCATAGGGCACGCAAACCATGATGCGTGGGCGGATCAAGGACTTGCGTTTGTGCGCCTTTTCAATGAAGTAGCGGATCATTTTTTCCGTGATGTTAAAATCCGCAATCACGCCATCTTTCATGGGGCGGATGGCCTGCACTCCCGCTGGGGTCTTGCCGATCATCTCTTTAGCCTCTGTGCCTACGGCTAGGATTTCCTCCATGCGATCGTATTTGTTGAGCTTGACTGCCACAATGGAGGGCTCGTTGATGATGATGCCCTGCCCTTTGACAGACACCACCGTGTTAGCCGTGCCTAAGTCAATGGCAACATCGTGGGAGAACACGCCGATTAATTTATCTAAGATCATGGGACTCTTTCATGTGGATTTAAGAAGGCATTAAAAGGGGTTTGTTTTTTTTGATATAAAGGGGTTTTTCATGTTTTGCCACGCACTCTTTGGTGATGATGACTTGGTAATCTCTTAGGGCGGGCAAGTCAAACATCACATCTAGGCTAAAGCTCTCGATGATCGCCCTTAAGCCCCGCGCGCCCACTTTGCGCTTGATCGCCAAATCAGCGATCGCCTCGATCGCCTCGTCCTCAAAGACCAACTCCACGCCATCCATTTTAAAGAGCTCTTGGTACTGCTTGGTTAAAGCGTTTTTGGGCTTTTGCAAGATGTCGATCATCGCCTCTTTAGAAATGGGCTTTAAAGTAGAGATCACCGGCAAACGCCCGATGAGCTCGGGGATCAGGCCATAAGAGATCAAGTCTTCAGGCTCGACTAAATGCAAAATATTTTCTAGTTGTTCTTTAGTCTTTTTCTCATTGCCAAAGCCTAGCACGTTGCTATGAATCCGGCGTTTAATGATGTCAATGATCCCATCAAAAGCCCCGCCACAGATGAATAAAATATTCGTGGTGTCGATCTGCACAAAGTTTTCATTAGGGTGTTTGCGCCCGCCTTTGGGGCTCACATTCACCACGCTCCCCTCAATGATTTTCAAGAGCGCTTGTTGTACGCCCTCGCCCGAGACATCGCGTGTGATGGAGCGGTTTTCTGAAAGCCGCGCGATTTTATCGATCTCATCGATGAAGACAATCCCCCTTTGCGCCCTAGCAACATCGCCATCGCTAGCCTGCAGCAAGCGGGTTAGGATATTTTCCACATCCTCGCCCACATACCCTGCCTCTGTTAAACTCGTGGCATCGCTGATGGCAATGGGGACATTTAAAAAGCGCGCCAAAGTTTGCGCCATTAAAGTTTTACCGCTGCCCGTGGGGCCGACTAATAAGATATTGGATTTAGAAATCTCCACCTCTTGGCCCAAAGAATCGCGGTTTTCTTGGTAGTTTAGGCGTTTGTAGTGATTATAGACCGCCACGCTTAAAACCCTTTTGGCTTCCTCTTGGCCCACGACATACTGATCGAGCGCTTCTTTTAAGAGTTTGGGCGAAGTTAGGGGCGTGGGGGCTGGGCTTAAATGGGCTTCTTCGGGCGTGGGCCGTGGCACATTTAAAAGAGCCCCGGGCAACTTGGCGTGGAGTTCTTGATACATCACCTCCACGCAATATTCGCAAATGTGTATGTCTTTGCCGGATTTTTTAGATGAAAACACCAAACGGCGGTGGTGGGGCAAGGTGTTTTCGGGTTTGCTGCAAAAACTACAATAACGGGTGTTCACACTTCCTCCTGATCTTTAAAATACCCCGCCTTAATGGCGATGCCCCGCTCGGTTTCTAGCACAAACTCGCAAATCTCCTTAGCGTGGGGGTTGTTGGGGTATTCCTCTAAAATCCTTTGGGCGTTGTCCCTAATAGTCGTGGTCTCTAGATCAAAGAGCTTTTTATAAAGCCCGTTGATAAAATCGATCTCTGCACTTTGCAAGAGCTTGCGCATGCGATGCCTGTTAAGCCCTCTAATAAACGCCCGATTGCCCTCCACATTGCAATAAGGGGGGACATCTTTACCTAAAGCGCTTGCCCCCGCGACCATGCAACCCTTGGCGATGCGGGTGAATTGGTGGATGGCCGTGAGCCCGCCTATATTGACATAATCAGCGATCTCAATGTGTCCGGCCAAAGTCACGCCGTTGGCCAAAATACAATGGTTGCCTATTTTGCAATCGTGCGCCACATGCACATACGCCATCAAGAGATTGTCGTTGCCAATGAGTGTTTTATGCCCCCCGCCTTTGGTGCCCGGGTTGATCATACAATGTTCGCGGATCAAATTGCGCTCCCCCACGATCAAATAAGACTCCTCGCCCTCGTATTTCAAGTCTTGGGGGATGGTGCCTAGCACCGCGTAGGGGAAAATAGTGCTGTCTTTGCCGATCGTGGTGTGTCCTAGTAGCGTGACATTGTTATAAAGTTTCACCCCCGCCTCTAAGACCACATTGGGCCCAATCACGCAAAAATGCCCGACCTCAACGCTAGGATCGATCTTGGCCCCGGCTTCTATGATGGCGGTGGGGGCGATCATTTCTGGTCCTTGCGATCCACAATCATCGCCTTGAGCTCGGCTTCAGCCACGACTTTATCGCCCACTTTAGCCACGCCCCCCACTTGCCAAATCATGCCCTTGTGCTTTTGTTCGCTCAAGTGGTAATGGAGTTGATCGCCCGGGATCACGGGGTTTCTAAACTTCACCCGATCGATCGTCATGAAATACACGATTTTAGTCGCCGCTATCTCTGGATCTGCCCCAAACAAACTCACAAAAGCGAGCAACCCCCCCGCTTGCGCCATGCCCTCCACGATCAACACTCCCGGGTAAATGGGTTTGCCCGGGAAGTGCCCCGTAAAAACCTCTTCATTGTAGGTGATGTTTTTATACGCATGTACCTCTTTATAAGGCTCCAAGCGCAACACCCGATCCACTAATAAAAAGGGGTAGCGGTGGGGCAAAATTGCGCTGATCATGTGGATGTCTAAATCCAAATACAATCCTTCTTGCTCAGACATTTCTAACCTCTAATTTTATTGAAACCCCCACCCATAATAAAAAAGCGCCATTTTAACACGCCTAAGTTTAAAGCTGTATTAGCGCATTTTGGGGTACTTAAATTCCACCCGCCCCATGCCTAAGATGTGCCCACGCATTCCATCGTGCAAATCCCCTAAAAAGAAAGGTTTTTTTAGGTCTAAATGCGCCACATCTAAGGCATAGACTTGGATCAAATAGTGGTGATCGGCATTGGGGGGCATGGGCCCTATGTAGGTGCTGTTTTCGATATTGGATTTTTCTTGTTGCTCTGGGCTTAAATTGGAGCGTAAGTAGCCCTCTGTCATTGAATTGACCCCCTGCGCGATCTCTTGATTCTCTAGCGAAGCGTTTTCTTTAAGCTCTGTGCCCTTGATATTGCCCACCACCCAGTGGATGAAAGTTTTACCGCAAACCCTTGCAGCATCGTGGTCGATGATCTCTAAGGCATAGCTCTTGGCTCCGCTCACTGCCTCCCAAGAAATCTCGGGTGAAAGTTTGGGCAGCCCGTGCGTTAAAAACTCTTTAGAGGCGTTGCCCCCAAATTTTAAATCTAAAAACCCTTGTGAGTCCGTATGGATAAAAACCTTAAAAAATTGCATTTCAACTCCCTGTGTTAAAGTGAAGAATAGACAACTAAGCCAAACGGCTTTTAAGCACTTGTGCCACATCAAAGCCCCCATTTAGGCCAATGCCAATGCTTGCCCCCGACTTGTAGAGGATGTCTCCCACGATGAAAAGGTTTTTAATATCGCTCTCTTGTTCTTGGCTCACCACCGGTAGGTTATTCTCTAACTGGACTTGGCATCTTTTTAAGAAGTCTAAGGGGGTCGCCCCGCCTATGGCGTATAAAACCCTGTCATAAACTTCGCAACTTTCATCGGCAAAATTCACTTGAATGCGCCCCTCTAAGCTTTCTAAGCCCAAAATATCCACCCCTAACTTGCTCTTTAAATTGCGTGAAAACGCCTCTTCAAGGGCTTTTAAATTCTCTTCATTGACGCGGCTAAAGGTGCTTTGGCGGTAGTTTAAAGTCGTGGTGTTTGTGGAGGCTAGAGCAATGGCGTACTCCACTGCTGAATTGCCCCCGCCCACAACCAAAACCTCCTCTTTTTCTTTGCAGTCGTTGATCGTATAAACCACTTGGCGCATGATTTCTACGGGGATGGGGTAGCTTGGGCGGTTGGGCTGGCCCATTTTGCCAATGGCGATCACCACAGAGCGCGCCTTAAAAACCTCATTAGACGAGCTAGCAGCCTCAAAGACCTCTCCCTTTTTTACCACGCTCTCAATATTTGTTTTGTAGCGCACGGGGGTTTTGTGCGCAGCTAGGGCTTTTTCAAAGACCTCTAGGGCCCCCTCTTTGTCGGTGTCGCTAAAGGGGATATGCCCCTTAATATCCACGACCTGTTTGCGGTAATCCTTATCCACCCGTTTATGCGCCTTGTAATATTTGCGCAACATCCCACAGCATGCCTCTTCTTTTTCACACAGCAAGACTTTAGAAATCCCATTGATTTGGCACTCAATGGCCGCGGCAACCCCGCTAGGCCCCGCCCCCACCACCAAAACATCAAACACTTCACCCATGCGCATCCTTTCTCTTAAATTTTTGCGCCTCCTCCTCTTGTTTGGCGATGGCTAAATCCTGCGGGCTGTCATAGAGCAAGCACTCGAGCATTTTTTTCTCATCGTTAAATTGCTTGCCCTTCAAGCCCCATAAAAAGATGAGCAACCCCACAAGCCCCAGCACCAAAGAAACAAAGAGCATTAAAAAAAGGGTGTTTGTGTGCATTAAGGTTTTAAAACCTCCAGTGCCTTTAAATGCAAGGCTTCTTGAATATGTTGCAAGTCTTGGGCGCTAAAATCCCCCCCACAAGACAGCACTAAGGACGCATGGTCTGCCCGTCCGCCGCCCTTGCTGGTGTAGCCTAGACTTTGGCTATGCGCTTTTAGAGCCTCTAAAAGGGGGCGCACATCGTGCCCGCCCACAGACTTTAAGACCACTTCCACGCAATTTTTTTGTAAATTGTGGTATTGAAACAGCGCAATGACGGGCTCTTGGCGGCTCTTGTAGTTTTCCACAAAAGCTAAAAAGTGGTTCAAGTGCTCTTTAAGCCCGCTTAAAGCCGCTAGGTTAAACGCCTGCCCCTCAATGGGTGTGAGTGTGGGCTCTTTAGGCGGAGTGCTTTTGGGGGTTTGTCCTTTGTGTTTGAGGGCTCTTAATAAATCTTGGGTTTTTAACTCAGCGCGGGCTTGTTTGAGGATGCGCCGCTCGCTCGCGATAAAGTCGTAATACGCCCTGCCACACACCGCCTCAATGCGCCGAACGCCCGCGCTCACCCCCGCGCTTTTGGTGATCGCAAAGCCCCCGATATTTGCGCTGTTTGGCACATGCACGCCCCCGCACGCCTCCAAAGAGCCCGCAATATCCACGAGGCGCACTTCCTCTAAATATTTGTCCTCAAAGAGCATCACCGCCCCGCTCTCTCTTGCCTCGCTTGCCCCCACACTTTTAACACAAGTGGCCGCCCCAGCGCTGATTTTTTCATTGACAAAGCTTTCTATTTGCTCTAATTCCTCATCGCTTAGATTGCGATAAAAACTAAAATCAAAGCGCAAGCGGTGGGGCTCAATGTGGCTGCCCTTTTGCTGGATTTGGGCGTTCTTGTTTTCTTTTTTGGCGGCTTCGCCTAAGATGGTGCGCAAGGCTAAATGCAATAAATGCGTGGCGCTGTGGTGTTTGGCAATCTCAGCTCGCCCACTCACTTGAGCCACCACCTCATCGCCCTCTTTGATATTTGCGTCCCGCTCTAGCTCGATGAGGCTTGCGTTGATCCCACCCAGCTTTTGCGTGTCTAGCACTTTGGCTAAAAGCACATGGCCAGAATCCAACAACACGCCTTTATCGCCGATGGGCCCGCCCCCCTGTGGGTAAAAAGGGGTTTCTTTAAGCACAATATAGGCTTGGTTGTCCTCTTGGGGGTAAAGGGCCAAGACTTTAGTTTGTAAATGCTCGCTTGTGTAGCCGGCAAAGTGGTTGGGCTCTAAATGGCTTAAATCCAGTGCCTTTAAGCCGTCCTTGGCACTGCTCTGTTTAAAGCTATGCGCCGAGCGTTGTTTTTGCTCTTGCATGCAGGCTTGGTACTCTTGCATATCCACCTGTAAATTTAGCCCGCGCAGCATGTCAGCGGTCAAATCTAGGGGGAAGCCGTAGGTGTCGTAAAGCTTAAACGCCACAGCCCCGCTAAACTTTTGCCCTTGGCACTCAGCAAGGGCCCTTTCAAATAAGTGCATGCCCTTATCTAAGGTGGCTAAAAACAATTCTTCCTCTGCTCTGCACTCAAGCTTAATGCTCTCTTGGTGTTCTTTTAAAAGGGGGTAGTCGGGCATCAAGTCGCAAAAACGCCCTAAAATCTCATAGAAGAAGGGGCTTTCTAAGCTCTTGCCCTGTGCTTGTTGCAACAAATAGCCATGCCTTAGCGCCCGCCTTAAAATGCGCCTAAGCACATAGCCGCGCCCCGTGTTTTCAAAATAAACCCCCATGCCTAGCAAAAACGCCACACTGCGGGCGTGATCGGCCAACACCCTAAAGGATTCCTTATGCTTGGCGTACTCTAGCCCAAAGCTCTTTTCAATGCACGCCATTAGGGGCTTAAATAAAGAGCTGTCAAAGTTGTTTTGCACCCCCTCTAAGAGCGCTTGCACTCGCTCTAAGCCCATCCCTGTATCGATGCAGGGCTTTTCAAGGGGGGTGAGCACGCCCTCTTTGGAGCGGTCGTATTGCATAAAGACTAGATTCCAAATCTCCAAAAAGCGATCCCCCTCGCCTCCGAAGTAATCCTCGCTGGAGTGAAAATATTTCTCCCCTTGATCTATGTAAATCTCACTGCAATACCCGCAAGGTCCGGTGTCTGCCATTTGCCAAAAATTGTCCTTATCCCCCATGGTCTTAATGCGCTCAGTGGGGATAAACTTTTGCCAAAGTTTATAAGCCTCTTGATCTTTTTCATGCACGCTGATGTAAATGTGCTCTTTATCAAAGCCCAAATGCTTATGCACGAATTCAAAGGCGTAGGCGATGGCCTCTTCCTTGAAGTAGTCAAAAAAGGAGAAATTACCCAGCATTTCAAATAGGGTGTGGTGGCGGTTGGTGTAGCCGACATTTTCTAAGTCGTTGTGCTTACCCCCGGCGCGCATACACAGCTGGGCGCTCGTGGCGCGGTTGGCAAAGGGCTTGGTTTTGCCTAAGAAAATATCCTTAAACTGCACCATCCCCGCGTTGGTAAAAAGCAAAGAAGAATCTTGGGGCACTAGACTAGAGCTTGGCACCTGCAAGTGCCCTAAACTTTCAAAGAACCCTAAAAACGCCTTCTTAAGTTCCATATTGCACTCCCTAAAAAAGGCGATTCTAGCCTAAAAAACTTAAATTAGCGGTGCAACTCCAAATGGATCGCAATTTGGATATCTTCGCCCACGATTTTGGCAGGAAAACTCTGCCCGATTTTAAAGGCTTTGCGCGAAACTTGCCCGTGCAACTCTAAGCCATAGACCTCTGCCCCGCTCATAGGGTGTTTAATGGGCCCGGTGAGTTTGCCATTTAAAGTGATTTCTTTCTCGGTGTCCTTAAGCTTTAACATGGCTTTGATTTGCAAGCCCCCATCGCCTTTTTGGCTGATTTTTGTGGCTTTTAAATAGCCCTTGGGGTATTCGTGTGCGTCAAAGAAGTTAGCCGAGAGCAAATCCTTGTCCCTTTTGGCGTTTTTTGTGTCGATGCTCTTGATCTCAATCTCTCCATCTAGAGCTTTTAACTGCCCTTTTTCAATATCCACAACCCCCTTAAATTGGGAGAAGTCCCCATTGACCTTAGACACCATTAAATGCGTGGCGGTGAAATTGACACTAGAGTGGGCGGTGTCAATACTATAGGGGGTGGCCGAGAGCAAGCCGGCTAAAATAAGGCTGAATGAAAAAAAGCGCATGGTAATCCTTTTCATGTTTAGAAATGGAGGCTAATCATAACATTTTTAACCCTTAAGCTAAGGGGCTTGACAAGGATATATGAAATTAGCTATAATTTAAGCTTATTTTGCGCTGGCTTAGCTCAATTGGTAGAGCAGCTGCCTTGTAAGCAGCAGGTTGGGGGTTCAAGTCCCTTAGCCAGCTCCAGTAGGTGAGATACTCAAGTGGCCAACGAGGGCAGACTGTAAATCTGCTGACTTTCGTCTTCCGTGGTTCGAATCCACGTCTCACCACCAGTGCGGGAATAGCTCAGTTGGCTAGAGCATCAGCCTTCCAAGCTGAGGGTCGCGGGTTCGAGCCCCGTTTCCCGCTCCAGTGTAGGGAGGATGCCCATATAGCTCAGGGGTAGAGCACTTCCTTGGTAAGGAAGAGGTCGGCGGTTCAATCCCGCTTATGGGCTCCAGTTTCCCCCTTAACACAATGCTTTAAATTCTATAAGAGGAGTTAAGACAATGGCAAAAGCTAAGTTTGAACGAAACAAACCCCATGTCAATGTAGGCACCATCGGGCATGTTGACCATGGTAAAACCACTTTAAGCGCGGCAATCTCTGCGGTGCTGTCTTTAAAAGGCCTAGCCGAGCTTAAAGATTACGACAACATCGACAACGCCCCCGAGGAAAAAGAAAGGGGCATCACCATCGCCACTTCCCACATTGAGTATTCCACAGAAAACCGCCACTACGCGCATGTGGATTGCCCCGGACACGCCGACTATGTGAAAAACATGATCACCGGCGCGGCCCAAATGGACGGCGCGATTCTTGTGGTGTCTGCCGCCGATGGCCCCATGCCACAAACCCGCGAGCATATTTTGTTAGCCCGCCAAGTGGGTGTACCCTACATCGTGGTGTTCTTAAACAAACAAGACATGGTGGATGACCAAGAATTACTAGACTTGGTAGAAATGGAAGTGCGTGAGCTCTTAAGCGCCTATGAGTTCCCCGGCGATGACACCCCCATTGTGGCTGGCTCTGCACTTAAAGCCTTGGAAGAAGCTAAATCCGGCAATATTGGCGAATGGGGCCAAAAAGTGCTCAAACTCATGGAAGAAGTGGATAAATACATCCCCACCCCTGAGCGCGACACCGAAAAATCTTTCTTAATGCCCGTAGAGGATGTGTTCTCCATCGCCGGACGCGGGACCGTGGTTACTGGCCGTATTGAGCGCGGTGTAGTAAAAATCGGGGATGAAGTGGAAATTGTGGGGATCAAACCCACCCAAAAAACCACTGTGACTGGCGTAGAAATGTTTAGAAAAGAGCTTGAAAAAGGCGAAGCTGGCGACAATGTTGGCGTGCTTTTGCGCGGCACTAAAAAAGAGGAAGTGTTCCGCGGCATGGTGCTTTGCAAACCCGGCTCCATCACCCCACATAAAAAATTCGAGGGCGAAGTGTATGTGCTCTCTAAAGAGGAAGGCGGTCGCCATACTCCCTTCTTCAACGGCTATCGTCCCCAATTTTATGTGCGCACCACGGATGTGACCGGTTCTATTACTTTGCCTGAAGGCACAGAAATGATCATGCCCGGGGACAACACCAAGATCGTGGTTGAGTTGATTAGCTCCATCGCCCTTGAATTAGGGACAAAATTTGCGATCCGTGAGGGCGGTAAAACCGTGGGCGCGGGTGTGGTGACTAAAATCATCGAGTAGGATGCATTGTGAAAGTTAAGGTTGGATTAAAATGTGTGGATTGTGCTGAGATCAATTACAGCACCACCAAGAATGCCAAGACAAACACAGAGAAACTGGAGCTCAAAAAGTTCTGCCCTCGGGAAAATAAGCACACGACCCATAAGGAAGTGAAGCTTAAAACCAGCTAGGCAATAGGAGGGGGATTGTAGGTCAGTAGCTCCAATGGTAGAGCACCGGTCTCCAAAACCGATTGTTGGGGGTTCGAGTCCCTCCTGGCCTGCCAGGGGTGAAATGAAAGTAGGTGGCATGAATAAATTATTAGCGCAGTACAAGCTGACAAAAGAAGAGCTATCAAAGGTGATCTTCCCGCTCAAAGAGCAGATCAGAAACGCTTTGGTGTCCGTGCTCGTTGTTGTAACGATCATCACGCTGTTTTTGACCTTGATCGATTTTGTTTTGTCGTCTTTTGTTGCGAGCATTTTATAAGGGGTCGGCGTGGGTATGGAGTGGTACGCGATTCAAACTTATTCAGGCAGCGAGCAAGCGGTCAAAAAGGCCATTGAAAACATGGTGCGTGAAAACAACATTGCCGATCGTGTGCAAGAGATCATTGTGCCCACCGAGGATGTGATCGAGCTGTCCAAAAAGAGCAAGAATAAAGTAACCGAGCGCAGTCTATACCCCGGCTATGTGTTTATCAAGGTGGATTTAGACACCGTGCTTTGGCACAAGATCCAATCCTTGCCCCGCGTGAGCCGTTTTATTGGCGAAAGCAAAAAGCCCACGCCTTTAAGCGATGCGGACATCGGCAATATCCTAGAGAAAATGACGAATCGCGCCGCGCCCAAACCCAAAATCTACTACGAAAAAGGCGAGGTGGTGCGCATCATTGAGGGGCCCTTTGCCAACTTCACCGCCACAGTGGAGGAGTACGATGTGCAACATCGCAAATTAAAGCTCAATGTGTCTATCTTTGGGCGCAACACTTTGATCGAGATTTTATATTCTCAAGTGGAAAAAATCATTTAAGGAGAGTGCATGGCAAAAAAAGTTGTCGGGCAGATTAAATTGCAAGTCCCCGCCGGTAAGGCTAACCCTAGCCCGCCCATTGGTCCCGCTTTGGGCCAAAGGGGCGTGAATATCATGGAGTTTTGCAAGGCTTTTAACGAGAAAACCAAGGACATGGGCAGTTTTAATATCCCGGTCATCATCACGGTTTATCAAGACAAAAGTTTCACTTTTATCACAAAAAAGCCTCCCGTTACAGACTTGATTAAAAAGGCAAGCGGGGTGGCTAAGGGATCGGATAACCCCTTAAAAAACAAGGTGGGTAAGCTCACCATGCAGCAAGTGGAGGAAATCGCCCAAACTAAAATGGAAGATCTCAACACCACCACCCTAGAGGCGGCAAAAAAAATCGTCATGGGGAGTGCAAGAAGCATGGGCATTGAGGTAGAAGGATAACTATGGCAAAGCTAGCAAAACGGGTAGAAAAGCTAAACGAGCAGTTTGACAAAGAGAAAGTTTATAGCCTTGAAGAGGGCCTTGGCGTAGCAAAGTCTTTGGCTTCGGCCAAGTTTGATGAGACCGTAGAGGTGGCTTTGCGTCTAGGCGTGGATCCTAGACATGCCGATCAAATGGTGCGCGGGGCGGTGGTGTTGCCCCATGGCACGGGCAAGAAAGTGCGAGTCGCGGTCTTTGCCAAAGATGTTAAGCTCGATGAAGCCAAAGAGGCGGGCGCAGATGTGGTCGGGGGCGAGGATTTAGCCGAAGAGATCAAAAACGGCAACACCAATTTTGACATGGTCATTGCCACACCGGACATGATGGCGGTTGTGGGGAAAGTGGGGCGCATTTTAGGGCCTAAAGGGCTGATGCCCAATCCTAAAACCGGCACTGTAACGATGGACATTAAAAAAGCGGTCAGCAACGCTAAAAGCGGGCAGGTCAATTTTCGCGTGGACAAAAAGGGCAATTTACACGCCCCCATTGGCAAGGCGAGTTTCAAACAAGAACAGCTCCAAGACAACATGCTTGAGTTGGTGCGCGCGATTAACCGCTTAAAACCCAGCACTTCTAAGGGCAAGTACATCCGCAACAGCGTGGTGTCTTTAACCATGTCGCCCGGGGTGCGTTTAAACGCCCAAGAACTCATGGATGTCAAATAGTTCATCTTTAACTGAAGAAACAAGGGCTTTTTTAGCTTAATCGCGTTTGCGCCTTGTGGAAGTTAGTTGGAAAGGAGGAAACATGCATAAAGAACAAAAACAAGAGTTGGTTTCTAAACTGACCGATGCGTTTGCCCAAATGCAAGCTCTAGTGGTGTGCGATTACAAAGGCTTGCAGGTGCAGCATTTAGAGAAATTGCGTAATTTAGCCCGCCCACAGGGAGTTAGTGTGCAGGTGATTAAAAACACCCTTGCGTCTTTGGCTTTAAAAGGGGCAAATTTGCCAACCTTAGAGCTCAAAGAGACCAATGTCTTTATTTGGGGCGCGGATCAAATTGCGTTGTCTAAATTGGTCATGGGCTTTGCTAAGGAGCATAAGGAACGCTTTATTGTGAAAATGGGGCTGTTTGAAAAACAGGCCGTAGGCACAGCACACATTGAAGCGATCTCTAAACTACCCAGCAGAGAAGAACTCATTGGCATGTTGTTGTCTGTTTGGACGGCACCAGCGCGCTATTTTGTGACAGGCTTAGACAATTTGCGCAAAGCAAAAGAACAAGAATAAGAATAAAGGATTTGCATGGCAATTAGTAAAGAGGAAGTGTTAGACTACATCGGTGGTCTGAGTGTTTTAGAGCTCTCTGAGCTTGTGAAAGCTTTTGAGGAAAAATTTGGTGTGAGTGCGGCCCCCACTGTCGTGGCTGGAGCCGTGGCCGGCGCACCTGCTGAAGCGGTGGAGGAAAAAACTGAATTTAGCGTGGTGCTTGCTGAAACCGGGGCAGAAAAAATCAAGGTCATTAAAGTGGTGCGCGAAATCACCGGCTTAGGCCTTAAAGAAGCCAAAGAAGCCACAGAGAAAACTCCCCATGTGCTTAAAGAGGGCGTGAATAAAGAGGAAGCCGAAACCATTAAAAAGAAACTTGAAGAAGTTGGGGCAAAGGCTGAAATTAAGTAAGGGTTTTTAAAAAAAGGAGGGGATAAGGAGGGGCAAAGCGTGTATCAAGGGGAACACCGCCAAAATGGATTCAAATTGAGCTTGATTTTCATGCGTGTGTTAGCTCCAGCTTCCAATCTCCATCAAAAAGGTTTATTGACATGAAAACTTTAAGAAATCGGTTGCGTGCAGATTTTACAAAAATGCCCCAAGACCTACAAGTCCCTAACCTCCTACTCTTGCAAAAGGACAGCTATGAGGCATTTTTATACGCCAAAGAGGGCAGAGAAAGCGGGATTGAGCGGGTGTTTAAATCCGTTTTTCCCATCCACGACAGCCAAAACCGCGTCACCTTAGAGTACGGGGGCTGTGAATACGGCGAACCCAAATACACCGTGCGCGAGGCGATGGAGCGGGGCATCACCTATTCGGTCTATCTCAAAATCAAAATCCGCTTGATTCTTTGGGAGAAAGACCCTAAAACGGGCGAAAAACTAGGGCCTAAAGACATTAAAGAACAGAGCATTTTTATCCGCGAAATCCCTCTAATGACGGATCGCACTTCTTTTATCATCAATGGGGTAGAGCGGGTCGTGGTCAATCAGTTGCACAGAAGCCCGGGGGTGATTTTTAAAGAGGAAAAATCCACCACCAGCGCCAATAAACTCATTTACACGGGGCAGATCATCCCCGATCGTGGCTCTTGGCTGTACTTTGAATACGATGTTAAGGACATCTTGCATGTACGCATCAACAAACGCCGTAAAGTGTCCGCCACGATTCTGTTTAGAGCTTTGGGCTATAGCAAACAAGACATCATCCGCATTTTCTATCCTTTGCTCAAGGTGCGCTACAAACCCAGCGATGAGGGGCATTACTACATCCCCTTTGAGAGCATCGCGGTGGATAGCCGTTTAGAGTTTGATTTAAAGGATGAAAAAGGGCGCGTACTCTTGGCCGCTAGCCGCAAACTCACCGCTAAAAAGGCCAAAGAAATTAAAGAGAGCGGCATCGAGTGGGTCGAATACCCCACAAAAATTTTGCTGAGTCGCTACCTAGCCGAACCGATTTTGGACAAAAATAAAGAAATCCTTTTTGACGCGCTCACTCTCTTAGAGCAACCCAAGCTTGACAAAATCAAGGAAGCGGGCATCACAGAATTTACCATCGCCAACGACCTTGCGCTAGGCCATGACGCTTCCATCATTAAATCTTTCACTTCCGACAACGAATCGCTTAGAAACGAGTCGCAAAAACTCTTAAAGCAGAGCGAAAAAGTCGAGGATGAAAACGCCCTAGCGGCGATTCGCATCTATAAAGTCATGCGCCCGGGAGATCCGGTCACGGCTGAAGTTGCCCAGCAGTATGTGCAACAACTTTTCTTTGACCCCGAGCGCTACGACTTAACGATGGTCGGGCGCATGAAAATGAATCACAAACTGCATTTAAAAGTGCCCAACTATGTCACCGTGCTCACCCACGAGGACATCATCGAAACCGTGCGCTACCTCATTAAGATCAAAAACGGGCAGGGGCGCATTGACGATCGCGATCACTTGGGCAACCGCCGCATTAGAGCGGTGGGCGAGTTGTTGGCAAACGAGTTGCACGAGGGTCTAATGAAAATGCAAAAGACCATCAAAGACAAGCTCACCACCATGAACACGAATTTAGACGCGCTCATGCCCCACGACCTTGTCAATTCTAAAATGATCACCAGCACGATTTTAGAGTTTTTTATGAGCGGGCAACTCTCCCAGTTTATGGATCAAACCAACCCCTTATCCGAGGTAACGCACAAACGCCGTTTGTCGGCTTTGGGCGAGGGTGGGCTAGTCAAAGATCGCGTGGGCTTTGAGGCGCGCGATGTGCATCCCACGCATTATGGGCGCATCTGCCCCATTGAGACCCCAGAGGGGCAAAACATCGGGCTCATCAACACCCTATCCACCTTCACACGGGTCAATGAACTCGGCTTCATTGAAGCCCCTTATAAAAAAGTTATAGAGGGCCAAGTGGGCGAGCAGGTCGAATACTTAACGGCCATCCAAGAGGAGGGGCACATCATCGCACCCGCCAGCACCGCCCTAGACGCACAAGGGCGCATCTGCGAGGACTTGGTAGAAACAAGGGTGGGCGGAGAAATTGTGCTCAATGAAAAACACAAAGTCACTTTAATGGATTTGAGCTCGCGAATCCTTGTGGGCGTGGCTGCGTCTTTGATCCCCTTTTTAGAGCATGACGATGCCAACCGCGCCTTAATGGGGACCAACATGCAACGCCAAGCTGTCCCATTACTCAAATCTGAAGCCCCCATTGTGGGCACGGGCATTGAAAGCGTGATCGCGCGCGATTCTTGGGGGAGTGTGAAGGCAGAGCGTAGGGGCGTGGTCGATGAAGTGGATTCTGAAAACATTTACATTGTGGAGAAAGATCCCCAAAAAGGGCCACACATCACCTCTTATTTGTTGCAAAAGAATTTACGCACCAACCAAAACACCTGCTTTAACCAAGTACCCATCGTCAAAGTGGGCGATGTGATCGAAGAGGGGCAGATCATCGCCGATGGACCGAGCATGGATCAGGGCGAATTGGCCCTAGGCAAAAACATCCGCGTGGCGTTCATGCCCTGGAATGGCTACAACTTCGAGGACGCGATCGTGGTGAGCGAGAAGATCACCAAAGACGATGTCTTCACTTCCGTGCACATCTATGAAAAAGAAATCGAAGCCAGGGAGCTTAAGCACGGGATCGAGGAATTTACCGCCGACATCCCCGATGTCAAAGAGGAAGAGGTCGCCCACCTAGATAATGGGGGGATTGTCAAAATCGGTACTTATGTCAGTGCTGGGATGATCTTAGTGGGTAAAGTTTCACCCAAGGGCGAGATGAAAAGCACGCCAGAAGAGCGCCTACTGCGTGCCATCTTTGGGGACAAAGCCGGGCATGTGGTGAATAAATCGCTTTATTGCCCCCCCTCACTCGAGGGCGTGGTGATTGGGGTGAAAATCTTTACCAAAAAGGGCTGTGAGAGAGACGCGCGCGCCCAAAGTGCCTACAACGAGGAAAAATGGGTCTTAGACGATCGCCACGACAAGCATTTTAAAATGCTGGATAAAGAAGAGGCTCTGCAAATCAGCGCGATTTTCTCTCAAGAGCCTTTAGAGGAAGAAGCAACGCTTAATGACATCACCTACCCCAAGGGCAGCAAAATCCCAAGAGAAGTCGTGGAAAGCACCAACCGCTTTGGCCTCATCTCTTTGTCTAAAAAATTCAGCAAAGAGGTACAAAACCGCTTCGAGCAAATCAAAAACAATATCTTGGAGCAAAAGAAACTTTTAGGCCAAAGCCACGAGAAAAAGCTCTCCATCTTAGAAAAAGACGACATTTTGCCCAATGGGGTCATCAAGCAAGTAAAAATTTACATCGCCACCAAGCGCAAGCTCAAAGTGGGGGATAAAATGGCCGGGCGGCACGGCAATAAGGGCATCGTGTCTAACATCGTGCCCATCGCTGACATGCCCTACACCGCCGATGGCGAGCCCATCGACATTGTGCTAAACCCCCTTGGCGTGCCAAGCCGCATGAACATCGGGCAGATCTTAGAGGTGCATTTAGGCCTCGTGGGCAAAGAGCTGGGCAAACAAATCCAAGCCCTTTTGGCCGAGCAGAGCAAAGACTTTAGCGCAAAATTGCGCGCTAAAATGCTTGAGATCGCCCATGTGGTGAATGTCCATAACCATGACTTGGCTAAAATGCTTGAAAAGTGCAGCGATGAGCAGCTTTTGGAGTACGCCAAAGATTGGCAACATGGCGTGAAATTTGCGATCCCCGTGTTTGAGGGCATTAGCCAAGAGCAGTTTATGGAATTGTTTAAACTTGCCAAAATCGATTTAGACGGCAAAACCGAGCTTTATGACGGGCGCACGGGCGAGAAAATGAAAGAGCGCGTCAATGTGGGCTATATGTACATGTTAAAGCTTCACCACTTGGTTGATGAGAAAGTGCATGCCAGAAGCACGGGGCCTTATTCTTTGGTCACCCACCAGCCCGTGGGCGGGAAGGCTCTCTTTGGCGGGCAGCGCTTTGGGGAAATGGAGGTGTGGGCTTTGGAGGCCTACGGCGCGGCGCACACACTTAAAGAAATGCTGACCGTGAAGTCTGATGACATCAAGGGCAGAGAGAACGCCTATAGAGCGATCGCTAGAGGCGAGCATGTGGGGGAAAGCGAAATCCCCGAAACTTTTTATGTTTTAACTAAAGAGTTGCAATCTCTGGCTTTAGATGTGAATATCTTTGATGAGGAAGTGGATGAATTTGGCATGCCCAAACCCATTGTCATTAAAGAGGACGATCGCCCCAAAGACTTTAGCTCGTTTCAGCTGACATTGGCTAGCCCGGATAAAATCCGCGAGTGGAGCTATGGGGAGGTGAAAAAGCCCGAGACCATCAATTACCGCACCCTCAAACCCGAGCGCGATGGACTCTTTTGCATGAAAATTTTTGGGCCCACCAAAGACTATGAGTGTTTATGTGGCAAATATAAAAAACCCCGTTATAAAACCATTGGCACTTGTGAAAAATGCGGCGTGGCGATCACCAGCTCTAAAGTGCGCAGCTTTCGCATGGGGCACATTGAGCTAGCCACCCCCGTAGCGCACATTTGGTATGTCAATTCTTTGCCTAGCCGCATCGGCACGCTTTTAGGCATTAAGATGAAAGATTTAGAGCGCGTGCTCTACTACGAGGCCTACATCGTCAAAGACCCCGCTCAGGCTCACTACGACATTGAGGGCACCAAACCCGTGATGAAGTACGACATTTTGAACGAGGAGCAGTACCAAAACATCCAGCGCCACAACAGCGATCCGGATTTTAACGCCCAAATGGGGGGCGAGGTGATTAAAGAGCTCTTAGAAGAGCTGGACCTCGTGGGCTTGCTCGAGTCTTTAAAAGAGGAGGTCAAAACCACCAACTCGGATGCCAAGAAAAAGAAATTGGTTAAACGGCTAAAAGTCGTGGAAAGTTTTATCAATTCAGGCAACCGCCCCGAGTGGATGATGCTCACCGCTTTGCCCGTCTTGCCCCCCGATTTGCGCCCCCTTGTGGCCCTAGATGGGGGCAAGTTTGCCGTAAGCGATGTCAATGAACTTTATAGACGGGTGATCAACCGCAACCAGCGCTTAAAACGGCTGATGGAACTAGGCGCGCCAGAGATCATCGTGCGCAACGAAAAGCGCATGTTGCAAGAAGCCGTGGATGCGCTGTTTGACAATGGGCGCAACGCCAATGCCGTCAAGGGTGCAAACAAACGCCCCCTAAAATCTTTGTCTGAAATCATCAAGGGCAAACAAGGGCGCTTTAGACAAAACTTGCTAGGCAAACGGGTGGATTTCTCGGGCCGCAGCGTGATTGTGGTGGGGCCTAATCTTAACATGGACCAATGCGGGCTGCCTAAAAACATGGCGCTCGAACTCTTTAAACCGCACTTGCTCTCTAAGTTGGAAGAAAAAGGCTTTGCCACCACGCTCAAACAAGCCAAGCGCATGATCGAGCAAAAAACTAACGAGGTTTGGGAGTGCTTGGAGGAGATCGTGGATGGCTATCCTGTGCTCTTAAACCGCGCCCCCACGCTGCACAAACAATCCATCCAAGCTTTCCACCCAAAACTCATCGATGGCAAGGCGATCCAGCTGCACCCCTTAGTTTGCTCGGCCTTCAACGCCGACTTTGATGGCGATCAGATGGCCGTGCATGTACCCCTAAGCCAAGAGGCGATCACTGAATGCAAGGTGTTGATGTTAAGCTCGATGAATATCTTGCTGCCTGCCAGCGGTAAGGCGGTGGCCGTGCCTAGCCAAGACATGGTGCTAGGGCTCTACTACCTCTCCTTAGAAAAAAGCGGCGTGTTGGGCGAGCACAAGCTCTTTGCCAGCGTGGATGAGGTCTTGATGGCCGTGGATGCCAAAGAGTTAGATGTGCATGCCAAAGTGCGAGTCTTGCAAGAGCGCCATATCCTGCAAACCACTGCCGGGCGGCTAGTGATCAAATCCATTTTGCCCGAATTTGTGCCCACCCACCTATGGAACAAGGTCCTTAAGAAAAAAGACATCGGGGCGCTGGTGGATTATGTTTATAAAGAGAGCGGCATAGGCCAAACCGCCAAATTCTTAGACAATCTTAAGAATCTAGGCTTTAGATACGCCACAAAAGCGGGCATTTCTATTTCTATGGAGGACATCATCACTCCGGCTAACAAAATCAGCATGGTGGAGGTGGCTAAAGAGCGGGTGAAGGCGATTCAGGCACAATTTGAGGGCGGGCATTTGAGCGAACAAGAGCGCTACAATAAAATCATCGACATTTGGACCGAGGTCAATGATGCGATGAGCCAAGAGATGATGGCCGCCATTGCCAGCGACAAGCAGGGCTTCAACTCCATTTATATGATGGCCGATAGCGGCGCGCGCGGTTCAGCCGCGCAAATCCGCCAACTTTCCGCCATGCGAGGCTTAATGACCAAGCCCGATGGCTCCATCATTGAAACTCCCATCATCTCTAACTTTAAAGAGGGCTTGAATGTGCTCGAGTATTTCAACTCCACGCACGGGGCGCGCAAAGGCCTAGCCGACACCGCTTTAAAAACGGCCACCGCCGGCTATCTCACCCGTAAGCTCATCGATGTCGCCCAAAATGTCAAGGTCGTACAAGAGGATTGCGGCACGCACGAGGGCATTGAGATTGCAGATATCACGGTGGGCAGTGAGCTCATTGAGCCTTTAGAAGAGCGCATTTTTGGGCGGGTCTTAGTCGAGGACATCATCGATCCACTCACAAACGAAGTTTTGCTAAACGCGGACACCATGGTGGATGAAGAAAAGGCCAAGCGCATTGTGGAGGCGGGGATCAAATCCGTCACGATTCGCACCCCCGTCACTTGTAAGGCCCAAAAGGGCGTGTGCGCCAAGTGCTACGGCTTGAATTTGGGCGAGGGCAAAATGGTCAAACCGGGCGAGGCTGTGGGCGTGGTGGCAGCCCAATCTATTGGCGAGCCGGGCACGCAATTAACTTTACGCACTTTCCACGTGGGCGGCACGGCCTCACGAAGCCAAGAGGAACGCGAGATTGTGGCGAGCAACGAGGGTTTTGTGCGCTTCTTTAATATCAGAACTTATCAAAACAAAGAGGGCAAGAATATCATCGTCAATCGCCGCAACGCCGCAATCTTGGTCGTGGAGCCTAAAATCAAAGCCCCCTTTGCGGGCACGCTCAAAATCGACAGCGCGCATGAGGAAGTCGTTTTAAGCGTGAGCGATGGCGATAAGGAGGCCAAATTTATTTTGCGTAAGAGCGATGTAGCTAGACCTAACGAACTGGCCGGTGTGAGCGGGAAAATCGAGGGCAAAATCTATCTGCCCTATGGCAATGGGCATGTGGTGCATGAGGGGGGCAGCATCGCCGACATCATCAAGGACGGCTGGAATGTGCCTAACCGCATCCCCTATGCGAGCGAAATCGCGGTTAAGGACAACGACCCCATCACCCAAGCAATCAGCGCTAAAGAAAAAGGCGTGGTGAAGTTTTATAACCTCGTGGGCGATCACTTGGAGCGCGCAAGGGGCATTAAAGCCGGGGACATTGTGGAGGAAAAGGGCTTGTTTGCGGTGGTCGCGGATGAAAACGACCAAGAGGCGATTCGCCACTACATCGCCCGCGATTCCTTAGTGCAAGTGGATGACAACAGCCCCGTGGAGGCCAACACCCTCTTGGTTAAACCCAGCCAAGAAAATAAGAACACCATTGCCAGCTGGGACCCCTACAACACCCCCATCATCGCCGATGTGAGCGGGGTGGTGCGCTTTATCGACATTGCGGCCGGGGTGAGCGTTACAGAGACTGAGGATGAGAATACGGGCGTGCGCACCCTTGTGGTGAATGAATACATCCCCACAGGCTTTAAACCCAGCCTGATGATCGAGACAAGCAACCAAGAGCCCATTTATTACCCCCTCGAGCCCAAAACTTCCATCACCATTGCTGAGGGCGCTGAGGTGGAAGTGGCCGATGTGTTGGCAAAAATCCCCAAAGCCACGGCTAAATCTAAGGACATCACAGGCGGCTTGCCCCGCGTCTCCGACATCTTTGAGGCGCGCAAAAGCAAGCCCAAAGACCTAGCCATCTTGAGCGAAATTGATGGACAGGTGAGCTTTGACAAACCCGTGCGCAACAAAGAGAGGGTGTGTATCACCGCTGTCGATGGGCGCAAGGTGGAGTACTTCATCGACAAGGGCAAACAAATTTTAGTGCATCCTAACGAATTTGTGCATGCCGGCGAGGCGATCACCGATGGGGTGGTGAGCAGCCACGACATTTTGCGCATCAGCGGAGAAAAAGAGTTGCATAAATACATCGTGAGCGAGGTACAGCAAGTCTATCGCCGTCAGGGCGTGAATATTGCCGACAAGCACATCGAGATCATTGTGTCGCAAATGTTGCGCCAAGTGCGGATTTTAGACAGCGGGAACACGAAGTTCATCGAGGGCGACTTGGTGAGCAAGAAGCACTTCAAAGAGGAAAACCAACGGGTGCTCTTAGCCAAGGGCGAGCCGGCCATTGCCGAGCCCGTGCTCCTTGGCATCACCCGCGCGGCGATTGGCAGCGATAGCATCATTTCCGCGGCCAGCTTCCAAGAAACCACAAAAGTGCTCACCGAGGCGAGCATTGCGATGAAAAAGGATTTCTTGGAGGACTTAAAAGAAAATGTCGTCCTAGGGCGCATGATCCCTGTGGGCACTGGGCTTTACAAAGATAAAAAAGTCTGTGTGAAAGTAGAGGACAAAAACTAGCCCTTTGGCTAGGTTTTGGGCCAACAAAAGGCGCACCCACACGCGCCATTCCAGCCACGCTCGCGCTAGGTGTTTTTAACCCCCACTCTAAAAGTGACTAAAGGATTGCGATTTTGGCTCAAGCTTAGGGGGCAGTTATTGGGTGTGTGTTGCAGGTTTGGATATAGGTTTTTTGCTCTATAAAGGCTTTGAGATTTTCAAAAGGACTCAAGGATTTGCCCCGCGCATTCAATTTGATGTAAAGCTCTTCGCCTAACCCAAACTCACCCATGTCGATCACACTAAAGGTGATGTGGTCCAATCTATTTTTCAAGCAGTCCGTATTCTTTAAGCAATCCGTGTCTTTGATGTAACGCAGGCGTTCGTATAGGCGATCGAGGGTGCAGATCATGGCTTTAATGGTGGGGTCGTTTTTAAGGTCCTCTTTTTCGCCAAATTTCCCTCCTTGTAAGATCGTTTCACTGGGCCACTTGTTGGTTGCAAAAGAACTGGATTTTTTTAGGAGTTTTTCACAAAACTCCTTAGAACTCTCCCTTGTATGGTAGGTGAATTTAGCCAGCTGTGCTTTGATGGCATCTAAGTTTTCTGCCCGTCTAAACAAGAGGAAATACAAAAGCCATAAAGTGGTGATGCGTTGTTGTCCATCGATGAGTTTAAAGACCCCTCCCTCTTTATCTTTATAGCCATAGATAAGATCAAGGTGCAATTTGTATTTTCTGCCCTCTATCACTTCAAAAAGAGCGTCTAAAAAATTGTCCGCGACATATTTTTGAGACCGCCGCCCTTGTGCATAATCCCTTTGCAACATGGGGACTTCTATGTGGGCGTAACAACCTAAAAAGTCTAGAAAAGTCATGGGTTTCATGCGTTGTCCTCATCATTGTTGTCTTCTTTTTGCGCTTGCGGTAAGTATTCTTTTAAAGATTCTTCGATTTTATTCAAATAATCTTCTTGGTCCTGTGTGGTGAAGACATCTGGATTGCCTGTGTTTTTAGAAAACGCCTTTTCAAACACCATCTGTGTACAAATGGGGATCAACTTATGTTGGTGTTTGCGTTCCTCAATCTTTTTACGCTTTTTGCTAAAGATGAGGTTACCGATTGCGCTGTTAGATTCCTTGTCCAACAAGGTGAGGTTTTGTAAGCGGTGCAATGCCTCATGGTCTTTAAAAGTTTCGTCTATTTTGTCTAATAATTTTTGAGTATCAAGATATGTGGAAAAAGACATCCCCACTTTCACTAAAACCATCACCGCAGACGATACGATGAATGTGAAGGCCATTAGACGGGCCATATTCCAAGCTAGAGCTGGCTTAAAACACAACAACAAGCAAGCTTTCCCCATCAAGCCCATTAGAAGCGAAGCCATCACCACAGGAGGGGTTAGCGTGCAAAATTACAGCTATATTATCTTGCTGGATAGTTTCGCCATCAACCAGCTTAAAAGCGATCCTGAATACCAAGAGTTGCAAAAGTTCGCCGGCGTTCGCGGGGATAAAAACGCTCTCTTTAGCGGCATTGTGGGGCTGATTGACAATTGCCCCATTTTAGATATGGGCGTTTGGACTTCTGTAAATGTGGGGTTGTTAAACTCCGATGTGCCCGATCACGAGTTTAACGCCAACATCAACCCCCAAAACACCCCTAAAATCACGCCTCCAAGTGCCTACGCTAGCGAGGATGTGCCCGTCTCCATTGGGGCCTTGATTGGGGCTAGCGCATTAGTGTTGGCTGGCAATAGCTCGATTAACTTTTACATCAATGAAACCGAAGATGCCGGGCGTAAAACCATTTGCGGCGTGGATCGCATTTTAGGCATTAGCAAAGCCCGTTTCGTCAGTGCTAACGGGGTAGATAGCCTTTATAATAATAGCGATTTCGCCGTCATTGGGCTATTTAGCGCCAAACACTAAGGGAGAGAACATGCAGCAAAAAGTTAAAAACATTAGCTACCTTTGCAAGGTGGAATTTGGCCTAGATGAGGAGGGTAAGCAGCTTGTAGCCCTGCCCCAAGGCGCAGAGGTGTTGAGGGTGAATTTAGAGATTGCAAAGCCTCAAGCGGGGGCTAGCTTAGACATCGGCTTTAAAGATGAAGAAGACTACTTCATGAACGACATTCCCGGGGACACCGCAGGGTTTCATAACAGCGAAAAGCTTTATTGCGCCAAAGTCTCCACCACGATCAACGCGACGATTGTCGGCTTTGACAAAGACAGCGAAAGCAGGGCGATCTTACGCGTGCATTACTTCGTTCCTAGTGAAGTTGTCTTAGAGGTGTAGCCATGACCTATGGGTCTAATTGGGGCTATAACTTTAATCCCATCAACACCAGCACCACCGCCGTGCCCACCATTGGGGTTAGTGGGGTTTCAAGTGGTGGGGTTTCAAGTCTAGGCGGTTTGGGCTCAAGTCTAGGCGGCTTGGGCTCAAGTGCTCTATCTTGGGGCGGTGTGGGCTTGCAAGGCCTTAGCATTGGCCTAGGGCTAGCCAATTTGGGCGTGGGCATTTGGGCGACCAATAAACAGCTCCAACAAGCCGATCAACAAATGAAGCTCGCCCAAAGGCAATTTGACGAAGAGAATCGCCGCTACAACGCTAGAGAAAACGAACGGCTAGAGGCGAATAAAACCATCGCCGCCAGCGCGCAAGGCTACGAGCCTAACCCCATGCAACGCCAATGAAAAGATGGGTCCAATTTGATCGGCCGGGGATTGTCGAGCTTGTGGGGCGCTATGGCAACATCAAGGGGCATTGGGAGGCCAAGCCTGAATACACAACTGCCCATCCGCAATTAGAGCTAGAGATCAACGCCCCCGGGGACACTTATGCGTTTAATGGCGTGGAATTTAGCGTGTGTGCGGGTGGGGGGGTTTTGCATTACAAAGACTACCCCAAACAATTAAACTTCATCAATTTAGATGTGGATTTGCTGGATAGATATTTAACCACGCAGCAGATGCCCCAAAATGCTGCCCAGCAAGAGCTCATTAAGGCTTTCATCGCGATCACAGAGTTAAACGCCGCTCACGGCTATGCTTACTTGATTCCGCCTTATTTTGATGTTTTGGAATACGCGCTTTTAGGGGGTTTGGGTGTTTAGTGTCAATAGCGCTTTAAATGTCATTCGCTCGCGGCTCAAAGACCAAAACTATAGAGATTTGCGCTTTAGCGATGCCGAGATTCTAGATGCCATTAACACCATCGCTGCCCAGCTCATCGTAGAGTTTAAGCTCAACAAGGCCCAACAAACCCGCCAAATTGGCCCTAATAACCGTTCCATCCATTGCCCGCATTTGCTTTGCGTGTTAGAAGCCAAGTTTAACAATTCCATTTTGTTTAGCCGAACAGACCTAGACAACGCCAAAGAGTTTAGCCTATTGGTGCAGGGCGATAAGCTTAGTGTTAGCCCTTTTGCAAGCGGAACGCTCAATGTGATCTATTGCGCCTATGAGCCCTTAAGCGATGTGGCCGAGTTCTTGCCCCTGCCCTCCATTGCTAGCCAAGCTGTGGTTTATGGAACGCTTGCTTTGCTCTTAGAAATCCCCACAGACGAGCAAAATTTTAATAAAATTGGGGTGCTTAAAAACCTCTACCACGAGGCTAAGAATCTTTTAGCCATGCATTTAAATAGCCTCTTCTCGCGGGCGCAAAATTGCCAAAGTAGAGTCGTCCGTGTGTAGATTAATTTTAGATTTTAAGAAAGTTGGATACAATAACCCTTGTGTGGGTTTGCACCCTTGCGGGTGCCCCCCAACCTCCCTTAGTGTAGTGGTGTCGCTAGCACCACCCACAACACGAGAGCTATTAATAGTTTCATGCGGTTTCTCCTTTCTAGGAGGTTACCCGCTTGCCCCCTTACCCTCTCAACAAAGCCTAAACCTTGTGATGCGCCAAAGAAGCGACAAGGAAAAACGCATGGCATCCAACCCGCGCATTATAACAGATTTGGGCGGTGTGCATGAATTTTAACCGCTTTATAAGAAACTTCTTAGGCCTAAGGGAAGCTTTACAAACCCAAAACTTCAGCACCAAAGAGCTAAACAATCTATGCATGCAAGGGGCCATCGAATACGAGAAGCTTTATTTGCAAGAATTGCAAGTCAATTTAGAGCAGGCCAAATTGGGCCTAGAGCAAGCCCAGCTAAAGGCCAAGCTAGAAATCGATGCCATCAACGCCAAACACCAGCTAGAGGCCACTAAAGCCCAGATGTTAAACACGCTGATACAGTGTGAGAGCATGCTAAGGTCGCTTAAGGACAATGCCGCCATCAACCGCGCAAATGCTTATGTGAGCTTTTTACAAGTCGTGGGCAACGCCACGAATGAAAGCGCCATCGCCGCGCACGCGGGCAATGTGATTAAAACCATCAACCGCATAGGCCTAGACGATAGGGCAAGTCCTTTAGAAGGCGAATTGGCTAGATTGGGGCAGGAATTGCAGGGTTTAGCCCCCTTTAATGGGGTGGCCTTAGAAGTGCAAATTTACGCCCAAAGCCTAGAGACGCTGCCCGATCACCCGATCAGGATATGGGGGACGAGCACGATCAGCAACGCCCATAATAGTTTTAGCTGCAATGGGCGGACTTTTGAGGGCAACTTTATGCTGTTCAAGCAATCGAGGCCGGACATTTATCGGGTGACTTTCAACAGTCAGGGCACGGGTGGATCGGCTAGCCAGAGCTTAGATATTTTAGTCAGCCCCGAATCAAGTTTTAATCTAAAGTGAGGAGTAAAGCATGGATGATGAAAACCGCAATCAAGATTTAACCCAAGACCTAAGAGAAGTCAAAGATGCCTTAGATTTAGAGCAAGCCCCCCCTAAAGTGCAAGAGCAACCAGAAGAAGCCCAAGCAGAGGCCACAAAATCCCCAGACCAAGAGCAAGCAGACCAAGTGGAGCAAGTGGAGCAAGAGCTCACGCCCGAGCAACAAGAAAACATCGCTAAAGCTAAGGAGGCCTTGCGGCAAGCCAATTTAGCCCTAGATGAGGCCAAAAAAGCCCAAACCCAAGCCAAAGACGCTTTAAGCAAACAAGAGCAAGCTAAGGAGGTTTTAAACGAGAATGCCAACGCGCTAGAGCAGGCTAAGGCGATGGTGGCTAAGGCCAAACTCACCCTAGAGCTGGCCAACACCCTAAAACCCAAATCCAGCCTAGATGCCCTGCCCGCCCTGCCCCCTTTAAGAGAGTTAGAAGCCGTCCCCGAAGCCGGGCCCTTGCCAGCCATCAACCTAGACACGGGGCTTTTAGATGAATTAGAACAAGCTTTAAACTCTAATGAGGATTGGAAGCGCCAAATTTATTTGAGCTTACAGGGCATCTCTAGGGTGCTAGCGAGCTTTCAGGCGGTGAAAAACTACTACGACAGCCTAAGCGTGATGGACAGCTCGGCTAGAGCGCAAGCCGCTTACATCAAGGCACAGATCAAAACGATTAAAACCTTGATTGCCGATTACAACGCCTATTTTAACGATTTTAATGGCGTGATGATCCGCAACAATGGCCAAATTGTAAAGAACTTCGAATTAGCCCTAGCTCAAGCCGATTTGGTAAGCCAGCTCATCGCCCGCGCCAAGAAAGAGAGCGACTCTGTGCTGGTGTTTAAAGGGCAGGTCGAACTGCTGCTTAAAAAGCTAGAGAACATCCAACCCTTGCGCGATTCCTTGCTAGAGGCCAATGAACAAGCCCAAGCCCACATCCAAGAGATGCGCGATTTAAGCGCGGATGCGCTCAGTAGCATTCAAGAAAACCTCCTCACGGCCATTAATTCCATCAACACCCGCGAAAAGGACATCAGCACCGACCTTTTGCAGTTGCAAGAGAAAATCACGGCTGAAATTGAGGCCATCCAAACCCACATTGAGGAAACCACCACCGCCCAATTAGAGCAAGCCCAAAACAACATAGACACCTTCAATAATGAGATGGCCCTAAGGGTGAGCAATGTAGATCATCAGTTTAGGGAAGTGGTGAAAATCCGCGACTTGTTGCAGGCTTTAGCCAAAAGCACCCTAGATGCCACAGATGAAAAGCTTTTAGACCTAGAAAAAGCCATCGAAGCCACAAAAGCCGATTTAAAGGCCACCTTGTTGGCCTTTAACCAAAATAACCAAGAGAAGCTAGAAGCCTTTAATGCCAATGACGAGGCTAAGACTAAGGCTTATAACGCCAATGCCACAGAAAAGCTAGAAGCCTATACCAACACCGCCCAAGAGAAGCTAGAGGCGTTTAACGCCAATGACGAGGCTAAGACTAAGGCTTATAACGCCAATGCCACAGAAAAGCTAGAGGCCTATACCAACACCGCCCAAGAGAAGCTAGAAGCCTTTAGCAACACCGCCACAGAGAAGCTAGAAGCCTTTAATGCCAATGACGAGGCTAAGACTAAGGCTTATAACGCCAATGCCACAGAAAAGCTAGAAGCCTATACCAACACCGCCCAANGACTAAGGCTTATAACGCCAACCACACCGCTAAACTCAACCAATACCACACCGACCTAACCGAGGCCATCGCCCACGCCAAGCAACAAGTTCAGGATTTTAACCGCGACAACTTAGCGCATGTGCAAGAGTTTAAGGCCACGATGGATCAGCGCATCGCCGATTACAACCAAAACGACCAACAAAAGTTAGACGAATACAACGCCAATGCCACGGCCAAAATGCAAGACTTTAACCAAAATGTCCTAACCCACCTACAAGATGCCCAAAAGCAAGTCCAAGCCTTCAACACGGGCAATATGCAAAAACTAGAGGAGTTTAAAAACAACCTAGACACCTACACCACCACCTATAACGCCAATGCCACAGAGAAGCTAGAGGCCTTTAACGCCAACTACGAGGCCAAAAGCCAAGCCTACAACGCTAACCACGATGCCAAAATCAACAGCTACGAGGCGAGCGTTAGCGCTAATTTAAAATCCTTAAACACTGCCACGCATGCGAAAATCGCCGACATCGCCGACACCACGAGTGCTAAACTCTTAGAGTTCAACGAAAACCACATGCAAAAGATGAAGGATTACAACGCCAACGACACCCTAAAATCCACCGCCTACAACGACACAGCCGTGGCCAAATTACAGGCCTATAACCAAAACCACGAGGAGAAGCTTAAGGACTATAACGCCAATGTCACGGCCAAAATGAACGACATAGACACCCAAATACGGGCCAAATACGGGGACATTCCCAAAGAGCTTAACAAGGCCAAAGACGATTTGAGCGTGTTTAAAACCACTCTTGTGGGCCAAATAGTCACAGAGGGCAATGCGCAAGCCTCGCAGATTGCGGCCATCAAATCCCAAATGCTCGTCATTGAAAAGCGCCAAAAAGATTATGGCTTTAACTTCGCCACCCAAACTTTTAGTTCAAATGCCACCTTCACCCCCCCTATTGAGAACATCTATTACTATGTGTTCATCCAAGGAGGCACTGGGCCCACTAATAGCCCAAACAGAGGCAACCCCACGAGTTTTGGCGGTTATGTTAGCGTGGCTGGGGGGCTTGGGAATGTGAGGGGAATTGGACAAATGGGGGCGTGTGCGAGTAACTGGGTTCTCATCTCAACTAAAAACCCGATTAATGTCGTGGTGGGATCAGGGGGGGTGTGTGTGATCTCTTGGCCACAAGTCAAAGCAGGAGAAGCGCCATGAGAGAGGACATCAGCGCCGGCCGTGGGGCTTTAGCCTTGATGGCCCAAGCCGGCCAAGCCCAAGCCCAAGCCCATAACACTTTGCAAAACGCCTTTTTAAGCGCCCAGCAAAGCGTGGGCAATGCGATGAGTGGCATCCACGCTTTAGGCCAACAAGCCCTAGCCAAAGAGCAGTTTAACGACCAAATGCAAGCCAACATGCGCGAATCGGCCAAACAACAAGCGCAGTTTGACAGCACTTTAACCCAAAGAGCTAAGGAGCTAGAGCAACAAAAGGCCCTAAGAGCCCAAGAATTACAACAAAACTACCAACAGCACCGCGAGCGTTTAGCACAGAGCGCTGCGCAATTTAATAAGCAGTTCAAACTAGACACCATCCGCACCAAAGCCCAAGCCGCTTATACGGGGTCTTTGACCCGGGGCAATCAAATACAGCAATTCGAATGGGGCAAGACTGCCGGCACTTCCAACGACCCAAAAGACATTAAAGCTTCTAAAGTGGCCCAAAAACCCATGCTTGGCGACTTTGAGCAAAATAAGCCCGCTTTGGGTGTGAAGGCCTCTTTATTGCCTGTGGTCCCCCCACAACAGCCAAAACCTAGTTACGCGCATTTTGGCGACCCCTTTACAAGGAATTAAGTTTGGAGAATTTGCAAAGAGAATTGGCGTTAAGGACTTTAGCCCAAAGGGATTTGTATATGTTCGTTAAACTCAAATGGGCGCGTTACAACCTCGCTCCTTTCTTGGATAGTTGGCACATCAAATATTTATGCAAAGTCCTTGAGTGCACCCAGCCTAACACCGCAGGCGAAAGCAAGCTTTTAACGCGCTTGATGATCAACATGCCCCCCAGTTATGGCAAAACCGAGATCATCGCGCGCTGTTTCATTGCGTGGGCTTTGGGGCTCAATCGGGGCCGTAAATTCTTTTATATCAGCTACTCGGACGATTTATGTAGAAAAATCGCCAATCAAGTTAGGGACTTGATGAAGTCTAAATTTTACGCTCTAATCTTCCCCGAGCCCTTAGAGTTCTTGCAAGACAACGCCCAAGAGTTCGTTTTAAGAGAAGGCGGGGGTTTGTTCGTCACCACGCTTAGGAGCGCTTTAACGGGCTTTCACGCGCACCAAATCCTCATAGACGACCCCATCAAGGTGAGCGAGATGAGTAGACGCGTGGCCGTTAAAGAAGTGCAAACCAACTTTAAAGAGAGCGTTTTAAGCCGTTTGCAAGACAACGAGAGCAATATAACCCTGCTCATGCAACGGCTGGGCACAAACGACTTATGCGGGTTTCTCTTAAATCCTAGAGAGTTTGACGAGGACACGATCCAGCGCTGGCACATCGTCCGCCTTAAGGCCATCAATGCGCACGAAGAGCTCTACAACATTAAGGACTTCAGCTACACCAGAGCCCCCAACACCGCCCTTTTTGAGGCCCGCCACAATTTAGACGAATTGCAAGCCTTGCGCCTGCAAATGGGCAATGACGAGTTTAGCGCGCAATACCTGCAAGAGCCCATCGCCACAAGTGGGGGCTACTTTGATGAGAACCTTTACACGAATGTATTTTTACACGAGGTGGGGCCCTTTAACGCCTATATCTTTGTCGATAACGCCGTCAGTGTTAAAGAGAGTGCGGACAATCGGGCCGTGGTGGTGGTGGGGGCGGAGAATTACAGCGGTTCTGTGCGGTTTATCGTCTTAGATGTGTTTTATGGGGTGTGGAGCGAAGAGGACACCATTAACAACATTCTACAAGCCAAAGAGAAGTATAAAGAGGCCTTAACCTTTATTGAAAGTGACGGCGGGGGGTTGGTCTTGCATCGGCTTTTAATGGTCGAGTTGGTGAAGTTTAACCAACGGGCTAAAGAGGCCTACAAAGAGCCTTTAAACGACCGCATCTACTGCTACACCCCTAGCCGCAAAATCTCTAAAGTCGATAAAATCAAAGCGCTGCGCCCCTATTACAATACGGGCTTTTTAGTGGTCAGCCACGCCTGCCAAAACCAAGAGCAGTTAAAAAAAGAGCTCTTCAGCTTCAACCCCGATCGGCCCTACCGCCAAGATGACTGCATCGACGCTTTAGCTAGCGCGCTATCCCATCCCGAGGTTAAACCCCACTACACCCCCCAAACCCACACAGGCACAGAGTTTAAACCCCGCTACAGCGCTAGAAGGACATGGAGGATTTAGAGGGTTAAGGGGTTTAAGTTAGCCTTGTGCTACATTTGTGGCTATGCAAGTCAAAACATCAAAAACATTTTTAGATTGGCTAGAAAGCCTTAAGGATACGAGCGCTAAGAGTGCCGTTACCCGGCGTTTAAAGGCTTTAAGCGAGAGCGGGCATTTTGGCGACCATAAGCATATCTTAGGCGTGATTTTTGAGTTAAGGATACATTCAGGCCCGGGGTATCGGCTGTATGTGGCTAAAAAGGGCGACACTTTAGTCATTCTACTTTGTGGGGGGGACAAAAGCACCCAACAAAAGGATATAATCAAAGCCCAAGAAATTTTAAAGGATTTCCATGGCTGAAGTTTTTACAGAATTTAAAGTGTCTAGCATTTTAACCACAGAAGAGTTCCGCCTACACTACCTTAACGAAATTTTACACGATGGCGACCTTCAAGAGCTCAAAGGGGCGTTAGAAGACATCGCGGAGGCTAAGGGCATAGAATTACCGCCTTTAGAGGGCGAAACTTGGCTTTTAGACGCGCTTAAAAAGCTCGGCTATGGTTTTAAAGTCCTTGCCAACGCCACAGCCATTAAGAGCGCTTAAACCTTAAACCCCCTTAAGCTG
>NZ_CDMG01000006.1:98323-98544 GCF_001282945.1 Helicobacter ailurogastricus
CTTGTTTGGATTTTCTCGTTTTGCTAGGATGCGCTTGTGTGTTTTTACCCGCACCCCCTAGCCTTTGGCTGGGGAGTTTGTCAAATGAGGTTTGGCCGATGAAGGATTTAGCCACTCTTAGCGAAGAGTTTAAAGCAGATTTTAACGCGGCCATGCCTTCTTTGCAAGAATTTAAACAAGCCAAAGCTTATTATCACGGTAACCAACTCCCCCCAGATGTG
>NZ_CDMG01000006.1:100098-100730 GCF_001282945.1 Helicobacter ailurogastricus
AACGCCGTTTAAAGGCGTTTAAAGGCTATTCTACTTAAGTCACTTCTAAAAGCTTTTATGTAGGGTTTTCCATTTAATTTATATGAAATTAAGAAAGGTTTAGCTACCCTGCAAGAAGTAGCCTACTTGGTGCGTTAGCATCTTCAGCTGCCCGGTCGAATGAAAGAGTAGATAATGTCGGCATCTTTAATCTCCTTGATAATGTAGCTCCTTCTGACATCCGGTATCCCTGTGATGAGTAGCTTATCATCTTCAGCTGTAACCAACAAATAGGTTAAATGTTTCCCATTGTCTTTTTGAAAAACCTTGGCATATTTCTTTCTCCCCACATCATTGTTAAGCATGACAAAATCCGGATGATTTAGTGTAGGTTCAACTAAATTTAAAAACCCTAAGCGTCTTTGCTTATCTTCCCTGCTTGCCAAATGTTCTATAAACCTCTTATGATTCTTCACCCCCTTTAAACTCTTTAAAAACCCTTCTACATCCAAACTTGCGGGGATAGGCGTAGCACTTGTACGCAAATCAAGGCTTTTGATAAAGGCTTCTTTCTCCTCTGGGCTTTGAATCACCGCGTTAGGTTTAACTCCACTCTCCCCCTCATCCTTAAACTTCTTGTTGTTTCCTCCCCC
>NZ_CDMG01000007.1:0-311 GCF_001282945.1 Helicobacter ailurogastricus
AAGTTATTTGCATTTAAAATTCCTTGCGTGGTCAGAAGAACTCGTCAAGAAGGCGATAGAAGGCGATGCGCTGCGAATCGGGAGCGGCGATACCGTAAAGCACGAGGAAGCGGTCAGCCCATTCGCCGCCAAGCTCTTCAGCAATATCACGGGTAGCCAACGCTATGTCCTGATAGCGGTCCGCCACACCCAGCCGGCCACAGTCGATGAATCCAGAAAAGCGGCCATTTTCCACCATGATATTCGGCAAGCAGGCATCGCCATGGGTCACGACGAGATCCTCGCCGTCGGGCATGCGCGCCTTGAGCCTG
>NZ_CDMG01000007.1:1953-2148 GCF_001282945.1 Helicobacter ailurogastricus
TCCTGCAGTTCATTCAGGGCACCGGACAGGTCGGTCTTGACAAAAAGAACCGGGCGCCCCTGCGCTGACAGCCGGAACACGGCGGCATCAGAGCAGCCGATTGTCTGTTGTGCCCAGTCATAGCCGAATAGCCTCTCCACCCAAGCGGCCGGAGAACCTGCGTGCAATCCATCTTGTTCAATCATAATAAACGAC
>NZ_CDMG01000008.1 GCF_001282945.1 Helicobacter ailurogastricus
GGGGGAGGAAACAACAAGAAGCCATTTAGGGAGAGTGGAGGGAATGGAGGCGATAGAGCGGATAGTGGAGATGTATTCGACCCTAACAAGCCCCTAAGAAAAGTCAGCAAAGAGGACATCACCCCCGAGTTCTTAGAGGAGGTTAAGAGGCGCAAAAACGAGAAGGTGTGGCTAGGCGAGCTCACAAACCCGCAAATCATCGAACATTTAGGGTTTGACCCCAATAAGCCTGTTAAAATGGTTTTTGACGGGGACGCGCTAAAGCACATTGAGCAAAGGCATGGGGTGGATTCTAAACTAGCCAAGAATGGACAACCGCCTATCACGAGTGCAGACATCGCCATTTACCCGGACATCATCAATCATGGCGACTTAATGAAGGTAGAGGACACGCCTAAGGGCAAGTATCTTTTAATCGGCAAACAGATTAACGGGTATATGGCGGTGGTGGAGGTGATAGGCACGAAAAATAACCAATTAACCCTAAAAACGATGTATAAGGAAAACGGGAAACTAGCCAATGCCAAAGAGTTTAAAAAGTCCATCAGTAACCACGATGTGGCGGATTCACGCCCGCTAAACACGGGTGATTCCTTAGATACTGCTATGGACTTATCTAAGCCTACCACCCCAACCCTTAAAAAGCAAACCACAGCACAGGGGAAAAACTACCTAAAGAGCCTAAGCCCTGAAGAGTTAAAAAAGGCAGATGCACAAAAAAAACATGATGTTTCATGGGTTAGGATTTTTCAGTTTATTTTTCACTTTTGGAAAGGCTAAAGCAAGAAAGATCACTTAAAAACAAGAAAGGGGGCGTAGCCCCCTCTTAAAGACGAGCTTAAGGCAAAATCTAAAGGCAAACTCAAGGGAGCACAAGGCCCCCCCTTGGTTTATAACTTAGAAGTTATAAACATAGTTGAAGAAGACGGACACATTGCGTTTGTAAGCAATGTCTAGTTTTTGACCAGCGGCGCTCACACCCTTGAAGTAGTAGTTGGTTGCAAGGGGGATTCTCAAGCCGATTTCAAACCCATTGTGCTTATTGACATTGGTCCTAAAGCCAATGTTGATCGGGATTTGGAAGTAGCTCGTGTTCATTGTGGCATGCCCACCTGTGGCGTTAAAGGCATTCATCATGGCTTGGTAATAGCTTTGGCCTTTGACCGCCCAGCTAGAGCCCTCAAGCATCAACCCAGCAAATAAACCGCTGGTGTATTTGCCATCTTTGCTCTCATAGAAGTTGTAAAGCGCATCCACACCCGCCCCATAGACGAAGTTATCCAATTCGCTGGCATCGCTGGTCATGAAAGTGCCGTGTTGGTAACTGAAGTTGGCGTAGTAGCGCACACCCCAGCGTTTCTTTTTGCCAAAGAATTGTTTATAACCAAACTGCACATCGATGCCATACATGTTGCCATTGGAGTTCATGGTTTGCATGGGCATGTGAGAGGCAGTTCTGGTGGTTGCCACTGCCATGCTCTTCAGATCGCTGTTAAGCTTCATCAAGCTCGCCTTAGCGAAAGCAGAAGTCGATTGCAAATTCTGCAACAAGGTTTTGAGGGCGTTGATTTGCTGTTGAGGGTTGCCAGCGGGCATTTCAAAGAGCTTGCTACCACCCCCTTGTTTGTCAAGAGTCACCATGAGCACGCCGCTATGCGCCTCGCCTCCACCTTTCACCGATGCCATCACTTGGGCTCCGCCATTTTGTTGGGTTTGTCCTGCGCCGTTTTGTTGCATAAGCCCTGCGAGGGCGTTAACGACTTGATCTTGTAAAGAGCTGATATCGCTAACCAAGTTTGCAAGAGATTGTGTGGCGGCTGAGGGGTTAAGATTGCCGCTTTGCATGATGGTTTGATAAGCCGTTGCAATGGCTTTAAACACCCCTTGCCCATTGTTGCTGTCAAAATCGCTTTTCAAGCCGTTTAATTGAGCCATCAAGGCGGGCAAGTTGTAGTTGGCCGCCATGTACTCAGCCTGCGCTTGGGTAACGGTGGCGACCTCGTTAAGGTAGTTGCCGACCGTTTGGGAGTTAAACTGCGTGTTGCCCAATATGGTGAGTGCATTTAGGTTAGCGTTCATCGCATTTTGGGCTGTGATCGCCGCCTCAATTTGTTGCGCTTGTTTAGCGGCTGCAGAGGTACCGTTTTGGATCGCGGTGCTGGCGGCGGTGTAGGTCGCGCTGTTGGTTTTCATGTTGGCTAAAGTTTGCTCGATTTTAGCGATGATTTTGGACGGTAAAAGCCCCGTGCTAGAAAGCCCCGTGCTAGAAACATTGCCCCCACTCAAATCAGTGGCGCTGGGGTTTAATTTACTGAGCAAGCCTTGTAGGCTGGAGGCGTTGTTTAAAGCCGCATTTAAGATGCCCTGTATGCTGGCTTTAGAGCTATTGAGCATGGGTTGGAGCGTATTGCTGTTGTTGGTGTAGGTGCTAATTTGCTCCAAAACACTTTTGAGGGCGTTATCGACCACGGGTTGCATCATCGTTGTGGTGAGCGCAGAGTTAGACAGAGCCGCATTGACGGCAGCACTGAGTTGTGCTGGGGTGGCAGCAGTGATGGCGGCCCCTGCTTGGGTTACGTCTTTGATGGCAGAGACCCCTGGGTTTTGTTGTTGCAACTCATAAGCCACGAGTCCGGCAAAGGAAGCACTGCTTAGGGCGTTAGATTTAGGGATAGAAGCAGTGCTAGAAGTCTGGCTTTGCGCGTACTGCAAGGCAGCTTGATCGGTGTTTAACACCCCGCCTGTGTCGGTGGCACTAGAAGAAGAAGTGCTATTGCTCATGATCGCGTCTGCTTGGGTTACGATTTGGCTGATGATTTGGTATTCAGAGGGTTTAATGCCTATAGCAGTATCAGCAGCCGCAGAGCCCGGGAGAAGGACAGTGGAGTTGGCAGCAGCTGAAGCCACAGTGGAGGCTTGGATGGTTGTGTAAAGCGCTTCTAAAGTCTGTGCCTTTTGGATGAGCTGGGGGATCGCATTGACGATGTTGGCGCTGTTGGGGGCGATGTAGTTAGCCATGCCAGAGTTGAGGATTTGTAACAATCCCGCTAGAGATCCAGAGCCCCCATCTGTTTTAGCCCCGCCAGTTACGCCCTCAAGGCCCACGAGTTTTTGCGCCGCTTGCAAAAGGGTGACGGTGTTGGCTGCACTTGAGACACTGGGGGCGACATTTCCAGCATTCTCTTTGCCCACAATGCTTGTCAAAGCATTTTGTAGGCTTGTCCATGCCGCTGTCTTTGCACTGCTCCCCGTAAAATTATTATTAACAGCGGTCGCATCAATGGCAGTAGAGCTGTTGATGAGGCTAGCGGCAGTGGGGTTGTTCTCCAAAGCTTGCAAGACCTGCACCATCTTGCCGCTGTACTGATAGGTGAGACTCGCGTTAGTCGCGTAGTTGGTGCTGCCACCGGAGGTTTGGTTGAAATTAGACATCAAGTTTGCAATGGCAGCGTTGATAGCCCCCCCAGTGGCAGCTGTGATGTTGTTGCTAGGTTGGCCCGCACTGCTCAAAGTCGCGATGCTGTTTGTAAAATTAGTGTAGCCTGTGGAGGCAGCGTTGCCAGCAGCGTTGGATTGGATCGAACCAAACAAGCCGTTAAGATCGACAATCGCTTGCATGCCTTGCAACACGGTGGATTTATTGGTGGCCGCACCGGCTTGTTCTGTTGAAGCGGTCAAGAAACTAGAGAGAGAAGACACAGCCCCAGAGCCAGCAGCCCCACTAGCACCCGTAGAGAAAATCCCGGTGATGGTGCTGTTAGCCGTTTGCCCGGGGTTTAAGCCCAATGCGCTGTTCATGGTTGTGTAGGCGTTGCTGATGGTGTTAAAGCTCGAGGTGTTCGCGCTTGTGCCCCCAGCAGCCGTGGGCGCGCTCACGGGCGCAAAGTAGTTGGTGATGTTATAGACGCTTTTAGCGATGTTGTTTAATGCAGTTTGCGCCGCGCTCTGCTCAACGGTGGAGTTAGGGTTTAATAGAATGCTGCTGCTGGAGTTGCTCAAATCGGCGATCAAACCATTGTAATTGCTCAAATTCGCCATTTGATAACCCATGGTGCCATCCAAGCTGGCAAAGTTAGAGCTCATGTCGCTTGTGGGAGTGTAGGTGGTGACCCCATCTGCTGTCTTAGAGCTAAAGAGCGTGTTGCCCGTGGCAGTGTTGAACAAGCCCGTAGAGCTAGTAAGAGCCTTACCAGAGGCTTGCAAAGCCGTGGAGCTGGCGGCTTGGCTTTTGCCCATCACCAGCGCATAGGGGTTGTTGTCGATGGCCTGTTGTACTTGGGCTTGCAAGCCTTGGAGGTATTGCAAGCGGTTGAGCAAGCCTTCTAATTTTTGGGCATTCGCTTGACTCGCGGTTTGCAAGACATTGCCCATGCTTGTATTTTGTTGCAAGTAGTTTAGGATTTGCGAAGCCACGCTCGCCCCAGCTTGCGCCCCTGTGCTGGTGGGGGCGAGGTTGTTTAAGAGGGCGATGTTGTGGTTATAAGTGTTTAAATCTTGGATGAGCCCGATGACATTGCCAGCCACAGTGCTTGCGCTGTTGCTAGAGCTCACGCCTCCGTCTTTGAGCGCACTGATGAGTTGCCCTAGAGCTGTGGCAGCATTGGTGGCTTGGTTAAACGCCGCTGCATTGGTGCTATTGACACTGAGCAAGCTATTGCTAACTTGTGCTCCAGCCAACCCACTAGAGCCGGTGAGGCCAGCGTTGGCGTTGTATAGATTGTTGGCATCGTTTAAGAGCTGGATGACACCCGTAGCACTGGTCGCGGCACTGGCATCGCCCACTAAGGTTCCCATTTGTGTGAGCAAGCTTTGTGTCCCCGCTGGAGCGCTAGAGGACGCAAAGGCGATGGCACGCCAAGCGGTGAGGGCGTTGTAAAGGTCGCCACTAGAAGTCCCATTCCCCGGAGTTGTGAAGAACGCCTTGAGGGCATTCATATCTGCTGTCGAGATGTTGCCTAATGTCACGCCAGGGCCGATCGCGTTGCCCAATTTGATGAGCTCTTGCACAAAGAGCGTGGCATCTTCACCGGTTTTAAAACCAGATGCGGGGCTAGTGAGGTAGGCGAAGTTGTTGGCAGTGCTGCTGGTGTAGTTCATCACGCCATTGACAACCCCATTGGCAGTGCTACCAGCGCCATTGGTGACGCTAGTAGAAAAGGCGGTGGTGTAGTTGCTGCTGATGGCTGGGTTGCTAGCTGTCCCGCCCACGACATTGCCCAACAAGTCGGTGATGGTGTTTAAGTTCACCAAGTTTGTGAAGTAAGCGCTAGCCGAGGGGTTTTGTTGAAAGCCACCGCCCACGCTCGTAGAGCCGATGCCTTCAGAGGGGTTACCTTGCACTGCCCCGTTTTGTAAAACGAGGTTGCCGACATAAATATTGCTGATGTTGTTTAGGTTGCCCGCACTGGCAGTGGTTTGCGTGCCTGCAGCGAAGAATTTAGGGTCGGCTTTGAAAAGGGCGGCCACAGCGGTGTTGAGATTGTATAAGGTTGTGCCGCTGGTGTCGATCGCTCCTAGAGTGCTTAACGATTTAGAGAAGCTGCTGCTGGTGAAGGTTGTATTGCCCACTGCAGTTTTGATGGCATCTAAAGCACCTTGGATGCCATTAGCCGCTGTGGTGGCAAAGCCTAGATCGATGCCCGGTTTCGCCCCGGCTGCAGAAAGCAAGGAGCTTAGGGTGTTGGAGCTGAGTTGCACCCCACTACTATTCCATGTGGCGTTGGCGCCGTTGCCAAGTTCTTTCCAAGCGTTGTAGGCGTTTAAGTAGTTCTGCGCCTCGGCTTGCAAGGTTTGGATGGTCGTTTTGGGGTTGCTTGCCAAACCGCTCACGAAATCTTGTTGTTGGCTGGGGGTGAAGCTGGCTGCCACTTTATTGTCGTAAGTGGTGATCGCGCTTTGCGCAGTGGCGATGTTGCTAAGGCTACCCCCCACAATGCCAGAGCCCAAGAAAGTGCTCCCCCAAGCAGAAACAGCATTTGTAGTGACAGCATCGATTTTTGTGGCTAAATTGATGACATTTGTCACCTCTGTGCTGAGATCACTAATGTTGGTGTAGGCACTGGTAGCAGCGGTAAAGGCTGTTAGGGGGTTGGAAGTAGCAGAGTTGCCACTCATCCCCGCCGTGCCCCCAAGCAAGGAGACAATGGCGGCTTCTACCTGAGTTTTGTTAGGACCAGCCACTGTGATTTTGTCATCAATGGGACCTGCGGTGCTGCTCAAGCCGTTGAAAACCGTAGCTAGGGTGGTGGCAGTGGCAGTGGCACTGGTCGCCTTAATCGTGATCTCGCTTATGTTATCCACCACAAGTTGCAAGTTGGAGGCAAAATCGGTGGCTTTTGCCGCTGTGGCAGCAGCGGACATGCCAGCTGCGTCGCTGCCAGCGACTATGCCTTTTAGCTCAGTCATCGCACTCAAAGCTGCACTGATCTCAGAGATTGTGGCAGTGCCCTTAAAGGGGGTACCAGAACTCACCCCTAAATCCGTTGCAAGTGTCGCTAAACTCGGTGCGGTGATGTTGGCATTGCCTAGGGTACTTGAATTCAACAACCCCTTAATGGTACCGACGGTCTGGGCGATGAGCCCATTGTCCGCTTGGCTTGCACTCAAGGCTTGGTTCAAGCCGGTTAAAATCTGTGCTTGCGTGTCGGGCTTGATATTGTTATTAGGGTTAAGGGCAGCCCCGATGTAGGCGCTGAGCAACTCTTGCGAGCCATAGATCGCCTTGATTTGGTTGATGGTGGTCGCGGCTGGGTTGGTGGTGTTATCAGCACCTAAAAGGCTATTTGCCGCTGCATTTTGCAAGCCCACAGTCAAGATCTGCTGTGCAACAGACCCCCCACCTTTTAAGAGCCCGGCTAGAGTGCTTTGGCCACTGCTATAGGTGATGGCATTGCCTAGCAAGCTAGAGAGCGCAGTATACTCTGCCTTAGTGAGGGCGGTGGTGTTTGCCGCGCTTGTGGTGGTGTAGGAGGTGATGGTGGGGGAGGCGTTTGTCCCTGCGCCATTGATGGGGTATTGGCTGTTCTTATTTTGCGCAGTGCCTGAGCCATTCGTGGTCGTTGTGCTGCTGACATAAAGGGGGTTAGCCGCAGTGTTGTCGTTTGACACCCCTTTAAGTGCGCTCAAAGCGGCGTTGAGGGCGTTGAGCGCCGAAGAGGTGCCGTTTAAGGCGTTGTAAAGGGCTTGTGCTTGTGCATTGTTGCTAGACACACCCCCTTGGAGCAAATTAAATAGGCTACCACCGCCCACACTCACCGCAGTGTTGCCAGAATTGGTAAGTTGAGTGTACGCATCGCCAAACTGGACGAGGCTGTTGATGATGGCGGCGTTGGTGGTCGCATTGGTGAAAATGGCGGTGTAGCTAGGTTTGCTGGATGAGGCGTTGGTTTGGCTATCAGTGATCGCCTTAGCGATGGCATCGTAAGCGTCATAGACCGCTTTATATTGGCTGGGATTGACCAAGCCATTGAGGGCGGTTTGCAACTGGCCGGCGTTGGCGACCCCAAACCCATTTTTATTTAAAGCATCGATCGCCGCGGCCACTTGGCTGACACTCGCCCCATTTAAGATGTTGTTGGTGATGACATTTAAGTTGCTGCTTTGTGCGTTGTAAAGCGTGTAAGCGGCGGTGTAATTCGCGTTGGAGATGTAGTTGGTTGTGGTCGAATTTTGGGGAGTTTGGGTCGTGACGATCCCCCCATTCACAAGACCTTGCAAGGTGTCGATGTTTTGCAAGGCAGTGAGGGCTGCACCGGACACTGTGTAGGTGCTGTTGCCTAGAGTTTGTGGGGTGGCACCAAAGATGGCGGTGTTGGCGGTTACTTGATCGCTCGTGCCTAGGGCTTTGATGCCAAGAGCAGTAGAAAGAGTGTTGATGCTAGAGGCTAGACCGCTTAAAGAGCTGGCGTTGCCATTGTCACTGGCGATGCTATTGAGCGCGCCTAAAAAGGTTGCCCCCGTAGAGCCCACCGCCCCGCTAGAGCTGTAGTCGGCGACATAGTTAGCCACCCCCGTTGCCCCCGTGCCTGAAACATTGATGGCTTTGTTGATGTTGGTGATGGTGGTGTAAAGGCTGGTCAAAAGGGCATTGACTTGAGTTTGTTGCCCAGCGTTGTTGAGCAAAGAAGTACCAAGATTGCCCTTAGCCCCGCTGATGGCAGAGGCACCGTTTAAAGTCGTGTAGTAGTTGTTGGTGATGGCAGTGCCGGGATTTAAAAGGTTGTTTGCGCCTGTTGCCCCCGCCAAGGCGGTGCGGTAGCCATAATAAAGGCTGGCTAAGGAGAATTGATTTCCCAAGCTAGCTAGGGGGTTGGTGTAGTTGTAATTAAGGCCAACGCCATTGGAGTCGTTAAAATTACTCAACAAACCGTCTTTGCCGTAGAGATTGTAGTTGCTGATGGTGGGGTTGTTGTTAAGACCGCTGGTGGTGGCACCGGTAGTGGTGTTCCAGCTGCCCCCAGTGGTCCAAGTCCCAGAAGTCCCAAGCCCCACGGCATTGCCTTGGTCATTGACATAGATGGTGCCGGCTGCACTTGAGCCGAAACTGGTTTGCGTGGGGGAGGAGTTGGTGGGGTTATACTGCCCTCCTAGGATGCTGGAGACGGACTGCACGAGCTGATTTACATTCATGGGACCTTGAGGGGTGGAGTCCACCGCATCTAGGCTAGGCACAAAGCCAAAACAGCTGGCGAGGGCGAGGCTGACGGTGTACTTATAAGGTTTGCGTTTTGTGTTTTTTTTCATGGGTTGTTGCGTCCTTGAGGTTGGTGTTATTTAACTTGGCTGTAAGAGGGGATGCCGCCTTGAGGGATGGAAGTGGTCCCGCTATAATTGGTCACATTGTTGGTGTTACCACTGAAGTTAGGATCTGTGGCAGTGGCCGTGGAGCTCGCGCCCAAATAGGGGTTGCCATTGAGGGTTTGGGGCATCATCACCCCTCCCATCGCCCCATTCGTGCTTTCAGCTCTTGTCATATTCGAATACTGAAACCCCACACTTCCATAGAAACCGGAGTTTTCAGCAGAGAGCTACACAATTTGCAAAAAAGAGAAAAATTAAGCAAGCAATAAGCCTATTTATCCTAATATCCCATACTCGTTCGAGTGTTTTTATTTCTAAATCTCGTGAAAGGATTAACATGAATGTGAATGCATTTAAACCAAATCTTAGAAAACTCACTTTTCTTTCTCTAGGCATTGGCTTTTTAGCCCTGACTTCTCCGCTCTCTGCTGAAAACTCCGGTTTCTATGGAAGTGTGGGGTTTCAGTATTCGAATATGACAAGAGCTGAAAGCACGAATGGGGCGATGGGCGCGATGGGCGTAGGGCAACAACCCAATATGTTTGCCAACCAAGCTCCCGGAGCCAACCCTAATTTGGCCCCCACACCCTCTGGCAGCCCAAACAGCTACACCAAGCCACAGGCGAACGATACGCTCTGCGTAGGTGCCAACTGTAACTAGACAATCCTAACGCCGCACAACACAAACAAAGGACACAGAAACTATGAAAAGCCGTAAGAAAAGAACATTTAAAACCACCTTGAGTTTGGCCTTGCTCTCTTGCTTTGGATTTGCGCCCTCTGCAGATGCCACTGATGTAGATGTGGTGAGCATGGTCAATTCCATCAGCGGTATTTTGGGGGGCAACTACAGCATGAACACCAGTGGCTCATTCGACGGCCCCACTGGTGCCGCATGGCAAAATCCCACCACCGCACCCATCACGAATCCCGGAATTCCCGGGGCTACCCCTAGCTATGGAGTTTCGGGGGCGCTAAACAACCCTAGCAACGCCAGCAACCAACTTTATGGAAGTGGTGGCTTGCTCAATGGCCTGATCGGTGATCTGCCCAGCAGTCTCACAGGCAACCCCAACACGGATCAGCTAGGCATTTATAGCCTTTCAGCGGCGAATAGCCTTGAGCAAATCTTGCAAGGCAACGCCGCAGGTGCCTATGGCGCGCGCACGGCCTTTGGAGGTGTGAGCGCGGCTAACAATATCTTAAGCCCCAACACCGCCATCACCAACAACTACTTTAACATCAGCAACCAAGGGCCAGGCAACACGGCCTCAGTGAAGGGCGCATTGACGGCCTCTCAAATCGGGACAGCCTACACCACTAACCAAGTGAATGCCCTAGCTGGTGGGGTGTACACCAACATCACCCAACTCACCGATGCGATCAACACTCTAAGTTATAACACAGATACCCAAGGCTCTTTCACAACTTACAGCGGGGATTTAAACACCGCTTTGGGCACTATCAGCTCTGTGGGTGGGCAGTTTGTGAGCGCGAGCTCAGGGCTTAGCACGGCTCTAAGTGGCCTTAGCAGTGTTTTGGGTTTAAGCGGTGCCTTTGGTACGACGGACAAGTTTTTATTCCAAGACAGCGTGGCCGGCGATGGCACAGGGACAACCTACAAGGTCGCTAGCGGCGCGCTCAACACCTTGAGTGCCATTAACCAAATCAATAGCGACATTGCCGGTGGCGGGATTGCTTTGAGCGCGACTAAGATCAACCCCAACTATGTTACCCTCATGACAACCCTACAATCAACACCGGGGGGTTCGAGCCAGACTTTTGTACAAGACTTGCAGATCATCGCCGATAGCGTGCTCAACACGCCTTTGCAAGATGTGAGCAACAGCAACGCGGCGAGCACCTCCACCGCAGCGGCCAATCTCAACGCCGTACTCACTGCTTTGAGTAATTTAAGTGGGTCACAAACCGCTGCCAATCTGCAAACCGCTTTGCAGGGCCTTGTCAATCCTAACACCAATTACACTAGCGGCGCCCAAAAAATCAACAACAACGCCCCTATGGGGAGTGGCTACCAGGCCATTTACAACGCCTACACAGCGGTGGCAGCAGGTCTTGGCAAACTCCAAACCGTCTTTGGTACCTCTAATTTGGGCGACACTTTGATCAAGGCCCTAGAGGTCAATAATCTTTTAAGCACTGCTTCTAGTGGTTTGGCTTCTGGGGCAAGCCTTACCGGTGCTTTTACCGCCGCCACAACTTTTACCGATAGCTCAATTAGTGCTACGGGCTTGGGGCAACTCTTTAACGCCTTTGGCAACGGCTCTTCCTCAAGCTACGCCAGCTTAACCACACTCTTAGACAAGCTCGCAGGCTATCTTAACACTAACGGGGTAGATACAACCGCAAGCTCCACTTCTGACAATGTGAAAGCGGGCAATGGCACTTCTCAGCCTGTCTCCGGCACCACTGTTTACCCCATCACAGGTCCAGCTGCAAATAACACCAACACTTCTTGGATCACCACCCGCATTAGCAACCAAAGCAGCTACAACAGCGCCTACAACACGGCTTTGGGGCAACTCTTGGGCTATGCGATGAGTTACAACACCAACAGCACGGCGCTAGGCAAAATGCTCTCTAGCTCTAGCTTGCTTGGCAACATTTTGACGCAGGGCATCAACAACGCCGCGGCAAATGTGATGTTTAACAGCGGGGCGCAAAACGACGCCAACGGGCAAGCCGATGCGGCCAATAATCAGGCGCAACAACTCAACAACATCCAAGCCATCTTCCACTCAGAGGACTTGCTCAACAGCTATGTGGGCGCGATCACGAGAAATTACTCCAATTCCCCCATCAGCGTGCAACAAGCCCAAGCCAGCGCGCTCAATTATCTTTACAACGCTTTAAATGCTGGCGTGAATCAAGACGGCCTCATCGCCCAAACGAAGGCGGCGATCGCCAGTGCCTTAAATAACAACTTTGTGGCTTCCAATTTGCCCGTGGGTGCACTTAAAATCATCAATGCGATGGGGCCCAGTATGTTTGAGCCTTCGGCCACCAAAGCCCAAATCGCCGGCGGTTTAAACGATCTCAATAATGCACTTGGCAATTTTACCCTCACCGCGAGTGCCTCTGCGCTCAGCTCTCTTACTGCGGGCCAGCTTCCAACTGTCTTTGCAAACATTAGCGATGCCCAAACTCTTGCAAAGAGCGTTGTGTTGATCGATCAGCTGACCGCTGGTACCAGCTTTAACTTGGCGAATGTGTTGACAAGCATTATAGGTACTAGCGGCCGTAATGCACAGACTGTCGATGCTGCGGTGGGTACTTCTTTGAATACCCTCCCTGCTGGTGCTAAAAGTTCTGTGATCACCCTTTTAGGTGTTCTCACAGGCGCACGGGCCTCGGTTGTTACAGATTCTACCAAATTTGCTGGCTCCCCCATTGGCAGATTGATTCATGCCCTCAATACTGGTGTTGGTGGAAAAACGGTCGCCTTTGAGAATAGCGCCACGAGTGCCAGTACGGTTGAAGCTCTCATCAAGACGGCCAAAAGCATCCAATCTGATATGACAACAGTCATTCAGGGACTCAATGTCAGTGCTCTCACTAATCCTAGTCAGGCTAATGCAGTGCTTGGCTATCTCCGACAACTCCCCACTCTTGCTAAAGAAATCGGAGCAGCCACAGGGGTGAGCGCACGCCAAAACTTCTTGGATGGCAAACTCACTGTCGCCGACATCAGTAGCCAAATCCAAGCCCTCAAAGCCCAAATCGCCAACTATGAAAACATGGGCACCAACACCACAGGCAAAGCGGGTCTTAATATCGGCTTGTCTAGCTTGCTTGGCAGCTCCATTAGCTCCGTGCAAAACTTGGGCTTTGCTGACGCGGCGGTCAATACCCTAAACAGCCAGCTTTCTAATGCTCTGCCCTTGCTTGTGGGGGGCAACAGCTCTAGCTTCAACATCTCCACTGTGCAAGGGCTCGTGGCGGATTTGAATAAAGCTGTGGGCACGCTTTATAGTGGCACGAATGCCAACAACCTCTTTAACAATGGGGTGGTCCAAACCATCAGCAACATGAACAACAGCACGGTGACCGTGAATCCCAACACCTTTGGGCTTGGTGGGGGAGGTACGGGCTTGGCCTTAAACACCAATGGGACGCATGAGCTCACCAACCTCGCCAATCTCAACACCATCAACAGCCTGCTTTCAGGGGGGATTTTAACCTCTAATGCGATCAGCACGAGCTACAATGGGGCGTTTGGGACACAAAGCGGTAGTAATAATGGTTTTGCAGGGGCGATTGCTACGACAACAAATGCCAGCTACGGTTCCTCTCCTGCAACTGCTTATAAAGCGCTCACGAATCCAAGTTATTACAACTCTGGCACTACTTTAGTCTCTGTAATCAACGCCTTGCTCCCCATTGGACAACAATTGTCTAGTGGTGCAATTGACGCTTCCACAGCTAGTTCTGAAGCCACAAAAGCTTTAGCCTCCCTTATCAGCGGCGGTTCTACCAATGCGGGATATGTTTGGGCAGCCTATCAAGGGGTAATGGGGATAAGTAGTAGTGCTACCAGCCCAGTAGCTGGCCTTAACAACTTGCTTTCTACCAAGCAGGATTTGAGCACCGCTAGTGGCATCGCCCAAGTGATCCAAGATGCTAACTCTTTGATCACTGCCAACCATGATCTAATCAGCGTTGTGGGTGGGCTTAGTGGCTCTAATGTCTTGACAGTGGGGGGGGCTAATACCATCAACAGCGCAACCAACCTCAGCAACGCGATCGCGGCGGCCACGGCTCTTGGCAACCTCTTAGCCCAAATCAACCCCGCCGACTTGACAAACCCCGTGACTGGGAAAAGTACTGCCGTAACCAGCGCAACCACCGTCATCAATGCGATCAACAGCTACAACCACAATGTGCAGCTGCTCAACAACTTGACAGATGGCAATGGCGCAAAAATCGCCGGCGATGTGATTGCTTACCTCCAAGGCAACACCTCTTACAACAGCCTAACGGGTAATTCTGTTGGGACCACAGCGATCAACAACTTACAAAACCTCTTGAACCGCTACGAGTACTTGCAGGGCTTGCAATCCCAGGTGCAAGCGGCCATTGCCAACAACCCCTACGCTTTGATCATGCAGCAAAACCAAGTGCTCAAAAGCGATGGCTATCAAGAGGCCGCTAAAGCCCTTGTGAGCACCACTGGAGCGGATGCTAACACAGGCTTGTTCAATGTCGCCACTTCAAGCACGATCAGCCCCGGGACTTCTACCACCTTTGATTTAAACAACACCGCCTTTACCAACCTCTCGACAACGGTTAGCAACGACATTGCCAACGCCCAAGCGTGGAACAGCTATTTAACCAACCTAAACAGCACGAGCAACTCGATCCTAAGCGCACCCACCTTTGGCGGAGGTACACAAGCCGCGGCCGATCTTAACAACATCGCCAGCTCAATTTACAACCTTGCGGGTTACTTCACTCCCGCCGCAGTGAGCGATAATAAAGTGGTGACCACAGCCCTAACAAGCTCTATCAACGGCGCTCTAGGGGCCTACAACGCCATCAACACGGCTTTAGGCGCTTTAACCACCTCCAGTGCGGCCCATCTTAACCTCTCCGGCAACTTGCAATTAAGCAACATCACCACAACGGGAACTGGGAGTGGATTTAACACCACCGCAGCCACTGGAGCAACGGCTATAACGAATCTAACTTTCCTAAATGTCGCCCAAAGCATTGTGGATGTGGCCGGCATGCTCACCCCCGTTTCTGGCCAAACCAATGGCCTTACAAACAACCAAGCCGGCATCACAGCCGTTACAGCTGTCATGGGCACTGCCATGGCTACTGGCTCAAGCGCTACCATCCAAGGCACTGCGGGCGGTTTGGTGACTATCTTTCATCAAACCACCGGTTCCAACATCTATGACATGAACGGTGCCCTTCCCTCTGGCATGGGCTCGGGGAATGCCGATGGCCTCACTTCAATGAACCAAACCGCTGTCAATGTGGTGGGTGGGCTTGTCAAAGCCTTAGAGGGCAGCAGCACTTTAGCGCAGTATTTGGCCAGCCCCTCCACTTTTGCCACTGCGGTGGGTACTACACCTGCTCTTCTCACGGATTTAACAAGTCTCATCACGCCAGTCTTGGGCAAAGACAATGCTGAAAAACTCACCTCTGGAACCATTGCCCAACAATTCCTCGAGAACCTCAATCAATTTGTGGGTCAGGGCGGGGCTTTGCAAAGCCTAAACGCCACCTTTAAACAGGGAGTGCGCGTAGGCGTACCTAACTTCAACAGCCCCAATTTCACGGCCAGTGTGGATCAGATGCTCAAAAACGCCCTAGCTTGGAACACCAACTACGACAACGCACTAAGAGCGGTGAAAGATGGTGGACAGTTGGGGGGGTCTAGTGGCTCTGGGGCCATTAGCTCCGATACCGTCTATAACGCCATCAATAGCATCGTGCAAAACGCCAACGCCCTTTTTAACAGCCAAACCGCGAGCGGGGCAAGCAACTCAGGGGCACTGGCCACTGCCACCCAAGCCCTCGTGCAATACGGCCTAGACAATGGGTTAAGCAGTGCTAGCCCTAATATAAGCCCCATCCCCACTAGTGCCGCAGGTGCAGGCACCAGCCTAGCAGGGCTGATGGCTTTTTATTTGGCAAGCGATATGGGTCTCATCACCAGCAGTGGCACTATCAGCAACCCCTCTTTCAATAACATTGCCACTCTCATGAGTGCGGCTACTCCTGCCCAGTTAGCCCAAGCGGCCGCTCAAGTGCTTGCCAACAGCAGCGGTGATTTCACCTCTGCTATGCAACAGACCTTGCTCAACACCACTTTAGGCAATATGTTAAACCAAGCACAGACCTACAGCCAAGCAGCTACAGGGCAGACCGGTAAGTCCGGCTTGAGTGGCTTGCTCAATAGCAAAACCACGATCCAAGATGTGCTCCAAACCGCCATCGCCAACGCCGCGAGCATGCACAACCTTAATGGAGTGTTAAACCCTGCCAGTGGTGTTGCGGTGAGCAAGGGGCAACTTAGCACCACGAGCATCAACACGATCAATAAACTCTTAGGTGCGATGACAACCGCCAATGGCAATTTACCCACCATCAACCCCAACACCCCTGTGGGGGCTGAGGCTAAAATGCTCTTGGGCATGCTTGCTGCCAACAATGCAGCCTCGAGCGCGCTCACCTCGCTTGCTGCTGTCGGTGGAGCCACAAGCGACACGGCGCAAACCTATTTCCAAAATGTCACCACTTTGATCGACGACCAAGCCACCTTGCTCGCTAAACAAAGTTCCACAGTGGTGCAGTTGCTCGAGGGCATGACCCAAGCGGTGGCAAACTCCACCAGCACGGACCAACAGGCGCAAAGCGCCTTTGGTGCGCTTAAAGCCGTTTATACGCAAATTGCTAGCCCCACCATCAACTACACCAGCGCGATGAATAACCTAATTGGGGTGATCCACCAATTAGAAAACCTCCAACAATCTCTCGTGAATCAGTTGGCAGCCAACCAAGGCCAACCCGGAGTCAATACCGCGAGCGTGGATGGCTTAGGCACTTTAGTCGCCAAGGTGCAAGCTGAACAAAAAGGCTTTAGCGATCCTAACAGCCTAACCCCCCAACAAGTCGAAGCGGCCGCAAGCTTGCTTGGCAAAATCCAAAGTGCTCTCATCTACGCTAAAGCGGCGCAGTTGAAGATGAGCCAAATGCTCGCTAACCGCGGTATCACTTATGCCGCCTCACACATGCCCATGCAAACCATGAACTCCAATGGCAACATGTATGGCATCGATGTGCAGTTTGGTTATAAACAATTCTTTGGCAAAAAGAAACGCTGGGGTGTGCGCTACTACGCCAACTTCAGTTACCAACACGGCACTTTCATGACCAGCGATGCCAGCGAATTGGATAACTTCGTCTATGGGGCGGGTGTGGATGCGCTTTACAACTTCTATGAGAGCAAAGATGGCAAATACACCAGCGGTTTATTTGCTGGGTTGATGCTTGAGGGCTCTAGCTGGGCGGTCAAAGGCCAAAGCTATTACCAAGCCATGATGAATGCCTTTAACGCCACAGGTGGGCATGCCACAATGAACACGAGCTACTTCCAAATCCCGATCAACATTGGCTTTAGGACCAATGTCAATAAGCACAATGGGTTTGAAATCGGCTTGAGAATCCCCCTTGCAACCAACTACTACTTCAAGGGTGTGAGCGCCGCTGGTCAAAAACTAGACATTGCTTACAAACGCAATGTGTCCGTCTTCTTCAACTATGTTTATAACTTCTAAGTTATAAACCAAGGGGGGGCCTTGTGCTCCCTTGAGTTTGCCTTTAGATTTTGCCTTAAGCTCGTCTTTAAGAGGGGGCTACGCCCCCTTTCTTGTTTTTAAGCTTTCTGAACGATTCTTCTTAGGTTTGGTTTATTGGATTGGTGGGGTTGTTTGCGCCCATTGCTAAAAGAGGCAAAGACGCGATTAAAGCCACAAAACACAAAGGCCTTGCGCTTAAAACAAATACGCGTAGCTCACATAAAATTGGCTTTGGTGGGTGATGCTTAAGGATTGTTTAATGGTTTGCTGGGTGCCGGGGTTGGTGTTGCCGTAATTGTACCAGTTGTGGGCGGTTACAGAGTAGTAGGGCAACTTCCAGCCCAGATTAAAGCGGTTGTGTTGCCCTAAGTAGAGCTGGTAGCCCACATTGACATAAAAACCATTGCCCGCCGCAAAGAAGCGGGTTTTGTCAATGTGCCCCTTGCCAAGAGAGCTGCCTCCCAAAGCGCTTAGGGCTTGGTTGTTGAATTTGTCGTTCCAAAGCATGGCATACTCCACGCCCCCGCCCACAAAGATCCCCATTTTAAAGAAGATCATTTTGGGGTGGTGCTTTCTTAGCCAAATGTCAAGGGGCAGATTTAAGAAGAAATCCACATTCAAACCCAAACTCACCATGTACGCGGGGCTAGTGAGCAAGACCTCTTGGGGAGTGGGGGTGGGGCAAAGCCCTAGCGGGTTAGCACTGGTAAGAGCCGCGCAGGGGGAGCTGTAGCCCTGTGGGGTGCTGTAAGTGACTTGCCCGGTGTTGGGGTTGGTGGTGGCAATAGGGATCACCTGCCCCGTGTTGGGGTCAATGGCCTTGATGTTAGCCGGGTTGTAGTTTAGCCCGCCTTTATTTTGGATTTTATAACGATGCCCTAAGTTGGCGTTGGCGTATTCGATGTCCCCATAAATGCGAATCCCACTGATGGCGAATTTGTCAAAAAAGATTTCATCGCCCAGCGTGTAGGTGAAGGCAAAATTAGAATTTTTATTGCCACTGGGCTGATAAAAGCCCACAATCTCGTTGTTTTTACAAAGGTTGTCCGGGCAGGCATAGACACCGTTGTTGTCTGGCATGGTGCTGGGGTTGTTCATGCTCAGTTGGTTGGCAAATGTGCTTTTAAAGTTTTGCACCATCCCAAAGCGCGCCCCCGTAAAGACATGGTTTTTCACCGCCCCTAAAGGGTGCATAAATAGCCCTAGCAAGAGGAATCGTTTTAACATTCAAACGCTCTGGTTGTTTAAGCTGACGATCTGAGGCAGAGGGCTTAGGGGCGTGGGCGCGCTAAAAAACTCTTCAATTTGCGCCCGTGCTTCTTGGGGCTGTGTCATGGAATTGACCGCCGTTTTAAACGCCCCAGCGTTGGCATGCCCTTTGGCGTAGGCGTGTAGGTTTTTGCGAAACATCACCACCCCTCTATCCCCATAAAAAGCGACCATTTTATCAAAATGCTCCAAGACCAAATCTTTTTTCAGCACCGCGGGCAAGTCCTCTGTGTTGTTTTTAATTTGCCAAAAAATCCACGGCTGTGTGAGGCTGGATCGCCCAATCATCACTCCATTTGCGCCCGTGTAAGCTAAGACCTCCCTAGCCTTTTTGGGGCTGTCGATCTCGCCATTGGCGATCAGTGGCTTGTTTAACACTTGGCGCATTAAACGGACGCTCTCGTAATCGATGCGCTCTTTTTTGTAGCGATCGGCGCGGGTGCGCGCATGCACCACGACAAAATCCACGGGGGCATCGTTGAGGGCGTGGGCGATCTCAAGCGGGATCTTGCTCTCAAAACCCAAGCGCACTTTCACGCTGCTATAAGGCTTGTTGCTCTTCTCTTTGATGAGGCGCAAGAGTTGCACCAAGTGGTTTAAATCCTTTAAAAGCCCGCTGCCATTGCCATGGTTTGCCACTTTTGGGGCGGGACAGCCGCAATTAAAGTCGATGATGTCGATGCCCTTTAAGCCGTTGATTTTCTCCACCGCCTGGGCGACGATCTGCTCTTTCGAGCCGGCAATTTGCACGCTAAAGGGTTGTTCCTCGGGCGACTTTTCAAGCATTTTAGCGGTTTTGTTGAAGGCATGCACGAGCGCGTGGCTGCTCACCATTTCGCTCACCGTGACATCCACCCCAAAGCGTTTCACGACACTTCTAAAGGGCAAATCCGTATAGCCAGCCAGGGGGGCTAAAAATAAAAGATTCTCAAAAATTAATTTTTCCATAAACCTTATTTTAACGCATTTTCTCTTAAGTTTTTCGCCCAAACTTTGGCAAATTCTAGCAAAGTGGGGGCGTTGTTTTCTAACCTCTCTTGTACCACTGCGCACAAACACGCCTGCAAGCACGCCCCGATCTGCTCCCTGTGTAGCCCCAAGCCCTTTAAAGTTTCGCCCTTGATCGCTAAAAAGCTGAGAGTATAGACCTCTTTTTGGGCGCCAATGCGCTTAAAGTGGGCGTGCAAACTTTGCCATTGATCGCGATCATAGGCTTTAAGCCAGCCTAGCCACGCCCGCACTTGAGAGAGGCTTAAAGTTTGCATTTGCTGTTTAAGCCAAATTTTGCAAGTGGGCGGGCTTTGGCGGGTGTAGGGCAATAATTTTTCGATGTTTTTAAGCAACTTTTTAGGGGGCTTTAGCATCGCTAAAGCATTTAAGGGGTCTTTGCTCGCGGCAAGCAAGCCTAAAAAGCGGGTGGTTAAATTCAAAGGGGTTTGGCTTAAGGGGGCTAAAAGCGTGGGCTTTAAGGGGGTGTTTAGCGCGCACTCCAGCACGCTTGCATAGGCAACACACACCGCCCCGGCATGCGCACCCATTAAGATTTTACACAGCTCGGCAAAAACGCGCTCTTTGCTGATGTGTTGCAGCAGCGGGGCGTGTTTTAGCACCGCCTGCGCGCTCAAAGGCTCTAGCTTAAAACCAAGCACGCTTGCAAAACGCAAAGCCCTTAAAATCCGCAAAGCGTCCTCGCTCACCCGCTCACTTGCCACGCCCACAAAGCGCAGGCGTTTTAAGCGCAAGTCTTTCACTCCCCCGTGTAAATCCAAAAGCCCCTTTGTGGGGTGGTAGGCTAGGGCATTGATAGTGAAATCCCGCCTTTTTAGGTCGGTTTCTAACGTGGCGTTAAAGCGCACTTGCGGGTGGCGGTGATTAACATAGCCGCTCTCTTCTCTGTAAGTGGTGATCTCAAACACGCGTTTGCCAAAGCGCGCGCCCAGCGTGCCAAAGGCAAGTCCTAAAGGGATGGTGGGGATTTTATGCGCTTTTAAAAGTGAGGCTAGCTCTTCTGGCGTGGCGTTGGTGGCTAGGTCGCAATCTTTGGGTTTTAGCCCTAAAAGCCCATCGCGCACGCACCCGCCCACCACGACTGCCTCAAAGCCATTGGTTTCTAGCACCTCCAACAAGCGCAAAATGGGGGGGGGCAAGCTAAAATGGTGGTTTTGATCCCAAAGCACAAAAAGCCTTTTGCTATAATGGGCGCTATTTTAGCAAAAGAAAACCCGATGATTTTAGAAAAAACCTACAACGCCTCCTGTGTGCTCTGCTTTAGCGGAGGGCAAGACAGCACCACTTTAGCCCTTTGGGCCAAAAAGGCTTTTAGCGCAACCCACTTGCTCGCCTTTGATTACGCCCAAAAACACGCCATCGAGCTAGAGCAAGCGCAAAAAATCGCTGGGCTTTTAAACCTGCCTTTAAAAATTTTAGATGTGCGCTTTTTGCAAGAAATCACCCTCTCGGCCCTCTTTGCCAACCATCCGCAAAAAAGCCACGCCCCCCATCCCCAAAACCCCGACTTGCCCGCCTCCTTTGTGCCCGATCGCAACGCCTTATTTTTCACCCTAGCGCACGCTTACGCCTTTAATTTGGGGGCGGATTTTGTGCTTGTGGGGGTTTCACAGCAAGATTACAGCGGGTATTTTGATTGCCGCGCCGCGTTTTTAGAGAGCCTGCAAACTTCTTTAAATTTAGGGGCGTTTGGCGTGCCAGAGGGCATTACATTTTTAGCCCCCTTCATGCAAATGTCAAAGGCGCAAGAGTTTGGCCTCGCACGGGATTTGGGCGGGCTGGATTTTGTGCTAGAGTACACGCACACATGTTATGAGGGGGTGCGGGGCGTGCGCCACGCTTATGGCTATGGTTGTGGGGTTTGCCCGGCGTGCCAGTTGCGCCAAGCCGCTTACCAAGAATTTTTAGAGCACTATAAACAAAATTGATAGACAACGACTAAAGTTTTATGCTATAATGGGCTTTATTTTTTGAATGGAGTTTGCATGAGTAAAAGTTTATACAGCACCTTAGAAGTGGCCGAGGGGGCGAGCCAAGAGGAGATCAAAAAATCCTACCGCAGGCTTGCAAGAAAATACCACCCCGACCTCAACAAGGGCAAGGAAGCTGAAGAGAAGTTTAAAGAGATCAACGCCGCCTATGAGATTTTAAACGACCCGCAAAGACGGGCGCAGTACGACCAATTCGGGGACAACATGTTTGGCGGGCAGAACTTTAGCGACTTTGCCAGAGCGCAGGGGCGGGGAAGCTTGGACGACATTTTGTCCTCCATCTTTGGGCGGGGGGGCTTTAAAACCGACTTCATGGGCGGGGGCAATTACACCAATATGGGCGGGTTTAATCATTTTGGCTTTGCCCCTGATTTGGATTTGCAAGTGGAGCTACAAATCACCTTGCAAGAGGCCGTTTTGGGGGCTAAAAGGCGGGTGCAATTAAGCCACGACAGCTTTGAAATTAAAATCCCAGCGGGAGTAAGAGAGGGCGAAGTGTTAAGGGCCAAAGGGCGGGGGCGCAAGCAAGGCGGGATGGTGGGCGATGTGCTCTTAAAAGTGCATGTGCTTGAGGATGGCGTGTATCATCAAAAGGGCGATGACCTTTATAAAAACTTTGATTTGCCCCTAAAAACTGCCCTCTTTGGAGGCAAGGTGCAAGTGGAAACTCTCTATAAGGAGGTTACCTTAAAAATCCCGCCAAACACCAAGAACGCCCAAAAGTTTCGCCTAAGAGAGCTTGGGGTGAAAAACCGCAAAACGGGCGGTTTGGGGGATTTGTATTTGTTGGCCAATGTCATTTTGCCCCACACAGACACCTTAAGCGCGCCCTTCAAGCAAACCTTGCAAGAACAACTTCCTTAAAGGATTCTCATGGTCGATTACGATGCCCCCCTTTATTTGATCAGTGTCGTGGCTAAGATTTTAGGCGTGCATCCGCAAACCTTGCGCCAATATGAAAAAGAGGGCCTAGTCGAGCCCAAGCGCACGGGAGGCAAGATGCGCCTGTACTCGCAAAGGGATTTAGACAAAATCAAGACCATTTTGCGCCTAACAAGGGACATGGGCGTGAATTTGGCGGGCGTGGACATTATTTTGCGCCTCAAAGAGAGGCTTGACGAGCTAGATCGCCTCAACGAGCAATTACAAGAGCGCATGCAACAGGCCAACCCGCCTCAGACCAAACGCCTAGAGCAAACCTCTTACGAGCTCATTTTATTTAAAAAGCCCTAAAAGATTTTTGCCCTATTTTGCCCTAAGCGGACGCGTTAAGGGGCTATGCCTATAGGGGGGCTATGCCTATAGGGGGGCTATGCCTAGGGGGGGCTATGCCCCCCTTCCCACAATCAGCCCCTTAAAGCGCTCGCCTAACCCCTCGGGGCTAATGAGGGCATGGGCTTTAAAGGCTTCTTTTTGATAGATTGGATAGGGTACACTTTCAGCGAACAAGTCTAAAAGCGTGGCAAAGCCCATTTCTAAAAGCGTGGCGCATTGTGTACCATAAAAAACAGAGTGCGCGCCCTGCGCTTTGAATAAATGTTCTAAGAGCGCAAAATCTATGTCATAGGTCAAATCGATTTGTTGGTAAAGCCCCTTTAAATCGCTTAAAATCTCCTCTAGCCCCAAGACTTTATGCGCCCTGTAACCCCTCAAACTCAGCGAAGCGTTGCTCTCAAACCCATATTGCCCATAATCAAAACTCACAAGCCGCCAGCTTGCTCCCTTAAGGCTTTGGCACAAGTGCGCCACAAACGCCTCCCACGCAAAGGGTACACACCCCCCAGTAGGATAAAAGCCCTCAAGGCGCTTTAATTCGCCATCCTCCAAGCCACGCCAAACGGGTCTAAAATTTTGCACGCTTAAGATTTGCCCCCCTTGCACCAGCTCACACGCAAAGCTGTCCCATAATTCATTGCAATATAAAAAGGCATTCTGTAGCCCCTTTAACCCCCCAATATTTTTTACATGCTCTAAATTAATGCCCTCTTTGCCTAGCCGTGCTTTTTGTAATGTGGCAAGCTCATTTAAAGGCTCGACACACACAAAGCGCACTCCCTCTAAGACCCCCACGCTCAAATCCTTTAAAAAGCGCACCAAATCCGCCATTAAACGCCCCGATCCCGCCCCAATCTCCACCACGCTTAAGGGCAGTGCAAGCTCCCCGCTCTCCAGCAGGTGCAAGAGATAAAAGGCCAGAGTCCCCCCTAAAAAGCCACTCGCGCCCACAGAAGTGTAAAAGTCCCCTTTGGTGCCAATGTGCGCGCGGCGGTAATAGCCCCCCTTACCATAGAGCCACGCATGCATAAAGGGCGCAAAGCTGTGCCAATCCACTAAAGCCCTCTGATCCGTGCGATTTCATCGCGCAATTTGGCCGCCGCCTCAAAGTCTAACACCCGTGCCCTCTCTTGCATTTGGGCGCGCAACTTCTTAATCAACTGCTCTTTTTCTTTTTTAGGCATTTTGTCTGTAAATTTGGGCTTTGAGGGGGTGTAGTCTTTAAGCTCCTCTTCAAGGGGGCGTTGGGTGCTTTTGGGCGTGATGTTGTGGGCTTTGTTGAAGGCGATTTGTTTAGCGCGCCTGCCATCGGTGGTTGTCATCGCCTCTTGCATGCTCGCCGTGATTTTATCGGCGTAGAAAATCACTTTCCCGTGGATGTGGCGCGCCACCCGCCCCATGGTTTGAATCAACGCCGTTGCGCTTCTTAAAAACCCCTCTTTATCCGCGTCTAAAATGGCGACTAGCGACACTTCGGGCAAGTCTAGCCCCTCTCTTAATAAGTTAATGCCGATCAAAATGTCAAACTCGCCCAGCCTAAAGGCGCGAATCAAGTGGTTGCGCTCGATCGCGTCTATGTCGCTGTGTAGGTATTGCACCTTAAGCCCGCCCTCTAAATAGTGCTTACACAGCTCTTCAGCCATTTTTTTTGTCAAAGTTGTTACCAACACCCGCTCTTTACGTGCCACGACTTGCTTGATCGTGTTGTATAAATCTTGCACCTGATTTTGTGTGGGGCGGACTTCATACTCGGGGTCTAATAGCCCTGTGGGGCGGATGATTTGCTCGGCGATGTGCCCGCCTGAGAGCTCTAGCTCTAGGGGATTTGGTGTGGCTGAGACAAAGAGAAAATGGGGAGACTTCTTTATAAATTCCTCGTATTTTAAGGGGCGGTTGTCAAGCGCGGAGGGCAGTCTAAAGCCATAATCCACCAAAACCTGCTTGCGGCTAGAATCGCCGGCATACATGCCCTTAAATTGGGGCAAGCTCACATGCGACTCATCCACAATGACTAAAAAGGGGCGTTTCTTTTGGGCGAAGTAGTCTAGCAAGGTGTAGGGGGTGTCGCCGGCTTGCTTGTCGGTAAAATGCCGCGAGTAGTTTTCAATGCCCTTGCATATGCCCGTAGCCGCCATCATTTCTAAATCAAATTCTGTGCGCGTTTTTAACCTCTCATATTCTAGGGGCTTGTTGTGTTCCTTAAAGAATTTAAGCCGCTCGGCTAACTCGGCTTCAATGCTATCTAGAGCGCTTTTAAGGCGGCTTTGGCTCACAATGAAGGCGTTTGCGGCGTAGAGAATGTAACTTTCTAGGGCTTTAAGCGGTTTGTTCTCCAGCGCGTCAAAACTATAAATGCGCTCGATCTCATCGCCAAAAAATTCCACACGGATAAAGTTGGTGTCGTTGTAGGCGGGGAAAATATCCACGCTCTCCCCCACCACCCTAAACTTGCCCCGCTCTAATAAGTCGCAACGTTCATAACCCATGTCTATGAGTTTTCTTAAAAACTCTGTATAAGCCACGCTTTGCCCCACCTCGATTTTTTCTAGCATGCTCAAATATTCCAGCGGGTCGCCAAAACCATAATTTGCCGACACGCTCGCCACCACCACCACATCGTCATAGCCTAGCAGCGAAGTGATCGCACTTAAACGCAAACGCTCTAAATCCTCGTTGATCGCGCTGTCTTTTTCAATGAATAAATCCCGCCTTGGGATATACGACTCGGGCTGGTAGTAGTCAAAGTAAGAGATAAAATACTCCACATGGTTTTTGGGAAAAAAGCTTTTAAATTCGCTGTAAAGCTGGGCGCAAAGGGTTTTATTGTGCGACATGACTAAGGTGGGCATTTGCAATTTAGAGATGAGATAGGCCATGCTAAAGGTCTTGCCGCTGCCCGTAACCCCCAGCAAGGTTTGGTAAGCCGCCCCTTGCTTCACGCCTTGTAAAAGCTGTGACACCGCTTTTTCTTGCTCTAAACTCGGTTGGTAGGGGGCTTGTAGGATAAAGTCCATTTTGCTCGCTTTTGCTAAAATCAAGGCTTTATCATAGCTAAAAAAGAGAAGGATTTTTATGCTAAAGCACTACTTAGTGGCTGTGCTCAAACACAATGTCAAGCCCTTGACCTACCAAAGCCAAAGCCCCTTGCAAGTGGGCGACTTGGTGAAAGTTCCCTTAAATGGGCGCGCTTGCAGGGGCGTGGTGCTTGAAGAGTGCCCCAAGCCCAGCTTTGCGTGCAAGGACGCGCACCCTATGGATTTTTATTTCAACGGGCAACAAATGCTGTTACTAGAATTCATCGCCACTTATTACTGCGCCACGCTCTCTTTGTGCGCCACGCTTTTTATCCCCTTTAGCAAGCTTGCCCCCCCCTTTAAACCCGCCCACAAAGCCCCACGCCTAAGCCCCCTAAGCCCAGCACAACAAGAAGCCCTAAACGCCTTAAAGCCCTTAAAAAGCGCCCTGCTCTTTGGCGACACGGGCAGCGGCAAAACGCACATTTACAGCCATTTGATTTTAGAAAAGTTGCAAGAGCATAAAAGCGTGGTGGTGCTCGTGCCTGAAATCGGGCTCACCTCCCAAACACAGCGTCTATTGTTGCAAATCTTTGGCGCGCAGGTGGGGCTGTGGCACAGCAAACTAAGCCCCGCGCAAAAAAAGCAAACCTTAGCGCACATCGCCAGCGGGCAAATAAAAATCGTTGTCGGCACAAGGAGCGCGCTTTTTTTACCCATGCCAAATTTGGGGCTTGTGCTGGTGGATGAAGAGCATGACCAAGCCTATAAAGCCAGCCTTGCGCCCTATTACAACGCCAGAGATGTTGCCTTGTATTTAGCCAGCAAAATGCCCATCCAAGTCATTTTAGGCTCGGCGACCCCGCATTTACGCAGTTATTACAGGGCCAAGGAAAATAAAAGCCTTGTGCGCTTGAGGGGGCGTTACTTCAACAGCACCCAAGAGATGATTTTTGAGCAGAGTCAGACAGCCATCACCCCGCTTTTATTGGCGCACTTGTCTAAAAGTTTGCAAGAGCAACAACAGAGCATCATTTTTTTACCCACCAGAGCTTCGTTTAAAAAGTTGCTGTGTTTGGCGTGTGGGAGTGGGGTTGAATGCCCCTTTTGCAGCGTGAATATGAGCTTACACCTTAAAGATCGGTGCATGCGCTGCCACTATTGCCAACATGAAGAGCCTATCCCCAAGGTTTGCCCCACTTGTAAGCAAGAGAGCCTAGCTGGCAAGCGCATCGGTACACAACAATTCAAAAGCGAGCTGGAAAAGCTCTTGCCTAGCGCGCGCATAGGGGTTTTAGACAAGGATCACACCCACACAAATCAGCAAATCCAAGGCATTTTAGACTCTTTTAATGCCCATAAAATAGACATTTTAATCGGTACGCAAATGTTGGCGAAGGGACACGACTACCATCGGGTGAATTTGGCCGTGATTTTGGGCTTAGATGAGGTCTTAAACAATGGAAGTTATAGAAGTTTTGAGGAGGGGGTGGCTTTAATGCACCAAATTGCCGGGCGCAGTGGGCGCAAAGAAAAAGGGCGGGTGCTGGTCCAAACCCTAAACGCCCCTTTTTTGCAAAGCTACACGGCCGATTTTGAAGATTTTTTAAAAGCCGAATTGCAAGCGCGCACCCCCCACTTCCCCCCGCTAAGGCGTTTGGCACAAATTGAGTTTAGGGGCAAGGACATGGCAAGCGTGCAAGAGCACATGCAAGCCAGCTTAGACACGCTTAAAGGGCTTTTAGAGCACAATCAGGGCGTGGAGATTTTGGGAGCAGGGGCTGCTAGGGTCGCAAAAATTGGGGGGCAGCATCGCTTGCAAATCCTCTTGAGCGCCACTTCCACAAAGCAATTACACGCAGTTTTGCACGCCATGCAAAAGCACACAAGGGGGGTGTTTAAAATCGATGTCGATCCGCAAGGCATTTAATTTTTGGGCGGGAAGTCTGCTATAATGGATGCTTAATTTTGTTTAAAGGATGCACATGGGGGCCGAGGTTTTAGACAAACTCCATGAAAAAGTTGAGGACTTATTGCTAAGGTTAGCGCTTTTAGAAGAAGAGAATAAAAACCTACAACTCAAAAACGCCGCTCTAGCGACACAAAATGAGGAGAGAGATCGCCAAATTGGCGTTTTATACGAAGAGATTGCCGCCAAAGACAAGCGCATCCAAGAGATTTACGACAAAATCACCAAAGCTTTTGAAGAAACATGAATCCATCCGAGCTGATTGAAGTGAGCATCGGGGGTAGGCGCTATAAAATCACCCTCAACGAGCGTTTTAGTGCCCACACAAGGGCTGAGATTAAAGAGACCTTCCACAATAAAGAGATCGCGCCCATTGAGCTTTTTAAACTCCATTTAAACAAAATCCAAGAGATCGCCGACTTGAATGCCAAACTCGCGCAATTGTTGAGCAAAATTCCCTAGTTACTTAACTCCAAGCCTGACCTTTGCTAGTGGTTCTGGAGTGATGAGGATATTAATAAAAAATGTATGACTTTACTAAGCTAAACAAAGAGCAAGAATCTAAATATCTGACTTTCAAGCAAAAATTTTGTCGCAACGATTCACCCTTAAACAATGAGGAGTGCAAGAGCAGAGAGGACAATCTTAGAAACCAATTTGAAAACCACATCAACGCCTTGCTAAGAGAACTTGACTTTGTCCCTAAGAGTGGTTTTGAGGTGTTTAAACACGAGGTGGCGCACAAAAAGGGGAGGATGGATTGCCAATACGGCAACACTATCATTGAGTATAAAAAATACGGCTTATTAAGCAAGCCCACAGAACTTAAGAAAGCTCAAGAACAGATCAAGGGCTATCTTGAGGGCGGAGATTTTAGGGGTTTTGTGGTGTATGGTTTTTTGTTTGATGGATGCACCATCTATGCCTATAAAAGGGGTGAGGATGGAAGAATCTTTGAGGACAAAGAACATAGTGGGGAACTCACGGCGCTAAACTTTGACAACCTCATTAAAACCATTTTTATGGACGGGGTTTGTGCCATCAGCCCCCAAAATCTTAAAAAAGACTTTGGAATCCTTGACAAAGACGATCATCCCACAAACAATCAAGAAGTTTTGGCACTTGCCAAACACCTTTTTAACACCTTACAAAAGGGTGTAACAGAGAGAACAAAATTGATCCTCACAGAGTGGGAGAAACTTTTTAGGTTGGCTGAGGGGGGCGATCACGGCAAACACCAAGACATTGACAATAGGCGCATGGCATTTTCTAGGATTTTTGGCGTAGAAATCCACGCCAACAACGAATACAAGGCCCTGTTTGCTCTACACACCACACTAAGCATTATTATTAAGCTTTTATTAATAAGAATCATCAACGATAAACCAGAAGTTACTGCAAAAACCGATCTACACAAGCTCTATAAAACCAGTCATTTATCTAAGCTCAGATCGTTTTTTGGTGAGATTGAGAGGGGGGTATTTTTTAGGCAAATTGGCGTGGCGAACATGATAGACAATGACTTCTTTTCTTGGTACACCCAAGAGGATTTTAACGATGAAATCAGGACGGCACTCCAAACAATCATCTTTAAAATGTGTGGGTATGCCAGCATCGGCATCGCCACCACTTCTGCAATGCTGGACCTATTTAAAGAACTCTACCTTAGTTTTATCCCCAAATGTGTGCGGCACAGTTTTGGAGAGTACTACACGCCCTATTGGCTGGCCGAGAGAACATTTTTACTCGCCACAAGCAATGAAACGGGCAGTCTTGAGAACAGAACTTTTATCGATCCTAATTGCGGCAGCGGGACATTTTTATCTGTATTTTACAACCATAAACGCAAGGATAGCAAAAATATAGATTTTAAGGATTTTGTTAAGGGCGTTGTTGGGGTGGACATCAATCCCCTTGCAACTCTCATGGCAAAGGCCAATTTGTTGATTCAAGGGCTCAAAACTTGTAACTTTGACTCCGCAAAGAGGTATGAGTTGCCCATTTACTTGGCCGATAGCCTCTACATTCCCCAAACAATCACGATCGGCAACACAGAATGTTTTGATTATGAACTTTACACAACGGGATTACAAGAGGCTTTTAACACTGATAAAATCCGCATTTGTCTGCCAAAAAGTCTTGTGAATCGGGAGGGCTTTTTAGAAATACTCGATGAAATTGAAGCATGCATTGTCAAGAAAGACAGAAAAAGAGCCTTAAAAATCTTTGAGACGTACTTAGACCTCAACCAAGAAAAAGACTTAAAAAGAGAAATAAGCAAGAATATAGATGAACTCATTAGGTTGGAAGAAAAGAATCTAAATTCCATTTGGCTTAGAATTTTTGCCAATTACTTTAGAATGGCAAGCTACGACAAATTTGACTACATCATAGGCAACCCCGCTTGGGTACAATGGTCTGTCTTACCCGAGGCGTATAGAAACAACATTAAACAGAACATGCGCATGGATGGGCTCTTCTCTGAAGATAAAAATGTTGGGGGCAATAATTTGAACATTTGCGCCCTGATCGCCAATAAATGTTGCGAGCGTTGGCTAGCACCCAGTGGCAATTTTTGTTTTTTAATGCCAAAATCCATCTTGTTTAATAAGTCGTTTCAAGGTTTTAGAAACCTTATCATCAACACAAACGAGAAATTATATTTTAATGAGATCTTAGACTTTAGCAGGGGGGGCGAGATATTTGAGGGGGTCGGACTTGACTTTTGTGCCTTTAAAATCAACCGAGTTAAAAATAATGGAGTCATCCCCTTTGTGGATTTTTCAAAAAACAAAGATTTAAAATCTAAGGCCACCCACAACGACACTTGGGAGATGGCAAAAAAGTATTTTGAGGAGACCACAAAAGTGGCGTTGCAGCTACACACCAGCACAAATAATAATTTTCTCATCACAAACAGCCTAAAAAAAGCCCGAGAATTAAAAAGCTATCTTGGCAAATGTGCATACAAATTCAGAAAGGGCGTGAGTATAGAATGTTTAATGCGGCTTAAATTTATCAGGCTGGATGGCGAGGATCATTCTTTGGGGGTATTTCACCCCTACCATAAAGTGGGCAATAGATTACACCCCAACCAAGACAAGACAATTAAGCTAGAGTTGCAATACATCAAACCCTTCATCACTGCCCCCATGCTTATAGATGGGGGAGTTATGTTTGCAAACTCTTACGCCATTTGCCCCTATGAACCTCACACCAAGAAGCCCATGCCAAAAGAGGTGCTCCAAACAAAAGCTCCGCACATTTATAAATACCTTTTGAGCGTAGAACACGAGCTAGGCAAGGGCAGCAATTACAATAAACGAGTCCAAAGTTTTGATGAGTCTTATGGAATTTTGCGCATGGGGGTTTATGTTTGGGGAAAAAACTTTGTGTGCATCAGAGACAACACCAAACTAGCCCCCAATTTAATCCAAAAAATCAAAACAGATTGGGGTGATGAGGTTACCCCTTTATTTGATAACCACATCAGTTACATCAGCCAAAGCACAGACGGCACTGAGTTTATCCACAAAGTAGAGGCAGATCGTATTTTATCTATTCTCAAGAAGCCAGAGATTCAAGAAATCATCATGCAATCGCAGGACTGTAGAAGCATTTCAAGCCGCCTGCCCATTAAATTGACAAAAAAGGGCAAGTTACTTTAAATTCCCCATGTCTGTCACCTTGCCCCACATGAGGCGGTACTTGCGCCTCATAAACTCCACTTCCTCGCGCACGCGGTCTAATTCCTCTTGCAAAAGGGCGATGGTCTTTTTGTCCTCATCGTAAATTTCTTGCATCGAGATCAGGGCTTCTTTTAATAAAGTGTTTTCGTTTTTATAAGCAGCGATGGTCTCGTCTTTTGCCCCCACGACTTTATCGTGCAAATTTAAAATGGTGTTGATGGTCTTTTCCACATAGGCAGGGTCGGTGGGAGTGTTTTCTAGTAAAGTGGGGTAGCCCGCCTTAGCCGCCACGAGGCTTTTACTGCCCCCTCTTTTGGCAAGAATTTGCGCCGCGCTGTGTAAATCCACCCAAATTTTCTGGGCATCATGCTTGCTCTCAATACTCTTATCTTGTATAAGTGCCAAAACCCGCTCTTTAGGCAATTTAGACACGGCGACAAATTCCTCTAATTCAATCCAAGTTTTCTCGGGTTGTTTATCCATCTTTAGCCTCCACGCAAAGTTTTAACCGCCCTTTGGAGTCTATCTAAGAGATGATCGATGTCTTCAAGGCTGTGGGTGTAGTGCAAACTCACGCGCAACCACCCCGGGGCTTGCCCTTTGGCTTTGAGCGCGCAAAATCCGCTATCTTGCAAACCCAGCAAGTCATGCCCATAAGGCCCAGCGCAAGAACAGCCCGCCCGTGTTTCAATGCCATAGGCGTGGCTAAGAAGAGGGGCTAAGTCGTAGCAAGAAACCCCACTGGCGTTAAACGCCACATTGCCCACCCTCTTAGCCTGCAAATGCCCATAGATGTTTAAGGCAGGGATGTCTTGCAAACCTTGCATAAAAACCTTAGTGAGCATGCTCTCTCGGCGGCCAATAAAATTTGTGCCCAATTCATTGCGCAGTTGCAACGCCAGCGCGGCCCTTAAAAGCGGGATCAAGGCGTAAGTGCCCACTTCCTCGCGCAAGTGCGCGTCTGTGATGTACTCGTGCGTACTGCGACTCACATAAGACACCACCCCCCCACCGCTAAAGCTAGGGGGTAGGCTCGTGTCAATGAGAGATTTTTTGAGCACCAAAAGCCCACAGCTACCCACCCCGCCTAAAAACTTATGCGCCGCCACAAAACAAGCGTCTAGGGGCACGGGGCTTAAATTGCCATGCGGGGCATAGGCGGCTAAGTCAAAAGCCAGAAGGGCGTTGTGCTTTTGGCAAAGTTTAGCAATTTGCTCATAGGGCACAATGAGCCCGGTTACATTAGAAGCCGCCCCCACAGACACGATCAAAGGGCGCTCTTTGGGGTGCTCCTCTAAAAGTTTAGCAAAGTGCTCGAGTGAAAACAGGCCTTTTTTATCCAGCCCCACACGCACCACTTGACACAGCCCCTCTCTCCAGCTCACCTCATTAGAGTGGTGCTCGTAAGGGCCTACGATGACTTGGGGCAAGTCTAAATGCGCTAAATCGCCCAGCCTTTGGCGGCTTTTAGGGGGCAAGTAGATGCCCAAAATCTCTTGCAAGCGTTTAATGGCGTGACTCGCCCCAAAGCCGGCACTAAGCACCAAAAAATCTTCATTGAGCCCCAAGAATTTGCGGATGTTTTCTTTGCAACGCAAATAGACCAAATCCATTAAGCGGGCGTGTTTAGACACGCCAGAGTGGGCGTTGGCATAGTAGGGCAAGAGTTTCGCCACCCGCTTTTCTACTAAAGTGGAGGCCAGCCCTGAAGCCGTCCAATCAAAGTAGCGCACGCCCTTTTTAAGTACCACGCTTTGGCGGATGTGCTCTAGTTGCTCTTGCTTGCTATGTTCAGGCAAAAGAGGGGCAAAAATGCCCTCTAAAAACTTGTTTTGTTCTTTGTCTAAGAGAGTTTTGGCCATGCAAGCTTTGCGCCCCCTAAAATGTGAAAGTGTAAATGGGGGACTTCCTGCCCGCCATCACCGCCGACATTGGTGATGAGCCGATAACCGCTCTCTTTGATCCCCAGCACCTCCACGACCTCTAAAATAAAACCACTCATTTGCGCCATTAACTCGGGGCTGGCGGCGTTAAAATCTTTCACGCAAACTTTGGGGATCACCAACACATGCACGGGGGCTACTGGGTTGATGTCGTGAAACGCCAAAAATTGGGCGTTTTCTAGGACTTTTTGACAGGGAATTTCCCCCGCCACGATTTTTTCAAACACATTGGACACGCAAAAACCTTTAGAATTTCTGTTTATTATAGCTGATTTTAGGCCATTCATTGCGCTTAAAACTCATAGCTTAAATAGGCGGTTACTGAGCGCCCCGGGGCACTCTGGTAGCCTGTAGGGCTTGTGCCAATCCCTCTAAAGTAATACTTCATGTCAAAAATATTATTCACCTGCAAGCTGCCCACGATTTTATGCCGTCCGCTTTTCCAAAAAACTTGGCTGACTTGTAAATTCCACACCCAATACCACGGCAACAACCCCACGCTGTTACAGCCATAACTCACCCCCCCCGTTTTAGCTCCGCTTAAGGGAAAGCACGCCGTCTGTGAGCGGGCTTGATTGAGCATGGACGAGTAGGCGCGGCTGTAAAAGTAGCTAGAGAGCCCGATGGTGGTGTATTTATAGGTGTAGGTCGCGCCTAGGATGAATTGATGGGGGCTGACATAGGGGAGTTGCTTGCCCTTGATGTTAAAGGGGTGATTGACGATGCCCACAAACCACTTGGTTTCATCTAGGGCGTTGTTGGTAACCACCGCATTAATGTAGGTGTAGGCCACATGCAAGTTTAGCCCCCTTATGGGGGAGTAGTAAAGCTCTAGCTCCACGCCCTGACTTCTGGCATCCACGGGGCCGGGGCTATACCCGCCTGAGTAATAATTTTTGGCAAAAATTAAAAAATAGTTGGCATTAAAGCTCAATTTATTTTTATAGGTGTAGCGACTCCCAAACTCCATTTCGTCAAAAAGTTGGTTGTAATTGCTCGAATACAGCGCAATCATGCGATTTTGCGGAGGGATAAAACTGCGGCGGTAGTTGCCATAAAAGAGCCAACTATCTGTGGGCCTATAACCGATGTTTAAAGCCGGACTCCACTCGTTTTGGTGGGTTTTAATGGTTTGCATAGCCGTGTAATTAGGTTTTATAGGGACCTTGCGATCGTAATTTAAAAAGGTGTAGCGCAGCCCCGGGGTGAGAGTGAGTTTGCCCTTAAAAAACTCTAATTTGTCGCTCAAATAAAGGGCGGTGTAGTTGTTGTCCATGTCTTGGCTGGATTTAAGCAGAGGGGTGGCAGAGGGCATTTGGCACTTGCCATTAATTAAAGTCTTGCAAGTGGATTGCGTGGGGGCCATCACAATGTCGTTGGTCATGAAACGCAGGCCAAAATTAAGGCTTTGGGTAAGGTGTTTAGAGGCGATGTGTAAATTCACATCGGGCTCAATGGCGTTTAAGAGAAAGTGGCGGATGTGATTGACGATGAAAAAGCCGGGGTAGTTCTCGTTGGTATAGACCAGCCCCCTAGAGGGGTTGGTATTGACATTGAGGTAGTTAGAGTCGAATTGAAAATCGCGGCTCATGGCGTGCCCGTAATAGGTGAGGGTGAAGTCCCCTCCCAGTTTAGACTCATCTCCAAAGAAGCTTTTATACACCACGCCCCAGCGGTTAGCATCCCCGCTCTTTGTGTTGTTGGGGCGGTTGTTTTGGAAGCGATTAGAATCGTAAGCACTGGGGGCTAAGGACCCCGGGTCGGTTAAAGAAAATTTATAATACTGGTAGTAAGTCGTGAGTTTGTTGTTTTCATTGATTTGGTAAATCCCATCAAACATGTAGTTTTGGATGATCGTGGGGCTGTTGTAGCGAAAACCCTGTCCGGTGATGTAATTGGCCTGCGCTTGGATGCCGACATATTTATTAAACATGCCCCCCGTTTTTAAATAGGTGTTGTATAAAAAGCTGCTGGCTAAACTTTTATCTGCTGACCCAGCGCTGGAGGTGATGAACCCCCCATTAGAGCGTTGCCAAAAGGTGGTGCGCTCTGTGATTTGGTTGCTCCACTTGGTGGAGATGGGCTTGGTGATGATGTTGATCACCCCCCCAAAGGCATTGGGCCCATAGCGCACGCTCTCCCCCCCCTTAGTAACGCTGATTCGATCGACAGCTTGGAAAGTGACGGGAAAAATAGAAATGCCAATGAGCGCGTAGGGGGCAACATAAATGGGGATGCCATTGACTAAAACCAGCCCCGTGTTGCTATGCCCAGGGCTGCCCCCTCCAAAGCCCCTAATAGAAAAGCTAGGCATCGCCCCCGTGCCGGTGAAGTTGCGGATATGCACCCCAGGGACATTTTGCAAGGCTTCTTCGATGCTCTGATTGGCCTGCTGTGTGAGCTGCTTGTGTGAGATCACCGTGCGGCTGCCTAAATAGTTTTTCACTCCCGGGCTTTGCCAGCTTAAGGGGGCTTCTTCATAAGGCAAAATTTGCGTGGTCTGCACTCTTTGTAGGCGCTTTGTCGGGATGGCGTGCAACATGAGGGCTGCACTGCAAAGCAGAGTGGCTTTTCTCAAAATAACTCCAAAAATGGGACTTTTTCTATTCTAACACCCCCCGCCTTAAAACTTATACAGATACACCACATTAAACATTTGGGAAGTTTCAAAACGATCAGAGGCCAATAAAGTTTTATTGGTCGGCAAGATTTTAAAGCCCAATTCAATGCGGTGTTTAGAAAAGAGGGTCAAAGCCGCGCCCGCTTGGATGATGAGCCCAAAGGTTTTAATTTCTTGTTGGTTGCGCAATTGGAATTGGCCGTTGTCCATGTAAATCACCGCCCCCCCGCCCACGCCCGCATAAAAGCCCAAAAAATGCTGGTAAGAGGGGGTGAGGCTAAACTCAATGGGGATTTCTAACCCCGCTGAGGCCACGCCGTAAAAAGAGTCTTGGCGGGGTTTGTTAAAACGCCAATTAACTTCAGAAGTGGCTAAGTCTAAAGCCGCAAACACCTTAAGCCCTACAAAACTTGAAAAGAAACTCTGATACCCCCCCTTAAAGCTTAAAATGACGGGGAAGGTTTGGGTTTTGCCCTGCGCGGTGTCTTTTTTAATGTCGATCATGCCAAAACCCATGCCAAAAAACCCCCCATCTTTGGCCTTGCGCTGTTTTTGTTTGTTTTTTAGGCGCTCGTATAGCCGCGCTTCTTTTTGCAAGGATTTTAAAAATTTTTTAGCGTCTGTTTGTGCTTGCAGGGGAGAGGCTAGCCAAACAAAGCCAAGTAAGCACAGCAAAAACCCCAAAAAGCGCATGGAATTGATATTTACCCCGAATAGTGTATAATCACCTATCATAACATAAAATGGTGGTTAAAATGTCCGGGTTGATGGCACACAAGGGGGGGGTTTGCTAAACCAAAGCACGGCTTATATACAGGCCAAAATCTTAGTTTTGCAGGGAGATTGGGACTTTAAGACCTCGGCGCGCTCCTTGTCCCACCTTAAACAAATTCTAAAGGACGCGCCCCCTATTGAAGCGATTGACTTTAAAGAAGTGGGGAGTTTGGATTTTGTCTTTTTGATGTTGCTTTATGACCTGCTGGGGCGGCGCAAACCTAAATTTTTAAACCCGAGCGCTTACAACACCCGGGTGTTAGAAGTGGTGGAAAGCTGGGTCAGGGCAAACCCTAGCATTTTACAAGAAGAGCATGTGTCTCGGGTGTTTAAAAACCCCTTAGAGCGGCTAGGGCGGGGCGTGACTTCTTTTTACAACACTCTATTAAACACCTTTAATTTCTGTGGCATGGTGATTTATTTTGTAGGGCTGGCCCTTATCCGCCCTAAATCCATTTGTTGGACTCCGCTCACTTACCACATCCACGAGAGCGGTTTTAAGGTCTTGCCTGTGAGCATTTTAACGGTCTTTGTGGTGGGCTTTGCGATCGCTTTGCAAGGGGCGATGCAATTACAAGAGATGGGCTTTCCCATGATGAGCATTGAGATGACGGCCAAATTAGCCCTAAGAGAGATGGGCCCCTTTATTTTGGCTTTAGTGGTGGCAGGGCGCAGTGCCTCTAGTTTTACCGCCCAAATTGGGGTGATGAAGATCACTGAAGAGCTGGACGCAATGAAAACGATGGGGCTTAACCCCTTTGCCTTTTTAGTTCTGCCTAGGGTGTTGGCTTTGATGATCGCCATGCCCTTGATGGTCTTTTTGGCCGATGTCTTTGCCCTGCTCGGGGCGATGATTGCCATTAGGTATCAATTGGGTGTGGGCTTTGCCCACTATGTCGCCCGCCTGCATGACAATGTCGGTGTGTCACACTTTTTTGTGGGGCTGATCAAAGCCCCCTTTTGGGGTTTTGCGATCGCGCTGGTGGGCTGTATGCGCGGGTTTGAGGTGAAGGGCGACACCGAGTCGGTGGGTAAGCTCACCACAATCAGTGTCGTGAATGCTCTTTTTTGGATCATTTTCTTAGACGCCGCTTTCTCTGTGATCTTTGGCAAGCTCAATGTCTAACCCCTTAATCTTGGTTGAAAATATCCACACCGCCTATGGGGATCGCGTGATCCACAGGGGGGTGAGTTTTAGCGTGGATAAGGGGGAGGTGATGGCGATTTTAGGGGGGAGTGGGAGCGGTAAAAGCACGCTTTTAAGGAGCATGATTTTATTAAACCGCCCCATTAAAGGCACGATCAAACTCTTTGGCACAGACATTTGGAAACTGAAAGAGCGGGAGCGCAATAAGATTTTCCAGAGGATCGGGGTGTTGTTCCAATTTGGCGCGCTCTATAGCTCACTCACAGTGTTAGAGAATGTGGGGGCGATGCTTGAGGAGTACAGCTTTTACCCCCAGCACAACATCATTGAGATCGCCAAAATGTGGCTGGAGCGCGTGGGGCTTAACAAAAGCACTTACTACCTTTACCCCTACGAGCTCAGTGGCGGGATGAAAAAGCGCGTGGGGCTTGCTCGGGCAATGGCGACCAACCCTGATATTTTATTTTTAGACGAGCCCACAAGCGGGCTAGACCCCTACTCGGCAGACAAATTCGATGAGCTCATCCACGCACTCAAAGAAGCTTTGCGGCTCACCGTGGTGATGATCACCCACGATTTAGATTCTGTGAAAAACACGGTGGATCGCTTCATCATGCTCAAAGACGGCTTGATTGACTTTGACGGCACGCTGGCAGATTTTACAGAGCGCGCCAGAAGTAAGCCCCTTGAGGAGGGCAATTTGTTTAATTCCACACGAGGAGAAAAGTTTTGGAAAGGCATGTGAATTACACACTCATTGGTGGGCTTTTTCTAGCTTGTATGGTGTGTATGGTGTTTTTCATTTTATGGTTAGGCCATGTCAACTTAGAGGATAAAAACTACCTAAGCTATGTGGTCTATACGGATAAAGATTTAGGCGGAATCAGCACAAACACCCCCGTCAATTACAAAGGCATCCAAGTGGGCTCTGTACGCCAAGTGGGTTTTGACAAGGTGCATTTAGGGGTAGTGAAGATCACTTTGCGCATTTTAGGCCGCGTGCCCGTACGTAGAGACTCTTCTGTCAAGGTCGAATCGCAAGGCTTGGTGGGGATGAAGTATTTGAGTCTGATCCAGAGTGATTCAAAGGAATTTTACAGCAAAGACGATTCTGAGCGGGTGCTAAACTACCAGCAAAGCTTTTTAGAGCAACTTGCGGGCAACGCCGGGCACATTTCTAGCGAAGTGCTCTACATCATCCGCAGCATCGATAAAATTTTAAGCCCCCAAAACATTGAGAACATCACCAAAACCATCGCCTCTATCCAAAAAGCCACACAGGGCCTAGACAACACCCGCGTGGCCCTAAACAACTTGCTAAAAGATGCCAGCACGACTCTAAAAAAAGGCGACACTCTTGTGGCTGATGGGGATGTTTTAGCCAAACACACCGATCAGCTCATTAGAGACATCGACTCTAAGGTCCGCGACAAGCAATACGATTTTAAAACCATGCTCTCCCCGCTGATCATGCAAATGCAACTGAGTTTGCGCCACATCGATAACTTTGTGCAAAAAGGCTCTAACTTGATGGATAAATTTGATGCCAACCCCTACAAAACGATATTTGGGGATCGAAAATGAAAGCAAAAACCGGGCTTTTTGTACTCCCCTTACTTTTTACGGGGTGCTTGAATTTAAACCTGAAACAGATTTTGCCCTCCGTGAAAGACTACGATTTAAATGTAGGGGCCATAGAGGCACAAACCTGTAAAAGCACCTTGAGCGTGGGCTTGCTCGAAGTTTTGAGCGCGGATTTATACAACACAAAATCCATCGTTAAACGCACTTTAGGAGGGGAGATCACCTACCTTAAAGAACAAAAGTTCGCCGATGCGCCGACCAATATGTTTAAGCGCATGCTCTTCTTGCAAGCCCCCAAACATTGCATCTCCATCTCACCCGCCCCTTATGCCAACGCCCCAAGCACGCTCCAACTCAATGTCCTAACCCTTGCTCTTTTAGACGACAACACGGCTGAGGTGGTGCTGGATTACACCTTAACAACGGGTGCAGAAAGCCAGCACAAGCGCATTGTCCAAAAACAACCCATCCCAAAAGAGCAAGACCTTTCACAAATCCAAGCCTTGCAACGCGTGAGTTTAAAAGCCATTGATCAGCTCTTAGCCCAAATCGAGCAGATCACGCCTAAAAAGGAACAACAAAGTAAAGACGAGGGTTTGAAGGGGCCAAAGTTAAACAAACCCATATTTTAAGGGAAGCGAGCATGGCTCGCGCGTAGCTCGCACATGGCTCACGCACAGCTCGCGCCAAGTTTGGTTGTTGCTTTTCTTAAAAGTTAGGGAAATGCACTTTAAAGACATTACAAAATTGATGAGGGGTTTGCGTGGGGTGGCTCTCAATCTCTAGTTCCAGTCCATAGCGCATGCAAATTTGTTGCACCAAGTCCAGCCCGATTCCATAGCCCTTTTGGGCATGATCTAGGCGGCTGTAACGCTCAGTTAAAGCCTTAATTTTGGCTTCTGGGATGGCTGCTCCGCTGTTTTTCACTTGCAAACAATCGTTTAAGATCACTTCTACAAAACCCCCCGGTTGGTTGTATTTAATGGCATTCATTAAAAGATTGCTCACCAAAGCGGTGATGTCCTCTTCGCAGGCCTTAAAGGTTTTGGGCTCTAGCTGGCTGGTGAGGGTTAAATGATAAAAGGCAGCCATCTGCTCGAGTGTAACGATTTGCTGTGCCACAAGACTTTGCAGGTCTAAAAGGCGGGGCTCTTCTTGGCGCAAATCCTGAAAACACAGGTAGGACAAGCGATCGTAAAGGTGGGAGATGCGTTGCGCGCTGGCTAAAATCCCCAACACTTTAGGATCGCTGCCTTGTTTGTGTAGGGCCTTTGCAGCGATCAAAAGGGCAGCTATGGGGGTGTTGAGCTCGTGGGCGGTGTTTTGGCTAAAGGTGTTGATGCGGCTGCGCTCACTGGCTAGGGGCTGTAAAAATAGCCGCGCTAAAAAGAAAGACATCACCCCCACACAAGCAAAAACCCCAAAAAAGATCAAGAAAACCCGGCGATAAAGCGCGGTGAATAAATGCGCGGGGTGCTCCTCTTCTAAGATCACCAAATCCACGCCCAAGTGCCCAAAGGTCTTATTATCGACCAAGTAAAAGGCGTTGTCTTGATCCAAAAACACGGGAAAAGGACCCTCCCTGCCAAAGAAAGCAAGGCTTGTGGCATCGCCAAAGTCGTGGTTGTAGAGTACATGCCTAGCCGCATCCAGCAGTGCAAAATGTAAATGGCTGTATTTATGGGCTAAAGTCTTAAACGGCTCGTCTAAGTGGTGCATGTGCGCTTGGATGATGTCTTGGGTGAGTTGGTTACTCTGGCTTTGCAACCGACTTTGGGTGTTTTCTAAAAAAATGCTCTTGGCGTTGTGCAGGAATAAAAGGGCGATGAAGACAATGAGGACAAAGGAAGAGCCCAAATACAGCCCGACAAAACGGCGCAACGATTGCTTTTCATAGGTGTTGAGTTTCATGGAATTTTTAAACAATAGCCTAACCCCTTGATGTTTTGTAATTGCTCTTTGCCTAAGAGTTTGCGTAAATTTTTAATGTGGCTGCGCAGGGTCGAGCTGTCTATGCCCTCATAATCCCACACATTGGCGATGATCTGCTCGCTGCCCAACACTTGGTTTTTATGGCGGATAAAAAATTCTAAAAGGCGTTTTTCTTTGGGGCTTAAAAAATGGGGTTTGTCGGTGTGCAACACCCCATTTTCATAAAAACACTCAGGGCCAATTTGCAACTTGGGGGGGGCAAGCAAGCGCTCCATGCGCAGGCGCAATTCCTCCAAGTCAAAGGGCTTTTTAAGGTAATCGCTCGCCCCCACGCTAAAAGCGCGGCGCAGGGCGTGTATGTCGTTACGCGCGCTGATAAAAATCGCCGGGGTACTGATGTCTAAATCCCGCAGGGTTTGCAACACCCCAAAGCCATCGCTCTCGGGTAACTGAATGTCCAAAAGCAAGAGATCAAAGCTCTGTTGGCTCAAAATTTCTAAAGCCCCCGCTTGGTTATACGCCCCCACGAGTGCAAAGCCCGCATGCTCTAAAAACTCCGCTAGGACTTTATGCAACAAGACATCATCTTCTAGCAAAAAAAGCTTTTTCATAGCGCGTATTCTAACATTTTTTGCTATATGGGGGGGTTTTACCCAAAAATCCAAGCTTTAGCCAAAAAACCCCTGCATTTGGGTTTTTTTGGATTTTGTCAGGGGGAATTTTAGCTCTTTTAAGGCTTTTTGGTGTCCCACATCAACCCCACTCGTCCCAAAGTGGTTAATCTGCTAAGTCAAAGACCACAGGAAAACTCCAAGTGCCCCATTATAGCACCCCCAAACCTTAAGCCATTTTGGGGCACATCAGGGCACAAATCCCCTAATCTTGGGGCTTTTGAGGCGCTCAAAGCACGGTTAGCCACATTCACCACAAAAACCCTAAAAACTCCTCTAAACCCCCCAACGCATGGCCATGCCTTGAGCGGCCAAAAAAGGGCAAATTAAGGATTAACCCTTGCTAACCATTCCCCTTTTCTATAGATTATATCTTATCAAAACCACATTGGAGGTAACATATGCTAAGAGCCATTCTAA
>NZ_CDMG01000009.1:0-16154 GCF_001282945.1 Helicobacter ailurogastricus
GTGGGCTTGCTTTTGGTAGGGGTTGGGGTGTCATCCTTGGTCTGTCCTTGTAGCTCTTTTAGCTTGTCTTTTAGGTCATCTCTCTCGTTGGTGAGCTTGTCAATCTCCTTGTCCCTCATCTCAATTAGCGCGTCTTTATGCCCCTCCATGAGCTTGTAATTCTCTTGCTCGCTTGCTATCTGTTGCTTGAGCTTGGCGTTTTCCCTACCAAGTCTTTAAGCCCCTACGGCGTTTGAGTAGCAAATTATCAAGCGAACTTGTGAGCGCACCCTTTAGGGTTGATAATTTGCAAACTATCACCCTTAAAAGGGACACTTCGCAAGCTCGTTTGATAGTTTGCCCTGCGGGGCTTCTAAGTGGAGTGAAGGTTTGTTTCATCGGTCTGTGCTTCACACATGGCAAAGGCAAACTCACTAAATGCGTCATCGGGGGTTTGCCAGTCATCTGGGATAAAGGTTTCTTGTGGGTCATCATTGGCTATTAGCTCTTGTGTCTGCTCCTCTTGCACTTCTTTGGGCGGTTGGTAGTCATCGGGGATAAAAGTGTCTTGCGTGTCGCCAAAGATGTTGGGGTCGTAGTCTGTGGGGACACATTCATCATTTGAGAAAGAAAGGGCTATGAGCTCGTTTGCCTGTTGCTCGTCTGTGGGGGGTAGCTCCTCTTGTGGGGGTTGCTCGTCTTTGGGGGGAGTGGCTATTAGCCCTTCTTGTCTTTCAAGGTCATCGGGCTGTTTGGCTAACGCTTCCTCTAATAGCTCCCCTAATGGCCTACCATTACCCTGAACTGGCGTGTCCTCCTCATCATCATCACTGATCTTTAGGGCTTTCTTAATGGCGTGATCTACCACTTCATCATGCAAGAAAATGCTTTCATCCCCTGTAGTGTAGGTATCAAGGGCATAGGCATAACACATTTTGGCGATGAGCCACAGCTTGTAATTGTAGGGCGTTCCCCCCTCTTTCTCCTCTAGTGCTTGCCAAAGTGAGGATTTGTAGGGGTTAAAGCGGGGGTTAGAGCTCTTGTTGTCTTGTTCTTTATCTTTACTAAAAGCCTCTCTGAGCTTGGCAAGCACCTTGTCTAACAAAGGCATTCCCCCTATGTTCCCGTTCTCCTTAATCCCCTCATCTACAAGGTCTTTCCACGCGTCCCCTAACTCCACGCCGTGCGCTTTTTCGTAAATGCCTAACTCTTGGTGTTTAAAGTCGGTGATGATGCCGCTAGCCTCGCATTCTAACGCCCCGTGTTCTATCAAGTAAGCGTCTAACCTCTTATGGCGGTCGGCTTTGCCTCTTAGTTTAATGCCCTGTGCCTTAACCCCGCAATTATGGTAGATTTGGGCGCGCTCGGGCGGGGTGTTGATGGTCTCAAGGGGTCTTAGCTTACACTTGGCAAGTGAGCCACCAGAGCTGAAACTTCTTAGCCCTTTTTGTTGCTCCGCATAGATCATTGCAATGGGCTTAAAGGGTGTGCCGTCCTTCTCGTATTGGCATTGGTTCTTGTAATCTAGCATGGCGACTAATCTTTGTTGCTCGGGGCTATCTGCTCCGCTATCTGGGTAGCCTACGGCATCTTTGGCCTCCTTTTCTAGCGCGCGGGTGAAGTCTTTAGCCATTTGCTCGGGGCTAGCGTCCTCTGCGTCTGTTTCCTCTTGGGAAGCTTCTAATTTAAAGCCTTTGAGTATCTCATGCAAAGCAGAATGGAGGTTCTTTTCAGCCCGTTCTTTGGAGCGTTTGGCGTATTTGTTGGCAAACTTGCGCCCGTCAAAGACAATCCGCATATCCACATTGTTGCCCTCTAGTTGCACTTTAGTGAGGGCGCGCTCGGTCTTAGTCCTTTCCGCCTTATCTAGCCACAACTGCTTATTGTATTCCTTGTCATTGTGATCACCCACTACCATACCCCGTTCTAGCTCTTTGGCAAACATCTCACTGAGCTCAAAGGAGGTTAGATAGCGGGATTTAGGGGGTTTGGGCTTTTTGGGTGGGCGTTTGGCTTTAGAGGGCTTAGGAGGTATGGGCTTGGTGTAGTAGTCCCAATCCACGACTAGAAGGATATGCACATGGGGATGGCACTTGCCTACGGCTAACTGAGTGTTAAAGCTATCGCCCACAAACTCCGCCCCCATGATGTAGCCAAACACGCCATTGGGAGCGAAGCGGTCTTTAAAGCCATTGCGTTTAACTTTCATCATGTGCTTGACATGCTCGCGCAACGCCCTTACCATATTGTTGAGCTGTTCTAAATCGCCATTCTTGGGGCTCAAGGTTATCATCATCAAGCGGAGGTTTTGCATGGAGATAGAGCCGTTTAAAACGAGGTCGCTAATGCCTTGAATGAAGGTGAGGGTGCGTTTTTTGGCTTTAACGCTGTTGCAGTGGAAACAAGCTCTGTTCTTGCAGGTGAAGGCGTGGGGGATTTCTATGCCATTGTGCCAAGTGGTGATGATGTCCTTACCGCAAGTGTTGAAACCCAAAGCACGGGAGTAAAAGGTCTTGGGCTCAATGGCATTAATGGTGTGGAGTTGGTAGGGGTTTGGGGGCTTTTGCCCTATGATTTGCCCGTTCTCATCCACGATGTCGGTGTCTGTTAATTGCTTGTGGATGTTAAAGTGCGTGCTAGCAATGCCCGAAAAGTGGGTTTGGGCGATTAAAGTTATCTTATGTTGGGTGGGAGTTAGTGAAATTTCATTGCTTTTAAGGTTTTTCTTAGAAAAGTTATTACTTTTAAGGTCTTTCTTAGGAGGGGTTTTGTAGGCTAAGTTGTTGGTAGTTTCTTGTGTCATCAAACTAGAGGCTACCACTTCTTAGCTACTAAAACGCTTAAACTCCCTTAAGATTTTCAACTTTCCCAAGACTTTGTAACTAACTCCAAAGATTTTATACCAAATTTTATACCCCCTTCGGGGTAGCTCAAACGCCGCATGGCTTACTGGTTGTAGGACGGCTTTTGGGGATGTCGATTTTTTCTGCCCTTTGTTTCTTACTATACCAAGTTAAGTATGCGCTTGCGCGCTGTGGGGGGTTCGTGGGCTTTAGGGCGTGGGTTGAAAAAAGGGGGCGGTTGGTTTCAAGGCGTGGGTTTGGGGGTCTTTTGGGGGGCGTTCATGGGGGCTACCGCTACGCTTGCGCTTCGCGGGGCTAACCGCGCCATAACGGCTCGGGCTTTAGAATGTGGGCTGGGTCGGCGCGGTTAGCGCAATTTGTCAAATTCACATCCCCAAAGGCTTCTTAGGTGTGGTGTCCTGCGTAGGCTGTGGGCTTTTGAGTGGCTCTGTNAATACGCACTAACATGGAGTATTTAATATAAATCTAACTTTTAATTAGGTAAGATTCAGTTCAATTGAACATCGTAAAAACGAAAGTGCGACCATGGATATATGGGTTCAGCAACAAACCATAAGTCGACAGATCAAAGCCTTACAAGTACTTATTGACACAGAAACAGATGATGTAACTAAGAAAGTTTTGGAGCAAAAGCAAGCTGATTGCGTTAAAAGGCTAGTGGAGCTGACCACACAACTCACAATCCCACAATCCCTAGGTCAAATACGAAATCAAACCACCAACATTGCAAACACACAAGAACAACAACTAGACACGCTACTAACAACAGAGGCAACACTACAACCAACAAGTGCACAAGACCTTGTAGAAACAGAAACCCAAGTTACTGCGCAAAATACCCCCACAATCCCCAGCACTATCTGTGAAAAATATGTAACCTTCCACAACGATGTTAATTCTGTATCTCTAGGTAGGTTAAGCGCATTAGAAGCGAATTTGCTCTTTGCTATCTTCAACAAGCTTAAAGACAAAGAGGACGAGCTCCTAGTATTTGAAGCAGAGGATATTAGAGCGATGATAGGAGTTAAAACCAAAGTCAGCTTTGAAAACCTCTCTAAGATTGTTGAAAAATTTTGGAAAAACATTAGGGCGGCAAACTTTTGGATTCTCTATGAGCGCGCTAGAGAGAACATTATGCTCTTTAAAAGATTTCGGATCAACTACCACGACACCAAAAAGACCCAAGTTAAAAGCATAGAAATCCAAGTGAATATGCCATACTTTGGCTATTTACTTAATTATCTCCATGGTAACTTCACTTCCTTTGAGCTCTTTGAGTTTCAAAACATTAGCGGTAAATACGCCAAGACTCTTTATAGGCTACTTAAGCAGTGGAAAAGTACAGGTGTGCATCCTAAGATGGAGTGGGGGGAGTTTAGGGAGCTGATGGGGATTTCTAGTAGTTACACAATAGGCGAACTCGAAATGCAAATCCTCAAACCCGCCGTCCAAGAACTCCAAAAGCTCCCCCACTTTGAGAACCTTTGCTATGAAAAAATAAAAACAAAGGGCATGGGCAATCGCATCACACATATCCAATTCTACTTTGAGCCCATCACCAAGACTAGCAAAGACAGAGAACGGGCTAAGAGGGATATAAGAACCATTGCATGGGAAATTAGAAGCAAGAAAGCCGTTAAGCTCATCAAACAATCTATGGAGCAAGCAAAACAAACCAAGCTAGACAACGAAATGCTAGAAGTCTTAGAGATGGCCTTTTACAAACCCCAAGACCCTAGCGTTGTTCTTGTGGTTGATGGCATACAGCCTGCTAAAGATGGCTATGAAATTTTAGTGAAATATTACAAAGAGGGCAAAGAGTTTCAAGCCAAAAGTGCTGTATTAGCTAACAAAGAAACTTTTTTAACAGCTATGGCAAAGGGAGGTTATCAAATTATGGATTTACAAGCACAGCAACAGCCACAACAAACCAAACAAGCACCGCAATCTAAAGAAGTCAAAATAGAATTACAAACAGACAAAAACGGCTTTAAAACTTTTCAAGGTTTAACAAGACCAAACCAACCACAACAACCCAGCCAACTCCAAGCTCTAAACCCCAACAATGATCTAACAGAATACATAGGCAGAAACATTTACATGAGCAACAATGGCGTGCCAGCTGTCCTTAAGATTAAAGACATTTACTTTATAGAGAATGGCAAGCTTAGCGTAGATGTCCAAGACATAGACAAACCACACAAAATTTTAAACCCTTTCATCTTTGATAATGTCAAGCACTTTAAGAGCTGGTTTAAGAAGTATAAAGACTAAGCTTTTAGTGCATAGCAATCCATCACACACAACCTAAAAACTTTTAAACACAAATCCACACTTTTAAAATCCCCCACAACCCCAGACCAAACCAAACCCAACACCCTTACACCACTAAAACAATCCTAGAGCCTTCTACACCTTAAATAACTTTAAGCTATTTAGCCCCCAAGACGTTTGAGTGGCAAATTACTCAAAGCGAACTTGTGAGCGTCCCTTTAGGAGTTGAATACAAATTATCCAACGCTACCTATCGGTAGGACATTCGCAAGCTCATTTTGGGTAATTTGCCCTTGCAGGGGGCTATGAAATGCAGTTAAAAATATCATTATCCATATTTTAATATGCTAGAATTCTTTGAAATAACACTACAAAGGATTTTTACATGGCAAAAAAGATGAAAAAGATTATAGCAAATTTTCTAGGCGGTTTTTAGAGGATTTAGAGAGCCGACTACACAATGAGATTATCAGGGTCAGGGATAAATACCAAGAAACAAAAGCTAAGAAGGCACACGGAGTAAAAAAGACAGAGGAAAAGCAAAAAGTCAATGAGGCTTTAAATAATCTCATCTACACACAGGGGAAAGATAACCAAGAGCAAGAGTCTAAGAAAACTGATGCAACCCCCACCAATACCAAGCAAGAAGTCAAACCAACCCAAGAAACCCAAGAAGTTAAAGCAAATTCCACGCAAAATCAGGCCAAAGGGCAAGAGAATACACAAGCACACTTCACAAACAAGCCTCATTAATGGGGGACATTGCATCCATCAACTTCAAACCCACGAAGTTGAGCATCCAAGAAAACACAACGACCGCTCAGTTAAACCTAGTTATGTGCTAAAAAGTGGAGGATTAGGGATAGAATGTAATAGAGATGCCAAAGAAGCTAGGGCTTTAAGAGATAGCCTAGTAGAGCAAGCCAAGATCAATTACAAGGGTATTTTAACCAACCTTTTAAAGCAAAGGCTAGCCGTTATTTGTGGAGTGTTGTCGTGAATCTCAAAGACACGAGCGCCATGCAAGAGCTAGAAAGACTAGCCGAGCATTTTAAAAATAAGTACGGCTTTCAGTGCTACCAAATTGCCATCCACAGAGATGAAGGGCATATCGATGAGTTTGGCAACACACACATCAACCATCACGCCCATATGGAGTTTGTTACCCTTGATGAGAAAACGGGCAAGAGCTTGTTTAGAAAAGCGTTGATTACAAATACGGTGTTAGGACAAATGCAAAAAGAAGTGGCTGACATCTTAAACATGCAAAGGGGTGTAAAAAAACGCATCAGTGGAGCTAAACGTATTGAGCCTAGAGCTTACGCCCAGCTCATGGAGCAAGAAAAAGCCAAGCGAATTGAATTAGAGAACAACAATGCAACACTACAAAATAGCAACAACTCACTTACTAAAGAAGTTTCAACCTACCGAGAACAAATCCAAGACTTACAAGCTAGTGTCAAGAACACCCAAGCAGAGTTAAACACACTCAAAAAAGAAAAGACTGAACTAGAGCAAGCCAACACCACATTGCAACAAGACAACACCACTTTAGCCCAAGAGAAGCAAACCATAACCCAAGAGAACCAAGAACTCAAAAACAACAACACAGAGCTAGAAACCACACTCATAGACCTTGTTACTATCTTTGCCCCACAAAACAAACAGAACAAGAAACTCACACTTAAGGAAGCCAAGCCCTTGCTAGAGAATGTGAGAAAGCAAATGATTGCCATTAATCAAGGGCTTGGTGATTTAAAGCTTTTCACACAAGAAGACTACAAGAGCTTAAGAGCCTTAAAAGATGAGGACAGAGATAGATGCCATTAAGAACGAGAACACCCAAAAAGATGAAAAATATCAATGGTTTAAAAGAACGGATTGCTAAACACACTCAAGAGCTTGATAAGATGAAACCCGAGCTTGCTACACTCAAAATCACAAACCAAGAGCTCCAGCAAGAGAATCTAAAGCTCAAGCCCGTGTATCTCACAAAAACACAGATCAGGGCTAGGCGTTTGGCAGAAAGGCAAGAACTCATGGGCAAGGGCTGCCCTAAAGAAGCTTTTAGAGAATTGAGTGCTTTAGATATGAGAAACTCACCCAAGCGCAATTAGATGAGCGCATTTTAGATATTTGGCTTAAGTATGCCCCCAACTATATTACCAGTCTTGAAAACACCAACACTAGCCTAGAACAAGAAACCCAAGCCCTTAAACAGAGTTAAAGTCAGCCAAAGCAGAAACAAAGAGTCAAGCACACATCAAGGCTTTTGAAAGGGAAGCTATAGGCCTTATTAGAAAGTATGTAGCCCCCGTTACAGCTGGTGTAGTGGCGCATATCCAAGCCAGTGGTGAAAAGATTACGGAAATCCATAAACAATGCCAAGAGGAGATGATCCAACAGGCGAGCGTTTGTGTGGTGTTTGGCGAAGAGTTAAAAGCAGGCAAATTCAAAGTTTTTAAAATGTGAAAAAGCTTTTTGGTAAAGGGTCAAAGACCCCATAACCTATGAGTATGTGGAGTGGGGTAAAATCCATTACAGAGAGTTTAACAGACGAGAGCGAGACATTAAAGAAAAGCTAGCCGACACCCTTACAAAGCACAGCCAAGCAGTGCAAGCCATCAACAATAGCTAGCCAAGAACGAGCTCCACAAAGCACGCAACACGCAAGAAGGACAAGAAAGCTTAAAGGTGTCTAAGCCCCAAGAACCTAAAAAGACAAAGGGTAGAAAGTCTAAGCAAGGCACAAAAGGCACACACACAGCAAAACAAGGCAAAAATGTCAAAAGTGACTCCAAAAACTAAGAAAAATTTAAAAAAACGAACATAGAAACCTATTGAAAGACCAAGTCACTGCCACAATAGCTTGCAAGCTCACCCGATCCCTAAATAGCTTAAAAAGTATGTGCTTATGTGATTGCTGATACAATCACACCCAAACACCAAACCAACAACCCAGGAATCTCAGCACATGTCTAATCAAGTTTTTTTTAAAAGTGCACAAAACATGAGCGAAGTGCCTGACCAAAGTGTCGCGCTCATCATCACCTCACCACCCTACTTTAACATCAAGGATTATAGCAAGAATGGAACACAGAACAGCAAACATTCAACAAGCTGCACAAACGATCTTGGCAATATCAACCACTATGAAACCTACCTTCAAGAGTTGTTACAAGTGTGGCAGGAGTGCGAAAGGGTGTTAGAACCCAATGGCAAGCTTTGCATCAATGTGCCACTACTACCCATGCTAAAGAGTGTCTACAACACACACCATAATCGCCACATATTCGATCTCAAAAGCGACATAGAACATAGTATTCTTGAGCATACAAGACTCTATTTACTTGATATCTACATTTGGAATCGCACCAACACCACCAAGAGGCTCATGTTTGGCTCTTACCCCTACCCCACCAACTTTTACGCCCAAAACACCAGCGAGTTTATCATCGTCTTTGTCAAAGATGGTAAGCCCAAAAAAGTTAGCCAAAAGCGCAAAGTTGCCAGTAAACTCACCCAGCAAGAGTGGATAGAATTTACCAAGCAAATTTGGGATATCCCTATCCCCAACAAGAGTGATCTCGCCTTTGGAGAGCACGCAGCTATTATGCCCGAGCTATTGGCTTATAGATTGGTTAAAATGTTTTCTTTCGTCCAAGATATAGTGCTTGACCCCTTTGCCGGCAGTGGGACAACACTCAAGGTAGCCAAAGAATTACACAGACAGTATGTAGGCTATGAGATTTATCCATACTATGAGAAGGTCATCAATGCTAAGTTACAACAAAATTCATCATCTAGATGTCTTTGAATTTTTAAGGCTGTTGCCCGAGTCTAGCGTAGATCTAGCCATCATAGACCCACCCTATAATCTCAAGGTGGCTGAGTGGGATTGCTTTCAAAGCGAACAAAAGTTTTTGGAATTTAGCTATGCATGGATCGATGCTCTCTTGCCGAAGCTCAAACCTACAGCGAGCTTTTATATTTTCAACACTGCTTACCATTGTGCTTTGTTTCTCGCCTATTTGCAAGGCAAAGCCCATTTTAGAAATTGGATCACATGGCACAAGAAGGATGGCTTTGCCAATGCAAGAAAAAAATTTAACAATGCCAGTGAAAGCATTTTGTTTTACACCCTAAGCGAGCAATACACCTTCAACTACGATGCCATTAGAACCCCCTATGACAGCACGGCAAGGATACAAGCAGCCACAAAAAAGGGTATTCTCAAAAATGGCAAACGCTGGTATCCTAACCCAAAAGGCAAGCTCTGCACCGATGTGTGGCATATCAGCTCGCAAAGACACCAAGAGAAAGTCAAAGGACGGCTTGTCAAGCCAAAACACCCCACGATCAAACCCTACGGCTTGATAGAGCGCATGGTAAAAGCCAGCAGTCTCCCCAAAGGTGTCGTGCTCGATCTCTTTGCCGGGAGTGGTCTTGGCTTGCAAGTGTGCCAAAACCTAGACAGGCTCTACTTGGGGACAGACATTAACCACCACGAGGTTAAAGAGCATGCGCTTAAAGAGCGTGCAGTAGGCTAGCGTTTGTGGTCTGCATTAAATCCTTCAAGTCGGGGTTGTATTTGATATTCGTGTCAAACACGCAAGAAACCACATGGGGCGGGATTTGAAAGTCCTCAAAATCTATGTCAAGCTTTTTAAACTTGGCTTGTATGTTTCTGCTCCCATTTTGGGAGATTTGGGCATGCTTGTAGCCATCGATCAAGATCATATTCTGCCAACGATCCAAGATAGAAAACTCGTTTTGATCCCTAGCTAAGGCTAAAGGCACAATGTGGTGCAACTCAAACCCACTCTTGCGCATGGCTTGCCTGTCAATCTTGTGTTGTTTGAAATATTCTCCTTTTTCGGCTTGCGATCGCTTGAGTTTAGCCTTGTTCTTAATAAGCCCCATATCCCCCACTCTCAAACTCAACTCCCCTTCCCGCACATCGCCCACGCCAAACAGCACACTTTCTTTAAGCAACATAAACATTTGCTGGGCTTCGTTGAGCCAATTATGATAATCCCTAAGAGCTATCTTAGCACACCCCTTATAAATGCCATTCTCTTTAGGGTTAGCGTATTTTTTCATACACGCCACAATCTGCTCCCTTTGGAATTTAGACAAAGCCCTAAACCCTTTAATCAAAGCCACAATACTCGTTCGGCTATTCTCAGTGTCTGAGGCAAAAAAGGCGAACTCTTCTAAACTAATGCTTTGGATATTGTGGTGTCTAAGCTCAAGCATTAGATCATACAGCGTGTTTTCAAAACCTCCATGTAAATTCGTGAGCGCATTTGTCCAAAACCTGTTTAAAGTAAAAGGATCGGGCCGTTCTTGCAAGGCGGTTTGTAAAAATTCTTCCCCAAGTGGGCTAAGATTGACATAATAAGTTCTATGACGTGCTCCAACTGGGTTCAGCTTTAATTTTTTATTGAACCTATGAATCAGGCCCATTCTATCCATATCCACGAAGAAATTTTTACGCAAACTGTCTTGAGTGATTCTGCCTAGAATATAGGATAATTGATTAGTCATCTGTGCATACAGAGTTTCTTGGGGAGTGTTAAGGGGTCTTTTGGATAAGTCTGTGGTTCTAATTCTTAGGTGCTTGATTTTGTTGTTTTCTAGGGTTTCTTTTAAGGCTTTTAGAATGGTAATGATCGTTTCTTTAGTGTAGCGATTGTGTTGTGATAGGTGCAAGCCACGGTAGGTGTCTTTTTGGATTCTTTGGAATAAATACCCAGACACATTGCCTGAAATACCTAAGCACATATCGTTTTTTAAGTCTTCTAAAGTGTAGCGGTAGGACAAAACAACCTCCTTGAATAGTCAAGACTAAGGCGAGACCTCGTTTGGGACATACTCAATGCTACGAAACTGGTATTTTAACACAATTTACATAAGCTGCTCGGGTTCTAGCTTCACTCTTTAAATCTTTACTAGTTTTTGTTTTTATATTTTAACTTAAACAAACAATACTAAAGATAGCAAAACTAACAAACACACCAGCGAACTTGTAAGCGAACCTTACTAAAGGTGGATAGTTTGCGAACTTTCCATTTGCTGGCGCAAATCACTCGCGAGCTCGTTTGGAAGTTTGCTACTCATGCGCCATAGGGGCTAAAGAAAATTTTCTGTTGGTCGCTCCGTAACACATCAAAGAAAATGCGCATCGGTTATCCAAGTTTTTAACACCACTTCGCTTAACGCTCGTGGTGGCCTTGCCACTCCCTAACGATTCTCGGTTCTCAACGCTGGCTGGTTTAGGAGTGGCAAGGGTTATGATTGGATCTCTGGTGTGTTTGGAGTCGCTACTCGGTTTTGCGTTTGACTCTGTGTCAGCGAGTGGCTAGGTGAAGTGGAGGATTTTTTTCAGTGATTAGCTCTTAGTTTCACGCTCCAACCCTTCAATGCGTTCTTGCATTTTCAAAAGCTCTTAAGCTTGCTCTGTGCGTTCACTTTCAGGCAACACTCCCGCGCTCTCTTTCAAGCGTGAAACGCCTTTGATAACTTCGATTTTGAGTAAGAAAAGCTCTTTCGTTCTTTTTGGGTCATCGGTTACTCCTTTGGTGTTGATTTTAACCCCGTAGGGCAAACTCACCCAACGGAGCTTGCGGAGTGGTCTACGAAGTAGGGGGTGTAGTTTGGCAAATTACACCCCCTAACGGGGACGCATCGCAAGCTCGCTGTGAATTTGCTACTCATGCGCCGTGGGGGCTTTAGAGAAAAAGCTTGATAGAATTCATCGCTGACATTGATATTAATCGTTCGCATGGTTGTCCTTTTTTGTTAAATTTGACTCGTAAAGCTCGTAGTCTTGCCCACTCCATCTGTAAAATTCTCGCTCTAAAAAATCCCAAAGCTCAGGGTCTAATAACTCAAGCTCTTGAGCTGGGTAGCGTTTGTCCTTAAGTAGTCCGCCTCGGTTGAATTGCCTTAGCCCTTTGGCTTGGCTATCAAGGGTCGCAAATTGGTCGGTATCAAGCTTGGCTATCTTAGCAGATATAGCGTTTTTAGGCTCTGTGAGGCTCGTAGGCTGTAACTTTGCGCTTGACTTAGGTCTGATACCCCTGATGTGAACAATGGGCTTATAATCGCTTCTAAGAGCTTTAGCCCACATCTCTACCCATTGGGCTTGAGTGATGTAGTTACCGCCTTTGAAGTAGCTCAATGGCACAATTAGCACGCTGTGGTAGTGCAAATGACACTCGCCTATGGGAGTCTCATCGCCTAGATACTCGATAGCACGGATGTAGCCCAAAACTGATTTGCCCCATTGCTTGGTCTGTATCAAGCGTTTCCACGATGCGGACATGTGAGCAGAAAGGGCGCGTAAATCGCTCAGGGGCGCGTTCTTAGTGGTCAGGGTGAGAAAGTATACCCCACGCGATAATCGCGCTCTATTTGGCTCAGAATGCTCAAAAGCTCGGCAATAAGTTTTCTAGCTTTTCGCCATGCACACATAGGACACCACTTTATATCGCAAAAGCTAGCCCACGCTAGGACACGGGCAAGCTCATCACTGATTTTATTGCGATACTTGTCAAAAGTCAAAAAATGACCACATTCGGAAGAGCGCATCGCCTTTTTGAAATTTTCCATCGCATTATAAAAATCGGGCAAATTGAGTTCTAAAGCTAACTTTTTCTTGATCTCAAAACGCTCTAAAGTATCGTTTAAATTTTCATTCGGTAAGCTAATTTTCACTAGGTTTCCTTTGGCTTTTGGTTCGCAATTTGTCAGACTGCAACCACAAAGGTAACCTATCGACTTTAACGAAATCCTTAAACCTTTTATAGCTCCCTAAACATCGGGCTTTATAGCCCACAAAACACAGACTAAAAAATGGAAGTTGTCCGTATAGTATCAAGTGAATAAGAAAGCCCTATTTTGCGGGGTTCATGATTTTTTAGAGCTCGAAACTTAAAAAATATTAAAATCTTATTAATTTAATTAATATTTTATATTAAGCATACAATTAAACACATAGTTAAATTTTATTAAATTTTATTTATGCACTTTATTATATTGATTTTTAATAAATAAAAAAACTATAATCAAGTGCTTTTTAAAATCTAAATAAAATGTTATTAAATGGATAATAAAACAAAATTAGAGAAAATTCATAGCTCAGGAGAGCTCTTGCAAAAAATACAACGATTGGATGAAATTCGAAGTCAGTTGATCAAAATGGGAGCTATGGGTTTGGTCAATGAGTTGCTAGACATCAAGGCACAGATCGCATTGCTTTTTGAGAAACCCAAACGGGTTAGACGCACTAAGGCACAAATGCAGGCAGTAGGGGAGAAAGAGAACAAAGAGATGGAGGTTACACAACAACAGAACAAAAAGCCCAAAGGTGGAAAACCCAAAGGGGAGTAGCACGACTAAGAGGCTTCGTGCAATGGTATCGTATGGCGTGCCTAGTAGAGTGGATCGCTACGATCTACATTGGGTTGGAGGCACGCGTAGCTTTTGAGATGAGATTTTGGGTTGTAGGATGGGATCGTTTCAATAGGGCGGTTATCTTTAGTTTGACATTGGGTTGATATAATAAAGATTAAGTGAAACAAAGATTTTTTGTCTAAAATGCACCAAAATTTTCAATAGGAGCAGGCTATGAACGAGCGAGACACAAACGAACAAGATACCATTAATCAATTACTTGAGGATTTAAAAAAATCTAATGTCACAACAAGCAACGAAAGCCTTGAAGCACTAAGTGACGATGTTTACTCTACCTTAAAATCATTCCAACAAAATCAACCAAACAAGTCAGATAAAACAAATACAAGTAAAACGGATACAAGCTCAAGCTCGAATCAAAATTAAAATCCTGAACGATAAAACAAACGTTGTCTAGTGATCTTACTAATCAGATCAGCATCGCTATCAATTTCATTACTCTTGTTGTCAGCTCTGCTACCCTCGTTGTTACAATTTGCACTCTCAAATCTGCCGGAAAAAGCTTTAAACAAAGCACAACCTTTCAACTTGAAAAATTTTTTCTAAAAATTCACATGAACTACAAAAATGCTGAAGCAGAATACAAACATGCTGAAGAGAAATACATACAAGCACAAATGTATCTTCTCGCAACATTGGACACATATTGCAAATATGCAAATAAAGAACTTTCAGATGACGAACTTGCTGGAGAGAACATAACTTTTTTTAAAAACATAATTCAGGAACCAAAATTTAAAGAATGTATTCTCAAACATAAAAAATTTTTCAACAACATCATAAAATTTGCAGAAATAAACAAAATTAAACTCTAAGACTCTAAAAACTTTAAAAAAAGCCCCATAGGGAAAACACTTTTTTGTAATGCCTCTCAAAATCTAAAACTACTGTTAACTAAGATCTATCAGCTTGCTCTACAGAATTTTTTAATCGATCGAGGGCATTTTGAGCACGGTGCTTGATATCTTCGTCTCCCATTTCATAGGCCATTTGGATATATTGCTTAGCTCTAGAGTAATTTTTCTGAACACCTTCGGCAACGCCGGTTTCATACATGAGACCTAAGCAATAACAAGACCAAGAATCTCCCATGCTCACAGCTTTTTGAAGGTACTCCAAAGCTCTAGCTGGATTTTTTAAGATGCTTTCACTATCCCCATATAAGACACTTAACCTGTAGCAGCTGCTAGCACTAGCACTAACATTTCCTTTCATATCAGCAGCCTCTTGATAATACTGAGCAGCCTTATAATGGTCCTTAGAAACATCCTGCCCATCTTCGTACATAAGGCCTAACTCATAATAACCACTGGCTTCCCCCATATCACCAGCCTTTTGATAGCACTCCATGGCTTTTTGAATGTCATTTTTGACATAAAGACCCTCTCGGTACATACGGCCCAAGTTATGATAAGCTGTAGCGTTCCCTCTATTCGCAGCTTCTCGATAGTATTTAAAAGCTTTTTTGTAGCGACAGTACTTAAAAACTTTTTTGTAGATTTGTGAAATACCCTCGCCATGTTCATACATGTAACCTATGTTGTTATAAGCTGCATCATCTCCCATGTTTGCAGCTTCTCGATAATACTTAAGAGCTTCTTTGTGATCACTCGAAATGTTCTGACCATTATGATATGTAGAGCCCAGATTGTTATAAGCCCCAATATGTCCTATATCAGCAGCTTTTTTGTAGTATTGACGAGCTTTTGAATAGTCTTTGGTTACACCTCGACCGTTATGGTACATGAAACCTAACTTGTAATAAGCTTCGGCAATTCCCATTTCAGCAGCCTTATGGTAATACCTAACGGCTCCAAAATAGTCTTGAGGGACACATTCACCATCAGCGTACATAGAACCTAGTTCGTAGTAAGCTGCACCACATCCCATGCTACTCGCTTTTTTGTAGTACTCCACGGCCTTTAAACAATTCTGTGGAACATGCTGTCCATAACGGTACATAGAACCCAATTTAAAATAAGCCATGGCATACCCCATGTCGCCTGCTTTCTTATAATGTTCAACGGCTCTACAACAATCCCCTTCATCAAGGGCCTTTTCAGCCACATCAAGATACAACTGCTTCCTTTCATTCACACTAGACTCTAGGTGTCGAATTTTGAAGTTTACTTAATTCTCCATTTAAGAATCAAGGAATATCTTAAAAACCATTAAAATACCATTAATGAGGACCATAAAGTATTTGTTTCATCTTTGTTTTTCAAAGGCATGATTACCCCATAATCGTAGATACTTCAAGACCAAAAATCTAATCCTAACTTCAAAACTCTCTCTTGGGGGTTTGGGGGCTTGCCCCCAAGAGTGATGTAGATGCCAAGCGTCAGCTTGGCTTACCGATTCATGCCACACATGTCCAATTTTTCACATTTTTTGTAAGCTCCAGACACCATTTTTTGCAAATTTCGCCATTTTTAAGTTTTTCTCGCGCGCAGGTTTTTAACCTTTTTAAAGGCGTAGCCTTTTAACCTTTTTAGGGGGGGCGCGGGCTTCGTGTGGGAGGGGGTTCGCGGAGAGTAACATGGAGTAAAATACGCA
>NZ_CDMG01000009.1:17070-180838 GCF_001282945.1 Helicobacter ailurogastricus
TTCTTTGGGCGGTGGGTAAATGGCTGGTGTAATCTAGCACTTCTTTAAGGCTAAAGCCCTTGTCTAAAGTGTCTTTCACCTCTGCGCTTCTAATTTGCCTAATGAGTTTATCGGTGTTAAACACCTCTTGAAGCTCTGTTAGCTCGGGGTCTTTGACTAGGGCAAAGTCTAGGCTATCTGTGGGCTTAGGGTGATTTAAAGCTTTTCACACAAGAAGACTACAAGAGCTTAAGAGCCTTAAAAGATGAGGACAGAGATAGATGCCATTAAGAACGAGAACACCCAAAAAGATGAAAAATATCAATGGTTTAAAAGAACGGATTGCTAAACACACTCAAGAGCTTGATAAGATGAAACCCGAGCTTGCTACACTCAAAATCACAAACCAAGAGCTCCAGCAAGAGAATCTAAAGCTCAAGCCCGTGTATCTCACAAAAACACAGATCAGGGCTAGGCGTTTGGCAGAAAGGCAAGAACTCATGGGCAAGGGCTGCCCTAAAGAAGCTTTTAGAGAATTGAGTGCTTTAGATATGAGAAACTCACCCAAGCGCAATTAGATGAGCGCATTTTAGATATTTGGCTTAAGTATGCCCCCAACTATATTACCAGTCTTGAAAACACCAACACTAGCCTAGAACAAGAAACCCAAGCCCTTAAACAGAGTTAAAGTCAGCCAAAGCAGAAACAAAGAGTCAAGCACACATCAAGGCTTTTGAAAGGGAAGCTATAGGCCTTATTAGAAAGTATGTAGCCCCCGTTACAGCTGGTGTAGTGGCGCATATCCAAGCCAGTGGTGAAAAGATTACGGAAATCCATAAACAATGCCAAGAGGAGATGATCCAACAGGCGAGCGTTTGTGTGGTGTTTGGCGAAGAGTTAAAAGCAGGCAAATTCAAAGTTTTTAAAATGTGAAAAAGCTTTTTGGTAAAGGGTCAAAGACCCCATAACCTATGAGTATGTGGAGTGGGGTAAAATCCATTACAGAGAGTTTAACAGACGAGAGCGAGACATTAAAGAAAAGCTAGCCGACACCCTTACAAAGCACAGCCAAGCAGTGCAAGCCATCAACAATCAAGCCTGCACTATGATCTTAGAAGCTGTGGAGAGTGTTAAAGGTGAGATTACCAAGCTTGCCACAGAGTTTAAGAGCAGTGCAGAGTATGGGGCAGAGCTCAATCAGGCTAAAGGATAGATAGACAGCCTAGAAGGAGATAAAGAGCGGTTGCAAGGTAAAGTGAGTGCCTTAGAACAAGAAAAAGAGACTAATAAGCAAGAGGTAGAATAGGCAAAAGCTAATAATGAAGCTTTTAAACAGAGTGGCATTGAGAACACAAGACTTAAAAGTGAGCTACAGACCCGAAAACCACGCTACAGACCACACAAAAGGATTTGGAAACCACAAAGACAGAGCTTAAAAAGATAAAGGCGCAATTAGATGGCATGCAAAGCGATTTTGGAGCTTTGGATGCGCTAGAAAATAACATCCACGCCACAATCGCCCAAATAGGCAAGACTAGCCCAGAAGTGGCAAGAAAACTAGAAGCGATGGCACAAATGACTTTTAGTGGCTTTAGCACACTTTAGCACACTTAAAGAGGATTTACAAAGAGCTTTGGCACAAGTAAAAGCCATCCAAGAGCAACAGCAAAAGGGAGATGGGGTTATCATAAGTCTACAGACCCTCGCGTGATCCAAGTAAGAGAAAATCTTCTTAAAAAAAGTAAGGGGGTATCCCTTGACCATGAGAGTTGTCTCTCCAAGATGACTTTGGGAGTGATGACCCATATTATTGAGCAAGAAAGATGATTTGCGCGTGTTTTAAATGCAGAAAAGATTCAGTTTGAACGCTATGATTCAAGCTATCAACAAAAAGGATTTTCATTAAGGGTAAAAAAAGTTACTTGAGCTGCTATAACAAGGCTGAAGTGGCTCTAAACTTATTTCACACTCTACGCAACCGCTGTTACCACTGGGGAAACATCACAAAAACAAGACAGACAAAAGAGGGGAGACCCTATCCAAGAATAACAACAAAAATCCTAAATATTCCTATGGGGATACACCCAAACAAAATAGAAAATTTTCTGAATGACTTGACGGCAAGCTTTAGCGAAGAATTACTGGAATACGCCAACCACCTTTTAGACAAGCGGCTGGCTGGCGAGGGTCCGACGAATTAGGGGTCATTATGACAAAACACACATAATGGGCTTGCTGAACTGAAAGAAGCCAACGAGGATGAGAGTTTGACAGTCAAACCTACATTAACACCACTAGATTGATGCTATTTTCAAATATCGATTGTTACTGAAAACGATGAGGGGATCAAGACAAAAGCGCAAGGCTAAGATTAAGGCTAAGACTATAGTCAGTCCTGGTGAATGCGAGTCTTAAAACATGCGATGGGCAAAAATTACAAGTCACAGAATAATCTTTTCAACATGAAGTGTTTCTTCTCCGGGATTGGCTCTAGCTCAGCTGGCTTGTAACCCGGACTCGGACGCTCGGTTACGGCTTACTTAAACTACACTTTTTAAATCTTGTTTGGGCTCTGCCCGCCTCCAATTTACCAAGCGGTGCTATAATCTCGCCAGACTGGGGGTTTGGATGCAAAAGCTCTATATCAAGGTTGCGCAAGGGTTTAAGGTTGCTTGTTTGCAAAGCGATATTATCTATTTGCGACAACGATTCCCTAAAATAGACACCGCCTTAAAAATTTACGATGGCGTGCCCAATAAAGAGAGGGCGATGCTGCGAGCCTTGCTTGAGATCTGTTTTCAAGCACGAAGCGCACCAGAGGTTTTATATGGCATCAATGCCACAAGAGAGACCCAACAGAGGGCGTTCATCTATGGCGATCCTAGCCGCTCAAGCGCGTTTTTTAAGGGAGAGAGCCTTGCTTTTGGAGGCTGTGTGGATGGGGGCTTTTTGGTGTTGGATCGGGTGGTGCTTGTGCCTTTTGGGTTGGGGGTGCGTTTTGAGGGGGTGGAGCTTTTGATTGATGCGAGTCAAGCACAAGGGCAAGATTTAGCCAATGCTCTAAAATCTATGGATAGCCCACAAGAGTTTTTAACACAACTGCAAACACACTTTTCTTGGGAAAAATGGGGGGGGTATTTGGGGTCTTGCACCCATAACGCCAGCCACAATGCGCAAAAGAGGGTGTGTGTCTTGCAAAACGCCCACACTTTGCCCGGCTTGCTTGGTGTGCGTCCTTATCCTCTATGGCTTTTAAACCCCAAAGAGGCGCAAGAATTACACCCCGATCACATCTGCCAAAGCGTTTCGCAGAATATGGCAAAAACCCTCATCAAGCGTTTTGCACCTCCCTTGCGTGCCGCCCTTGTAAAGATGATTGCTAGCTTGCAGGTTTGCTTGATCCAAGTGGAGGGCCAGTTACAACACAGCCTAGAGCTCATAGCCACAGTGATCAAACACCACACCAACCAGCAAGATAAAATTTTACTAGCCAGCTCCATAGCCTTTAAAGAGTCCTTAGAAAACAAGCTAACAAGCCCACACACGCCCTTGAGCTTTTGTGATTTGAGCACCCAAGAGTTAGGGAAAGTGATGGCACAATGTGTTGCCTTGCAAGCGGATTTAGATAACTTTGGGAGGCTTTATGCCCAAAGCCAAAGCATGGATATAACTAGCCTACGAGCCCAGCTAGAGGCAAGTTGCCAACAACTAGAAAGCCTCCAAGAGCAAACCAGCAATGCCCCCCAACCACAAACAAATTTGGATAAATTCCTCAGCTTCTTAGAGGGGCAAAAGGGGGATTTTATTTTGCCTAGCGGGCTTTTAGAGCCCATCTACAATGCCCTCAAAGAGGATTTAAACGCCCTTGCTCCCCTTAAATTTAGCCCCCTCTCTTTAGGCATGCCCGCACACGACTTTTCAAGCGCGCTGAAAGCGATTTACCAAGACATTTTGCACTTTGAGCAATGCGATCAAGAGGTGGCAAAGATTGATTTTAGTGCCTTGCAAGAAGGGCGCGCCAAACTCACCCAAGAAATCCAAGAGCTTAAAGCCCAAAAGGACAAAGCCACCGATATAGAGAGCCTAGAGGCGCTCCAAGAACAAATCCGTCACAAAGAACAAGAGCAAAGGGGGGCGTTTGCTTTGGGCAAGTATGCTAAATTCTTTGGCACGGGCAAATTAGAACAGATCAAGCATTTATTAGAAACCCATAGAACAAAAGTGGCGCAATTAAAGGCGCATTTTAGCACCACCCTACGCGCCCAAGCGCAAAATTTTAGACCAGAGCCAAAAACACAGCCCACGGAATGCCAAGTCCTAAAGATACAAATCCAAGATTTAAAAGCCCAAATGGAGCAAATCACCACCCGAAAAGCACAAGTGCAAGCCAGCTTAGAGCAAATCCAAAAAAAATACAGCCTTGAAAATTTGGAGCAAATCCCAAATGCTCTAAACACCCGCCTAGAGGGCTTAAGAGAGGCATTGAACCCAAGCACCCCCACAGACACAAGTTTGTGCTTTATCCCCTTTGGGAGCGATCCTAGTATTTTAGAGATGGCTAGCCCTTTTGATGTGGTGGTGATTTTAGACGAGGGCGGGTTGAATCTCGATCTCTTGCCCTTGATTTTGAATACCAAAAAGACCATTTGGCTCAAAAGCACGCATACCCCTAATTTGGCAGATTTACCAGAAATGCCTAGCCTAGAGTTACAAGAGTCTTTATTTGCAACTTGTTTTGCCAATGCCCCAAGTGGAATCAAGGCACAAATCCATTTAAGGGAATTACCATGAGTCAAGAACATTATGCCCGCATTGAGCTAGAAAGACAACGCGCTAAAGAACGCCAAAAACGCGCCCTTGCTAAGAGGGCACGCGCCCTAGAGATGAGTCTAGCCCATTTGGAGCAAGCCAAACAACACATAGAACGCATACACGCCCAAGGCTTAGATGCCTTTGTCTCCTTGCAAGAGATCAAGGCACAAATGCAAAATGCCCGTCAATTAACCCAAAACACCCGCCTAGAATTGCCACCCCCCGCACAAAAATACGGGGGTTACGATTCGACTTTTGAAGATCATGTGCGTCTTTTAGATGACAACCCCTTTAAAGCCCAAGAATTAAGCCATGCCATCCTCTCCCAGCTCAACAGTCTTGAAAAGCATGCTAAAGGATTGCAAAAGGCACAATTTAGGGCCAATCAAGCCAGCGTTCAAGAGTATTTTTACACCCAAAGGGAGCAAATCCAAGATGATTTGGTGCTGGAGTTTGCCAAAGAGGGTTTACAAAAACTAGAAGCCCAAGTGAAAGCCTTTGATGGGCGGGATTTCAAGGGCTTTTACTCGCAATTACAAACCCAAATGGGCGTGCTTTTGCAAGAAGCGCAAGACAAAGCCTTAAGGCACCGCCAAGAACTCGCCCGCCAAGAGATCAAAAAAGAGAACGCGACCAAGAATGCGCAACAAAATTGCAGGGATTTACAAGGCAACTTGCAAAAAATGCAAGCACAAGGGCTGGATGCCTTTATATCTTTAGAATCTCCTAAGCAAGAGCTAGAAAACTTGCAAGCCCTCATCCAAACAGACCCCCTAAAAGCCCAGCAACAAAGCCTAGAGGCGCTCTACAATTTAGAAAAATTGCAAAGGCAGGCTTTGGATTTGCAAAGGGCACAAGCAGGGGCAAACCAAGAGAAAGCCCAGCAAGATTTTTACGCCCGTTTGCAAGAGATCAAGGACCCGGCAATCATCGCCTACGCTAGAGGAGATTTAGCACTTTTACAGGAGCGTCTAGCCGCCTTTGATGGGCTCAATGCAGACACACAGCACCAAATCCAAGCAGATTTAGAGCAAGTGTTACAAAAAGCGCAAGCGCAAGCGCAAGCCAATAATGCCCAACAAGAGAGCCAAAGGCAGATGTGGCGGCAAGAATTAGAGCACCTTAAAAACGAGGTGGCACAAATAGCAACTAGCCACGAGCAAGCAACGCTTTTAACACAAATCACGCAAACTATGAGCGCGCTAGAGAGCCAAGATTTTAACGCCTTAGAGAGCCAAGTGGCGCAAATTAACGCCCAAGCCGATTCGCTCATTGTGGAGGAAAATGCCCGCAAAGAGGTGGTGATCTCTATTGTCAAAACCCTAAGAGGGCATGAGTTTGAAGTGCAAGCCCCCGTTTTAAAAGAGGGGGCAGTGATCATCAAGGCGGCTCGCCCTTCGGGTAAAAGGGTGCAATGCCGCATTGAGCGCGGTGGGGAGCGTATTTTGTATAAGTTCGACCAATACGAGGGGCTCACTTGCAAGGAGGACATTGCCAAATTTAAAAAAGAATTGGAGGATGTCTATGGCTTTAGGCTGGAGGATAAAAAGATTCTTTGGGAGAATCCCGATCGCATTTCTAAGGGGGCGATTGATTTAAACAACCCCCATAAAAAATCGCTATAAGGAGGTTTGCATGGAGAAAGAAAGCGAATGGTTGCAACAATTCGTGTGCGATGCCAAGCTTAGAGGCGTGGTGATTTTAAGCGGGAATGTAGGCGATCTTTTTAAGAGCAAATTTGATAAACAATACAAAGATCTAGATCGCTTTTTGATTGAGTTGTTGCACCAAGAATTGGGCTTTTCAAGCGTGTGGCTGTGGGATTGTGTGGGAGGGGTGGATTGTGATCTATCCATCTTGCCAGAGGCCAAAGCCGCCCCACAGCCTCAAGCTAAGGATGCCTATGATATTGGCGAGGCCAATACCTCCCAAGAGCGCCCCGAACACAAAAGCCCGGAAGAGTTTTTCTCTGTGATTATGAATGAGCTTGCCAAAAAGTCGGGGCAATGCTTTATCTTAGATTACACAGATTATATCTTTGGCGTGCAAGCCAGCCTTAGCGAAGCAGAACGCCATTGGATCGTTCGGCTCAAAAAAGCCATCCAACGCAACGCCCATTACACCTTAAGCGGTGATCAAGCCATGCAATCTAAAAATTTGGTGATCTTTTTAGCCCGCAAACGCACCGCTTTGCCCTCTTCCTTTTACATCAATGATTGCCACATCAGCAGCCTAGAAATCCCCTTGCCTAGCCGTCCTGAGCGCAAAAGCTTTATTGAAAAATTTGAGGAACTCCCCTTTGAGCCGCCCATCACCCAAGACCCCAGTAAATTAGCCGACTTCATTGACATGCTAGAGGGTTTTATGCTCAAAGAAATTGCCCAAATCTTGCAACTCGCCCATAACAACAAGCATTTAAGCCCTGAAAAGAGCGTGAAATTCTACCGCTACAAACAGAGTCGCAGCCCGTGGGAGGATTTAGACAAGCATAAATTAGACGGCATTCACCAAGCCCTAGAAAAGCGCGTGAAGGGGCAAAGCCATGCCATTAGCAAGGTGGAAAAGGTCATTATCCGTGCCTTTACGGGGTTTTCAGGGGCGGCACACTCGGCCAAGAGTCAAAAGCCCAAGGGAGTTTTATTTTTTGTAGGGCCTACGGGGGTGGGCAAAACCGAACTTGCCAAGTCTTTAGCCGAGTTTTTATTTGGCGATGAGAGCGCATTTCTGCGCTTTGACATGAGCGAGTTTAACCACGAGCAAAGCGATCAACGCCTTGTAGGCGCGCCCCCTGGATATGTGGGGCATGAAGAGGGCGGGCAACTCACCAACGCCATCCGCGCCAAGCCCTTTAGCGTGATTTTGTTTGATGAAATTGAAAAGGCGCATGGGAAGATTTTAGATAAATTCTTGCAGATTTTAGAGGATGGGCGGCTCACGGATGGGCGGGGGGAGACTGCCTCTTTTGGCGAGTCGGTGATCATTTTCACCTCCAACATTGGGGCGGCTGATACAGACATTGATGTCGATGACGATCCTAAAGAAGTGGCACAAAAATTCATACAAGCCGTGCGAGATCATTTTAACAAGACATTGAAGCGGCCCGAATTGCTAAACCGCATTGGCAATAACATTGTCCCCTTCCATTTCATTAAAAACGAGGATTTTTTGATCGCCATCATTCAAAGCAAATTTGAAAAGATTGCCCAACAGGTCGCTGAAAAATACAAAATCAGCCTAGAGTTTAAAACCCAGAAGAGCGCGCAAGAGGGCTTTAGGGCATTGGCAAGGAATGTCAATAAAGAGCAAGGGGGGCGGGGGGTAGTCAATCGCCTAGAAAGCCAAATTGAAAACCATTTGAGTATTTTTATTTTCGATCACTGGGAAGAAATGGAGGGCTGTCAAAAAATCTACATCAAACAGACTAGGCCCGAATTTGACAGCTTTGAATTTGAGTTAGGGCCGTGTTGAATATCGCCAGCGTGCGCTTATGCACGCAAGCAGAAGGCCCGGGAAAACGCATGGCTATTTGGTTGCAAGGCTGTTTAAAGCGTTGCTTTAATTGCTGTAACCCACACATGCAACCCTTGATAAAAAGAGAGTTGCATACAGAAGAGGCATTGATCGCCAAAATCCAAGAGGCGCATGAAAAATATGGCATTTGTGGGATCACGCTTTTAGGCGGGGAGCCCCTTTTACAAGCTAAGGGTTTATTGCCAGTAGTGCGCTGGTGTAAGCAAAAGAATCTATCGGTGTTGCTCTTTAGTGGCTACACTTTGGCACAAATACAAAAACTACCCCTTGAGGGGGCACAAGAATTATTGGACTTTGTGGATGTGCTGGTGGATGGGGAGTATGTGGATTCTTTATACGATGAGAGTCGGGGGATTGTGGGCTCAAGCAATCAAGAAATCCACTTTTTTACAGACACTTATAGCCTCAAAGATTTTAAAAGCCAAGTGCAAGTTGAGGTGTTGGTGGATGAGCAGGGAGTGAAATTTAATGGCTGGGCACTCAGCCCTAAAGACTTAGGCGCATTTAAAGCTTAGGGGATTGTATGCAAGATCAAGAAATTTTAACGCTATTAGAGGCGATTGCACAAGGCAAGATGCGGGGGAGTTATCAAGAGCCAAACTCTACAGAAGAGGGCAAAGAGGGCATAGTCGCGCATGCCAAGCGCATGCTCGCCAAAGAGCGCAAAAAACGCTAACCCTATAATTCTACCTTTTGGATTGGGCTTAAATAATTCTCATCCTCCAAGCCCTCATCAGTAGCCACCACAAACTCAAAGGCACTCGGGCTCACCAAACGGATAAAAATAAAAGCATGGGGGTTGCTTACGCCCGTTTCTAGGGATTTTTTCTTAATGGCCGGGTCGCTTAAGTGGCAATTATAGGGGTTGGTTTGCAAAGTGTAGTAAAGCTCAAATCGGCTTTCACTTGCATCTAAGAATTTGACCCATTCTTGGTAGGCCTGATCTCTTTCTAGCACGATTTCAAATTTTTGTTTGCGCCCCCGCCCCAAGATGTATTTAGAATGTGCTCCGCCTTGCGTGTAATTGTTGATCACTTGGATTTGCCCGCCCTTACGGGTGCGTATCAGCCCAAAAGCGACCCCTGTTTTGCCATTGGGCTTGGCTAAATCACGGCTTTCTAGGGGCGGATAGACTTGGTAGCGGGCTTGGGTGTCTTGGGTGATTTGATTAATCTTTGCTTCAAAGAGTTCTCGCACAAGACGCGATTTGCTCGCATTGCCTGCCAAGAAAATATGGAAAGTGTTGATGTCTCTTGCCTCTTGCACGCGCTCAAAATACGCATCTGTGGCGCGCCAAAACTCGCTAAAGAATAAATCTACCCCCCTTTGGATGCGCTCTTTGAAAAGATTTTGCACTTCTTGGGTGCTAAAATCCAAATCCACGCCGGCGATGTTTTGCCCACCGCTATCAAAGAGATTTAAAGACAACACCCCCTCATCTTCAAATTCTCTACCCTCCCAAAGGGGGCGGAGTTTCTCCATGAGGGTTTTAGTGTTGGTGTGGGCTTCTGCCGAGTCGTTTAACAAGGTTTCAATGCCTAAAGTGCCTTGCCCCTCGGCGGGTTTTTTAAAGGGGATTTGCCTAGACAACAATAAAGCGTGGTTGCGCTTGAAAATTTCAAAGCTGGCTAATTCTAATAAATGCTCCCCGCCTAAAAAGCGATCCCCTGCCCCGCCAAAATGCTCCAATTCATAATCATAGCGGCTAGATTCTGGCGTGCCCTGCAAAACCCCAAAGTCAAAATCCGTTGTCCCGCCCCCAAAGTCAAAGACCCCATAATACACCCGCTCGTTTTCGCTCGGATCAAAATTATAATTTTCTAAAGCGATGATCGCATAAGCCGCCGGCTCGCTTGCCCCTTCTTCAACTTTAAGTTGTTCTACCACCTTTTGAGAATGCAAAGTATTGGGCAAGGATTTAGCCAAGCCTCTTTTAAAACTCTCTAAGATCATGTTACGCACCGCTGGCTCGTAGGTTACCGGGAAGGATAAGAGATAATTTAAAAACACCCCATGGTGTTGGTTGTTGATGTATAGACCCAAATAGTAGGCATAAAGCTCGATGGGGTTTAAATCCCCCTCTTTGATCGCTAAACTCTCCTTGATCTCAAAATGTGCCCCTTGTTTGTCTAAAATTTGTAATTTTCTCTGCTTGTCCCCCGCCCATTGCTTTAACCCGCTCAAATAGGCGTTATAATCGCTTGAGGGGCTACCTAAAAAGGCGCTATAAGCGGCGTGGGAGACTTGCACTTGATCCCATTTTGTGGGGGGTCTGCCTCTTTGGGATTTATAGGCTTGTAAAAAGCTGGCTAAATCGTTAAAGCTTAAAATAGTGGGGTTTTCATAGTGGTTTTTCTCAATCTCTTGGGTTAAATCCCCTAACCCTACGCGCATGGGCACGCTTTGGTTTTCCTCTTGGCACACCACGACACTACTAGTCGTGCCAAAATCAATCCCCACTAGCCCCTCTTTGATGTCTGCTTTGGGGTTTCTAGCAATCAAGGGTTTTTCAAAACGCACAAAAGTTGCCCTAGATACGCTCAAGCTCTCTGCTAAATCCCACAGCTCCCAAGAGCCCCGATTAGCATCGCTTAAGATTTTAGAGTCATAGGGGGTGATGTCGGCACGCACTCTGTCAGCTTGGAGTAGGGCATTAATGTAATCTTGTGCCCACTCTTGGGGCATAGTCAAGCCCTGCACGCTTTTAATGCTCTTTTTAGAGTCAAGGCGTATTTTGACAAATAAATACACGAGCCACACCACAGACATAAATAAAATGATTTGCAAAGCAAAGAGGATTAAAGACCCAAAAATCGCCCAAAGCACGCCCAAGACCATGATGCCTGCTAAAATGCTTGTCAAAAGCAAGGACACATGCGACAAGTAGCGTGAGGCTTGGGTGTTTTTGTCCAAAATGTCTTGCCACGCATTTTGATACACTGCCCTCACTTTATCCCTAAAGGGAGCATTGTTATTGGTTGTTAAAAACACAAAAATAGAATAGCCCATCCACAAGAAAGCACAGTAAGAGAGAAAATATAACCCCTCACTTGTGGCTGATACAGCGATGGCAAACACTAAAACCCCTACAACCCACGCAATCAAGCGATTCTTAAGCCAAAAAAAGCGTTCCTCTTTAAAAACTCTTGTGAAAAATGGACTGCCCCATCTTTGAATCAGCCGATACCAAAGCACTCCCTCAGCCCAGCACAAGCCAAAGACAATCCCAAAGCACACCAAACCCAAACAAAAATCCCACACAAATTCCAAGAAAGATTTCAGCATGCCCGGGGCAATTTTCTCTGTAACCCACACCACAACCCCCAGCACGGCGAGCAACACCACAGACCCCCGCATTTTTGCAACCCATGCCATCATTTTTAGCCCCCTTTATCTGTTGATTTTCATAACTCCACTTTTTGCACGCTGCTTAAATAATTCTCATTCTCCAAACCCTCATCAGCGGCGACCACAAACTCAAAGGCACTGGGCGCAACTAAACGGATAAAAATAAAAGCATGGGGGTTGCTCACGCCCGTTTCTAGGGATTTTTTCTTAATGGCGTGATCCTCAAGGCTTAAATGATTATTGGCCGCGCTGGCTTGCGTGGTGTAATACACCTCAAATTGGCTCTCAGAGGCATCTAAGAATTTCACCCATTTATTGTAAGGGTGATCGCGATCAATGAGTGTATAAAACTTGCGCTTTTTGGATCGCCCTAGATAGTATTTAAAGCGGATATTCTCCTCCACATTGGAGTCAATGACTTGAATTGCCCCGCCCTTGCGGGCTTGCACCAAACCAAAGGCGACCCCGGTTTTGCCATTGGGTTTAGCAAAATCGGCACTCTCTAAAGGGGCGTAGAGTTTGTAGCTAATGGGGGTTTGGGCTTGGTTGGCATCTTGCTCGGTAATTTGGGCGATCTTTGCTTCAAAGAGTTCTTTGACGAGGGGCGATTTGCTCGAATTGCCCGCTAAGAAAATATGAAAGGTGTTAATGCCCCGCCCCTCCTCTAACATGCCTTTCTTTTCAAAAAAGCGCGCGGTTGCCCTAAAAAACTCGCTAAAAAAATTATCCACCCCTCTTTTAATGCGCTCTTTAAAAAGCTCTTGCGCTTCTTGCACGCTAAAATCCAAGCGCACGCCCACGATCTCTTGCCCGTGGCTATCAAAGAGATTTAAGGCTAGTTCGCCCTCATCGTTAAACTCTCTGCCCTCCCAAAGTGGACGCAATTTTTCCACTAGGTTTTTGGTGTTGCTACGGGCTTCTTGGCTTTGGCTAAGGAGCACCTCGCTACCGGCAAAAAACTGCCCCTCAGCTGCCCTTGTGAAAGGGATTTGCTGCTTTAACAATAAATTTTGGTTGCGCTTGAAAATTTCAAAGCTGGCTAGCTCTAGCAAATTCTCTCCGCCCAAATAGCGATCCCCGCCCGCTCCAAAATGCTCCAAGACATAATCATAACGGCTATGCTCGGGTGCCTCCATGAATAGCCCAAAGTCAAAATCTGTCGTCCCGCCCCCAAAGTCAAAAACCCCATAATACACCTGCTCCTCATCGCTAGGCTCAAAGCCATAGCCCTCTAAAGCGCTGATCGCATAGGCGGCCGGCTCGCTTGCCCCCTTTTCAACCTTGAGGCGATCTAGCACCCCTTGAGCATGCAAAGCATTAGGCAGGGATTTAGCAATGCCCTTTTTAAAACTCTCTAAGATCATCTCACGCACCTCTAGCTCGTAGGTTACCGGGAAGGACAAGAGGTAATTTAAAAAAATCCCATTGTATTGGTTGTTGATGTAAAGCCCTAGATAGTAGGCGTAAAGCTCGATGGGGTTTAAATCCCCCTCGCTCAAATCCAAGCTCCCCTTTAGCTCAAAATGCGCCCCCTGTCTGTCTAAGATTTGCATTTTTCTAGACTTATCCCCCGCCCATGCCTTGAGCGCGCTGAAAAAGGAATTGTAATGGTGGGAGGGGCTGTTGTGCATGTCATTCTTGGCTTCGTGGGCGATTTTCACGCTCTCCCATTTGGTTTTGGGGCGTCCTTTTTGGGCGTTGTAGGCTTGTAAAAAGGCGGTCAAATCGTTAAAGGCGATGATGGTGGGGTTTTCGTATTGGATTTTTTCGATCTCTTGGGTTAAATCCCCTAGCCCGATGCGCAAGGGATAAATTTGCGCGCTCTCCTCTTGGCACACCACAACGCTACTTGTGGTCCCAAAGTCAATCCCCACAATCCCCTCTTTAATGTCGGCTTTGGGGTTGCGCGCCATAACCGGGCTGGCAAAAGCGACTAGCTCGCCCTCGCCTGTGCCTTGATCCTCCCAAAGCTCCCATAGCCCCCGATTGGCATCGCTTAAGATTTTAGGGTCGTAGGGCTTGAGATTGGCGCGGATTTTATCGGCTTGCAAGAGTTCTTCAAAGCAATCCTCCCTAGCGCTTAGGGCTTTGGGGTCTTTAAGGGTGTATTTTTGTGCTTGGGGGTCGTAGCTAAAGGCTTGCAACACGGCATGATCGGGGCTTGATTTTAGAGAGTCTAGGATTTGGATTTTCGCACTTTGCAAGGCTTCTTGGTAGGTTTGTTTGATGACTTTATCAAGGAGCGGTAATTCTGCACCTTCGTCGTGTAGCTCTATGACATCAGCGAGTATCACTAGGTCGTCTAGGTCTTGTGGAGAATGTAGCTCTTGATAGGTTTCTAAGATTTTTGCTAAAAAATCCTTTTGTTCTTGGGTGGCAAGCTCTCTAAAAGTGTAACGCTGCAAATAGTATTGTATGTCTGATGTGTAGTTATTGCGCACATCGTTTCTCAATACATTTAGCCAATTTTGCCCCTCTAAACATTTAATGCCAATTTGGGTTTTTGGGGTGTTATAAAAGCGTTGGAATATCTTTTTTAAGGATTCAGAGGCGGGAACAAGGTCTAAAAACCATCGGGTGTAGTTTGGGTTGTAATCGCGCAACCAACTATCATTATCTCCGGAGCGGTAGTAATAATTGTTATCCCTCAAATAATTTTCACAAGAACTATCTAAGATATCTAGGTTATTGCGCCAAATGCGGATACCATTTGTAATTTTTTGTTGTTGTTGGTCTCTTAGGACGGGCAATTTAGGATAAAGACTTTTAAAAGCACTTTCCACTTGCTCTTGGCTAAATTTGGTGTCGTGGTAGGCATCGCCGGCTAAATGGGCGCATAGAACATGTAGTGGGCTTGGGATATAGCCATAATAGCCATTTTTGTTATTAAAATACACAAACCCAAAAAGCTTTTGTTGGGGCAAGTAAAAGCTTGTTTTATTGAGCGCGATCACCTCTGTTTTTGTGGCGTGTTCTTTAAAAAGCTCAAAGCATGCCACAATGTGCTTGGTGAAGGACTGTTTGGGATTCTCTAAATTTTCATTTTTGATAAACTCTTGCCAGCTTGCTCCCATTTGCGTTTCTAAGGCTTCTTTAGAAAGGTAAATCCCCTCGATGGTTTTGATATGTTCCATATTTGCTCCCTAAAGTTTGATCACAGATTGTCTTTTGACTTCGCCACTTTTGGCGTGTAAAAACCCACGCAACAGCACAGAGGTGATATTGCCACTGGCATGCGTGCTGGAGTGGTGGCGTTGGTGCTTGGTGGGGTTGTAGGGCTGCCCCACTTCTAGGGGGTCTAGCTTGTAAGGGGTGGCTTTTGCATAGTAGCCAAAGAGGGCATAAAAGATTTCTACAAGAATTTGCGCCCCTTCTTTGTTTTCTTTCAGGGCGTTGTTAGTGTAATCCCACAGCATTTCGATATTCTTGCCCTGCGTGCCGATGGCTAAAAAGGCAAGCGGGTCGTTTTCGCTAAAAAGATTGCTCAAACCCTGCTTGAGGCTAGGGGGCAGAGTTAAAAACAATTCATAGGCTTGCACTTGATGCCTTTTTAAGTCTGCTTTTGTGTTTTCTAGCTCTTTTTGTGTGCTCTCCAGCACGCTTTGGCTTTGGTTTAATTCTGCTTGCGCTTTTGCTAGCTTGGCTTGGTTTTCTCTCTCTATTTGTTGCAAGGCTAGTAACTCTTTTTCTAGCCGTGCTAGGACGCTTTGTTGCTCTTGGATTTGTGCTTGTGCCTGCTCATATTGCCGCTTTGTCTCTTGCTGGGCTTTTTCAACTTGCGTTAAAAGTGCCGTGTCTCGACTTCTAAAAAGATTTAACAACCATTGAAACATCGCCTCTTGCACCTCGCTATCTTGAAATAATTCTAAAACTTGGGATTTCAAAGGGTTTTGCGCATTTAACGCTTGCGCTTGCTCCATATTTTGCCTTTGCCAAACTTGCCCTTTACCTTGCTCTAGCGTTTGCCCCTGCAAATTTGTATCTTGCGCCCCTTGTGCGCTTGCTAAACCACCTAGCCCGCCCTCTTGGGAGTCTCTTTGTATCTGTGTTAAATCGTCATTTTTGCTCATATTCACCTTTCTTACTTGTACCCCACAACCCGAATTCCTCCGATGTTTTCAAGCACCTTTCTGGGGCTATTTTTGGGTTTGGGCGGAGTGAGGGTGGCTTTGTAGTTGGCGATCTCTTTTAAAATATTTGTCCCTGTGATGCCTAAAATCTCATTGCGTAAGCATTGTGCCTCTTTTAAAGAAGTGCGTTCATTGCCATGCGCGCTCTTGTTGCGGACAGAGCGGAAAATTTCAATCACCTCTAAAAGGCTCTTAGATAAGAATACACGCACCGAGCTAGGGAGCAAATCTAAAAGGGGCTGTTGGAGGCTGGGCAAGGCGATGATGTTTTTGTAGTCGGCTAAGACGGGCTTGTCTTTGTAGTCATCGCTTAAGATTTGACACAGAGGGGTATTCTCCTTTTTAGAGTGGGAGAAGTAGCGCATTTCTAGGATTTTAGGGTTGTTTTGGGCTAAAAAGCGCACTAAATCCTTAAACAAAGCATAGGCTTCTTGCTCTAAGATTTTAGAATACCTGAGCGCGATGGGTCCAAAGTCATAGAGGGGGTCTTGTTTGTTCTTTTGATACTCCATTTCGGCATAAATGACATTGTCTAGGCTGGCGTGGTGGAGCTTGTAGGCAGTAGCCCCAAAGTTGAGCTCAATCAAGCGCTCTTTGAGCTCTAAAAACTCCGCGCTTTTAAAGACATTTGGGTAGTGTTTTTTGGGGTCTTCAAAGTAATTGATCTCTTTTTTCATCTCTATGGCGAGTGGGTAATCGTAATCATTGCCATAAATTCTAAAGGTGTGGTTGTTATGATCAGGCGTGGTGAAGTTGGGTAGGTAGCGATCGCGCACAGCGGTAAAATCGTTGCGCTCTAGTTCGCGCATGTCTGTGATGATGAACCACGCCTCCACGCTAAACTTTCTATCTTCGCTAAAATAATACTCAGGCGCGCTCACACCTTCTAAATCCTTTTGCACCGCCTCCACTTTTGCCACGAATAAGCTGGCGAAATTAGTTAAAAAAAGTTGTAAAAAGTTTTGGGACGTGGTGCTTTGGTAAATGCGCTCTAAAGTTTGAGGGTGTTTGTGCTCTTGGTCTTTGCTCCGGGGGCGGATTTTACCAAAGGCGACTTTGCCTTTTTCTTTCAGTATTTCTAAGTGCAACTCAATGACATTTTCTTGGTAAAAGGGGTTGTAAAGAATCAAGAGATTTTGAATCATTTCTTAAACACCTTAAATATTTGATCGAATAAATTTAAAGAAACCTTTTGCATTTGTTGCCCACACTGGGGGCAAGTTGTTGCCATTTTGGCTAAGTCTAGAGGACTCAAGGCATCACTCTTAAAAGCCACAATCTTAGAAAACCCACAAGGGCATTTGAGTTTATAAGCTTTAGGGGGCAGGGGCATGTTTGCTCCTTTTTTGTAGTCTTTGAGCGTAACAGAGACTTGCTCTGTACGAATTTGGAAAAATACCGGGCAAGATAGATAAGATTGTGCTTAAGATTGTGCCTACAAGCGGATTGATTGTAAAGCCCAAACGCCCTAAAGTTTGCAAAGCCACAGCACCTGAAAAGGCAAGGGCAAGATTGGAGAGAAACCCTGCTTGCCCTCTTGCTTGTTCTCTAAAGCCCGCATCGCAACAAAACAACCGCCCCCTATGTTGATAGGCATGTAAAAAAGGGGCAGGCATGCTATCTCCTCACTACAAATTTCTGTAAAACCCCTACATTGTAGGGTTGTTGAGGGATTTTTAAGCGGTGTGGCATTTTGGCATTTCTAAAGGCCGCAAACCAAAACCTAATTTTTTTAGAAGTCTTGCAAATGCCATGCCGCTATCCTCTAAAACAGCTCTAAGCATAACTTAAGCGCACTTGATCGGAGTCTAAGAACTCGGCTACACTAAAGGGTTTAAAGGTTACGGGCATGGACAATCCTTCAAGATTTTTTATGCCTTAATTATATCCTTTTATCGCGTGCTTTTGTCGCCTTAAGCGCGCCACTGCACGGCGCGCCACAACAAAATCACCAACACCTCGCCCCGTTTAGCCACATACAGGCGGTAGCCTGCACCCGTGTGGATACGCATCTCAAAGATTTGACCCGCAATGTGCTTATGATCGCCAAAGTGTCCGCTATTTTTAAGTTCTGTATGTGGCGCGTGATCGCACTTTTCCGTTTAAATCTTTGAGATTTTTCAACCACTTTTCAAATTCACTTAATGTCTGTATTTTCATACCCTATTTTAGCGCACAAACCCCACGTTTTAGGCTTCAAGACCCATAAATGGGCAACATCCTAACTAAGGCAGTACATTGACAAAACTCAGCAAACAGGTAAAAGCGATATTCAAACGGAACGATGGTATATGGGTTTAAATAAGGCACAAGCACCCTAAAAACAGGTGTGTTTGAAGTTATTGGTGTTGGGCGCGATTTATCTTGGTAGCCACATCCAAGTTACTCTAAATCTTTATCTTTGCTATCCATGATTTTTATATATTCCACGTAGTTTAAATGGCAAAGGAGTCTTAGGTGCAAGCCCAGATAAGTTTTTTGGATTCTGTGGGATAGATACCCCGTTACATTGCCCGGAATGCCTAAGCACATATCTTTCTAAGGTGTAGCCGCAAGATAAGTGAAACTTCTAAACAGTAATAAGGACTGCTAGTATTAGCGTAATGGTTAAAACCTTCATAAATCCCACGGCAACTCCCAACCACAAAACCATAGTTTTTTTTTTGAACTCCCAACCCCTAAACTTGCACTCTACGACCCTTTAAAAGCGCTTTAAACGCTATATTTGATTTATTGTTTCTCTTCATCTTACTCTCCAAAAATATAATTGCCCTAAATCAATCAGTTTTTCACTCTCTCTTCAAAGGCATGATTATCCCATAATCATAGATACTTCAAGACTAAAGACTAAAAAATCTAATCCTCACTTCAAAGCCCTCTCTTGGGGGTTTGGGGGCTTGCCCCCAAGAGCAATAGAGTACTATAATTATCTCCATGGCAACTTCACTTCTTTTGAACTCTTGGAGTTTCAAAACATTAGCGGTAAATACGCCAAGACTCTTTATAGGCTACTCAAGCAATGGAAAAGCACAGGCGTGCCCCCTGAAATGGAGTGGGGGGAGTTTAGGGAGTTGATGGGAATACCGCCAAAAACTCTTTTTGAAAACATAGAACGCCTTATCCTCAAACCCGCCCTTAAAGAACTCCACAAGCTCCCACACTTTGAGAACCTATGCTATGAAAAGATAAAGACCAAAGGCATGGGCAACCGCATCACCCATACCCATATCCAATTCTATTTTCAACCCATTACTAAAACCAGCAAGGACAGAGAACGAGCTAAAAGAGATTTAAGAACCATTGCGTGGAAAATTAGAAGTGAAAAGGCGGTTAAACAACTCAAACGCTCTATGGAGCAAGCAAAACAAACCAAGCTAGACAATGAAATGCTAGAAGTCATAGATATGGCCTTTTACAAACCCCAAGACCCCAACATTGTTCTTGTGGTTGATGGCATACAGCCTGCCAAAGATGGCTATGAAATTTTAGTGAAATACTACAGTAACAATGGTGTACCTGCTGTCCTTAAGATTAAAGACATTTACTTTATAGAGAACGGACACATTAGAGTAGATGTCCAAGACATAGACAAGCCCCATAAGATTTTAAACCCTTTTATCTTTGATGATGTCAAACACTTTAACCTCCTCTTTCTTGCCCCTTAAAAGGCTGTAAAAATCTACTAAATCGTTCTAAATTTTCGGTCTTTGGCTGACTAAGCCCTTTATGCGCTTTTTTCTGTAAAATACCCCTTTTATCAAGTGCAAGGATGGCTTTTGGATTTACAAGCACGGCGTTTAAGGGCGTTTAAGGCGAATAAACGGGCGTTTTGGGCGTTGGTTGTCTTTGTGGTGTTGTTTGTGTTGTCCTTGGGGGCTGAACTTTGGGTGAATGACAAGCCCCTTTTTATTTACAAAGACCATAAAGCCTACTTCCCCATTTTTAAGGATTACCCCGAAACCGCCTTTGGGGGGGATTTTTACACCAGTGCGGACTACACCGACCCCTATGTCAAAAACCACCTGCTGAAAAACGCCTTTGTGATTTGGCCCTTAATCCCCTACTCTTACGACACCATCATTATGGATTTAAAAACCCCAGCCCCCACCCCCCCAAGCCTAAAGCACTGGCTAGGCACGGACGATCAAGCCCGCGATGTGCTCGCACGCCTCGTCTATGGCTACCGCATTTCTATTTTATTTGGGCTAATCTTAAGCGTGTTTAGCGTGGGGCTTGGCGTGGCAATTGGTGCGCTTCAGGGCTATTATGGCGGGCTCATTGATCTTCTTGGCCAGCGCTTTTTAGAGATTTGGAGCGCCATCCCCATGCTCTTTTTACTCATTATCTTGTCTAACTTATTCACGCCTAATTTTTGGTGGCTTTTAGGGCTGGTGCTGGCGTTTTCTTGGATGGGGTTAGCGCAGGTGGTTAGGACCGAGTTTTTAAGGGGACGCAACATGGACTATGTCAAGGCTTCTTATGCCCTAGGCGTGAGCGATGCGCGGGTGATTTTTTACCACATTTTGCCAAACGCCCTAGTCGCCACGATCACCTATTTACCCTTTGTGATGGCGGGCAGCATCGGGACTTTGGTAAGCCTTGATTTTCTAGGCTTTGGCATGCCTGTTGGCAGTGCAAGCCTAGGCGAGCTGTTAAACCAAGGCAAGAACAATCTTTACGCCCCCCATTTAGCGTTGGTGGGCTTTTTTGCCACCGCACTATTGCTTTCTATCTTAGTCTTTATCGGGGAGGGGGTGCGCGATGCCTTCAGCGCCACAAGTGTTAAATAACCCCTTGCTCCGTCTTGAAAATCTAAACGCCCGCGTGGGGACGGATTTTTTACTCAAAGATTTAAATTTAGTCGTGGAAGTGGGCCAGAGGGTGGCACTAGTTGGCGAGAGCGGGAGTGGGAAGAGCTCGCTAGCCAGTCTTATTTTGCGCTTAAGCGGGCACATCCAGCCCATAAACGGGCGCATTGTCTTTAAGGGGCAGGATTTATTGCGCCTAAGCGATAGGGCGATGCGTGCTCTAAGGGGGCAACACATCGGCTACATTGCCCAAGAGCCCTTAAGCGCCCTAAATCCTTTGCATAAAATCCAAAAGCAGATTTTAGAGGCTTTGTATTTGCACGCCAAACCCAGCAAACAAGAGGCGCAAGAACGCTTAGAGGCCGTAATGACGCAAGTGGGCTTGAGTATGGATTTGTGCCAAAGGTATCCTTATGAGCTCAGTGGCGGGCAGAACCAACGAGCGGCACTAGCGATGGCTTTAATCAACCGCCCCAAGCTTTTAATTTGCGATGAGCCCACCACCGCCCTAGATGCACAGGTGCAATTACAGATTTTAGAATTGCTAAAAACTTTAAGCACACAACACCAAATGGCGCTGTTATTCATCAGCCACGATTTGGGGGCGGTGGGCCTGCTTGCCGATTCTGTCTATGTCTTGCAAAAGGGGCAAATTTGCGAGCACAACGCCACAAAAGAGCTCTTTAACGCTCCCAAGCACCCTTACAGCCAAATGCTCTTACAGGCTAGGCAGTTGCAAAAAAAGCGCACGCCCGCCCTAGATCAGCCCACTTTAAGCGTCCAAGATTTTAGCGTGTTTTACACCAAGTCCAAATTCTTTAAAAAAGACATTTTTGAGGCGATTAGGGGCGTGGATTTTGATTTACGCAAACAAGAGACGCTAGGCATTATTGGGCAGAGTGGGAGCGGGAAGAGCTCTTTGGCTTTGGGCTTGTTGAAATTAGCCCAAAGCACGGGCACACAGGTTTTAATGGGCCAAAGTGTGGGGGGTTTGAAGCGGCAAAGCTTTAAGCCTTATAGAAAATCCTTACAAATGGTCTTCCAAAACCCCTTTGCGTCGCTCAATCCCCGCTGGAGCGTGCAAGAGATTTTATTAGAGGCGTTTGTGGGCGCAGGGCTTAAGAGGGACAGCGCACAAGCCAAAGAGAGTCTAGAGGCGGTGGGGCTAGAGGCAAAGCATTTGCATTACTACCCCTTTGAGCTCAGTGGCGGGCAGCGCCAAAGGGTCGCCATTGCAAGGGCGATTCTCACCCGCCCGCAAGTGGTGGTGATGGACGAGCCCACTTCGGCATTAGATAAGAGCCTACAAAAGGTCGTGCTTGCCCTGCTTTTAGAGTTGCAAGAAAAGTTGCAATTAAGCTATGTGTTCATCAGCCACGATTTAGATGTCATTGAGTGCATGTGTGATCGCGTCTTGGTCGTGCATAAGGGGGCGGTGGTGGAGAGCGGACGAGTAGATGAGGTCTTTAGCGCCCCCAAGCACCCTTACACCAAAGAGCTTTTAGAAACAAGGTTATAAAGCCCGTTTAAATGGCGTTTAAAGCCCCTTTGTGGGGCGTTTTAGGCGGTGCTTGACTTATTCGTTAAATCTTGCTAAGATCGTGGTTTTTATGCGGGAATAGCTCAGTGGTAGAGCACGACCTTGCCAAGGTCGGGGCCGCGGGTTCGATCCCCGTTTCCCGCTCCATTTTCAAAAAAACACAAAGGACTCTAATGTTGCGCTTTGCTAAGGTTGCTAGTGTGTGTGTGTGTGTGTGTGTGGGCGTTTTAGTTAGCGGTTGCGCTTCTTCAATACCCAACGGAGGGCTTTACACAGGGGTGCAAGTCCCTGTTTCGGGTAATGGTGAAGCCGGTTCAAAAACCGGCACCGCAAGTTGCACGAGCATCATTGGCTTGATTGCCATCGGCGATTGTTCTGTAGCCACAGCAGCAAGAGCCGGGGGCATTAGCAACATTAAGTCTGTAGATAGAAAAGTTGTGAATTACTTGGGTCTCTATGGTAAATACACAACGATTGTTAGAGGAGATTAGCCGTAGGCTGATCTTAGGCTAACCTAATGTTTCCCCCTAGGCTAAAGTCTAGGGCATGCCCAGGTGGTGGAATAGGTAGACACAAGGGACTTAAAATCCCTCGGTAGCAATACCGTGCCGGTTCAAGTCCGGCTTTGGGCACCAGCGGCGACGTAGCCAAGTGGTAAGGCATGGGTCTGCAAAACCTTGATTCCCCGGTTCAAATCCGGGCGTCGCCTCCAGATTTGTTTTTGCTTAACTTTTCTGCACTAACGGGAGATGGCTGAGTGGTTGAAAGCGGCGGTCTTGAAAACCGTTGAGGGTCACACCTCCGGGGGTTCGAATCCCTCTCTCCCGGCCACTCTTACCGGTAGGATTTTATGGGTCATTCTGTTTATAGTCTAGCCGTCCCCTTTCTTGTCATTTTTATGGTCATTTTCACCAAGCGCGTTGCCCTTTCGCTCTTTAGCGGGATTGTTCTAGGTGGGCTTTTAATCACCGATGGGCGTTTAGGCTCACTTGTTACCTACATTTATTCTAAAATCAGTGCTGTCTTTTACACCCAAAGCCCTAGCGGATTTAGCCCAAACCTCAGCAGCCTCTGCGTCTTTGGCTTTTTAATCACGCTAGGGGTGCTAAGCCAAGTGATCGCCAGCTCAGGGGCGATCAATTCCTTCGTGCATTGGGCAAAAAACTATGTCAAAAGCCCGCGCCAAGCCGAGGGCGTGGCCCTCTTTGCCGGGCTGGTGATTTTTATTGACGATTACTTTAACGCCCTCATTGTGGGGCAAATCAGCCGCTCGCTAAGTGATATGCATAAATCCAGCCGCGAGAGATTGGCCTATATCATCGACTCCACCTCTGCGCCCGTGTGTTTGCTCATGCCCATCTCTAGTTGGGGGGCTTACATTGTGGGGGTGATGCAAAATGAGGGCTCGCCCTTGTTGAAAGATAGCTTCGCTCTGCTTTTAGCCAGCATTGGCAGCAATTATTACGCGTGGTTTGCGCTTTTTGCGGTGTTCTTAGCCATTGTGTGGCAAATCAACTTGCCCGCCATGCAAAAATACCAAAATGTGGGTGTGCAGGACTTGCAAATGCCGACTAAAGAGGGCAAAAGCGCGCCCGTGTCCTTGCTTATTACCAGCATTGCAAGCTTGATTGTGAGCATCACCGCCTTAATGTTTTACACGGGCTACATCCACAGCCAAAGCAAAGAGATTTTAGACATTTTAAAGCACACCAACAGCGCGTTTTCGCTCTTTGTGGGCGGACTCTTTTCGCTAGCCCTTTGCGCCCTTTTAGCCCGCCCCTATTTGCCTAAAAACTCTTTTTTAAGCCTGTCTAAAAAGGGCTTTTTAAGCATGGCAGGGGCAATTTGGGTTTTGGTTTTAGCGTGGGCGATAGGCCCCATGATTAGGGACGACTTGCAAACGGGGGTGTATTTAGCAAGTCTATTGCAACACTTTGAGGGGGTGTTTTTACTCGTTCCTTTACTGCTCTTTTTAATCTCTGGCTTCATTGCTTTTACCACCGGCACGAGTTGGGGGGCGTTTGCGATCATGTTGCCCATTGGCGCGGGGATGGTGAGCGTGGTCGGGGGCGACATTGTCTTGGTGCTCTCAGCGATTTTATCTGGGGCAGTCTATGGAGATCACGCTAGCCCTATCTCAGACACCACGATTTTATCGGCCACGGGGGCGGGCTGCAGTGTGCAAAGCCACTTTTTAACCCAACTGCCTTATGCCACGCTCACCGCCTTTTGCGCCATGTGCGCCTTTTTGGTCGCCAGCCTGACCCTCTCTAAAGCCATGGGTTTTCTCTTTGGGCTAGGCTTGCTTGCAGGGCTATTTTACTTCTTAAAGACCTTCTTTAAATAACTTTTGGTAACACTTTTAGCCCTTTTTAGCGCGCCCACCTAAAGCATACTGAGCGTTAACCTTCATCCATTAAACTCGCCTTGTCTTAGCACTAAAACACCTAAAAAAGGAGAAACGATGTCTAAGAAAATGAAAGCCGCGGTTGCTAAGGAGTTTGGCAAACCCCTTAGCGTGGAAGAAGTCGATGTCCCTAGTGTGAAAGAGGGCGAGGTTTTGGTGAAAATCCAGGCTTGTGGGGTGTGCCACACTGACCTACACGCCGTGGAGGGCGATTGGCCCATCAAGCCTAAATTGCCTTTAATCCCCGGGCATGAGGGTGTGGGCTATGTTGTGGAAGTGGGCAAGGGCGTGAAACACATTAAAGAAGGGGACGCGGTGGGCATCCCCTGGCTTTACAGCGCGTGTGGGCATTGCACCCATTGCATGAGCGGGTGGGAAACGCTGTGCCTCCATCAAGAAAACGGCGGGTATTCGGTGAATGGCGGGTATGCTGAATACGCCCTAGCCGATGCCAACTATGTCGGGGTGCTCAAAAAAGACACCAACTTTTTAAGCATCGCCCCCATTCTATGCGCTGGGGTCACGGTGTATAAAGGGCTTAAAATGACAGACACCAAGCCCGGGCAATGGGTTACGATCACGGGCATTGGCGGTCTAGGGCATTTAGCCGTGCAATACGCAAAAGCGATGGGCTTGAATGTGGCCGCCGTGGATGTGTCTGATGAGAAGTTGGAGTTGGCTAAAGAGTGCGGGGCAAGTGTGGTTGCCAACGCTAAGGAACTGGGCGAACAAGGCACGATCGACAAAATCCTCAAAGAAACCGATGGAGGCACGCATGGGGTTTTGGTTACGGCCGTGCACCCTGTGGCCTTTAAGCAAGCTCTAGGCTTTGTGCGCCGGGGTGGCACCGTGGCGATGAATGGCTTGCCCCCGGGGGATTTCCCCGTGAATATTTTTGATCTCGTTTTAAATGGGATCACTCTACGGGGTTCTATTGTGGGGACGCGTTTGGATTTACAAGAGGCCATCCACTTTGCTGAAGAAAACAAAGTCAAAGCCCATGTAGCTCCCGCGAAGCTTGAAGACATCAACGCCATTTTTGAACGCATGAAAAAAGGTGGCATCGATGGACGCATGGTGCTCGATTTTAGCCACGGACATTGAGGAAAAAATCAAGGAAAGACATGAGCATTGACAAAGACAAAAGCCAAATTTTTAAAGCCCGCTATGAAAACTACATCGGTGGGGAGTGGGTCAAACCCACTAAGGGGCAGTATAAAGCAAATAAAACTCCCATTAATGGGGAGGTGCTGTGCGAAGTACCCATGTCTAGCCCAGAGGACATAGAAAAGGCCCTAGATGCCGCGCACAAGGCTAAGGACGCTTGGGCGGCCACTCCGGTAGATACTAGGGCGCAGGTGTTGTTTAAGATTGCAGATCGCATGGAAGCAAACCTAGAAAAACTCGCCTACACCGAAACTTGGGACAATGGCAAACCCATTAGAGAAACCCTAAATGCCGACATTCCCCTAGCCATTGACCACTTTAGGTATTTTGCTAGCTGTATCCGGGCCCAAGAGGGGGGCATTAGCGACATCAGTCCCGATTTGGTCGCCTACCACTTCCACGAGCCCCTAGGCGTGGTGGGGCAGATCATCCCCTGGAATTTCCCGCTTTTAATGGCGGCTTGGAAGTTGGCCCCCGCGTTGGCTGCGGGCAATGCTTTAGTGCTCAAACCCGCTTCAGCCACCCCGGCGAGCCTCTTGGTGCTCTTGGAAATCATTGGGGATTTGCTCCCCCCTGGGGTGGTGAATGTGGTCAATGGCAATGGCGGGCAAATTGGCAAACACCTAGCCACCAGCCCCAAAATCTCTAAGGTGGCCTTCACGGGCTCTACCGCGGTGGGCCGCCAAATCATGCAATTTGCCACAGAAAACATCATCCCCTGCACTTTGGAGCTTGGGGGCAAAAGCCCAAATATTTTCTTCCCCGACATTTACGCGCACGAGGACGCGTTTTTAGATAAAGCCGTTGAGGGGCTTGTGCTCTTTGCGCTCAATCAGGGCGAGGTTTGCACCTGCCCCTCACGCGCCCTCATCCACGAAAAAATCTATGACAAATTCATGCAAAAAGTCTTAGAGAGGGTGCAGGCCATTAAAGTGGGCAACCCCCTAGAGCTAGACACCATGATGGGCGCGCAAGTCGATGAAAACCAAGTGCACACGATTTTAAATTACATGCAAGTGGCCAAAGAAGAGGGGGCCGAGTGTCTCATCGGTGGAGGTAAAAACCACATCAAGGGGCTAGAAAATGGCTGCTATGTCCAGCCCACCATCTACAAAGGGCACAATAAAATGCGGATTTTCCAAGAAGAGATTTTTGGCCCCGTGCTCGCTGTAACGACTTTTAAAGATGAAAAAGAAGCCCTAGAGATCGCCAATGACACCATGTTTGGGCTAGGGGCGGGAATTTGGACGCGCGACATCAACCGGGCTTACCGCGTGGGGCGGGCGATTAAGGCCGGACGGGTGTGGACCAACTGCTACCACCTTTACCCCGCGCACGCCGCCTTTGGGGGCTATAAACAGAGCGGAATCGGACGGGAGGGGCATAAAATGATGTTGGAGCACTACCAGCAAACCAAAAATATCTTGGTGAGCTATAGCCCCAACAAGTTAGGCTTTTTCTAGTGGCTTTGCAAGCCAGCGAGAAAGCCCGCACCTTGCTTAAAAAGCTCAAAGAAGCGCACCCACAGGGTTTTATCCTTTACCACTCTTGTGGGTGCTGTGAGGGTGGGGCCGTCTTGGTCTATGCTAAAGAAGATTTTAAGCTCGGACAAAATGATTTGTGTTTGGGGGAAGTGGAGGGGGTTAGCCTGTATCGGCACGCCACACAAGAGCAAGCCCAGGGACCTATGCCCTTGATCTTAGATGTGAAGCCCTTTGAGGGGAGTGAGTTTTCTTTAAGTTATGGCTTTGGCGAGAGTTTTTATCTAAGACCCCCCACTAAAGAGTTGTAAGCCACGCAAAAAGCGGGGCTTTGGATGTTAAAAAGTGGCGATGAGTTGGGTATAAAGCGCACTTCTGTCTTGATACCCACCCCCGCAGTAAGTGAGGTGAGGATTACAATAGGCATTCAAGCCGGCTTGATAGCCTTCGTTTGTGTGTACACCGTAGTAGGCGATGTTTACGAGCGCCTTTAAAAATGGCGTGAATTGGTAACCTAAGGCCAGGATAAAGCGCCCTTCGTAAGAAACGGGTGCGCTGCTCCACTGCCAAGTCATGTTCCAGGTGAATTTTCTCTTGAAATGTATCCCCCCATAGGCAATAGCCCCAGTTATAGAATCAGCTTTTAAGGCTGTGCCAAGATACCCCGCCCATGTGCTGTTGCCGTAAAATTCAACCCCCGCCGGGTTACCTGTGTTGCCCACCCAAGCGTTGGCATTGCCAAAATTCTTATAAAAAGTCCCAATGACGTAGAATTGGTTGATGTCAAAGCGTTGGCGGATCACAAGGCTTTGCCCGTTAGCACCTACAGGGTTATCGTAACGATAAATAGCCGCACCCTTGCTATTTATGATCATCCAGGGCGGGTAAAAAGCAAACATGGCGATTAAAATCGTGTTGGAGCGAAAACCTTGTCCGCTAAAGTTAGGGTCGCTGTCCCAACCCACTTTAAAGCCCGGGTCGTTAAACATTTTGGGGGAGAAGTAGTAAAACCCCTCCACTAATAGGTGGTGTTTTTTATAGGTGAGCTGCACGGCATGCGTGCCTAAAGAAACGGGATGTCCGTGGTGGGTGTAGCCGCCTTGGGCATTCTTGGTGTAATCGCCGCTATAAACCACACGGGGGGCATACCAATCCCGCATCAAGGGTCCTGTGGCGTAAGCCCGCCCAAAGGAGCTAAACCACCACAAACGCACCTTTTTATACTGACCAAACACCTCAAAGCCTTCGGTTTGTCCGCTTTCATAGGCAGCAGTTGAGTTGTAGCGCCCCGCCTTGATTCCAAAGTAGTCTTTGTATTTGTAGTCTAAATAGGCATCGCTAAACACATAAAAATGGCTAAAATTAGAAAGCTTGCTGTTTTTGACCGGAGTCGAGTCGCTTTGTAAAACATCAGCCCCCCCGCCATAAAACCCGTCATAAAAAGCAAACCTTTGGTACACAACCGAACCGCCCGAGAAACGCTTTGTCCCATCAAAGAGCACCCCCCCGACCATCCCCCCCACGAGTCCTTTTAGACTATGCCCCTTTTTTTCTAAATCCTTGGGCAACAAAGAAAAGCCCAAAGAGAGATACCCGGCGATGGTGGCGTATTGCTGCATGGGGTAGATGCCCTTGCTTTTGTTAATGGGGGCTTCGTTAAAGCCGATGGTGGAAGCTTGGTTGGCAAACCCGCTCAATTTGTAGTCGTAAGCCAAACAAGGGTCGTTGAAAGCCAGCAAACCCAAAAGGGCGCAAAATTTTCGATAAACCGGGCTGGGGGTTGCCATTTTTTCCTCGCAACGCTAAATGCAATTTTCTCGGATTTTAGAGCATAGTGGAGTGTAAGTCTTTTAAAAACCTTGTAAAATCCAGAAAAATAGGGGATAAACGCTACATAAAGTAACTAATAAAATGAAAGACCACGACTCCTAGGCTCTTTGTTAGACCATTGGTTTTTCCAGTTTATGGAGGGTTTGGCTTGTGGCAACACATTTAAGATGTTTTGGGGAGGGATTGGTATTCTCATAGTATAATGCGCTACCCCAACAAGAAAGGCCTAAATGAATCCCTTAAAAGAAGTTTTGGAGCAAAAAAAAGCGGCACTCATTGCAGATGCCCGTGCTTACGCCCATAAAGTGCTGATGCAGCACAAGCCCTACCCGTGGCACGATCCCACCTTATATAGCAACTACATGAAACAAGTGGCCGCACTCCTAAGGGTAGATGTGCTCGTTTTGCGCTTTGACAAAATGCTAGAAGAAGAGCTAAAGACAAACGCTGAGTTGGTTGCCAAAATGGGCGAAAAGAAACGGCAGGGCTATGCGCTCAAGGTGTTCATGCAAGATGAGGGCATTAAAGAGAGCACCAGCTCTTTAGTCAATACCGCCACAAACACCTTGCATGTGCATATCCTCACGCAATTGCCCTCCCCACAGCAACTTTTGCAAATGAGCGCACAGGCTGTGGGGGCGCAAGCGGATTTTAGCGAGGAAGACATTGAAAACGCGAGCATGTATTACGCCGATTGGTTACGCTCTTACAAGGATTCTAAAGTCAGGGGGTTGCTCTTTGATGAGCGCACGGGCACGGTTAAAGAAAGTCTGTATCAGCCTATTTTAAACACCGCAAACAACTACCATTGGGAGATCGGCTTTAGGCGCACGGACGCTTTGCACTTTTGCGGGTTTGAAAGCTCTATCCCCGTTTTAGGTGCAGATTTTTGGCTCAAAAAAGATGCGATTAGCCCGCAATTTGAACACCCCTTTTTCACAGAGATACACGAGGATGCCATCCCCGAAGTGGTGCTTGAGAAGTTGCATGCATTTTTTCACTTGTAAGCGCACAGGGACTTTTTTGCATTTCGTGGAATTTGCTCGTGCAAGCTGACAGGCTCAAGGCGAGTAAAAGCAGGTTACACAATTTCATGGCTCTCCTTAGTGTTGTGGATATGCACTTGGGGGCTTCTTAGAGTTTGCACTCTAAAAGAGGGCTCTTGTGTGCTCTCTTGTTGGCTGTGGGTGTTGCTTTGCGCAGTGTAGGCACTTAAAAAGCTGGCGCTGTGTTGCTCCCATGCGTTTTTGCTCGCCTTGAGTATGGTTTGCAAATCTTGCACGCCCCCTTGCGTGGCAAACAGGCCATTGAGAAAGGCGGGCACGCGGCGCAATAAAAACAAGAGCAAAAGGGTGCTGACGATTAAAACCAAGTACGCCTCCGCGAGTTTGGGCGTGGGGGCTGTGGGGGCGGGCAAAATGGTGCTGATTAGAGTTTGCAAAATTTGGGCGTTGTAAAAGGCGAGCAGTAAAATGAGAGGCTGGTAAAATGCCAAAGCCCAACATTTTTTGCCATAATGCCACACAAGCAAAGGGGCAAACAGCCCCAAGGGCAAAATAAAGACAGCCAAACCCAGCCACAGCAACAACTCAATGGAGATGATGAGCGTTAAAGCCAAAATGTAGGTGAGTAGCCCGCCCTGAGCGAGCACGAGGCCTAGCACAAACACAGCCCTAAAGGTTTCTAAATGCGCTTGGGCTTGGGTGCTTAAAAGCACGAGGCTGTGAAAACTTTGGTTGAGCAAAAACTCTAAATTAAAATGCGCGGGGTCTGTGCTAAACGCCGCGCTTGAAGCTTGTAGGCTCTTTTGCACAATCTGGGTCAAGACATTGGGGGCGTAGAAAAAGACTTCTTGAAGCTGGGCATAAAATGCGCTGGGGTTGTGTGTGGCATAGTTAAAGAGCGTGAAAAATAGGGCAAATGCGCTAAGGGAGATGAAAGTTCTTAGAAAAAAGAAGTCGGCCAAGCGTACCCGCTGGTAGGCCCAAAGCATGAGCGCAACCACCATACAAAGGTTACAAAACAGCCGAAAGGGGGCATTGTGTAAAACCTCTAGCCCGATTTGCTCGAGAAGTACATGGGTGGGGTCTAAAAAGAAGTGCAAGACACTTTGGTAAAGTTGCAAGTTTAAACCTTGTGATGACAAGGCATTATAACTTGTCTTTGTTAATGGTTTTGAGCGATTTTCGCTCTGTGTTTGACAGAATTTACGCTCCATATCTTAAAAACGCGCGACACTGGTCTTTCCTGCTAAGACGAGCAACAAAGTTGCCAAAATATTTAAAGCTGTAAAAAGATTATTATGCTATACTTCTCAGGCTTATTTTTTGAAGGGGCTGAAACAGGATTTCGACAGGAGTTGCGTCACGTGGGTGGCATGCCAAGTGTCTCTTGTAAAACGACACAAACAATAACCGTAAATAATCCTAATTACGCTCCCAACTACGCTAAAGCAGCGTAGCGAGCTGGAAGCTTGGCGAATCGATCGGTGTTTGCTAGGCATTCCATCATCTTTAGCCGATTGCCTTTAAGAAACGCTCGCTTCTTAAAGTAAGACTAGAGCTAGGGGTTTCTTTGGGGCTTTGAGAAGTTAGCCCGTGAAGCCTTAAGACTTTTAACTTCTCTAAGCATGTAGAAGCCCATGGCATGGATGTGATTTTTGGACTGGGGTTCGACTCCCCACAGCTCCACCATGAAGATTTGGTGTGCAAAGAAGGATTAACAAATATGGATTTACGATTGCGTGCGTTTTTAGCTCCCCTATTAATGCTTTTTTTTGGATTTTTTCCCCTATCTGCCATCGACATACAAGCTTTAGTAGAAGAACAGACTAAGAGCGCGGATTTAGCCAAGCAATTAGTCGGCGTGAGTAACCACATGCTTGAGGGGGCGATCGATTCGGGTAAGAACTACCAACAGGTCAAACAGCTTGACAAGTTCTACCAAGAGGCGAGGGACTTAATGGCTGTTTTGATGCCCAATAAGGGCACATCTAAACCCACAGGCTTAGGCGCAATCTTTAAAAAAGCCATTGAGCCTCCCATCGACTTAGACAAGGCTTTAAGCCTAACAAATACCCTGCAAAAGGAAGTGAAAAACGCCAACCAAGATGGACTAGATTACAGCCAAATGCTTAGTGTATTGAACCAACTTGAAAACTCTTTACAAACAGCCCTAGATTTAAAATCCCAGTGGCTCGACACTAGAAAGGCTAATTAAGCCAGTTATTCACATCTCCTCCATAGCGCACGCTCTTAGCGTCTGTGTTTTCAATCTTTTCTAGGCTCGTTTGTATGTCAGGGGGCAAAGGGTTTTCATCGCTGTAACTATAATGCATGTGCGCGCTTAACACCCCTGCCACTTGCTCGATGGCTCGGTTTGCCCTCACCTCTTCATTGACATTTTCCGCTTCAATCACGGCAATGATGACCCCCTTATCTTTGTCAAACGCCGCCACCTCAACTTGTTCAATGCTTTTGATCGCCTCTAAAGCCTCATTAAACGCCGCCACCTCAACCCGTACAATCACGCTTGAAATATTCATACAGACCTTTTCATAAATAAAATTGCCTCTGTGGGACAAACCCCCACACAAAACCCACAACCCGTGCAAGCCCCCAAGTCTATACGGGGTTTAAACATGCCTAAAAAATGAATCGCCTTGTCCTTGCAAGCGTCTTGACATGCCACACACACCACCCCCTGATGTCCTAGACATTTAGCCGTGTCTATGAGGGCCACCGCCTCAATCCCGCCTAGGCTCTGCTCTAACACTCCCCCGCACTCTTTACACGCCCTTAAACACGCCCCACAAAAGGTGCATCCACTCTTAGAAAAATCCAAATGGGGGGCTTGCCCCGACTCTTTAAAGACAATCTTTTCAGGGCAAGAAGGGACACAGCCTCCCACGCACTCCACGCACTCCATAGCCCTTTTGCGGTTAAAGTAGGGCAGGGGCACAGCAAAGGGCTTGCCCTGCGCTTTAAAAATGTCTCTTAAAGGCTTTTTATCCATGCAACTCTAGCCCCACAGGACAGTGGTCGCTGCCCAATACATGGGCATAAATGTGGGCGTTTTTAAGCTCTGCTTGTAAGTTTGTGGATACCAAAAAATAATCAATGCGCCAACCGATGTTGCGCGCCCTAGATTGCCCCATGTAACTCCACCAAGTGTAGGCCTCTCTTTGATCGGGATAAAAATGGCGGTAGGTGTCGATAAAGCCCGCTTGTAAGAGTTGCGTGAAAGCCTGCCTTTCAGGGTCGCTAAAGCCGGCATTGTAGCGGTTGCTCTGTGGATTTGTTAAATCGATCTCGGTGTGCGCCACATTTAAATCCCCACACACCAAAACCGCCCTTTTCGCCATAAGCCCGCCTAAAAACTCCCTAAAAGCCCTCTCCCACTGCAAGCGGTAAGGCAGGCGCACCAATCCCCTTTGCGCGTTGGGTACATAAACATTGACTAAATAAAAGTTGGGGTATTCACACACCACCACCCGCCCCTCCAAGTCGTGCTCCTGCATGCCAATCCCATAGCTGACATTTAAGGGCTCCTCTTTGCTAAGGGTGAGCACCCCACTATAACCTTTCTTTTGTGCGCTGTTCCAAAAGGCGTGATAGCCCTTAAAGGCAAAGTCTGCCTGCTCGGGGTGCATTTTGGTTTCTTGCACACAAAAAATGTCGGCCCCACTTTGTTCTAAAAACTCTTGAAAACCTTTCTGCATGCAGGCGCGCAACCCATTGACATTCCACGAAACCAAGCGCATAGCATCCCTTTGCCACAAAATCGCCTCCATTATAGCATTTTAAGTAAAATTTTAGGCGATGGTGTCTAGAATAAGCGTTTATGGCTTGATAGCTCAGTCGGTAGAGCAGAAGACTGAAAATCTTCGTGTCGGTGGTTCGATTCCGCCTCAAGCCACCACTAGTGCAAAAAATCCCAAAATAGTTTTAAAATAGTCGCTCCCACTACGCTTAAGAAGACTTTACGGATAAACTTCACCTCTTTACGCACCACCAAATTAGAGCCCACCCACGCGCCCAGCATCTGCCCCCCGCCCATTAAAAGCCCCACCGTCCAAATGACATGGCCACTGATTAAAAACACGCTCAGGCTAATGACATTGCTTGTGAAATTAAAAACCTTGGTGTGGGCGGTGGCTTTTCTCATGTTAAAACCCAAGAGCGCGACCAGCGCAAAAGTCCAAAACGCGCCTGTGCCCGGGCCAAAAAAGCCATCATAAAAGCCCAAAGCCACGCCAAAAAGGCCATAAAATAGAGGTGTTTTGAGTTTAGCGGGGCGATCGCCCTCGCCCATTTTGGGGGATAACAAGGTGTAAAGAAAGATGATCGATAGAAAAAGGGGGATGAGCAGGCGCAATAAATCCGCCTTGAGGTGTAAGATTAAGCTTGTGCCACAGCTTGCCCCCACCACCACACAAGCCACTCCAAAGGCCACTTCTTTTAAAGACACCATGCCCTTTAAACAGAAATTGAGCGCAGCGGTGAAACTCCCAAAACTGCTTTGTAATTTATTCGTGGCGAGGGCTAAGTGCGGAGGGATGCCAAGAGCCAGCAGTGTGGGCACCGTGATGAGCCCCCCGCCCCCGGCGATGGAATCGACCAGCCCCGCACAAAAGGCCGCCAACCCCACAATGACATAGACATACCATTCTAACAACACCAATTCTCCTTAAGGCAAGCACTGCCCTTAAAATTTTTACCATACCTTAGTTTTACCCTGCATTTGCTAAGATAAACGAAAACAGGAGAGTCAATGCTAACACTCAGGCAGGCCATGGATTTGTCAAACCCAGAGTTAGAAGAGCTGAAAGCCCAAATCGCTCAAAAAGTCGAGCAAAGCAACTTAAACGCCTACATCCGCCCGCCCCAAAACGAGGGCGCAAGCAGGGCGGGCGTGCCTATCCTCATTAAGGACAACATCAATGTGAAAGGGTGGGAAATCACTTGTGCGAGTCGCATTTTACAAGGCTACATTGCGCCCTACAACGCCAGCGTGGTGGAAAACCTGCACCAAAAGGGCATGTGCGCCTTTGGCGTGGCAAACATGGACGAGTTTGCTATGGGCAGCACCAGCGAGTCGAGTTTTTACGGGCCTGTGAAAAACCCCAGAGATTTAAGCCGTGTAGCGGGGGGCAGCTCAGGCGGGTGTGCGAGTGCTGTGGCGGGGGGGTTAGCCATCGCAGCCCTTGGCAGCGATACGGGCGGATCCATCCGCCAGCCGGCAAGCTTTTGCGGGTGTGTGGGGCTCAAGCCCACTTATGGACGGGTGAGTCGCTATGGGCTTGTGGCCTACAGCTCTAGTTTGGATCAAATCGGGCCCATCACGCAAAATGTCGCCGATTGCGCCTTGTTATTAGATGCGATCAGCGGACACGACCCCAAGGACTCCACGAGCGCACAGCAAGAAGCCCTTTTGACCTTTAAAAATTTAGACCCCAACAAACGCTTTAAAATCGGGGTCCTAGAAGACTATTTGGACGATGCCGACCCTTGCGTACAGAAAGCTTACTTTGACACCATAAAGCTGCTAGAAGAGATGGGGCATGAGATTGTCCCCCAGCAAATGGCAAATGGCAAGTTTGACACGGCGGCTTATTACATCATCAGCACGGCCGAGGCTTGCTCTAATTTGGCCCGCTTTGATGGGGTGCGCTATGGGCGCAGGGCACAGGCACACAACCTTAAAGAGGTCTATACCAAAAGCCGCACCCAAGGGTTTGGGGCTGAGGTCAAAAGGCGCATCATGCTGGGTAACTTTGTCTTAAGCAGTGGCTACTACGAAGCCTATTACCAAAAGGCGCAAAAGGCTAGGGATTTTATCCGCCAACAATACGCCCAAATTTTTAAAGAAGTCGATGCATTGTTGGCCCCCGTAGCCCCCTCTGTTGCGCCCCAATTTAACGCGCATGCCACGCCTTTAGAAATGTATTTAAGCGACATCTACACTGTGGGGGTGAATTTAGCCGGTCTGCCGGCCATATCCTTGCCTGTGGCTAAAAGTGAGGAGGGCTTGCCCATAGGCTTGCAATTGGTCGCCCCCGCTTTTGAGGAGCAAAAAATCCTAGACATTGCTTTGGGGCTTGAGGGCGCGTTGAACCTCACTTTTAGAGGTGTTGCATGCAATTAGTCCAAAAAGCCCTCACTTTTGAAGATGTCTTGCTTTTGCCTGCTTTCTCTGAAGTTTTGCCTAAAGATGTCAGCGTGGCCTCTAAACTCAGTACCCGTATTTCTTTGAATATCCCCTTTGTGAGCGCGGCGATGGACACGGTGACTGAGTACCAAACCGCCATTGCGATGGCGCGGCTTGGAGGCATCGGCATTATCCATAAAAATATGGACACACAAACCCAAGTCAAGCAGATTTTAAAGGTCAAAAAGAGCGAGAGCGGGATCATCCACGATCCGGTTTATATCCACACTGAAGCGAGCCTAGAGGAGGCTAAGGAAATTACAGACAATTACAAGATTTCAGGCGTGCCGGTGGTGGATGAGCAAAACAAGCTCATAGGGATTCTCACCAATAGAGATTTGCGTTTCGAGTTGGATTTGAGTCGCCGCGTGGGGGAGGTGATGACAAAAGAAAACCTAGTGACCGCCCATGTGGGGGTGAGCCTAGAAGAAGCGCAAGCCATCATGCACCAGCACAGGATCGAAAAGCTTCCCCTAGTCGATGCCAACAACACCCTAAAGGGCCTCATCACCATTAAGGACATCCAAAAGCGCATTGAATACCCGCAGGCAAACAAAGATCGTCTAGGGCGCTTAAGGGTGGGCGCAGCCATAGGGGTTAATCAGCTCGATAGGGCTAGGGCTTTGGCTAAGGCGGGAGTCGATGTGTTGGTGCTAGATAGCGCGCATGGGCATTCGCTCAATGTCCTTAAAACCCTAGAGGCCATTAAAAAAGAGTTAGACATCGATGTGGTCGTGGGCAATGTCGTGACCGCGCAAGCCACAAAAGATTTGATCAGTGCAGGGGCTGATGGCGTGAAAGTGGGGATCGGGCCGGGCAGCATTTGCACGACTCGCATCGTGGCCGGGGTGGGCATGCCCCAAATCAGCGCCATAGACAATTGCTACCAAGAGTCTAAAAAGCACAATATCCCCTTAATCGCCGATGGGGGGATTAAATACTCTGGCGATGTCGCCAAGGCTCTAGCGGTGGGGGCCACTTGCGTGATGGTGGGCTCTTTGATCGCCGGCACAGAAGAATCCCCCGGGGACACCTTGATTCATCAGGGCAGGCAATATAAGAGTTATCGGGGCATGGGCAGCATTGGGGCGATGACTAGGGGCAGCTCGGATCGCTACTTTCAAGAGGGCTTGGCTTCTGAAAAGCTCGTGCCAGAGGGCATTGAGGGGCGGGTGCCTTATCGGGGCAAAATCGCAGACATCCTTTACCAGCTTGTGGGGGGACTGCGCTCGTCAATGGGCTATTTGGGCGCGCCAGACATCCCCACGCTCACGGCTAATGCCCAGTTTGTAGAGATCACCGCAGCAGGGCTTAAGGAGTCGCATGTGCATGATGTGGATATTACCAAGGAAGCCCCCAATTACCACGCTTAAATACCGCCCCTTTTGGGGGTTTTCAAAGATTTTAGGGTAAAATAGCCCCTTTTAAACCAAGCAATGAGGTGTTTTAGTGGATTATTACGAACTCTTGGGCGTAGAAAAGGGCGCGAGCAAGGAAGCCATTAAAAAGGCTTTTAAGCAACTTGCCCGCAAATACCACCCCGATTACAACCCCGATAACCCCGAAGCCGAAGAGAAATTTAAGCAAATCAGTGAGGCTTACGGGATTTTAAGCGACGATCAAAAACGCCAAATCTACGATCGCTATGGCAAAGAGGGCCTAGAGGGGCGGGGTATGGGGGGCTTTAACGACTTGAGCGACATTTTTGCCGACCTTTTTGGAGAAGATTCGCTCTTTTCTAACGCCTTTGGTTTTAGCAAACGCCCACAGAGCAAAATCCCTAAAGATTTGCTTGTACCTTTAGAATTGAGCTTTAAAGAAGCCGTTTTTGGTTGTAAAAAAAGCGTGAAGCTCGACTTTAAAGCCCTTTGCCCTGATTGTCAAGGCAGCGGAGCCAAGGACAATAAAATGCAGGCGTGCAAGGCGTGCCAAGGGCGGGGGCAAACTTTCGTGCAACAAGGCTTTATGACTTTGGCGAGTACTTGTGCTAAATGTCAGGGCAGCGGGCAGGTGGCCGTGGATAAATGCCCCACTTGTAAAGGTGAAGGCTCTACCTTGCAACAAGAAACTTTTGAGCTCGATGTGCCCGAGGGCATTGACAATAAAAACCGCATTAGGGTGTCTAATCGGGGCAATGAATACCAAAAGGGCTTGAGGGGGGATTTGTATTTAGAGGCGATCGTAGGGCATGACGAGCATTTCTTGCGCGATGGGTGCAATATTTACATTGAAGTGCCCGTGTTTTTCACTTCAATTCCGCTGGGCTCTAAAATCATGGTGCCTTCTTTGAAAAAAGAGTTAGAGTTGCAAATCCCGCCAAACACGAAGGATCGAGCGCAATTTGTGTTTAAAAACGAGGGCATCAGAGACATCCACACGGGCAGATATGGCAATTTAGTTGCCGTAATCAAAATCCTCTATCCCGAGAAACTGAGCGAGAAACAAAGAGCCCTTTTGACGCAACTGCACGAAAGCTTTGGCTATGAGAGCGAACCTTATAAAAATGTGTTTGAAGTGTGTTATGGCAAGGTCAAGCAATGGTTGCAAGACCTCGTCAAAAGTAGCTAGCTGTTTTTAAGTTGCTCTAGGCGTTCTTTTTTACTGCCGATGTCGGTGATTTGGATGCCAAAGTTGCCATCCACGATCACCACTTCCCCCTTAGCGATCACTTTATCATCCACTAAAATCTCTAGGGGGTCATTGACCATTTGGTTGAGCTCCACCACGCTGCCGATGTCCATAGACACGACATCTTTTAAAATCATCTTTTTTTGCCCGATTCGCACCTTGACATTGAGCTTGATGTCCAAGAGCATGTTGATGTTGCGAATCTCTAGTTGCTCTAGGGAGTGATCGCCATCGGCGCGCTCTGTCCTTTGCACGACCGGGATACTGGGTGCTGCGGGGGCGGGACGGCCTTTGGAAATATTTTGAACCACTTCTTTTTTGTTAAAGAGTTCGATAAACACCCCCCCACAGAAAATAAAAAAGCTCGACTCCAAAGCGTCCAGTTTAAAACCAAATTCAAAGCCATCGCTGTAAGGGTCGAGTGAAGATGCATCGTTAGCAAAGACCGCCCCCTCTGTTTCAAAGCCTAGTTTTGGCAAGGTTTCTTGGGCTTTTAAAGCGGTGCTAAGAGCCCCAAAGACATTTGCCCCGATCTCTTTAATCGCGTCCAAATCATCGGGCTCTAAAGTTTGCTTAGAAGCCCCCTCCCCGCCCACCATTAAATCCGCCAAAGCTGTTGCCATCGGCACGGGGATGGCTAGGGTGATCGTTAAGTTTGAGTTAGGGGTTACATGGATGGTTACCGAGGCATGCTCGATGAAAATAAAATCCCCTACAGAGATTTCGTTTTTTAATTCCACTTGAGGGGCTTTACCCAACAAACCATTAATCGTTGTGGTGAATTCTTGTACAAAAAGTTTTAGAAAATCGTTGATCACTCTTCTTCCTCCTTAATGTTGCCGATTTTGATTTTTCTTTGGTTTTCCAGCACTTCTAGGATTTCTTTGACTTTGTCTTTTTCGGTTTGGATCACTTCTTTAATTTGGATGGTTTTGCGATAACCCTTATAGCCCACAGTGGCCAAATAGCGTTCTTTCTTATCTATATTCACCACCACCACATCGTTTGCCACTTTGTTTAAGCGGATCGTGTCGCCTACGACCAAATCCAGCACTTCTTTTAAAGTGAGTTGCACCCCGCCTAAAAACGCCGACACATCCACGCTTGCCCCCCCCACTAAGGCCTGCAACTCTTTATTGCGGCTTTTTTTAGAGCTGGTCTCTGTAAGCATCACATCGCGGTTGCCCATTTTAGAGAGGATGCCCTCAATGGAGATCACCGGGTAGCACAAGTTCATCATCCCCCGAGAATGCCCGATCACAATCTCCATCACAACCATGATCACGATCTCATTTTGCGCCACGATTTGCACCACATTTGCGCTCGATTCTTTAGCGTCAATCGTGGGGTAAAACTCGGTAACAGGGGTCCAAATCTCTTTTAGAATTTGCATGACTTGTTTTAAAATGGTGTCTAGGAGGTTTAACTCAATGTCGCTAAATTCGCGCATTTGCTCGTAAGAGCTGCCCTTGCCCCCCAATAATCTATCGATCATCGGAAAGACAATGCTAGGATTGACCTCTAAAACCCCATTGCCCCCCACGGGTTTCATCGAAAAGACATTAAAGCTTGTGGGGCTAGGCAAGCTCATTAAAAACTCCCCATAAGTCATTTGATCCACGCTGTGTAGCTGAATCTCTACAATGGAGCGCATGATCGCCGACACTTGGCTAGAAAGGCTTCTTGCCATTTTGTCGTGGATACTTCTAAAAGAACGCAGCTGTTCCTTACTCACCCGATTTGGGCGTTTGAAGTCGTAAAGGGTGATTTGTTTTTGGGGGATGATTTCGTGTTTTTGCAGGGTATTGACATCATCGCCCTCATCGACCACCTCTAAAAGGGCATCGATCTCTTCTTGACTTAAAATATCAGCCATGGCTCTCTCCTAGAGATTTGCGTACCTTTTTGATCACCTCTTTGATGATTTGCGAAATGCGCGACTCGGTGATGCCTAAAATCTCGCGAATCTCGCTCAAATTCAACTCTTCAAAAAAATAGAGTTGGATCAAAAGCTGTTCGCGATCGCTCATGGTTTTAAGCGTGGCTTGGATCGCACTTAACAACTCTTCAAACTCTAGCTTTTTAGTGATGTTGTCCTGCTCAATGGCGTTAAACTGCTCGTCCATGGGCACATGGGCGTAAATGTCTGAAGCCGCCTTAGCGTCCCTGATTTTGGCGATGTCCTCGTTTAACACTTCTGCCAAATAGACATCATCGGGCTCTTGCCCGTGCTCGTTGTAATACTTAGAAATCTCATGATCGATGTTTTTAATGAGCTTTCTTGAAGAGCGCGAGACCACATCTAAAGAGCGCAAATAATCCAACATCGCCCCATTGACACGGGTTTTGGCATAGCCCCAAAACGAGTCGTTTAACGCCACATCGTAGCGTCTAGAGAGCTTGATGAGTTCTTCTGTGCCCACTGAAACCAAATCGTTAAAATCCACAGAGCTAGGCAGGCGCTCTTTCAAACGAAACGCCATCGAACGCACGGCCGGGAGATATTGAATCGCCAACTCGTCTTGGGAGTTTTGGATTTGATCTAAATAAGGCGTTGCGCTCAAATTCTAACCCTCGTTAAACTCGTAACTGCGGACATAGTTTAACAAGTCTTCCATCTCTTTTTCTCGTTGCACAAACTCCTTGCTAAAGTACATCAATTTGCGCTCTAAATCCGCCTTGTTTAAAAATCTCTTGCGCGGATAAATAAAGCCCATATACACCGAAGCAAAGAGCAAGATGATTAAATAAAAGCCCACGGTGGAAACCAAAGTGCCGAATAAAATGTACTCAGCTTGATCGAATTTCAACAAGGACAAAATCAGCCCGATGAAAAACCCGCCCACAATGGAAAAATTGACAAAGTTATCTAGTTTCATGCATCACCTCACAGATACTTAAGCAAGCGTTTAAAAAACCCGATAAAATTATCTCTAGGCATTTCCACCACGCCTTGCTCAAGTTTTAGGGTTAAGATTTTGACAATTTGATTCATAGAAAACGAAAAGGCGTTAAAAGGCTCGCTCTTGCAAAGCAATTTGCGATCTTTGATGGAGCGTCTCACGGCGTTGCTGTTTTGGATATTGCCTAGATAGTTTAAGGTCATGTGGGGGATGTTCTCTTTAGCCACTCGCTGAATCCCCCCAAAGATTTGCAACCCTTTTTCCGCCGAATCGACCATATTCACCAAGACAAAGACATCGTCCTTAGTTTTGGAGTTGACCTTAATCGTGGTGTAAGCATCGGTGATGGCGGCCGGATCGGAGGTGGTGATCACCACGACCGAATCGCTTGCCCTTAAAAAAGCTTGCGTAAATTCGCCAATGCCCGCCCCCGTGTCAATGATCATATAATCCAAGTCATCTAGTATTTTTGTTTCATCCACAAAGCTATCTAGGATGTCTTGGCTCACATACTTAAAAATCTCCTCCCCGCTATCCCCGGGCACTAAGTAAAAGCCCTCTTCAAGCGGGTAGATCACATCGCTAAAATGCACCTCGCCACGCAGGGCGTGCAAAATATTTTTCGTGGTCTTGATGCCAAAGATGATGTCTAAATTTGCCAGCCCAATGTCTGCGTCTAAAATCCCCACCTTGTAGCCACTTTTAAACAAGCTGTAAGCCAAATTTGCGCTGATCGTGCTTTTGCCCACACCCCCCTTGCCCGAGGTTACGGCCACAAACTTCGTCTTGCCCCTTTTGTTAAAAATGCTTTGGGGTTCCATGATGTGTTCTAAACCGCTGGCTTGGTTTTGCTTCATGTCTGTTTCCTACCCGGGTGCGTGAATCCATCGAGCATGCAATCGACCAAATAATCGTTGCTGGCTACGAGCAAGTCCATAGGTACTTCTTGACCAATGGAGAGGTAGCTGATAGGCTTTTTGCTCTCATAGACTAAAGAAAACAAGTTTCCAAACCCTCGGCTTTCGTCTAATTTTGTGAAGATCAAACTGTCGATCTCTAAAGGGCTGAAGGCGTTATAAATGTCTGTTAAATCCTCGTATTTGGTGGTCAAAGACAACACCAAAGCGGTGTCAATTTTATACCCATTTTCTATAAATTTCTTTAAATTTTCAATTTTTTTGCTGTCGTGTTGGGAGTGCCCCGTGGTGTCGATGAGCACCACATCGCAATACTCCAAGGCTTGCATCTCCTTATTGAAGTCTTGCGCGTCCATCACCGTTTCAATGCTGATCTTCATTTTCTTGGCGTACCACACGAGTTGCTCCACCGCCCCGATGCGGTAGGTGTCTAAAGTTAAAATCCCCACCTTGTATTTTTTATCCAGCATTTTAGAGTAACGGGCGGCCAACTTGGCTAAAGTTGTGGTCTTGCCCACCCCCGTAGGCCCGACTAGCATGACAATCTTTTTACAATTTAAATCCAGCCCCTCGTGCCGGCAGTAAATCATTTTACGCAAAACTTCTCTAAAGTAACGCTTCACCGTGACGGAGTTTTCACGCATTTTTACGGGCATCAGCTCCAAACTCAAGCGCATGATTTCATCAAGGTGGGCTTTATGCATGCCGCTGTTTTTGGCGAGTCGATAGATTTCGGCAAACTCGTGGGGGATGAGTAGCCCCTGCTCTTTCTCCTCGCTCCACACCATGTTTTGGATCAACTTTAAGTTGTCGTTGATTTTACTAAGCTCTCCCTTTAAAGAGTGCAAAGCCGCGCCCTCGTTTTTATCCCTTTCTTTCTCTTTTGGGATTTCGGGTTGTTGCTTTTGCGCGTCTCTTAGGCTGTCTTGGGCGATTTTAGTGAGCTCTTTAGAGGCGTTGAGCGTGGCAGGCTTGATTGGGGCGTTTTGATCCACACCAGCCAGTTTGCGCATTTCTCTAATGGCCTCGGACAAATCCACTTGCACGCCCTCATCGGGTTTAGGCTTGGGCGGGGGTTGGCGGACATTGTCTAGTCTTTCTTGCATGTTGTTGGTTTTGGGCGGGCCCTCTTGATCCACCGCTACCACCACTTCATAAAGCCCGGGCTCGGTTAAAGTTTTCTTGCGAATTTCTTTGGCTTTCACCACTAAAGCGTTGTGCCCGTGTTCGCTTTGGGCGAGCTTTAAAGCCTCGGCTGTGGTCTCTCCGCTGTAAGTGTAGAGCTTCACACTTGCCTCCAGGCCAAGGCCTGTAAAAATAAGGGCAAAGTTACAGAGGGGCGTTTTGCCCATTTAGGGTGGGGCAAACTCAAATGGGCTTGTTTATAGACCACGCGGTTGTAAAAAATCATGTCTATGTCTAAAGTCCTTGGTGCGTTTTTAAAGGCTCTTTGTCTGTCGCGCCCATAGCGGCACTCCAAGTAACACAAAAGCCCTAAAAGCTGGTTTAAACTCCAGCGGGTCGTAAAAATGAGCGTGGCGTTGTAAAAGTCGTTTTGCGCCGTGTAACCAAAGGGTGGATTGATGTAAAGGGGCGAGGAGTGCAGGCAAGAAAACATGCGATTGTTCGCCAGCCAACGCCACAGCCTTTCTAAAATCGCCCCAGAAGTCCCCTCATTGCTCCCAATACCCCACACAACGCTATTTTTCAGGCGCAAAGCCCGCTTACATTTTCTAGGGTAGAAGGGAGAATACACCACAGTCTGCATAAACCCCTCACAACACAACAGCCCTTGAGTCTTGCACGGCCACCAAATCCTCAATGCGCACCCCATATTTGCCCGGAATGTAAATTCCCGGCTCCACAGAAAATACCATGCCCTCCTCTATGATGGTTTGGCTTCTTTGGGAGATGAAGGGCAATTCGTGGATGTCTAAACCGATGCCATGCCCCGTGCTGTGGGCGAAGTAAGCCCCATAGCCGGCCTTTTCAATCACGCCTCTAGCTAGACTGTCGATCTCTTGGCCTGTCATGCCCGCCCTTAAATTTGTGATGGTGTATTCTTGGGCCTTGCGCACCACATCGTAAATTTTTTGCAATTCCTTGTCTTCAAAGCTTTGATCTTTTGAGAAACTAAAGCCCTCGCCAAATCGGGCCGTGCGGGTGCGATCGGCGCAATACCTCTCATATTTTAAGCCCACATCCACTAAGAGCAAATCCCCCACTTTTAAGGGGTCTTTGGAGGGCAAAGCGTGGGGTTTAGCCGCGTTGGCGTTGATTGCCACGATGGGCTCAAAACTCAAGTCAAACTCCCCGCTGTGGGTTAAAAATTCCTTGACTTTAAATTGCAAAAAATGTTCGCTGGGTGTGTGTGCCGTGTGTAAATACTGAGCAAAGGCTTTGTAAGCCCCTCTATTGAGCTCTTGCGCTTTTTGTATCAGCGCGATTTGCTTAGGAGTTTTAACCATCCTTTGCTTGCGGTGGTAGTCTAACTCGCCTATGAGCTTTAAGTCAGGCAAAGCCTTTCGCAAACGCTCGTAAGCCTGCACACTCAGCTGGGCGGGGTCAAAGTGAATCTCTTTAAGCCCGCTAGAGATTTTTTCTATCAGCGCTTGCCACAAATCGCTAGCCTCGATCACCTCGGCGTTTTGAATGGCCGTGCGCGCCTCCAAAGTGTAGCGGGCATCGGTGATGAAAAACGCCTCTCCCCCAAGCTCTAAAAAAATGGCATGGTCGCAACTATAACCACAAGCGAAGTATTGGGCGTTTTCATCGGTGGTGAAATGCGCCAAGATCACTCTTTCGCTTCGATTTGTTGGTTGGCTTGACTCTCTTTAATCGCTTTTATTTCTGCCAAAATCTGCATCATCGCGATCATGGCGACATGGTAGCCAAACGCCCCAAAGCCAGTCACCACGCCCGCACTCACGGCACCGGTGTGGGACACTTTGCGGAACTCCTCGCGGGCAAAAATGTTGGTTAAATGTACCTCAATCACGGGCATGTCAGCGAGCATGATCGCATCGGCAATGGCAATAGAAGTGTGGGAGAACGCCCCGGGGTTGATGATGATCCCCTCTACATCGCTGCCCACGCACTCTTGGATTTTATCGATGATCTCACCCTCAAAATTGCTTTGAAAAAACTCTAACTCTAAGTCGTTTTGTTTGGCAAAATTTTCCATGTTTTCGTGGATTTGCTCCAAAGTTACAGGGCCATAGAGTCTAGGGTCTCTGTGGCCTAGCATGTTTAAATTAGGCCCTTGAATCACAAGAATTTTCATAAGAACTCCTTTCAAAATAAGAATTTGATTATAGCATAAAGCGTCCCACGCTGAACCTAAAGCGTGAAATTATGGACAATTTTTTGCAAATTCTGGGCGGTGGATTCTAGCGCGCCGATCTCTTGGGTGTTGCTTGTCATGGATTTAGACACTTCAGAGGCCATTTGGGCAATTTGATTCACTTTCTCGGCGATTCCCTCGATTTGGACATGCTGGTTGTGTGAATGCGCCACGACCTTTTTGGTGTCCTCTAAGGAATTTGTTGCCTTGTTGTAGATCGTTTCTAGCGCCTCTACGGCCTTGCTCACATGCTCTTGGTTTTTGCGCACCTCTGTCACCATATTCTCCATGCTGGCTACGGATTTTTTAGTTTCCTCTTGGATTAATTGGATGATGTGATCGATCTCTTGTGTGGCCTTGCCCGTGTGTTCGGCTAATTTGCGAATCTCATCAGCCACCACCGCAAAGCCCCTCCCATGCTCGCCCGCCCTAGCCGCCTCAATGGCAGCGTTTAGGGCCAATAAATTTGTTTGATCGGCAATGCCTTGGATAAGCTCCGTGCTGTGCCCGATGCTTTGGGCGTGTTGATCAAGGGATTGGATTTGGATGGCCGAGTCCTCCACTCCACTTGTGATCCTAGCCATGCCAGTGGCCATGTTCTCCATCGCCTCCTTGCCCTGTTTGCTAAGATCCACGCTTTGCATGGAATTGGCCTCTGTTTGCTCTACAATCGCCTCCACATCTTGGATGCTGTCTTGGATTTCTTGCATGCTGGCGATGAGCTGGGCGGTCATGTCCTCTTGTTTATTGGCGTTGTCCTGTGAAACCTTTGACAAATCCGAAACCAGCAAAGACTTTTTGGAAATCTCCTCTGAAGACTGGTTGATTTGGCGGATGATATGCACCATAGAGCTTTGCATTTCACAAATGGCACCTAGGGCGCTGTGTTTAAAGCGGGTTTGTACCTCTTTGGATAAATCCCCCTTTGCGATCGTGGCGATCACTTTGTAGATTTGCACAGGTTCAGCCCCTAAAGAACCTTTAATGTTGTAGGCGATCAAAAAGGCGATCCCAAAGCCCGCCCCCGTCATCACTAAAGTGAGCACAAACATTAAAAAGCTAAAGTGGCTGGCGATGCTGCGCGCTTTGGGGGTTAGGCGTTGGTTTAGATATTCTTCATAGTCGATGAAGGCATTGACGGCGGCAAGCCACTTTGTGAAGTCCGCAGCTAATCCATTTTGTAAAACTTTGGCCGCGGCGTGTTCGTCTTTTAAGGCTAGGGTTAAAGCCTCTTTGATTTTGGGCATAGCGCGCGTCTCAATGGCGTGCATATTTGCCACCAATTCTCTCTCATGGTCATTGACACGGTCAGGGATGCGCGCAAACAGGCGCACCATCGCATCTTTATTTTTGGCGTAATCTTCATCGAGTTTGTGGATCAAATCTGCTTGCGTTTTATAATAAGTGGTGTTTTGGGCTAAAATCGCGTCTCTTACAGCAATGGAGCGGTCGTGTACACTGCCGCGCATGTTGATGGCGTAGCGTTGTTTTACGGCATTGTAATCGGTGAGCTCTGTTAAAATATCGTTGATTTTGTGTACTCTGATCGCCCCCACACAAGCCACCACAACCATTAACATGATGACAATGGCAAACCCTCCATAGAGCTTTTGGGAAACACTTAATCTATCGACAACCATCCAATCAATCCATCCTTTCTTTTAAGAGGTTACCCACAGTGGATAGGGCAGGGGTTGGCTATTTTTTAATCTGCTCGATGGCTTGGCGGTAACGGTTAATATTGGTGTCTGTGAGCTCTTTGACTAATTTTTTCATCACCATGGGATACATTTGGTTTAAAATTTTGCGAATCGCCTCATCGTTATTTTTTTCTAGCTCGGTGTGGCTTGTCACCTTGGGCCCAGCAAACCCACCGGAATTTGTGGTTTCGTAAGTGTAGCGGTGAGTGGTGGCCTGCGCAGTCCCCACTTCTACGCCGAAGTTGTGGATGATGCGCCCGGTTTCTGGCTCAAAGAATTTAAACCACACCGACCCCGAGCTTTGATCGACCAAGACATCGACATTGTCTTTTTCAGGGTTTTTTGTGTCCATTTTGATGTCTTCTAAGATTCCAATCCAGCCACCCATGTCCAGCACGGACCACATTTTATGTTTCTGCTCGGGGGTTAGGGCTTGCTCAGTGCTCAAAAGCTCCACATTGTAGCCGCGTTTTTGGAAAATCTCTTTAATCTGCCCCACCAACGCGTTTTGGAACTGGTCGATATAGGGGGCTAGATTGTTTGTAACTTGGATGTGGGGGGCTAAAATCCCCACGATGTGGTGGTTGGGGGCTTCTGGAGCGATGTTGATGGGGTAGTTAAAATTTAAAATCGTGTCGCCCTTAACCGCCACTGCATGGCTTTTTTGGTTGGGGGTTTTTGCGCTGCTTGGGTTGCTCGTGTTGCCGCCATCCATAGCACAGCCTGAAATCAGTAAGCCTGCCAAAGAACCTAACAAAACAAGATTTTTATACATCATGAGATCACCTCTAAAAATAAAATGTAAATCTCCATTCTAGCATAGATTAACAAACATTAACCCCTCCCAAACCTAGCTAAATGGGCAACACCCGGATATTTTCGTCTAATTGCTCTTGCAACACCCCCTCGATCGCAAAGAGTGTCCCTGTGGCTGCGCTCGCGCACCCATCGCACGCTCCCATGTAGCGGATATAGACATCCACAAACCCCCCGCCCTCTTTGATGTCTAAGACCTCCAAATTCCCCCCATCCATCATGAGCATAGGGCGGATGTGGGTGTCGATGGTTTTATCGATCGCCTTGACCTTTTGTACCATGGTCATTTCGCTAAAGGCCAAATTCCCCTCTAAAGATTTTTGCGCCACTTCTTTGCGCTTCTCTGCCTCCATCTCCGCGCGCACCTCTTTTAAAATATCCACGAGGTAGTACTCCCTAGCTTCGTGCCCGCCGGGTTGTACGCAACTTTTGCAAAAACCCCCCGCTTTGGTGTAGTTGGTGATCTCCTCCACGCTTTTTAAGTCGTTGAGCCTAATCACCTCTTTAATGGTGCCAAGGCTCACCCGTGCGCACTCGCACACGATGATTTCGTCTTCAAAATCCTCGGGGTTTTTGCCCAAATATTGCCCCGCAGCTTGCTTGATCACATCATAAGCCATCACGGAGCAGTGCATTTTTTGCCCGGGCACGGCGGGCACATCGGGGTGATCTCTTAGGCCTTTTTCTACATCTAAATTTGTGATCTTCACCGCCTCTTGCACCCTTTTACCCAAACACAGCTCGACCATCATGTCAGAGCTAGCAATCGCCGTCCCGCACCCAAAGCTCTTAAACTTCGCATCGACAATTCGATCGGTTTGTGGGTCGATGAGCCAATAAAGGCGCACCGCATCCCCGCACGCCTCCGCTCCATAGTCGGCGACAATGAGTTTCGCCCCTTTGGCTTTGGCATCCTCTTCTGTGAGTACCCCTAAATGTGTGGGGTTGTCCATGCGTCTGCTCACCTCTTTAGAGTAAGCGTCCCACAAAGCCCCACCTAGTAAATTATTTTTTCCCATTTTTAAATCTCCTTAATGGCTGTAAGAGCTTGAAATGTTGCGTAGGCGTTTCACCGCTTTTTTAAAAACCTCAATGGTGCGCTCGATCTCTTCTGCCGTGTTAAAACGACTCAAAGACAATCTAATCGCCGTGTGGGCCAGCTCCACATCTGCCCCGATGGCGACCATCACAGGGTTGGCTTTTAAATCCTCGCTCGCGCACGCACTCCCCGTAGAAGCGGCGATGTTGGCGCGGTTTAAATCCCACAGCATCGCCTCGCCCTCGATCCCGCGGACACTCACTAAAGTTGTGTTAGGCACTCTATGCACCCGATCGCCGATCACAAAGACATCTTTTATCTCTAAAAGCGCGTCCTCTAAGCGATCCCTTAAGCCCCCCACAACTTCCCTTTCATAGTCTAAATTTTCCACCGCTAGGCGCATCGCCTCGCCCATGCCAATGATGTAGGGGACATTTAAAGTCCCGCTGCGCCGCCCGCGCATGTGCTCGCCTCCGTGCATTAGTGGAGTAAGCTCTACACCCGAGCGGATATAAAGCCCGCCAATGCCCTTAGGGCCGTGGAATTTATGCGCCGAAAAGGAGAGCAAATCCACTTGGGCTAGTTGCACATCCACGGGGATTTTGCCGATCGCTTGCACCCCATCGCTGTGAAACAACACGCCCCTTTCTTTGCAAATTTGCCCAATCTGCTCGATGGGAAAGATCAACCCCGTTTCGTTGTTAGCCCACATCACGCTAACCAGAGCGGTTCTGTCTGTGATTGCCTCTTTCACCTGATTAGCGGTGATGGTGCCTTGCGCACTGATGGGCAAATAAGTCACCTCCATCCCGACACTTTCTAAAAATTCGCAAGTGGCGCGCACGGCCGGGTGCTCGACCTCTGTGGTTACGATGTGGTTTTTGCCTTTCTTCAAAAAAGCGTCAAAATAGATCGCCTTTAGCACCCAGTTATTACTCTCGGTGGCGCAAGAAGTGATGATGATGTCGTCCTCATCGTGCGCGTTGATGCCTGCATAGAGCTTTTCTAGGGCATCTGTGATCATCGGGTGGGTTTCTGTGCCGAATTTATGCAATGAATTGGGGTTGCCGTAGTGCTCGCAAAAGTAGGGTTGCATCAGCTCCAGCACTCTTGGATCGACCTTGGTTGTGGCGTTGTTGTCTAAATAAATCCGATGGGACATGGTTAAAATCCTTTGGTTATGCGTAGGTCTGGGAGTTTAAAGGCTTCAAGTCGTTTTCTCATAGAGAGATGATAATACTACGCTATCCTTTAAGTTTGCTAAATGGCTTGGGCTTGTTTTCGGCAGAATGGTAGAGATTAGGGCGTTAATTCCTCCCCCCCCCCCCCCCCCAGTATTTTGTACCGCACACGGCGCGCTAAATCCAAGACACCCCTACTAAAGAGCCGGTGTTTAACCGCTTTGTAGTAGGCGCATAAAAAGCGGCAAGGGGTTTTAAACAACAAATGCAAAGTGCTGTGTTTTATAGAAAAGTAGTGTTGATGCACCATTTCTTGCGTAAATTGAGCTTGTCTAGCATCCCAATCTAGGAAAAAATCGCAAGAAAGGGGGGTTTTGGATAGAGTTGTGAGCCATAAACCAGACTTCACGCTAAAGGGCATGTACCAAGGTTTAGGTACACCGTGGAAGTCGCAATAGTGCAAAATGATGGGATTTTCTAGGCTCTCTTGAAGCTGGGGCACGTCTAGGGGGTGGATCGCGTCTAAACACCTACCCTCATAGAAAGCGGGCATGACACAATATTTTAGGGGTAATCTGGCAATCTCATTTGGCCAAACAAAGGTGATCAAATCGGGTTCATTTAAGTGCCGCTGCCGTTTTTGGATGCACTCTAGGACTTTTTGTGTCCAGTTGTGTGCGCGCATGTAGGCTAAATTACAAAACCAAAACCCCTCTAGAGCGTGCTCTTCTTCACTGGTAAAAACCGCGTATAAATAAACAGGTTGGGCTGCATCCATTTTGATAAAATCTAAAGTCGGGTCTTGCAAAAACACCACATCGACATCGGTCCAAATGATTTTGTCGTATTGTGGGAAGAAATCCACCAAGATGTATTTGATCAACACCATTTTAGAAAAACGGGCTAAAAACGCGTCTGAAAAGGGGTTATGAAACTTCTCTAAAAAGCCCCCAATGTCAATAAAATCTAGGTTCACAAAATCGGCATAAGGCTTTGCCAAGTCTTTCAGTTTTTCGATGTCTTCCTCTTGCAATTTTGCCCAAAAAATGTGGATGGTGTAGACAGCACTCTTGCCCCCTTCTTTGCTCTTTTGCAAGCACTCCAAAAGAGAGTAAATCGCCACGGCTGCCGGGATCAAGTAGTTTTTGTCAAAGGCCATTGCGATAGGGACGTGTAGAGGATTCAGGGCGTTGATCCTTTAGACAAAGTTACTAGATTTTAGTAAAAATTCCCATAAATGTAGCTGGAATGTAGCTGGGCGTGCCCTGATTTTTTAAAGACCTCTTAGTTTAAGCGCAACCCAATTCTTTAAAAACTTCTTTGAGGCGTTTTTCATAGGTGTGTTTTTGACTCGCCTCTTTAAAGGCGTTTTCTCTAATCTTGACCAGCTCTTCCTTATGTGCCAAGTAATGACGGGTTTTGTGGATGAGGTCTTTAATGTCTTTGTAAAAAATCACACTATCGGGTCTAAACAGCAGCTCTAAGTCCTTGTTGTGCGTGGTGATGTAAGCCGCCCCGCTCATGGGCGCGTCAAAATCTCTAAGTTTCATGTTGACAAAATCTCCCACCCCTACACTCCCACAGCCCAAGACCAATTCACACTGGTTAAAAAATAAATTTGTTTCCTCTAAGGGCAGCCGCCCCCCAAAGCCATAGCCATACGCTCTCACCTTAAACCCCTCTTGCTCTAGGGCTTTGATGATTTCCCCTCTAACGCCCACATTGGCACCCACAAAGCCAATGTCATAAATGCGCTCGACTCCCTCTAAAGGGTAGTAAAACTCTAAACTGCTGGCTAGGGGCATGTAAAAGGCTGGCGTGCCCTCTTGGAGTATCCACCTAACCCGTTCGGGAGCGGTGCTTAAAGCGCAATCGATGAAAGGCAAAATGGCGTGTGTGCCGATGGGCTTGTTTAAATGCCAGTCAAAGCGATCGTCCATTTGTAAATTTAAGATTTTTAAATCCTTGTAGCGGTGCTTGAGCCTCAATAAATCCCTAGGCGTGTAGTTCCACCCCCAGCCTTGGATGATGAGTAAATCGGGTTTGGCTGTTGCGGGGGCGGCGTCTAAAATCTCTAAAATCCTTGTGGTGTTGGCGTAAGAATTGGCCTCGCAAGTGTGGTAAAACCGATTAGTACCATTCTTGTAACCATAATGAAAAGTCCCATAACTCCCATCGGCTTTGGTAAATAGATACAGCTTTTCACACAGCTTTTCTAAATCTTGGATAAACCCGCTCTTGTCTTGGTGTTCATCGTTGCCGGCAAAGAGCACAAAGGGTTTTCTGGTTTTAAATTTCTCCTTAAAGGCGGCGTTAAATCCCCTTTGTTCTAGCAAGGCTTGCACCTCTTGGGGCGCGGCTAAGTGTGCATAGTGCTCACACTCTTTGTGGTGCGTTTTGACCAAATCGCCGTATAAATCGTTGTAGTCGTAGGCCTTTAGACGCTGGTCGACATATTGCTCTAAGTGGGGGTTTAGATAAAAAAAGCGGTTGTGGTAAACCCATGCCAGTGCTTTATAACAGGCGCGCCCTAAAGGTATTTTCTTTAAAGACTCCCGAATTTTGGCTTTCAAGGTTGACATTTTCGACTCTTTTAAGGGGCTTGCACAATTTCTTGCAACATCTGCACGCTCTCTTGGCTAGAGATGATCTCTTCCTCCTCTTGGGCTAAAAATGCATCCATGGCGCTTTTTTTATCCATCGCCTCGTCTAATTCCTCATCAAAACCCCGTTGGTAAGAACCGATGCGAATCAGTACCTCGTTTTCTTTAAGCATGGCATAAAGTTTGCGGAATTTGCGGGCCGCGAGCATGTGATCGTGGCTGCTCACCTCTTTACTCACCCTTGAAGCGGAGTTTAAAATATTGATGGGCGGGTAAATGCCATGGTCGGTGAGCTCTCGGCTAAGCACGATGTGTCCGTCTAAAATGCTGCGGCTTTGGTCGGCAATCGGATCGCTCAAGTCATCGCCCTCCACAAGCACGGTGAAAAAGGCGGTGATGCTCCCCTTGTTTTGCTCCTTGCCCGCGCGCTCCATCAGCTGGGGTAAGAGGGTTAGGCTTGAAGGGGGGTAGCCCTTGCTGGTGGGTGGCTCACCTAGGGCTAACCCGATCTCTCTTTGTGCCATCGCAAAGCGCGTTACAGAGTCCATCATAAAGAGCACATCATGCCCTTGGTTTTTAAAGTACTCGGCCACGCTCATGGCACAAAACGCCCCGTATTTGCGCATCAAAGGCGCGTCATCGCTCGTGGCGACCACTAAAACGGTGTTGTCTAAGTTGCCTTGTAAATTCTTGTGGATAAACTCAGGGATCTCCCGCCCCCTCTCCCCAATGAGGGCGATCACCTTAATTTGCGCTTCGCACCCTCTGACGATCATCCCCATTAAAGTGCTTTTACCCACCCCGCTGCCCGCAAAAATGCCTAACTTTTGCCCCTTGCCGCAGGTGAGCAAGCCGTCAATGCTTTTGACCCCCACGCCAAAAGGCTCGTCAATGATCCCCCGATCTAAGGGCTTGATGGGCGCAACCATCACGGGCGCATAGGCACTAGCCCTAACATACCCCAAACCATCTAAGGGGTTGCCAAGAGGATCGAGCACGCGCCCTAAGAGCCCCTCGCCCACAGGAAAGCTTAAGCCTGCGCGCATAAACAGCACCCGATCGCCCACTCTGCACCCCTCCACAAAGGAAAAAGGCGTGAAGCCAAATTGCTCTTTTTCCACAACCACGACCATCCCTAGACACTCTGACCCGTCTGCCTTTTGCACCTGCACCACATCCCCCACAGAGGGCAAAAACCCGCTCACAAAAACCATATTTGGCAAGATTTTTACCACCACGCCATAGCGGGGGGATAGGTCTCTTGGGTGTTGCAACTTGGAGCGCAAAACTTCTAGGGACATGAAAACTCCTGCTTAATTTTAGATTAACACACCTTTAGGTAGAATGCAAGGTTTATTATACTTTAATTAAACCCCAAGGAGTTTTGTATGGATTTAACGACTAAAAGGTTAGATGGCGCGAATGCGTCTATCAGCGCCAAGCCTTCGGTGCAGGATTTTGAGAAAAAGTCCCACAGCATCGCGCAAAAAATTGCCAAAAACACCAAGTTAGACGGGTTTAGAAAAGGTAAAGTTCCCCTAGACATCATCAAGCAGCGCTACCAAGGGCACATCCAACAAGAGAGCGAAAAAGAGATGCTCGATGCGATTTTGCAAGAGGGGAGCAAGGCGTTAGAGATCACCCCCCAAGATATGATCGGCAACCCATCGATTCAAAAGTTTGAAAAGCAAGCCGAGCATTTTGACATTGAAATGCACATTGGGTTGCGCCCCCAAATCGACCTTTCAGGGGTGTTTGCGTGCGTACCTAGTTTCTCTTTGGAGGAAATCCAAGAAAGCGCCGTTGAAGAACGCTTGCAACATTTAGCCAAAGAGAGGGCAACCTTTACAGACGCGCCTGAAGAAAAGGCGGTGGCCAATGGCGATGGCGTGATTTTTGATTTTGAAGGCTTGTTAAACAACCAACCTTTTGAGGGCAATCAGGCGCGCAACTTCGCCCTTGTGGTGGGTGAAAACCGCCTTTTGCCTAGCTTTGAAAAGCAGTTGGTGGGCATGAAAAAGGAGGAAGAAAAGTATTTTTCAGTCCCTTTCCCTAAAGACTACGCCAACGCCACGCTGGCGGGTAAAGAGGTGTCTTTTCATGTGAAATTGCATAAAATCCAATTGCGCCAAATCCCCGAAATCGATGATGCCTTTGTTAAGATGGTTTTAAACCAAGAGAAAGAGCCCACGCTTGAAATGCTAAAAGAGCGCGTTAAAAACCAACTCTTTTTGGAGGCCAAAACCAAGCTCTACAACCAACAACTCAAAGAAACCTTGATCGACAAGCTCGACAAAGGTCTAAACTTTGATCTGCCCCAAACCATCATCGAGCAGGAAATGGATTTGGTTTTTCGCCAAGCCCTGCAAAACATGAAGCCCGAGGAGATTAAAGAATTGCAAGAGGACCCCAAAAAGGTCAAGAAAAAAAGGGAGAGTTTTAGAGAACAAGCCCGCCGCAGTGTGAAAGTTACTTTCATCATCGATGCGCTCGCCAAACAGGAAAATATCCAAGTGGCAGACAACGAAGTTTTTCAAAGCATTTACTACGAGGCGATGATGACGAACCAAAACCCCCAGCAGACCCTAGAGTTTTACCAAAGAAACAACATGCTCCCTGCGGTGAAAATGGCGATGGTCGAAGATCGGGTTTTAACTTTCTTATTAGATAAACAACTCCCCCAAGAGGCACACGCATGAACTATGTCCCCATCGTCATTGAAAAAACGGGGCGGGGAGAGCGCAGTTATGACATTTACTCAAGGCTCTTAAAAGATCGCATCGTTTTGCTCAGTGGAGAGATCAATGACGCGGTGGCGGCGGCCATTGTGGCACAACTCTTGTTTTTAGAAGCCGAAGACCCCGAAAAGGACATCAACCTTTACATCAACTCCCCGGGGGGGTCTGTAACGAGTGGTTTTAGCATTTACGACACCATGAATTACATCCACCCTGACATTTGCACCATTTGCGTGGGGCAGGCCGCGTCTATGGGGGCGTTTTTACTCAGTTGCGGGACAAAGGGCAAACGTTTTTCTTTGCCAAATTCAAGGATCATGATCCACCAACCCATTGGAGGCACGCAAGGGCAGGCCACCAACATTGCCATTTACACCAAAGAAATTTTACGCCTTAAAGGGGTGCTAAACCAAGTCATGGCAGACAACACAGGCCAGCCCTTAGAGAAAATCGAGCAAGACACCGACCGCGACTTTTTTATGAGTGCTGAGGAAGCCAAAGCATACGGGCTTGTGGATGCAGTGCTCGTTAAGAGCCAAAAGCAAGGCTAATGGCTCTTTTGGAGTTGGTGCGTTACCCGGACAAACGGCTTAGAAAACGCTCTCAGGAGGTCGTGCTCTTTGATGAGGCTTTGCACCAGCTCTTAGATGACATGCACGAAACCATGCTCGCCAATAAGGGCATCGGGCTAGCGGCGATTCAAGTGGGCGTGCCTAAGCGCGTTTTGCTCGTGCATGTGCCAAGAGAGGACGACACCCAGCCGCCCGAGGACTGCCTAGAGATCATCAACCCCACTTTAATGCAAACAGAGGGGGAGATTTTATGGCGGGAGGGGTGCTTGTCTGTGCCTGAGTTTTACGAGGAAGTGTTGCGGCATGCCAACATCACACTGGGCTATCAAGATCGCTTTGGCAATGCTAAGGTGTTGCAGGCCAGCGAGCTTTTGAGCGTGGCGATTCAGCACGAAATGGACCACTTAAACGGGGTCTTGTTCGTGGATAAATTGTCGATGTTGAAGCGTAAAAAATTTGAAAAGGAATTTAAGAAAAACCTAAAGAGTCCTTAATGCAAACGCAAGTGGTGAATGCGCTTTATTGTGCTACAATGGCTGGGGCGAGTGCCCAAATCGTGGAGGTTGAAGCCACTTTTACCCGCGCCCTGCCCGCCTTTGTGATCTCAGGGCTTGCCAACAACGCCATCCAAGAGTCCAAACAACGGGTACAATCCGCCTTGCAAAACAACGGCTTTACTTTCCCCCCGCTTAAAATCACCATCAATTTATCCCCCGCCGACTTGCCTAAAAGCGGGAGTCATTTTGACTTGCCCATGGCGCTCTTGGTTGCCTTGCAAAAACAGCCTTTGCAGGGCCAATGGTTTGCTTTTGGCGAGCTGGGGCTAGATGGGCGCATCAAGCACAACGAGGCGATTTTTCCCATGCTCTTAGACATCGCCTTGCAAAAGCCCGGCGCGCATGTAATCGTGCCAAGTTTAGGCAAAGAGCTTTTTAGCTTGATCCCTAATTTGCACTTGCACTTTGTGGCACATTTGCAAGAAGCCTTGCAAGTGCTAAAAAACCCGGCCACCATCCCTGCAAGACCCCCTTTAAACTTGCCCTTTGCTAGCCTAGAGCTTAACGGGCAACGTTACTACTACACCACAGATTTTGCCCTAGACTTTAAAGAGGTGCGGGGGCAAGAGGTGGCTAAAGAAGCGGCACTCGTTGCGGCAGCAGGGTTACACAATATTTTATTTGAGGGCAGTCCGGGCTGTGGCAAGAGCATGATCGCTAAACGCTTGCGCTACATTTTACCCCCAAGCACTCTAGCCGAAATGATCGAAGCGGTGAAGCTTAGAATTTTGAGCCAACAGGAGGGCAATTATAGCCCGCTAAGAAGCTTTAGAAGCCCGCACCAAAGCGCATCCAAGTCGAGTATTTTAGGCTCTACGCAGGGCAATGCCCCTAGCCCGGGTGAAATCGCGCTTGCGCACAATGGGGTTTTGTTCTTTGATGAGTTGCCCCACTTTAAAAGAGAGGTTTTAGAGGGCTTGAGAGAGCCGATGGAGAATCATAAATTGGTGATCTCAAGGGTGCATAGCAAGATCGAGTACAACACTTCGTTTTTGTTCGTGGGGGCGATGAACCCCTGCCCTTGTGGGAATTTAATGGATGTGTCTAAAGTCTGCCGCTGCCAAGAGAGAGAAATTTTGGCCTATAAAAACCGCCTAAGTGCGCCCTTTTTAGACCGCATCGATTTATTCGTGCAAATGGCCGTGATCCAAGAGGACGCAAAAAGCACGCTTAACTCAAAGGCCATGCACGAACAAGTGCTAGAGGCGTTTAAAATGCAAAAAATGCGCGGACAAGAAGTGCTCAATGGCAAATTGCAAGAGAGCGACATCACCACCTTTTGTCCGCTCGAGCCTGAGGCGCGGCATTTATTAGAGCAAGCCACCTTGCGCTTTGGCTTGTCTGAGCGGGCAGTGAGTAAGAGTAAAAAAGTCGCCCGCAGCATTGCGGATTTACAAAGGTGCGCTACCATCAACAAACGACACATGCTTAAAGCGTTGCAATTTAGAAAAGTGGGGTGAAAATGCAAAAATATTACTTCAAGGGGCTAGATTGCCCCGATTGCGCCAACAAATTAGAGGCGGAATTAAACAAACAAAGCTATGTCAAGGCGGCGCAGGTGTCTTTCAACACAAACACCCTGTATTTAGACTGCCAAGACTTTTCTAAAGCTTTGGCGTTGATCAAGCGTTTAGAGCCTGAAATGGTGCTCTTGACAGAGCAGGCTAAGGAGGAGCAGGTTTTAAGCCCCATACCCCTTGTGGCTTGCATTGTTTTATTTGTGCTGTCTGTGGGGGTGCTGCACTTTGTGGCAAGCCCCATTGTAAGGGATTTAGCCTATGTCCTTTTGGCGGGGGTGTATCTCTTTGCCGGTAAGGATGTGTTCTTAGGGGCGTTTAATGGCCTTAAAAATAAACGCTTTTTTGATGAGAACACGCTGATGCTCAGTGCCACCATTGCCGCCTTTTGCGTGGGGGCGTATGAAGAATCCGTGTCTGTGATGGTCTTTTACTCAGCGGGCGAGTTTTTACAAAAATTAGCCATCAAGCGGTCTAAAAAGTCCTTGCAGACTCTCTTAGATGTCGCTCCCAATTTAGCCTTCATCAAAAGAGAACATGGCCTAGAGCAGGTGCGCCCTGAGGAGCTAAAGATCGGCGACATTGTCGTGGTGAAGGTGGGCGAGAAAGTCCCCACAGATGGGGTCGTTTTGAGTGGAGAGAGCCTATTGGATCAAAAGCCCTTAACGGGTGAGTCCCTGCCGGTCAATGTGCGCGAAAACAGCCCCATTTTAGGCGGCAGCATCAACTTAAAAGCCGTGTTGGAGGTGAAGGTCAGCAAGATTTACAGCGACTCTTCTGTCGCTAAAATCGTGGATTTAGTGAGCAACGCCGTGAGCCAAAAATCCCAAACCGAAAAATTCATCACCACCTTTGCCAAATACTACACCCCCGCCGTCTTTGCCATCGCTCTAGCCATCGCCACAATCCCCCCCCTCTTAGGGCATGGCAGCTTTGACGAGTGGATTTATCGGGGGCTCATCGCTTTGATGGTGTCTTGCCCTTGTGCGCTGGTGATCTCTATCCCGCTGGGCTACTTTGGGGGCGTGGGGGCAGCAAGTCGGCTGGGGGTGTTGATTAAAAGCGTGCATACCTTAGAAACGCTCATCAAGGTTAAAAACATTGCCTTTGACAAAACGGGGACTTTAAGCAAGGGGGAATTTGAGGTCGTGGATGTGGTGAGCCAGCCTAATTTTAGCCGTGAAGATGTCTTGCGCTTTGCCAGCTGTGCGCAGATTTTATCCACCCACCCCATCGCTAAATCCATACAAAAGGCTTGCCAAAATCTATGCGAGCACCAAATCGAGGAATTTAACGAGATCGGCGGTATGGGCGTGCAGGCTAAATGCCACGCAAATTTAATCATAGCGGGCAACGAACAAATCTTGCATAAATACAACATCCCCCACCCTTGTTGCTCTTTAGAGGGGACCATTGTACATGTGGCGACAAATGGGGAATATGTCGGGTATATCGTGGTCGCCGACACGCTCAAAGAGGACGCTAAAGAGTGCCTACAAGCCCTTAAAAAAGAGGGGCTAGAGCACTTTTGCATCCTAAGCGGGGACAACGAATACGCCACAAAGAGTGTCGCCAAATCTCTAGATTGTACCTACAATGCCGGGTTATTACCCGAGCAAAAGGTGGTGGCTTTCCAAGATTTTAAAGCCAAGCACAGAGGGTTAAGTGCGTTTATCGGCGATGGAATCAACGATGCGCCCACTTTGGCAATGGCAGATGTGGGCGTGGGCATGGGCAGTGCCAGCCAAGTGAGCAAAGAGAGCGCGGACATTGTGATCACCAACAACGCCCTAAACTCCATTGTGCAGGTTTTTAAAATCGCCAAGAAAACACGGGGTATTGTGGTGCAAAACATCGTTTTTGCGCTCGGCATCAAAGCCATGTTTTTAATTTTAGGGGTTTTTGGGGAGGCGAGTCTTTGGGAAGCGGTCTTTGGGGATGTGGGTGTAACTTTGATTGCCCTAGCCAATTCTATGCGCACCATGCGCATTAAGTAATTGTTAGGTTTTTAAGGCTAGAATGAAGGCCTTTTATTTTTATACAAAGGATGCTTATGAAATTGTTACGCTTATTTGCCATGTCAGGGGTGCTTGTGGCCGCCCTCAATGCCCAAACCATTGGGCTTAATGTCTTCCCTGAATACCAAGCTAAACCCGACCAAGAAATGCTAGACATGGCGGGCAAAGTGGAGGCCAAAAAGGTGATCATCTATTTGAGCGAAATGAAAAACCGCTACAATAAAATGACTCCCAAGCACAAAGCGGAGTTTCAAAAACACTTCCAAGATGTGTTGGCCAAAAACATCTCTAAAATGAGCCCCTCTCAGCGCAAAAAAGAGCTCAACATGATTGAAAAGGCCTTGGTCACACGCGAGAACAACATCAAAAACCTAGAGTCAGAAATCCAAGAGGAGTATAGCTACATCGATCACTGGAAAAAGGTCTTGCAATCCGGCACTTTTTACGATGATCTGCAAAAAAACGGCTTTAATCTCCCCGCCGGTGCCAAGAAACACTAAGGGCGTGTGCGTTGGCTAGCGCAAACGCCTTTTATAGCTGCGCCCCAGCTTAATGATCTTGGAGGGGGAGCGGGCGGCAAGCCCGCGCCGATCTTCTATGATGGTGTCTGCTAAAGCGAAGGCGATCTTGGGGTCGTGGCTTTGTCCGCTTAAATTTGCCGAAGTGCTAAAGACGATCCCCAATCTTTTTAAAAAGACCAAAGTTTCAGGGTCTTGCACCACTCTAAAGGCTTGGCCTTTATAAATAAAGGTGGCTTTAAGTCGGCGCACCAAGCGGCGGTGTTTTGGTGGCACTCTAGGCAAGTCTTTAAAGCAGGCACCCACCCGCAAAAGGGGTTTGTTTTTAGGGCTGTTTTTGGCGCGGTTCAGCCGATCTTGATCGTGGCTAAAAAAGCCTACGGTGGTGTCGCTTTGGGCTAAAAGCACGCCTAAACGCGCGCTTAAATTTTCTTTGCTAGCTTGCATGTTGGTGCCCCTTTTTTCCCATTTTAGCTAAATCCCTTTTTAAAACTTTCAAAAAATTCATGTTAGAATGCAAGCTTGTTTATTTACCCCAACATTGGCGAGGAAGACCATGAATCTTGGAGCGAAGATTATAGGCGTTATTTTTTTGTCCCTCTTGATTTTGGGGAGCGCCGTGATATTGATCGCAAACCACAAGCAAAACAAGCTGATTCTTTCGATTTTAGACAGCCAAAAACGGGGGGATACCATCAGCCGCCAAAACGATTTGCGCTACATCACCCACTTACTAGAGCAGGGCATTTCTGGCTTTTATAAGGCCTTCCCTAAAGAGCAGGCGCAAAAAATGGCGTTGGAATACTTTGGAAAAATCAACGCCGATAAGGGCATGGTCTATATGGTTGTGGTGGATATGGAGGGCAAGGTGCTTTTCGATCCGGTCAATCCCACCACCGTAGGCAAGAGCGGGCTACACTTAATGAGTGTGGATAATGTCTGCTATGTGTGCGGTTACATCAAGCAAGCCAAGCTAGGAGGGGGCTACACCTACTATAAAATGCCTAAGTTTAATGGTGGCGTGCCTGAACCCAAGGTTGCTTATAGCCATTATGACCCTGTGAGCGATATGGTGATCGTATCCACGACCTACTTTAGCGACATTTTAAGCGCTTCCTTAAAAACACGCCAAGAAGTGCAGACAAAGGTGGTGAAAAACTCTAGTGTTTTGACGATGTGGATCGCCACGATCATGGCGATTTTAATTGTACTCACCACGATTTTCACTTTCTACACCATCGTCCGCCGCTTGAACCGGCTTGTGCAAAAGGTGCATGACTTTAGTCTAGGCGATCGGGACTTGACACAGCGCATCCGTGTCAGCCGCAGCAATGACGAGATAGGTAAAATCGGAAAGGGGATCAACCACTTTGTGGAGAATATCCAAGAGTTTTTTAACAACATCAAGTCAAACAGCCACAACAACAGCGAGGTCGTCCAGACCTTGCACTCTAACATCAATAGCGCCTTAGTGAGCATGCAAAGGCGCACAGAGATGCTAAAACAAATCCAAAACAGAAGCAACGACATTGGCATGGTTGTGAGCCAAACCGCTGAAGAGGCGGAAGAAAGCAAGAAAAGCCTAGCTGAAGTGCAAGAATCTATCCGCACTTCAGACAAGGCGGTGACTAATTTATTTGACCAAATCACGGAGGCTAGCCACACCGAAGAGGACTTGGCCAGCAAGGTCGAGCAACTCAGCAAAAACGCCGACAGCGTGAAGAGCATTTTACACATCATCAACGACATCGCCGATCAAACAAATTTATTGGCTTTAAACGCCGCCATTGAAGCGGCTAGAGCCGGGGAACACGGACGGGGCTTTGCGGTGGTGGCCGATGAAGTGCGTAACCTAGCCGCACGCACACAAAAAAGCCTAGCCGAGATCAACAGCACGATCGGGGTGATTGTGCAAGAGATCAACGATGTCAGCAGCCAAATGAACTTAAATTCTAAAAAGATCGAGCAACTTAGTGGTGTGAGCCTAGAGGTGCAGCAGCAATTTAAGGGCATGAGCGAGAACTTAGATGGGGTGATTGGGCGAGTCAATGCTTCGATTGAGCGCATCATTGAGACAAAAAAAGACATAGACAACATCAACAAAGACTTTGTAGAAATTGAGGCTATCAACAAAAAAACAACCCATGGAGCGAGCTTGATCATCGAGGCAGCCAACTCTCTTAGCAGTGCCACAGCCGAGCTGAACGACAAAATTAGGCAATTTAAATCCTAGGTGTTGGTCTTAGGCATCGATCCGGGGAGTCGCAAGTGCGGGTATGGAGTGATCGATTCGCACAAATCTAAGCTTGTGGGGGCGGGGTTTATCAAGGTGCAAAACGCGCCTTTACAAGAGCAAATTTTAGAGGTGGTGGCCGGCTTAGAGCTGGTCTTTAAGACCTATCCCATTGTTGAAGTGGCGATGGAGGATATTTTTTACGCCTACAACCCTAAAAGCGTGTTGAAGTTGGCGCAATTTCGCGGGGCGCTGGGGCTTAAAATCTTGCAAGAAAAGGGGCATTTTAGCGAATACACCCCCTTACAAATCAAAAAAGCGATCACAGGGCATGGCAAGGCGAGCAAGGAGCAAGTGGCGTTCATGGTAAAAAAAATCCTAGGCATTAAAAGCTCCCTAAAACCCCTAGACATCACGGACGCGATCGCCATTGCCCTAACCCACGCCCAACAGCGCAAAATTTAGGGATGTTAGAGGATTTGTTAGAAACGCTAAAGGGGCAAGTGAGTGCCTACGAGTACAAAACCTATATGCAAAACTTGCGCTTTGATGCGCATGCCTCAAAGGCGGATTTGGTTGTATTTTATGCTCCCAATATTTGGGTGTGTAATTACATTAAAACCCGCTACGGCGCGCTTTTAGAGCAAATTTTAAGCTCTAAGAAAAATTGTCCCGTGCAGGTGCAAATTGTCCCCCCCCAAGAAAAGCCCAAAGCCCCTCCAAAACCCTTAATAAGAGCCCATAAGAACCCGTCTTTAAACCCCGCTTTCACCTTTGACACCCTAGTCGTGGGGGCATGCAACCACATGGCCATCAAGGTCGCCTCCCAAGTGGCGCAAAAAAGCGGAGTGTATAACCCTGTGCTCTTCTTTGGGGGCGTGGGGCTTGGCAAAACCCACATTTTAAACGCCATCGGCAACTTGGCTTGTGATCGTTTGCAAAGCGTGCTCTATGTGACTGCCGAGCAGTTTTTAAACGACTATATTTTTCGCCTCGGCAACCACAGCATGGACAAATTCCAAGAAAAGTACCGCTCTTGCGATTATCTCTTGATCGATGATGTGCAGTTTTTTGGCGGTAAAGAGATGGTGCAAGAGGAGTTTTTCCACACTTTTAACACCTTGCACGCGCAGGGCAAACAAATTGTGATGAGTTCAGACAGACCCCCTAAACACATCAAAGGGCTAGCCGATCGCTTGCTCTCGCGTTTTGAAATGGGCATGATCGCCAGCATCCAAGCCCCTATGTTAGACACCAAGATCGCCATCATCACGCAAAAATGCCAACTCAACCACATTTGCATGGATAAAGAAGTTGTGGAATATCTAGCCAGCCACATCCACGAAAACATCCGTCAGCTCGAGGGCGCGCTCTTGCGGCTAAACGCCACAGCGACTTTAAGCGGGGAGGAGATCAGCCTGCGCATGGCGCAAGAAATCTTAAAAGACACCACCAAAGAGTGCTTGCACGAAGTGGGCCTAGAGGATATTTTAAGGGTCGTGGCGCAAACTTTAAATGTCAAACCCACGGACATCCGCAACAACTCGAGAAATCGCCAAGTCGCCCTCGCTAGAAAGATCATCATCTACCTAGCCCGCACTTTAACAGACCTATCCACGACCGCTTTAGCGCAATTTTTGGGCTTGAAAGATCACAGCGGGGTGAGCAAGGCGAGCAAGACCATTGCCCAAAGCATGGCCAAAGAAAACCACACCAAATTATTGGTCGAGGAAATGCAGGCCAAGATCAACAGCCCCAAGCCCGTTTAATCTAGTTTGTAGTATAATCCTTAAGGAAACTCCATACATTAAATCATGAAAAAAGAGGAAGCGATGCAGTCTTACATGGGCGATAAAATTAAAGTACTCAAGGGTTTAGAGGGGGTGCGCAAACGCCCGGGGATGTATATTGGGGACACCAACATTAATGGCCTGCACCACATGGTTTATGAAGTGGTGGATAACTCCATTGATGAAAGCATGGCAGGTTTTTGCACGCAAATTAAGATCACTTTAACGCAGTACGGCTCGTGCATTGTAGAGGACAATGGGCGGGGCATCCCTGTGGATATCCACTCCACAGAGGGCATCCCCGCTGCCACAGTCGCGCTCACGGTGCTGCACGCCGGTGGCAAGTTTGACAAAGAAACTTATAAAGTTTCAGGCGGGTTGCATGGCGTGGGGGTGAGTGTTGTCAATGCTTTATCTAAGAAGCTTTTAATGACCATTAAAAGAGAGGGCAAGATTTACACCCAAGAATTTGAAAAGGGCGTGCCCGTAGCCCCGCTTGCAGAAGTGGGCGACACCAAAGAGAGGGGGACCACCATTGAGTTTTTCCCCGATGAGAGCATCATGGAAGTTGTGGCCTTTGATGCGAAGATTTTAAAAAAACGCTTCCAAGAGATGGCGTATTTAAACCACAGCGTTACGATCACTTTCCACGACCAACCGGGCAACCTAAAAGAAGTCTATCATTACAAAGACGGCTTAAAGCAATTTATTTTAGACACCAACAAAGCCCCTTTAATCTCTAATGTCATCACCTTTGGTGGTGAGGGAGAGGACATGGAAGTGGAGATCGCCCTAGCTTACAATGAGGGTTACAGCGAGCAAATGTTTAGCTTTGTCAATAACATCCGCACGCCCGAGGGGGGCACGCACGAAACGGGTTTTCGCATGGGACTTAGCCGTGCCATTTTAAACTACATCCAAGAAAACGCCAATGCCAGAGAAAAAGAGGCGGGGGTGATCCAAGAGGACATTAAAGAGGGCTTGGTGGCGGTGGTGTCGGCTAAGGTTTTAGAGCCACAATTTGAGGGGCAGACCAAGGCAAAGCTTGGCAGCTCTTTTGTCCGCCCCATTGTGGCAAAGCTGGTGTATGAAAAAATGGCAAAATTCTTTGAGGAAAACCCCAGCGTGGCTAAGGCGATCATGCAAAAGGCGCTCTTGGCGGCTAGGGGCAGAGAGGCGGCTAAAAAGGCAAAAGAGCTCACCCGTAAAAAGGACAATTTGAGCGTGGGGACTTTGCCGGGCAAGCTAGCCGATTGCCAAAGCAAAGACCCCAAAGAGTGCGAAATCTATTTAGTGGAGGGAGATAGTGCGGGCGGCTCGGCCAAGCAGGGCAGGGACCGCGCCTTTCAAGCCATTTTGCCCTTAAGGGGCAAGATTTTAAATGTAGAGAAGTCGCATTTAAGTAAGATTTTAAAGTCTGAAGAGATCAAGAACATGATCACCGCTTTTGGGTGCGGCGTGGGCGAGGAGTTTAACCTAGAGAAACTGCGCTACCATAAAATCATCATCATGACCGATGCCGATGTGGATGGCAGCCACATCCAAACCCTATTGATGACCTTTTTTTACCGCTATTTAAAGCCTTTGATCAGCAACGGGCATGTCTATATCGCCCAACCCCCCCTTTATCGCTTTAAGAAAAAGAAGATTGAAAAATACTTAAAAGATGAAAAAGAGCTCAACCACTTTTTAATCGAGCATGGGATTGATAGCACTTCTATTGAGGGCATTGGGCGGGCGGATTTGCTCGCCTTGTTAAAGACTTTGAGTGCTTACCGATCGGTGTTGAAGGAATTAGAAAAACGCCCCTTGCTGTTTGAGGTGTTGCGCTATTTAGTGGAGTTGGCCGCCCGCCCCGCCTTTGAAACCCTAGCCAAAGATTTACGCACCTTTTTAGAAAGCATCTCTTGTCAGGTGTTGAGCCAAGAGATGATGGAGGGCGGCGTGCATTTCTTTGTGCGCACAAAATTAGGCCTAGCCGAGCTCTTGGTCGATGAAGCCTTGTTTAACGACCCCCTTTTTAAAGAAGCCCAAGATTTGGCAAACAAGATCAAAGAGTTTGACCTAAGCGTGTTGGGCATGGATGGCTTGGACTTTTTAGCCGACATCGAGGGGCGGGCCAAGCAGGGAGCCTACATCCAGCGCTACAAGGGACTAGGAGAGATGAACCCCGAGCAACTTTGGGAAACCACGATGTTTGCGAGCAACCGCAACTTGTTAAGGGTGGCCTTAGAAGATGAAGAGAGCGCGGATGCGGCGTTTAATTTACTCATGGGCGATGAAGTCGAGCCGCGCCGGGTATATATCCAAACCCACGCCAAGGATGTGAAAAATTTAGACATTTAAACGGCAGGTCTTGGCTTGTGGTTTAAGGCCCGCGCACCTCGCGCGTGGGTCAGTGTTTTGTGTCGGCGTTTTTAAAGCCAGCTAAAGTAAGCGCAAAGTTTGGTTTTCTAAAAGATAGGTGCGGGTGCAACCTCTGGCGATCTTTTCATCGTGGGTGGCTAGGATCAAAACCCCTTGTTGCTGGCAGATATAATCTTGCAACACCGCCATCACGGCTAGGGCGGTGGCGCTATCAAGGTTGCCCGTAGGCTCATCGGCAAAGATGATTTTAGGCTTCTTGGTTAAGACCCTTGCGATAGACAGCCTTTGTTGTTGCCCGCCACTGAGCTCCCCGATTTGTTGTTTTAAGGTGTGGGCAATGCCTAGTTGCTCTAAAAGTTTAGGATTGAGGGGCTGGCTGGTAAGGATCGAGGCCACTTGTAAATTCTCCAAAGCGTTAAAGCCTCTAAAGAGGTAGTGCGCTTGGAAAATGATCCCGATATCGTGCCGTCTAATGGCTAAAAGGGTCGTTAGGGGCAGGGCGTAAATGTCGGGGTGTTTAAATAGACGCACTTGCCCCTGCAAGGGTTTTAGCATGGTCGAGAGGTTGTTTAATAAACTTGACTTCCCGCTCCCGCTCACCCCCAAAAGCGCAATGGACTCGCCGGGGGTGGCGTGTAGGTGCAAGTCTTGATATAACCAGTTGTCAAATTTATGGCTTAAATGGGTGGCTTCTAGCATAGTACTTCACTGAAAAATTTGATCGCCAAAGAGCGTGGGGCTTAGGATATAGGCGGGGGATTGGTTGGTGCTGTGGATGATGGTTTTATGAAAGCGCCGCGCGTAGTACTTTAAAAGCGTGCGCTGTAAAAACGGCTCAATGCTGGGCACAAACCACGCATTGTTGCTTAGAACCACTAAATAAGGCGGGCTGTCTTTGTAGGCTTTGGCAGAAGTGCCCTCATAGCACACAAGGGGGCGGAAAGCTAGGGCGCTGGTGTGTGTGTCTGTAAAGTGGGTGGCATGCCCTAGCTTAAACACCTCAGCCCCAAAGAAAAAGCGATCTAGGGCGTTGGCGATGAAGTCTGGAAAAGGCATGCTCTCGCCAAAGGGGGCTAAAATGACCTTGTGGGCGTAGCTGTAACGCCCCTTGTCAAAAATATAAGTCGAATTGTAAATCGTGTTGCCCTCTTCATAGAGCGCGCCCGCAACGATGGTGATTTGTTGGCTTAGTTGCAAGAGCGGGAGGATTAAAGAGCTTTTGTTTAGAGCAATGGGGAAAGCGGTTTCAGGTAAAATCACGGCTTTTTGGTGTTTGCCAATCGCCTCATTAATGCGGGCAAAATTCGCATCAATGTTTAACTTCAGCTCGGCATTGCTCCACTTGTCTGCTTGATTAATGTGGGTGCTAATGGGCGTGATGTCTTTTAGTGGCAAAGTGGCTCTAGGCATTTGCAAACTGGATAAGAGCAACACTCCGGCAAAAATGCGGGCATAAAGGGGGCTTAAATGCCTCTCTAACAGGAGTGCAAGCGCACACAAAATGATCAAAAAGCTGAGTTTATCCACCCTAAAAAAAGAGTAGGCAAAGAAAGCGTCTGGCACAAACCAATCAAAACCAAAGGGGTGTATGTAGCTAGACAGCCACAAGGCGGGCACTCTATAAAGCAAAGATTGCCAAAAAAGCAAGAGATAAAACAACACGGCATAACAAAGCGCCACTAAAAGGGCAATAAGAGGGATCAAAAAGGGGTAGGGGTTGTAGCGAAAACTCAAAGCGCACCAATAAAACATGCCAAGACCCACAAACAGCCCGAATAAAAAGCGTTGTTTGGCTTTTAGGCGCAAACAGGCCCATAGACTTAAGGGAGCTAAAAAACTCTGTATGGTGGCTAAAACTTTAGGCGCACCGCTTAAAATTGCCCCCACATACAGAGGGGATAAAAACAGCACAGCCCAAAGAATCGGGGATCTGAGGGGCAAAAAAAGCGGGTGCTTCAGACTTAAGAAAAACAAAGAAACCTCTGATGTCGGCTATATTTTAAGTTTTGCATTGTAAAATACCTTATCTTAAAGATTGGATTATCCTTAGGGCTTCTGTTGAATTTTTTAAAAGATGGGTGTTGATGGGTTCTTATATCGACATTGCTTTATTGGTGTTTGTGGTTTTGGTTGGGATTCGGGGGTTTTATAATGGCTTTGTCGATGAAGTGGCCGGGTTGTTGGGCATCGTGGCGGGGGTGTTTTTAGCCTCCAGATGGGCACAGGCTGTGGGGACAAGCTTTGCAAACCACATCCACGCTTTTAAAGATTCTTCGATAAATGACTTGGTCGGCTTTGTGGTGGTGTTGGCGGGGGTGTGGATCGCCTTTTTAATCGTGGGGATTGTGGTGAGTAAGGCCATCACCCTTAGCAATTTGGGCGTGCTGGATAAAATTTTAGGCTTCATCTTTGCCTGCGCTAAGATGTTTTTAATCTTGTCTTTCTTGCTTTATGCCATCTCCCGCCTCGCCTTTATGAAAACCATAGACACTTACCTACACACCCATAGCCAAGTTTATCCTTACATGCACCGCGTGGCTTCGCACATTTTGCAAATTAAAGAAGTGCAAGAATTTGGAGAGATGATCCAGCAAAAAGCCCAAAACGCGAAAAAAGAGAGCACCCAACTTTTAGAAAAAGCGCAAAAAAACCTTGAACCAACCCATTAAAAGCGAAATTTATGTTTGACACCCCCTATATCCAACAACGCTTACAAAAAGCCCAAGCCCTGCGCCAAGCGCATAAAAACCCCTACGACAACCAAGTACAGCGCACCCTAGACAACGCCCACTTTTTAGACAAATTCAGCGACCTACACACCAAAGACGAACCCAAAGACCCAAATAGCACCCACGCTTTAGTGGGACGGGTGCGCTTTATCCGCCTGATGGGCAAGGCGTGCTTCATTAAGATTGAGGATCAAAGCGCCTTAGTGCAAGTGTATTTGTCGCAAAACGACTTAGGCAAAGAGAGCTTTGAGGATTTTAAAAAGTGCGTGGAGGTGGGCGACATTGTCAATGTCATCGGTTACCCCTTTGTCACCAAAACGGGGGAATTGAGCCTACATGCCAGTGCTTACAAAATCTTGACAAAGGCGATTGTGCCCTTGCCTGAGAAGTTCCATGGCTTAAGCGATATAGAGCTGCGCTACCGGCAACGCTATGTGGATTTAATCGCCAACCCCGAGGTCAAAGAGGTGTTTAAGACCCGCAGCAAAATTGTCGCGACCATCCGCCGTTTCTTTGAAGACAAGGGCTTTTTAGAGGTGGAAACCCCCATGATGCACCCCATCGCCGGCGGGGCCAATGCCCGCCCTTTCATCACCTACCACAACGCCCTAGAGGTACAGCGCTACCTAAGAATCGCCCCCGAATTGTATTTAAAACGCCTTGTGGTGGGCGGGTTTGAGGCAGTGTTTGAGATCAACCGCAATTTTAGAAACGAGGGGATGGACCACTCCCACAACCCCGAATTCACGATGTTAGAGTTTTATTGGGCGTACAAGACTTATGAGGATTTGATCACGCTCACCAAAGAGCTTTTTAGCACGCTCTTACACGCCCTAAATTTACCCACCATCATCTCCTATCAAGAACACCAAATTGATTTTAACACCGTGCGGGTGCTGGGCTTTAAAGAAGCGCTAGAGCAAGTGGGCGGGCTAGACAAAGACACCATCGACGACCCCGCTAAATTGCAAGCTTACTTAGAGAGTCAAGGCGTGCGCTTAGAGGGTTTAATCAGCCATGGCAAACTCTTGGCCGAAGCTTTTGATTTGTGTGTGGAGCATAAGCTCATCAACCCGACTTTTATCACAGAGTACCCCATTGAAATCAGCCCCCTAGCAAGGCGGAGCGACTCTAACCCTAAGATTGCCGATCGCTTTGAGCTGTTTATCGCCGGTAAAGAAATCGCCAATGGCTTTAGTGAGCTCAACGACCCCATCGACCAATACGGGCGCTTTGAGGAGCAGGTCAAAGCTAAAGAGAGCGGGGATGAAGAGGCGCAATTCATGGATACGGACTATGTGTGGGCTTTAGGGCATGGCATGCCTCCCACCGCCGGCGAGGGGATCGGCATCGATCGGCTCGTGATGTTGCTCACCAACTCTAAGACGATTAAAGATGTGATTTTATTCCCGGCGATGAAGCCTGAAAACAAGGACAGCCATGCCTGATTACTTTTTAGAGCAGAGCGACCCCGAGCTGTTTGGGCTGATTAAGGACGAGTGGGCGCGCCAAAACACCCATTTAGAAATGATTGCCAGCGAGAATTACACCTTTGAAAGTGTCATGGAGGCGATGGGAAGCGTTTTGACGAATAAATACGCTGAGGGCTACCCCCATAAGCGCTACTATGGGGGCTGTGAGGTGGTGGACAAAATTGAAAGCCTAGCCATTGAGCGGGCCAAGAAATTGTTTAATTGCGCCTTTGTCAATGTGCAACCCCACTCGGGCTCTCAGGCAAATATGGCGATCTACCACGCCTTGCTAAAACCCTACGACAAGATGTTGAGCATGGAACTTAGCAGTGGGGGGCATCTAACCCACGCTTCAAAAGCGAGCATGAGCGGGCAACACTTTCAGGGGTTTCATTATCAAGTCAATGCCAAGGGGTGGATCGATTACGAGGAAGTGGAAAAAATCGCCCAAATTGTGCGCCCTAAGCTCATCGTCTGTGGGTATTCGGCTTACCCTAGAGAGATCGATTTTAAGCGTTTTAGAGAAATTGCCGACTCGGTGGGGGCGTATTTAATGGGCGACATCGCCCACATCGCCGGACTGGTGGTGGCCGGTGAGCACCCCCACCCCCTGCCCCACTGCCACATCGTCAGCAGCACCACGCACAAGACCTTAAGAGGGCCTAGGGGCGGGTTGGTTTTCACCAACGATGAAGAAATCGCCGCTAAAGTCAATAAAGCCCTGTTTCCGGGCACGCAGGGCGGGCCCTTAATGCATGTCATCGCCGGCAAAGCAGCTGGATTTTTAGAAAACTTGAAGCCAGAGTGGCAAGCTTACGCCAAAGCCGTGAAAGCCAACGCGCAGGTTTTGGTGCAAGGGCTGTTGGAGCGGGGGTTTGATTTGGTGAGCGGGGGGAGCGATAATCATTTGCTGATGATGCGCTTTGAAGACTTTAGCGGCAAAGAGGCAGAAGAGGCACTAGGTAGGGCGGGGATCATTGTCAATAAAAACACGGTGCCCAATGAAAAGCGCAGCCCCTTTATCACAAGCGGGATCAGGCTAGGTACAGCCGCCCTGACAAGTAGGGGGCTGGATGCTAAGGCTTTTGCTTTTATCGCTGAAAAAATAGCCCAAGTGTTGCAAAACATCAAGGGCGATCAAAGTGTTGTTTGTAGAGAAATTGAAGCGTTTGCGCAAGGGTATAAAACTTATGCACACCCCATTTTTTAAGGAACACGCATGGTTGAAATGGATTTAAAATTAATCAAAATGCAAACAGGTTTTTACTACTCCCTAAAACCGGGCTTAGGGCAGAGAGTGACTCACATGGGGCGTTGCTATTACGATAAATTCGAAAGAGTCGAAGCCCCCCTCACTTCCATGCTCATCCAAAAGCACTGGAAAAAAGAGATCACCATCGCCCACGCTTTGGTGCTGCCTAACAACAAAGTTGAAAACATCGTGTTTGATTACAACGGGCGCAATCCCGAGCGCTTTTACCACAAGGCGCAGCTGCTCTTAAGAGAGGAGGGCTTTATCAATTTTACCGCCTACGAGAGCAAGACCCCCGGGCATTTGCACCTTTACATCCACAAGGGGCACACCCAGCTTAGTGAGGGGCAACACCTAGCCCGCACCCTGTCTATGAAGCTTGCGCAAAGCTTACCCAATGAGTGGCGCACTTTTCCAAACAACGATCTACCTCTTTACTTCAATATCTTGGTTTTGCCCTATAGAGTTTATGCCAAAGAGAGGGGCGCAAGCTGGGCACGGCATCTATAAGAAAGGATTACAATGGAAGACAAAAATAGATTTAATGAGCTCGAGCAGGGCTTGAATAAAAGGCTCAATGAAGTGGTGGAAGAGGAGCAAAAAAGTTCAGGGTTTAAAAAAATCTTACTCATTGTGGCCATCGCTCTCATCATCTTAGTGGTGGTGGTTGTGGTGTTTTACAAGAGCACAAGGGAGCCGGCCAAGAGCGCGTCTTTGCCCCCTGATAAAAACATGCAAAAAATTGGCAATGCCCGCGATTTTGAAAGCTTGACTTTAGAGCCGGCGGTGAAAAAGCCCGAGGAAGATCGCTTTGACAAAATCGTCAAAGACATCCAAAGCAAGCAAAACCAACCCCCCCTAGATACACAGAACAACCCAGAAAACAAACAACTAAACGCTTTGCCTGTAAGCCCTTTGGATAAGACCCGCGCGCCAAAAGACATTCCCGCAGAGCCCGCCCCCACACCCCCTCAACACCAAGCGCGCAAAGCAGAGCACCCCATCCACCAAGAAACCCACCAAGAGGCGCACAAAGCAGAGCATAAAGAGCGCAAGCAAGCGCATAAAGAAGCCCACGAAAAGAGCGCAAAAACCCACCAAGAGGCGCACAAAGCAGAGCATAAAGTTGCCCCCCACGCAGCGCACAAAACAGAACACCGCGAGGCCCCCAAGCCCCACACAGCACACAAAGCAGAGCACCCTGCCCCCTCTGCTAAGGCCAAACATCCGGCTAAAGCAGGTCTGCCTAAGGGCTTTTATTTGCAAGTGGGTGTGTTTAGCAAAACCCCAAATCCCAAGTTTTTAGAAGCCATTAAAGCTTATCCGCACAAGGTCCAAGACTTCCACGGGCAGAAACGCTACTTGATCGGCCCCTTTGAGAGCCAAGAAAAAGCCAATGAAGAGTTAGAAAAAGTGAGTCAGGATGTGGCTAAACCCGTGCATGTGCAGATTAAGTAGCCCCCCTATCAGCTCAAACACAGCTTGCATAGGGTATAGTCGCTAGTCTTTTTATTTTTTAATCTAAACAAAGGATGAGCATGAACGCTGTGCATTCTGAAAAGGCCCCTAAGGCCATTGGCCCTTATTCTCAAGCGATCGCCACGCAAAACCTTGTGTTTGTGTCCGGACAATTAGGCATCAACCCTGCGACAGGTGAGTTTGCCGGTGCAGACATCAAGGCGCAGACCACGCAGGCGATGGAAAACATCAAAGCCATTTTACACGCCGCCGGCCTTGGCATGGAATCCATTGCCAAAACCACCATTCTTTTAAAAAGTTTGGACGACTTTGCAGTGGTGAATGAGATTTACGGGAGCTACTTTAAAGAGCCCTACCCCGCGCGCGCCACTTTTCAAGTCGCAAAACTTCCTAAAGATGGCTTGGTAGAAATCGAAGCCATCGCCCAAAAAAAATAGGAGAGGTCTATGCAAAAAGATGCCGTTGTCATCGGCGGGGGCATAGTCGGCCTTAGTTGTGCCTATTCCTTACATAAGTTGGGCCGCAAGGTTACGGTGATTGAAAAGGGAGATGGAAGCAATGGGACATCCTTTGGCAATGCCGGATTAATATCCGCCTTTAAAAAATCTCCGCTCTCATGCCCGGGTGTGGTGAGCGATACGCTAAATCTCATGTTAAAGGGCCAAGCCCCTTTAAGCATCCACTGGGGCTTAAATGCCCAGCTTTACAAGTGGCTGTGTAAGTTCGTGAGAAGTGCAAACGCCAAAGCAACCATGCGCACGATGGCGCTTTTTGAGCGTTATGGGTGGTTAAGCATCGATGTTTATCACGAAATGCTGGCCGATGGCATGGATTTTTGGTATAAGGAAGACGGACTTTTGATGATCTACACCCTGCAAAGCAACTTCGAAAAAAAGGTCAAGTTGTGCCAAGATCACTACGACCCCAAGACCTACGAAGTCTTTGATGCCAAAAAAACCCTAGAGTACATGCCCGTGGCTAAAGAGGAAAACATCGCTGGGAGTGTTCTTTTGACCGAAAATGCCCATGTAGATGCTAGGGAAGTGATGGAGCACTTGCAAACTTATTTGCAAAATGTGGGCGTGGAGTTTTATTACAATGAGGAGGTGTTGGACTTTGAATTTAGCGGAAATAAAATCAATGGCATCATCACCACCGCTAACCGCATCCAAGCCGACACGATTGTTTTATCCACCGGCGCAAACCCTCACCTCATTAAAAAAACCGACAACGACTTTTTAATGATGGGCGCAAAGGGTTATAGCATCACCTTTGAAATGGAAGAGGAGCTCAAACCCAAAACCTCTTCTCTCTTTGCCGACATCTTCTTGGCAATGACTCCTAGAAGAAACACCGTGCGCATCACCTCTAAGTTGGAGTTAAACACCCTCGATCCGAGCATCACACCCGCGCAGATCGCCAACATGAAGAAAAACTTCACCACCTTTACCAAGCCCTTTGTGATGCGTAATCCCGTAGAGTGGAGCGGCTTTAGGCCCCTAACCCCTAATGACATCCCCTACTTAGGCTATGATAAAAAATATAAAAACCTCATCCACGCCACAGGGCTAGGCTGGTTAGGGATCACCTTTGGCCCCGCCGTTGGCCGTGTCATCGCCAATTTAACCACCAAGGGCACAAACGAGAAAAGCGCGGATATTATGCTTTTCTCTGCCTTTTTTAGGGATTAACATGCGCAACTCAAAGGAAAGCCATGGGTTATTTAAACTCTCTTTTAGACCTCATCAAGGAGTGGGTGTGGGGGTTGCCTCTGCTCATTTTGTTGGTGGGTACGGGTTTATTCTACACCGTGGTACTCAAGGGCTTACAATTTTCTAAAACTTTCCACGCCTTTAAAGTGCTTTGCACCCGCGACAAGCACTCTAAGGGCGACATTTCCCAGTTTTCTAGTTTAATGCTCTCCATCGGGGCGACTGTGGGCATTGGCAGCATCATCGGCGTGAGCGTGGCGATTGTCTCGGGCGGTCCGGGGAGCATTTTTTGGATGTGGGTGACGGGCATTGTGGGGATGGCGACTAAGTATGCCGAGGGTGTGCTCTCGCTCAAGTACCGCGAAGTGGGGCAGTTTGGCTACAAGGGTGGCCCGATGTATTACATCAAAAACGGCCTACACATGCCAAGACTTGCCTATTTCTTTGCCATTTTTACTTTGATCGCCTCTTTTGGCATCGGCAGCATGACCCAAGCCAACGCCGTGTCCTCGATCCTCTTGCACCACGCCTCCATGCCCGCCTGGCTTTCAGGGCTCATCATCTCAGGGATCACGGGGATCATTTTAATGGGCGGGATCAAATCCATCAGCAAGTTTAGCGACTACTTCGCCCCCTTTATGGTGTTGTTGTACGTCCTCACCACCCTTTACATCGTGGCGGCCCACTTTAGCCAGGCATGCAATGCCATTAAACTCATTGTGAACAGTGCCTTTGGCCCCAAAGAGGCGATCAGCGGGACAGCGGGGGGCGTGGCGCTTTTAACGATCGTGCAAATTGGGGTGTCTAAGGGGCTCTTTTCTAACGAGGCGGGCATGGGCTCTGCGGCCATTGTGGCCGCCGCCTCTAAAAGCGCGCACCCGGTCAAACAAGCCCTCATCACCATGCTCCAGCCTCTCATCATCACCTTAGTGGTTTGCACCTCCACCGCCTTGTTGGTGCTCATGGCCCCCGTGCATGAGACTTTTCACGATGCGAGTTTGCTCACCTATGAGAGTGTGCGCTATTTCTACCCCAATGGGGGTTGGATTGTCTTTGCCTCCACGATCTTTTTTGCCTACTCGACCATGGTGGGTTGGGCCTACTATGGGGAGCGCAGCATTGAATTTACCTTTGGCGGGGATTATATTTTCTACTACCGCATTTTGTATTTGGTGGGGATTTTTGTCGGCTCTGTAACGAAGTTAGACTTTGTGTGGAATTTCTCCGACATTGCCAACGCTTTAATGGCCATCCCTAATCTCATCGCCCTTTTATTGCTCTACAAAGTTGTTGTGGCCGAAACAAGGTCTTATTTTAACCCACCCAAAGAAGTCCGCCATGCCCAACCTACCCACGCGCGCTAGTTTTGTAGAGGTCAGCACCGCTGCCCTCGCGCATAATTTTTCTCTCATCCAAGAAGTTTGCGAAATGCCCTTAATGGCTGTGGTGAAAGCCAATGCCTATGGAGCAGGTGCGCTCGGGGCCAGCCGCGTGTTTATTGAGCAGGGTGCCATTTACCTAGGCGTGGCCACTTTGGATGAAGCCCTAGAATTGCGCCAAGAGTTTAAAGAGATTCCCATTTTGATCTTGGGATTTACCCCCGATCACATGGCAAGAACCTTAGTTGAGCAGCGCATCACCCAAACCATCTTTTCACACAAACAAGCCGAGCACTTTTCAAATGTGGCTTTGTCTTTAAACCAAAAACTCAAAGTACATATCAAAGTCGATACGGGCATGAGCCGTTTAGGCTTTTTACCCACTAAAGAAAACGCCCACGAGGTCGTGAAAATTGCCAAGCTTAAGGGGCTAGAAGTGGAGGGGATTTTCACCCACCACAGCAACGCCGATGCCTTGTTTAAAAACTACGCCCTAGGGCAAGCTGGGCGTTTTATGGACTTCTTAGATGAGCTCAAAAATTTAGGACTAGAGTTTAAATACCGCCACATGGCCAACAGCGCGTGCGCTCTATCTATGGATAATTATGGGCTGGATCTGGCCCGCGCCGGGCTTGCCCTTTATGGCCTACACCCCTCCATTTACACGCAAGATGCCTTGAATCAAAAGGGCCTAGAGTTGCAACACGCCATCACCCTGAAGGCCCAAATTGTGAGTTTAAAGACCATTGAGGCGGGACAGTTGGTGGGCTATGGAGAGGGGTATTATTGTTTAGAGCCTACAAGAGTGGGGGTTTTGCCCTTGGGCTATGGGGACGGGTGGTCTAAGATTTTAGGCAACAAGGCTTGGGGGCTTTTGCACGGGCAAAAAGTGCCCGTGATCGGGGGGGTGTGTATGGATCAATGCTTTGTGGATGTGGGGGGTGTGCCAACACAAGAGGGCGATGAGGTCATTTTGCTAGGCGATCCAAAGAGCGGGACAATGGGGGCTGGGGATGTCGCCAAAATCTTAGGCATCATCAATTACGAGGCGATCACCATGCTCACCCGCCGCCTGCCAAGGGTATATGTATAGGGGTTAGCAAGTCTTTATCTTTTTGTTAAATTTGGCTTTATTTTAATAAAGAATCGAACACATGGATTGCAACGGGTGCTCCTATGCCATTAAAAACGACACACTCTATAAACAAAACCACCTTAGACCCCAAACAAAAATATTTAAGGATGACCTAAAAACTCGAGAAAATACAAAACCCTAAGAAGCGGCTAAAAAAGAGAAGGCCAAAATTCCAGAAGTGGCAAGAAGCGAGCTTGTTGGCCATGTAAATACCCAAATACAGGCCAAAGGCGCTAGGCTGCAAGAGCTCATCAAAAACAGCCTAGAAAGCCACCTTGGCTAGCAAAGCATCGATGTCTTCACCTTGATTTGCCAAATAGGCAATATGGCATTGCTTGAAAAAGATTTAAATGCAGCCATGCGCAACAAAGCGTGGATAGATCAAAAGGAATGCTTGCGCAGTGAGCAAGATAACCTTCCTTGCACAACACAAGAAGTCTTGGATAGAGGACTTTGGGGTGCAGAAGAGATTGAGAAGCGGACAGAACGATTGACTCAAGAGTTTTTAGGCATTGTGCGCACCCTCTCTTAAGCTTTAGGGGGCTAACCTGCCAGCACCTTAACCAGCCCAAAGCCCCCAAAAACTAAGACCACAAACAGCACAAGGGCCAGCCCAAAAGCCCGCCCTCCTAGACTTAAAAACTTCTTTAGCTCCACTTGTAAGCCCAAAGCCCCCATCGCACACACCAAGCACACCACAGACCCAAAGCGCAAAATTTCTACCCCATGTTTTAGCGTATCGGGGGGCACAAAGCCGCCCAATAAAGGCTGCAGGTAGGAATGCACCACCACCATCCCTAAGAAAATAAAGGCAAACCAAGGCACTTGTAATTTGACCTTGTGCTTGTGCGCAGTGTTTGTACTTTTTAAATAAAAGGACACGGCTAAGAGCAGGGGGATGAGCATGATCACGCGCACCATTTTAATGGTTACGGCGACTTTCTCGGCTTCTAGTGAAATTCCACTAGCAGCTCCGGCGACATTGGCCACCTCGTGCAAAGTCGCCCCGATATACACGCCCTCAGAAAGCGGGCTTAAGGGCACTAGCCCTAAATGATAGACAAAGGGGTAAGCAAACATCGCCACAAGCCCAAAGACGATCACCGTGCCCACCGCCACCACGCCCTTAAAGGGAGGGGATTTAAGGACACTCTCTAAGGCCAAGACCGCCGCCGCCCCGCACACCGCGCTCCCACACGCCACGAGCATGCTTAAATCCCGATCTAGCCCCATCTTGCCCCCCAGCCACACCCCAAGCAAAAACACCCCCACGACCACGACCAAAGCGATGAATAGGGGGGTGTAGCCGTAGTGCAAAATGTCGTTGATCGTTACATTAAAGCCGTAAAGGATGATGCCTAAACGCAGAAGCTTTTTAGCGCTAAAATGCACGCCATAGTGTATCCATTGGGCGATTTTAGGGTAAATAAACGAACCTAAGAGCCCGAGCAAAACCGCCACTAAAAGGGGCGAAATGTGGTGCGTGGTTAAAAAGGGCAGGTGGGCGATTTGCAGCGACATAAAAGCTAAACCGCTGATGACACAAAGCCCTAAGAGGGTTCCTAATGCTAGGTTTTGGTGGTGGCGCATGTGTTTCCTTATCTTGGGATCACTTCCTAAATTTTTGCGCTAAACGCACATAATACGGGTGCAAGCGTCTAAAAATGCGTAAAAGCAAGGGATAGCTCACATCGCGATCCCTAGAAATATTGCCCTTTAAAGCGTTTTCAACATGCTCGCTGATGGCAAAGGGTTTAAAGACATAGTTTTTTACCCCATGTAAATAGGTGTTCTCCATCACAAAATCTACAGGCATCACCCAGTGTTTGCTCGCCTTGATAAACGCTTTGGCAGCGGTTGGGTCGATGATGTAGCCTTGTGTTCCGCTGCCCCAAGTGGGGTGGGGGATGGTAGAAATTTTAGGGGTTTGGGTTTGTGTGGCGTGGATTTGTTCGGGGAATAAATGCATTAAACGCACCCAGTGCAAGCTGTTTATGTGTTTTTCAATGTTCTCAAGGCTGTCAAAAAAATGGGATTCTAACAAAATGTCGTCTTCTAAAACGCAGATGGGCTCTTGCAAGTCTAAGCAGCGTTGCCACAACAAATAGTGGCTGGCAAAACACCCCAGCTCGCCAAGGCTCATGGGCATGCCCATTTGTTTGAGGGCATAGCAACAGGCTTGCAAATAGGTTTTTAATCTTTTGCGTACAGAGGTTTTTATGCTTGGATGGATAAAAAAGGGGGAGAGGTGGGCGGACACGAGGGGGTGCAAGCCCTCTTTAGTTCTAGAATAGATCGCCTCAAAAACCTCAACCGGGTGCTTGCCTTTGTCTAAGTCTTGGAGCAACGCCTCAATGTTGCGCTCTTTAAGCCCCCACTCTACACAAGTGGCTTTAGATAAATGGATCACAAAAATACGCATGCTCTCTCCCACAAGGCGCATTATAAGGGATTGTGCCTCAAGCTGTGCTAAAATGGGCCTTTAGTCCTAAAATAAGGATGGTGATGGCTGTAATTAAGGTCTTTTTGTGCGATTGTGATGGTACTTTAACAGATGGGGGGATGTATTATTTGGAAAGCGGGCAACAATTTAAAAAGTTCAGCGTGGCCGATGGAATCGGTTTTGAGCTCTTAAAAGAGGCGGGGATCAAAACGGGCATTTTAACGGGCGAGGTTACACCCATAGTCGAGCACCGCGCCAAGAGGTTAAAAATGGATTATTTGTATCAGGGGTGCAGACCGCAGGGCAAGCTAGAGGCCGTAAAAGAAATTTGCGCCAAAGAGCACATCAGCCTAGAAAATGTGGCCTATGTGGGCGATGACATCAACGATTTGCCCGTGCTAGAGTGTGTGGGCTTTAAGGGCTGCGTGGCCAACGCCCACCCCCGCTTAAAAGCCTTGAGCGGGATTGTGGTTTCATCTAACAAGGGCGGGGAGGGGGGCGTGCGCGCGCTCATTGATTTGATTTTAGGCAAGTGAGCTAGAGTGCTAGATTATTTCATTGTGTCGCCCGTGCCCTCCTTTTATAAGGTCAATCTCTACAATGCCCTAGCCGGGCGTTTAAAAATCTTTGTGGTGTTTCTTGCCAAGGACACTAAAGAAACCCGCGCGGGCGACTTCATCAGCTTAGAGGGGGCTAAGTTTGGCTATGCCCTGCTCTTTCACGGGGCTTTGCAAGTGCGCCCCACTTTTTCTAATGTGCTTAAACTTTCTAAATTACTGAAACAACACCCCCATAAGCGTTTGTTGCTTGGGGGATGGGATTGCGTGGAGTTTTGGGCGGGGTGGGCTTTAAGCGCTCGGGCTAAAAATGCGGTGGTTGTGGAGTCTAGCATTATGGAGAGCAAAACAAAGGGGCTCAAGGCTAGCTTAAAAAGGCTGTTTTTAAAGCGGGTGTCGATCGCCTTTGTGTGTGGGGATTTGCACGCCAAGCTCTTACACGCTTTGCACTTTAAGGGGGTGATAAAGACCATGTACGGGGTGGGAATCATCAATCCCCCCACTGCTAAAAGAGAGCCCAGGCCTTATAGCAAAAAGTTTATTTGCATCGCCCGCCTAACGGCGGTAAAAAATTTAGAGTTTTTGCTAGAAATCTTTAAAGAGTTGCCCCATTTAAGTTTGAGCCTTGTGGGCACGGGGGAGTTAGAATCCCAGTTAAAACAAATGGCTAGTGCTAATGTGTCTTTTTTAGGGGCGATGCCAAACGCGCAATTAAACGCCCTCTTATGCGCTCACGATGTGCTGATTTTGCCAAGCATTGCCGAGCCTTGGGGTTTGGTGGTGGAGGAAGCCTTAGCGGTGGGTTTGGTCGTTTTGGTGAGCCAAGCGTGTGGGGCGCGGGTGTTGGTGGAAAATGGGGTCAATGGGTTTGTGTTTGAGCCCACAGATGGGGGGGCTTTCAAAAGGCTTTTAGAGGGCCTAGAGAGCACTTACCCCACACTTTTGAAGGGGGCTCTTGCGTGGGATTTAGAGGCTAAAGATTCTAAGCAAGTGGAGGCGTATTTATGATTGTCCTTAACCTTGCGTTAGGAGGTTACAATAGTGCGTTTATGAAATGATTAAGGATAGAGTGTTAAAAGGGATAAGCCCATATTTATTTATTTTAAGGAGAGATCGTGCCTTTTACAGACAAAACAAAGCTGATTGTTTTTGTGGATTGGGAGTGTTTGCGGGGAGATTTTGAGTATTTGCAAAAGTTTTGCCCCGAGTTCAAGCCCCCGTATTTCAACTACAACAACATGCACCAGCTCATGGCGTTTTTTAAAGCCTTTATCCAACCCGATGAGGTGCTTTATCGCATGTACATTTATGTATCCGAGCCCTTTGTGGAGGCAGCCGCTAGGGCACGAGATGAGCTAAAGGCGCAAATTGAGGATTACAAGCGCGATTATCCCAAAGACTACGAGGGTAAGATAAGAAGGTCTAACAATGTGCAAGAGTTTAATCGCAATTTGACGCTATTTACCGACATGCCCAAAGAAGTGCGGGTGGGTAAGGCAAAGATCCTCTTTGAATATGTGCCTCGCATTGAAGAGGTGGATAAAATTAAAATGGAGAGCACGCGCAAGCAAATGTTCGTGCGCCAAAAGCAGGTGGATTTGCTTTTAGGGCTGGACATGGCGCATTTAGTGGATAATTTTTACCAAACTAACCAACACGGGCACATTTTGCTCTTTAGCCGCGATAGCGACTTTGTGCCCGCCCTAGAGTTTGCCAGAGGCCAACATGTCTTTAAAGCTTTCATTGGACGCATGGAGAAGTTTCCCCCCTTTCCTGATGAGCTTAAGGGGGCGTGCGATGGCGTGCGGACACTGAGCGTGGCGCAAGTTTTAGAAACCATCCCCCAACCCAAAGCCAAAGCCTATAAGCCCTACACCCCCCTAAATAACCCTTTTGAGAGCCTAAAGGGGGGGCATTATTAATATTTCTCTCATCACCCCCGTTTTAAACGGGGCCAAAACGATAGAAAAGAGCGTCAAGTCTGTGCTCGCGCAAAGCACGCCCCCAATGGAGCATTTGATCCTAGATGGGGGGAGTGTGGATGGCACGCTTGAAATATTAAAAACTTATCCGCATTTACAGGTTTTTAGTGGCCCAGATGAGGGGCTTTATGACGCGATGAATAAGGGCATTGCTTTAGCTAAGGGCGAGATCATAGGGATACTCAATAGCGATGATTGTTACACGGATTCTAGTGTGCTGGTGCAAGTGTGCGAGGCGTTTAAGGCGCACCCACAGGCGGACATGGTGTATGCCGACTTGGTGTATGTCAAAAACTCTAAGATCGTGCGCCACTATGTGAGCGGGCATTTTAGCAAGAGAGGGTTTTTTTATGGCAAAGTCCCGGCGCATCCAACCTTGTTCGTGCGTAGGGAAGTTTATGCCCGCTTTGGGGGTTATAAAATGGATTATAAAATTGCCGCCGATTATGAGTTTTTGTTGCGCACTCTCTATGTGGCCGGCTTAAAAGCGGTGTATGTGCCCTGCGTGTGGGTGCAAATGGGCGTGGGGGGGGTGAGCACTAGGGGGTTAAAGAGTTTGTGGCTTGCAAACAAAGAGAACTTAAGGGCGTGCAGAGAAAATGGCATTAAAGCCAACATGGCAACCATGCTTTTGAGGTATCCGTATAAAATTTGGGGGGTGTTAAAAAGCCGCTTAAGGGTTTAAACGCCCTTTAAAGCTACTGCCCCCCTGTCTTTTGCTGGTCTAAAAGGTGTTTGTAATGGGTGTAGTTCTTTTCATCTTTGAGGGCTTTGTAGGCGTTGGCTAAGTTTTCTAATAAAATGTCCGTGTAGGTGGCTTGCTCTTTGATTTTTAAACTTTGCTCGTAAAATTTAATGGCTTCTTGGTAGTGCTCTTCTTTATAAGCGCACTGCCCGGCCATATAAGAGCTAAAAGCGGGGCGGTATTTGATTTGAGCCAACCACTCAAAGCGCTCTTTAGCTTGCTTGTAGTTTTGTGCTGTGAAGAGCTCCATCGCATCGTGGAAGACTTGAACAGGATGTGCCCTGCGTTCTTCTTCTGCTTTTGCTTGGTTAAAGCTAACCCAACGCGCAATAAAGGAAAGAGCACCACACACAACAAACACTGTCACAAGCCAACCAAAACACCCCATAGATTTTTCGGGCTTTTCAGGCTCGGGTTCATTAATAATGACATTGGGATTCACTACATCGCCATAAGGATTAATCTCACATATTTGTTCCCCTTGTTTAACACGCACATAATCACTCGAAAAGCTCCACAACTCCCCGGACTTCTTAAAAAGTTCATTGCCCTCTTCATCATAAACACATACTTTGTTTCCCTTTTGCTCCACATGACCGATTTGTAAAATAAAATTAGGGTCCAATATATACCCGTAAGTATCAATTTTACATATCTTATTCCCCCGCCTTACGAGCACATAATTATCCACAAAGAACACCAACTCCCCGGACTTCTTAAAAAGTTCATTGCCCTCTTCATCATAGGCATGGACTTTAGTGCCCTTTTGTTCTACATGCTCAATTTGCATGAAATTCCTCCTCAAACTTCATCATGAATTTGTTGCAAAATCTCATGTTGATGTAATTTTGCAAAATCCCCTTGTCTAACACGCTATCAAAGGCTTGAAAGTTTGTTTGTTCGCTCATGCCTACACATGCCTTTGGGCAATATGAACGGGTGCATCAGCCACTTTCACAAAAGCAAGTCTTTTATTCTTTGAGGCTAACCGCATGGTGCAATAGGTCTTGCATTTAGTGGCACTAAAGTATTCGCCCATCTTTTGTAGTTCTTGGGCTTTGCTGTAAAAGCGCGCGGATAGACATGGAGGCTTTGAAACATTCTTCAAAATACCCACCCAAACCCAACACAAAAACTGCGACTTTAATTCCTGTTGTCATAGATCATATTTGACCTATTTTTCCTCATTTTTATTTGCTTAGTGTGGTGCAAGCTTTCTCATAGCCTTTATCGCAAGCCAATTGATAATATTTTGCAGCTTGTGCTTTATCCACCAACACACCCAATCCTTTAGCATACATGACCCCTAAATCCCAAAAAACCCTACCCCCCTCATCTGTTGCCTTCTCCAAGTACTCTCGGGCTTTGTCGTAGTCTTTGGGTACGCCCTCTCCATTGAGATACAATTCTCCCAAACTGGCATAAGCCCGATCATCCCCCCCATCGCTGGCTTTTTTAAAGAACTCTACGGCTTTGGCTAAGTCCTTAACCACGCCCTCCCCCTTGTAATACATGGTGCCCAAATAATAAGAAGCTTCAGCATCCCCTCCATCGCTGGCTTTTTGGAAATATTCTTTAGCCTTAGCGAAGTCTTTAGGCACGCCTTGTCCTCTAAAATACATTTTGCCTAGGACATCAAGGGCCATAGGATACCCCTTGTCGGCAGCTTTTTGGAAATATTCTTTAGCCTTAGCGAAGTCTTTAGGCACGCCCAGACCCTTAGCATAAAGGGCTCCAGCATCGTAAGCCCCCAGTGCGCTCCCCTTGCTCGCCGCCTTTTGGAAGTAGTCCATCGCTTTAGCGTAGTCTTTGGGGACACCACCGAAAAAATCTATTCCGCTTTTCCCGCGCAAATACATTTCACCTAAATTAGCAAGAGCTTCAACACTCCCCTTTTCCGCAGCGGTTTGGAAGTAGCCTATTGCATCGCTACGCCTATCTTCATCGCGACTCATAATGCCCATATAACGATAAGCCTCTGCACTGCCTTTTTTAGCGGCATCTTCGAATAAATTATAAACCTTATCTGGATCAATATAGGCATGGACGACATGATTTTTGTCTATATAAGATTTAGACAGTGCTGCCGAAGAAGGTTGATGGAGCATCTCTTGATACTTTTGAAACGCGAATTGGAAGAGATCGTCTGCCTTTTCAGATTTTGGCTTTTGCGCTTGCAGCCGTGCTTTTTCTTTTTGGGCCTGCTCTTGGGACGCTTTTTGTGATATAGCTCGTTGTTGTGCAACAAATTTGTCAAAAGCATCCGGCTGCTTTTTGGAGCTTAAACTTGAGAGCAAGCTTTCCCCACATCCACTAAACAAACACGCACACAAAGCCAACGACAAAGGTTTCATTAAAGAGAGGCTCATGAGATTCCCCCTAAAACGGGGATTAGAGAAGCAAGAGAATTAGAGAGTGTTACCCCCCCCCCCGCACAGGGTGCACAAGGTTAGAGACATAGTTGTCCTTTCTACAAAAAATAAAAGGTGCATTCTAGCGCATTAGGGTAAAAACAAGCTGAAGGGTTTAATTCTTGCCCCCCGACTCGTTGGCCGCCCCGTAGGCGAATTTGACATAAATGGCTAGGCTGATGAGCAAAGCCGACACCGCGCCGGCCAAATACACGGCATAAATGATTTTATTGGGCGCGCTGATACTAAATTTAAAGACCAACATCAAAGCCTCAATGGCTAAGGCGATGATGATCGAGCCTAAAAAGCGGATCATCGTGCGGTGGATGGCATGGTGGCTATCCCCGCTGTTCTTGCCTAGCACTTCCTCCTCAAAAATCGCTTTGACTAGATCCACGGTGGCTAAGGCTAAGGTCAAAAGCACAATGGGGTGAAAGACCTCTTTGACATCAAAACTGCTGAAGTGGGTTAAGGCACGATACAAACTAGACAAGCTCTTCACAAACAAGAGCAAGGACACGAGAGCTAGGGTTAAAGAAATGCCAAAATACATCACCACGCTGCCCTCTGCAAAGGTGGTGTAATGCTTGGACGAGGAGCTTAAAGCGATGGCGACTTTGAGCGGGATATGCATGCACACCACATAAAACAACTCGTCTTTATCGTTGTAGATGGGGTAAGCCGCTGTAACGACCAGCCCCCGATTGCTGCGCGTGGGGTAGGGGTTGGTCAAAACACAACGTCGCTCGGCGATGGCCTCATAAAAGTAGCCACGCTCCAAAGAGTTTTGCGCAAAAGAGTTTTTGACATTGCCCTCCCCATCGATTAAATTCCCATTAATGTCTAAAATAAAAATATCCTCTTTAATGCGGACTTCTTGTTTAATGCGCTCCATCGCTAGCTGTATGTATTTTAGGGTGGGTTCTTTGAGGTAGTTTTTAATGTTTTGGGTCAGCAGATAGGACACATAGGCGTAAAGCTCGCTTTTGACTTTGGAGTATTCGGTCACATCTTTGGATAGCATACACTCTCCTATTGGTTCAGTATAAAGGTTTGCCCCCCCGCTAAATCGTTTTGCAAAGCCTGCATGCTCTTGGTGAATAATTTATTGAGGGCGAGGTTTAGGGCGTGGTTGTAGTTGGCGTTGGGTCCGCTGCGCTCATTAGGGTCGCTATCCAGCGGGTTGGCGCGCAAAATGGGTTGTTTAATTTGTACACTGATGTGGCTTAGGCACTTTGGCGTGTCCTTAGCACATAGGCGCAAAGTAAGATCGCTCTTGGCCTCGAGCATTTGCAACACCCTAGAGGGGTCTAAAGAGTCGTTGTGGCTCTCTTTAAGCATTTTGGCGATGTCTTTTAAATCTTTGGGGGTGTTTTTAAAAGCTAGGCCGATTTGGGCTTGTAGGTTGGTGTTGTAGCCTTGTGGGCTTAGAGGGTAGCCTAGGTGCTGTAAGATCCCTATGGTTGCCTTTTGTAGGGCTTTAGTGAATTGCGCTTGGTCATATGCGGGCACAAACTCGGCGTTAAAGACGACATCCGGCGGGCTTAAAAAGAGGGGCTTTAAAGCGGGGTTTGGCTTAGAGGGGCTTAAAGGGTAGCTCAAATTGAGGCTAAAGGGCGAAAAAACGCTGTTGCATCCGCAAAAAAGCCCGATCAAAAACACCCAACGCCACATACAAACCCCTTTAAAAAATGGAGTTATTATAGCCTAAGAAGGGTTAATTGGTGGGTCATAAAAGCTCTATTTTAGCACAAAATGCACTCAAGGGGAGGTTGATTTATTTAGGCAAATCATAAATAATAGCGATGACAATAATATTTAACCAAAAAAAATAGGAATAACTAAAATGACAGCCGCCCTTAGTCAGGATACACGCCGCATTAATGATTGTGGATACACCCTTGTATGCAAGAACCCCCTTGTTAAACACAAATTGAATAACCAGCATGGATCAAACAAGAAACACGGCATGGCAAATGTTGCCAGTGAGTGTCTTAAGTTATAATAATCATCATCAAAGATTAAGGAATTTCGTGCTTTTAAAGCTCGCTTTTTCTAAGCTTAAGCCCACACGGGAAAACCCACTCAAGGTTTAAGCGTTACTGCCCACTGGTAAAGCGCATTGAGAGCGGGGATTAGGGTTTTGCCATTTTCATGGAGCGAGTATTCCACTGTCGGGGGGATTGTGGGGGTGTGTTTTCTAATGATGAGCTTATCGGCTTCTAGCTCACGCAGACACTTTGTTAGCATGGTTGCCGTGATGCCCACAACCTTTCGTTGCAATTCGTTGTAACGGATGGTTTGCATGGGTGCATCGGCAATGTACCATAAAATAGGCAACTTCCACTTTTGCCCTAGAATTTGCATGGCACGCAAAATGGGACACTCAGTTTCGTAGATATTTTGGTCTTTGGGTAAATTTAAATCTTGCATAGACACTCCTAAATAGCGTAATTATAGCAAAAATATATTAACTAAGAAAAAACTTCATACTTGTAAAAATATTGCGATTGGGCTATAATCCGCAACCTATCAAAATTTTAGGAGGTTCAAATGAGCAAACAAGTCCAAATTAACCGCGTGGGCGATTCGGATGTGTTGGAAATCGTGGATGTAGATGTACCCGCACCCAGCGCAAACGAGGTGCAAATTGCTTTTCAAGTGTTGGGTTTAAACCGCGCGGAGATCATGTACCGTCGTGGGCGTTATATCTACGCGCCACAATTCCCGTCTAAATTGGGTTATGAAGGGGCGGGCGTGGTGCGTGCTGTGGGTGCAAGCGTTCAAGGCATTCAGGTGGGCGATGCCGTGAGCGTGATCCCCAGCTTTTTACTCACCCAGTATGGCACTTACGCTGAGGTGGCAAACCTGCCCGCCCACGCCGTTGTCAAACACCCCAAAAATCTTTCTTTTGAAGAGGCGGCGGCAAGTTGGATGGCGTTTATTACAGTCTATGGCGCATTTGTGGAGTTGTGCCAAGTCAAGGCGGGGGATTTCGTGGTCTTGGGAGCCGCCACGAGCAGTGTAGGCCTGGCGGCGATCCAGTTTGCCAAAATGTTAGGTGCAACTGCCATCGCGCTCACACGCTCACACGCCAAAGGGGATATTTTAGTGGAGAAAGGCGCGGATTTTGTGCTCGCCACCCAAGAAGACGATCTAAGCGCCCGTTTAAAAGAGATCACAAACGGACGGGGTGTCAATCTCGTGTTTGATCCTGTGGGTGGTCCGGTGGCAAACACTCTTGTAAAAGCGATGGCCGACGATGCCTATTACAATCTTTATGGCGCACTCAACCACGAGGATATGGCTGTGCCTGTGGGGGACATGCTCTTTAAAAGACTCACTTTGCGCGGCTATCAATTGTTTGAACTCACAACAAACCCCGCAAGGCTAGAGAAGGCAAAGGCTTATGTCTATGAAGCCCTAGCCAGCCAAAAATTGCGCCCAGAGATCGATCGCGTTTTTGATTTTAAAGACATCGCCAAAGCCCACGACTACATGGAGGAGGGCACACAAATTGGTAAGGTGCTGATTAAGATTTAAAGGATTTTGTGTTTTTAAAGCTCACTCTCAGGCAAGATCTTAGACCAATTCTTAATGAAGCGCAAAAAGGGGGAAGTGTCGGGGGGTTTGCTGTAGCGCACCACCTGCCCATCTTCCACGCCCTCCCAAATCAATTGGGAGCGCAAAGCGTGCTTTTCTAAAATCAAGTGCCAGCTATCGCGCATTTGCTCTTGCATGCGGTGTTGCAAGTAAAGGGCGAAAGCGGGGTTGTCAAAGACCACCACCGACTCGGTGTTGATTTGCGCCGAGCGGGCATCTAAATTAAAGCTGCCAATCCAAGTTTTTTGACTATCAAAAATTAAAATCTTGCTGTGCAGTGAGTTTTTAAACCGCCCCTTGATTTTAAAGCGCACCCCCTTGCGGGTGTATTTGATGTAGCGGGACAAATCACTTTTGGTTTCATAGACATTGGCCCCCGCCTTGACGAGCTTTTTAGCGTATCTCTCCCACGCCCCATAAACCACAATCGCATCCGTGGAGGCGAGCGAATTTGTCAAAATGCTTAACTCTAGCCCTTCGCCCAGCTTTTTAATGAAGGTTTTTAATAGCGTGGGGCCGGGGATTAAATAGGAGGAGGCGATGTAGAGCGCATTTGTGGTTTGCTTTAAAATCTCTTGTAGGGCTTTGTTGATGGGAGAAGTCGGGCTTATAGCGTAGATTTTTTCAGGGCTATCGGCGATGAAAACAGCGTGCCCTAAGTAGGCTTTGTTTTGTCTGTTTAAGAATTTTTGGATAAAGGCTTGTACTTCTTTGTCGTAAGTGCTTTGGTCGTTTAATAAAAGTTTGGACAGGCTTTTTTCATAGGTTTTGGCGTATCTCTTTAATTTTCTATGGCTTGGAAGTAAATTAGCCGGGATGGCGCTTTTAAAGTTCCAATATTGTAAAAAACTCTTTTTGGCATCTAGACTCACCGCCCCCAAAAAGAGTGCATCAGTGTCTAAAAAGTTCTCTTCTAAATCGTTGTCAAAATAAACATCAGCGATGTTGCGCCCCCCAATGACAAGTGCCACATTATCCACAATGAATAATTTATTGTGCATGCGTTTTTTAATGCGGTCGTAACTTGCCATCATCTCCAAATAGCGTAGTCCCTTATTGCGGACATGGTATGGGTTAAAAATTTTGACATCAATATTAGGATGGGTGTTTAGCATGATGATGTCTGACATGTCCGAATCCAAGCCGTTATCATCGATCAAAAGGCGCACCTTCACCCCCCGATTGGCCGCTTTGTAAAGCTCAAACATCATCACCCGCGCGGAGATGTCGTTTTGGTATAGGTAGGTTTGGATGTCTATGTTGTGCGTGGCTAGGCGGATTAAAGCGATTCGTTGCAACAGGGCCTTATCCCCATCTTGCAAAATAAAGCCCAAACTTTGTTTGGGGTCTTTTGTGAGCGCGGGGGCATAAACCCGCCCTAGTGGGGTGTCTAGGGGTTGGTAGCTTTCTAAAATGTGGATGTGATCGGGGCGTTTTTTAGCGATTGTGGCTAAACAACCACTGAATAAAAGCACCAAAAGGGGCAGGCACGCACACAAAAAGCGTTGCAAAAAGCCCCCTAGTCAAGTACAGGTTTTTTAGGCAAACACATGGCAGCGATGAACATAAAGGCCATCATCACAGCTACATAAACAAAAAAGCCGTTTTCAAGGTTGGCGTGCTTAAATTGCAACGCCACATAGGGGGTAGATCCACCAAAAATGGCATTGCCTAGCGCAAAGCTAAAGCCTGTGCCAAGCGCGCGCACATGCTCGGGAAAGAGCGAGGCTTTAAAAATTCCAGACACCGAAGTGTAGAAGCTAAGGATTAAAAAGAGGGCGAGCACCGCTAAAAAGGCAATGGTGGTGTTGTGGGCATGCGTTGACATCACCCTAAAGAGCGGGGCAATGCCAAAGAAGGCGAGGACGCTAAAAGTGATGACTGCCCGCCTGTGGCTGATTTTATCGCCGATGTAGCCAAAAAGTGGCTGGACCAACATTAAAATCAACAGCGCAAAGACAAAAACATCATTCACCACAGGTTTAGCCATGCCGGCGTTTTCTAGGTAGGTCTTGGCGTAGGTGGTGATGGTGTAAAAGGCGAGCGACCCACCCGCACTGATGACAAATACGATGAAACAAGTCTTAAAGTGGGGCAAGAGTGCTTTCAAAGTCCCCCGATCTTGATGCTCTTCTAACTCGCTAGAGCTTTCATCCATTAAACGCCGTGCCAGCAAAGACCCAAGCGCTAAAACTCCGCCCAGCACAAATAAAATCCGCCACGCAAAGGCACTCACCTGTGCTAGGCTAAAGAACATCATCAAGACGCTGATGCTCGCCACCGCCAAGAACTGCCCCCCGATCAGCGTGCTGTATTGAAAGGAGCTGTAAAACCCCCGATTGCCCTTAGAACTGAGCTCAGATAAATAAGTTGCCACAATGCCATATTCCCCACCCACACTAAGCCCCTGCACCATGCGCGCAAGCAGCAAAAATAAAATTGCCAAGTCCCCCACGCTCTCTTTAGTCGGCAGGGCGGCGATCATAAAAGAGCCCATTGCCATTAAAACCACAGATAAAACCATGGACTTTTTGCGCCCGACTTTATCGGCCAGCGAGCCAAAAATCCAAGAGCCCAAAGGGCGCATGAAAAAACCCACCGCAAAAACCCCAAAAACCTGAATCTGCTGGATAATGGGGTTGCTCGACTCGCTAAAAGAGTGAGCAAAGTAAGTTGCACTGAAAGCGTAAATGTAAAAGTCAAACCATTCGACTAGATTCCCGCTTGCAGCGGCGATGATGGAGCGGATTTTTTTAGGCTGTTTCATTAGCGTTTCCACAAGCCTTTAGCTTTGTCGATCAAACTCGGCTTTTGCTTTTTCACAAACCGCCTAAGCGTGGCTAAAAAGTGGTGCCACTCGTGGATTTCCATCGCCGGGATTGCTCCAGCGTAGTTTGTGTGTGGGGGTAAATCTTTGCCCACCGCCCCCTTGCCCCCGATTTGGCTAAACTCCCCGATGTGCATATGCCCGCCTGTGCCCACCTGTCCGCCCAAAACCACATTGCGCCCCATAGTTGTAGAGCCAGACAACCCCACTTGTGAAACGATGATGGAGTGCTCGCCCAACACACAATTATGCCCCACCTGCACGAGGTTATCGATTTTCACGCCCTGTTTGATGTGAGTCTCCCCAAAGACTGCCCGATCGATTGTGGTGCTTGCCCCGATTTCTACAAAATCCTCGATGCGCACAATGCCCGTGTGCTCGATTTTAATGTGTGCGCCCAGCTCCGTGTGCGCGTAGCCAAAACCATCGCTGCCGATGACGCTATTGGCGTGGATGATCACTTCGTTGCCAATGATTGTGTTTTGGTAAATGGTCACATTGGGGTAAATCTTGCAATTTTGCCCGATTTTCACCCCATCGCCTAGCACCACATTGGCCATGATGGTGGTGTTGTCCCCAATTTCCACGCCTTCGCCCACCACGACATGGGGCATTAAAACCACATTCGCGCCCAGTTTTGGAGGGGTTTTGGTGCTAGGGGCTTTAAACATGTCAATTTTAAAGGCGTGCGAGATGCGGGCAAAGGCTAGGTGCGGGTTTGGTGTGATCAACGCTTGGCTTGTGGCAGGGACTTTGCTCGCATATTCGGCACGGATGAACACCCCTCCCGCTTTGGTGTCTTTGAGCTTCTTTAAATAAGATTTTTGATCCACATAGCTTAAGTGGTTGGGCGTGGCTAGCTCTAAAGGCGCGACCCCGACAATCTCAAAATCTTTAAAATTAGGCGGTAAGGTGGTGTCGATAGAATAGGTTTCTTTTAAGGCATTAAAGGTCATGCAAACTCCTTTGTACTGCTGATTCTAATGATGTCTAATAAGGCTTGTGGGTCTAGGCACGCCTTGCCGATAAGCACGCCATCGACTTCTTTGAGGCTTAAGATCGCATCGGCATTATCCACCTGCACGCTCCCCCCATAGACCACCCGCACGGGTGCTTTCAGGCTTGTTTTTAGCCCCCCTATGGTGCTGGCAATGTCGGCAATTTGAGCGCTCACCCCCGTGCCAATCGCCCAAATAGGCTCGTAAGCTAGAATGAGCTTAGGGTAATTTAAATCCAGCCCCTCAACTTGATCTAATAAATGATCTAGCACGGCTGACGCGCCTAAATCCCGCGTGGCTAAAGGCTCACCGATACAAAAGACGATTTGAAAGCCCTGATCCTTAAAAAATTCAAACTTTGCAAGGCAACATTTAGGGTCTTCTCCCAGCAACAAACGCCTTTCGCTATGCCCGATTAAAATGGATTGGATGCCCCGATCTTGCAAGGCTTGCAAAGTGATCTCGCCTGTAAAAGCCCCTTGTTTAGCGGGGTAGGCATTTTGTGCACCCAAAGCCACGCGAGAAGATTTGCACGCCCCAAGCTCAAGTAAGGGAGGAAAAAGGGTGAGAAAAGGGGCTAATTCTTTAGGTAAATTTTTTTCTAAATGCTCTAAATAGAGCAACAAATCAAGTGCGTAGGATTTAAAATTAGCCAATACAAATTTCACGCGAGCGCTCCAAAAGTTTCCCATATCTTAGCAAAACATGGCAAAAATCGCTAAAAAGTTACCATAATTTTGCTATCATTTTTCGATCGGATTACATTTAGGAGTGTTGGATGCAACAAGAGGAGATCATCGAGGGTTATTATGGTGTGGGGACAGAGCATAGGAAAAGCGGGATTTACGCCAAGCTGGACTTTTTACAGAGCGCAACCGGGCTTGTTTTGGCTTTGTTTATGATCGCGCACATGTTTTTAGTCAGCAGTATTTTAATCAGCGATAGGGCGATGTATGCCGTCACAAAATTCTTTGAGGGCAGTTTGTTTATCAAGGCGGGTGAGCCGGCCATTGTGAGCGCGGTGGCGGCTGCGGTGATCATTATCCTAGTCGCCCACGCCTTTTTAGCCTTGCGTAAATTCCCCATCAATTACCGGCAGTATAAGATTTTCCAAACCCATAAATACTTGATGAAGCACGGCGACACCAGTCTATGGATGGTGCAAGTGGGTACAGGTTTTGCGATGTTTTTCTTAGCCAGTGTGCATTTGTTTGTGATGCTCACCGCCCCGCACAGCATAGGGCCACACGCCTCCTCTTACCGCTTTGTGAGCCAACATTTTTGGTTGCTCTATATTTTCTTACTGATCGCTGTGGAGTTGCACGGCTCGATTGGGCTTTACCGCCTAGCCATTAAGTGGGGTTGGTTTAAAGACATGGGCATTGAGCAACTACGCAAAATCAAATGGGGGATGAGTGTATTTTTTATCGTGTTGGGCTTGCTCACGTATGGAGCCTACATTAAAAAGGGCATCACACAAAAAAATGCAGGCATTATGACCATGCAACAAGCCGTGCAAGCAGACGAACAACTCCATAAAGACTAAAGGATAACGATGAAAGTGGTTTATTGTGACGCGTTGGTTGTGGGTGGGGGGCTGGCGGGGTTACGCGCCAGCATCGCCTGCCGGCAGATGGGCTTAGATGTGATTGTGCTCTCTTTAGTGCCTGTTAGGCGCAGCCACTCTGCCGCCGCACAAGGGGGGATGCAGGCCAGCCTTGGCAATGCCAAAATGAGCGAGGGCGATAACGAGGATCTGCACTTTTTAGACACGGTGAAGGGCAGCGACTGGGGTTGCGACCAGCAAGTCGCGCGCATGTTTGTCACAACTGCCCCTAAAGCGATCCGCGAGCTTGCCAGCTGGGGCGTGCCCTGGACGCGCATTAAAAAGGGCGATCGCCCTGCGGTGATCAATGGCGAGCATGTCACGATCACCGAGAGAGAGGACAGACATGGCTATATCCTCAGCCGCGACTTTGGAGGGACGAAAAAATGGCGCACCTGTTTTACAGCGGACGCGACCGGGCACACCATGCTTTATGCTGTGGCTAATGAAGCCTTGCACCACAAGGTCAAAATTGAGGATCGCAAAGAGGTGATTGCTTTGATCCACCATGGCGGTAAATGTTACGGCGCGGTGGTGCGGGATTTAATCACCGGCGAGATTGCCGGCTATGTGGCTAAGGGCACGCTTTTAGCCACCGGGGGCTATGGGCGGGTGTATAAGCACACCACCAACGCCGTGATTTGCGATGGAGTGGGGATTGCCACCGCTTTAGAAACGGGCGTGGCAAAACTAGGCAACATGGAAGCCGTGCAATTCCACCCCACTGCCTTAGTGCCTAGTGGGATTTTGATGACAGAAGGCTGTCGAGGCGATGGAGGGATTTTGCGCGATAAATTTGGGCGCAGATTCATGCCCGCTTATGAGCCTGAGAAAAAAGAATTGGCTAGCCGTGATGTAGTGAGTCGCCGCATTTTAGAGCACATTAAAAAGGGCTATGGGGCTAATTCGCCCTATGGCGACCATGTGTGGCTAGACATTGCGATCTTAGGGCGTGCGCATGTGGAGAAAAACCTACGCGATGTCCACGACATCGCCCATACCTTTGCTGGTGTCGATGCGGCGGATGATAGCGTAGAAACGGAAGAAAACATGAAAGGCATGCCCACGGACGAGCCTGATTTTGGGCCCGGCGCGCCCAAACAAAAAGGCTGGGTGCCTATTAAACCCATGCAGCACTACTCTATGGGGGGTCTGCGCACCGACTACAAGGGGCATAGCCACCTAAAAGGGCTCTTTTGTGCAGGCGAGGCGGCGTGTTGGGATTTGCACGGCTTTAACCGCTTGGGGGGCAACTCCGTGAGCGAGGCGGTCGTGGCGGGCATGATCATTGGGGATTACTTCGCCGAGTATTGCAAGGGCGCAGAGTTAGACATTAGCACCCACATTGTGGAGCAATTCATCCAAAAAAGCCAGGAACATATCCAAAATTTATTACACAATGATGGGCAAGAAAATGTCTATGAAATCCGCGAGCGCATGCGCGAGATCATGGACGAGAAAGTGGGCGTGTTTAGAGATGGCAAAACCCTAGAGGAGGCTTTAAGCGAGCTAGAGGAGCTTTACAAACGCTCTAAAAATATCCATGTGAAAAACAAAAAAATACACAACAACCCCGAGCTCGAGGACGCTTACCGCACCCAAAGGATGCTTAAAATTGCCCTGTGTGTGACCAAAGGCGCGCTCGATCGCACCGAAAGCCGCGGCGCACACATGCGCACCGACCACCCTAAGCGCGACGATGCCAACTGGTTAAACCGCACCCTTGCGTCATGGCCAGATCCTAACCAAACTCTACCCACCTTAGAGTACGAGCCTTTAGACATCATGAAAATGGAGCTAAGTCCAGACTTTAGGGGTTATGGCGCGAAAGGTAACTTTATCCCACACCCACTCAAAGAACAAAGGGATGCCCAAATCAAAGAGATCACAGAGCAGGTACAAGCCCAAGGGGGGGATCGCTATGCTTTGCAAGAAGCACTGATGCCCTTTGATTTACAACCCAAATACAAGGCGCGCAATGTCCGCCTAGATGATCAAAGACAAGGAGAATAAATGGGACGGCAAATCACCATCCGCGCCTTAAAATTTGACCCCCAAAGCGCGGTTTCTAAACCCCACTTTAAAGACTACCAACTAGAGGAAATCCCATCGATGACTCTATTCATCGCTTTGGGGATGATCCGCGAACAATTAGATCCGGATTTAAGTTTTGACTTTGTGTGTCGGGCAGGTATTTGTGGCAGCTGTGCCATGATGGTCAATGGGAGGCCCCGTTTGGCGTGCAAAACCTTAACCTCGAGTTTTAGCGAAAATGTCATCACGCTCATGCCCATGCCCTCCTTCCCCTTAATCAAGGATTTAAGCGTGAATACGGGCGAGTGGTTTGCCGGCATGAATGCACGGGTGGAAAGCTGGGCGCATCATAAAAAGGAAGTGGACATCACCAAGCCTGAAGAGCGCATCGACCCGGATGAGGCGCAAAATGTTTTTGAGCTCGATCGTTGCATTGAGTGCGGGTGCTGCATTGCAGCTTGTGGGACGAAATTGATGCGTGAAAACTTCATTGGGGCGGCGGGAATGAATCGCGCCATGCGCTTTTTGATCGACTCACACGATGAGCGCAGCGATGACGATTTTTACGAATTGGTGGGCGATGACGATGGGGTCTTTGGGTGCATGAGTCTGATTGGTTGCCACGACACCTGCCCTAAACAAATCCCTTTACAAGGCACTTTAGCCGACTTACGCAATAAAATGGTGAAGGTGGGTAAAGCCCGCTAGATCGGGTCTTTGCTCGTTGTGGTGGGCGGTTGTGTTGTGGGCAATCGCTCTGCGATTGCTCCCATAACCACCATCCCCACAAGAAAACTCCCCTCAATAAAAAAATCAAAAGGATCAAAGCCGATTCCCACACTCACATAAAAGACCAGCATGGAGAGCATGAACACCCCGATGATGTCCTTTCGTTTAGCAAAAAAGCGCCACAGCACGCATAAAAACCACGCCAACGCCGCTAGCCCCAAGACTCCCCTATGCGCTAGGGTGTTGAAAAACTCATTGTCGTATTTCTCGGCACAATTGATTTGATCGGCCTTCCTATAAGAGTGCGATAGGGCTAAGATCTCATCTAGCCGCCGACACTTGGTGCTAAGACTCATGCCAATGAGAGGTGAAAGTTTAGCGATGGCTAGGGCTTCTTGCCAGCGAGCAAGGCGCAGACCAATGCTCGAATCGGGGTTTTTTTGGGCAAAGAGTCGCAGGTCTTGACTAAAGCTCTCGTCTTTAGTCCTTGCCGCGTGTAAAAGGGCGTGCTGCTCTAGAGTTTGATTTAAGGCAAACAGCCCACCAAAGCACAGCGCCATAAGTCCCATGTAACGCCATTGTTTCGTGCGCCTTAAAAACACACACAGAGCTAAAAAGGTGATGGCAAAGGCGATGGACGCGCTTCTTGTGGCGCTAAAGAGCACCACTAAAAACCCTGTCAGCATCGCCACGCTAAAGAGCCATTTTTCTTGGCGTTTGTCTGTGTGTAAGGCGTAGATAAAACACCCAAAGAGCGCCATAGAAGTGAGCGTAACAAAGCCCACAACCGTGCTAAAGCCCACCACCCGTCCCACGCCCAAAAACACCCTTTGCACAAAAGCCAACCCGCCATTAAAGAAACAAGCAAAAGCCATGCTGTAAAACAAAAAACGGGCATTGAGGCGGAAGGGCACATTGTGTAGGCACAAAAGCGCAACCACACCCAGCACATACACCGAGGGCATGTTGAGCGAGCGCAAATTGTAGTGCCACGCGTCCAAATCCCCTCCCACAAATAAATTTGGCCACACCACTAAAAACATCGCAAACATGGAGGCAATGAGCCATTTAAAGGGGGATAAGTGCATGGGGGGTTTGTGGGCTTTGTAGTAAAGCAGTCCCCCTAAAGCCAAGATCACCATTAAAATTTGCGCGCTAGGCTTTTTAAAAGAGAGGACAAAAAAAAGGGCAAAAAAGAGGGTTAAAACCTTGTGGCGATCGATCGAGAGCCACATAGAGGGCTTAACGATTCTTGATGCCTAACGCTTCAATGAGCTCGACATAGCGGTCGTGCTGTGTGTTTTTTAGGTATTTGAGTAGGTTTTTGCGATGCCCCACCAATTTTAACAACCCTAGACGGCTGGAGTGATCTTTGGGGTTGTCTTTTAAATGGACGGTCAAGTCCGCAATCCTTTGGCTCAAAAGGGCGATTTGCACCTCACATGAACCCGTGTCGTTATCTTGTCTGGCGAAGCGCTTAACGATCTCTTGCTTCTTCTCCGTACTTAAAGCCATAAAGACCTCCTAATAGGAAATTTACATAAGCCCGCATTATAACCTAAAAAGTCAAATTTTACATGAAAGATTGTAAAATGCAAAGACTTTAACGCAAGGTAGTTAGTGGCGCGCAACAAGCAAAAGAGCATTTTAAAACGGACTTTTCCCTTTTTAAGACAACTCACCCAGTCTAAAGACTTGACCGTTGTCGCCTTTGTGATCGCGATTTTAGCGATCATCATTGTGCCCTTGCCCCCCTTTTTACTCGACTTCTTGCTCACCATCTCTATTGCCTTGTCGGTGCTTATCATCTTGATCGGGCTTTACATCACTAAGCCCACAGATTTTAGCGCTTTCCCCACCTTGCTTTTGATCGTAACGCTTTATCGCCTTGCACTCAATGTCGCCACGACTCGTATGATTTTAACGCAAGGCTACAAGGGTCCTAGTGCGGTCAGCGACATCATCAGTGCTTTCGGCGAATTTACGGTGAGCGGCAACTATGTGATCGGGACGATCATTTTTAGCATTTTGGTTTTGGTGAATTTATTGGTGGTTACCAATGGCTCGACTCGTGTGACTGAAGTGCGCGCGCGTTTTGCTTTGGATGCCATGCCCGGTAAGCAAATGGCGATCGATGCGGATTTAAACTCGGGGCTGATCGACAATGAAGAAGCCAAAAAAAGGCGCGCCGCCCTAAGCCAAGAGGCGGATTTTTACGGCGCGATGGACGGGGCGAGCAAATTTGTCAAAGGCGATGCGATCGCCTCCATCATCATCACTTTAATCAACATCATCGGGGGGTTTTTAGTCGGGGTGTTTCAAAGGGACATGACGATGGCCTACAGCGCCTCGACTTTCACGGTTTTAACGATCGGCGATGGGCTGGTGAGCCAAATCCCGGCTCTCATCATCGCCACCGCTACGGGCATTGTCGCCACCCGCACCACCCAGCACGAGGAAGAAAACTTCGCCAGCAAACTCATTACGCAACTCACCGACAAGAGCAAAACCTTAATCATTGTGGGTTTTATTCTCTTGCTCTTTGCCAGCGTGCCCGGGCTGCCCACCTTTTCGCTCGCTTTTGTGGGGAGTTTGTTTTTATTCATCGCATGGCTCATCTCAAGGGAGGGCAAGGACAATTTATTTTCTAAATTTGAGGCGTGGCTGAGTAAAAAAACGGGCATTGATTTAAGCCACAAACAAGCTACCCCAGCCGATCAAGCCCCCACCACCCGCCCCCAAAAAAGCGCAGAGGAGATCAAAAAAGAGGAAGAGCAGGCCATTAACGAGGTGCTAAAAATCGAGTTTTTAGAATTGGCCCTAGGCTACCAGCTCATCTCGCTAGCCGATGTCAAGCAGGGAGGCGATTTGTTAGAGCGCATTAGAGGCATTAGAAAAAAGATCGCGAGTGATTACGGCTTTTTAATGCCCCAAATCCGCATCCGCGACAATTTACAACTCCCCCCCACGCACTACGAGATCAAATTAAAGGGGATCACCATTGGCGATGGGAGCGTGATGCCCGAGCGCTTTTTGGCCATGAATACAGGCTTTGCGGGCAAGGAGATCGAGGGCATCCCCACCAAAGAACCTGCCTTTGGCATGGACGCGCTGTGGATCGAACCCAAAGACAAGGAGGAGGCGATCATCCAAGGTTATACGATCATTGACCCCTCCACCGTGATCGCCACGCACACTAGCGAGCTTGTCAAAAACTACGCCGAAGAGTTCATCACCAAAGACGAGGTGAAATCTCTCTTAGAGCGGCTAGGCAATGACTACCCGGCCATTGTGGAGGAGGCCAAGAAAATCCCCACGGGGGTGATTCGCTCTGTGTTGCAAGAGTTGTTGCACGAGAAAATCCCCATTAAGGACATGCTCACAATCCTAGAAACCATCACCGACATCGCGCCCAGCGTGCAAAACGACATCACCATTTTAACCGAGCAGGTGCGCGCAAGGCTTTCACGGGTCATCACCAATATTTTTAAATCTGAGGATGGGAGCTTAAAATTACTCACCCTAGGCACCGCCACCGAGCAGTTTTTATTAAACAAGCTCAAAGACCAAGCTTCGGGTAAATTTTTATTGTTAAACGCGACTGAAATGCAACAACTCATTGAGCATGTGTCCGCGGAGTCGATGAAAATTTTACAAAGAGGGATCGCGCCCGTGATTTTGATTGTCGATCCTGAGTTGCGCCGCCCCCTCTCTACGAAAATGGAGCAGTTTAAGATCGACATTGTGGTTTTAAGCCACGCCGAATTAGACACGAATGCCAAATACGAAGTGCTTGGCACGATCAACATCAATTTTTAAGGACAAAAAATGCAAGTTTTCCATTTATCCCACATTGATTTAGACGGCTATGGTTGCCAATTCATCAGCCGCCATTTTTTTAAGGACATCAAGTTTTACAACGCCAACTATGGGCGGGAGGTCTCTGCAAGGCTACACGAAATTTTAGACGACATCAGCAAAGCCTTAGAGCCCAAGCGCAAAATCTTGATCCTCGTTACAGATTTAAACCTAACCCTGAACGAGGCGCAGTTCTTGCAAGAGCAAAGCGATGCCCTGCGCTTGCAAGGACTCGAGGTGCAGGTGTCGCTCTTAGATCACCACGCCACTGGCCAAGACGCGGCTAAAATCTATCATTGGTACCACCTAGACACCGAGCGCAGCGCGTCTAAAATCACCTTTGAAACTTTGCAAAAGTTGCACCAACCCCTAGAGAGCCTAGAGAGCCTAGCCCCCATGGTGGAGATGATCAACTCCATTGACATTTGGCAAGAGGGGGGGTTTGGCTTTGAATTTGGTAAGGTGTGCATGCGCATGATCGCAAGCACCCATGAGCTCAACCGCTTCATGTTTGATGAAGAGCACCGCGCCTATAAATTCGCCCTTTTAAAGAAAGTACCCGACTATCTGCACCAAGAAAGGGGAGAGGTTGCCTTTGACAACGATTTATTTAGGCTTAAAAAAATCGCTTTGGGGGGTAACCCGGATTTAGAAACGATGGACAACATCGCCTCCAATGCGCAGGTTGCCCTGCTCTCTAAGAAAAAAGAGGAGTGCAGCATCGAGTGCGAGGGCAAGAGGGGGTTTTTAAGTTACAGCATGGGGGGCATTAGCGTTTTAGCTAATCTATTTTTAGAGCAAAACCCCGAATTTGACTTTTACATGGATGTGAGTCCCAAGGGGTCTGTGAGCTTGCGCTCCAATGGAAAATGCGATGTGAGCAGTTTAAGCAAGCAGTATTTTAACGGGGGCGGGCACAAAAATGCCAGCGGGGGCAAAATTGAGGGTTTTAAAGAAAGTTTTAGTTACTATGACATCAGAGAGCAGTTGGAGAAGGTGTTTCACAAGGAAAAGGGGGCTGATTACGGCTTCTTTGGGAACCGCTTTGGATTTTAAGCCAACCCCGAAGAAAAGTTAAAAGGAGAGTCCATGAAAACCAAATCTATATCCTGTATCCTCGCTCTAAGTTTGCTCACAGGTTGTGTAACCTACCAAGTCAAACCTGAAAAGGTTACCAGCTACAACAACGGCATCCAAGTCCTCACCTCTGCTAAACCAAACTCTAAGGTCCAAATTGAAGTCGCCCAAAGAAAATTAAAAGGTTTAGACAACCCGCCCCTTGTGATCTATGTGGGTGCGCAGATTTTGAGTGGTGGCCCCTTGAATTTTGACACCTCCAACATATCCGCGAGCGAGGGGGGCAATGTCTTGTCTGTGTTGAGCTTCCAAGCGATGATGAAGTCCAGCTACGATTTTGAACCGGTGTTGCAGAAATTCAACATCGCCACCCCCAACAGCAACATTGTAGAAGATGGCATCGGCCCCTCGATGTTTTACTACGGGCAGGGCAGCTTTTTGGCCTATGACATGATGTTTGGCATGCCCTTCATGATGATGGACGATGTGCAAACCCAAGAGATCATGCAAGAGGAGAGACAGGCGTTTAAGATCATGGCCATCAACTATCTTAAACGCTCCACCCTAAAACCCAATGGCAAGGCCAAGGGAGGTTTTGTGGTGATCGATCCCAAACCCATTAAGCCGGGCACCCTCGTGGTGAAGGTGAATTTACACAACGAAATCCACACCTTTAAAATCGATATACAAAGCACACAATAGAAAGGCAGGCATGCAGGCACTACAGACGATCTTAGAAAAATTAGAGGGCGTGCAAGACTTGCACGCCCTAGAGGAAGTGCGCTTACTTGTGCTGGGCAAAAAGGGCCTGCTCACCCAAGAGTTTGCGGCACTTAAACATCTAGAGGGGCAGGCAAAAGCCCAAAAAGCCCAAGACCTCAACAACTTTAAGGAAAAATTCAGCACCCTGCACGCCCAAAAAAAGCAAACCTTGCAGGCTTTAAAGTTGCAAGAGCGTTTGCAATCTGAAAAGCTGGATATGAGCCTAGCCAACACCCACTTCAGCGGGAGTTTGGGCCATCCGCTAAACTATACCAAGGAGCGCATCATCGCCCACTTCACCCAACGGGGTTTTAAGTTGCACTTGGGCGCGCTTGTGGAGGATGATTTTCATAATTTTAGCGCGCTCAACATCCCCCCCCACCACCCGGCAAGGGCGATGCAAGACACTTTTTATTTTAAAGACCATAAGCTCTTGCGCACCCACACATCCCCCACCCAAATCCACGCCATGCAAGAGCAAAAACCCCCAATCAAAATGATCGCCGTGGGCCACACCTTTAGGCGCGATCACGACACCACCCACACGCCCATGTTTTCCCAAGTTGAGGGGCTGGTGGTGGATCAAAGCGTGCATTTTGGGCATCTTAAGCAGGTCTTAGAGGAGTTTTTACACGCCTTTTTTGGGAGCGTTAAGGTGCGCTGGCGCTCAAGCTTCTTTCCCTTCACCGAGCCTAGCGCAGAGGTGGATATTAGTTGCGCTTTTTGCGATCAAAAGGGGTGCAAAGTGTGTAAAAATACGGGTTGGCTCGAGGTTTTGGGCTCAGGGCTGGTGCATCCAGCGGTGTTTAAAAATGTCGGGCTAGAGGGTGTGCAAGGCTACGCTTTTGGCATGGGCATTGAGCGGCTTGCCATGCTCTCTTGTGAAATCAACGACCTGCGCAGTTTCTTTGAAACCGATTTACGCATGCTGGAGGCGTTTTAATGCTGCTACACACCGCCCATTTAGCACAATTTTTAGACATCTCTTGTTTATCTGTCCCAACCCTTTGTGCGGACTTAAGCCGTGTGGGCTTAGAAGTGGAGGGTGTGCATGCCTTTAATTTGCCAGCAGAGGTCGTGGTCGCTCAGGTTGTTTCTAAGAGCAAACACCCCAACGCCGAAAAATTAAGCCTCTGTGAGGTGGATAGTGGCAATGGGGTTTTACAAATTGTCTGCGGGGCAAAAAATGTAGAAGCGGGGCAGTTTGTGGCTTTAGCTTTAAAGGGGGCGTATTTGCCCGCTTGCAACTTACACATCAAACCCAGCACCCTAAGAGGCGTTGAGAGTTTTGGCATGCTCTGCTCTGCGCTTGAGCTGGGCTTGCCTAAACTCGAAGAGGGGATTTTGGTGCTAGATAGCAGCATCAACGCTTATAAACCCTTAAAGCTTGGCACACCTTTAAAAGAGTTAGTCTTTTTTGCCGGCACACTCTTAGACATCGGTTTAACCCCCAATCGGGGAGATTGTGCGAGTGTGTTGGGCATGGCTAGAGAAGTGGCCGCGCTTTATGGGTTAAAACTAACAACCCCAAGCGTGCAAGCTCCCGTCAAAGCCCCCACTTTAAACCTAGACAAAAGCGTAAAGCATCTAGCCCTAGCTTATGCCCGCTTAAACGCTCCCTCTCTAAGCTTGCCCCTAGAAGTGCGCCTAAGTCTAGCCTTGCAACACGCCTTAAGCAAAGACCCCCTAGACAACCTCTTGGCCTATGTAACCCACCTTAGCGGGGTCATCTTGCACGCTTACCCCACACCCCTAGAGCTTAAAGAGGACGATCTGGGCTTTGTGCGCGCCTATTCTCAAGGCATAGAACTTAGCAACATCGCCCTAGACCCCCCTAAAAATGCGGGCTTAAATGCCTTGATTGAGGCAAGCTTTTTAGACCCCACCTACACTGCCACCCGCTTAAACGCCCACTCCCCCAAACACGCCGCAGGTTTGACCCAGCGCACCACAAGAGGGAGCGAACCGCAGGTCTTGCTGGGTTTAGCCCTGTTGCAAGAAGTGCTAAAAACCCTAAACGCCCCCGCCTTGGAGCTTGAGAGCTTTTATAGCCAACTTGAGACCCAGAGCCTAGATTTTCATTTAACCGACATCACCAGCCTTTTAGGGCTTGAGTTATCTGTAAATAGAGTTAAAGACATCTTGGAGAGCTTGGGCTTTGAAGTAGAAGTTAAAAGGGATCGTTTTAGCGTGCAAGTACCCTTGTTTAGGCACGACATCGCCCAAATTGCCGACATTGCCGAAGAAATCTTGCGCTTCGTGGGGATAGAACACATCCCCCCTGTCTTGCTTGATTTAAACGAACAAACCAGCCACAACCCCCACTACACCCGCCACAGCTTTGAAAGAACCCTAGCTGCTAAAGCCCTAGCTTTGCAGTTTAAAGAAGTGGTGCATTATCTCTTTGCCAAAAAGGAGCATTTAGAACAGCTGGGCTACCCCACCTTGCAAGAAAATCTGGATTTGCAAAACCCCATTAGCAGCGATTTAAACACTTTGCGCACTTCTTTAATCCCCGGCTTGTTACAGGCCACTGCACACAATAAAAATTTAGGTTTTAAGAGCGTGGCGTTGTTTGAGCTAGGCAGTGTCTATAGCGCCAATAGGGAGGAAACCCAGCAACTCGCTTTCATCGCCAGCGGGCTAAAGAGTTTGCCCCACTACCCCCACCCTAAGGGCACAGAGTGGGATTTTTACGCCTTTGCCAATGCCTTGAGCCAAATTCTAGGCAACTTTAGCGTGCAATCCATCAGCCCACAAGAGCAAAAAGAACACCCCTATTTAAGCACCGCTTACCACCCCTATCAAAGCGCGTGGGTGCTTATGGGCGGGCAAAAGGTGGGGGTCATCGGGGCGATCAACCCTGTTTTAGTGCAAGAGTGGGATTTATTGGAGGGCTTTATGGCTGAAATTCAAGGCAACGCCTTAAAACCTAAACCCTACATTGCCCAAGAATTTTCAAAATTGCCGACCAGCTTTAGAGATTTGACCCTCATCTTAGACAAGAATTGCCCCTTTAGTGCCTTACAAGAGGCCTTGTTAGAGGCTAAAATCCCCGATTTAAAAGAGGTCCTAGCCCTAGATCTTTACCCTGAAAATGCCAACCAAGTCGCTTTAAGTGTGCGCTTAAAGATCCAATCGGCCAGTGCCCTAACGGATGCGCAGTTACAAGAGGTGGTGCAAAGGGCTTTAAGTGTGTTGGAAAGCCGCTTTAACGCACAACTCAAATGAATCTACACATCAGCCCTGCCAAGCCCTTTAATTTAGAATTAGAGGGGCTGCCTGCCGACAAGTCCTTAAGCCATCGTGCGCTCATTTTTGCGCTTTTGTGTGAAAAACCTTGTTTTGTGGAAAACTTATTAAAAGGGGCAGATTGCTTAAGTACGCTCAACATCGTTAAAACGCTCGGATTAAAAGTGCAAAAACACGGCGCGAACGGCCTAAAGCTCACCCCCCCTAAAAAATTTTTGCATTTTAATGAGCCCGCCAAGCCCCTAAATTGCAACAATTCAGGCACGAGCATGCGCCTTTTAAGTGGGCTTTTAAGCAGCAGCCAGTCCCAGCAAAACCACTATATTTTAATCGGGGACAAGTCTTTAAGCCAAAGACCGATGGGACGGGTGATCAAACCCTTGGCGCAAATGGGCGCGCAAATCCGCGCAAGGACGCAAAATTTAGCCCCTTTAAGTGTGCTAAGTGCCCCACTAAAGGGGCTCAATTACGCTAGCCCCATCGCATCAGCTCAGGTAAAAAGCGCGTTGCTTTTAGCCTCTTTGCAAGCCAAAGACCCCCTGCACTTTAGCGAGCCGCATTTAAGTCGCGATCACAGCGAAAGGGCGTTGTTGGCACTGGGTGCGCCCATTAAACTCACGCTGCCCAGCTTAACCCTAGAGCCCTTGCAAAAGCCCTTAGAGTCTTTTTCTTGGAGCATCCCTGCCGACCCATCCAGCGCCTTTTATTTTGCCCTAGCGGTGGTGTTAGTGCCCAATAGTTCCATTCTTTTAAAGGGCGTGTTGCTCAACCCTAGCCGCATAGAAGCCTTTAAAGTCTTGGAGCAAATGGGGGCAATTGTGTGCTATCAGCAAAGAGGACAGATGGGGGCTGAACCCATTGGAGACATTTACATCCAGCACAGCCCCCTAAAGGCGGTCAGCATTTCTACAAACATCGCAAGCTTGATCGATGAATTGCCCGCCTTAGCGGTGGCGATGAGCGTAGCCAAGGGGGTTAGTGTGGTGGCTAATGCTGAGGAATTGCGCTTTAAAGAGAGCGATCGCATCGCCACGACTTTAAGCAATCTAGCCAAAATGGGCATCAAATGCAAGCCACAGCCCGATGGCTTTAGCATCACAGGAGGTGGCTTCAAACGCCCCAAAGAGCCTTTAGAGAGTTTTAAAGATCACCGCATTGCCTTAAGTTTTGCAATGGCGTTACTTTCTTGTGGGGGGGATTTAAAGGGGTTGGAGTGCGTGGCGATCTCTTTTCCTCATTTTTTAGACCTATTAGAGTGCATCACGCACTTTAAAGAGATTTAAGGATTGTTATGCAAGTGAAAATGGCAAAGAATTATGGCTTTTGTTTTGGCGTGAAGCGGGCGATTGAGATCGCCCAAAAGAATAAAAATAGTTTGACGCTAGGCTCACTCATCCACAACCCTAAAGAGATCAAACGCCTAGCGCAAGATTACAATGTGCGGGTGCAAGAGGAGGTGGAGCGCATCGAACCACATAAAAGCGTGATCATCCGCACACACGGCATCCCCAAACATGATTTAGCTTTGCTCAAAGAGAAGAGAGCGCACATCATTGACGCGACTTGCCCATATGTGATCAAACCCCAGCAAATCGTTGAGAAAATGAGCGCAAAGGGGTATCAAATCGTCATCTTTGGGGACGCAAACCACCCTGAAGTCAAGGGCGTGATCAGCTACTCGAGCACCCCCCCTTTAATTGTAAATTCTTTAGAAGAGTTGCAAAATCAAAATCTATCTAAAAGGGTTGCCCTAGTGTCACAAACCACTAAACAAACCCCTAGACTCTTAGAGATTGCCAGCTTTCTCATCGCCCGCTGTGCTGAGGTACGTATTTTTAACACGATTTGCAACGCTACCTTTGACAACCAAGAGGCGGTGAGGGAATTGAGCCAAGAAGTGGATATTATGGTGATTGTGGGGGGCAAGACCTCATCAAACACCAAGCAACTTTTCAACATCGCTAAGGAGTTTTGCACCGATAGCTATTTAGTAGAGGATTTTAACGACCTCGAAGTGTCTTGGTTTAAGGGCAAAGCACTCTGTGGCATCAGCGCGGGAGCATCTACTCCCGGCTGGATCATTGAGGGGGTTAGGCAGAAAATTTTAGAGTTGTAGAGGGGTGCGTGGATAGCGTTGTTTTTAGACATTTGCGATTCTAACGGGGGCTTTTCAAGAGAGTCTAGACGCGTTATCCAAGCAACGAGAGTCTCAAGTTTTTAAATGCAGATTTTTGCGCTAGGAGCACAGGGAAGAATACGAATTTAAGGGAGACGGTGGGTGGCGGACAGGGAGGGATTCGAACCCTCGGTAACCTTACGGCTACGCATCCTTAGCAGGGATGTGGTTTCAGCCAACTCACCCACCTGTCCATAAACACAAAGTGCGATTCTAACCAAAAACAACTAAGGCCTAGCTTAATATGCTAAAATAAACAAATTCTAAACAAAGGATCGACATGCCACTCCTTAAAACAATCGGAGTCATGGGCGCGATGCCTGAGGAGATCGCCCCGCTTTTGGCTAAGTTTTCCCATCACACGAGCGAGAATATGGGCAACAACACCTACTACCGCTTAAAATTGCAAGATTTACACATCATTCTAGCTTACAGCAAAATAGGCAAGGTGCATGCCGCCACCACTGCCGCCACGCTGATTTTGCACCACAAGGTCCAAGCCTTGATTTTTAGCGGTGTGGCAGGCGGACTGGCCCCTGATTTGGCGATAAGCGATCTGCTCTTAGCCACCAAGCTTTGCCAAGCTGACATCGATTTAACCCCCTTTAACCACCCGCTAGGCTTCATCCCTGAAAGCAGCGTGTTTGTCGAGAGCGACCTAGAGTTAAACGCCCTAGCCAAAAGCGTGGCGCAAAATTTAAACCTCCCGCTCAAAGAGGGCATCATCGCCACTTGCGACCAGTTTGTGAGCGACCCTGCGCGCAAGCAATCTTTTGTGCAAAACTTTGGGGCAAGTGTCGTGGAAATGGAGGGGGCGAGTTTGGGCTTTGTGTGTAGAGATTTTAATGTCCCTTTTTGCGTGTTAAGGAGTGTGAGCGACACGGCAGATGGCGGCGCGCCTAAGGACTTTGACGCATTCTTGCACCAAAGCGCGCAGGTGAGCGCGGATTTTGTCTATGTGATGTTAGAAAAATTAGCCACAAGTAAAAGTCTTTAATGTTGTGAAACTTAGGCATTTGTGCGGGGGCGTTTAAACACCCGCTTAGTTTTGTCTAAGAGCTTTTTAAAAGCCATGGCTAGGTGTTGCCGCCCAGAGCATGCATAGACCTCCCCTTGTAGGTTGTAGATGGGGTTTGCCAAGTTGTTTTGTTCGTGATAAAGGTGCGGACACTCTATGGCGTTTTGTAAAAAGTTTAAGATTTTAGAAAAGCTCAAATCTTGATAAAATCTAGGCTTGCCCTCATAAGTGTTTAATGGGTGGGCATGCAGCATGTCTAAATAGGCGTTGTCGTGGGTGTCTAAATAGCGGATAAAGTCTAGGGCTTCTTTAAAGTCTTTAAAATCATGGACATTGACAAAACTCTTCGGGTTGAAATCTTTAGCCACTTCAGGATTGCCCCAGTAAATGGGGATGGTGTGGGCAAAGTAAGCGTCTATGATTTTTTCTGTGGTGTAACCTAAGCCTATTGAGTTTTCAAAGCACAGATTAAATTTATACCCGCTGATGAACTCGTGTTTGTTTTGCACCAAGTGCCCGATCGTGTTAAACACCCCCCCCCCCGCAACCGGTTTGTAGGTGTTTAATTCTTGATAAAAAGCATTGCGGATAGGTGCATTAGGATTAGAGGCCACAAAACTCGCAAATCCTCGTTTGAGTGGGTCGCTTTGTTCTCGTGCGAGGCTATCTATTTGGGGATGGACTTTTTGAAAGTCTGCCTTAGTGGGGTTTGTGGTTTCTAAATGAAAAGGGGTGTTTGTGTGTTTTAAAAGATTTGCATGCATCTGCCATAAGTTGAGATAATACAAAGGCACGCGTAAATAGCGATCGTTAAATTCAATCTCATCAAATCCCATGCCAAAGTCATAAACATTAAAATCGATGCGCTCGTTTTCGCCCATAAACGCAAGCCTCTTTGCTTGGATTCCAAGCGCTTGGGCTAAACCCTCTAAATAGCGGTGGTGCGCGCCTAAAAAGCAAGTGTAATTTTTGGAGTCTAATGTTAAGTCGTATTGGTGGCTTAAAATGTCGTAGAAAAACCACCCCTTAAAATCCTCTTCACTGCCGTACCATTGAATCCGTAAAGCTAGGGGTTTTTTAGTGGGTGGAGGTGGTGGCAAGTGGCTAGACTCGTTGAACGATTCTAACAATGGGGCAAACATCAATGGCCTTTAGCGCAAAATGGCGGATATATCTATAATGTCCTCAAGCATGACCTTCACCTTGCAATCGGCACACACATACAAGCTCGCGATCCGGCGTTTGTCGCCTTGAAAACGAGATTCCATGAACTTAGCAATCTTTAACACGCTCTTAGTCGTCCCCATTGCCTTGCCACACATACGACAGGAAAATAAAGTGTCCTCAGCCATGAGCCGGGGGGTAAAGTAGCTGGGATTTAGGGCGATCCCGTCCCTTTCTAACTCTAGGCACTTTTCAGGGCAGGTGGGTACGCAATAGCCGCAAGTGGTGCATAAAGACGGGTTAAAGAGCAGGCGGTAATTGTTGCCATCAATGCTTAGGGCGTTGGTGTTGCACGCTCCCACACACGCCAAACACAGGGTGCAACTCTCAAAAATCTTAATGTGCCCGTAGCGGATAAAATCCCCACAAGCCACTTGCCCGAAGTCGCCCTCTCCCACAATATGTGCCAGCCGTTTGGCAAAGAGATCGCGCTTGGTGTGTGTGGGCGTGGTGGGGGGGCTAAAGTGGGTGTACTCTAAGATTTGCGCTTGCTCTAGGCAGGTTTTGAGCTCGTCTAAATCAAAGGCGCACAAAACTGCTTTTTGCCGATAGATTTTTTCATAAATGCCATTAAGTAGCGCGATGCTTTCAAGTGTGCCGACACCTAGCTCTTTGGCATAGAGCACCACCTGCGCCCCGCTCTCTTGCAAGAGTGTGAGTAAATAGGTTTGCTCTAAGATGTTGGCATTGAGGCTTAAGGGCAACACCTCTTTTTTAAGCGGGGTGGTGGGCAGGTCTGTGTTCTTGTCTAACACTAAAGGGATATAACCCTTGTAAAGTTTGGCGATGGCTTGCATGCACTCTAGGCTCAAAGCGTTGTAGTGCAAACTCCCACTCGGGCACACGGCAATGCACTTGCCACAATCGATGCAATCTTGTTGCTTGATCTCTAAATGGCGGTTGTCTAGGCACTCCAACCCCTTAGATTTAGCAATTTCTGGGTCTAGTTTAATGATGGCAAGCGTGGGGCAAACCTCGCTGCATTTGCCACAACACTCCACGCGTCTTTGGTGGTACTGACAAATTTGGGAGTTGTAGTTAAAAATTTCTGTCGTGGTGGGGGCGAAGTCAAATTGCAGTCCATGCACTTCATAAAGCAAGGATAGACTACTGGCTAATTCCAAAGGGCTTTGTGCGCTGTTTTCAATGAGAAAATTGATCTCAACAGCGACCCTCCTTGCCCCATCTAAGGGCACATTGCTTGCCACGCAATCAACTGGCGCGGGAGCGTCTTGTACCACGATGTGATCGTGGGGGGCGATTAAAGGGTGCTTGGGGTCTTTGACATAGACAAATTCCAGCAAGGGGCTATTTTTCCACCACGATTTGCATTTTTTGGTCTTTTAAACGGACATAGAGTTCTTTAGGCCCGTGTGAGCTGTAAGTGAGCTTTTTATGCTTATAGGCCTCGTAGTCTTGGTTAAAGGCAATGCGGAAAAGCTTCGTCCCATCGCTCGTGGGGTAGGGGGTAACATTCACGCTTGAAATGCGGATGATTTTATCCTCGTTTTTGGCAAAGATTTTAGTTTTAAACTTTTCATAGTTCTTAATGCCCATGCCATTAGCGTGTTTGAAGTCGGGGGCGTAGAAGTCCAAATAAGACACTAAATTATTTTTCGCCCACGCTGCACGCCAAGCGTAGAGGTTGCTTAAAAGTGTAGCCAGCTCCTCTTTGCTCGCTTGGGGCAAATTGCCCTCATAGACGATTAAAAGCGATTTCTTGCCCTTAACGATTTTGTCATAATTTCGCAAAGCGTTGTTGTCAATAGCGATACAGCCGAGCGTGTTGTTGCCCCGCTTGCCATCTAGGGGCATGCCATGAATCCAAATCCCATGCCCCGTGCGTTTTAAGACCACATCTAGGGGATTGGGGTAGTTGGTGACAAGGGCTAGGGGGCCATAAAAAGCGCTAGGGGGGGTGATTTTCTTAATAATTTGATAAACCCCTATGGGTGTGGCCTTATCGCCCTCTGTGAGTTTCACCCCGATTTTAGAACCCACTAAGGCTTTCGTAGTATCTATTTTTGTGATTTTCTCCCCGCCCATTTGGTAAAGAGCCAACTTGGGATCGGCCTTGTTGATTAAAAAGAGATAGTCTAAATTCTCATAATAGCCATAGGCCGTGTCCTTAGTTTCGAGCAAATCCTCCCAAAACGCCCTTTGGCTCAAGTAAGATTGTAAAAGTCTTTCAATAGACTCGATGCCCTTTTCGTGATAGGCTTTGACAAAGCCCATTAAAGTGTCTGCCTGCGCCCCCACCACAAGAGTCATAGAAAAAAAAATAGAGTGCAAAAACGCTTTTGGTTTAAACATTGTAACCCCTAATGAGAAAATGACAAAGAGAAAGCCCTATTCTACCACATAGCCCATTTTTTTCAGCTGATTTTGTGTAGAAGTCCAGTTTTTCTGCACCACCACTTCTAGGCGCAAGAAGACCTTTTTTTGGATAAAGTCCTCGATTTTATGGCGCGCCTCCTGCCCGATTTTTTTCACCACCGCCCCGCCCTTGCCGATCACCATTTTTTGCTGACTCTCTTTGGCCACGATGATTTGCGCTTGGATTTTCTCTAGTTGCGCTTGCTCTTGCACGCTCTTAACCAAAACCGCACTCTCATAGGGGATTTCATCGCTTAGGAATTGAAAAATTTGCTCCCTGATGATCTCGGCATAAATCTCGCGCATTTGGATGTCGCCTAGCATGTCCGGGTCGTAGTAAAAGGGCGCATTTGGCAGAAGTTTGGCCACTTCATCAAGCAAGGCGTTTAAATTGCGCCCCTTTTGTGCGCTGATGGGGATCAACGCCTTAAAGTGCTGGCTATAGGGCGTATAGTCTTTGAGCTTGGCTAAGATTTGGGCGTTAGTGGCAGTGTCGGTTTTATTCAGCGCTAATAAATGCGGCTTGTGCCCGCTCCACTTTAAAAATTCTTCATAGGCTTTAAGGCTATCTTGCACGCTGGCGACAAACACCGCCAAATCGCAACTTTCAAAGGCGCTATGGCTCTGCGCCACCATTGCCCTATTTAAAAGTTTCTCTTGGGTGCATAGCCCGGGGGTGTCTAAAAACACCATTTGGCACTCTGTACTTTCTTTGTCTGTGTAGGGGATGATGGCTTTTAAGATTTTACGCGTGGCATTGGCCTTGTGCGAAGTTAAGGCTAAATGGGCCCCTAATAAGGCGTTGATCAAGGTGCTTTTGCCCGCATTAGGCCGGCCAATGAGTGCGATAAACCCGGCTTTAGTCATAGGATAAAGCGGGCTAAATCCACATCCTCCACAAGGTCTTTGAGCTTTTCGCTCACTTGTTCTTTAGACACCACGACCTGTTGCCCGCTGTAACTCGCGGCGTTAAAGCTGATGTCCTCTAGGACCTTTTCTAGCGTGGTGTGTAGCCGGCGTGCCCCGATGTCCTCTGTCTTTTGATTTGCCAAATACGAAAGGCGGGCTAACTCTCTTAAAGCCTCGGGCTCAAAAACCAAATCCACACCCTCCACTTGCAACAAGGCTTGGTATTGCTTGATGATCGAGCTTTTGGTGCGGGTTAAAATCTCATGCATGATCTCCTCGCTCAAACTCTCAAGCTCCACCCTTAAGGGGAAGCGCCCCTGCAACTCGGGGATCAAGTCGCTAGGCTTGCTTAAATGGAATGCCCCGGCAGCGATGAATAAAATATGATCCGTGCTGATCGCCCCGTATTTCGTCTGTATGGTGCTGCCCTCCACAATAGGGAGTAAATCCCTTTGCACGCCCTCTTTGCTTGGGTCTTGCCGCCCGCCCTCTTTGGTGCCAACAGCGATTTTATCGATCTCATCAATGAAAATCACCCCACACTGGCGCGCGCGCTCTAGCCCCTCTCTTTGCACTTTCTCCATGTCTAAAATGGCTTGAGACACATCGTGGCGCAAGGCTTCTTTGGCCTCTTTGATCGTCATCTCTTTAGTAACTTTCTCGGTGCCCCTGCTTAAAATTTTTGTCAAACTCTCTTGAACTTTAATGATCTCAGGCGGGACATTAAAATCCCCCTCGAGATTACGCTTGTCTAGCTCGATCTCAATCTTTTGGTTGTCTAGGGCGGTGCCGCGCACCTTTTCTTTGGTTTTTTCAAAGTTTAGGGCGTACTCCTCCTTTTTGGTGTCGCTCACACTGCTAGGCAGGGGGGGCAAGAGTTTTTTAGCAATGCGCTCGATCACCAAATCCTCGATCTTGCTTTGATTTTTCTGTTTTTCCTCAGTTTCGACCAAATGCACGCTCGCGGCGACCAAATCGCGCACCATCGACTCCACATCCCGCCCTACAAAGCCCACTTCGGTGTATTTGCTCGCCTCCACCTTGACAAAGGGTAGTCCCATCATCTTAGCCATGCGCCTAGCGATCTCGGTTTTACCTACACCCGTAGAGCCGATCATCAAAATATTTTTAGGCGTTACTTCCTCTTGCAATTCTTTAGAGAGTTGCAAACGCCGCCAACGGTTGCGCAAAGCAATGGCGATCATCTTTTTAGCGTCTTGTTGCTCAATAATGTAGCCATCCAAATACTCCACAATCTCTTGTGGGGTTAAGTTTAAGTTCTGTGGGTCTTGCATCAAAGCTCCAAGATTTTAATATTTTGGTTTGTGTAAATGCAAAGATTACCCGCGATTTTTAGCGACTCTTCGACCAAGGTTCTAGGGGGCAGGGTAGCAAATTTGTCTAAAGCCCGTGCAGCACTCAAGGCGTAGTTGCCCCCACTGCCAATAGCGGCGATCTTGCCATCTTCTGGCTCGACCACATCGCCCGTCCCACTCAAAATAAAAATGGATTGCTTGTTGAGCACGATCATCATCGCCTCTAGTCGGCGCAAAAACTTGTCCTTGCGCCACTCTTTGCTAAAATCCACAACACTTTTAAACAAATCCCCCTTTTTGCCCTCCAAAATGCGCTCAAACATGTCGAACAAACTAAAGGCATCGGCGGTGCTGCCGGCAAATCCGCTTAAAATTTGCCCGTGGTGCAAGGTGCGAATCTTCGTGGCATTGCCCTTAAGCACGCAATTATTGAAACTCACCTGCCCGTCTCCGCCGATGATGGCGTAGTCCTTGCCTTCAAAATGCGTTTTGTAGCCTAAAATCGTGGTGGCGTGAAACATCTATGCGCCTACTCAGCCACGACATCTACTTTTAGCACCCCATGCACGCCGTGTCCTAATTTCACCTCAATTTCGTAAATCCCCGTGCTTTTAATGGGGGTTTTGAGCTCTAAGGTCTTTTTGTCTAACTCAATGGGGTGGCTGGCGTGCAGGGCCTCAATGACTTCTTCTTTGGTGATGGAGCCAAAGAGCGCGCCATTGGCCCCGACTTTTTTAGTGATCTTAAGTGTGATGGCTTCTAATTTTTGAGCTAACTCTTGTTTGTCGGCTAAATCCTTCGCCTCTTGCTCGGCGCGTTTGTGGGCGTGGGCTTTGAATTGGCGGATCACATCAGAGGTAGCAAGTTTTGCTAAACCCTTAGCCAAGAGAAAGTTATTGCCATAGCCATCTTTCACGCGCACAACCTCCCCCGCCTTGCCTAAATTTTTCACATCTTTCAACAACAAAACTTGCATGAAAATCCTTTGAGTTTGGTTTAAAAAGCCCCCATTATAGAGCCACTAGGTTTAAAATGCCTTTAACGCAAGTTAGGGTCTAAGGGCAAAAACAAACGCCCGTAGTTGGGGTTTGTCTGCAAGAGCTTTTCTTTAAAAATCCCGTAGTTGTCGCACCCGGACTGCAAACCATAGCTACACACATACGAGAATAAATCCAAAGCCCTTTGATCGTTTTGTGGCACGCCTAAGCCCTTTTGGTAGAGCACACCTAAATTATTGCAACTAGAGAGATTGCCCCCCTCACAAGCTTTTTGGAAGTATTTGGCGGCGTAAAAATTATTCTTAGGCACGCCCCCCACGCCCTTGGTGTAAATCCAGCCCAAATTCGCGCACCCTTGAATATCCCCCGCATTGCAGGCTAAATAATTCAAGTCAGCATCGTTTAACTTCGCTTTATCAATGCCATAGATATTTTTGACATTGCTCATTAGCCCTAAGTTGTAGCAACCCAAATCGCTCCCATTTTCGCAAGCGTATTTGTAATAATCTAGGGCTTTGTAATAGTTTTTCGGCACGCCCACACCATTAGCATACATCCACGCCAAATTATTGCACGCGAGCACACTGCCCCCCGAGCAGCCCACGGCGTAGAGCTGGGCGGCTTTTTCTTTGTCATCGGGGGTGGGGTTTTGTTTATAGTCGTAAGTTTGGGCTAAATCCGCGCACGCGCTCGCATCGCCCCCAGAACAACCTAGTTCATAGTAGCGAGTCGCTTTTTCTGGGTCTGTCTGTATCCCCACGCCATTAGCATACATCGTGCCGACCGCAAAGCAGCCGGCGGGATTGCCCTGATCGCAGGATTTGACAAAGAGCCTAAAGGCACTTTTATAATCCGCCGCCTTGATCGCCGCTATGCCCGCACTCAATGCGTCCTGGGCGAGAGTGGGGGGGTTTAGGTGGTCGTTTATGGGAGATTGTTGCCGGGGCGCGTTTTGTGCACCGGGTGTGGTGGGGGCAAATTGTGTAGGTGGTTGGGCGCGTTGCAAGGGGGCTCCTTGCGCCCCTTGCTGGGTGGGGGCATTTTGGTTTGTAGGGGTGTTGGGGTTTCCAGCCGCCATTAAAAAGCCCAAAAGGCCAAAAAGCACAAAGAACAATCTAGCTAGCATAAAGCCCCCTAGTGGTGTAAATTCGTATTCAGCGGGATGTGCCGCTTGCTTGCCATCGCGCACATCTTGCCATTTTGGCTATTTTGCCTAAAGTGCAAGCCATTTAGCCCGGACAGCTCGACTCCTTTATAAAGCCCGCTCTCTTTAGGGCTAAAGCCGGGGTTGAGCTCTTGCAATTTTTCTAAGTCTTTGGGGGCGATTTCAAAGATTGTTCCGGCTAAAACCCCAATGCCGGCATCTAAGATACAGCCATCGCCAAGACTAATGCCTAACACTGAGTTTGCCCCAAGCAGGCAGTTTTTACCGATGCTGATGGGCTGGCTATTGCCCCCACTAAGTACACCTAAAACGCTCGCCCCTCCGCCTATGTCCGTGCCCTCGCCCACAATGACAGAAGAGCTGATCCGTCCCTCATTCATACAAGCCCCCTGTACGCCCGCATTAAAGTTAATGTAACTGGCCCCGGGCATTTGGGTGTAGCCGCCCTTGCCCAAATACGCCCCAAAGCGGGCTTTTGCCGTGTCTAGTAGGCGGATATTATCCACCGCAGGCAAAACTTGCATGAGATAGCGGGGGAATTTGTCTATAAAGTCAATGCAAGGGTAAGTCCCATGCACTTTTAAGGCGATTTCTTGCGTGCGTAAATACTCCAGCTCGTAAGCCATGTTGCCACTCCACGCCACATTAGGCAATAACCCAAAAATGCCCTCTAAATTTAAACTTCTTAAGGGGGCTTTGCCTAAAGATAGGGCTAAAAGTTTCATATAGGCACTCTCTAGGCTTTGGCAGGGCTTATCTTCATAAAGCACCACAAAATGGTAGTTATGCAGGCTTTCTTGTGTGGGGCTTTGGCTGTATAAGGGGGCGCGTTGCAATTCTAAGAGCACTTGGACATTGGGGTGCTTGTGTGCGCTTAGACTCTCGGCTAAAAAGGGCTTAAACAGCTCTAAGGCGTGTTGGATAAAGCCAGCATCGACCCCATAGATCGCCTCGCTAGCATTGGAGCTTAAAGGTGTGGCGTGCTTTAACGCGTGCATGAAAACCGCATAAGCCCCGAGCGCCTCGCCCCAGTTGAGCACGGGATAAGTGGCACTCAAGGGCTTGCCCGTGTGTTGCCCGTGCTGGATTTTGGCAATCCCAAAGGCTAGGGGTTTTTTGTAGTCGGGGGAGTTTTGGAAGTCGTCGACAAAGCGTTTAAAGTTTTGCATGGTTATCCTCGTTTTGGTGTTGTGTGGCCAATTCTTGCACTTCTTTCACAAAGGTTTCTAAGAGCTGGTCTTCGGGGAGTTTGTGGATCACTTGCCCTTTTTTGATGATGAGTCCGCTTTTTTTGCCAAAGGCGATGGCAATGTCGGCGTGCTTGGCTTCGCCTAAAGCATTCACGACACAGCCCATCACGCTCACATCTAGGGGGATTTTAATGTGGGCGAGCTTTTGCTCCACTTGTGCCATTAAAGCGACTAAATTAGACTCAATCCGCCCACAAGTCGGGCATGAGATGAAAGTGATGCCTTCTTTTTGCCGTCCGCTGTAACGTAAAATCGCCTTAGCCACTTTAATTTCTTCTTCAAGCTCCCCTGTGATCGACACGCGCATGGTATCCCCGATCCCCTCTCGCAACAAATGCCCCAAAGCCATCGCGCTTTTAATGCTAGAGTGAAACAAACTCCCGGCTTCTGTAACGCCTAAGTGGAAAGGGTAGGGCGTTAGGGGGCGTAATTGCTCGTAGGCTTGTATGGTGCGCTCTACATCGCTGGCTTTCAAAGAGATTTTGATATTGCTAAAGCCCACATCCTCTAAAAGTTTAATGTTATAAAGGGCAGATTGCACCATGCCCTCAGGCGTTGCGCCGTATTTGAGATCAAATTGCTTTTCTAAGCTCCCTCCATTGACTCCGATTCGAATCGGCAAATTGCGCGCATTGCACGCCTTAGCGACTGCTTTAATGTTTTCCACCGAGCCGATATTGCCCGGATTGATGCGGATCGCATCCACACTCTCCGCGGCGATGAGGGCTAAATGGTGGTGGAAGTGGATGTCGGCGATTAAAGGCAGGCTGGCGACCTTTTTGAGCTCTTTTAGGGCGTTTGCGTCCTTTTTATGACGCACCGCCACCCGCACAAAATCCGCCCCAGCGAGTTTCAAGCGGTCAATTTGCGCCTTTGTGGCCTCTATGTCGCAGGTTTGGCTATAGGCCATGCTCTGTGTGCTGATGGGCGCATTGCCCCCTATGGGAGTAGAGCCGATGAAAATTTGCTTTGTGGCAAAACGAGGGCGCATCTAAAGTCCTTTGCATAAAGGACGAGTCTAACCTAAAATGCATGAGATGGAGCTAAAGGGTGGGGAGCACTTGTAGGCAAAAGTCGCCAAAACCACAAGCTTGCCAAGCGTGCTTGCCACAAGCCCCCTTTAAGGCGGTGTTGATCGTAACAATCCACACTTGAATATTTGCTGCCATGCCTTTTAAAAGCAGAGGCAGGGTGTGCTTTAGTTGCTCTGGGGTGGGAAAGGGGCTGGGGATACATAAATGCCGATTAGCGGCTAAAAAGGCGTTAAAATGGCAAGCAATTTTAGACACCCCAAAGTGGCGGATTAATTCTAAAGCGAGCATGTTTTCAAACACGGGAGGCAGGGGGTGGGTGTAGCTGAAGGCATAGGGCAAAGAGAAGTCGTAAAAATAGAGTTTAGGCCGTGTTGCCTTTAGGCTAGCTAGGCTTAAAAGGGTTTGGCTCTCTTGTAAAAAGGCGATGAAAGCGTAAAGGCTGTCTTTGGAGATTTTTAGGGTTTTTTTAAGCTGGGTATAAAGGTGGTGGGTGCTAAGACTTCTAGCTTGGTAGGGCAGCAGGGCTTTAAATAGGGGGGCTTTGTCTTTAAAGGCGAGGGCGTAAAGGGCTTGTTTTTTTAGAGCGATTTCGCTAGCGGGACAAAAGAGCAGTTCGGGCAAATTACCCTCTTTTAAAAAACGCGCTAAGAGCGTGCTGGGCTCTTTTTTGTGTAAAGCCACAAACTCGGCAAAGTTTAAGGGCAAAATGGCCTCAGTCTTAAAACCTTTGGGGGTGTTTTTGGGCGTGCTTTGGGTGATGAAAGTGGGCAAATTTAAAAGGGGAAAGTCTAGGGGCGGGTGTTTTAAAATGAGTAAATCCACGCCCTTATCTTGGCAAAAGAGGGGCAGGGCTTTGGCAAGCTGGGCTAAGTTTAAACGCGCATCGGTGCCATCCACAAACACGGGGCGTTTGTAGGTGCTGGCGTGCAGCAGAGCCGTAGAGATTTTGCCCGCCCTAGCCCCGCCATAAAAGAGGGTGGAGGGCTTAAAGTGGTAGTTTCTGGGTCTAAGATTTTTGCTCTGCGCCAAAGAGTTTTCTAAGATGTTGTTTAATAGCCCCAAATCCATAGCACACATTTTAGGCAATTTATCCTTATAAGAAGGATAAAATAAAAAGTGTAAGTTACGCTAAATGGGCGTTTTAGCCTTGACTTAGGGCGTTTTTTAGCATATAATCAAGGTTTTTAAATTTGCTAAGGATTTTAATGGAAAAGATACGACTCAAGCTCAAAGCCTACGATCATAGGGTTTTGGATCGTTCGGTGGTGGCGATTGTGGAGGCAGTAAAACGCTCTGGCTCAGAGATCAGAGGCCCCATCCCCCTACCCACAAGAAACAGGCGTTACACGGTGCTACGCTCCCCCCACATCAACAAAGACTCAAGGGAGCAATTTGAAATACGGGTACATAGCCGTTTGATCGACATCATGGCAGCCACCCCTGAAACCGTGGATAGCTTGATGAAATTAGATTTAGCCCCTGAAGTGGATGTAGAAGTGACTTCAATGGAGGCGAAGTAGCGCTTCAAACGCAATTTTTATTGGAGAGTAAATGGAATACCTAGTGCAGAAAATTGGAATGAGTCGTGTTGTGGGTGCAAACAGCACGCCCGTAACCTTGCTAAAAATCTTAGAAAGCAAGGTGTGCGAGTTCAAAGAGGGCGGACAACTTTTAGTTGCCTACCCCTTGCATAAAACCCACAACAAAGCCATTGCCGGGCAACAAAAAAAGTACAATTTGAGCGCAGAGTTTAATCACTTTGCGACTTTACAAGGGCAAGCGCAAGAGTTGGGCGATTTGAGCTTGGAGCCTTTAGAAAACGCCGCGCGCATTAAAGCCACTTTTTACACCAAAGGGCGCGGCTTCGCTGGTGCCATGAAACGGTGGAATTTTCAAGGCGGACCAGCCGCACATGGCAGCCGCTTCCACCGCCGTTTGGGCTCGATCGGGAATAGAGAGTGGCCCGGACGGGTGCAAAAAGGCAAGAAAATGGCAGGGCATTATGGCAATGAAAAGGTAACATGCCACAACGAAGTCCTGTCTTTCGACAAAGAGAGCAAAATTTTGGTGCTGAAAGGTTCTGTGGCCGGCTACAGCGGGGCTTATGGCAGGATCAGCATCCAGAAAGGGAAGTAATGAAAGCAAGAGTCTTAGACCAGCAGTGTCAAGAAGTCGGGCAATTAGATTTACCCGCCCACTTCAAGGACATTAAAGAACACAATCTTTATTTATACATCAAGCACTACCGCGCCCTAGCCCGGGCCAACACCGCGAAAAGCAAAAATCGGGGCGAAGTGAGTGGGGGCGGGCGCAAGCCGTGGAGTCAAAAAGGCGGTGGGCGTGCACGAGCGGGGAGCATCACTTCTCCCGTGTTTGTAGGCGGGGGTGTGAGCCACGGGGCGACTAATAAGCGCAACTACGACCTAAAAATCAACAAAAAGCAAAAACGGCTCGCTTTAGAATACGCCCTAGCCCAAAAAGCGTTAAACAGCCGTCTTGTGGTGGTGGATCAAATCGACATCCCTAGCAAAAAAACCAAAGACGCGCACGCTTTTATCAAAAACCTCGGCTTTAGGGATGTGTTGTTGGTTACGCGGGCTTTAGATGAAGGCAACTATCTAGCTTTTAGGAATTTGCAGAATTGCTATTTGCTAGAAACAAGCGAAGTCAATGCCTATTGGATCGCCGCTTTTGGGGCAGTGGTGGTGGAAAAAGCCGCCTTTGAGGCGCTCATCAAAGCACATGAAGGAGAATGAGAATGGCAGACATCACAGACATCAAATCCATTCTTTACACCGAAAAATCCCTATCCATGCAAGAAAATGGGGTGATTGTGGTGCAAACCACAATGGGTGTCAGCAAAAACCAGCTCAAGGCGATCTTCAAAGATTACTTTGGTTTCGTGCCTTTAAAAATCAATTCACTCAGGCAAGAGGGCAAGGTGAAACGCTTTAAGGGCAGAATGGGACAACGCACTGGCTATAAAAAGTTCTATGTCAAAGTCCCCAAAGACGCAAACATCACCGCTTTGAGCGCATAAGGACGAAACATGGCAATTAAAACTTACAAACCCTACACCCCCAGCCGCCGTTTTATGAGCGGCTTAAGCTCGAGCGACATCACCGCAAAAGCGAGCGTCAAAAAACTTTTGGTGAAACTCCCCGTGCATGCCGGACGCAACAACCAAGGGCGCATCACCAGCCGCCACAAAGAAGCGGGGGCGAAAAAGCTTTATCGAATCATTGACTTCAAACGCAATAAATTCGGCGTTGAGGGCAAAGTGGCAGCAATTGAGTACGACCCTTACCGCAACTCAAGGATTGCGCTCATCGTGTATCCAGACGGCGACAAACGCTACATTTTACAGCCCAGTGGCTTGAAAGTGGGCGACATTGTGATCGCAGCTGAGGGCGGGTTAGACATCAAACCCGGCTTTGCCATGAAGCTTAGAAGTATCCCCATTGGTACCATCGTGCATAACATTGAAATGCACCCCGGGGCTGGCGGACAGCTGGCTAGAAGTGCGGGCATGAGCGCACAAATCATGGGGCGGGAGGACAAATACACCATCTTGCGCATGCCAAGCGGAGAGATGCGCTACATTTTGGGCGAGTGCATGGCAAGCATCGGCGTGGTGGGCAATGAAGACTTCATCAACACCAACATTGGTAAGGCGGGGCGCAACCGCCATAGAGGCATTAGACCGCAGACACGCGGTAGTGCCATGAACCCCGTAGATCACCCACACGGCGGTGGTGAGGGTAAAACCGGCTCTAGCGGACACCCTGTATCCCCTTGGGGCACTCCAGCTAAAGGCTATAAGACTAGACGCAAAAAAGCAAGCGATCGCTTGATCATTTCACGCAAGAAAGGCAAATAATGGGAAGGTCAATTAAAAAAGGTCCCTTTATTGACAAGCATTTAATGGACAAAACGCTCAAACACAAAGCCAAAAAAGACAATCGCCCCATTAAAACATGGTCTCGAAGAAGCACCATTCTCCCCGACATGATTGGGCTCACCTACAATGTGCATAATGGGCGCATTTTTATCCCCGTTTACATCACAGAAAACCATGTGGGTTATAAACTCGGCGAGTTTGCCCCCACAAGGACTTTTAAGGGGCATAAAGGCACCGTGCAAAAAAAGATAGGTAAATAACATGGCACAACAACACACAAAGGAAAGCAAATGAGTAGGGCAACCCTTAGATACACCCGACTATCCCCCACCAAGGCAAGGCTGCTCGCTAGACAAGTGCAAGGCATGAACGCCGAAGTGGCGATCGCCCGTTTAGAATTTACCCCCAACAAAGCCGCCCGCATGCTCTCAAGGGTGATCAGCGCAGCGGTTTATAATGGTGGGCATGACTCCAAAGAAGTGGAAGTTTTAAGCTGCCGTGTGGATGCAGGTCCCGTGTTAAGAAGACACATGCCAAGAGCTAGGGGGCGTGCCACCTCCATTAGAAAGCCCACCGCACACATTTTAGTCGAAGTGGGCAAGGGAGGGCAAAACTAAATGGGACAAAAGGTCAATCCTATCGGCTTAAGACTAGGCATTAACCGCAACTGGACTTCTCGCTGGTTTCCTAGCAGCAATGTGGCGGTGGCAAACATTGAAGAAGACTACCGCATCCGCAAATTCCTTAAAAAAGAGCTTTACTATGCTGGCGTGAGTGAGATTTTGATCGAAAGGGCAGCGAAAAAATTACGCATCACCGTGGTGGCGGCGCGCCCGGGGCTCATCATTGGCAAAAAGGGCGTGGATATTGAGAAAATCAAAACTTCTTTGAAAAATTTGATTAAGAAAGAGATTGCGGTCAATATCAAAGAGGTTAAACGCCCCCAAGCGGACGCACAACTTTGCGCCGAGAATGTGGCGACACAATTAGAAAAACGGGTCGCCTTTAGACGCGCCATGAAAAAAGTTATGCAAACCGCGATGAAGTCGGGAGCTAGGGGGATTAAAGTGAGGGTGTCTGGGCGTTTAGCTGGGGCAGAGATCGCGCGCACCGAGTGGTATATGGAGGGACGCGTCCCCCTACACACTCTAAGGGCTAAAATTGACTACGGCTTTGCCGAAGCTTTCACCGTGTATGGCAATATAGGCGTGAAAGTGTGGATCTTTAAAGGCGAAGTTTTACACAAGGGCATCCAAGCCGAAAAACGCGAAGAAAATGAAGAACGCGCCCCTAGAGCGCGCACTAGAAGAGGGAGAGAATAGCCATGTTGATGCCTAAAAAGACCAAATACCGCAAACAAATGAAAGGGCGCAACCGGGGCAAGTCTTATCGCGGTGCAAGCCTTGCCTTTGGCGACATCGGCATTAAAGCCATCGAGCATGGGCGCATCGATTCCCGCCAAATTGAAGCCGCACGGGTGGCGATGACCCGCCACACCAAAAGAGCGGGCAAAGTGTGGATCCGCGTTTTCCCCGATAAGCCTTTGACCGCTAAACCCCTAGAAACGAGAATGGGTAAGGGTAAGGGCTCTGTGGAAAAATGGGTGATGAACATCAAACCCGGACGCATTGTCTATGAAATGCTAGGCATTGAAGAAGGCTTGGCACGAGAGGCTTTGACTTTGGCGCAAAGGAAGTTGCCTTTCAAAACTAAAATTGTGACTAGAGAGAGTGAAAATGAAGTTTACTGAGTTGAAAGACAAGGATACAAAGCAATTACAAGAGTTGCTGAAATCCAAGAAGTTGGAGCTTTTTGAATTGCGGGTGAAGTTGAAGACCATGCAGCTCAACAAGCCTAGTGAAATCCGTGCGGTGCGTAAAGACATTGCCCGCATTTCTACGGCTTTGAGCGCCCTTAAGGCTTAATGATGGAACAGAAACAAGCCCATAAGCGCACCATACAGGGCAAAGTGGTGCGCCGCATCGATACCTGTAGTGCGGTGATTTTGGTGGAACGCAAAGTCGTGCACCAAAAATACCATAAGATTGTGAAGCGTTTTAAGAAATACACCATTGACGACCGCCAAAACAAGGCTGAAGTGGGGGATTTTGTGAGCGCGATTGAGTGTAAGCCGGTGTCTAAAACCAAAACCTTTGCACTCAAAGAAATCATCATTAAGGGAGTGTAAATGATTCAAAGTTTCACGAGGTTAGTGGTGGCAGACAACAGCGGTGGCAAGGAGATCATGTGCATTAAAGTTTTGGGGGGCAGCCATAGGCGTTATGCCAGCGTGGGCGATGTGATCGTGGCTTCTGTGAAAAAAGCGATCCCCAATGGCAAGGTGAAAAAAGGGCAAGTGGTGAAAGCCGTGATTGTCCGCACCAAAAAAGAGGTGCAACGCCCCAATGGCTCACTGATTCGCTTTGACGACAATGCGGCGGTGATCTTGGATGCCAAAAAAGATCCCATCGGCACACGCATTTTTGGCCCCGTGAGCCGGGAAGTGCGTTACGCAAATTTCATGAAAATCATTTCTTTGGCTCCGGAGGTGCTTTAATGCGGATTAAAAAAGGCGACTCGGTCAAGGTCATCGCTGGCGATGACAAGGGCAAGATAGGCAAGGTTTTGGCGGTTTATCCTAAAAAATCTATGGTGGTTGTGGAGGGGTGCAAAATTGTGAAAAAAAGCATGAAGCCTACGGACGACAACCCCAAAGGCGGGTATCTCTCTAAAGAAATGCCCATGCACATTTCGAATGTGAAAAAAGAAGAGGAGTAGGCGTATGTATGGCTTAAAGAGCTTCTATGAAAAAGAAGTGAAGAGTAAGTTAGCCCAAGAGCTCAACATTAAAAACCCCATGTTGCTCCCCAAACTTGAAAAAATCGTTTTGAGTGTGGGGGCGGGGGCTTATGCCAAAGACATGAAAATCATGCAAAACATCGCCCAAACCCTTTCTTTGATCGCCGGGCAAAAAGCCGTCATCACGATGGCAAAAAAATCCGTGGCTGGGTTTAAAATCCGTGAGCGCATGGCTGTGGGGGTGAAAGTTACCCTACGCAACAAAGTCATGTATAACTTCTTAGAAAAGTTGATTGTGATTGCTCTGCCTAGGGTGAAAGACTTTAGGGGTGTGTCTAGAAGCGGCTTTGATGGGCGGGGCAATTACGGCTTTGGCTTAAACGAACAGCTCATTTTCCCCGAAGTGGTCTATGATGACATCATGGTGACACACGGGCTTAACATCGCCATCATCACTTCTACAAACAGCGACAAGGAGGCATTTAAGTTGTTAGAATTACTTGGAATGCCATTTGCGAAAGGACGCTAATGGCTAAAAAATCAATCATTGCAAAAACCCGCCGCAAACCAAAGTTTAAAGTGAGGGCTTACACCCGTTGCAACATTTGTGGGCGTTCTCACTCGGTTTATAGAGATTTTGGCTTGTGTCGGGTGTGTTTACGCAAAATGGGCAATGAGGGCTTGATCCCCGGCCTTAGAAAAGCTAGTTGGTAAGGGGGTTACATGGTTAATGACATTGTAGCAGATTCTCTAACACGCATCCGCAATGCGAGCATGCGCCGTTTGGAGGTGACGGAGCTTTATTACGCCAAAATCGTGGTGTCTATCTTGGAGATTTTTAAGGCAAGAGGCTTCATCACAAACTTCCACACGGTGGAAAAAAAAGGCAAACCTTTTATCTCTGTAGAGCTCGCCTATGATGAAAAAGGCAGGGCGGTCATCAATGAGATCAAACGCTTAAGCAAGCCCGGGCGTCGGGTCTATCGCCAATCTAAAGAGTTGAAACGCTTTAAAAATGGCTATGGTGTGGTGGTGGTGAGCACAAGCAAAGGGGTCATCACCAATGAAGAAGCCTACAAACAAAATGTGGGCGGCGAAGTGCTTTGCAGCATTTGGTAGGGAGAGTGCATGTCAAGAATTGGTAAAAAAATCATCAACATCCCTAGCGGGGTGCAAGTGAGCGTGGAACACACCCGCCTTGTGTTTAAAAACCAAAAGAGCAGCCAAGAGCTCGAAACGCACGGGCGGGTGAAAATCATCCTGGAAGGCAACGCTCTCCGTTTTGAGCCTGTGGGTGAAAACGCCCAAGATAAAGCCTTTTGGGGGACTTATGGGGCTTTGGCAAGCAACATCGTAACCGGCCTAGACAAGGGCTTTAGCAAGGTGCTAGAAGTCAATGGTGTGGGTTATAAAGTGGCTTTGGGGCATAAGGTTTTAGAGCTAAGTTTAGGCTTTAGCCACCCGATCAAATACCCCATCCCTGAGGGCGTGGAAATGGTCGTGGATAAGAACACCATCACCATCAAGGGGAGCAATAAACAACAAATCGGGCAGATCGCCGCCGATATCCGGGCTTTCCGCCCCCCCGAACCTTACAAAGGCAAGGGCATTAAATACAAAGACGAAGTGATCATCCGCAAAGCCGGTAAGACCGCTAAGAAATAGGGGATAGCATGACTAAAAATGTGTTAGAAAAGAAAAAAGCCCAACGGGCAAAGCGCAAAATGCGGGTGCGCTCTAAGGTGTTTGGCACACAGCAACGCCCCCGCGTGAGCGTCTTTAAATCCAACAAACACCTCTACGCCCAAGCGATTGACGACAACAACCACGCGACTTTAGCCCATGTCGATGGCAAAAAGCTAGGTTTGGGTAAAAACATGGAAGACAGCAAGAAAATTGCCGCGGCTTTTGCCGAAAACTTGAAGGCTAAGGGCATCACGCAAGTGGTCTTTGATCGCAACGGGTATTTATACCACGGCGTGGTGGCGGCGTTTGCCGAAACTTTGCGTGAAAACAACATCGCCCTTTAAAGGATAACTATGGAGATTAATCGAGAAGAATTCCAAGAAGTGGTCGTCAATATCGGGCGGGTGACTAAGGTGGTTAAAGGCGGGCGGCGTTTCCGCTTTAATGCTTTGGTGGTGGTTGGCAATAAAAACGGGCTTGTGGGTTTTGGGCTTGGCAAGGCTAGAGAAGTGCCGGACGCGATTAAAAAAGCCGTGGATGACGCTTTTAAAAACATCATTGAAGTGAAAATCAAAGGCACGACCATCGCGCACGACATCGAGCAAAAATACAATGCGAGCAAAATCCTTTTAAAGCCCGCAAGTGAAGGTACGGGCATCATCGCCGGTGGTTCTACCCGCCCGATGATTGAGCTTGCCGGCATTAAAGACATTTTGACAAAGTCTTTGGGGTCTAACAACCCTTACAATGTGGTCCGGGCGACTTTTGACGCTTTGGCTAGAATCAAGGGTTAAGGAGTTTTCATGGCATTAGAAAATTTACGCCCCGCTAAGGGGAGTGTGAAAAACATTAAGCGAGTCGGCAGGGGTCAGGGCTCTGGCATGGGCAAGACCTCTACGCGGGGGGGCAAGGGACAAACCGCGCGCACCGGCTACAAGCAAAAACGCGGCTTTGAAGGCGGACAACAACCCTTGCAACGCCGTTTGCCTAAAGTGGGCTTTAAGAGCCGCACAAAGGGGCTCACCTACAGCATTAACATTGGCAAACACCCCGAGATTTTAAAGCTAGAAACCTTGAGTTTGGAGCTGATTAAAAAAGTCCATCCTTTCCCTAGCTACATTGAAAAAGTGAAGTTGATCGGCATTGGGGCAAAAGATCTAGCCTCTAAAATCCAAGACGAGAGAATCGCCACTAGCGGACAAAAATAATGACAAAAGCCATTGCCACTAAGATTTTCATCACACTGGGCTATCTCTTCCTTTATCGGGTTTTAGCCTATGTCCCTATCCCGGGAGTGGATTTGGCAGCCATTAAATCTTTTTTTGACAGCAATTCAAGCAACGCTTTAGGGCTTTTTAATATGTTTAGCGGCAATGCTGTGAGCCGCCTTAGCATCATCTCGCTAGGCATCATGCCCTACATCACCTCTTCGATCATCATGGAGCTACTAAGCGCAACTTTTCCTAATTTAGCCAAAATGAAAAAAGAGCGCGATGGCATGCAAAAATACATGCAAATCGTGCGTTACGCCACCATAGGCATTACGGTTATCCAAGCTGTGAGCGTGTCCTTTGGCTTGCGTTCTATCGGGCACGGGCACAATGGGGCGATCATGGTGCCTATGCAAACTTTCTTGCTGATCGCCACTTTCTCTATGCTTACAGGCACCATGCTTTTAATGTGGATCGGCGAGCAGATCACACAGCGGGGCGTGGGTAATGGCATCAGCCTCATCATCTTTGCTGGGATTGTTTCCGGCATCCCGCACGCCATTGCTGGGACTTTTAATCTCGTCAATACCGGGGTGATCAATGTCTTGGTGTTGATTGGGATTGTGCTCATCATCCTAGCTACAATTTTTTCGATCATTTATGTGGAACTCGCCGAAAGGCGTATCCCCATTTCTTACGCTAGAAAAGTGGTGTTGCAAAACCAAAACAAGCGGATCATGAACTACATCCCCATTAAGTTAAACTTAAGCGGGGTGATCCCCCCCATTTTTGCCTCCGCTCTCTTGGTGTTCCCCTCCACGATTTTACAAGCCTCTTCTAATAAGATTTTGCAAGCCATCGCCGACTTTCTAAACCCCCATGGCTATGCTTACAACATCTTAATGTTCTTGCTCATCATCTTCTTTGCCTACTTTTATTCCTCCATTGTGTTTAACGCCAAAGACATTGCCGACAACTTAAAACGCAATGGGGGCTTCATTGCGGGTTTGCGCCCCGGGGAGGGCACGGCGAATTTCTTAAACACCGTGGCAAGCCGGCTCACCTTTTGGGGCTCTTTGTATCTAGCCCTCATCTCTACCTTGCCTTGGATTTTAGTTAAAGCCATGGGCGTGCCTTTCTACTTTGGGGGCACGGCGGTGCTCATCGTGGTGCAAGTGGCGATCGACACCATGAAAAAGATCGAAGCGCAGGTGTATATGAGTAAATACAAAACCCTAAGTGCTGTGGGCTTTTAATGGCAATCAGCCTTAAAAACCCTAAAGAGATTGCCCTTTTAGCCAAAGCCGGGCAAGTGGTGGGGCAGACTTTAAAACTCTTAGAAGAAAAAGCCCAGGTCGGAGTGAGCTTACTAGAGCTGGACGCTTTGGCGGAAGAAAACATTTACAAAATGGGAGGCAAGCCGGCGTTTAAGGGGTTGTATGGCTTTCCTAATAGCCTTTGTGTGTCGCTCAATGAAGTGGTGATCCACGGCATTCCTACAGAGTATCAACTCCAAGAAGGCGACATTGTGGGGCTGGACTTGGGCGCGTCTGTCAATGGCTACTTTGCAGATGCGGCCATAACTCTAGCCATCGGGCAGGCGAGCGACACCGACCAAAAACTCATCGCTTGCGCTAAAGAGAGTTTATACGCCGCAATTTCCAAGCTCAAAGTGGGCATGCACTTTAAAGAAGTGAGCGCGCTTTTAGAGCAAGAAATTCGAGGACGGGGGTTTGTGCCCTTGCTGGATTTTTGCGGGCATGGGATCGGCAAGAGACCGCATGAAGAGCCCCAAATCCCCAACTACCTAGCCCCACAGGCAAACCCCAAGAGTGGCCCTAAGATCAAAGAGGGCATGGTCTTTTGCCTTGAGCCGATGGTGTGCCAAAAAGAGGGCAGTCCTAAAATCTTGAAAGACAAATGGAGCGTGGTTTCCACAGATGGGTTAAACACGAGCCATTACGAACACACCATCGCGATGGTGGGTCAAAAAGCGCAAATTTTAACGGAGGCTTAAAGTGGCAAAAGACGATGTGATTGAGGTGGATGGACGGGTGATCGAGTGTTTGCCTAACGCCACCTTTAAAGTGGAGTTGGAAAACAAGCATATCGTGTTGTGCCGGATTTCGGGCAAAATGCGGATGCACTATATCCGCATTGCCCTAGGCGATCGGGTGCGCTTGGAGCTCACCCCCTATAGTTTGGATAAAGGGCGGATCACTTTCCGCTACAAGTGATTAAGTTAGTTCTAACCAAAGATGGCTAGAATAGAAGTTTTGCTTAAGGAGATTTCAATGAAAGTTAGACCTTCTGTAAAGAAAATGTGCGACAAATGCAAGGTCATTAAAAGGCGGGGCGTGATCCGCGTGATTTGCGTAACCCCTAAACATAAACAAAGACAAGGATAGACAATGGCGCGCATTGCTGGGGTAGATTTACCCAAAAAGAAACGGGTTGAATACGCTTTGACCTACATTTACGGCGTGGGCTTGAAAAGCTCTAGAGATATTCTTGCCAAAGTGCAAATCTCTTTGGATAAAAGGGTGCATGAATTGAGTGAGGACGAAATCTCTAGCATCACTAAAGAAATCCAAGCCAACTATGTTGTGGAAGGGGATTTGCGTAAAAAGGTGCAAATGGACATCAAGGCGTTGATGGATTTAGGCAGTTATCGGGGGATTCGGCATCGCAAAGGCCTACCCGTGCGCGGACAAACCACAAAAAACAACGCCCGCACCCGTAAAGGCAAGAAAAAAACCGTGGGCAGTAAATAAGGGAGCTTGAATGGCGAAACGAGTTGGGACAAAAAAACGGGTTGTTAAAAAGAACATCGCTAAAGGTGTGGTTTATATTTGCGCTTCCTTCAACAACACGAACATCACCATCACCGATGAGATGGGCAATGTGGTTTGTTGGGCGACTGCGGGGGGCTTGGGCTTTAGGGGGTCTAAAAAATCCACCCCTTACGCCGCCCAACAAGCCGTAGAGAGCGCGATGATGAAAGCCAAAGAACATGGGCTTAAAGAAGTGGGGATCAAGGTGCAAGGTCCGGGCTCTGGCCGTGAAACCGCCATCAAGAGTGTGGGGAGTGTGGAGGGCATTAAAGTCCTTTGGATCAAAGACATCACCCCACTACCCCACAATGGCTGCCGCCCCCCTAAGAGAAGAAGAGTGTAAGGAGCAACTATGGCAAGATACAGAGGTGCAGTTGAGAAGTTAGAGCGCCGTTTTGGGATTTCTTTAGCCCTAAAGGGCGAGCGCCGTTTGAGCGGCAAGAGTGCGTTAGACAAGCGCGCCTATGGTCCGGGCCAGCACGGGCAAAGACGGGGCAAAATCTCGGATTACGGCTTGCAACTGAGAGAAAAACAAAAAGCCAAGGCCATGTATGGGATTTCTGAAAAGCAATTCCGCTCCATTTTTAAAGAGGCCAATCGCATGGAGGGCAACACAGGGGAGAACTTAGTCCGCTTGTTGGAGCGCCGCTTAGATAATGTGGTCTATCGCATGGGCTTTGCCACCACCCGCTCTTTTGCTAGGCAACTAGTAACACACGGGCATATTTTAGTCGATGGCAAACGCATGGACATCCCCTCGGCTTTCATCAAGCACGGGCAAAAAATCGAATTGATTGAAAAAAGCAAAGAAAATCCCCAAATTGTGCGCTCCATTGAACTCAGCAAACAAACGGGGATGGTGGCTTGGATGGATGTGGATCAGGATAAAAAATTTGGGATTTTCACCCGCTACCCTGAGAGAGATGAAGTGGCAATCCCCATTGAAGAACGCCTGATTGTTGAACTTTACTCAAAATAGGGGCTAGCATGAAAGTGATTAAAACAGCGCCTCATGTCCCCACGGACATCAGCGTTGAGAAAATCAGCGACCGGCAGATCCGTGTGAGCGTGTCCGCCTTTGAAAGCGGCTACGCCATCACTTTAGCACACCCCATCCGCCGCTTTCTTCTGCAAAGCTCTGTGGGGTATGCGCCCATCGGCATTAAAATTGAAAATGTCGCCCACGAGTTTGACTCCGTGCGGGGCATGGCTGAGGATGCCGCCCTTTTCATCGCCAACCTTAAAAACATCCGCCTAGTCGGGCGGGCTAAAAACCCAGACGAACAACTTGTGGTGCATTACTCTTTCAAGGGCCCAGCGAAGTTGTGCGGGAAACACTTAGAAAACGAAGGCGTGGGCGTGGTGGATAAAGAAGCCTATTTAGCCACGATCAACGAGGATGTGCAACTAGACTTTGCCCTCATCATCCAAAGGGGCATGGGCTATGTGCCTAGTGAGAGCATTAGAGGGCTGATTCCTAGCGATTACATCCCTTTAGATGCCTACTTCACGCCCATTAAAAAGGTGGTCTATAACATTGAAAACATGCTCGTGGATGGCAACCCGAATTTTGAAAGGGTGGTGTTTGACATTGAGAGCGATGGGCAGATCGATCCCCAGCACGCTTTCCAAGAGGCAGTAAAGACCATGCACGCACAGATGCATATTTTCAGCACCAGCATGGCGCACTCCAAAGCCTACGCCCTAGAAGACAGCCTAGAGATCAAAGACCTTGTGCGTAAAGTCGAGGACTTAGACCTAAGCGCGCGTTGCTTTAATTGTCTAGATAAAATCGGGATCAAGTACATCGGGGAATTGGTGCTCATGGACGCTTACGAGCTTAAAGGCATTAAAAACTTAGGCAAAAAGTCCTACGATGAGATCGCCGAAAAATTAGAACAACTCAAATACCCCGTGGGCCAAGAGCTCTCCCCTGAGTTCAAGGCCTCTTTAAAAGCACGGATTGAAAAATTAAAAAGCGAGGAAAGTTAATGCGCCACCAAAATCGTTTTAGAAAACTGGGCCGCACCAGCGCCCACAGGAAGGCACTTTTAAAAAACCTAGCCATCGCCCTCATTGAGCATGGCAAAATTGAAACGGGGGTTTGCAAGGCCAAGGAATTGCAAAGCTACATTGAAAAGCTGGTAACAACCGCCCGTAAGGGGGATTTTAATGCCCACCGCTATGTCTTTGCCTATTTGCAAAATAAAGAAGCCACGCACAAACTTGTAACCGAGCTTGCGCCCAAATACGCCGAGCGCAAGGGGGGCTACACCCGTATCCACAGAAGCGCCATCCGCCGAGGGGACGCGTCCGTGCTCGCCCAAATCGCCTTTGTTTAATGGAATTTTTAGGCTTTCTAGCCACTTTGAGCGTGGTGGGGGTTTTACTTTTTAAGCCCACCCTGGAAAAGCTTGCTTTCTCTATCTTTGTGGGGGCGTGGCTCGTGGAGCTTGCCATGTTTGTTGCCCACACTTCTACACTCTTACCGAATATGAACTTATAAACCCTCCCCAACCTTTTGTTAAGTGCCAAGTAAGGATCCTCATGGACTTCTTAAGCTTACCCGAAGAGCCCCTAAAAAACGCCATAAGAGAGCACTACTTTAAGGGCTTTATCTGCAGTGGGGATAAAATCGATTTTCGAATCAGTACCTCCCCAACAGATCTCTTTAACAAAGAGCTCACCCCTTTACTTTGGGCAGAAGCCAAGGCGGGCACTTACGATCTCAACAAAGCCCTCACGCAATTAGTGCTTACGATTTTAAAGCACCAGCACGAAACTTTGCCCCCCTTTTTAGGGGCGTTTAATGGGGCGTGTTTTGGCGTGCTAGAAATCCAAAAATTAGAGCCCCTACTCAAAGAACTCTCTAAAAAGACCTACAAAGAAGCCCCGAGTAACCATAATTCTAAAGAGTTTAAGGAAGTGGAAAGTCTTTTAAGCCCCCTTTTAAAGGCACACCTTGTGATTTTTGCCTACCAACAACACACAAAAGAACTTAAAGACTTCATCCAGTCCTTACACTCCAAGCCTGCCCTACAAACCCAAATCACTAGAGAGAACTTTAAAGACATTTTCGATAAATGGCTGATCTGTGTCAAACCCTCCATCAACCTTGATTGGGAGCAAGCCCAAAAGGTGGATATTTTAGAAGCGGATTTTTATTTGGCAGACTTGTTGAGCCAAGACAACCACACCCTCTTGGACTTGAGCACGCTTTTAAGGGGCGACCATTACGAATTTAACGAAAAAGTCAATCCCCTCACCAAAGCCCTCAATGTCGATAAAACGGGCTTTAACGACCACCAAGAAGCCCACAAAGCCTTTTGGAAACTTTATAAACGCCCGCCCGAGAAAGAATACCGCCACCGCATCACCAACAGACGAGACTTGCTGGTGGGCAAACGGGAGTTTCGGGGGGCGTTTTACACCCCTAGAATTTGGGCGGACAAGTCTAAAAAATATTTAAAGGCAATCTTGGGCCAAGACTATGAAAATGATTATATCCTTTGGGATTTGGCCGCGGGCACGGGCAATTTATTGGTGGGCTTAGACAACCCCTATAAAGTCTATGCCAGCACGATAGACCCCAGCGACATTAAAATCATGAAAGTTAGAGCCAAAGACCCCAGCGACCCCTTAAAAATTGCCCCAGAGAATATTTTCCGCTTTGACTTTTTAAGACATGGGTTTTTTGGCAAATCCACAGACCAAGACCCCAAATTGCCCGAAAGCCTGCAAGCGATCTTAAAAGACCCCAAGCAACTCTCTAAACTCATCATTTACATCAACCCCCCTTACGCCGAAGCCGGGAGCAAAACCCAAATGAGCGGCACGGGCGCAAATAAGGACGGCGTAGCCGGCTCAGAAATAGCGACAAAATACGCCCAAGAATTAGGCAAAGCCAAAAACGAAGTTTTTGCCCAATTTTTCATGCGGATTATCAAGGAAATCGCCGGGGGAGCACAAAGCGAAGAAAAGCAAGGCAACGAAACGCTATGCGAAGAAAAGCTATGCGAAGAAAAGCTATGCTTTTCTCCCCAAAAGGGCAAACCCAACCAAAAGGAACCCCCCCTACAAGAGGGGGCGGGCTCTTACCAGCGTTGGTACCACACAAATTTAAGCCCCCTAAAAGAGAGCTTAATGTATAATACTCGCTTAGAGCCCTTACCATGTTTAGACATGGGTGGCTCCTTGGAAGGAAGTTTGCCCCTTTCACAGGGGCGGTTGTACTCTACCCAAACTCCCCTTAAACCCTATGGCCCCATCCTAGCCAGTTTCTCTACGCTCAAGTACCTCAACTCTAGCAATTTTAAAGCGTTTAGAGAGCACTTTAACGCCCGCTTTTTGGGCGGCTTTATGTGCCCGGGAAACAGCTTTGACAATGTCAAGGGAGAGTTTCCCATTGGGTTTCTCTGTTGGGATTTGGGCGCTAAAGAGCCCATCGAAGAGGTCAGGCTAGACATTTACAACGCCAGCGGAGAGCGCCTAGGGATGAAAGAGTTTCGGGCGTGGGACAATATGCCTAGCATCAACCAATGGATACGCCACTTTACAAAAGTCCAAGAACCGCATTTGGGCTACCTTATCACGCTAGGCGTGGATTTTCAAAACAACAACAAAGTTTGTATGACTAACAAACGCAATAACGGGCACGATATGCACCTTGTCATCACCCCCCATAACCTAATCCCCCTCAGTGTCTATTTTTCCGTCCGCCATTGCACCCTCCACACATGGATTAACCACAATGACCAATTTTATGCACCCTACAACGACACATGGCAGGCCGACACCGACTTTTTAGGCTCTTGCTTGGTGTTTATGTTGTTTCATGGCAAAAACCGCATTTCTACCCAGTACGGAGCAAATCATTTCATCCCTTTTACGGAAAAAGAAGTCAATCCCAAGGGGAGTTACATCCACCACACGCTCTTAAATTTTCTAAGCGGCAAAGATAAAGCCTTGTTAAGCGGGGTGTTGCCCCCATCGCCACAAAAAAAGCTTTTCGCCCAGCCCACGCCAGCCCCCATGCAGGCTTGCCCGACTTTTACCGCAGCCACCCAATCTGTGCTAGAAGCCGGACGCAAACTCTACCGCCACTACCACAGCCAAGAGCGCTCTAATCCCAACGCCAGCCTTTACGACATCAAGGAATTTTTTAGCGGACGGGATGGCAGTGGCAAGCTCAACCCCCCACACAAGGCCAAAGACCCCCACTATAAAGAGCTTTACGCCACGCTCAAGGTAAGTTTAGACACATTAGCTCAAGAATTACAGCCTAAAGTCTATGCATACGGGTTTTTGCGCTAAAAAAGCCAAAGGCTTTTTACAAGTTTAAACGCTGTTTAACCCCATTTAAGGCCACCGATAAAAGAGGGCAATGTCATCAACACCGCCCAGCTCAAGGTGATTAAGGACACAAAGGGGTTACTAGAAGATCGCTACTTAGAGGCGGGGGTGGATTTGCGCATGCCCTATGAGGATTACAAACACCATAAAGAAAACCTAGAAAAAATGGTCGCAAAGGGCGGAGATGAAGCGCAGAAGGCGCAGAAGGTCCTAGATAAACTCAACGCTAATAACACGACTAACCGCTGGATATGCGAAAACCCTAGAGTCAGCGCGTTGATTTTAACCAGCGGGGTGGTGTGGGAAATCAAGGACGCGTACGCCAAGCACCCCATAGATACGGATACCTCTGGCGGTACGCTCTCCACTAAAAATATGCAGGATGTGCAAAAAACGCTTGAAAACCCTAACCGCACGGGCAAATTGCGTTGGTAGCTTAAAAGCACCAAGCCCCTATTGTTTCATCTCCAGCAAGGTTTCAATCATGCGATCGACCGCTGTAACGACTTTGGCATTAGCGGCGTAACCGCTTTGAAACTTAATGAGATTCACCATCTCTTCATCGGTGCTGACCCCTGAGATCGCTTGTTGTTCTTTTTTGATGACATGTAAAATCGCATCCTTGCTCTCTAGGGTCTTTTTGGCGTGTTCGGCTTGAGTATGCACTTGACCCACAAGAAATTCGTAGTAGTTCTCGATTGTCATGGGTTTGTTGTCTAGCTTATTGTCTTTGTAAAAATCCACTTTATCGTACTGGAGTTGTTGCATCATGTTGGCGACATCAAAATTGCCATCAATGGGGGCAAGCCACGGGCGCAAAGCGGTGGGCTCTTTGCGGTAGGTGTCGTTGATTTTAATGTCTCTGGCACTATCTCCTTCAAAGAAGGTGTTTAAGCCCAGCGCACCTGTCAAGTTTGTGCCATGGTCTTTAAGCGACACAAACAGCCCTTGAGAAGAGTTTTTGGGCTGGATGGTGAATTGTTTGGCATCGTTGTCGTAGTGCGCCACGAAGTAGTCGTTAAAATCGTTGGTGGTGTTGTTGTCGTGGTTGTCGTCCGTGTCGGCGTTGATTTGGGCGATCACATCGTTCATAGTGGTGATGGGGGTGATGTTGATCGTTTTTTTGGCGATCACTTGCCCATTGGTGTTGTAGGCGAGCAGGTCAAACGAGCCCGTTTTGATGTTGTGGTTGGTGTCTTTTAAGGCTTCATCGCCTTGAAAGTCCATGATGTGCCCCTCGATGTTGTGCGCGGCGCTTTGGGCGTAGATGGCGTTGGTGGCTTGAATCAACCCCTTGGCAAAAGTGTCTAGGCGGTCGATGTAGGTTTGCAATTTGCCCTTTCTTGTGCCATGCGAGCCGTCATTATACACGCCCATCAACGCCCCGACTTTGCCCTGATCGATCTTGTCGGTGATATTGACGACCTTAAAATCATCGCCCCTAAAGTAGATTTGGGCAAGTTGGTTTTCATTTTTGTTTTGTTCAACCACTAGGGGGTGAAAGATGGCCCCATCCACGATGTTAAACCCATACCCCACATTGAAAACATAGCCATCGTCAAAGTCGGCGGTTTTAATGTCGTTTAAGGAGTAGGTTTGGATGTGGTTTTTCGTTACATTACCCCCGATGAGTTCTTTTAAGTGAAACTCGAGTTGGTCGCGTCTGTCGCGCAATTCGTTGGCTTGCTTGAGGGTTTTAGCGTCCTCCATTTCTTTAAGGTGCTTGTTGATGTTGGCAATTTCTCTGCCGAGGCGATTGACCTCTGTGATGGTGCTGGTGAGCTCATGGCTAGCCTTTTTCTGCAAATTAACAAGGCGCGCGCGGGCATCGTGGATGCTTCGAGTGAGGGTCTTGGTTTTTTGCACGAGGGCTTGCTTGGTGGCAGGAGATTTTGCGTCCTTGGCTAAATCTTTCCACGCGTTGAAGTAGTCTTGCAAATCTGTATGCACGCCCACTTCGTCCATGTCAGGGAAGTAAGAGGAGGCTTCGCGCAAATTGTCAAACTGGGTGCTGTAATAAGCTTGTTCTTGTTTGGCATGCGCGTAGCGGGCAAAGACAAATTCATCGTGTGTGCGCTGGATGCTTTGGACATTCACCCCCATGTTCATGTTGCGGTTGGTGTACATGAGGGTGCTTTGGGGCGTGGCGATCACACGCTGGCGGCTGTAAAATTCATCGTTGGCATTGGAGATGTTGTTGCCCGTCACATCTACCATGACTTGGTGGGCTTGTAAGCCCGTGTAAGAAGTGTTTAAAGTCGCAAAAATTCCGCCCATAAAACCCCCTTAAGCCTGTACTTGTAAAAAGCTGCTATTGACGGTCTTTTGGTTGTAATAGCCTGTGCTCTCGTGCGGCACAATTTGTTGCATGAGCTTAGAGTAAAAATCCGACACTGCAAAGACGATGCGGGCGTAGTCGGCGTTGATCTCTTTAAGCTGGGTTAAGAGCTGGCGCATTTCTTTTAAAAGGCGTGAGCCACGCTCATCTAGCAAGTTGGCTAAAGGCGTGCCGGGGTTTTTTTCCATCAAGACCAACATCTCTTGGTCAAAAAGGGCTTTGCAGTTTTCAAAAGAAGCGATGCGCTCTTTCTTAAGGCCGTTGCGGGTAAAAACCGCCTCGTGGTTGGCTTCTTTAATGTCTTCTAAGTCTTGGGAGGTGAGTTGGATGAGAGTTTGCAAATCCTGCACAGACTGCTCAAGATAGCTGTAAAGCATGCGCACCCTTTAAATGGCTTCATACCAAGCTACCTCTTAAATCAAACGCTCGGTATCGCCTTAGCCAAGCAAATCCTGTGCCATTTTGTGGGCCGTTTTATCCATATCAACCTTGTAATGCCCATCTTCCACGGCCTTTTTGATTTGGGCGACCCGATCGGCTTCATGGGCTTGGGTGGCGGCGGTGTGGGCGGTGTGGCGGGAGCCGTGTGAAGGGCCGATGTGGCTAAAAGAAGGGGCTGTTCCTACGGGCTTGACCATGGAAAATCCTTTCTAAAATTTCGGGCTATATCGGCTAAAAGACAGATTTTTAAACAACTGCGATCAACGCATCCTTTTTGACAATTCTTGGCGCAACTCTTTTGCGCTCGTGGGGGCTTTTCTAGCATTGTCTAAAGTCGAAAACATAGATTGCGAATTGCTGAAAGTATAGACCAATAACAGCAACAACGCACAACAAAAAAGCAGAAAAGTGACGGTCGGCACTAACCAAACATGCAGTCTAAACCGCGTTTTTTTCATTGTGCTCTCCGTAAAAGTTTTATTTATAAGCTATTCTATACTACAATCCAGTTTTTTTCAATAAGGACAATGCGCGATGATTCGACTCGTTTTAGTGTGGCTGTTTTGTGTGAATCTTGGCACGGCGGCTGTGGGGCAAAGGTTAATTTGGGAAAATGGCATGACTTTATTAGGGTTTTTCAACAAACACCACATAGACCCTAAAATTTATTACAATCTATCCTACCAAGACAAGGAATTAGGCACAGAGATTAGAGCGGGCGTGCCCTACTATGTGTTAAAAGACGACAATAACCAACTTTTACAGGTGTTAGTGCCTGTGGGCGAGTCTGTGCAGCTGCGCCTTTACAAAGACTCAAGCGGGCAATATAACCTAGACTTCATCCCCATCATTTACAGCAGTGCGCAAAAGACTTTAACGATGCGCATCAAACACTCCCCCTACCACGACATTTTAAAGGCCACCGGGGACGCTAAACTTGCCAAAGAGTTCATTGGGATTTATAAAAAAACCTTAAATCTCAAAAGAGCGGTCATTAAGGACGACCAATTAAACCTGATCTACACCCGCAAATACCGCCTAAACCAACCCTTTGGCTACCCCAGCATTAAAGCCGCCATGTTGCAGACGCATAGGCGCAACCACTATGTTTTTGCTTACAGGGGCAAGTATTACGATGAAATGGGGCGCGAAGTTGTGGAATTTTTGCTAGAAACCCCCGTGCGCTACACCCGCATTTCTTCTCGCTTTTCGCTAGGGCGCATGCACCCCATTTTAAAGCAAGTCCGCCCCCATTTTGGCGTGGATTTTGCCGCCAAAAAAGGGAGTTTGATCCACGCTGCCACGGACGGCTACATCGTTTCTATGGGGCGTAAAGGTGGGTATGGCAACGCCATAGAGATCAAGCATGGGCAGGATTTACGCATGGTCTATGCCCACATGAGCGCCTTTGCTAGAGGCTTGCACATGCACAGCTATGTCAAAAGGGGGCAGGTGATTGGCAGGGTTGGCAGCACAGGGCTTAGTACAGGGCCGCATTTGCACTTTGGGGTCTATCGCAACGACCGCCCCATTGACCCTCTCGGGCGTATCCGCACGGCTAAAAGCCAACTTAGCGGGCATGAAAAGCAATTATTCAGCCAAGCCATCAAGCCCTACTTAAAAAGCCTAGAGGACATGACTTCCTTTGAATATGCCCAAAAAGAAAACACAAAGAACACAGATTAATGATTGCCTACGACAATATTCAAATCATTGATTGCCCTGCCTCTGCCTACTTCAAACCCAAGCGCATTTTATACGAGGAAGACGGGGTGCGTAAAAGCTGGGACATGGTGCGTGTGCACGACAGCGTTTCGATCTTGCTCTACCACATAGAAAAGCAAAGTTTTGTGTTGGTCAAGCAATTTAGACCCCCCGTGTTTGTGAGTGCGTGTCTGTATGGCGGGCAAAGCGTGGATGGTTACACTTATGAACTGTGCGCGGGGCTGGTGGATAAAGCCCATAAGAGCGTGGAGCAAATCGCTTGTGAAGAGGTGCTAGAAGAGTGCGGTTATGCCCTCGTGCCTGAAATGTTACAAAAAATTGGAGTGTTTTACGGCTCCACGGGCATTAGCGGGAGCAGGCAAACCATGTTTTTTGCCCGTATCAGCCAAAACCAACGCGCCCACCAAGGCGGAGGGATCGACACCGAAGACATAGAGATCATTTACTTGCCCTTAGAAGAAGTGGATGGCTTTATGGCAAACGAGCAATTTTGTAAAAGTGTGGGGCTAGGCTATGCTTTGGCGTGGTTTCAACAACATTTTAAGGACGGGCATGCTTAAGTGGTTTTTAGCAATTTTGGGGCTGTGTGGGCTGTTGCACGCCAAAGACTGGAGCGCACCTTTAAAGATCAACATCGATGGGGTGGATACGGCTAGAAAGGTCGTGCGGTTTCAAGCCTACGATTTAAAAGTGGGGGAGAGTGGCTACATTTTGTCTAAGCTCACCGATTACAATGTCATTGTTGCAAGCCTTGAAGTGCTTTCTATCCAAAATGGCGTGGCTTATGCCAAATACGCCCCCTATAAGGTGATGAAACAAAAGCATCTACCCACCCCCCGCATGGTGCCTAAAAAGGGCAATTTAGCGATTTTTAGGGAGTTTAACAACCAAGCCTTTTTAATCGCTCCGGATTTACACACCTATGAGCAAGTCAAGGACGACTACCCCGATGCGACCTTCATTAACTCCGATTTGTTAGTGGCCTTTTTAAACGGGTTCGATCCCACAGCAAAAACCTTAAGGCGGGCTTGCGACATTTACAGCGTGGGGTTGGTCTATCTTGTCAGCACGAATCGCTTAAATATTTTAGATTGCCAAAGTTTTGCGATTTTAGAAACGCAGCCTTTAGACACCACGAAAGTGGGGCGCACTTTCTCACCCTTTTTCTCCCGTGTAGAGGGCGTGGATCGGGGCACTTTTGGTAAGTTAGTCGCTGGAGGCAAGGCCAGACATTATTTTACCTACTACGACAATTTGTTGCGCAAGGAGTCTGAGAAAAAGCTAGCTGGGGAAATCAAGGCAGAGGATAAAAGAGAGCTTAAAAAAGACATCAAACACGCCAAGAGTCAAAAGCAAAAACAAGCTTTAGAGAAAGAATACAACGAGGAGATCAACGAAGAGAAGCAATTGATCGCCCCTAAGCTCTCTAAAGAGCAAAAGGCCGAGGAACAAGCCCTAGACAAGGCGACCAGCAAAGAGAGGGCTAAGGAGGCCAAAGAGGCGAAAAAAAGGCGCAAAAAAGAATTAGCCAAAGAAAGGTTAGAGGAAAAGGCAGAAAGGAAGGCTAAAAAAGCAGAGAAAAAAAGAGAAAAGGCGGAGGAAAAGCGGATACGCCAAGAAGAAAAACAATAGGAGGCAACCTATGCTAAACCCCGAACATGCCAAGGCCTTAAGTGCATTTGTGGGGGAGGATAATTTTTTCACAGACCCCGCGCACTTGAGCGCCTACGCCTACGATGCGACTAGAGAGCGCCACCTGCCCGAGGGCGTGATTTTCCCTAAAAACGAACAAGAGATCAGTCAGATTTTAGCCTATTGCAACCAGCATCAGATCATCGTTGTGCCTAGAGGGGCGGGCAGTGGCTTTACAGGCGGGGCCTTGGGGGTGAGTGGGGGGCTGATTTTAAGCGTAGAAAAGCACTTAGACAAAATCCTAGAGATCGACACCAAAAACTTAATCGCAAGGGTGCAACCGGGCGTGATCAATAAGCACTTCCAAAACGAAGTGGAGAAACTAGGGCTCTTCTACCCGCCCGATCCAGCCAGCCAAGATCAAAGCACTTTGGGCGGCAATGTGAGCGAAAACGCGGGGGGCATGCGTGCGGCTAAATACGGGATCACTAAAGACTATGTGATGGCTTTACGGGCGGTGTTGCCTAATGGGGACATTATCCGTGCGGGCAAGAAAACGATTAAAGATGTGGCGGGCTTTAATGTCGCCGGGATACTCATTGCCAGCGAGGGGTGTTTAGCCGTGATTAGCGAGATCACTTTAAAACTTCTAGCTAAACCTAAATTACGCCAATCGGCAATGGGTGTGTTTCACACCATCCAAGAGGCGATGGAGGCGGTGTATCAAACCATGGCCAGTGGAGTTACACCCGTGGCGATGGAGTTTTTAGACAACCTCACCATTAGAGCAGTGGAAGAGCGTTTTAACAAAGGGCTGCCCATAGAAGCGGGGGCGATTTTAATCACCCAAGTGGATGGGAGCGTGCCCGAGCAAATCACTTGGCAGTTAAACGCCATTGAGGGGCATTTTAAGGCGTGTGGGTGCGTGGATTTTAAGGCAGCGCAAAACCCCCAAGAGGAAGAAGACCTTTGGTTTTCACGGCGCAACGCCTCGCAGAGCATCAGCGTCTATGGCAAGAAAAAATTAAACGAAGATGTGACGGTGCCCCGGGCGAGCCTACCTGCCTTGCTTGAAGAAGTGGGGCGTATCTCAAAGGCCTACAACTTGCCCATCCCCTGTTTTGGGCACACCGGCGATGGCAATGTGCATGTGAATATCATGCTTGAAGACCCTAAGACCCAGCTAGAGCAAGGGCAAAGGGCGATGGAGGAAATCTTTAAATGCGCCATTGCTTTAGAGGGGACTTTAAGCGGGGAGCATGGCATCGGGCTGTCTAAGGCAAAGTTCATGCCCCTAGCCTTTAGCCCTGAAGAAATGGGTTTGTTTCGGGCGATTAAAAAAGCCTTTGACCCAAATAACATTTTAAACCCTTTTAAAATGGGGCTGTGATTTTAGCCTTTTTCAAACCCCCTAAGAGCTTTCCTAGCCCCTATTTGGCTTTACGCACGGATAGCAAGGGCTTAGTGAGCGTGGATTTTGTAACACAAAGACAGAGTGTCTTAAAACCCGATGCCTTAATGCAAGCCGTGTTAGAGAGTTTAGAGAGCTATTTTAGGGGCCAGCTTTTTAGTTTTAACCTGCCCTTGAGCTTGTCGGCAAGCCCCTTTAGCTTGCAAGTGTGGCAGGCTTTACAAAATATCCCCTATGCTAAAACCCAAACCTACCAAGAAATCGCCCACGCCCTAAACAATCCTAGAGCGTGCCGGGCCGTGGGCAACGCTAACCACAACAACCCTTGTCCCATTGTGATCCCCTGCCATAGAGTGGTTTTAAAAAGCGGCAATTTGGGGGGCTATGGGGGCGGGGTGGAAATTAAAAAATGGCTTCTGGAGCACGAACAACGCCACAAACGCTAAATCAAACACACCTTTAAAAGCTCTGTGCCGACACAGCCTACTTTTTTGAGGCCTCAAGATGGAAGTTTAAAAGATCGAAGCTTGAGGGATTTTAAGACCTAGCGGGCTAAAAAATAGCCCACAAAGCTAACTCATGAAAGGAACTTTGACGGTAGTGTATTCTTGCTTAAAATCGGCTTATTCTATAAAGACTCGTTTAAAAATTTGGTCTGTGTGTTGCAGGTAATGCGCCATGTCAAAGCAGGCTTTGAGTTTGGCGGGATTTACCTTTTTTAGGCGGGGGTCGGCGAGCAGAGCGTTTAAAAAACCCTCTTTGTGGTGCTTGTCCTCTTGCAAATCTTGCCACACCTTGGCGGCATTTTCCTGCACGATGGCATAACTCTCCTCTTTGCTAAAGCCAAGCCTAGGCAACTCCAAAAGCACCTTTTGCGAATAGACCAGTCCGCCCGTGCGCTCTAAATTCGCGCGCATGTTTTGAGGATACACCACAAGGGTTTTTAGCAGGTTGCTTAAGCGGTGCAACATAAAATCCGTGGTGCTGAAAATGTCAGGGAAAACAAAGCGCTCCACGGAGCTATGGCTAATGTCGCGCTCGTGCCATAGGGCGACACTCTCTAGCATGGGAGTGGCATAACCTCTCTGATGACCCGACACAGCCCCGTGATGTTTTCGCTTAAAACGGGGTTGCGCTTATGCGGCATGGCCGAGCTGCCCTTTTGCCCCACGCTAAAATATTCCTCTGCCTCATAAACTTCGGTGCGCTGGTAGTGGCGGACATTGATGGCGATTTTTTCGCAACTGCTGGCTAGCACGGCTAAGGCGTTGATGACCTTAGCGTGGCGATCCCTTGAGATGACTTGGTTTGTGATTAAAGCAGGTTTTAGCCCTAAAATTGCACAAGTTTTTTCCTCTAGCTCTAGGGGGATATGCGCCATATTCCCCATCGCTCCGCTCACCATCCCCACGCCAATTTCTTCTAACACCCCTTCTAAAGATTTCACATGGCGGCGCATTTCTTCAAACCACAACGCCCACACCAGCCCAAAGCTCATCGGCTCGCCGTGAATCCCGTGGCTGCGCCCGATGATGGGGGTGTCTTTAAACTCAAGCGCCCGGGTTTTTAGCACCCCTAAAAGCTCTTGCAAGTCTTTTAAAATGATCTCTAGGCTTTCTTTTAGAATTAAGGCTAAAGCGGTGTCTATGCAGTCGCTAGAAGTGATGCCGTAGTGAAAAAAGCGTTTCTCCTCCCCTAAATTCTCGCAAACGGCGTTGATAAAGGCGATGAGGTCGTGCTTTGTGGTTTGCTCGATTTCATAAACCCGTTTTAAATCAAAACCCACTTTTTGGATTTTTTGGCAACTTTGAGCATCTATGATGCCCAAAGCGTGCCACGCCTGCACGATGGCCTTTTCAACTTTTAGATAAGTGTCAAACTTGTTTTGGGCGCTCCAAAGGTGCGCCATCCCCTCCAAAGAGTAACGATCGATCATTAAACCTTGGCTTCCTCCCGCCGCTGCAAGTATTCCCAACGGGCATCGACATCCTTTTGCAAGGCTTCGATGATGTGTTCGTTTTCTTTTTTAAAGAGGTGGGCAAAGCGTTTTTGCACACCCAAGTAATCGCGCACGGGCAAAACATTGCGGGGGCGGTAGGTGATTTTGAGCTCTTGCCCGTGAAAAATTTCAAACAAAGGAAAGATCAAGCAATCCACGGCCAAATCTGTCATCTCAATCGCCAAAGAAGAGTGGTATTTCCACTCAGTCGGGCATGGGCTAAGGGCGTTGATAAAACAAGGCCCTTCCGTGTCTAGGGCGGTTTTGATCTTTTTATTCATGTCCTTCCACTTATTGGGGGCGATTTGGGCGGTGTAGGGGATGCCATGCGCTGCCATGATAAGGGGTAAATCTTTTTTACGCTCTTTTTTGCCAAAGCTCACTTTGCCCGCGGGCGTGGTGCTGGTGCTTGCCCCCATAGGCGTGCTTCCGCTTCTTTGCCCCCCCGTGTTGGCGTAGTTCTCATTGTCTAGGCAGATGTAGGTCATGTCATGCCCGCGCTCCAAGCACCCGCTGATGAATTGAAAGCCGATGTCATAGGTCGCGCCATCACCTCCAAAGGCGACAAACTTGGGGCGTTGGCCTGTGTATTTGCCTTTGCGCTCTAAGGCTTTATACATGCTCTCCACGCCGCAAACCGCCGTAGAGCCGTTTTCAAACCCAATGTGAATCCAAGGCACATCCCAAGAAGTGTGCGGATACACCGCCGAGCACACCTCTAAACAGCCTGTGGAGTTGCCTAAAACGATGGGGCCATCTACGGCATTCAACACTTCCCTAATGATGATGCCATGCCCACAGCCCGGACAAAGTAAGTGCGAACCTTCGAATTTTTCCGCCGATTGGCTAAAGCTTTTGAGTGTTTTGACTTCTCTAACCATGTATTCTCCTTAAAAATAAGACAACTTGGGTCCGTTGAGCCCAATGAATTGTTGGGTGGGGTGGGTGAGCGCGCCTTTTTGGGCATCTTGACTCAACTCTTCAAAAATGCCGTCTAAGTCTGCTTGGGTCAAGTCGCGCCCGCCTAGCCCATAAATGTAGTTACTCAGCACCGGGTGGCGTGAGCCCTGCACTTGATAGAGGCTTGCGGCCACTTCGTTAAAGAGCGCGCCCAGCGCACCCGAGGGCGAGCTTTTATCCATGATAGCCACCGCCTTTGCCTTTTTAAAAATTTCACCCAAAGCCACAAAGGGGAAGGGGCGCAATAAGTGGGTGGTGACCACACCCGCTTTAATGCCCTTTTCTCTGGCTTTTTTGGCCGCCACAATCGCAGACTCCCAAGTGGTGCCGAGCGCAAAAATCGCCACTTCAGCATCCTCCATGTCAAAGGTTTCTAAAACATTGTATTGCCGTCCAGTGATCTTAGCAAAGTCCTTAAAGATTTCCTCAAGCACCGCGCTAGACTCCATGATGGCGTGGTGCAATTTGGCTTTATGCTCAAAGTGCCACTCTTCTTCAGCCTGCGCCCCATAACTTACGGGTTTGTCAAAGTCAAGCATGGGATGCACGGGGACATAATCGCCCACAAATTTATAAGCGACATGGTCGGCCAGGGGGCGGACATTTTGCACGGTGTGTGAAGACAAAAACCCGTCTTGATGCACCATCACAGGCACTCTAACCCCCGTGTGTTCGGCCAACTTAAACGCCATTAAAGTGAAGTCATAAACTTCTTGGGGGTTGCAGGTACAAAGGCTGATCCAACCGCTATCACGCCCTAAATACATGTCTGAGTGATCGCAGTGGATGTTTAAGGGTGAAGCCAAAGCGCGGTTAGCCACATTGAGCACAATGGGCAAGCGCATGCCGGCGGCTTGATAAAGCACTTCCACCATGAGGGCAAAGCCTTGCGAGCTTGTGGCGGTGCTAACCCTTCCGCCCGCCGCTGCCGCGCCCACGCACGCACTCATCGCCGCGTGCTCGGACTCGACTAAAACAAATTCGCCATCGATGTAGCCATTGTCTTTAAAAGAGCCGTAATTTTGGATGATGGGGGTGGAGGGGGTGATGGGGTAAGCGGCCACGACATCCACTTGTGCCTGCCTTAGGGCGTGTGCGCTGGCTGTGCAGCCATCCCACGCCTCCACGCCGTTTAAATGGTAACTAGAAGCCATTATAACCCCCTTCTGTGCGGTAGCTTTTCTTTTTAAGCCCCTCGGCTTTTTGTGGCCACTTGGTGAGCGCCTCTTCTACGGGCTCTAAATTGTCAAACATCAAGAGAGATTTAGGGTTAGTGGGGCAGACATCCACACACACCCCGCAACCCTTGCAGTGTTCGTAATCGATGCCGCTCATCTTGCCCTCGCGGGACAAAATCGAAGCATCGGGGCAATAAACCCAACAATTAAAACAATTAATGCAAACATCTTTGTTGTGCACGGGTTTTTCCACGCGCCAGTTAGCCACGCTGGCCGTAAAGGAGCTGTCTGTGGTGTAGGCGCGCTCGTTGTTGTGTTTGCCAAGTTCCTCTTGCCCTTGTTTTTCAAAGGGGAAGAGCACCGCCCCCATTTCAAATTCTTGCCAATTTTTCATGTCTGTCCTTTATTGCACTTGGGCGTAGGCGTGGTCGATGGCGAGCATGTTTGCATCGATCAAAGCTTGGGGCATTTTTTTACCCAGCACTTCTTTAAAAGCGTTTTTAAAAAACTCCAACTCCAACATGCCAGACACCTTCATTAAAGCCCCGAGCATGGGGGTGTTGGGGATGGGGCGCTTGATCGTGTCCATCGCAATTTTAATGCAATTTAGGGTGAAAACCTTTTTGCTCGCCAACTCGGGTTTTTTTTCAAACAACTCGTCCTTGCTTAAATGCGTGGTGATGATGTAAGTTGTGTCGGGTTTTTCATTTTCCGTGATGTCGGTGATGAAAGTAAGCCCCGGATCGATCACCAATACATAATCGGGGTTCATAAACTTTTCGTGGTTTAAAATGGGTTCAGAGTCGATGCGGTTGTAGGCCGTCATCGCCGCCCCCCTTTTAGCCGACCCATAGACCGCAAAGCCTTGTACTTCTTTTCCTGTGGTGGTGAGCACATCGGCTAGGCCCTTTGCGCCCGTAACCGCACCCTGACCAGCGCGTGCGTGCCATCGAATTTCTAGCATTTTTCTCCTTTTCGATAGACAAAAGATAGTAGAGATAGTCTATCATTAAGGGGGCAATTATACAAGATTTTGGGTAAACTTATGCAAAATCAGGGAGATTTTAAGAATGCGAACCAAGCAAAGCGCCTTTTTCTATAATCTCAAATCTCTAGCCCTTTGCTTGCAACCGCTCCTGCCCGGTCAAAAGGGGCGCATCAAAAGGCGTTTAGCCCAATTGGCAAGCTTGCCCCTATCTAGCTTGGAATCGATCAAAGATCGGGTGAATAAGGCCTGCGCTCTGCCCCCGCATCAAAGCGTGCAAAACCCACCCCTAGGGCTTTTTAAAGGCTTGTCTTTGGGAAGTCGGTATTTTTACGATTTCATGGCGTATTTTAGGTTTTTCGATCAAAGTTTGCGCTACCAGCTTGAGTACGGCGATGTCAATTACAATTTATTGACCCCCACGCTGTGTAAAAGCCGCCCCATTCCCCAAATCCCCCACTCAAACAATGTGCTTTTGCCCCTAGACAAGCGCCGCCACTTCAAGCACATTTTTCCCCCATGCCCGATGCCCTTTGAGGCCAAACAAAACAAACTTTTCTTTAGGGGGGCGTGTTTTCAGCCCCACCGCCTAGATTTTTTAAAACACTATTTCAAGCACCCCTTAATGGATTTAGGCCATGTGGGGGCGCTTACCCCCGCTTTAAGCCCCTTTAGCAAACCTAGAGCGAGCATTGCCCAGCACTTGGAGCATAAATTTATCTTGTCTTTGGAGGGCTTTGATGTGGCGAGCAATTTAAAATGGATTTTAAGCTCAAATTCGGTGGCAATGATGCCCCCGCCTAAATTTGAGAGTTTCTTTTTAGAAAGCCAACTTGTCCCCTATATCCACTACATCCCTTTAAAGCCTGATTACAGCGATACCCCCGCCCAGATAGAGTTTTTTAGCGCCCGTCCCAAGGATTGTTTGGAGATGATTTGTCATGCCAACACGTATGTCAAAAGTTTTCTCACTCCCCTAGAAGAGTGGACTGCTTTCTTGGTGTTGAGAAAATATTTTTATTACACGGGACAAGTTGAGCCCTTAGAGATTGAAAAGGCCCTTTTTAACTAAAAAGGGCGCTATTTGTCTAGCTCATTTGTGCCCCATTTTCAGCCGATTGCAACCAAATAAAGACTTCCACCACGCTCGCATAAAGCTCGGGCGGGATGGGTGTGTCTAGGCGCACATCTAAGAGCGAATTGACCAAAGCTTCGTTGCAAAAAAGGGGAACATCAAAGGCTTTGGCCTTTTCCATGATTGCTCTTGCAATTTGCCCCACCCCACTAGCCACGACTTTAGGTGCATTGTCTTGCCCGATGTTATAAGCTAGGGCTACGGCTTTAGGCATCCCCATTAATAGCCCATCACCAAGCCATCGTAAAAAGACCACGAAAGGGATTTTTGGCGTTTATTAAAGTGCGCCACCGCCCTTACTAGCATGTCGCTTTCAATATTCACCCGCCGCCCCGGCTTGTAAGCGTTAAAAAGGGTGTTGTTAAAAGTGTGGGGGATGATGACTAGAGAAAAGCCATCACTATGTATGCCTGCTAAGGTCAAGCTCACCCCATCGATGGCGATCGAGCCTTTGGGGATACACAGCTCTAAAATGGAGGGTGGGGCTTTAACGCCCACTTCTACTTGGCTTGTCCCTTTTAAGATTTGATTTACAACCCCCACCCCGTCTATATGCCCTTGAACAAAATGCCCATCAAAACGATCGCCAGCTCTAAGCGCGGGCTCGACATGCACAAGTTGCCCCGCTTGGTAATTCTCTAAAGCGATTTGTGTCTGTGTGTGTGCGCTCATTTGCACGCTAAAGCCGCCCTTAAAAAGAGAAACCACTGTCAAGCACGCCCCATTAACCGCGATGCTCTCGCCTATTTTGGGGCGGTGCTTGCTTTTTAAGCTCAAAACCCCGCCTTTAAAGCTAAGGATGGGGCTTAATTCTTGGATCAATCCGCTAAACATAAACGCCTTTTAAATGGATTTTAGGGTATCAACCCCCTAAATTATAGTACAATGGAACTTTTTTACTTTGTGATTGTAGGGAGCTAAATGTTAGAACTGATCGACACCCATTGCCATTTAGACCACTCTTTATACCAAGCCGATGTGCTCGAGGTTTTAAGCAATGCGCAAAAAGTTGGGGTCAGCACCGCCATTATCCCCGCTGCTAGCCCTAAGGACTTGGCCCGCGCCATCGCGCTTTGTGAAAGCCGGGCAAACCTTTACTTCGCCGTGGGTACACACCCGCTAGACTTGCAAGACTTTAATTTAGACTTTTTAAAGGCACACATCAACCACCCTAAATGCGTGGCGGTGGGCGAATGCGGGCTAGATTACCACTACAAAAACGACACAGCCACCAAAGCCGCCCAAAAAGAAGCTTTTAAAGCCCAAATCGCTTTAGCTTTAGAGTACAACAAACCTTTAATCGTGCATATTAGAGAAGCCAGCACAGATGCACACGCTCTTTTAAAAGAATACCCTAACCTTAAAGGCGTGTTGCATTGTTTCAATGGAGATGCGCTTTTATTAGAGTTAGCACACAATTTTTACTATGGCATCGGGGGGGTGGCGACCTTTAAAAATGCCAAAACTCTAGTAGAAATTTTGCCCAAAATCCCCCTAGAGCGCTTGCTTTTAGAAACCGATGCACCCTATTTGACCCCTCACCCTTTTAGAGGCAGCCGCAACGAGCCTAAATACATCCCCCTCATTGCTGAAAAACTGGCCAAGGTGCGCCAAATGCGTTTAGAAGATTTGGCCCAAAACACCACGGCCAACGCCCATACACTCTTTAACTTAAAGGTATCTTAATGATAAAATCCTTGCTAAAATCCTTGAGCTTTTCTTGCTTACTTGGTTTGCCCTTGTGCGCCACGCCCCCCACGATCGACAGCGCCAGCCTAAAGACTTTAAACGCCTTTGGGGTGGATGGGGTGTTTTTAGCTAGTAGTGCCAACGCCAACACCTTAGAGAGCGTGCAACAAACCTTTGATAAACTGCTCCAACACTACGATGCCAATGGAGTGTTTATCCCCACGATTAAAAGCATGTTGATACAGGCGAATATCCCCGTAGAGTTTTTGTTTTTAGCGATGGCAGAGTCTAAGTTTTCTGTTAGGGCTTACAGCGTGAAAAAGGCGGTGGGCATTTGGCAATTCATGCCAGAAACCGCCAAAATGCTTGGCCTAAAGGTCAATGCCCTCGTGGATGAGCGGCGCGACCCGATTAAAAGCACACAAGCGGCGATCACCTACTTTAAAATGCTCTACAAGCAAACCCACCAATGGTATTTGGTGGCGATGGCTTACAACTATGGGCTAAGACGGGTGTTAGAGGCGATCCAAGCCGCCGGCACAGACAACATCAATGTCTTGCTCGATGATGATAAAAAATACCTGCCCCAAGAAACCCGCCACTACATCCGCTCTATTTTAAGCCTAGCCATCGCCTTTAATAATTTAGACACACAGGACAATAAGGCTTATTTGCTCAATAGAGGGGCCCGCCAAACTCTAGCCAGCGTGTCCGTTAAAGGCGGGACTTTACTAAGCCAAGTTGCCACGAGTGCGCATTTATCTGTGTCTAAGGTTAGGGCTTATAACCACCAATTTAGATACAACTTTTTACCCACTGGCGCGCCTAGCATGGTCTATATCCCCTATGAAAACCTCGCCTATTTTAGACAACACTACAAGCCCAGAGGCTTTATTGTGCGAGTCATCAATTATAGGGTCAAACCCAGAGAAACCCTTTACTCCATTGCCAAAAAATTTCACAGCTCTGTAGCGCTTTTAAGATACACGAACAATCTCAAAGGTTCTTACTTGAGTCGCAGACAAAAACTCATTGTTCCGGTTTTAAGCCACCAAGCCCACCACTTTAAAGTGGCGCAAAACGAGGTTTTATGAAGTTGTATTGCCAAGTCGTTTTAGCCAGTTTAGCGTTTATGGGGTGCGCTAAGGACACGGGGGGACAAACCACCAACCATTTTGTCTTTAACCAGCACGAGAGCCTGCGCGCTTATGAGGACGCTAGGGATTTTGACGGCACCATCCCTCCCAAAAGACACTTCTCCCTTTTCCACCACCACAAGAACAAACAGCCCACAGGCAAACCCTATAATGCCCGCGTGTCTAAGAGCAGTTTAACCGCTGGCATGATCGACTCAGAAGCCATGCAAAGGGCAACCATGCGCCCTTACAGAGTGGGGGGCAAGACCTATTACCCTACACAAGTCAAAATCGGACAGACTTTTGACGGGTATGCGAGTTGGTATGGCCCCAACTTCCATGCTAAAAAAACCAGCAATGGCGAAACCTACAATATGTACGCCCACACTGCCGCCAATAAAACTCTACCGATGAACACTATCCTTAAAGTTACCAATAAGGACAACAACAGAAGTACCATTGTGCGCATCAACGATAGGGGCCCCTTTGTGAAAAACCGCATCATTGACCTATCCAACATCGCCGCGCACGACATCGCCATGGTGGGTAAGGGCGTGGCCCCTGTGCGCTTAGAGGTGATTGGCTTTGGGGGGGTGGTGGCCAAACAATACGCCCCATCTTTGCAACAAAGCAAGCAGGCCAAATCTTTGCAAAAAGAATTTAAAGTGGGCGAGAGCCAAAAAAGTTACAGCGGGGGCAACTTCTCCTTACAAATAGGGGCGTTTTTCAGCAAAGAGGGGGCCATGCACGCCAAAGCCGCCCTAGAGCCTCGCTTAAAAAACACCAACTATTCTAGTGCCGTTGTGCAGGGGGTTAAGGACGATAAGCCCATTTATCGAGTCTTTATCCGCGGGTTTCAAAGCCAAGAAGAAGCCAGCGACTACGCCAAGAGTCTCAACAAATCTAGCTTTTTGGTGCGTGAGTAGGTGCGTACTAACCCCGTTTGGCTCTTTTTTGTCGGTTTGGCAGGGGCAATGGCGGGGTTGATTTTGTTTTTCTTGCGCCCCCATGAAAAAGCCATCGTGCCCGGAGGTGATTTTGCCAAGATCGAGTTACACAATTTTAGTGCCTTTGAGAGCAACTCTACCAGTACGGATTTAAACATCAAGGGCAGTCGGGCTTTGCAATTTAGCGACCACGAAACCCTTTATGATTTCACTTTGAGTAAATTTGATGCAAATAGTCAGGTTTTAGAACACGCTAGGGGAGAGGTTTTGGTGCGCCGCAACGATTTGTATTTTTTTCCTAAGGGGGTGCTTTACACGACCAGCAACCATGAGAGTTTTTGGAGTCAAAAAGGGGTTTATGACCACAGCAAACAGATCTTTCAAGGGGAGGGTAATTTTTTACTCAACGCCCCAGAAGGGCATGTGAGCGGGCAAAACATCGCCTACAACCACAAAACCCAAGTCTTGCAAGCCAAAGACATCCACGCCATCATTAATTTGGCTGAGGCACAGCACCCCAAAGGGCGGCGCACACGGAGTTTTAAATTTTGAAAAAGCTAGGTTTGTTGTTGCTTTGTGGCCTGTTGCACGCCTTGCCTCTCAAAGAAACTTTAGAGATCACGGCGGATAAATTCCTTGCCAATGATCAAAAGAAAACCACCATCATTCAGGGCAATGTCCATATCAAAAAAGGCAAGGACACCCTAACGGCTAATGAGGTCATCATCCACACCAACGACAAGCGCAAACCCACCAAATACGAAGCCATTGGCAATGTACATTTCCACTTATTTACAGAGGATGGGCGCGAGGTTAAGGGGCACTCAGATCGCCTCGTTTACGATGCGATTAAGCAAGAATACCGCTTGTTGCAAAACGCTGTGGTGGATGAAGTGGGCAAGGTCAATTCCGTCAAAGGCGAAGAGATCATTTTAAGCAAAGAGCACGGCTATGCGGATGTGATCGGGGGCAAGGACAAGCCCGCAACCTTTGTTTTTGACATGGAAGACATCCAAGAGACGCAAAAAAAGCAAAAGGCAAAACAACATGCTAAACAACAGCACAAGCCTTAGGGTTTTAGAAAGCCATTTTGTGTGTGCGGCTGCTAGCATGGCGCACTGCCCCCCAGCTAGCCTGCCCGAAGTGGCGTTTTTAGGGCGCAGCAATGTGGGCAAAAGCACCTTCATTAACCAACTTTTGGGGCACAAAATCGCCAAAAGCTCGGCCACCCCGGGCAAAACCCAAACAGCTAATTTTTTTGTCACCACTTGGCAATTAGGGCTAGAAAAAGTCGCTTTTGGGTGCATAGATTTACCCGGATTTGGGTATGCCAAAGTGTCTAAAAGTTTGCAAGAAGAGTGGGGGGTGTTTTTATGCACCCTTTTAAAACAGCGCCCCAGCATTAAATTATTCCTCCACCTCATCGATGCCAGACACCCACATTTAAGCCTAGACACCAAAGTACAAGAATTTTTACAAAGTTTTATCAAGCTAGATCAGCGCATCCAGTGCATTTACACGAAATTTGACAAACTCACCAGCCACGCCCAGCACTCCCTAGTGCAAGAAAATCCCAGTGCTTTAGTGAGCGTGCTAAAACCATCTACCCTTAAGCCCAAATTCGGCTCTTTGCAAAACCTCCAAAAAACTTTATTAAACGCTTTGTTAGGGCGCACATGAGCTTGACCTACACGAGGTGCGCCTGTTATGTGCTCAGTTTTTATCTTTACAGCAACCTACAAGCCCTGTACCCCATTTTGCCCCCCCTCATTAGTTTCTTCTTTATTCTTTACAAAACTAGGGAAGATGAGCGGTTGCAAGATCGCTATATCCTTTGCATTTTTACCTGTTTGTTGTTTTTAGAAGCCATCAACCAAGAACCGCTAGGGTTTTTAATTTTGCTCTTCATCCTCTATGAAAAGTTGGTTTTACAATTTGTGTTAAGGACATTCGAAGAGCGTATCCTTTGGGACGCTTTTCACATGCTCGCCATTTACGTGCTCTACACCCTCTTGCTCTCCGCCTTGCACGCCACCCCTCTAGCCTCTTGGGATCGGCTCTTGATCTACACCGCTCTTGAGTTCATTTTGTGGAGAGTCTATGGAAGGCGTTAGATTCCGCTTCATTTTTGGCTTTTTGGCGTTGGTTTGGGCGATTTTGCTCTTGAGGATTTTCATTTTAACCATCAAGACAAACGACTACTTTGAACAACTCGCCCTGCGCAACATGACTAAAAAAGAAATCTTAGTCCCCACAAGGGGGTTGATCATGGATCGCAACCACCAACTGCTCGCCATGAACGAGCTGGGTTTTAGCATTTCTCTAGCCCCCTCCCTTAAAAAAACCCAACTGCAACGGCAATTAGAGTTTTTAAAACGCTATTTTCCCACCCTAGACACCCAAGCAGCCATAGACAACTACCGCAAACAAAACTCCGCCTACAACCACAGCGCGATACAAATCCTAGACTTCATCCCCTACGATCAAATGCAAACCCTGTATGCTAAATTAATCCTCAATCCCAAAATCACCATCACCCCGGCCAATAAACGCCACTACCCGGGCAACACCCTAGCCGCGCATGTTTTGGGCTACTTGGGCGCAGCCGACACTAAAGACATGCAAAACGACCCTAAGAGCCAATACACCCACACCATCGGCAAAACAGGTTTAGAAAAAGAATACAACGACTTTTTACAAGGGGAAATGGGCTATAAGATCGTGAGCGTGGATGCGCTCAACCAAGAATTAAAAGTTGTGGAGGAAAAACAACCCCAAACCAACAATGACCTCGTTTTGACTCTAGATAAACGCCTCCAAGAGAAAGCCGATGCCCTTTTTGTGGGTAAAGTGGGGGCTATTGTGGTGATGGACGCGCGCTCGGGGGCGATTTTAGCGGCGGGCAGTTACCCCGAATACGACCTAAACGACTTCATTGGCGGGATCAGCGTGACGCACTGGAAACAACTCCAAGAAAATATCAACAATCCCCTATTAAATCGACTCATCAATGGGCTTTACCCCCCCGGCTCTGTGGTGAAAATGGGCTCGGCTTTAAGTTTTCTAGAATACCTACCCATTACAGAGCAAACGGAAGTTTTTGCCCCCGGTTACATCGAAGTGGGCAAGCGCAAATTTAGAGATTGGAAGCCCGGCGGGCATGGCAAAACCAATTTATACAAGGCGATCAAAGAGTCCGTAGATGTGTATTTTTATAAATTCGCCCAAGACATTTCCATCGATAACTTAACCAAGACTTTTCGTCAAATGGGCTTTGGACAAAAAACAGGCGTGGATTTACCCAATGAGTTTATCGGCATCTTGCCCGACCCGGGCTGGAAGATGAAGCGCTTTGGAGACATTTGGAACACCGGCGACACGCTCATCACTTCAATAGGGCAAGGCTCGTTTCTAACCACACCCCTACAAGTGGCCAATTACACGGCTTTAATCGCTTCGGGCAAACTACCCACCCCCCATTTTGCGCTCAAAGGGGATTTTAAAGTCAAGGATGTCTTGGATGCCTTCCAAAAATCCAAACTCCCCGCTTTGCGTCAGGGCATGTATGAGGCATGCAGTACACAAGGGGGCACGGGCTATTACAGCACGAAGGGGGTGAAAGTTGCTTTGGCATGCAAGACAGGCACAGCGCAAGTCGTGGGGATCGACCAAGACACAATCAAGCGCATTAAAGAAGATCAAATGGAGTATTTTCACCGCTCGCACGCGTGGATGACCGCCTTTTTGCCTTTTAAAAACCCCAAGTATGTCATCACCGTCTTGATCGAACACGGCGAGGGGGGGAGCAAAAACGGCCCCATTGTCAAGGCGATGGCCAACGCCCTTGTGGATTTGGGCTATGTCAAGCCCTAGCTTCTCTTGTTAATCAAAACATGCTAGATTGTGGCATTTATTTTAATTTTAAAGGATTTCAATGCGCCTGCACCAACTGCTCAAACAAGTGAGCGTTTTAGATAATCGGGGGGGGGGGGGGGGACCTNNGGGGGGGGGGGGGGGGGAACTCTACCTTTATAATTGGTTCAATGACATTGGCGTTTCCATTGAGCCAAGATACATTGCAGAGCTAACCAAGCACCAAATCGCCTTTACTGAAGACTTCCCCGCCCAGCACCTCGAATTTTTAAGCCAAAATGCTTTTCTAGTCGATGAAGCCTTTTTAAAGGGCTTTTACCAAAGAGAATTTGATAAGCAGATTCAAAAAGAACAGAATGAGTTGCACTTGATCTTGCTCCCAGCTGGGGATGCGTGCAATTTTCGCTGTGTCTATTGTTATGAAAACCACGAGGACACCGCCAGATTCAAACAGCTCCACAGCGATAAAATTTTTGATCTCATCGCGCATAACCAAGACAAACGCATCCGCATCGAATACTTCGGGGGCGAACCGCTTTTAAACCTCAAGTGGATTTTAGCGTTTCAAGGGAGAATCGCCCACATCCCCCACAGCGCATCCATGACGACCAATGGCTATCTTTTGAGTCAAGAGAACATGCAAGCGTTGGTGCAACGCAATGTCAAGGCTTTTCAGATCACCCTAGACGGGCTCAAAGAGCAGCACGACAAAATGCGCCCTAAATGCGGCGGGGGCGGGAGTTATGATCAGATCATGGGCAATATCAAGGCGATCAGCGCGCTTAAAGAGCGCTTTCGCATCATGTTGAGGTGTAACTTCAACCAACACAGCTCTAGCCTAGAGCAGAGGGCACAATTTTTTAAAAATCTTGACTTTATCAAGGGAGATCACCGCTTTGCCCTACTCTTTAGACCCATCGGCTTGTATTCTGAGGGCAATAACACCACTACACAAGAGCGCATTGAGGCGTGCCACAGCGGTGCACCAGATATGCAGCGTACTTGGGAGAGGGAGGCGCAAGAACAGGGCTTTTTGCTAGGCGATTTAGGCATGCTCACCCAAATTGCCGGATCGGTGTGCTACGCCTCCAAATCCTCAAACCTCACCATCAACCCCAGTTTAGAGGTTTTAAAATGCACCATTGCGCTCAACCAAGAGCATAATAAATTTGGCAATTTGCAAAATGGGTTAAAGCTAGAGACACATAAGCTAGAGGCATGGGAGGAGCACATCCAATTTGACCCCGCTTGTAAGGATTGTTTCTTTTTCTTCCAGTGCATGGGGCGATCTTGTGTGCTCAAAAACTATCTAAGCAAATCTAAGAAATGCCCTATTGTCCCAAAAAATGCGCCCTTTTTAGTGGAAAAAATCCGCAAACAAAAGGAAATCTTAAGAAAGGCAGTGAGCGATGGAAAAAACATTTGAGTTTAAGACGAACGACTTAGAAGTGAAGTTTGGCTTAAAGATGGAGATTGAAGTCTTTCCCACTGATAAAAAGGACGCTTATGCGGTCTTTACTAGCGATGCCAATGAGGCGGATTTATTGATCCAGCACAGCGAGCACAGCCTTTACATCACCACCCCAGATCAAGGTTTAGATGCGGATTTGGCAGAGGGCATTAAGGGGATACACAGCATAGGCGATGCCTTTGCTCTGCTCATTAAAAAGGGCTTGCAAACGAACAGCAAAATTAGCGGGAGTGCTAAAATTTATCTGCCCGCCGACCACTTAGCCCTATATTTATCTGCCAACAACGCCAAAGTGGCGGTAGATGCGCCCATGCAAGATTTAGAGCTCAAACTCAATAATGGCAGCGTTAGCGTGAAGGGCGCGTTAAAAAACCTGAAAGCGAAGCTGAACTCGGGGGATTTGTTTGTGCACACCCCCCTAGACACTTGCCAAATTAAGGCGAACAACGCCACACTGGAGATAGGGGCTAAGGTGCGGGATTTGGAGATCAAAACCAACAATGGGAATGTCCAACTCAATGCCCCCAAAGAGAGCCTAGAAACCTGCCAAATCAAAGCCAACAACACCCGCCTAGATTTACAAACCCTCATTGAGGATTTGGATTTGAGCCTCAACAATGGGGGCGTGAAACTTTATGCCCACGACCATGTCAAGTCGTGGAATGTCCAAGCCAATGGGGCAAATATTACCCTTAAAAAGAATGGGGTCAATATTGCCCTTGAGGATTCTAGAGGCTCTATTGGATCGGGCAGAGTGCGCTTTAAAACAAGCGGTTTTGTGAATATTGTGGATTAATTTAATTTTACATAAAGGAGAAGATGATGCAAATTGATGAGAGTATGGAGAGTCTTTTGGCTGTGGCATTGCCCGAAGTTTTCAATATTTTATGTAGTTGCAATGGTGCTGCCTGCGATTAACCTATATAAAGTCTAAAGAAAGGAGAAAACATGCAAATTGATCTAAGTATTGCAAGTCTTTGGTCTGAGTGTAGTGGGGATATTATGTGCCAGTGTGGCGATCTCTTGTGTAGCTGTGGTTTTTAGGCGATCCTTTTTAATCTAGCCTTATGCTAGATTTTTGTTAGGCAACGCGCCTAAGCCTTGAGATAGTTTAAAATCTCCCTCAAATCTAGGCTTTGGGCGACAAAGGTGGCGGCTTTTTTGGTGATCTCTTTGGCGTTAAACGCCACGCTAAGATCGGCAAGTTTAAACATGCCAATGTCATTGGCCCCATCGCCTATGGCTAGAGTGTGTTTAGGTTTTAGCAAACTTTGTAAACTGGCTAAAATCTCCGCCTTAGAATCCCCTCGCATTAAGGGCCCGCTCACTTGCCCGGTTAAAAACCCATCGCGCACATGCAAGGTGTTGCTAAAATCCGCGTCTAAGCCCAGCTTTTCTTTAAAATATCCAGTCGCCCACTTAAAACCCCCGCTAAGGCAAACGACCTTATAGCCCAAAGCGTGCAAGCCCTGCACCACTTCTAGCGCGCCCAAGTGCAGGGGCAAATTTTGGCAAATTGCCTCAGCCCACATGGCGTCCATGCCCTTAAGCAAGCTTGCGCGGCTAAGTAGGCTCGTGTAAAAGTCTGCCTTGCCTGCCATCGCCAGCTCTGTGGCGTTTTCTACGGCTTGCCCCACACCATAATTTTGGGCTAAAACCTCGATGGTTTCGGCATCCACTAAAGTCGAATCAAAATCAAAAACGGCCAATTTCATGTATGTGTCCTTTATGAGGATATTTTAGCGCAAAAGTTTATTTGGAGTTAATATTTTTTTGTTAGGATGGGGGTCCTTAAACAACATTGATGGAGTTCTTATGATTAGCCCGCGCACACCGCTTTTACAGGGGGGGGGGGGGGGAAACTTTTTTTTCCCC
>NZ_CDMG01000009.1:181088-237452 GCF_001282945.1 Helicobacter ailurogastricus
ATTTATAAATTCATCAAATTTGCGCTAGATGTTACAGGCAAAGAAGAAAAAATTCTAATGATTCTCGGTTTAATTAAAGACAACCAACGCTTAACCGGCGAGGGAAACACCATGGTTGAAAAAACCACAAATAATATCCAAAGCGTGACCAACACGATGAGAAACAATGTGCATTTAGTGGATGACTTGAGCACGCAATCTGATTCGATCAGCTCCATCACTCAAACCATTAAAGACATCGCCGATCAAATCAACCTACTTGCCCTAAACGCCGCCATTGAAGCCGCCAGAGCAGGCGAGCATGGGCGTGGCTTTGCGGTGGTGGCTGATGAAGTGCGTAAATTAGCCGAGCGCACAGGTAAGTCTGTCACAGAGATTGCGGCCATCATCGGTTCGATTCGCGAAATCACCCAACAAGTGGTGACCAACATCAACATGGGTGCAGAAGAATCGGAAAAAACCCTAGAGCTCTCTTACCAAACCAAAGAACTCGTGGAGGAGATCAAAACCGCCACCGATCGCGTGGCTCAAGGCATCGGGGTGGTTTAATGCTATAATGCCCTTTTGTTAAAGGGGCATTATGGAGATCAAGAAGGGCTTGTTTTTTATGGCTTTGGGGGCGTTTTGCTTTGGCCTGATGAATGCCTTAGTCAAAATCACCAGCCAGCACTATTCCCCCCTTGAAAATGTCTTTTACCGCTCGTTTTTTATGATCATTTTTATGGGTTTGTTCTACTTGGCTAAACCTTTTAAACTCAAGGCGCATAAAAAAGGCGGGGGCAAAATCCTAGCGTGGCGCATGGGGTTAGGGGCGGTGGCTATGGTGCTTTTGTGCTACAACATTTACACCATGCCCCTTGGCACAGCGATGGCGTTTGGGCAAAGCGCGCCCGTTTATGCGATTTTCATTGCGTGGCTGGTGTTTAAAGAGCCCTTAACTTGGCGTTTGGCTTTAGCGGGGTTTTTAGGGCTTTTGGGCGTGCTTTTAATCGCCAACCCGCACACGAGTGGCTTAACTTTTGGCTTGATCTTATGCGGGGTTTTAAGCGCCTTGTTTAAGGCCATCGCCTACACAAGTCTTAGCCAGCTGAAAACCTACTACGACAGCGAGTTTGTGATCTTCACCTTTTCGCTCTTTTTATGCGCCTTTGGGGCTTTGGGGCTGTTTTTAAATGTCCCGCCCTTTGCTACGGGTTATCATCCCATGCGCTTTGAGGGACCTTGGTGGCACTGGGATTTGTGGCTTTTAATGGGCATGGGCTTTAGCGGGACTTTGGGGCAGTATTTTTTAACTAAGGCGTATATGTGCGCCCCTGCGGGGTTGGTTTCGCCCATAGATTACACCCGTTTGTTTTGGGGGACTCTCTTTGGCATGTGGCTTGGCGATCCGTGGCTTGGGGCTTATGAGGGGCTTGGCATGGCTCTTGTAGTGGGGGCGGGACTGCTCATCACTTTAGGGCATAAAAAATAGTTTATCTTTACAAAGTATAATGGGGCTTTACACTTAAGGAATTTTATGTCTATCCCAAGTCTTTTTCAACCCCTTGAGTAGTTTGCCCCAAAGCGCTCCCAAAACGCTCTACCATTTGGGTTTGGCGTTGCTGGTGGTGTTAAGCCTAAGCTTGGGGGTGTGTAAAAGTTTAGAAATCTCTGTGAGTTATAAAGAGGCTTTGCTTTACTTTGGCACGCCACACTTTTTTTTAGACAAAATCCTTTTAGAGGGTTTGCGCGGTTTTGTCAAGTACACTCCCTTTTTGCCTAAAGACTTGGCCCTGCGCCTGCCCGGGTTGCTCTTGCACGCCTGTAATATTGTCTTAATGTATGTGCTGAGTCTGCGCCTGCGCGCCCAAAGACCTTACGATCCGCTGTTAGTGGCCCTCACTTTCGCGCTCTTGCCGGGCATCCAGCTAGGGGCGATTTTATTAGGCAAGGTGAGCTTGTTACTCAACCTCTCCTTATTGTCTTTGCTTCTTTACAGGACCTATTTTATTTATCCTCTGGTGTGCCTGAGCACTTTTTTAGACGCGAGTTGTGCGGTGTTGCTCTTAGGACTCTTGCTCAACGCCTTTAAGCGCAAACAAAAAGTCTTAGGCTTTTACTTTGCGCTGGCTTTAGCAAGCAACCTTTACGCCTTTGCACCCATCTCGGGCATCCCACAGGGCTTTTTCTTAAACACCCTTTTTTTAATGCTCATCCTCTATTCCCCTTTTTTATGCATTTACTACCCCTACACTTTATACGCCCAAGTGGTGAAAGACTATAAGCAAGAAAGTTTAGTGGGGATTGTGGGGGCTGTGGGCTTTTGTGCCCCCTTATTGCTCTCCTTGCGCCAAGAACCCAGCCCCGAGTTTTTAAGCTTCGGGGCTCTTGGCATGCCCGTTTTATTGCAAAAAGCCCTCTCTAGCATCCGCTTACACTTGCCTATCTTTCGCAGCCATTACCGCATCCGCCATAGCTTAGTTTTTGGTACGCTCTTGCTTGAAAGCGTGCTGTTATGGGGGGGGGGATACAACCAATTTGTGCGCACCCACTATGTGGCTAAAGAATTGGCCCACGCGCTCAAAAGGCGGGGAATCACTTCGATCAACACCCTATCGCCTAAAATGGCCCTTAGATTGAAGTTTTATGGCATCGGCTTTGGGGGGGATTTGTACTTGATCCAGCAAGATCGGCGATCAGACATAGAAATTAGCTACAGGCATGAGATCGTGGCCCGCTACGCCGTGTTGCAAAAACACCCTTAAGTTTCTATGATTTTAGGCACGATGAAATAGCCATCCTGTGCCTTTGGGGCTTGTTTTAATAAGTCTTTGGATATTTGCGAGTCGTGGATGATCGTGTCTGCTCTCAGGGGGGCGGGCGCGCTTTGGTGAGGCTGCACGCCACTTAAATCCATCTCGTTTAAGAGATCCACAAATTCCAAAACTTCTTTCAAATGCCCCCTTAGCTCTTCGCACTCTTTAGGGGTGATCTCTAGCATGGAGAGCGTGGCAAGCTTGTCTAAAAGCGCGTTGTCAATTTGCATGTTTTTCCTTAGTTGTGGTGTGCGCAAGCGGCCTTGTGGCAGAGCGGGTGGCACCCTTCATCCGGGTTGCTTAAGTTAGCGTGGCTGATGTCTTGAGCCAATTTTAAAACGGGGCGGACATCCTCTAGGCCAAAGCCCTCGCCATTGATGATCTCTTGGTAGCTCTTGGTGTGTAAATCTTCAAAGCCAGTGGAAAAATCGATCTCTTGACCTTCGAGTACTAAAGACCGATAAGAGCTGTTTCTGTGTAGGCCCAATTTGGCCGGATTGATGGAGAGAAACCAAGACACGTTGGCGTGCTCTAAGGTTAAAGAACCGCCGATGCAATCGTGTTCATGCACATGCACCGCAAAATCCACAACCCCCCCAAAAATGTCTAATAGCATGTCAAAAAAGTGGATGCAAAGATTAAAAGCCAACCCCCCGCTGCGCTCTTCATTGCCCTTCCACGAGTTAAAATACCACTTGCCCCGCAAGATCAAATAAGTTAAAGAGAGGTTATAGACCTTATCCGGCTCGTTTAAAAAGGTGGCTTGTACGCTCTTTTTAAGGTCAATCACATGAGGGTGCATGCGCAGTTGCATGATGCTAAACACCCGCTTGTTGTATTTTTTCTCTAGGTTGCGGATTTCATCCAGTTCACCCGGGTCGAGCACTAAAGGCTTCTCACAAATGACATTGATCCCGTGGTTTAGGGCAAATTCAATGTGTTCAAAGTGCAAATAGTTGGGCGTGCAAATCACCATGTAGTCCAAAAACTTTTCTACGGCTTTGCATTCTTGCAAATATTGGTGCAAGTCCTCTAAACTCGTGAAAAACTCACAATCTAAGTAGTATTGGTCTAAAACCCCCACGCTATCATGTACATCCACAGCGCAATCTAAAACATGCCCGGTTTCATAAATGGCTCTCAAATGCTTGGGTGCAATAAAGCCCCCCACCCCGATGATCCCAAACAGCATGCACACTCCTTTAATGACAATACCTAAAAGCCTTTATGCTAGCAAAATTCCCTTTAGGTTGTCCTTTAATACTGGTAGGAGATTTCAAAACGGGCGTTAAAGCCGGGTTCTGGTAAGGCCATGCGTACTTGCCCGGCGCGGGCCACCATGTCCTCGTGTGGCGCGTCTGCGCTCGCCTGCCACACGGAGGTTTGGTTGACATACTGCTTGTTAAAAATGTTGTTAAACACCGCAGACAAGCGCAACCCATTCCAGCGTCTGTAAGGCGGTGTCCAATTGACAAAAATGCTGCTCACGCCATAACCGGGCTTATGCACGGGCATGAGCCCATAGCCGGGGTAGTAAATGCTATAACCATTATAAAACATGTTCGTCACAAAGCGGCTAAGCCAAGTTAAGCTTAAGCCCGCGCGCTTGAAAACATAGTCGGCCTTTAAAATAAAGACATTGCCGTAAGTGGCCGCTAAAGCGTAGGTGTCGGCAAGCAGATAATATCCTCTGCGATACCCCGTAGGATTAGCCACCGTGGGCCACGAGCGGGCAATAGAAAAGGTCCCTGTAAAGCCCTTGTATTTGACATTGCCGCTCACTTCGTAACCAAAAATGGCGATGGTTTGGGGCAGGTTGCCTGTGAGGTTTTTAGCGGTGGCGTTGCCCCCGCCGTTTTTAGAGATGTCTTGCCCGTAGGAATTGACGAAGTTGTTGATGACTTGATAAAAGCCTGCCCCGCGGACATTAAAGTAAGGGTTGTTGTAGTCAATGTTAAATTCCACATTTTGCCCGATCGCGGGCTTTAAGTTCTTTTCATAAATCACGCTTGGATCGCGCATCAAAACCCCATCCCCGGGCAGTGCCCCCTTCGTCACATAGGCGTAAGAGAGCTTTAATCCCAGCGCTTCAATGGGGTTGTATAAAATCGTGGCGCTGGGGCTAAAGCCAGAGGTCAAGTGGTTGTCGCCGTCCTTGTCTTTGAGGGTGTAAATGTCATAGCGCGTACCCGCCCCCACGATCAAGTTTTTTAAGAAGTTGTAGTTGGCTTGCACATAGCCCCCGATGATGTTGCCGATGCCATAGGAATTTTGGGGCAAATTGCGGTAAGCAGGGTTGGCTGTGCTCATGTTTTGGTCGTATTCATCGGTGTTTGGATCGACATAGTAGTGGCGGTAGGGCAGGCCCGGACCGGTGGGGTCGTTAGGGTTGATGTTGCCCGGATACAAGCCGTTCTTTTTGCCAAGACCTGAAAAGGCGCTTAAGTTTTGATAAATCGCCCCGTATTCGAAGACATTGCCATAATCTGGGCTAATGGGGTGCTGGACCTTGACATTGACCCCGGAGTTGATGAGGAAAATATCCCTTTGCAAAGTCCCCTCAGCGTCTGCGTTGCCTAAAGTCCAATCATTAGGGGTGGGGTTACTGGCGTTGGGCGGAGTCATGTCATAGGCTTGGTGTATGGGGACCATCTGCTTGCTATCAGCGTTGTAGCCGATGTCATAACCGCCCCCGGCAACGGGGGTGATCGTGCCGGGTTGGCACTGGCTTGGGTTTGCAGCACACCAACTATTCACCTCTGAAACATAATAGGGGTTTGTGGGCTCGTTGGAGGTGACAGCAAAGGGGTTGCGCACGGGTTTATAATTGCCGTTGCGGACATTTAAAAAGGTCGTGGCGGTGATTCGTGGCTGGCCAAAGCTGTCCCCGCCCTCGTGGTTGTATTTAAACGAGAGGTTGTGATTCACATTGATGAGGTAGGCCAATTCTTTACCAAAGTCGATCAAAAAGGGGGCGGGTTGTGTGCCCGGATCATTTGCCTTGCTCAAAGCACTCGTGGCATTAGGGCGCAACAGCCGTTCAGAGTTGTAGCGGGTCATGTTGTAGCTCACGGCGAGGCTGTCTTTTTCATTGAAGTAGCCATTGATTTTAAAGAGGATATTGTTTTGTTCTCCCATGCTGCCGATCACTTTGTCGCTTAAAGCGGGGTTGTTGATGTCATAAGTGGGGTGGAAAAGATTTTTCATGTCATTGGTGCCATCGCGGTAATAATAAATATTTTGGTTGGTGTAATAACCCAAGATGTCCCATTTATTCGCCCGGTAAGCAGCGATGGTGTTGACACGGTAACCAAAGTTCGTGTAAAAGCTCACGGCTGCGCTCCCCCCATAGGTTTGTCCCCGGCGTAAAAAGTCGTTCGCCCCGATGGTCTCCATCGCCATTTTTCCCGCGATCGCACCGGGCCCAGCGGAGGCATTGGCCGCCCCTTTGATCACATCGATTTCTTTCAACATCCCGGGGTCAATGATTGTGTTTGCATCGTGGTGAAAAATATTCCCATTTTGCGCCGCTCCATCGATTGTAACACGCAAAAGCCGACTCTCCATGCCCCGCACATAGACTTTTTGCGCCATATAGCCCCCACCAGCCACATTCACATCCGCTCTAGTCCTAAATAGATCATTGACTTGGTTGCTTTGGCGCTGTTGCAACTCTTTACGGCCGATGGTCATGCGGTTATTGTATTCAAAGGTGCGCTCGCCCAAAGTGGTTACCTTACCCAAAGTGTGCGACTCCTGGGCCAAGAGGGCACCCCCCATAGCCCCCAGCACACAAAAGGCCGGGGCACAAGATCTTAATCTTCCACCGGAAGTGTGGCGGCATTTACGCGAAGTTTTCATCAAATGGTCCTAATCAAATGGAATATAAGCGTATTCTATATACGGAAAGCTTATATTTTATTTAAAAATAATTTTTAGTAATATGCAAATGGATTATAATATGTTTATATTTATGTAATAATGACATTTATATATTTCATTTGCTTTTTATAAGTGCTTATGCTATAATAAAAAATCTTTATATGATAATACCTACAAGGAAAATGCAATCTTTATGAATACACAAGGTCAGGCTTATGTCGGGCGAAAAGGCCTACAAATTGGGTTGTTATTGGGGGTTTGTGCGTTGCAAGCCGAGCAAAGCGGGGCTTTTATCGGCGTGGGGCTAGAAATCGGGCGCGCAAATAAAGAAGTCGTGGGCGAGAAAAATGGCCAAGTCTTTCAAGTGCCCAGCGGTACGGTTGTGCAAACCGCATCTTATGCACCCGGGCATGAGAGCGATCAATGTGTCAAGGGCAATTGTAAGGCGGTATGGACCTCTGGGGTCAATGGCTGGATGCAAAGCTCTAATGCGACAAATTATGGGCGCAACCAGCCCATGTTTGGGCTGAATGTCTTGGCCGGGTATAAACAATTCTTTGGCAAGAAAAAATGGTTTGGTTTGCGCTATTATGGGTTTTTTGACTATGGACACAGCAATTTTTCCAACGCCACAGCCGCCAATCGAGTGAGTGTCTTTTACCTCAACAACGACAAAGTGGATATGTACACCTACGGTGCGGGAATCGATGCCCTCTTTGACATCATCAATAAAAAGAAATTTGCCTTTGGGTTGTTTGTGGGGGTGCAGTTTGCAGGCAATTCTTGGACGAGCAACAAGACGGGCTATTACAACCAGGGCTTTGTCATCGGCACTGTCCCCGGACAATGCGCCTATATCCCCGATAGCGGCAACCCTTGTGATGGCAAACCCTTGAGCGGCCCGGTGGGCACCACAGGCGAGATCAACCCCGCAAGCCTCATTTCCACTGGCCCGCTAACCTCCCACATTAACAATACACACTTTCAATTCTTGGTCAATGTGGGACTGCGCACAAACATCATCAAACACCACGGCGTGGAGTTTGGGATCAAAATTCCCACCATAGCTAACCTCTATTACAAGGGTAGCGCCACTAAAGGGGGCAACCTCTACACTCTAAGCGAAACCTTTAGGCGGCAATACTCGATGTATTTGCGCTACATTTATAACTTCTAATCCCCCACAGCGCGCTTTAAGGGCGCGCTAAATACCAGTCATACACCCTCCTAATCCCCTCCTCTAATTTAATGCTCGCTTTCCAGCCCAAGTTAGCAATTTTAGAAACATCGCAGCGTTTTAATAAAGTCCCATCGGGCTTAGAGTCATCAAACACCAACTCCCCCTTAAAGCCCACAATCTCTTTCATCAAGTAGGCCAAATCTTTGATGCTGATGTCCTCACCTGTGCCAATATTGGTGTGATTAAGCGTGGAGCTAGCCTGTTGGTGTTTTAAGAGAAACAAGCAACCATGCGCCAAATCCTTGACATGCAAAAACTCGCGTCTGGGCGTGCCAGAGCCCCAAACTTTGACGGCCTCCACACTGATGCCCTGCTGTTTTAAAAAGCTTAGGGCGTGCTCTCTAGGTAAATTTAAATCCTTAAACACGGCCTCTTCTTGCTTGTTTTCTAAGAGTTTAGCTAGGTGCAGCTTTCTAAGCAGGGCGGGCAAGACGTGGGAGTTTTGCAAATCAAAGTTGTCAAACTCTCCGTATAAATTCGTGGGCATGGCGGCGATGAAGTTTGTGCCATACTGCGTGTTGTAGGCCTCACACATTTTAAGCCCGGCAATTTTGGCGATGGCGTAAGGCTCGTTCGTGGGCTCTAGGGGGCTGGTTAAAAGATACTCTTCTTTAATGGGCTGGGGGCACTCTTTGGGGTAAATGCAAGTCGATCCCAAAAAGAGCAATTTTTTAACCCCGTATTTGTAGGCATTGTGGATGGTGTGGGTTTGGATCGCTAAATTTTCATAGATGAAGTCGGCTCTATAGGTGTTGTTGGCTAAAATCCCCCCGACCTTGGCCGCCGCTAAGACAACAATCTCGGGGCGTTCTTTTTCAAAAAACGCCTCCACTGCGCTTTGATTGCTTAAATCTAACTCGCTATGGGTTTTTAAAATGAGATTGCTGTAGCCCTGCTCTTGCAAACACGCGGTGATCGCGTGCCCCACTAAACCCGTATGCCCGGCGACAAAAATACGATCACTGCATTGCATACACTCTCCTAGACATTTTTCAAGGTTTGTTTAAAAAGCCACGCCCGGATAGGCTCAATGTTGTAAGCCACCTGCCAAGTGCCACGGTGTACACTCATTTTATCCCTACTTGGCAGACTGCCTTTTTTAAGCACGGCGTAATTGATGGGTGCATTTTGGGCCATCATCTCTGTGCAAGCCTGCATGAAGTGCGCTTGATCCCACCTGCCATCCCAAACGGCTTTAGCCACTTTAACCCCCTCACGCTCTAATTTTTCGACAATGGCCGTTTGTGCCGGGTAAGCCCCTAGGTCGTCTTGAGAAACCAAAATCCATAGCCTATCATGCACTAAGGGACCACATAAAGACGCTTTCCACTGCCCGGCAACTAAAAAAGCCCCAGCAAAAAAGTGTGGATATTTGATGAGCATAGCGATGGACATCATACAGCCCATAGATTGCCCTGTGGTGTAGATTCTAGAGGGGTCTATGGGGTATTTTTGGCACAATTCTTTGACAAGGTGCATGGTAACATCCAGCATGGGCGAGGCGTTGGAGTTGTCATCGACCACGATCTCATTGTATTGCGGGGCAAGCACATAACAAGGGCGTTTAGCTTGCTCTTTAGGGTGCGCCCAAATGAGCGCGCCCAAACCTTGCAATAAAGTGGCCCGCTTTAAATCGCCCACCACGCCTGCATCGTGCATGAAAAGCACGAGGGGGAGTTTGTCTTTAGATTGGGGGATAAACAAATGATAGGGCAAAGTCCTTTGCAAGGCTTGATCCTCAAAAACAAATGGCTTAAAATCCTCGACAATCGGGTAAGACACCCTAGCAAGCCCCAAAGTCCTGCCTTTAATTTTAAGGAGCATTGTCGGGATTTGCAGCTTTAGAGTGTGCTCGGGTTTGCCCCCAGCGATAAATTTCCTTTGGGGGTGTGCCTGTGGTTTGTGGTGCTGGATGCTTTCTAACAGGGGCTTAGCCTCCTTAAGCTTTAAAATGACAAAATGTCCGCTTGCGTGGTGGTTTGCGCCCCAAATGTCTTGACTGATATAGACCTCTTGAACCACACGCCCATGCACTTTAAAGTCGTGGGGATGCACCCTAGAAACCTCTGTGTCGTAGGCGATGCTTAGGGTGTCTAGCCTCGCTCCATCACCAAAAACATGCACAATGCCGACCACTTCTTTAACCCGTGCCTGTGCTAAAAGGGGCATGCTAAGGCTTAAGAGAAGCCCCGTCCCCGCCAAAATAAATTTTCTACGCGCCAGCATCTTGGTAATCCATCGCCTTTGTGGGGAAAATGGAGGGACATTCTTTGGGGAAATACTGCAAACACAAATCCAAGAAGACCTTTTGCAAAAACACCTCTCCACACAGATACACCCGATCGCAACTAAATTTTGTGTGCGCATCGTAAATGACATTGCCTAAAAACTCCGCCAAAGAGTCTAAAATCCCAAAGCACATCGTGGGCGCGTCCGTGCCCCCTAGTGTGTAGCTGGCAGCACTCCTTAAAGTGGGGGTGGGATTAAGGCTCAAAGGCTCTTTAGTGAGTTTGAAGTCCACGCGCGGGCCCTTGTTGCGTAAAAAGCTTGTGGCTAGCTCAAAAATGGTGTGGGGGTTATGGGTTTGGCTAAAGCCTAAAACCTGCACTAGCCCGGCTAAAAAGTCTAAGAGATTTTGGCTGGGCGGGGTTTGGGGGGCTTGCTCTAGGGCTTGGCACAAATCAGGGAACGCCTGCTTATAGTTGGCATAAAGTTTGCGCCCCTTGGCATTGCTTTGCAGCTGGGCGAGTAGGGCTTGTGGGTGGGTTTCTTGCTCCACGCTTAAAAGTTGCTTGTAGCCCTCTTGATACACCCAAAAGCAACTGGGACGCTCAAAGTTTAAATAAATGAGTAAATGTGGCTCTTTGGGGGCTTCTTGTCTAATAAAATCTAGGGTGTTTTTAGCCCTTGTGCGCTTGTGGGCAAGCAAGAGCCCATTTTGTGCCACACTGAAGGTTTGCGCTTGGGTGCTGGGGGCTTTAGGGGTGTAGGCAAAGTCAGGGACACTTTCAGGGCTTTGGGTGAGAAAGAGATAGGAAATGTCCTTTTCTAACAAAAAATGCCCCAAAAGGGCTAAACCCAAATCATAGGGCAACAACGCGTCAATCTCTAGGCGTTGAAACTCTTGGCTAAACACTTCTTTGAGTGTGGCGCGGATCGTGGGTTTTTCAAAGGCGCACAACACCTGCGCACTCTTGTGATCAAGCCTTGTAACCGAGAGCACGCTGGCTAAATCCATGAACAGCACGCTGGCATCTTTTTTAGGCGTGGGTGAAAGGGTTACAACCCCTCGAGAAGTTTTTACGACAAGATTTTGCCCCGCTTGCAGGGTCTGCACGGCACTTTGCATGGCCTCTTGCACCTGCGTAGGGGTTGTTAGCTCTTGGTTTTGGTAGCTAAGGCTGAAAAAATGGACTTTAGGGGCGCAAAAGTCCTTGTGCGTGGGGTCTAAAAAGTCCTTGGCTTGACTGATGTCAATGGGTGGGCAGGGCACTTCCTGACTGTGCCACTCTAAGGGCTCTTGCGCCACTTCTACGCCCAAAAAGTTAAAACTAAGGGCTAAAGGCAGGCGCAGACTAAGTTGGGTAGCAAAGCTTTTGGCCTGCTCTAGGGGGGCTTTGAGATAAAAGACCTCTGGGGTTGTGGCGTAGGACAACCCTTGGGCATGGGCGTGGTGCGCCATAAAGTCCATGAACAAAGGAGCTAGCTCTGTGGTGCCGACAGATTTGAATTTAAACGCAAAGGTTGTCATAGGGCCATCCTGTAAGAGTTGTTGGCGATTTCTTGTAAGCTTAAGGGCTTTGGCTGTGGTGTGGCTCTTACGCCCCATTGTTGTAAAATTTCTAAGGCTTTTTCTTTGGCAAGCTGTGCGCCCCGCAACATTTTAGGGCTCAACTCAAAGGTCGTTGTGTCGGAGACAATTTCAGGGATCAACCCTAAAATCGTGGTGGGGGGCAAATCTCCCATTAAAGCGGTGAGTTTTAAAGTTTGCAACATCTCCACTTCGTGCGCGCTGCCCGCCCAAGTGATGTTAGAGGGGACATTTTCAAAGTCAAAGCAAAACACCTCGCCCACGCTTGCCCCCGCCACGCTCACGCAATCTAAGAGCAGAATTCGATCGTATTCCACAATCCACGGGATCAAGGCTTGCGCCATTGTACCCCCGTCCATAAATGCCAAACTCTGTCCGCTAAAAGTGTAGTTGTGCTGCAATTGGTTACACAGATGCACCCCCACCCCCTCATCGCCTAATAAGATATTGCCGATGCCAAGGACTAAAATTTTCAGACTAGTCTTTCACATAGCGGATGCCACTAACCATCACATCCGCCCCACCATCGGGGAATTTAACCGAGTGGAAAACCACCATATAAACATGGATGGGAATAAACAAACAAATCCCCCAAGTGGCTAAATGGTGCAAATAGCGCACATTAGACAACCCCCCGCACAACACTTCAAACCACTTAAAGCAAGGCTCCAACACCCCGCCTAGCCCCAAATGATAGACATTGTAGTAAAGCACCAACCCACTTAAAATCACAAGCACAAGCAAGACACAAAAGGTGAAATAAGCCATGAACTGCATGGGGTTATAGGCCCCTTGTTTGTGCTGGGGCTTGCCTAACCAAAAATAGACCTTGAGCTGAGAAACCCACGCCCCCACGCTGGCAAGATTTTTTGCCGCTGCGCGCTCGCCCTTGCTCTTGCGGTCGAAAAAGAAGAGGTAAAAGCGGAAAAGACAAATGGCGATGAGGACAAGGCCTAGCATGGTGTGTGTGCTTCTGACGTAGGCTTGCAGCAAATCCATGTGCTTATACACGCTAGAGTGGGGGGCTAAAAAGGGGTAGGCGATGTAAAAGCCTGTGCCCATTAAAGCAAAAATCGCCAGCGCCCGCCCCCAGTGAAATAGGCGCACCAATCCGCTAAATTCTTGCGTTCTGTGGTAACTATCCATGCTGTCCCCCCTTGTCAAAACGGGCAAAACTAGGATCGACTCTAAACTCCCCGAAGTCTTGCCCTTTGCTATCGATCACATGCACTGAGCAGGCAATGCAGGGGTCAAAAGAGTGAATCGTGCGGATGATCTCTAAAGGCTGGGTCAAGTTGGCTAGTTTAGTGCCAATGAGGCTCATTTCATAGGGCCCCTTTTGCCCCTTAGAATCGCGTGCCCCCGCGTTCCAAGTGGAGGGCACGACCGCTTGGTAATTCTCCACCACGCCATTTTTGATCCGCACCCAGTGGCTTAACATCCCGCGCGGCACCTGCCCGATGTAACGCCCCTTGTATTCTTTGTTTTTATCGATCACATAGGGGGCGCAAGTGCTCTGATCGGATTTTAAATTCTCCACTAAAGAATCCCAAGTTTGCAGCCCATTTTCCACTAAAATTTTGGCCTCTAAACAACGCGCCGCCGTGCGCCCGAGGGTGCTAAAAATCGCCTCAATGGGCAGCCCCGTGTCTTTTAAAAATTGGTTAGCGACTTTGGTTGTGTAGGGGTTTTTGGCCGCAAGCCCCACAGCCAAGGAAGCCAAAGGCCCCACCTCCATAGGCATGCCATCGTAGCGGGGGGATTTGATCCAAGAGTATTTGTTGTTTGGATCTAGGACCTTGCTTTTTTCCAACTTCCCGCTAAGACCGATGCTCTCGCCGTCTTTAAAGCCTGTGTAATGCGGGTTTGTCTGCCCGTCATAGGGGTGCAACTGGACTTCTTTGGTGTCGTTATACTGGTACCAAGAGTGCGTCACTTCTTCTTTGATCAGGTTTTCATTGATGGGGTGCAGGGTGCTTAAATCCCCATTTAAGACCACGCCTGAGCTGAGTAAATATTTGCCCCGACTAAGCAACACCTCCTCATGGGCGATGAAGTTTTTAAGCCCACAGCCGTGCAACACGCTATCCTCTTTATTAAACGCCCCCGCTGCCATGACAATGTCAGAGTAATATGCCCGCTCGACAAAATCCCTCACGGTTTCAAACTTGCTTTTCCACTCGGCCAGCCTTGTGGGGTCTAAGATGTCCATCACGGAGGTGATCCCTCCCACGGTTAGGCTCTGCGGGTGGGGTTGTTTGGCCCCAAAAATGGCGGTCATTTTGGCAGCCTCTCGTTGGATGGCCAGCAATTTTAAATAGTGCGAGAGCACGATCAAATTTTGTTCAGGGCTTAAGTGGTAGGTCTTGTGCCCATAGTAGCCGTTGTTAAAGGGACCTAACGCGCCCTGTTTGGCAAAATCGCCCACGCGCTTTTGCACCTCTTTAAGCTCATCTGCTCCCGTGCCTAGGGGGTATTCGCTGTAATGAAAGGCGATTTGGCTCGCCTTTTTGGGGTCGGCTTTGAGCGCGCTTAAGAGGTCGCACCAATCTAGCCCGTGCAGGGTGTAAAAATGCACCACATGGTCGTGCAACAAAAGCGCAATGTTCATCAAAGAGCGCACCAGTTGGGCATTTAAGGGGGGTGTGATGCCTAAAGCGTCTTCGACCGCACTAACGCCCGCCTTGTAGTGCGAATAGGTGCAAACCCCACAAATGCGCTGTGCGATGAAGCCTGCATCTCTAGGGTCGCGGTTTTTAATGATGGTCTCAAGCCCCCTAAAGAGGGTAGAGGAAGAAAAAGCATCGGTGATGACATTGTTGTCATCGACCACAACTTCAATGCGTAAATGCCCCTCAATGCGTGTGATTGGATCGACAATGATTTTCTTAGCCATTAAGCGTCCTTATCTTTAGCTAGCCCTGAGATCAAGGCGTGCGCGGCAATGCCAATCGCGCTCGCACTGAGCGCAACCACGCCCACGGTGTCGGCGACTCTATCTGCCCCCGCTCCTCCAAAGGCGGTCGTTACGGGTACAATCAAGCGGTTAGAAATGGGCTCTTCAAAGGGACTCATGGTGTCCCAAAAGTTGGGCTCAGAGCAACCAATGCAACCATGCCCGGCCTGAATAGGCCAAGAAGTGTGGGAGTTGAAGCGTAGTTTTGAGCAGTTGTTGAAGGTGTAAGGGCCTTTGCAACCCACTTTATACAGACAAAAGCCGTTTTTGGCGTTTTCATCCCCAAAGTGTTGTACAAACTCGCCGGCATCAAAATGCCCCCGTCTTTCGCAAAGGTCATGCACGCGGTGCCCATAAGCCCAAGTGGGGCGGTTGTACGCGTCTAAACGCGGGAGTGTGCCAAACATGATGAAATAAATGATGTTGCCCACAATGTTTTTTTCACTCGGCGGACAGCCGGGGACATTCACGATGGGCTGGGAGATGATTTTATCTAGGGATTGGGCGTTTGAGGGGTTAGGATAAGCCGCCTGCACGCCCCCAAAGCTAGAGCATGTCCCAATGGCAAAGATCGCTTTAGCGTGTTCGGCAGCGTGAATACACTCTTGTGCGCCCGTGCGTGCCTGTGCGCCCATGGTCAAAAAGTATTCTGTGCCCTTAGGAATCCCACCCTCCACCATTAAAACATAATTGCCCTTGTGCTTTTCAATGGCTTGCTCTAGGCTCAAATCCGCCTGATGTCCGCTGGCGACCATGATCGTTTCGTGGTATTCCAAATTGATGTAGTCAAAGATCACGCTGTCAATGCTGGGGTCTTCGCTCCTTAGCAAACTCTCGCTACACCCCGTGCATTCGGCCATGTGTAGCCAAATCACGGGCAAGCGGTTAGCCACCTCCACAGCCTTGGCCATTAGGGGGGTGAAGCTGGCGGGCAGGGCAAAGGTAGCCGTCATCGCCCCCGCCCACTTGATGAAGTCGCGCCGCTCAAAACCGCTTTTTGCCATCTCTTCATGGATGTTTTTATCGGCGTTGTGGGCGTTTAAAGGCACCAACCTTTCTAGGCGGTCTGATATATTCTTAAAAAGCGCATCGTAAGGCTCTTGCATGTAATCCCCTAATCTCAAAATAGTAGCTTGATGATACAAAAATATAGATATCAATGGGCTTAAGTCTGTGCTTTTGGGGGCGCAAAATGAGTTAAAGGATAACAGCGTGTTAAAATGGCCCGCGTTCCCCCCTGCCCTTTTCTTGTGATGTTATGGGTGCGCGCCAAATATCTTTTTTAGGATTTACAACTTCTACCCCTCTTAAACTTTGACACTGGGCTTATAGCGTGGTGATCTCAGCCTGATGAAGATGACGCTCATCATTTTTGACACACCTCCCATGACTAAAGTTAGGGAATTCCAACTTTAGCTGGGTGTGTTGGATCGCCCACATTTTTGTTTGGTCTTTTAAAACCCAAGCAAAAACCCATTTGCCTGGCTTTAAGTTTATGGGCTAGTGTTACCGCTTTACCGCCTTTGTAGGGGTTTAAGGGGGGGTTGTGGGGTTTGTTGGTTTTTGGTGATTAATCTGCGCTATGCTACTGGGTATCATTTACTTGAAAGGATGGTTATGAAAAAAGGCTTGGTGCTTATTTGTTTATCTTTAAGTCTGCTTGGGGCTTTTGGGGGGGAGCATTGGGGTTATAGCAAGGGTGTGGGTCCTAGGTATTGGGGAAAATTGAGCCGAGATTATGAGATTTGCAAAAGCGGCAAAACGCAATCGCCCATCAACATCCAACACTACTACCACTCCCCAGACAAGGAAGATCTCAGCTTTGAGTATGAAAACACCAAGCCTCTATCCATTGCCTACTCTCATTACACTCTCGTGGCGCAGTTTAACGAGCCGGGCAATGCCGTTATCTTTAGAGATCACGAATATAGCCTTGTGAATTTGCACTTCCACATCCCTATGGAATTTGCTATCCATGGCAAAAAACAACCCTTGAGCATGCACTTGGTGCATCGGGATAAAGAAGGGGATTTATTGGTTGTGGGGATTGGCTTTAGCATAGGCAAAAAAAACCCTTTTTTTACCCCTATTCTCAACGCCTACAAATACCACACAGAGCCCAAACTCTTAGCCTTAAAAACTTTATTGCCCGATACCATACACTACTACCACTTCAACGGGTCGCTCACCACACCCCCTTGCTCGGAGGGTGTAACTTGGTTTATAATTGAAGAAACCCTTAGCATTTCTAAAGAGCAGTTTGATGAGATGCAGCAAATCATGCACCACCAGTCAAATCAACGCCCCTTACAAAAGGATTATAACCGCGTGATTGTCAAAAGCTCGGCTATTGTGCGCGAGCATTGAGGCTCAAGACTTCCTTTTTAATCTCTATAGGGCTTAAAAAGCGGGCGTTTTTAAATTGCGCCTTGTTAAAAGTCATCTGCCTTTTGGCAAGTTGGCATGTGTGGGTGGTGATGAGATTTTCTAGCTCTGTGGGGCCGATTTCTTGATTGAGGTACTGCAAGCACTCTTTAGGGCCTATGGCCTTAAAGGGTTGGCAGTGTGCGCCGTATTTTTGGGCCAACGCGTGAATCTCTTGCACCATGCCCTGTTTGAGCATGTCTTTTGTGCGCTGGGCGATTTGGGCGTGCAAAGTGGCTTTGTCTAGGGCCAGAACAAAAACGCGGATGGGGTGTTTAAAGGGTTCTTTGGGGTGCTCTTGAAAATAAAGGCTTGGGGGGGTGTTGGTGGCAAAGTAGAGTTTGAGTCCTTGCGTGGTGCGGTAGGGGTCAATGGCGCTCGTGGCGTAAGTGGGGTCAATTTGGGCTAAAAAGGCGTGGGGGTCTTTTAGAGCGCGGATTTTTTCTAAAATCTCTTGCTCTTGAGCTTGGGTGATTGAGGGTTTAGGGCTTAAGCCATCGATGAGCGCCTTTAAATAAAACCCGCTCCCGCCCACGATCAAAAGTGTTTCGTGTTCTAACATAGCCCTTTCAAGTTCAGTTTTAAAAACTTGGGCGTTGTTCTTTTGGGGGATTTTTAAGACATTTACGCCGTAGTGCTTGACAATCTCTAGCTCTTTGGGGCTTGGCTTTGCGCTGGCGATGTCTAGCTCTTGATAGACACTCAGCGAATCTAAAGACACAATGGGGGCGTTTAAGCTTAGAGCCAGCTCTAAGCCTAGGGTGCTCTTGCCGCTCCCGCTAGGACCGATGATGGCGATTAAACTCAATTGGGTTTATTGTAGGTTTTTAAAAACCCGTCTAGATCAAAGCGGTCTCTGTAACTTTGGGTAAAAAGGTGAATCATAATGTCTCCCAAATCGATAACGATCCACTCTTCATTGCCATCGTCTATGGCGTAAAACTCCTCACCCAAAGGCTTGAGCGTGGTTTTTAGGTGATCTAAGAGAGCTAGGGCGTGTTTGCCCGCTAGGGTGGTGGCAATCACCACATGCTCAGTGATGTAGTCTTGCTCTCTTAGATCAAAGGTGGCGATGTCTTCGGCTTTCTTTTCTTCTAATAGGGCAACAATTCTAGCAATTCTCATGGTTCTCCTTAAAGGTTGTCACCACCCCTTCTTGCACCAAAGGGGGCAGGTGGGGGGGGATTTGGTGTTTTTCTAAAACGGCTTTGATTTGAGTCGATGAGATCGGGCATTTGATTTTATCAAGGGGCAAAAAAGAGTGGGCAAAACTTGGGGGTGTGTCTATTGGGTAGCCTTGCCTTTGCACTAAAATAAAATGTGCCAGTTGTATAAGCTCATCATAGCCCTCCCAATCCTTTAAGCTAGCCACATTGTCCGTGCCCATGACAAAGTAAAGTTTTTGTGGGGCGTAGGTTTTATGGAAGTGGCGCACGCTCTGAATGCTAGGCACGGGGCGCTCTTGCTGGATTTCATAATCGCTCACCTGCACTTTATCCACGCCCCTTAAAAGCTCTTGCATCCATAACAGGCGTTGCTTGGGAGTGAAAGCGGGGGGGTTTTTAAAGGGGTTTTGGTGGGCAACTAGGACGAACAACAAGTCCAGCTCAAAGCAAGCTAGGGTTTGGTAAATCACTTCTAAATGGGCGATGTGCGGGGGGTCAAAGCTGCCCCCATAAAGCGCAATGGTGGGCTTAAGTGTTGTGCTCAAAGCTCGATGCTTTGGTGAGCTTAGAAAATTTCACCCCTTTAAGCCCCCCGATTTCTAAATGCAAGTGCATGATGTCTGCCGGCTTGCCCTTTAAGATGATCGTTTCTAGGCAATTATGGGTGTCTAAATGTACATGCGTGGTGCATAAAATGCTGATGTGGCTCTCGTGCTGGATGTCTATCATGCGCTGATTCAATTCGCGCTGGTGGTGGTCATAAATGAGCACCACCACCGCCACAATCGGCCCGCTATCTTGTGTATCCGCCCTAGACCAGCTGTCCTCAACCAAGCGTTCTCTGATCATGTCGCGCACCAATTCGGATCGGGAAGAATACCCGTTTTTAATGATGCGGTTGTCTAGCTCATCTAAAAGATTTTGTTGCAAGGACACCGAAAACCTGATGATCGAATCTTCTTTGTTTTCCATGGTACTCCTCTAAAAAACCGCCATTTTAGCGCAATTGTGCGGATTTATCAAGTTTGATAAACGCCCACAACCCCAAAGACACCAGCACCATACAAAAGCTCAAAATCTGCCCCATGCTCAAGTGCCACGCATAATAGCCAAGTTGTGCGTCCGCCTCCCTAAAATACTCCGCCACAAAGCGCGCACACGCATAAGCAAAGCCATAAACCACCATGAGCATGCCATGCGCCTTGGTGTATCGTTTGGCAACAACAATCACCAAAAACACGCAAAAACCCTCTAAAAATGCCTCGATGAGTTGGCTAGGGTAGCGCAAAACCCCATTCACCACAATGCCTATGCTTTCACCAAAGCGATCCCCGGGGGGCACAACGCGCCCGAAGAGCTCTTGGTTTAAAAAATTGCCGATACGCCCAAAGACATAGGCTAAGGGCAAACTCACGGCGATCAAATCCAAATAAATCAAGAAGTTTTGCTTTTTAACTTTACTAAAGAGCCAAGATGAGATCAAAAAACCCACTAGCCCGCCGTGATAACTCATCCCTCTAATGCCGATGAATTGCCCCTCATAAAAGGGGTTAAAAATTTGCCACGGGGCTTTGAGGTAGTAGAGCGTATTTGGGTCATAAATGAGGATATAGCCCAGCCTTGCGCCCAAAACCACCCCCACCTCAGCGTATAAAAAATAGCTCTCAAAGTTGCTTTGGCTAATGGGAAATCTCTTAGGGTCTGTCTTTAACGCCCTCTTAGCTAGAAAAAACGCCACTAAAAGGGCGCTCACATAGGCAAGCCCATACCAATGCACGGGAATGCCAAAGAGATGAAATGCAATGGGGCTAAAGTGGCTATAAATCGTGTTCCAATAACTCACAAAACTCCTTAAGGCAAGGGGGGATGGGGGCTTTAAACTTCAATCCCAATAGCTCTAACTTATAGGCGTGTAAGAAAAAATGCTTATGTGCCCTTGCGCCGTAAAAAATGTCGCCCACAATGGGGTGGTTGAGATGGGCTAAATGCGCGCGGATTTGGTGCGTCACTCCCGTTTCAATCACCACCTTTAATAAAGTCATCTGCCCGATGCTTTTAAGAGGCGTGATATGTGTGATGGCCCTTTTGCCCTTGCTATCCACAAATGCGCGTACAAAGCCCTTTTTATCCTCTATGTGGCTCTTTTGCACGCTTAAGGGTTGCTTTAAAGTTAAGGGCTTGTCTAGCACCCCTTGCACTAAAGCGACATACTCTTTATAGACTTTACGCTCTTTAAACGCCTCTAGGGCTTCCTTGTAAAACCCCCCCAAACCCAGTAACAAAACCCCGCTTGTGCTTTTGTCCAAGCGGTGTATCAACTGATAGGGCTTGTGGATGCGCTCTAGCTCAAAGCTCGACACATTGGGGGCTTTATCTAGGGCTAAAAACTCCGCCCCTTTAGCTAAAACCGCGCTTTGGCACTCCAGCACGCTTAAAAAGGTGTGTGGCTCTAACAGCTTTCTAGCCAATTTTAGCCTCTGGCCTGCTACACTGACAAGCCCCCTATCGATGAGCCTTTTAGCCTCTTTGTGTGAGACTTGGCGTTGCTTGGCTAGGATTTTATAGGCGGGCATTGGCACGAATCGCCTCCACTAGGGTTTGTAAGCTTTGGTTTTGTGTGTTGATGTGGCTAGGTTTTAGCATGGCGTGCTTGGCTAAAGTGGGGGCAAGCTCTTGAGACTGGACTAAGCTAAAGTTTTGCACCCAAGCAAATAGAGATTCTTGATTAAAAATATGCACCCCGCTGATGAGCTTGACCCCAAAGTAGGCGGGCTCTAGGGGGTTGTGCCCGCCAATGGGCGCAAACGCCCCGCCCAAAATCACAATGTCGGCGATCGCATAAAAGTTAATGAGCTCGCCTAGCGCGTCAATGAGAAGCACTTTACTACCCCACTTTAGCCCACTGGAAAAACAGCTAAAATCGCCCTTTAATTTGGGGTGCTTTTCTAAGTAGTTTTTCACTTCCTTAAAGCGCTCGGGGTGGCGGGGGACTAAGATGAGTTGCGCCGGCTCTTGTAGTCTCAAAAACGTCTCCACAATCAACGCTTCTTCGCTCGGGTGTGTGCTTGCACCCACGATGGTTAAGTTTTTAAGTTTGGGGTAATTTTTGGTGCAAAGGGGGGGGTTGAATAGTTTTGTGTGTGGGAAAACGCAAGGTGTTTTTGCTCCCAAACTCTCTAACCTCTCTTTGTCTAAGGCACTTTGGGCATAGATAAAGTCAATGTTTTTAAAAAGGGCGGTGTAAAAGGGTTTGAGGCGTAGGTATTTAGGGTAAGAGCGGTGCGAAATGCGCGCGTTGATTAAAAAAGTCTTGGCTCCCACAGCTTTAGCTGTGGCAAAGAGATTGAGCCACAGCTCCGCCTCTGTCACCACAAGGGCTTTTAGCTCACTTAAATCCTTGCGCCATAAAAACAACAAAGTTTCAAAGAGCAAAAAGCGCACTTGGAGTTTGGGGTGGATCTTGGCTAATTTTTGGGCGTGGTTGTAGCCCGTCTGTGTGGTCGTGGTTAAAAGCGTGGGCGTGTCTTTCAAGGCATTTAGCACACACTCTAAAGACTTCGCCTCGCCTAGCGAGCAGGCGTGCAACCACAAGCGGGGCTTAAACTCAAGCGCATGCCCTTTGGCAAAAAAACGCCCTTTCAAAGAGTAGCGGTACTTTGCCTTAAGCGAAAATAGGGCCAAAAGGGGCGTGGCTACACAATGGCCCAAGCCCAAAAGCGACACATACACGGCTTTAAAAAATGCCAAATCTTAAGCAGGCTGGGCGGTGCTGTCGATGTATAAAATCCGCCCACAATGCGGGCAGGTCAAAATGTCGCTGCTGCTTAAAACCTCGGCATAGGTGCGATCATTAATGCGGATAAAGCACCCCCCACAAGCCTGCTTTTTCACGCTCACCACGCAGGTGTTGCCGGCCCAACGGCGGATTTTCTCATAAAAGGCGATCAGTTTATGGTCCATTTTCAAGGTCAAGTCTTGTTTTTCTTGAAAAATGGCTTGTTGTTTCTCTTTAATCTCGGCGGTGTCTGCCTCCACTTTTTCCTCTAAAACGGCGATCTCTTGTGCCAAACTCTCTAATGCGCTTTGCAATTCCTCTTGTAATTTGCTCTTGTGTCCGCTCTCATTTTGCAAGCGTTCGATCTCTTTGTTGGCTTGGTTCGCCCGCTCTTTGGTGATGTCCTCTTCAATGCTAAGAGAGCGCAACTCTCGCTCAGACTTCACCTGAGAAATCTTTTTTTGGATGCTATCCACCTTAGCGTTCGTTTCGTGCAGGGCTTGCTCGTTCTTTTGGATTTGCAGATGCAAGCTTGCCTTTTCTTCCTCAAGTAGGGCGTATTCTGTCTGCTTTTTCTGTCTTGTAGCGAGGGCTTTGTCTAAGTCGGCTCTCTTTGCCTTAATCAAAGGCTCCAGGGCTTCAATGTCTTTATCTAACTTGGCAATTTGGATCAACTGCACTAAGTGAGCGTTCATGTCAAACCTTAAGCATAAATGGATTTTTACAATCCAGTAGTTTAACACACTTTACTTGAGATTGCAAAATGTAGGGCTCTAGCAAGTCTTTCAGCAAAGGCACAAAAAACTTTTCGCTCTCATAATGGGGGACTTCTAAAAGCGAAACCCCCACACTCAAAGCCTGCATGGCATCGTGGTGCTTGATGTCGCCCGTGATGAGACAAAGATTTTTAGGGGCTTCTTTAAGCTCGTGTAAAACCCCACAGCCCGCCCCGCACACCACCGCCACACGCTCAATCGGGGTTTTCGCGTCTGCTAGGCGCACATAGGGCAGGTTTAAACGCTCTTGCACTTGCGTGGCTAGGTGGTCTAAACTTATAGGCGTGGTGTCTGCCACTAACGCCATGCCCTCTTCTTTGGTGTGGCTCAAGCCCAAAATTTTGGCAAAGTGGGGGTTTAAATGGGTCTTGTCAAAATTCGTGTGCAAAGCTACAAGAGCACAGGATTTTTGTAGCAACAAAGCGGCGATGTTGGCGGGGTAAAGGCTGGGGTTAAAGTTTTTAAAGGGCTTGAAAAACAGGGGGTGGTGGGTGAGCACCACGCTTTTAGGGGGCAATTCCTGCGCCAGCTCTAAAGTGAGCTCTAGGGCGATGGCGATGTTTTCATACTCTGCGTTGTTACTGCCTAAATTTAGCCCACAATTATCCCAGCTCTCTTGCAAAGAAAAGGGGCTTAAGCCCTCTAAAAAGGCGATGAGCTCGTTTAACTTAAGCATTAAGCCGTTTGAGCCGCTCGGGCTCTTGTTCTTTGTAAAGCAAGGCACAGGCTTTGGCAAGCTCGCGGATTTTTAAAATGCACTCTTGGCGTTTAGCCACCGATAGGGCTTTTCTTGCGTCTAGGACATTGAAAAAATGGCTAGAGAGCATCACAAAATCGTAAGCTACTAGGGGCAAGTTCTGCTCTAAGCACCGCTTGGCTTCGGCTTGGTTGTTGGCAAAACTTGTTTGCAAAAAGTCTAAATTAGCGTGGTTGAAGTGGTAATGGCTAAACTCAAACTCGCCCTCCAAATGCACCTCTTTATAATACACGGGCTTGTTGTCTTTAAGCGTCCAAACAATATCCAGCACCGAATCGACTTGTTGGATATAAGTCGCTAACCTCTCCACGCCATAGGTGATCTCAATGGGCGTAGGGCTGCACGCGATCGAGCCCACTTGTTGAAAGTAGGTAAATTGCGTGATCTCCATGCCATCAAGCCACACCTCCCAGCCTAGCCCCCACGCCCCCAAAGTGGGCGACTCCCAGTTGTCCTCCACAAAACGGATGTCGTGTTTGGCAAAGTCAATGCCTAGAGCCTCTAAACTTTGCAAATACAATTCTTGGATATTTAAGGGGCTTGGCTTGATTAAAACCTGAAATTGATAGTAACTGCCTAAGCGATTAGGGTTTTCCCCATAGCGCCCGTCTGTGGGGCGGCGGGAAGGGGCGACATACGCCACGCTCCACGGGGTGGAGTCTAAACTTCTTAGCAAGGTGGCGGGGTGGAATGTCCCCGCCCCTGCTGGGATGTCATAGGGCTGTAACAGGGTGCAACCTTGCTTTGCCCAAAACTCTTGTAATTTTAATAAGATATTCGAAAAGGTTAGCATGGCGTTATCCTTAGCGTTTAATCAAAGCGGTCATGCTCTCAAGCGGGTTTTTGCCCTCTAAGAGCAAGTCTAATTCTTTGGCAATGGGAGTGTGGATGTTCTCCCTGGTGGCGATCTGCACGATGGCTTTGGTGGTTTTGATCCCCTCGGCGACTTCTTGCAATTCCTCAATGATTGTGGCTAGGGGTTTGCATTGGGCAATGCCTAGCCCCACTCTATAATTGCGTGAGAGCAAAGAGTTTGCCGTTAAAAACAAATCCCCCGCTCCAGACAAGCCTAAAAAGGTTTGCTGTTTACCCCCAAAATGCGCCCCAAAACGACTCATTTCCACAAGCCCCCTTGAGAGCAAACTTGCCTTAGCCCCCTGCCCTAACTCCAGCCCATCGCACACCCCAGCGGCGATGGCAATCACATTTTTATACGCCCCGGCAATCTCTGCCCCCCTCATGTCCTCTTGGATATACGAGCGGATGAAGGCGGGCAAACAGGCGGCAAACTCTTGGGCTAATTCGGGGTTTTTAGAATGGAGTGCCAAAGCACAGGGCAAGCTTGTCACAATCTCTTTAGCAAAGCTAGGGCCTGCCAAATAACAAATGTTTTGGCTGTCTAAAAACGCCTCGGCAATTTGGCTCACAAAACACCCCCCGATCTCAATCCCCTTAGCGGCGATCAACACCCTAGAGTTTTTAGGCAGTTTTGCCTCTTCAAACCACGCCCTCAAATGCTGTACGCTGATGGCAATGACAAATAAATCCGCCTCTAAAGCCTCTTGCAAAGAGCCCTGAGTGATTGGCTCATGCCCCTTGAGTACAAGGTCTTTGTTTAAGGGCATGAGTAGGGATGTTAAATCCTGTCTGGAAACAATCTTGATGGGGTTTTTATGCCCTAGTGCAAAGGCCAATGCCCTCCCCCAAGCCCCCCCGCCAAAAACCGCAACACGCATAGCCATCCTTTCGCAAAAACTTTATTCTAGCATGTTTAAACTAGGGGTGTAGAGATCGCCCCCAGCGGGATTAAATACAAGGTTGCCTCTTTGCTGAGGGCGTGGATTTGCTTGGCTAAAACTTGTGCCCTCTCCTCCTCTAAGTAGAGTTTAAACAGCCCGTAGTCCTTGCGTCCGCTCACCTGCTCTTTTTCGCTTTTTAAAAGCGTGGAAGTGGCGTACTCAAAGCACTCCCCAAAGTAAAAATCCTCATGCCCGTGGGCGAATAGGTGGTCCACGATCATGTCCTTAATCGCTAAGTCCGCATAAATCTCCACTAAAACCATCACACCACTTTTAATTTTTTGGCTAAGAGCATGAACATCGGGGGCAAGAGTAGGAGCGTTAAAATGCTGGAAGTGGCTAGCCCGCCTAAAACCACAATCGCTAGGGGTTTTTGCACCTCTGAACCCACGCCATGCGAGAGAAGTAGGGGGATTAGTCCTAGCCCCGCAATGCAAGCGGTCATCAACACGGGGCGCAAACGCCGTTTTGCCCCCATAAACACGACCTCATCCACACTCTTGCCCTGCCTTAAGAGTTCTCTAAAATACCCGACCATCACCACGCCGTTTAAAACCGCAATCCCAAAGAGCGCAATAAAACCCACACTCGCAGGCACAGAGATGTACTCATGGCTGGCAAAGAGCGCAATGAGCCCGCCCGTGATCGCAAAGGGCACATTTAATAAAATGAGTAGGGACAAGGGCACGCTTTTAAAGGTGAAAAACAAAATAAAGAAAATCACCAAAATGCTTAAGGGGATCACCGTGGCGAGGCGTTTGTTGGCCCTTTCTTGGTTTTCAAATTGTCCGCCGTAGGTGATGTAGTAGTTGGGAGGCAGTTGCACTTTTTCAGCGATTTTTTGGCGGGCTTCTTGCACGAAACCGCCCAAATCCCGCCCCACAACATTGCTTCGAACCACACTCACCCTTTTGCTGTTCTCGCGCACAATCGCCACGGGGCCATCGACCTCTGTAATGTTGGCAATGGAGGTGATGGGCACGGCAAAGCCCCGATTAGAGGTCATCTCTAGGCTTTTTAGCAAAGTGGCGTTAGAGGCGATGTCCTTGTTTTGGCGGATGATCACGGGGGTACGGGAGATGCCTGTGGGGATGTACTCCACGACAATCCCCTCCAAAGCGGATTTAAGGAATTTAGCAAATTCATCGCTGGTGATGCCGACATTTGCCATAGAGTCCCTATCTGGTGTAACATACAAATAATTCACGCCCTTATTTAGGGTTGTAAACACCTCGTCCGAGCCCTTAATGCCCTTAATCACCTCTACAATTTGGGCGCTGATGTCGTTGAGTTTTTCTATGTCGTTGCCAAAAACTTTAATCGCCAAATCCCCCCGCACCCCTGTGAGCATCTCCGACACCCGCATTTCAATGGGTTGTGTGAAGGCAAAGTTAATGCCCTTGTAATCCTCTAAACAAGCCAAAATCTTGTCTAGCAACTCTTGCTTGGTCTTCACGCTCCACTGCTCTTTGGGGATGTAAGAGATGAACATGTCGGTGTGATTGAGCCCGTCTAAGTCTAGCCCTAGCTCGTCTGAGCCCGTGCGCGCCACGATCATTTTCACTTCTTTGACCTTGTCTTTAATGGTCTTTTCAATGCGTAAAACCAAATCCTTAGATTGATCGAGCGAAATAGAGGGCACGGTATGCACGCTCAAAACACTGCTCCCTTCATCCAAGCTTGGCATGAAAGTTTTACCCACAAAGGGGAAAAGGGACAGACTAGACGCTAAAAAGAGGAGTGCACCAACAAGCATCGTTTTAGGGTTTTTGAGCGCAAATTGCAGGGCTGGGGTGTAAATCCAGTAGAAAAAGCGCGTCAAGGGGGTTTCTTTATGCGCTTGCACTTTAAGCACCATAGAGCTGATCACGGGCACCACAGTGATGGCTAAAACCAAAGTCCCCAAGAGCGCAAACACGATGCTGGTGGCTAAGGGCACAAACATTTTACCCTCAATGCCCTCTAAGGACATGATGGGCACAAAGAACACGATGATGATGACAACCCCGCTCACCACAGACACGGCGATCTCTTTAGAGGAGCGGTAAATGGCGTGTAACTTCGTGGTGCTGGTGTGGGTGCTTAATTTTTCAAAGGCGTTTTCCACCACCACCACCGCCGAGTCGATGAGCATGCCTATGGCGATGATGAGCCCGCCTAGACTCATTAAATTTAGTGTCATGTGATTGAGCTTGATGAGAATGAACGCCACACTAAGGCTCAAGGGCAAGATCACGCCCACCGCAATGCTCGCCCTAAAATTGCCTAAAAACAAAAATAAAGTGATGATGATGAGCACAACGGCTTCAATGAGCGTTTTGGTGACGGTGTTGATGGCTTTTTTCGTAAATTCCGAGCGGTCGTAAAAAATATGCGTATGCACGCCGGTAGGCAGCAGGGGCTTGATCTCTGTATCTAGCTTTTGGCGCACGGCTTTAATGATGGTGCTGGAGTTTGCCCCTTTGAGCGAAAGCACGAGCCCCTCTGTGGTTTCATCGATCCCGTTTTTCGTCACAAAGCCTAGCCTTGTGCGCGAAGACACGACCACCCTTGCAAAGTCCCTAATGTGTAAAAATCCCTTCTTGGTGGAGATGGTGATGTCGCCAATCTCCTCAGGGGTTAGGGCCATGGTTTGGATTTTGACTAAATAGGTTTCCCCATCGCGATCGACCCGCCCCGCCCCGCTGTTGCTTAAATTCGCGCGCAAGGTGTTTTCTAAATCGCTCATAGAAATGCCCAGCCTTGCCATGTCGTCGAAGTCGGGCACCACCACGAAGGCACGGCTGAACCCCCCGATGGAATTGACATCTGCCACGCCCGGGATCGTGCGCAGCATGGGGCGGATCACAAAGTCGAGTAATTGGCGTTTGTCCACATCGTCTAAGTTGCCATCGATGGTGAACATGAGAATGTCTGACAAGGGCGTAACAATAGGCTCGATCCCGCCCTCGATCTCATCGGGCAAGTCAGGCAAGACAAGGGCTAGCTTTTCATTCACCATGTTGCGGGCTAAATAAATGTCCATGCCATCGTCAAAGTCAATGGTGATGTCGCAAACGGAATACTTAGAAGTGCTCCTTAACGACTTTTCGCCCTTTAAGCCCAATAACTCTAACTCTAGGGGGCGGACAATATTATTCTCCATTTCTTCGGGAGAATAGCCGGGCAACTTCAACACGACTTTAACTTGTGTGGGGGACATGTCGGGGAAGGCATCTATGGGCGTGGTGAAAAAGCTATAAAACCCAAAGAGCAAGAGCAAAAAGGCACAAATGAGCACAACCACACGCTGTCTTAGGGCAAATTCAATGAGAGAGGCTAGCATCAATCGTCGTCCCCTAAGTTATTGACAATGCCCTTTAAGCTCACCAAAGCCCCCGTGGCGACTTTGGCATGCGGGTTGATGTTTTGACTGCTGATGACAAAGACATGGTTGCGCTCCTCAATGACTTTCACGGGGGTGGGCATGAAGCCCTTCTTGGTGCGTACAAAAATCAAATAATCCTGGTCGTTTTTAATGACGGCACTAGAGGGGATAAAAAGCGAATTTCTAGGCTTTGCCCCCTCAATATAGACATCGGTCGTCTCGCCCACATGGAAATTGCCCGCCTCGATTCGAGCCGTGGCTAAAATCGTGTTGGAGCTTTTATCCAACACCACAGAGATGCTTTGAATCGCCCCGATGGCATTGCCCATTTGATCAAACACCCGCGAGCCCCGTTTGATGTAGCGCGAGAGGCTCACGGGGAGTTTAATGCGGGCAATCAAGTCGTTGTTCTCTGAGATGCGGATATAGGTCGTGAAGGGCAAAATCTTTTCGCCCAAAACTTTAGGGGCAATGGAGAGAATTCCGCTGTTGCGGGCGATGATTCGAAACCCATACAGCCCCAAAGGGTCTTTAGGGTCGATGCCAAAGTTTTGGAAAGTGGTCTCTAGTTGGCGCACTTTTAGGCTCATCTCTTCACTGATCAAAAAGCTGTTTTGGTACTCCCTTTTGGCGATCACGCCCTGTTTGTAGAGTTCGTGGTCCTTAGTGCTGACATCTAGGGCGACTTTTAATTTATTTTGGTTGTTTTGTAACTCGAAGTAAAGATTGCTTAAATCGATCGAGCTGATCTCGCAAATCAAGTCGCCTTTTTTGACAAACTCGCCCTCATTTTTATAGATCGCCACCACTGTGGCGTTAAAACTCAGGCTTTGAATCACCGTGTGTTTGAGGTTGAAGTTATTAAAGTCAATGGAGGCGCTAAAAGGCAGGCCGTGCGTGGCAAATTTTTGGTTTAAGGAGACCATCTTAAGCCCTAAACCCTCAATTTGTTTAGGGGTTAGGGCAATTTCCTCGTAGGCTTGCAATGCACAGAAACACAAAAGAAAAATCAGAGCTTTCAAAACGCGTTCCCTATGTGTGTGAGGGTTTGCCCTAAAGTTTCTTCTAAAAGGGCGGTGATGTTGACATATTCAATCCGGGCCTCTGCCAAAGCGATCAGAGCGTCCATGTAGGCGTTTTGGTAAAACAGATATTCAAACAGCCCGATTTTTTGCGCTTCATAAGCCACCCGCCCCATCTCCATAAGCTTTGCTTTGTTGTCGATGGCATCGATTTGGATTTTAATGTAGCGCTCCTTGGTCTGCAATTGGTCCAGGTAGGCGAGGGCATTGATGTGGATGTTGCGCTTCATCACAACATTCTGTGCACGGGTGCCATTTTCTAGGGCGAGGTATTTGCGTTTGAGGTGGATGTTCTTGGGCGTTACGGGCAGGGGGATGTAAAACTCCATAGACAGGTGGGTGGAGGAGTTATAGCTCTCTGCCCCAAAGCCAAATTCAAAATTATGGAACACATCGCGGTTGGCAAGATTGGCGTTGACATGGTAATCTCTAGCGGTTAAGTCCAGCACTTCCACATACAGCGAGTGCTCTAAAACCCGGTTGATGGCCTGCTCGCCCATGTGCACATATTCAAATTTCAATTCGGGGATTTTGATTTGGTGCTCATTGTCCACAAAGCTGGAAAAACGGGCATTTTGCCCAATGGGATCGACAATAGCAAGCATGGTGTTTAAAGTGCGCTCTTGGTTGATGATGAGCGTTTCCATGTTGATCTTGGCCAATTTAGACTCCAAATAGGAGTTTTTAAAGTTGATGTAGTCCTTTTTAGACATGCTCCCGGCAGCAACCTTTGCCTTAGCGGCGTTGAGCTGGGAGTAAAAGATTTGCTCCCGTTTGGCGTAGATGTTGTGTTTTTCAATGTTTAAAATGTAGTTAAGATACAGCCGTTTTGCCCCAATGAAGGCCAAATTGCGGCTGAGTTCATAACTCTTGCGGTATTGCACATTTTTAATCGATAAACTGCGCGCGAGCAGACGACTTACCCATGGCAGTTTAGGTTTAATCATTAAAACCGTGCGGGGTTGGGGCTCGGCGATGCCTTGGTAGTTGCGTACCATAGAGGTTTCGTTAGAAATGTAAGGAAAATCCCACGAGTTGGTCGCCTTTTGGTCCTCTAAAAGGCTGATAAAATCTGCCTTTTTTTGGATGAGTTCCATAGAGTTGTGCTCCACCCGCTTAAAAAACTCGGCTAAAGAGAAAGTGCGGCCCCCTAAACTTGTTAGCAACAGCCCCCACAATAATAAGAGTGCCCGCATGCCCTACAATTCTTTGGCTTCTGCTACACCCAAGAACGCGCAATAGATCAAGCCCAACAAGCCCTTGCGGTTGTTTTGCACCGCTAAATTGGGATCATTGACAAGCACATGGTCAAAAAACGCTTCTAGGGGCTCTTTAAGCGCAAAAAGGGCGTGCAGTTGCTCTAAATAGTTTTTAAAGGGCGTGGCTTTTAGGGTGTTGTAGGCGTTGTAAAGGGAGTGCTCGCTTTCATGGGTGAAAAGCTTAGGGTCTGGGGCGATGTCTAATTTATCATCTTGGGTGATGTTAGCCACTCGTTTAAACATCGCCACAAACTCCCTAGTTTGCGTGGTTTGAAGGAAAGTAGCTAAGGCTTGCACCTTTTTAGCGATTTGGCACACTTCGCAAGCTTCTTGGCTTTGGGCGATGCCTGCAAGCACCGCTTTATAGATGTTGGGGGTGTAGCCTTGCAGGCTACTCTCTAAAATGTGGCTCAAGCGCTCCAGCGCAAAATCTTTTAAAAGGGCGGTGTCAAAGCTTTGATAATTTTTGGCGAGTTTTTCAAAGTCTTTTTGCAAATCAAAGGACAAATTAAAATGCAAACAAATGCGCAAAATAGCGTTGCACGCGCGGCGCAGGGCAAAGGGGTCTTTGGAGCCTGTGGGGATTTTATTCACGCTAAAAAGGGCTAATAAGCTGTCTAATTTGTGGCTCAAAGACACGAGCGCGCCCAAGAGGCTAGAGGGCAGGGGGGCGTTTTCGCTGTTGGGGAGGTATTGCTCTTTGATCGCGGTGCTGATGCTTTCTTTGTAGCCCTTGGCTTTAGCGTAGTAGCCCCCCATAATCCCCTGCAATTCGGGGAACTCATAGACCACTTCGCTAAGAAGGTCGAGTTTAGAAAGGCTCAAAGCCTGTGTTAAATCGTCTTGCAAATGGGGGGCGTATTTTTGCGCCAAAGCCTGCCCGATTTGTTGCTCCCTTTGGACTTTGTCGGCAAGACTGCCCAAGCCCTGCACGAAAGCGATCTGTCCTAGGGCATTTTTGGCGTGTGCGGGCTCAAAAGGGTTTTTTAAGTCGTTTTGATAAAAAAACATGGCATCGCTGAGGCGCGCTTTTAACACCTTTTCATTGCCCGCCACAATGTTTTTAAAGTCGGCTGGATGCTCTAAGGGGGTGTTGCTCACCACAATGAAGCCAGCGTGCAACGCCCCGTTTTTAAAGGCAGCAAAGTAGCGCTGGTGCTCTTGCATCGAAGTTGTGGTGATCTCGGGGGGTAGGCTTAAAAATGCGGGATCAAACTGCCCATAGAGGGCGGTGGGGTAGCTTGTGATCGCCACCACTTCAGCCAATAAATCCTCATCTATCCGCACTTTTAGCCCATGCTCTTGCTCTAGGGCGTGGATTTCATTTAAAATTTTAGCTTCTCTAGCTTTGGGGTCTAAAAGGACTTTGCCCCGCTTTAAGGTGTCAAAGTAGGTTTCAATGTTGGGGGTTTTATGCCAGCCAAAGCCCATAGAAAAGTGCAATTTTGTGGCGCGCTTTGTGGTGCATAAAAAGGCCTCTTGACACGAGGGCAAGGGCACTTTTTGTTCTCCAAAGAGTACGCAAATGTTGTGGACGGGGCGGATGAAGCGGGCTTTAACCTCCCCCCATGCCATGCTTTTGCCAAAGTTTAGCGTCTGTAAAAAGTTTAAGATCAAAGCATCGAGCAGGGGGGCTGTGGGTTGGATCTTGGTTTGCACACAGGCGTATAAAACTTCTTTGTTGTTTTTCATGGCCGTTTGCCACACACTCGGCACCTCTAGGTCTAACTTGGTGTAAAACTTCTGCCCTATGGCGTTTAGGGTGTTGTTGGTGATACCCACGGCTAAAGGCGGGCCAAAGTGTTCCTCAGTGCTCGGGGGCGTGTGGGTGGGAAAACTTGGGGCGTGTAAAACGAGCCTTGTGGGGGTGTAGCCAAGCTCTGTAACCGTGCTTAAACCCCGTGCGTTTAACAGGGCTTGCCATTTGTCTAACATGCGCGGGAACTCCTGTAAAAGGGGCTTGGCGGGCAACTCTTCTAAGAGGATTTCAATAAGGAGGGCTTGATTCAAGTAAGCTCCTATGGGTTTTGTCGGGTTTATGGTGTTTCAAGGGTTACTTCTGCTACAATTATAACAAAATCAGTGATTAAAAACTCTTAAGAGGTTCTGCGATGCGTTGTGTGTGTAAGGCGGTTTTTGGGCTGTGGCGTTCTTCTTTGTGGGCTTTGTTGGCTTTTGTTTGTTTGTCTAACAGCTTGAGCGCGGGCCACAAAGAGGCGAGTCTAGCCGAGTGCATAGACCCGCGCCATTTCAACGCCTTCCAAAAGCGCATTTTGGTCTATGCCTACCGCTATGGGTTTAAAGAAAATTTGGGCTACGAATTGGCCGCCATCGCGTGGAAAGAATCTTGTGCGGGCATGTATCGGGTGGATTTTAGCGATCCGAGTGCGGGCATTTACCACGCTTATATCCCCGATGTACTCAAGCGCTACAACGAGCGGGACACCCGTTTTATGCAAAGCGTGTATGGCGACTTGTTGATTAAAGATCAAAATTTCGCTTCTAAAGTCGCCCTAGACACTTTAATTAGCTGGAAGCGCATCCACAAGGGGGATTTAAAAGACATGATCAAATCCTACTATAAGGGCCTACGCTGGCAAAAAAACGAGCACATTGACCAAAGCGCCAACGAGTATTACCAAGACATTTTAACCAAGATCAAAACCTTGCAGAGCATGATGCCTGCCCTAGAAAAAAGCGTGGATGAAGACCAAGCCGCACCCTTACAAACAGCCAAACACGAACACAAGGATGAAACGATCCAAGCCCAGCCGCAACTAGAGCTCCAGCCACAGATTGTCTCCACCTCCAAACCCCGCTCTCAAACCCGCAGAAAGCCCCGCCCGCATAAGAGTGCTAAACACCCCACGCACCACGCCACCCCTAAACCCCCAGAGTCAAAAGACAAAACCCACACCGGCAAGACCCCTAAAAACAGCAAAGATGCCAATAAAATCATGTTAATGCAAGAATCCCCGGTGTTTTAAATGCAAAAGACCCTCCTCATCATCACAGACGGCATCGGGCACAACCCCAATCCCGAGGGCAACGCCTTTTTAGCGGCTAAAAAACCCACCTATGATTGGCTCTTTGGCCATGTCCCCCACAGCTTGCTAAAAACACATGGCTTGAGCGTGGGGTTGCCAGAGGAGCAAATGGGCAATTCTGAGGTCGGGCACATGTGCATAGGAGCGGGGCGCACCTTTTATCAAGACTTGGTGCGCATTTCTAAGGCGTTTGCCAAAAGCGCGCTTGAGGACAATCCTGCCCTTAAAAGCGTGACAGATCACGCCAAAGTGGTGCATGTCATTGGGTTGATGAGCGATGGGGGGGTGCATGCCCACATCCAGCATTTTACGAGCATGGCGCTGTTGTTAGAAAGATTGGGTAAAAAAGTTTGGTTGCATTTAATCACCGATGGGCGCGATGTTTTGCCTCAAAGCGCGCTGGAGTATTTAGAGATCATCAACTCCATTTGTAGCGAGAATATCCACATCGCCAGCCTCGCCGGGCGTTTTTTTGCTATGGATCGCGACAAGCGCTACGAGCGGTTGTTAAAAGCCTACAACTGCATGGTGCATGCTGAAAACAAAACAGACTTCACCCCTGAGCGCTACATTAAAGAGATGTATTATCAGGGCGTTAGCGATGAGTTCATCGAGCCAGTGAGCTTTGCGCATTACCCGGGCATGTTTGATGGCGAGGGGGTGGTTTGCATTAACTTTAGAAGCGATCGCATGCGCCAGCTTGCCCAAGCTTTGGGCGGGTGTGGGGACCTTGAGGGCTTTAAACCCCCCCCCGAGCTTTACATCGCCACGATGACAAGTTATAGCCCCGACTTTGCCTACCCCGTGTTGTTTGAAAAGCCCAACATCACCCACACTTTAGCCCAAGTGGTTTCAGAGGCGGGTTTGAGCCAAGCCCACATCGCCGAAACCGAGAAATACGCCCATGTGAGCTTTTTTATCAATGGCGGCGTGGAAGAGCCCTTTAAAAATGAAGAGCGGGTTTTGATCGAAAGCCCTAAGGTTAAAACCTACGATTTATGCCCTGAGATGAGCGCCTTTGGCGTGGCCGATGCGGTCTGCGCGCACATGCAAGCGGGCAAGGATTTAATCATTGTCAATTTTGCTAACGGGGACATGGTCGGGCACACGGGCAATTTTAAGGCGGCCATCTTGGCGGTGGAGGCGGTGGATAAAGCCCTAGGGCAAATCGTGCAACTAGCCAAAGAGCTGGATTACGCTTTGGTGCTCACCAGCGACCATGGCAACTGCGAGCACATGCAAGAGGGCGGGCAGACGCTCACCAACCACACCACCTATGAGGTCTATTGTTTCATCATGGGAGACGGGGTTAAGCGGCTGAAAAACGGCGGGCTTAACAATGTCGCTGCCAGCGTGCTAAAACTCATGGGCTTAGAAATCCCTAGCACCATGGACGCGCCCTTATTTTAAAATCTCTTGCAGGTGGGCGAGGTTTTTATAAAAGGCGCAATATCTTTTTTGTGCTTGCTCTAGTCTTAGGGGGATAAAGCGCACCACTTGCCCGGGGAGCATTTGGGCTAAAGCAATTACACTTTCTTTAAGAAGTGTGGCGATTTTTGGATAACCCCCCAAAGTCTGCCTATCTGCCATCAGCACAATGGGTTGGCCGCTGCTTGGCACTTGCACACTGCCTAGCACTAAAGGGTTAGACACCAACTCGGTTTGCAAAAGCCGCTCTAAGGGCTCGCCCTCCAAGCAAATGCCCATGCGATCGGCTCTAGGGCTGATTTTATAGGCAGAGGCAAAAAAGCGGCGTACACTTTTTAAGCTAAAGTAGTGGGCTTCTGGACCTAAGAGGGCGGGTAAGCTGGCTTGTTTGTGGTAAATGGGGCGGTGTTTCTCGGGTAAGTGGCGTTTTTTTTGCGCGGGGTGGGTTTGGATCAAGAGTTCATCGCCCTTTTGCAAAGCCCGCCCACAAAACCCGCCTATGCCGGCGCGCATGTAAGTCGACTTGCTCCCATGCACTAGCGGCACGCCTAAGTTGCCCGAAAAGGCTAAATACGCCCTCGCTCCGCTTAAAAGTTGCCCAAACTGCAAAATATCCCCAGCTTTGACGGCGTAAGACTCCCAATTAAAAATCTCTTCACCGTTTAGCTTGGGGCTTAAATGAGCCCCTGTGAGGGCAATTTGCATGGGTTCTAAAAATTCTAGCGCCCCGCCCGTATAGGTCATCTCTAAGAGGGCTTGCCCCCTTTCATTGCCGACTAAAAAATTAGCTACAGAGGCGCTAAATTCGTCCATCACCCCACTTACAGGGATGCCAAACTCTTGATACCCCCCCCGCCCCAAATCTTGGATACTGGTGCACAACCCCGCCTCTAACACCCGTACACTAGACATGCAAGGCATCTTTAGACACAAGAGTCCGCTTAGGGCAAGTGTGACTCTCTTGGTATTCTTGTAGGCTAATGGGCTTATAGCGGATATAATCGCCAGCACGCACACACACGGGGGGCTCTTGTGTGGGGACATAGAGGCTTATGGGGGTTTGGGCGAGGATGTGCCAGCCAGCGGGGCTATCGATGGGGTAAATGCCCGTCTGCTCGTTGGCGATGCCAATAGAGCCCGCGGCGACTTCTAACCTAGGTATAGCCAGTCTAGGTAGTCTGAGTGCCGGGTCCAAGCCGCCCAAATAGACAAAGCCGGGCAAAAAGCCCAAGCAATATACTAAATAATCCCGCCCGCTGTGCTTTTCTATCACTTGTGCAGGGCTTAAACCTGTCTGCTCTGCTACGCTTTCTAAATCCAATCCCAGCTCGTAGCAAGCGGGGATTTCCACCAAATACGCCTCTTGCTCTTGCTCTGTGGGTAAGTCTAGGTTAAGATTTTTAACAAGCTCTATTAAATGGGCGTGGGTTTGGATAAAAGGGTCATAGATCACAAGCAAAGAGGCGTAAGCGGGGACAATCTCTACAAGGCCCTTGAGATTTTGCGCTCTTAAGGTTTTATACAAAAGGCGCACTTTGGCATTGAGGCTAGGCGTGATTAAGTCGCCCAAAGTGATTAGTAGGGCGTTTTCAGCGCAAGGTTTAAATTCCACTTAAGCCGTCCATAGACTTAAAAAAGGTTTTAAAGAAAGCACACCCAGATATGCGCTAAGGGCGACCACAACCCAGCCCAAAAGGCTCAGGATGAGGGGATGCTTGTAACTGCCCACGATTCTAGGGCTTTTGGCGGCGAGCAACATGACCGCTAAAGTTAAGGGCAAAATCAGACCATTGAGCGCACCGGCGGCAATTAAGAGCGTGGCAGGCTTACCCACGCCCAAAAAGATGAGAGCCGACACGCCGATAAAACCAATCACCCAAGTGTTCTCACGCCGGCGCACCCAGCTAAAGTTTCTTAAAAAAGACACGCTCGTGTAAGCCGCTCCGATGATGGAGGTTAAACTAGCCGCCACAAAGACCGCACCAAAAACAAAACGCCCCCGCTCCCCAAAGGATTCAAAGGCACTAAGCGCCGGGTTAGAGGGCTGTAATTTGGCCCCGCTCTCCACCACACTCAAAATCACCAAGAACAACAGCCCACGCACTAAAGTCGCCACAAAAATGCCTAAATAAGCCGCCAAATCCACTTCTTTTAACCGCTTGGGCCCCACGACCTTAGCGTCTAAGAGTCGATGCCCTCCTGAGAAAATGATATACCCGCCCACTGTGCCCCCGATTAAAGTCAGCACCGCCACCATTGAAAAGTGGCTCGGGTGTAAGGCTTCTTTGGCCACTTGCGCTAGGGGGACTTTGGCGCTAAAGGCCACAAGCCCCATCAGCAAGATCATAAAAATTCCTAAAATTTGGGTCAATTTATCCATAAAGGCCGTTGCCCGCTTAAAAAGAAAAACCCCAATGGCCAAACAAGCCCCCAGCCCCGCCCCGGTCTCTAAATTGAGCCCCACTAGCACTTTTAAACCCAAAGCCACGCCGCCCACATTGCCAATATTAAAAACCAACCCACCTAAGCAAATTAAAAAAGTGAGAAAAGCTCCCAGCCCGGGTAAAAGCGTGCTGGCGATCTCTTGCCCTCTTTGATTAGCCACTGCCAGCACCCGCCACACATTGAGTTGGGCGATCAAAGAGGCGAGAGTGGCGATTAAAATGGCACATGCAAAGGCACTTTTTAACTCTTGCGTGAATTGCGCGCTTTGGGTGAGAAAGCCCGGACCCACCGCTGAGGTCGCCATTAAAAAAGCTGCTCCGAGTAAGTGGCTAATGCACGCCCCCTTTAAGAAACGCCCTTAAAGGCTGGATTTTGACCCCGTTTTTTAGCAGGGCTTCTTTGATGTGTATCGCTAGTTGCACCGCCTTAGGGTTGTCGCCATGCACGCAAATGGTGTCGGCGCAAATCTCTATTTCTTGGCCGCTAATGGTTTGTACCCTGCGATCTTTTACCATGCGCACCACCCGCGCTAAGGCTTCTTGCACATCTGTAACAAAGGCTCGAGGGTGGCTTCTTGGCACAAGCCGTCCATCGTCTAAATAGTGGCGATCGGCAAAGACTTCTTGGGCAACCCTTAAGCCCATTTCTTGCCCTAACTTTGCCATAGGGCTTAAACTAGGCGCGAGCACAATCAAGTGGGGGTCAAAATCTCCAAGGCCCTCCAACACGGCCTGAGATAGGGTTAAATCGTAGGCGACTTGGTTGTAAAAGCTCCCGTGCAATTTGACATGCTCTAAGGGGATTTGTTGCGCCCGCGCAAAGCCATAAAGCGCGCCCACTTGATAGAGCGTATAAGCCCGAGCCTCTTTAGGGCTTAGTTTTAAATCGCGCCGCCCAAAGCCTAACAAATCTGGATAGCCCGGGTGCGCACCCAGCCCTATGGCTAAATCTTTGGCTAGAGCGACCCGCTCTTGCATGATCAAAGGATCGCCCGCATGCCACCCACAGGCAACATTAACGCTGCTGACACACTCCATAATAGCAACATCATCGCCCAAGCGATACACCCCAAAACCCTCACCCATGTCGCTGTTTAAATCCACAATTTCCATGCTAAAATGATAGCATGCAATCGTAAAGGACACAAGAATGCTAACCCCGATTTTGCAAGCCTTGCAATCTCTAGCCCCTAAAATTTACCAAGCGATTAAACAGGGCGACACCCGCTACACCGACCATAAAAACCCCACGGCGGATTTACAATTGGCCGTAGATGTGGCTGTGGATCGCTTGATTTTTGAGGCCCTAATCCAAACACCGGGTGTGGGGGGCGTGATGAGCGAGGAGAGAGAGCAGGCGCATTACAATGAAAGCGGAGATCTTTTGATCGCCTTTGATCCCCTTGATGGCTCTAGCGTGGTGGGGGCGAATTTTCTTGTGGGCAGCATTTTTGGGGTGTATGCCCGCCCAGCTTTGGGCTTTAGCGAGCCACAAATGGCGAGCCACCTTAAAATGGGGGCGTATATTCTCTATGGGGCAAAGTTAGAGTTAGTCGTGGCAAGCGATCAAGGGGTTATGCACTATGTCTTCAATGAAGACAGCCAAGAGTGGCACAGCCAAAAGGATTTAAAACTTAAAGACAAGGGCAAAAACATTGCCCCCGGGGGGAGTTGGCAGTATTTTAGCCCTGCTTATGTGGAGTTTTTGACCGCATTTTTTAAGCAGGGTTACCGCCTGCGTTACAGCGGGAGCATGGTCGCTGATGTCCATCACCTGCTTAGTAAAGAGGGGGGGTTGTTTTGCTACCCGGCCACACAGGACGCGCCCTTGGGCAAATTACGCAAGCTTTTTGAGGTCTATCCTTTAGCTTTTGTGGTGGAAAAAGCGGGGGGGTTAAGTTTTGATGGAGCACAAGAGACCTTAAACACCCCCTTAAATGGTCTGCACGACAAAAGCCCTTGTTTTCTAGGCTCAAAAGTGGAAATGGAGGTTCTCAAGCAGTGGATGCATACGAACAAAAGTTAGACGAATTGGTGCAAAAGGTGCAAGCTTGCCAAGAGAGAAAGGGCGTGGGGTCTTGTTTGCGCTGCAGTTTGACTCTAGAGTGCGTGGATCGCAAGGCGTATGTGGCGAGTGTATATGCAAGCATGAATAAGGGACAACAAGGTAATTTCGATTTTTAAGGGTAATGATGTTTTTTCATAGATTAGCGGTTAGTTTAGGGCTTGTTTGTGGTTTGGCTCATGTGGCCTTAGCGGAGAAAAACGGCATTTATGTTTCGGGTGGGTTGCAATACACCTTGGTGAAAACCACGATCTCTAGGGGGATGTATGCCAACGAGGCCCAGCCTTCAGGCTTAAGCGGTTACACCCCGGGGATGAGCAACATGTACGGCTTTAGCCTCAATGCAGGGTATAAAATGTTCTTTGGCAATCTGGAAAGGCGCAATGGGGTTAGGGCCTATGTGTTTTACGAGTATGGCTATGATAACCCTAGTTTTAACGGACCACGTTTAAACGACAATGTCTATGGCGTGGGGGCGGATTATCTCTTTAACTTCATCGATCAGCGCAAAATGCAGGTGGGCTTTTTTATGGGGCTAGCGTTTGCAGGCAGCTCGTGGAGCAATTCGGGGGCTTCTTATGTCAAAAGCCTAGCCAAATATCCCGGGGTGAGCGAGAATTTTAGCTATTTTCAAATCCCCGTTAATGTGGGCGTGCGGGCCAATGTTACTAGGCATCAGGGCTTTGAATTTGGGCTTAAAATCCCTTTGGTGCGCAATTACTACTTCCGCTCTGTTGCCCCCGGCGGGATTTATGGCTTGACCTTTCAAAGAAGCATCGTTTTTTATGCCAACTATGTTTATAATTTCTAGGCAACGCCTAAAATGCACGCATGCGCTGGCCGACTTAAATGGATGGGTTCAATTGCTTTACAAGCATCCATTCTTAAACTCTTTTTGGCTTTTTCTATCGGCGGCCACTAAAAGCTTGATTCGATTTAATACCAAATGACAACACTGTGACTTAATCCGAGTTGTTGGTGTAGTCCCAAAGCATTTCGATACTGTGTGCCAGCGACCATAAAGGCAAGCGGATTGTCCTCTTTAAACAGATTGGACAAACCGGCTTTCACACTGGCAGGCAGAGTTAAAAACAATTTGTAAGCTTTGATTTCGCGTTTTTACTCTGTTTGGGCTCGCTCTAGACTTCTTGGGTGCGCTCTAATTCTGCTTGTTTTTGCCTGTCTGCCTCTTTAAATGTTTTGCGTGGGCGCAAACAAATAACAAATCTCATAGATTGTATGGTAGTATTGGGGGTTGCTCTTGATTGCAGGATGGCGCAGTCAAAGAGAGTCGTTTTAGAAAAAGTCAGTTTTAAGGAGAGCTAGATGGAACATGTCGTTTTAAACAACCAAGTCAAGATGCCTATTTTGGGGCTAGGGGTGTTTCAAATCCCCGATCCTGAGTGCGAGAAAGTGGTTTTAGAGGCCATAGATAGGGGCTACCGCCTGATCGACACCGCCCAAATGTATGGCAATGAGGCGGGCGTGGGGCGGGCCGTCAATCAAACCAGTGTCCCCCGCGAGGAATTGTTCATCACCACAAAGGTTTGGTTTAGCAACGCCGGAGAGCAAAAGGCAAGGGCCTCTGTTGAAAAATCCTTACAAAAAATGCAACTGGATTATTTAGATTTAGTTCTCGTGCATCAGCCCTTTAACGACTACTACGGGACTTACCGCGCCCTAGAGGCTTTGCATCAAGAGGGCAAGATCCGCTCCATTGGGGTGAGCAATTTCTACCCCGATCGCCTAGCTGATTTGATCACCTTTAATGAAATCGTCCCCACCATCAACCAAATTGAAGTCAATCCTTTTTTCCAGCAAACAAAAGCCCAAGAGTTTATGCAAAAATACAAGGTCCAGCCTCAAGCATGGGCACCCTTTGCAGAGGGCAAAAACGATATTTTTGAAAACCCCACTTTGCAAGAGATTGCACGCAAGCACCATAAATCTGTTGCACAGGTGATCTTGCGTTGGCTCACACAAAGGCAGATTGTCGTTTTGTTTAAGTCGGCTAAACTTGAGCGGATCGTAGAAAACGGCCAAATCTTTGATTTTAGTTTAGACACAGCAGACATGGAAAATATCGCCAAGATCGATCAACAACAAAGTGTCTTCTTTGACCACAGAGAGCCCGGTGCACTAGAATATTTAAGGACCATCCCTTTTAGTTCATGAGTCAGCCACTCTAAAGGGAGGGCTTCTTGACTGGATTCTAGCTAACCTCTTAAGAATGCGGGTGGCTTTGCACCCTAGAGTTGCAGGGTTAGACCTCTAATTCAAGAGACTTGATTACGCTTGAAGGTGGTCGCTCGTTAGCGTCCTTGTTAGCAATGGGTTTTTGTTAATCTAAATCTAGAATGCAGCTATTTTCAGCTCGTTTTCGAGCAAAGGCCCTTTTGTTTAGGGCTATCTACCCTGTCTATTTATCTTTCAACACTTCATTAAATTTACACACACATATATAATGGCCACCGCAATTTGAAGAGAATGCGGGTGGTTGGTGTATGATCCTTTTGCTGGGCGTGGCACAACTCCCTTTGAAGCCTGCAGAATGGGGCGCATTGGCCAACGATCTTAGTTCGCTAGCCATCTATCTTACAAAAGCCAAAACCAATATCCCAAAGATTCGCAAAATTAAAGCCCGTTTAGAGGATTTGGCACGCCTCTACACGCCCCCCGACATTGAGATTGATATGCCAACATCTTTAGCATGGCACCCAACTACACTAGGGGTTTTGTTGCCAAACATGATCTTAAGAAATTGCGCCAAAGTGCGCCCAAATATTTAAGGGTGAAAGATACGATGTGGCTACCCCGAAGGCGTATTTGCAAAATTATATTATGGTTTTATCACGATGAAGGACATTAGTTGATGAGTAAGCGCGTTTTATGGGGGTGTCTTTAGGGGTTGTTGTCATAGCCTTGATTATGACTTTGTTGTTAAAAAACCACTTTGATGCACCACAAGAGCGCGCGCCCACACAGAGTGCTCCGGACACAAACGCGTTTATCACGGCTGCCCAAGAGTATGACTCCATGATAAGCGCACACAAAGCCACTTCTATATTGGCTCTTGAAAATGCTTGTGAGGAGCACATGCCAGATCCCACTTACTACTACACAGATATGGTCGAAAAATACGCCCCCACTTGGATCCATTTAGCCACTAAGATGATCGATGCCCTCCGTGTCATGGCGCATATCCAAAAGAGCCTGCCCCAAGATGTCTCCCAAGAGATTAGAAAGTTTGAAACTCTGCACGCCCTCTCTTTAGTGCGTGATAAGATTCCGGGTGTAAATTGCTATCATTTTAAAAAGAATGACACTTCTGTGAATCGTAGCGATGACGACAATGATGATAACGACAATTGCGCAGATCTCACACCCCATCCGCTCAATCCCCAAGCCCTTTTAAAAAATTTTTCTCAGAGCTTAGAGATCATTTACCCGCCTTTAATCAACTCTTTTAAGCAAGGACTTCCCCTAGAATCTTATTTACGAACACTAAGCCATCAAGAAAACCTAAGTGTTTCTGGTGATGAGATTGATAAACATCTAGAAAGCATGCGCGCCAACGCCACCAGCAGCACACAACCCCTATCCTCAAGTCCCATGCATGAATCCTTTAAATTTTTGCTTGGATTGTATCCGCATACGCCCTTAATCTTTGATCCCATAAGGCTTTAACTTTTTTAATCTGCTGTTTCTTTTTAAAGCCCGTATAGAGTTTCCCATGACATCATAGGCGATTGAGCCATTTTCATGGACGCGTAGAGAGATTTTAGGAGGATTTAAGATTTTTTTAAAATCGCGCACTAAGATACCTTGTAAAATCTTTTGGAACTTGTTAAGACAAGCGAGCACGAAAAGTGCAATGTAGTGGTATTTGCTTGGGGTTGAAGGACATTGTCCTCGTTGCTGGGGGTAGGGTTGGCAGTACAAAATCAAGCGCAAGCATCCGCAGTGTTCATTTATCCTTTGTCGTTTATAATGCACAATTCTAAAGATAAAGGACCAACATGGACGACAGCATTACATGCCCTAATTGCCAATACACTTTTAATGTAGGCGAGATTTTATCTAAGCAGGTGACACAAGAGTTGCAACGTAAAATGGCCCAAGAGAGAAACAGATTTGAGCAGGAAGTTGCCAAAAAACGCCAAGAGTACAGCCAAGCCTTTGAAAAACTCAAAGCGCAAGAGCAATCATTACAACAGCAAATCCAACAAGGCATAGAGCAGGCCCTCCAACAAGAGCGCGTCCAAATGCAAGCACAAGTGCAACAAGAGAAAGCGCGCCTACAAGAGCAAAACGCTGCACAACTACAAGCCCAAAAGGAAGAGATGGTAAAGATGCTCGAAATCCAAACTAGGGAAAAATACGAGCTTAAATTCAAAGAACAAGAAGTACAAAGGGAACGACTAGAAAAGGCACTCCAAGAGGCCAATAGGATGGCACAGCCCGCGATTTCTCAGCAATTGCAAGGAGAAGCCCAAGAATTGGCGATTGAAGAATATTTACGCCATAAATTCCCCTTAGACATGATTGAAGAGGTGAAAAAGGGGCAAAGGGGAGCTGATTGTTTGCAGATGGTGCGTGATGGCAGTGGTCTAGATTGCGGGTTAATCTGTTATGAAAGCAAGCGCGCAAAAGAGTTTAAAGAAGAGTGGATTGAAAAACTCACACAGAATAAACGAGAAACGGGGGCGCACTTGGGAGTGCTTGTCACAACAAAATTGCCAAACTCTATGGAACGCATGGGGCTTTATAAAGGTGTGTATGTCTGCACTTTCCAAGAATTTAAAGGGCTTTGCGGGATTTTAAGGGAGATGATTTTAAATCTCGCGCGGGCGCAAAAAAGCCAAGAGAATAGAGGCAATAAAATACACGAACTCTACAACTATTTAGTGGGGGCAGAGTTTGCGAAAGAAGTTGAAAATGCAATCATTCTATTTAGAGAAATGGAGAATGATTTGAGTGAAGAAAAAAAATTTTATAGCAATTTTTGGGCTAAACTCGAAAAACGCTGGGCGCGGCGCTCCAAACACATAGAGGGGTTGCATTTCATCGTGGCGCGTACGCGCGGCTGTATTGAAGGCATTGCGGGCAATGCCATTGCTCCCCTCCAAGCTTTAGAATTGGGCCTAGATAGAGAGGATATGGAGGGGGAATAGATATCCAGTTGGGCTACGCTGCAATGCACTCCACTCTAAGCGAGGTGGTGTGCCTAGTTCTGTGTCGGGTTTCTTTAATTGCGCCCTGATGCCTTTTAACTTTTTTCCCTTTTCTCTGCACTCTCGAGGCCTCTCCCGCGCAAATTTAAAGCACACATTTTCATACTATTTAAGGCTAAAAAACATGTGTGTAATAAAATGGGCTGCACTAGACCAATGCTTCTCAAGACTTTATATAAGACATGTAAATACACCCAATCTAAATTCCAAGGTCATTTGTCTTGCCAAAACAAATCGATCACGACCCCATATCCATAAACTTTTCTCTTCTGAGGACTCCAAAATTTAATCTCAAAGCCTTTGAGCCAATGGGCAAAGAAAACACGATGCATATTTTGTGAGTCTTTTTCTCATTTTAAGCCCTATCATGTTCTTTAAAAACTTTTACACTAAACAAGGGATTTGCACACCTTGCCATAATCTGTAGATTCACTGGCAACATTTGTCTGCCGTATTCTCATTTCAACATGCTAGTTGCTAAACTTGTGTTTAACAAGGCCGTCCCACCTTAATGAGACATATGAAAAATTGCTCGAGGTAGCCTGAAGTTAAAATTATTGTTTATCCGATTTACTTCCTAGCTTTTTTACAACCGATCTGATTACCCAGATCACAAGCTTTTTGGTAATAATGCCGTGCCATTTCTTTGTCTTTTCCCACACCTTCGCCCCTCCAATACATCACTCCCAAGCTGTAATAACCATCTGCATCCCCCATCTCCGCTGCTTTTTGGTAATATTGCAAAGCTTTAGAATAATCTTTGACTACTCCCTCACCATCCTCATACATCACTCCCAAGTTATAATAGGCATCAGAAACCCCCATTTCAGCGGCCTTTTGGAAATATTGTATGGCCTTAAGATAGTCTTTAGCAACACCCTGACCATTCCTATACATCCCTCCTAAGTTATTATAAGCATCAGCGTTCCCAATTTCTGCTGCTTTTTGGTAATATTGCAAAGCTTGAAAATAGTCTTTGCTTTTATAAGCATCTGCGCCAAGATTAAAATACCGATTCGCCTCTTCGCCAGCATAGGCCCCACTTAAACAAAGCAAAATTAACAGCATTGCTTGGTATATATTTTTGAATAAACTTACCATCTTTTCTCCTTTGGCTATTGCCGACTGATTATGGCTTTAAAATTTAAAAAAGCCAATCACAATTTAGATCAAAACAAGTTAAAAGATACTATATGTCGTCAATGATTGCACTTATGTTATGTGTTAAATGATAGCAATAAAAATAACATTCAGCCAAAATGATAGAAACACACTAAAATAACAACCGTATCAGTGGGCGAGGTACGCCACCGCATTAATGCTTGTGAATACACTCTTGCACACAAGAACCCCCGTCTTGTTAAACAAAAGTCTAGCAATTAGCAGTTGAAATGAGAATACGGCTATCGTCGAGGGTTAAAGCACCTTTGCGTCCTTTGGGCGTTGATGCGGCTTTGTTGCGCTACATCACTAAAAGCTTAAATCCCTTTGACTTTTACAACATTAGAGATTAACCATAGCGCGGGTGTGTACGGGGCTTGCATAAACTAGCAAGTAAAGCACCCACACCACACCCCTTTTGCAGTCTGATTAAGCCTCCACTTCAGACCACTCAGCGTGTTTAGCCAAAAAGGCGCGGGCCAAAGATTGTGCGCCCTCTAGGGTATGGCTGGCAGCAAAACCACATTGTCTCTCATTGCATGCGGGCACCTCTGTGGCCTTGAGTACATCCTGCATGGTTTTTTCTAAAAGCTCTAAGATTTCTGAATAGTTGTCGTGATTTAACACCATTAAATAAAACCCCGTCTGACAACCCATCGGTGACCAATCCAAGACATAATTGGCGTGGTTGCGGATCAATTCTGCAACTAAATGCTCTAGGGAATGCAGGCTTGGCATGTCCATGTGTTCTTTGTTGGGTTGTTTTAAACGCACATCGTACTTCACAATCAGATCACCGCGCTCGCCCCTCTTGCGATCGGCCACACGCACATAGGGGGCTTTCACTTTGGTGTGATCTAAGTTAAAACTTTCTACATTCATTTTCACATTCAACTCCTACATTTAATGGTTATTTTAAGCGTTTAAACGCTTGTTCTAAATCCTCTAGCAGATCTTCTTGATCTTCAATACCCACAGATAAGCGCACAAGCCCATCCTCAATTCCCGTAGCGATGCGCTTTTCTTTTGGAATGCATGCATGCGTCATCACCGCTGGGACACCCACAAGGCTCTCCACCCCACCTAAACTCTCGCCCAAAATAAATAACTGAAGACTCTCTACAAAGGGGATCGCCTCGCCATCATTTTTGAGCGTGAAAGAGAGCATGCCACCAAATCCACGCATTTGGGCTTTAGCAAGATCGTGGTTAGGGTGAGTTGGCAGACCCGGATAATAGACCCTTTTGACTTTGGGGTGTACTTGTAAAAACTGCGCCACACACAGGGCGTTTTTTTGGTGTTCTTCCATGCGCACGCCCAATGTTTTGATGCCCCGTTGCAACAACCAACTATCCTGAGGGCCTAGTACTCCCCCGATGGCGTTTTGATAAAAACCAATTTCTTGGGCCAATTCTTGGCGGTTGGTCGTAACAAGTCCGGCGACCACATCGCTATGTCCTCCTAAATATTTTGTCCCGCTGTGCAACACAATATCCGCACCCAAGGCTATGGGATTTTGCAAGTAGGGGGTCGCAAAAGTGTTATCTACAATGGTGAGCAGATTGTGCGCTTTGGCAATCGCGGCACATTGCTTAAGGTCAGTGATTTTAAGCAGGGGATTGCTGGGTGTTTCTAAATATAAGGCTTTGGTGTTGGGCTGGATAGCCTCTTGTATTTGGACGGGGTCGCTGGTGTCTAAGATCGTGCAAGAGAGCCCACCTTTAGCCAGCACCTTATCAAAGAGGCGGAAAGTCCCCCCATAGACATCATCGCCCAGTAAAATATGATCACCTGATTGGAATAGTGAAAAGACAGCATGAATGCCTGCCAAACCAGAGGCAAACGCAAAGCCATTAACCCCCCCTTCTAACGCGGCAATGAGCTCTTCTAGGGCAAAGCGGGTTGGGTTGCCTGAACGGGAATATTCATAACCTTTAGGGCGGCCCACTCCATCTTGGCGGTAGGTTGATGTTTGGTAAATAGGCACACTCACCGCCCCAGTCGCCTTATCTTCGCTAATCCCCCCGTGGATTAATTTTGTTTGCAAACGCATGCTCGTCTCCTATTGATAAATGCCCTTAGACAGGTAGCGATCGGCCATATCCGGAAAGATTGTCAAAACCAAACTCCCCTCTGGCAGGCGTTGCACCTCCCGCAAAGCTGCCACAAAGGCCGCTCCACTAGAGCTGCCCACCAAGAGGCCATGCTTGCGTGCAAGTTCTCTAGCGTATGCAAAGCCCTCCGAATCGCTGATCGTTTCAAAACCATCAATGGGTAAATCTGAAAAAAAGGGAGGGATGAACTCTACACCAATGCCCTCAATTTCATGGGCATGGGACTCTCCTCCATTTAAAATCGAGCCCTCCGGCTCTACACCGATGAGGCGGATAGAGGGGATGTGCTCTTTCAAGTATTTAGCTGTACCTGCAAAAGTCCCCCCGCTTCCAATCCCGGCCACGAAGCTACTAAGTTGTGTTCCCAATTCTTGGACAATTTCAGGACCCAAACTGCAATAGTAGGCCTCTGGATTAGCGGGGTTTTCAAACTGCAAAGGCAGGTAGCTATGCGGAGTGTTTTTAGCCAATTCCTTGCTCTTGGCAATCGCCCCAGCAATCCCCTCTTCACTAGGAGTGTTGATCACGACCGCACCTAGGGCTTTCATGATCTGCTGTTTTTCTAGGCTAAATTTTTTTGGGACAACAAAGATCGTCTTTAGACCATGCCTTAGGGCTACAAGGGCTAGAGCGATCCCTGTGTTGCCCGCCGTAGGCTCAATGATCGTTGTCTGATCTGTGATCTGACCTGTTTGGATCCCCTTTTCTATTAGATATTGACCCAAACGATCCTTAATGCTCCCCCCCGGGTTTAAATGCTCCAATTTGGCATAAATAACAGAGCCCCGAGGCATGGGATGATCTCGATCCGTGAATTTAAAAACGGGAGTGGAGCCAATGATTTGGCTCATTGTAGTGATGACCATGGCTTTCTCCTATCAGTAGCGCGCAGTATAACATAAAAAATCGATTGTTTTTGTCTTGCAATTTGTTTAAGGGACCTACGCTATCCGAAGCAATATCGGTTGCTTGTCCCCTGCTCAAGATTTATGCTGTGGGCTTAAGACTTCTTTAGTTTGAGGCTCGTGTTGGCGCAGACTTTTGGCCATAGCTTCTAGCAGCCCTAATGGGTTGTGAGGCACTAGTATTTTGAGGTCCTTGTCCACTTTGATAAATAAAACTCCAAATAAGTGCCTATAAGGATTTTCAAGACGAACAAAACGGGCAAATCTACCCACAACACCCGCGCTTTAACCTCTTTGTAAGAGACTTTTAACTTGTCTTCTAAAAATTTAAAGAGGGCATCTAGATTCTGTGTTTCTTCTTTGAGTTGGAGATCACACCTTTTAAACTCTCTTTCTCCTGTGTGCGCCCTTTAAGCTGAACCTCTAGGGTGTCTTTCAAAGAACTAGAGACTGCGCCAGCAATCTTAAATTTCCTGCAATCCTTTTGACTGATTTAGCTTACAAACCCATGAGCAAAATATTTGCCACTCTCTATTCCTGTTTCATCCATATGGTGGCTTATTGAGCGCCACTTTAGGCTTTAGTATTGGAACATTATGAATTGTTGGATAAAATCCTACTTATATATCAACCTTAATAAAGGAGAGAACATGGCAAAAACCACAAGCAAAGCCTTTAGTGTAGAGCCCACCCCCTACTCTAAGAGGCTCTTGCAAGTCACTTTCAGCCAAGACACCATCGCAAGCTTATTAAAAGAGTTAAAAGATTGCCCCGTGCAAGCCCTAGAGTATAAATCCTTTTTGCGCTTTAGATGCGCCCAAATCTTAGACAAGCTCTGCCACCACAAACTCAAACCCTTTTTAGAACAGACCTTGAGCGATCGCAAAACGGGCGCGCTCTTGGTGAATCCTGAGGGCATTAATTCCGTGGAGCAAGGCGATGACATGGTCAAAATCGCCACGGCTTTTGTGCATTTAGTGGGGCGCTCTAACTTCGATCAGATGACGGGGCAATTTTACGCCCGCTGGGCGGTGGTGAATACCGACAACTCGGACAGTTATCTACGCCAGCCCCAAAAGCCCCTAGAGCTCCACAACGATGGGACTTTTGTGAATGAAGTGACCGACTATGTGCTGATGTATAAAATCGATGAACAGCACATGCAAGGAGGAGACTCGCAACTCTTGCACCTAGATGATTGGGAGGACTTGGCGAAGTTTTATAACCACCCGCTGGCTAAAAAGGTCATGCGCTGGTCTGCCCCGCCGAGCAAAAAGGTTACCTGCGATGTCTATCACCCGGTGTTTGAGGCCGACAGCCATGCTAACCCGGTCATGCTCTACATCGATCAATTCGCCCAGCCCAAAGACTACGAGGAGGGCATTTACCTAGCTGATCTTAGCGACTCGCTAGAAAGTTCTAAAGCCAAACTCTCTTTTCCTGTGCCTGTGGGGCAGTTTTTGCTGATCAACAACTTATTTTGGTTGCACGGGCGGGATAAATTCCAGCCCCACCCCAAATTGCGCCGGGAGTTGATGCGCCAAAGAGGGTATTTTTCTTTCACCACCAACCCCTTTAGCCGCTACAAAGACTTTAAAAACTTCTAATGCTCCCCATTTATGATTGCGTGGTGATTGGAGGGGGGATTTTAGGCCACTGTGTGGCGATGCAACTTTTGGAAAAATACCCCAATTTTAAGGTCTTGCTTTTAGAAAAAGAAGCGCAAAGCGGCTTGCACCAAACAGGGCGCAACAGCGGGGTGATCCACGCGGGGGTCTATTACACCCCGGGGAGTTTAAAGGCGCGCTTTTGCTATGAAGGCAACAAAGCCACAAAGGCGTTTTGTTTAGAAAATGGGATCAAATACGAGGAGTGTGGCAAGCTTTTAGTTGCAAGCAACGCACTAGAAATGCAACGCATGCAAGAGCTCTTAGAGCGCACCAAAGAAAACGGACTAGAGCGGGTTTGTTTAGATGCTAAAGAACTTAAAGAGCTAGAGCCAAACATTACGGGTCTTGGGGGGATATTTTTCCCCACAAGCGCGATTGTGAGCTATAAAGAAGTTACTTTAGCGATGGCTAGACGTTTTAAAGAAAAGGGCGGAGAGGTCATTTACAATGCTGAGGTGGTGGTGATCACAGAGCACGCGAGAGGGGTGCAACTTTGCACCAAAAACGCTGTCTATGAGGCAAATTACTTCATCTCTTGTGCGGGGCTATTTAGCGATCGCATCGTTAAGATGCTGGGCTTAAAGCCGGGCTTTAGCATTTGCCCCTTTAGGGGGGAGTATTTTAAGTTGTCCCCTAAACACCATCAAATCGTTAAACACTTAATCTACCCCATCCCAGATCCTAGCATGCCCTTTTTGGGCGTGCATTTGACAAGAATGATCGATGGTAGTGTTACCGTGGGGCCTAATGCCGTGTTGGCGCTCAAAAGAGAGGGGTATTGCAAAACAGACATCAGCTTACAGGATTTAAAAGAAATGCTCGCACACAAGGGGGTGAGAAAGGTCATTGCCAAATATTTTAAACCCGGTTTGACGGAGTTTAAAAACTCTCTTTGCAAAAAAAGCTATTTGCGCTTGGTGCAAAAGTATTGCCCGAGCTTGCAACTAGAGGATTTAAGCCCCCACCCCGCGGGTGTGCGCGCGCAGGCGGTGAGCGAGTCGGGTGAGCTCATTGAGGACTTTTTATTTTGCAATAGCGCTAGAAGTGTCAATGTCTGCAACGCCCCAAGCCCTGCGGCCACCTCGGCTATCCCCATAGGCCAGCACATTTTAGAGCAACTAGAGGGGGTGATTGGGGGTTAATTGCCTCTATCCCAAACACGCCAGTTGTCCGCCCCTAGATACACCTTACAATATTCTATGGGGTCTTTCACCAAGAGGTCCTCTTTACATTCTTGTCCGGATAGGCACTCGATGACAAACCTATGGCTGTTATTGACTAAGGGATCGTATGGGCCCCTCTCATCTATGCCATGCCCCACTTGCGCACGGGCGCGTAGTGCCACTTGGGATGAGCCAATACACGAAACATAAATGCTTAGGGCTAAATCCCCACCCATTTGCAAAAACGCTTCTGGATTACATGTTTCAACTTTGCTGTTTTCGCTCCAATGGATGATTTGGTTACTGCCGACATAAATGCCTGTATGCTCCAAACCTCCATGGTAGCGCCGCACCACTGTCAATCTCAACAATATCCATAAAATCAACGAGCACACCACGGATATCCTTGAGAATGGAGATAAGATCGCCACCTGTGTGCAGGATTTATTAAAAATCAACGATTCTATGCAAAAATCCTCGCATGAGCTCAACGAGCAAACCCTCGATCTCAATGACTTCTTAAGCGCGTTTAAGATTTAAGTTAAACGCTTGTCTAGCTTTGTGTGCGTCTATTGGCAAGGTGTTAAATTCGGGCATGGTTTTGTCCTTTTTGCAGGGTTTGGTGAAATATTTTTTGAAAATAAATATCTTTAGATTGCATTAATTTTTACAAAATCTAGGATTTTAAGGCACTTGTTTTAACAGATTTACACAAGATTTACAAATGTGGCTAACATGAAATTGTATTTTTTTTACAAAGGATCAACATGCAGTCTTTTAAACTAGGAATTTCTGCTTTAATTGTCGCAGGTCTATGCACCACTCTATCGGCCTCCACAAAAGGAGTTTCCTTTAGCAACATGAGCAGTGCAAACCTCATTGGGTTGGCTGGTAAAATTGTCCCCGAAGAAGCGCTTGATTATCAAATGGAGCTTCACAAACGGGCCGAGAAAATGAACCCTGAACAACGCAAGGAGTTTTATCGAGAGGTTATTGCTATGGCAGATAAAAACATTGCCAAGACAGCAATGGAAAATATCAGTAAGCGTATGGACGAGCTATCTGCGTGGCAATCCAAGCTAGACTTGCCAAGATGACTTGTGCATAATAGCTAGCCAGTCTGTTTAGGCTAGGTGGGTAGGAGTTTGTTTCTCTTAGCTTCTACAAGACAAATTAGTAGCAACGAGGGCTTGCAAAAGGTCCTTTTTGTAGGGCTGGTTAGTTTAAAAGTGTTGTCGCCGCTGCGCATAAAATCTCATGTGGCCTCGCGCTTTTTCTAAGTAAGATAGATCGAGTTAAAACACGTTTTGGTTAGAAAACTTTGCTAACCCCTCCGTATTTAAGCTACACTTAAGCTTTAAAATCCTATAATCGCGTTTTGCCAAAGTTAAAGCGGTTTAAAAATCCAAAGGTTTAAAGACCAAAGCGGTTTTAAAGAAGCTTAAACTTCAAGCGCAACGATCTTTGACATCCAAGCAAGAGAGTCTTGTAGCCAAAATTTGTTTTTATATTTTGTTTTGGCTTTAAGGACTCTAGTTTTGACACAACTTGTCTAATAGAGTAACTTAATTTTGTGGCGTGGAGAAATCCACAACACAAGAGCCAGTTTGGGATTTAAACTTAACTTTATGGAGAGTTTGATCCTGGCTCAGAGTGAACGCTGGCGGCGTGCCTAATACATGCAAGTCGAACGATGAAGCCTAGCTTGCTAGGTGGATTAGTGGCGCACGGGTGAGTAACGCATAGATGACATGCCCTTTAGTTTGGGATAGCCACTAGAAATGGTGATTAATACCAAATACCACCCTACGGGGGAAAGATTTATCGCTAAAGGATTGGTCTATGTCCTATCAGCTTGTTGGTGAGGTAAAGGCTCACCAAGGCTATGACGGGTATCCGGCCTGAGAGGGTGAACGGACACACTGGAACTGAGACACGGTCCAGACTCCTACGGGAGGCAGCAGTAGGGAATATTGCTCAATGGGCGCAAGCCTGAAGCAGCAACGCCGCGTGGAGGATGAAGGTTTTAGGATTGTAAACTCCTTTTGTGAGAGAAGATAATGACGGTATCTCACGAATAAGCACCGGCTAACTCCGTGCCAGCAGCCGCGGTAATACGGAGGGTGCAAGCGTTACTCGGAATCACTGGGCGTAAAGAGTGCGTAGGCGGGGTTGTAAGTCAGGTGTGAAATCCTATGGCTTAACCATAGAACTGCATTTGAAACTACAACCCTAGAGTGTGGGAGAGGTAGGTGGAATTCTTGGTGTAGGGGTAAAATCCGTAGAGATCAAGAGGAATACTCATTGCGAAGGCGACCTGCTGGAACAATACTGACGCTGATTGCACGAAAGCGTGGGGAGCAAACAGGATTAGATACCCTGGTAGTCCACGCCCTAAACGATGGATGCTAGTTGTTGGGGGGCTTTGTCCTCCCAGTAATGCAGCTAACGCCTTAAGCATCCCGCCTGGGGAGTACGGTCGCAAGATTAAAACTCAAAGGAATAGACGGGGACCCGCACAAGCGGTGGAGCATGTGGTTTAATTCGAAGATACACGAAGAACCTTACCTAGGCTTGACATTGAAGGAATTTGCTAGAAATAGCGGAGTGTCTAGCTTGCTAGACCCTGAAAACAGGTGCTGCACGGCTGTCGTCAGCTCGTGTCGTGAGATGTTGGGTTAAGTCCCGCAACGAGCGCAACCCTCTTTCTTAGTTGCTAACAGGTCATGCTGAGCTCTCTAAGAAGACTGCCTGCGTAAGCAGGAGGAAGGTGAGGACGACGTCAAGTCATCATGGCCCTTACGCCTAGGGCTACACACGTGCTACAATGGGGCGCACAAAGAGATGCAATGCCGCGAGGTTGAGCCAATCTTAAAAACGCCTCTCAGTTCGGATTGCAGGCTGCAACTCGCCTGCATGAAGCTGGAATCGCTAGTAATCGCAAATCAGCCATGTTGCGGTGAATACGTTCCCGGGTCTTGTACTCACCGCCCGTCACACCATGGGAGTTGTGTTTGCCTTAAGTCAGGATGCTAAGGTAGCTACTGCCCACGGCACACACAGCGACTGGGGTGAAGTCGTAACAAGGTAACCGTAGGTGAACCTGCGGTTGGATCACCTCCTTTCTTAGAGAAACCTTTAAGACTTCGTTGTCTTAAGGCAGGCTCAAGGCTCTCTTGCTGGGGTGTTAGGGATGTTTAAAATCTCTCTGAAGTTTTCTTTTAAATTTTTAAAACTCGTTAAAATTCGTTTAAGTTTCTTGCTATAGAATCTCCTCCTTATCAACAATAGATCCAATTACTTTCTTATTTGTTTTTGTTATAATCCAGCTTTATCGTTTCAAAGATGATGGAGGCTTGATGCAAACCGATGGTTTTTGCCCTATAAGAGAAGATGGTTTATGTCCTGTGAAGGCATTGGAAAGGCGAAATTTTAAAATCCCTGCTTACCAAAGGGGTTATCGCTGGACTGCAAAAGAAGTACAGCTTTTGCTCAAAGACATTGTGCGTTTTATTCAAAAGGGCAAATCGGAGGAGTTTTCAGAGGAGTTTTATAGCCTACAGCCCATTGTTGTGAAAAAAATGAAGGAGGAGGGAAAGGAAATTTACCATGTCATTGATGGGCAACAACGGCTCACGACGATTTTTTTAATCATCAAGTACTTTGAGGGCAGGGATTTATTCACCCTCGATTATGAAACTAGGAAGGGGAGCTTTCAATTTTTATGCAACATCCACGATCCATCCAAATACCCTCAAAAAATCAACATCGATTTTTACCATTTTAAGGAGGCTTACAGAGCGATTAAAGATTACATAGAAAAGAAAGAAAAGGGATTTTTTGGTACGCAAAAACAAAAGTTCTTAGAGACTTTATACGATAAGTGCAAACTGCTTTGGCATGAAAGCGAGGATGATGAAAAAGAGGTGTTGTACGCCTCAATAGCGGGAAAATCCCCCTCATGGAAGCAGAAAAAATCAAAGCGTTGTTTTTAGCCAAGAGAGATGGACTCCAAGAGAAAGAGATCGAAAATATGGCTAAAAA
>NZ_CDMG01000009.1:237550-495979 GCF_001282945.1 Helicobacter ailurogastricus
GATCGAAAATATGGCTAAAAATGGGTGTGATTGTCCAGCTCGATCCTTTGAGACGACCTGTTGCCAAGGATTTATCTGCACACATTGGTCTCTTGCGCTCGGTGTCTACTCAAGATCTAGCAACAAGAACTCTCTTCCCTAGAAACTCTGCGTCTGCGCCGCGGCGCGCGTTTTGTTTAAAGTAGGCTCAAGGCTCTCTTGCTTAGGTGTTAAGGATGTTTAAAAATTTCCTTTTCTCTCATTAAATTTTTGTTAGAATAGCCCTTATCTTTGATTTATAGGTTTTACTGTGGGACAAAATTTGCTTTACACGTAAAGACATTTTGGGCGAGGGTTTTGTTAATGGTCCTGAGCTTAAACAAAAGGCAGGGATTTATATTTGGTTGGGTTATGACTGGCAAACCCCTATTTTTATTTACGCATTGGGTGCGCCAACAGCCCCTACACCCCTGAAAATTGTGTGGCTTTTAGAAAATTATTTAACATTTTTAAGAATGGCGAGTATAACACCAAACACAACAACGAATATTCCAACTTAAAGCAACTCCAAGAAAATTTTATCTACGACTTTGTAAAGTTGGTTAAAGCGTTTAACGCAGTGCCAAAAGAGGATTTTTTACTCAAGGATAGTTAGAAAAGTAGGGCATGTCCACTCCAATACCACTAAATTTATGCGCGCAAACTAGGCGATCTTTAACATTTAAGAAAGGATGCAATGCAACCTAAGCTGGGCGCTCATTGCCTCAGAAGCTGGGCCCGCACATTCAAGCCATGAATTTTTTTAAGCGCACAATGCCCGCTTTGATTTGCTCGAGCGAACAGGCATAAGACATGCGCACAAAGCCTTCGACCCCAAAGGCAACGCCGGGCACCAAGGCCACCCCTTGTTCTTCTAAGAGTTTTTGGCAAAATTGCATAGAGTTTTGCTCGGGGATTTGTATCCACAAATAAAACGCCCCCTGTGGCTTTAAAGCACTAAGCCCGGGGATTTCATTAAGTGCAGCACAAGCCACATCCCGGCGTTCTTTAAAAGCTAGGCGCATGGTTTCAATGTCTTGATTGGCGCAACCTTGTAGAGCGGCTAGTGCAGCCTTTTGGGCGATTGAGTTAATGTTAGAAGTGCTGTGGCTTTGCAAGGCGAGCATGTGTTTAAGCAAGGTTTTATCTTTAGTGCCCAAGTAGCCCACGCGCCAGCCCGTCATGCTCACCGCCTTGCTTAAGCCATTGATCGTGATGGTGCGCTCCAATTGCCCCTTTAGCGCGCCAAAGGAAAACATAGAGCCCTCGTAGATCAATTTTTCATAAATTTCATCGCTTAAGACCCAAACTTGGGTGTCTTTCAGCACTTCCCCTAGGGCCTGTAATTCCTCTTTAGTGTAGATCATGCCTGTGGGGTTGGAGGGGCTGGTTAGAACAAGTATTTTAGTCTTGGGGGTTAGGGCTTCTTGCAGTTGCTTAGGGGTGATTTTAAACTCTGTGGCAGCACTCGTGGGCAAAAAGACATTTTTACCCCCACTATAAGTAACCAATTCGGGGTAACTCACCCAATAGGGGGCGGGGATGATCACCTCATCGCCGGGATTGATGAGCGCTTGAAAGGCGTTGAACAGGCATTGTTTCGCCCCATTGCTTGCCATGATTTCATCGGCCCCGTAGTTCAAGCCATTTTCGTGTTGGAATTTATGGGCGATGGCTTGCAACAACTCAGGGATACCCTTTACAGCCGTGTATTTGCTAAAACCCGTATCAATGGCTGCCTTAGCCGCTTCTTTCACGCAGGGGGGGGTGTCAAAGTCTGGCTCGCCTGCGCTAAAGCTTAAAATGTCTTTGCCCTGCGCTTTCAACTCTTGCGCCAGTGTGGTGATGGCGATGGTTTGTGAGGGGGCGATGCCTTTAATTTTATCTGCGTACATGAAGACTCCTCCTATTGGTTTTGGGTTTCTAAATACTTGGTGTGGATTTTATTGCGTCTAAAATCGGGGTTATCCAGCATCTCTAGGTGAAAATCCTTAGTCGTTTTGATCCCCTCGACAAAAAACTCCCTTAAAGCCCGCTTCATTTTGGCAATGGCTTGATCTCTAGTTGGGGCATGGACAATCAATTTACCGATCATCGAATCGTAATGGGGCGGCACATTGTAGCCGGCATAAACATGCGTGTCAAAGCGCACACCCATCCCCCCGGGGACAATCCACGAGGTGATCTTGCCCGCACTTGGGGTGAAGGTCTTGGGGTCTTCGGCTGTGATGCGACACTCTATGGCGTGCCCTTGGCAGTTGATCGCCTCTTGAGAAAGGAGTTTCTCGCCCTGTGCGATTTTAATCATCCACTCCACCAAGTCTAAACCACTCACCATTTCGCTCACCGTGTGCTCCACTTGCAAGCGGGTGTTCATCTCCATGAAGTAAAAATCTTGTCCATTGGTGTCTAATAAAAACTCAAAAGTCCCCGCCCCCACATAGCCGATGTGCTTGGCCGCACTAATGGCGGTTTTCAGCAATCTTTGGCGCACTTCCTCTTTGAGCACAAGAGCGGGGGTCTCCTCGATGAGTTTTTGCTGGCGGCGCTGGGTGGAGCAATCTCGCTCGCCCACATGCACGACATTGCCATGTTTGTCGGCTAAAATTTGCACCTCGATGTGCTTGGGGTTTTTAATAAATTTCTCAATATAGACGCTCCCATCCCCAAAAGCACTTAAAGCTTCTGTTTCAGCGGCCAAGTAGAGGTTTTTAAGCGCGCTGGCTTTCTCCACCACACGCATGCCCCGCCCGCCCCCGCCATTGGCTGCCTTAATGATGATGGGGAAACCGATGCGCTCGGCCACTTCTAAGGCCTCCTCATAACTCTTTAAAATCCCATCAGACCCCTCAATTACTGGCACGCCCGCCTCTTTCATAAAGGCTTTGGCCTTGGATTTGTCCCCCATCAACGCCATCACTTCTGCGCTAGGCCCGATGAATTCAAACCCGTGGTGGGTGCAAATCTCCACAAAATTTTGGTTTTCGCTCAAAAACCCATACCCCGGGAAAATCGCATCGGCTTCAAAAAGCTCGGCCGCACTGATGATCGCCGGGATGTTTAAATAACTCTCTGCCGACTTGGGCCCGCCCACGCACACCTTAGCATCGGCGGTATTGAGGTAGTGCGCGTCTTTATCAGCACTGGAATAAATGGCGATGGATTGCTTGCCCATCTGGGCGATGGTTTGGATGGCCCTTAAGACGATCTCCCCCCGATTGGCGATCAAAATGCGCTGAATCTCTTTTTGCATGCCATGTCCTAGAGTTTTTGAATTTTGACAAGCTGCGTGCCGTACTCCACAGCAGTCGCATCATCCACTTCAATGGCTAAAATCTTGCAATCGCACTCGGCTTCGATCTCGTTCATGATTTTCATGGCCTCGACAATGCCGATCACTTGGCCCTTTTTAATGGTGTCGCCCACTTGGACATAGGGGCTGGCAGTGGGGCTTGGGCGGTGGTAGAAAGTGCCCACCATAGGAGATAAAATATAATCCTCTTTAGTTTGTTGCCCTGCACTGGTGGTTGCGGCCGTGGCGTTGATGGCGCAGGCATTGGCTGTGGGGGTTTGCAGGGGAACAAGCGGGGCGGCCTCAGCTACAACGACATTCCTCTTGCCCGACTTGTCTAGCACCAATTCCACGCTTTCCATTTTGAGCTTAAAATAATTGATTTGGCTTTTATCAAAACTGGCCATCAGCTCCTGAATGTCGCTCACATGCATCAATGATCCTTAAATAATAAATTGGCTTACTTTAGGGTTATGATAACATGATTTAGGGCTAATATTAATTTTAAGTGGGTAGAATGACCCTTTATTCTGACTAAAGGAGAGTTTCATGGCAACCAGACGAGAGCACGATTTTATTGGCGAGATGGAGATTGAAGACGACCTATACTATGGCATCCAAACCATGCGCGCCGTGGAGAACTTCAACATCACGCACGATCGCCTCCGCAATTACCCCGTTTTCATCCGTTCCTTTGCCCAAGTCAAAAAGGCGGCAGCGCTTGCCAATGCCGAGTTGGGACTCATTGATGTGAAAATCAAGGATGCGATTTGCCACGCCTGCGATAAAATCATCGAGGGCGAGTATTTGGATCAATTCGTGGTGGATATGATCCAAGGCGGGGCAGGCACGAGTACAAACATGAATGTCAATGAAGTGATCGCCAACTTGGCCCTAGAGTTTTTAGGCCATAAAAAGGGAGAGTACCAATACTGCCACCCCAACGACCATGTCAATCGCTCGCAATCCACCAACGATGCCTACCCCTCCGCTTTAAAAATCGCCATTTACGAGAGGCTAGACAAACTCACCCAAACCCTCAAAGTCTTAAAAGACGCGTTTGCTGTGAAGGCCAAAGAGTTTTCCCACATCCTTAAAATGGGGCGCACCCAGCTACAAGACGCCGTGCCCATGACTTTAGGCCAAGAGTTTGAAACCTTTATGTGCATGGTAGAAAAAGACATCCAGCATGTCCTAGATGCGCGCAACTGGACTAGAGTGCTGAATTTAGGTGGCACAGCCATTGGTACAGGCATCAACTCCCACCCCGATTATAAAGGCATTGTAGAGAAAAAAATCCAAGAAGTGACGGGCCGCCCCTTCACCATCGCGCAAAACCTCATTGAAGCCAGCCAAAGCACCGGGGCCTATGTGCAAGTGAGCGGGGCGCTTAAAAGGGTGTCTATTAAACTTTCTAAAATCTGTAATGACTTGCGCTTGTTAAGCTCAGGCCCTAGAGCAGGTTTAAATGAGATTAACTTGCCCAAAATGCAACCGGGCAGCTCGATCATGCCCGGCAAGGTCAATCCCGTGATTCCTGAGGTGGTCAATCAAGTGTGTTTCTCTGTGATTGGCAACGACCTTTCAGTGGCGATGGCGGCTGAGGGCGGGCAGTTGCAATTAAATGTCTTTGAGCCCGTGATCGCTTATAAACTCTTCCATTCCTTTTTAATGCTCGATCGGGCGATCCACACTCTGGTCGATAAGTGCATTTTAGGCATCACCGCTAATGAAAAGATTTGCCAAGATTATGTGTTTAACAGCATCGGCATCGTGACAGCCCTTAACCCGCACATCGGGTATGAAAAATCCGCTTCCATCGCCAAAGAAGCCCTAGAAACGGGTAAATCCATCCAAGCAATCGTATTAGAACGCAAGCTTTTAACCCAAGAACAACTAGACGAGATTTTCCAACCAGCCAACATGTTAAGCCCCCATGTCTTTAAAAAGCACAAAGATTAGGCCTTTGGGGCTGTTCTTAAGCCTTGTGCTCTTAGGCTCACTAGGGGCTAAGGTGCGCCCTCGCCTGCTCTCACCCATCCCGCCCGCCCGCCAGATTGTCATTAATCTAGACCCTTGCAGCCCCGAGTGCTTGCATCAACTTTATGCCAGCGGGCAAATCTTCTCTTTTATGGCGCGCTATGTGGCCGACACACAGGATGCACAGCTGCAAGACAATTACACCATCATCGATGATTTGCTAAACCCCACCCTAAGCGCACAAAAACCAAAAGAGGAGGACGCACAAAACCAAGCAGAGGTCTATAAGGTGGCCCTCTTGGTGCCTAAAAGTGTCGTGGGGCGCTATGCCGACACTTCCACAAATGCCCTTTTATCGTATTTGGTGCTCAAAAACCACAATTTCACGCTCAAAGTTTTTGACAGCCAAAAAGAAGACCCAGACGACCTCAAAAAGACTTACCAAAGCATTGTCCAAGAGGGCTTTCCCTTTGTCATCGCCCTTTTAACCCAAGAGGGAGTACAAAATTTGTGCGCCAAAACCCCCTTAACTTTGCCAACCATCGTCCCCACGGTGAATAAACACCAGCTAGAAAAGCGCATGGACTTGCCCTCCACGCTCATTTTTGGGGGGATCGACTTTCCTAAACAAGTGGCGATGCTTTTAGAATTTAGCCAGCACAGGCCCCTAGTGGTCTATAATGACGACAGCTTTAGAGGTGAAATGCTTGCTAAAAGTCTAAAAGACTTGGGGGCAAATGTCGCCTATGAGGACACCATCACCTTTAAAAAGGCGAGCGCCTTTGGTAGAGAGATCAACAAACAACGCCGTTACTTGAAAAATGGTGTGGTGCTTTTCAACACCTCCATTGTCAAAACGGGCATGCTCTTAAGCCAAATAGGCACGCTCTCTAGTCGTGAGCGCCCCCAAATGTTGCTCTCTTCGCAAATCAACTTCAATTTATCCATGTTCATGCTCACCCAACCGCAAGATCGCCAAAACCTCTACATCACCAACGCCCTAGAGGAGTTAAGCCCTTATTTGAGCCAGACAGCTACTTTGTTAAGCAGCGATTTAAAACACGATTGGGTGGGTTATGCGAGTGTAGATTGTTTGGAGCACATGCTGACTCGCTTTTACCCCCACTTGCAACGCTATTTTAAAGAACCTTTGCAAGACCAGCAAATCCTTTACACCAACACCCTTTACACGCCTAAATATCTAGGCTTTGCCCCCTATCCAAACTAAGGTTGCCCATGCAAGTGCTTTTAAAACATGCCACCCCCCTTTCTTGTTGCTACGAAGCCATCCGCACCTGTTACCAGAGCTTTGGCTATAGCGACAATGGGGGGCGCAAAGATTTAGAGCTCATCGATCGGGTGGCGAACAAATACCGCCACAATTCCACTTTAGAACACCTGTTTTATAACTTCGACATACAAGGCATTAGCCGCGCGTGTTTGCAAGAATTAGCCCGCCATCGCATGGCCAGCTTTTCTGTCAAATCTAGCCGCTACACTTTAAGAGAACTTAAAAGAGAAGAGAGCTTTTTGCCCCTAGAGGCCAAGAATTTAGAGCGGGCACAAAAGTTTTTGGTTTTTACAGGCATAGAGGCGGTGGATAGAGCCAGCGTGCATGCCCTAGAGAATTTACGCACTTTAATTGTGCAAAACATTAAAAACGATCACGCCAAGTTTGCCATGCCAGAGAGCTACAAGACGAGTCTAGCCTTTAGCCTAAACGCCCGCAGTTTGCAAAACTTTTTGAGCTTACGCACCGACAGCAAGGCTCTTTGGGAAATCCGCGCTTTAGCCCTAAAGATTTACGAAGCCCTGCCCGAAGAACACCGCTACTTATTCACCCATTGCATCCAAAATGAAAACCCTACACCTTGTTGATACTTTTAGCCTGCTCTTTAAGTTTTACTACCCCTTAAGGGAGTTACACACTTCAAAAGGCTTTAACACGGCGTGGCTGGGTGCCTTTGCCAAAATCGTGCAGCGGCTTTACAGCTTGAAAGCCGATGGGCTCGTTTTTGCCCTAGAGAGCGGCAGCAACCATAGAAAAAACCTGCACCAAGATTATAAAGCCAACCGCCAAGCCCCCCCCAACCTGGACGAACAACTCCCCATTATTTTTGAGTGGATCCGGCGCATGGGGCTTTGCGCTTTGAGTGTAGCCGGCTATGAAAGCGATGATGTCATCGCCAGCCTGTGTAGCCACTTTAGCGCGCCACGCACACGCATTTTCAGCGCAGATAAAGATTTTTTCCAGCTTGTAAGCGAGCGGGTGGTGTTGTTTGATCTAAGTACGCAGAGCGAAAGGGGTGTAGCTTTTTGCCTAGAAAAATACAAGATACACCCCAAACAATTTAGAGATTATCAGGGCTTGGTGGGCGATAGCTCTGATGGCTACAAGGGGGTTAGGGGCATTGGGGCTGTGGGGGCGGCTAGACTCTTGCAAGAGTTTAACGACCTAGAGACTCTTTATGCTAACTTAGACAAACTCCCGTCTAAATTACAGACCGCCTTAAAAGTCGACAAAGAACAAGCCTTTTTAAGCCGCCATTTAGCCACGCTTAAAAGCGATTTAAAACTAAACTTTAAAACCCCGCCTAACTTCCCACAAGAAAATCCCCTCTTAAAAATACAAGACGCTTTGGCTGAGTTTGAAATGTTTAGCCTTTTAAAGCAAATCCAGCCCAAAGTCAGTTTAAAGCCCTTAAGCGTGCCCTTAAACGCCACCCAAGAGGTTTTAGACAAACTCAGTAAAAGCCCCCCTTGTGTGGTGCAAGCGTTTAAAGCTAAAGAGGGGGTGTTGCTTGGCGTGTTGCCCTTAAAAGGGGAGTTTATGGCGCTACTTTTAAACGACCTGCTTGCCCCCGCCTTAGTGCAACAACTCTACACCTGCCAACTCATCGGCTACAACTTAAAGGAAATGTTTAGCCTTTTGGGGGGGTTTGACAAGCCTAGTGGTGTGGATTTTGAGGACATTGGCTTATTGGCGTGGCTAAATGATTGCTATTTAGACAATTCTTTAAGTGCGCTTGCTCTTAGCTTGCGCCTAGAGACCCCAGCCCCCCTAGAGGGCAACTTAACGCAAATCGCCTCTGCCATGCGCTACAACGCCCCGCTCATTTTAAAGGCTTATAGGCATTACAAAGAGAATTTAAGCCCCGCTTTGTGGGATTTAGCCCATAATTTAGAATACCCCCTATTAAAACTTTTATGCGCAATGCAAGGGCATGGGTTTTTATTGGATTTGGCGTATTTGCAAGGCTTAGACACTGAATTTCAACAGACCCTATTAGACTTAGAAAAGCGCATACAAGTGCAAGCCCACACAGACATCAACCCTAACTCGGCCAAACAATGGGCGCAATTTCTTTACACCCATTTAGAGCTAGAGGGCAAGCACGCCACAAAGATTAAAACCGGGCTATCTACAAACGAAATGAGCCTAAAGGCCTTGCAAGAAGCCTATGCAGGGCAGAGCATTAAGGGCGTTGAGGTGTCTGGCTTACTTGCCACTCTCTTAGAATATAGAGAACTTTTTAAACTCCAAAGCACCTATGTGAGGCCCCTATTAGAGCGCCAAATTCAAGGCAAAATCCACACCCTTTTTCACCAAACCACCACCGCCTCCTCGAGGTTAAGCTCGAGCAAGCCCAATTTACAAAACATCCCCATGCGCACGCCCCTAGGGCAACAAATCGCCCGCGCTTTCATTGCCCCAAAGGGTCATCTCTTACTAGGGCTGGACTACTCGCAGATGGAGCTTAGACTATTGGCACACTTTAGCGGGGATACAAATTTAATCAACGCCTTTAAACAACAACAAGACATCCACACCAACACCGCCCTAGCCCTTTTTAACGACCCCACACAAAGGCCTTTGGCTAAGGCGATTAATTTTGGGCTCATTTATGGCATGGGGGCTAACCGCCTCGCCACCACGCTCAATATCAGCCTCAAGGAAGCCAAGGCGCACATACAGCGTTATTTTCAAGCCTTCCCCACGATCAAGGATTTTTTAAATCAGCTCAAAGAGCAGATTTTACAAGAGGGGCGGGTGCAAACTTTGCTAGGGCATGTGCGCCCGTTTGGCTTTAGTGGAGCCAGCCCTAAACTTGTCGCCGATTATTTGCGCGAGGGAGCAAACACCCTATTTCAGGGAAGCGCGAGCGATTTAATGAAACTTGCCATGCTTGCTATAGTAAAGCACTTTCCCACGCTTAAAATGTTGGTACAAGTACATGACGAGCTCATCTTAGAAGTGCCGCAAGCGCAAGCTTCAAACCTAGCCAAAGAGCTCACAGCTTTGATGCAAAACATCTACCCGCTAAAAGTCCCCCTAGAGTGTCATGTGCGTTTGGCACAAAATTGGGCGGATTTAAAGGCTTAACCCCCTAGCCTACACGCAATATTAAGTTTCGCATTGTAAAATGCATGTTTTGTAAAAATGCTAGAGGAGCGATGATGGCTGAGATCAATCGGCGTGATTTTTTGAGCATGGCACTTGCAGGCGTGGCGGGGGCGGGCGCACTTGCCGGGCTGGTCGCCATGAAAAAAACATGGGACCCCTTGCCTAGCGTGGTGTCGGCGGGCTTTACAACCGTGGATGTGTCCAACATGAAAGACGGGGAGTTTAGCAGTGTGGCGTGGCGGGGCAAGCCGGTTTATATCATCCGAAAGAAAGCGGGCATGGGCTTTGATGCCAAACGGGATTTTAAGATCAACGACGGAGTTTTTACCGTGGGGGTGCAAATTTGCACGCACCTAGGCTGTATCCCTAATTTTGAGTCCATTGACAAGGGCTTTTTATGCCCCTGCCATGGCGGGCGTTTTACAAGCGATGGCGTGAATATCGCAGGCACACCGCCCCCTCGCCCCTTTGAAATCCCCCCCTTTAAATTAGAGGGCAGTAAAATCACCTTTGGGGCAGTCGGGCAAGAATACCAAGCAATGATGAAGCAGGCGTAAGGATCACACATGGCGGAGATAAAAAAAGCAGAGGGCGTTGTGGATTGGTTGGATCAGAGACTTGGGATCAAAAAACTCACCAAAGTTTTGATGACCGAGTATTGGATTCCTAAAAATATTAATTTTTTATGGGCGATGGGGGTGGTCTTACTCACCCTCTTTACCGCCCTTGTGGTTTCGGGCATTTTCCTATTGATGTATTACAAGCCCGATGCCAAGTTGGCTTACGACAGCGTGAATTTTACCATCATGCAAGAGGTCGCCTTTGGCTGGCTGTGGCGGCACATCCACGCCACAGCCGCGAGCATGATTTTTGTCATCATCTACATCCACATGTTCGTGGCGATTTACTATGGCTCTTATAAAAGAGGGCGGGAGATGATTTGGATCAGCGGGATGCTCTTATTTGTGATCTTTAGCGCTGAGGCGTTTAGCGGCTATATGCTCCCTTGGGGACAAATGAGCTATTGGGCGGCTTCAGTGATCACAGGGCTCTTTGGCAAAATCCCCGTCATCGGCCCCGATCTTTTAATGTGGATTCGGGGCAACTATGTCGTGGCGGATGCGACCTTAACCCGCTTTTTTATGTTGCATGTGTTTTTACTGCCTGTCGTCATCATTATGATTATAGGCATGCACTTTTATTCGCTGCGAATCCCGCATGTCAATAACCAAGAGGGTGAAGTCTTAGACTTTGAGGCGGAGGCGAAAAGATACAAAGAGGGGCATAAAAAAGAATCCAAAGTGATTCCCTTTTGGCCCGTGTTCTTGTCTAAAGACATTTTCGTGGTGTGCGCCTTCATGGTGTTTTTCTTTTACTTGGTGTGCTACCACTACGAATTTGCGATGGACCCCATCAACTTCGAGCGCGCCAACAGCCTAAAAACCCCCACACACATTTACCCCGAGTGGTATTTCTTGTGGAGCTATGAAGTATTGCGGGGCTTCTTCTTCAATGGCAATTTAGGGCTCGTGGTCTTTGGCATCGCGCAGATCATCTTTTTCTTATTGCCCCTCTTGGACAATAGCCCCGTGGTCAAACCCGCCCACCAGCGCAAAGCCTTTCAGGTGTGGTTTTGGCTCTTAGTGGTGGATATGGTGGTGCTCACCATCTATGGTAAGCTCCCGCCTGTGGGCAATAATAAATATGTGGGCTTGGTGGCCTCACTCATTTTCTTAACCCTTTTCTTTGTCATCCTACCCCTCATCAGTCGGGCTGAAAAGAAAGGAGCTTAAGGTGAAAGAATTAAAAATTTTAGCGATCTTGATCATTGTCATCGGGGCACTTTACTATGGGGTAGAACCCTATGCCCACTCCATTATGGAGCCAAAGACCGCGCCCGCCGACTTTGCTTTTAAAGATTTAAAGCCCATTGACTTAAGCAAGGGCGTGGCGAGCAAAGGTAAAGACTTGGTGGCACAAAATTGTGTGGCCTGCCATAGCCTTGAAAGCCAAAAAATTCCTGCTCCTATGGATCACGCCAGCGCCGGGGCAAGCTTTGGTGTAGTCCCCCCCGATCTCTCCCACATTGCTAGCGTGATCGATCTGCAATTCTTAGCCCACTTCATCAAAGACCCCACAAAGGCGGCAAAGCTTACGCATAAATACAAAGACGACCACCCCTATCCCATGCCCGCCTTCGCCCAATTTAGCGATCAGGATTTGGCAGACATTGTGGCCTACTTGGTTTCAATCGCGCCTAAGAAACTCAGCGATAAACAAGTCTTCGCCCAGGCCTGCCAACGCTGCCACGACATCAAATACGACAAACTCTACGCCATCACCGATCATAAAGACTTGCACCGCTACTTAGGCTCTAACGCCCCCGACTTGTCGATGATGATTCGCTCTTTGGGGCGTGAAAAACTAGAAGTGTTTATCAACGATCCACAAAAACTTTTACACGGGACAGCCATGCCCCGCGTAGGGTTGACCAAACAAGCGCAAGAGCAAGTGATCAGCTACCTAGAGCAAACGGGAGATAGCAAACGCCACCAACGGCACGCATTGGGGATTCAGATCATGATTTTCTTTGCCGTGATGACCCTTTTAGCCTACTTTTGGAAGCAAAAGGTGTGGCACGAAGTCCATTAGCCTTTAAGAGAGCCACGCTTTAATGTGGCTAGAAACCTCAGGGATTTTTAAAACCTCCGTGTGGATGGGGGGCTTTTTAAGCAAATCGGCCACAGAATCTGGGGGGACAATCCCCCTTTTAGCCAAAATCTCCAAGGCTTCTTTGTCGTCCATCGTGGGTTTGTTTTCCAAAGCCAAACAAGTGGTTTGGGGGAATTTAGCCCACGAAGCGGTGGAAACGATCACACTAGGCAAGGGGCTTTTTAGGCTTTCAAGGGCTTTAAAAGCGGTTGCTGTGTGTGGGTCAATGAGATAGTTAAAATCCTTATAGGTTTGTTTGATATAGTCCAAACATTCAGCATCGGTGCAACTCACCGCCTCAAAATGCGCTTGTAATTTTTCCAACTCGCCTTCTGTGAGCGTGTAGCGTTTGTGGGTGTCTAGACTTTGCATGCACTCTTTGGTGCGCTCGTGGCCAAAAAGTGCGTAAAGCAGGCGCTCCACATTAGAGCTTTTTAAAATGTCCATGGCCGGGGCGTAGGTCTTTTGCAAGCGTCTATGGTTGATGTCATACACCCCCGTGTTAAAAAACTCTTCAAGCACATCGTTAGCGTTAGACACAATGGCAATTTTTGCCACAGGCAAGCCCATTTCTTTAGCAAAAAACGCCCCTAAAGCGTTGCCAAAATTGCCGCTGGGCACGACAATCCTAATGGCCTCACCGCAACTGCTTTGTTGCAAGCGCACCCACTCTAAATACCCCCAAACATGGTAGATGATTTGAAACAGCACCCGCCCAAAATTCACAGAATTAGCCACCCCAATAGAACAGCCCTGCGCTCTAAGTTGGGCGTTAAACTCGGGGTCATTAAGGAGGTTTTTAAGCGTGCTTTGGGCATCGTCAAAATCCCCCTCAATGCCATAGACCTTTAAATTTGGCGCATCCATGGTCTGCATTTGCAAGGCTTGCACGAGACTTGTACCTTTAGACGGGTAGAGGCACACGACTTTGATGTTTTCTAGCCCGGCAAGGCTGGCTAAAGTTGCCGGACCCGTGTCCCCGCTAGTTGCCACTAAGATTAAAAACTGCTCTTGGCTATCCTTAGCTAAAGAAGCAAGCAGTGCGCCCAAAGGTTGCAATGCCATGTCCTTAAAAGCAAGGGTGGGGCCGTGGTAAAGCTCTTGCAGTGCTAAGTTGGGGTTTAAAATCCTTAGTGGAGCAATGGAGTTAAACGCATTGTAACGCTTTAAGGCACTTTGTAACATTGCCCCTTTTAAGCCTAACGCGGTGCAAATGTGCGTGGCCAGCTCTTGGTAGGTGGCATTGATCCACTTTTTAAAGTCGAGTTTGGGGATTTGCTTTAAAGTGTAAAGCCCGTGTGTGGGGCTGGCAGGCTTTAGCAAGGCTTGTATCAGGGGCTTGTCTTGCCCCCCTCTTGTGTCGGCTAAAAACATGGGTCATCCTTTAATCAGCTCAATGGCGTAGGGTTGGGGAGCGATGTATTGATGGCTAAAGTGGTGCCAAAAGTGGGCTTCATAGGCGTTGGGGCTGCGTTCCATGCGGCAGTGAAAGCCTCTTACCATTTCTTCGAAGGATAGGCAATTTGACACGATGCAGGCTAAAATCTCAGGGCGCACTTTTAAAACTAGGGTGCGGTAGCCCTCTTGTTGTTTGATGATGGTGCGCACGGGCACAATGCGAAAAGTTTGTGTGCCAAAATTGGCTTGCACAATGGGGGCGACCACCCGCTCAAAGGTTTCATTCATCGGCACAAAGGTCACGATTTGTTTTGCCTTGTAGCCTGAATCTTTTAAATATTCGATCAGCTCCGTAGGGTTGTAGGTGAATTTCTTGGTGTAAAAATCCACATAAGATTGGGGAGTTTCTTTTTTAAGAGTGTGTATGTCCTCGCGCCACTGGACCAAATCGTTTTCTTTAAACTCTAAGGTGAGGCTGTCTTCTGGGATCAACCATTTAGTGGGCTGTTTTCTGTGGCTGCGGCTGAAGGTTTCGCAAATTTGTTGCCCCTCTTTAAAGGAGTTTTTGAGATTTAGGGCTTTTATGGCGCCATCACGCTCTGCCTCTTGGTTGTAAGGCGTGGCTATGGGCATGACATAGGCGGGCTTGGTGGTTTCAATCAAAGTTTCTAATTGGCGTTTAAAGCCCTCCAAGTGGTTAGCGTGTAGGCGTTTTTGCGTGGCTTCATCGTAATTGTTGATGCAAAAGGGAAATCCTGAAGTCCCCCCGCTAAAGGCCGTACAAAGCAAGGTCAAATCGCTAGGTAAATTGAAAGAGTTTAAATAACCCCCATAGGCATTGACAATGACATCGTGTCCGGACAAACACAAATAAAGCCCGCTCTCCTCGGTGCCATCGGCTGGGGCAAACACGCTAAACTGGAAAAACGAGCCAAATTCGTAAATCTGTTGGAATTCTAGGGGATGGACATTTTTAAAACCCAAACTTTGTAGGCTTTTTTCCACACTCTTAGCGGCAAAATTAGGCACAATGAAGGGTTTTGTTTTCGATACAAAGGCGAGCGTTTGGGGGTGCAAACAGCTTGAGCGGTTAGAGGAGATGAAAATAAAATCGGCTTTCACGAGCAAATGCACGGCTTCTTTGCAACTGGCCTTTTCCAAATACCCACTTCCCAAAAAGCTAGGTCCTAAAAGCCACGGGTCGGTGATTAAACTCACCCCCCCCGCCTCAATGTACAAGCAGGCGTGGTTTAAGTAGCGGACTTTAAAATCTCCCTTAAAGCTGGATTGGTAGGGGTTGCTTAAGTCTATCGAAGTATCTACCACTAAAGAACGCCCCTCCACGCGGCACTTCAGGGGCTTTTTAGCGATGCCATTTTGGTAGGTCAAGCTTTCAATGTGTAGCGACCACTGGCAATAAGGGCAAGTGGCCAATCCTTTGTTGTGTTGGAGTTTGCCCCCGCAGTGGTTGCAAATCTGATCGATGATCCACTCGACTTCGGGCTTCTCCCCCATTTTGACATGCTTTTTCATCTTTACAATGAATTGCCCGATGTCATTAATCCCTTGTAACAACCCTCGCGCTGGCACAATTTGCGTGTTTTGAGAGGTTTCAAACAGCCCCACACGGCGTAATTTTTTTGGGGCATCAGCCGGGGCTGTCTTCGCGGGTTTTTTGGGGGCAATTGCCATAAGAACTCCTAATAGTTGCTAGAAAGAGGATTATACAAGAATTTAAAAGTTAAGGCCATGCTTAATCCACTCTGCTACAACCTGTGCGCTCCCGTGCTGCAAATACGCCCGAATTTTTTGCGACTCTTGTAAAAATTTCTCCCTATCTAGGGTGTTATAAAAATGCAAGAGTCTGGTGGCATTGAAGTCGTCTTGGATGATTTCAGGATGCAGCATGGTCTGCCCGCGCCCCGGGCTCTCGTTGTGCAGGGCATTGTAAAAAATATTGGCAAGCCCAATACAGGTTAAATGCACGAGATTTTTCGCGATGAAAAAATCTAGGGGGCGGGCTTTGTAAGCCAACACAAAGGGCGTGCCAATGAGTGCGGCCTCTAGGGTGGCTGTCCCACTACAAATAAACGCAAAAGAGGCTTCGTACAGACTTTTATGCGCATCAAAAGACACTTCAAAGAGTTTTAAATCCTTGCCATAAAGGGCGTTTAAATCTTGTCCTTGAAAGCTAGACGGCACAACCAACACCCGCTTGCCCCCGATTTTTTGCGCTACCTGCACAAAAATGGGGAAAATGCGCTCGATCTCTTGCTTGCGGCTGCCCGGCATGAACACCATGCTCTCGCCCCCCACCTTAGTTTTTTGGTGTTTGATTTCGTCTAAAAGCGGGTGCCCTACAAAGCGCGCCTTGTCTTTGTAGTAACTCAGCTCAAAGGGCAAAATGGCGGCGAGCTTGTCGCAATGGCGCTCGATGATCGGGGCTCTATATGCTTTCCACGCCCACACTTGGGGCAAAATATAATACAAAACGGGCTTGTTAGGGTGTGCTTTTTTAATGCGTTTAGCTAGGGGGATGTTAAAAGAAGAGGAGTCCATAAGAAGCACCAGATCGGCATCTTTGGCTAGGTGCGCCATCGCTTTTAGGGCCTTATAGAAAAAAAAGAGCCGCCCAAAGACCTCTTTAAAGCCCATCACAGAAAAATTTTTGGGCGATAAAAGGGGTTTGTCTTGGGGGTTAATGGGCTCATAAACGCCCAGCCACTCCACGCCAGGCAAGTGCAAGCGCAGGGCTTTTAAATGGATATTCGAGCTCACTTCTAAGGCACTGACTAGAATTTTCATTGCGACTCTTCTGGCTTGCTTTGTGCTTGTAATTTGTCTTGGGTTTGTCGATCCCTTAGCTCAATTTTAAGCGTGCTGTTTTCTAAATCTAGCCCAAATATTCGATCTTTGAGTACATGGTTTTCTCTTAGAAGGACGCGGTATTGCCGGTAAAGTTGGTCGCCAAAGTAGCGCTTGGCCGGGCGCGCCCTTGCGATAGAGCGATCTTTTAAATAGATCTCAACCACTTCAAGGGCTTGGGGCAAAGGTTCGTCAGAGCTTTGGGGGATGTCTGGTTTGTCTTTTTCTAGTTGGAGCAAGTCGCGCTTGATTTTGTGCGAGAGCAATTCTTGGCGGATTTCTTGGATTTCCTCCTCCTTGCTCTTTTGGCAGTCTTGCAATTCTTTGATTTGCTCCTTTGTCTGCATCACCTGCGCGCGCAAATCTCTTAGCACCGCGCGGGCGTTTTCAATCTCCTCTTCATAAGCTTGCAACTCCTCGTGAAATTTTTGCCGCTCCTCTTCAAAAAGTTGCACCACCTCCCAGCTTTCTTTCATTTCAGAAGCTTTTTTGATAAATTCCTCAAAAATCGCATCAATCACACCATCTCCAAAGACAGCAGTTGCATTTGTGTGCCTTTAACTATACGCACTTTTTGCGACCCACAATGCGCACACACGCCATATTCTAAATTAGGCGGGATGCAGGTTTTCGCGCAGTCTAAACACTCCAACTCGACCTTCTCATCCACGATCTCTAAAACGGCTTCCTTGCAGATGTCTAATTCGCCTTTAAAGGTTTCAAATGCGCTCACAAATAAATGTTTATCCATGCCAGCGCGCTCGCCAATGCTCACCACCACCCGCTCAATTTTTGTGGCGTTGTGTTTCTTGGCGTGCATCTCGCACAAATCCATGAGTGAAGAGACGACCGAATACTCGTGCATACCCTAACTACTGCTTGAGATTTAACAAGGTGTTTAGGATTTGGTCTGAGGTTGTAACGGCCTTAGAGTTGGCCTGAAAGCCCCGCTGGACCACGATCAAATTCGTTAAACTGCGACTCAAATCCACATTGCTCGACTCTAACTTGGAGCCAGAAACACCCCCCCTGCGCCCTGTATTTGCCGCCCCAATCAAGGCCTTGCCCGAGTTGCTGGTTTCTGAGAACACGCTCCCCCCATCTGCTTGTAAGCCCGCATCGTTAGCAAAATTTGCCAAAGCCACTTGCGCTAGGGCTAGGCTTTTGCCATTGCTAAAAGCCCCAAGCAAAGTCCCGTTGTCATCAAAGCGCACATCCATCAAATCCCCAGCCACATAGCCATTTTGCTCAATGGCGTAAGTTTCAGAGATTTTATCCACGCTCGTGATCCCATCAAACGCCCCGGCTGTGCCAAAGTTTAGCGTGATTCGCTGGGGAGAGTCCGCGCCGTTGTGGGGGTTAAATTGCAATAGGGGCGGGTTCATGCCTGCTAGTGAGCCGTCTTTATTAAAGTGCAACACTCCACTTTCAAATACATTAGGGCGTTCAGGCGCGCTGCCCACAATTTCACCGGGTTCGGGAACAATCACTCTAAATCTCCACTCCGCTCCCCCTGTTTTGTAAAACTCTAAGCGCATGGTGTGCTTTGTGCCTAAGCTATCCACCACATCAATGCTGCTTGCGTGTGTGGCGTGGGTGAGTTTAGAGGTGGAGGTCGAGACCCCACCCTCAATGAGAGAGGCGGTGTTGAGTGCCCCCATTGTGCGCCCAAAGAGGACATTTTTAGTCACTTTATCGGAGGCGTAGTTTGTCACAAAGATGCTGAGGTTATCTTTTTGGGGCTTGCCATCGTCTTTATTTGTGATTTCAAACATGCCATTTCGGTTGATTTTTACAGACACGGAGGCGGTGCTGTCTTTGTAGTTGGCTTTGAGGCTGGGGTCTTTGACGATGTTTGCGTCATGTTGCATTAAAGCCCGCAAATCTTCTGTGGTTTTAAATTGTCCGGTTGTCGAGTCGGCATCGATGCCTTTTGTGTAGCGGTATCTAAAGGCGGTGATGTTTTGATCGCCCTTAACGAATTTAGCAAACGCTCCCGTGCCCGCCCCTGTAACGACAATGTTTTTCACATGCTTGTCGCCTTCTAGGTTGTTTTTATTCTCTAGGCGCAATTGTCCATTGTCGATGTAGGCTTCCACCCCCGTTTTGTTTTTCACGGCATTGATGGCGTTTTGGGCGGCAGATAGGGTGCTGATGCGCGAAATGGTAGAGTCGTTGGTGAAAGAAATTTTAGTCCCATTGAGCTCTAAAGTACTGTTCTGGTTTGTGGCTAAAATGTCTTTTTTCATCGTGGCGTTTTTATAGCTCACCCAAATGCCCTGATCTTCGTTGAGCAAAAACGCATCCCCATCTTCGTTAAATAAAGAGCCCATATCTTCGGCAACTTGCGTTAAATTTGTCGCCGAGTCGTACTGCGGTTTCACACCATCAGAGGGGGTGCGTGTTGAGGAGTCGAGCATAAAAATATTGCCCATCTGCTCGGTGTGACGTCCGGCGTTTAAGTTGGCGCGCATAGAAATTCTTGTGCTGGAGCGCGCGGGCATCACCATCCCCGGATCGATGCGGATATTTTGCAAGGGTTTGGTGTTGTCGATTTTAAGCAGATCGGTTTCACTTCCCTTAGAGCCCATGTCCTTAGGATCGCGCACCCAGCCTTGCACCACAAACCCGCCTGTCGTCACCAAGCTGCCCTGCGCGTCAAAGAGAAACTCCCCACTGCGGGTGAAGTTGCGCGTTACCCCCCGATCGGGGCTGATGACAAAAAAGCCATCGCCTTCAATGGCGAGGTCGGTTTTCACATCGGTGTTTTGCAAATTGCCCTGTGAAAAAATCTTGGTGGTCGCATCCACACCCACGCCCAGACCCACAGAAAAGTCGTTTTGTCCGCCCAAGCCGTTTTTATAAGGAGAAGTGGCGATGAGCTTGACTTGAGAGAGCATATCCACAAAGGAAGCTCGAGAGTATTTAAAACCCGTGGTGTTGACATTGGCGATGTTGTTGCTTTCAATATCTAGGGCGATTTGGTGTGCCTGCATCCCATTAACGCCAGACCATAAAGAGCGGAGCATGGTGATCCTTTAAGTGAATTGCCAAAGCCTAAGCAAAGTTTATTCCAAAATTGCGTGTATCTGTAAAAATTGGGTTAAAATTTATTATTTTAAGTGGTTTGTGGAAAATGTAACACCAAATTATATTATTTTGATTCTTTGTGATTAATTCTTGGCAAGCCAATTTTAGATAAAATGGCGCGCATGAAAAAACCTAGTAAGCTTTCTCTAAAAATCAGCCACGCCATCGCTAGGCGCATCAAGGCAAACCAAGCCGAGCGCGCCGGTGTTTTGGCGTTTAAAGAAGAAGTCCCTAAGACCCAGCGCAAAAGTTCGTCCATTTCTAAAGCCCTCTCTAAGGGGGCGTTTGTAGTAGGGGGGTTAGCTATGTCTCCTGTGGTGTTGCAAGCCTGGGCAGGGACTGTTTATTGGATTTCTGGTTCGCATAATCTCAATAGCCAACACAACATTTTAGGCTATATGTCAAGCAATAGCTTTAGCCAAAAAACAACTTGGCAGTGGAGTTGGGGCTCACATAATGTGTACAATAAATTCTACTACCATAGTGGTGGTGGTATTGATGGCTACTACTGCACCAATTGGGATTGTAATGGATCTGTGACTTTGGTGGGCAACCAATCCGGGACTTACTATTTGCACCAGCTCCAGTACGATGGTGGCAATCTCAATTTGCAGATCAACGGCGGGGCGCTCTCCATTGGGGGAGGTGGGGGCAATCCTCCCAATGTTAATATCACAAGTTATTATGGCACGCACTTTACCGACAATTGGAACGCCCAAAGCGTGAGCATTGCCAACACGCTCAGTGTCAATCAAACCACGCTCACCACACATGGAAACCACGGCACCACTTCTAACAACGCCACCATTGAAGGCTCTAGCAGCGCGACCATTAACATCAACGATGCCAGCTATGAAAACTTCCAAAACACGACATTTAGCACCGAGAATGGGTCGTCAAGTACCAACATTAACTTTGACAGCAACAACATCACCTTTGACCATGTAACTTATGATGGGGGGGTTCACAGCACCATAACCGACAATGGCAGCTTGACCTTTAGCAACAATTCGCAATTCACTTTGGGCCAAAACTCCCCTTTTACCAACTTAGGCAGCAATGTTAATCTAAGCGGTGTAACTTTTAACATCAACCAAACCTTAAATGTGGGGGATACCTATAATCTCTTACACACCTCTAAAAGCATCAACTACAACAGCTACACCAGCCACTTATGGGATTTGATCCACTATGACGGGGTTACAGGCAGCTTAGACAACAACGGCTACACCAACCCAAGCGGGGGCAATGGTCTTTACCATGTGTCCTACGAGATCAATGGCAAGCAATACATCTTTGGGGAAACCTTTAGCAACAACACAATGGGTGTGCAATTCATCACCTATAAAGGTCCTCCCCAAAGTATTTGGGATGGGGTGTATTCCCTTGAGGGCACACATAACTATGAGGTAGGAGGTGGGATAGGCTATGTGGATTCAAACAACCATGAGCTTGAGAGTTTTGGGGGGGCATACAACCACAACTTTACCATCAATATTAATCCTAATGAAAACTTTGCAAATGGGACTTTAGTTTTAGGCAACCAAACTCCCACTCCTGTAGACTATACAAAAAATAGTGGAAGCATTTGGCTGGGTGAAAACGATTGGAATACCAACAGCATAACCGGTACTTTTAATGCCCATGATATTTACATGACAAACACCTTTCAAACCGGCAATAAGTGGGGAGGGCATGCGGGCGGTACGGTGAACATGACTTTCCATGCCTATAATAATTTGACCTTAAACGATCTGCACTTTTTTAACCACATCACAGCTATATACAATCACGATACGGATTACTTTACCGCTAATAAAGCCTTAAGTGTTACAAATTCCAAATTTGATGCCAATAGCGGAGGCACACTTACTTTTAATGGAGATGTGAGCAGCACTTTTAATAACAGCATTTTTAACGGGGCTGGTAGCCATTTTGTTTTTGATGCTTCCGATCACCAAAGCCAAAACCCCACCATCACCATGCAAAACTCCAACTTTACAGGGAATCTAAGCTCAGTTGCTATGCAAGCAAAGAGCATTGATCTTACAGGGGTTAATTTCAACAATACAGGCAACTCTAACATCAGCCTTTCTGCTAGCCAAAGTTTGAACCTCACCAACACCAGTTTTAACGATGGTATGGCTAGTGTCTCTTTAAACGCAACCAACACCTTGAGCGATGCAGGCACTAGTACTCTCCATGCTAAAGACATCAATGTTACTGCCCAAACGGTAAGCTTTACCAACACCACCTTTGAGCTAGACCCCACCACAAATGGCACGGGCAACTTTAAAGTCAACAACTTAACCTTCAACAACGATACCTTTAATGGGCTTAGTAATTATAATTTTAGCAGCGATGGCGGCACACAAAACACGACTTTTCAGGGCACAACCACGATTGACACCAACAACGGCCAGTCTCCCTTAGCACATTTAGGCGCGATTACCCTTAGCAATGGTGCGCGCTTTGACATCAAGAAGGCCTTGAGTGGGTTTCAAGTGGGCCAGGCCTACCAGCTCCTAAGCGGAACTTCTATTAACTATGCTAGCGATACAGAGTACGCTAAAAATCTATGGCAAATGGTGCATTTTGGCCAAGCAAGCACCACTTTGGATAAAAGTGAGGGCAACGACACATACTTGGTTAATTTAAATTTAAATGGGCAAACTTATCAATTTCAGGAGCAATTTAGCAACAATGCCCTTTCTCTTACTCTAACAGGCAGGCCGCCCCAAGATGTGTGGATGGGGGTGTATCCGCTAAATGGTGCGCACACCTACAATGTGGGCAATGGCATTGCCTACATCAATCCCAATGTTTGTAATTCCGGCGATGAGGGTTGTAAAAACCACACACTCTCCACTTATAGCGGAGGCACACACTCTAGTGCCACTGTCAACATCACCGGGGACAATGCGACCTTAGTGATTGGCAACAACCAAAAGGCTGTCGCCACAGGAGGCACGATCAACACTGCTAATTCTGGTCTAGAATACCACACCAGTGTCCAGTTCAATGCGGCCAATATCTACATGACCAACAATTTCCAAATTGGCTATAGCAATGGCGTGGGCGAAACGGGCAATGCAGGCTTTAAGGCAGCAAAGAGCATGGACATGGAGGGCTTGAACTTCACCACCTACGAGGGTTCGCATGGAGTAGTGCATGCCTACTCTACCGATTGGTTTGAGGGCGATGCAAGCATGACCATCAACAATTCTAACTTTGCTGCTACGGGCGGGATCATGTATTTTAGCTCTCCAACGATGAATGTCAACCATTCTAGCTTTAGTGGCAATGGGACAACTTTTGATTTTAATATCCAAACAAACCAAGGAGGCGATGCAAATCATTTTAGCTTCCAACCCCAAAACATCACCATCCAGAACTCTACATTCAATAACCAAGGGAATGGGGCACTAAAGATGCAAGCAACAGCCCTAAACCTTAGTGGAGTGCAAATCATAGGAGGTGATAAAGGTCTAGTCTCTTTAGAGGGGACAAATATCACTATCAACAATGACAACACAAATCAAAGTACCCTTGAAGGCAATAATACTAACATCAGTCTCACTGCTTCAAATGCCTTGAATGTGAGTAACACCCTCTTTAACGACCCCCTCAACAATCCTAGTAGCCCACAAACCATGACCCTAGCTGGCGAATCTATCACGCTTAACAACGACACCTTTGAGGGCTATTCGCAATACCACTTCAACACGCAAAATTTAACCCTGCAGGGCACAACCTCTATCGCCACGAATAATTATCTCAATGGGAGCAATGTCGCCACAAGCCCCTTTGGCACCTATGCGGGCAATGTCGGCTTTGGCTCTCAAGCTCTTTTAAATTTAAGCAACACGCAAGAGATTTTACAAGCCTTGCAAGGGGGCACCTACACGCTTTTAAGCGGCAAAAACATTAACTATGCTAGCGATACACAGTACGCTAAAAATCTATGGCAAATGGTGCATTTTGGCGACCAGAGCGCAAGCCTAGCAACACAGGGCCTACCACAGGGGGCTACACAGGGGCAAAATGGCATTTACTATGTGTCCTTAGACGGGCAGACCATTGAAGAGAAGTTTGGGGATAGTGCGCTGACTTTATCGCTGATTAACCAAAAACACGATGTTTGGTGGGATGTCTATACCATGACTCCAACTTGCTTGTTTGGCTTGTGTGGCCACAAAACCTACAACGCCAATGTGGGGACCAATGGGATCGCCTACATTGACCCCAAGCATGAAGAGGCAGAAGGGTGGAGTGGTGGCAACACTTTAAGTACCTATACGAGTGGCGGAAATGGCATGAACTTGCAGGTGCAGGGGAGCAACAACACTTTAGTGATTGGCAATGACATCAAGCAAGCGGCCACGGGGGGCGTTGTGCGTTTAGGCGGGACGGGGGGCAGTGGGGGGCTTTTGGGCTACATCAAGGACACCTTTAACGCCGACAATATTTTTATGACAAACACTTTCCAAACGGGTAATAGTTTTCACGATGGGGGCGGGGCAGATGTGAGTTTCACGGCTACAAATAACATCACCCTAGATGGGCTAAACTACCAAAACCTTAAAGCCGGGACCCAACACTCTAACGCCAGCTTTAGTGCTGCTGCCTTAAGCGCAACAAATAGCCAATTTATTGATCAAACGGGGGGAGATTTTAATTTTAGTGCTTCTTCGATCACCTTCACAGACTCTGCGATCAATGCAGGCGAAAGCACGGTTACTTTAGATGCTAAACAAAATCTTACAATGGCAAGCGATGCTGCACCTAGCACGGCTGAAGTCCCTTCTAGTGCCATCAACGCCAAAGCCTTAAATGTAACCGCCCAAGCAGCCACTTTTAACAACACCCGTTTCACCCTAGACCCCACGAGCGACACATCTTCTCAGTTTAAAGTCAATAACCTCACCTTTGACAACGACACCTTTAATGGGATTGGCAGCACCTACGACTTTAGCGGCACCCAAAACACCACCTTTTTAGGCACGACCACCATTTCCACCACCGATTTAAGCAGCAACCCCAACAGCCCGTTTAAATCCTTGGTGGGCAATGTTACTTTGGGCTCTAATGCCCTCTTTAACATCACAAGCGCGCTGCAATCCCAGCAAAAATATGTCGTGGTTGCCGGTGGCGACATTAAATGGAGCGATGACAGCTACGCCAAGAATTTATGGAATTTAGTGGATTACCAAGGGATGAGTGGCACGCTCTTACAAAATGACGGCAATAACACCTACACCGTGGCCTTTGGGGGCGCAGACTCGCAGATCAAAGCAAAAGAGACTTTTAGCCACAACCAGATCACCCTAACTTTGCTGACCCAAGTTACGGACCTTTGGCCTGATGTCTACAACATGACTCCCGGCTGTGTTCAAGGTTCAATCCTTGGGATACAGGGGTGCTTGGGTTGGGCTAAGGGGCATTATGACTTGCTGACTGGGTATGGCTATAAAACCTACAATGTTAGTGTGGGGGCAGGAGGCATCGCCTACATCGACCCCAATTTAAAAAACGCCACCGCTCCCTATTACAACCCGGCGGGCAAACAACTAACCGCCTACAGCTTTGCGGGCAATGGGGGGACTTATGATATCCAAGGGCAGGGGACTTTAGTTTTAGGCAACATCACCACTCAGGCAGCCAGTGGAGGGCTGATCCAGTTTGGCGGAGAAGGGGCCAACCCGGGCTATATCGTGGATGTCTTTAACGCCTACAACATTTACTTGACCAATGGCATCAGCGTGGGCAATTTTGGGGGCGCGAATGGGGCGAAGTTGCCCTATGGCGGCGGGGCAGACATGACCTTTAACGCCAGCAATAATTTAACCACAGATGGCCTCACCTACACCAATAACCTCACCTACCTTAACCAAGTCTGTGGCATTTTGGGCTCTGTTGTGGGCAGCATTTGTAAAGACATCAAGCCCCAATCCTCCAACACTAATTTTAGAGCCAACAACACCTTAAGCGCCATTAACTCCAACTTCTCCGATCATGTGGCTGATTATGGCGGTTTGTTTGGCTCTTTCCAATTTATGGGAAAACAGCAGGTGGATTTCACGGGCAGCAATGTTCAGGGCAACCGCACGAAAGTGTATGTGCAGGGCAGTCAGATCAATCTTGCTAACTCGGGCTTCTTTTTGGGCGACAACTCCAGCGTTGTACTCACCGGCGATTACACAGACAATTTAACCACAACAGCAGCCAAGGTGGAGGGCAACATCACCGCCACAGACACGACCTTTAACCTCAACACGGGCAGCAGCGCGACCTTTGCGGCAGCCAACACCACTTTAAGTGGCAACAGCGTGGTGTTGTTAAACAACGGCTCGATCTTTAATCCAAACCCCAAAAACACCACAACCACCAGCGCCACTTTTGAGGGGGTTACCAACATCACAGACAGCGCACAAATCGATGCCCAACAAAGCGATGTAACTTTTGATCAGGCCGCAAATTTTAGCGAGACCGCGCTTTTAAGCTTGTTTCAAAACTCTAGTGCTATCTTTAACGGCCTTGCCACCTTTAGCGGAAACTCTTTAATCAACCTCGACTCCAACACCACAATCGCTTTTAATCAGGGCTCTAACTTCACCGACAGCGCCAGCGTGGTTTTACAAGGGCAGGGGGCAAAGGCGACCTTTGCGGGCACGAACACTTTTGGCAGTGGCACGAGCATTCAAGTCAATGCCGGAGCGAGTGCTGACGCGACAACTGGAAGCGTTGCCTTTAATGGCGGGCATGTGAATGTGTCTAATGGGAGTGTATCTTTAAACGATGTGGCTTTCAATGGGGCTAAGTTAAACATTCAGGGCAACAGCACTTTTAGCGCAAACCAAGTGAGCAGCTCAGGGGATACCGAGTTTGGGTTGTATGGCAGCGGGGATTTGACCTTTGGGTCTTTAGATGTGGCTAGCGGGATTCTCAACATCAAGAGCAACACAACGCCTAGCACCAGCCCGCTCATTAGTGTCAATGGGAAGTTTGATTTAAACGGCTTATTGAATTTGTCTAACATCAACCTCTCTAGCGCGCTTGCCAAAGGCCAAAAGCTCACCTACGACATCATCAACGCCAAAGACATCAGCGGGATTAGCGGCGCAGATGGTTACCAAAAAATCGAATTGTACGGCATGCAAATTAAAAACGCCACCTACAACAAAGAAGCCGACAGCTGGAGCTTTGTCAATCCCTTAAATGGCGGGCAAATCATCACAGAGAGCGTGCAAGATGGGCGTTTGCAAGTGAGCATTTCACAGAATTTAACCCCCATGGCCACCAACCTTTACAACATCGCCCCAGAACTCTATTTTTACAAACAATCCAAACAAAACACCACAGGGATAGATTACGATTACACCGACAACCGCGTGGGGACTTTCTTTTTAGATGGGCAGGTTAAGGGAGTTTATAACTACAATGGAACGCAAGAAATCCCGGGGACCTACGATGCCTACAACGACCCTAACAGCGCTTTAAACATTTTCAACACAGGGGTGAGTAAGAGCAATTTAATGGCCTTGGCGGGCATCGCCACGGATCTTTGGCCGGCTTTAGAAGAGCTCTTGGCCTCGGGGATTTTAAATAATTTGAGCGATCCCAATAAACTTTGGCAGGAATTGCAAAAAATTCAAATCAATTTAACCCCCACACAGAAGCAAACCCTATTAGACTTCATCAATGGGTTTGACAGCCACATTAACCAAACTTTCAACAATGGTACTTTGGTCGTGGGGGGCGAGCAGGTAGGACAAACAGGGGGCATGAGCACGGTGTGGTTTGGCGGGGATGGGTTTAATGGGCCCTGTGTGCCCCAAACACAAGCCCAAAGCACGGCTTGCCAGTTTAGGCACACCTACATAGGCCAACTCTTAGGCTCTAGCTCAAACGCTTTAGGTTACATTGAGGCTCAGTTTAACGCCAAGGACATTTACATCACGGGGACCGTGGGCAGTGGCAACGCACAGGGCACGGGAGGCTCTGCTGAGGTGAGCTTTAACAGCGCGACAAATTTAGTGCTCAACAAAGCCAATATTGAGGCGCAGGGCACGGACCAAATCTTTAATTTATTCGGCCTAGGCACGGTGCAAAAGCTTTTAGGCCAGCCCCAGCTGGGCGAGCTGTTGGGCCAGTGGATTTACGACAAGGCTGAGGGAGGGGATTTGATCCCTAGTGGCTTGCAGGGCTTGATCCCTAGTGGCGTGGCTAACGCGACTTTGGGCGAAATCTTTAACGCGCAAGACATGGCCGCGCTCACCCAATTGCCCGGATTTGCCACCGTGGTTAAAGACATTTTGACACACCAAAGCGTGAGCTCGCTCTTTGGACCTAATGGACTCGTTGAAAGCTTGCCTACGAGTGTGCAAAATGAAATTGATGGAAAAATTGAGGCTGGCATCACGCAAGGGCTTGAGAGCGGTAAATTAAGCGGGTTGGAGCAAGGGCTGGTGCATAAGTTGCTAGGCATTATAGAGGGAGGGCAGGGGGTGCAGGGGATCTTCAACTACCTCAACAATAACTTTGGCAACCAAACTTTATGGAATGTGATGGATGAGCTGGCCCCTTGGACAAATGTTACTTTAAACAAAGCCCTAGCGATGGGCGATAGCCCAGCGGCCACAGCCATGATGCAAAAATTCATGGACACAACCACCTTTGGGCAAATCTTTAATGTCATCTTCCAAAACAGCGCCATCATCAATAAAAGCGTGGCTTGGTTGGGGCCTCAAGTGTGGGGCGTGATCATGGACATGGCAATTAACGATGTTTTAAACCCCCCCAAAGCCTTAAGCCAAATGGCAGACGATGTGGGGGCAAAAATCTTAGATCAGATTTTTGGGAGCAATATTTTAAACACCCTCACCCAACAAAAGGCCCTAAGTGGCATCATCGGCAATATTGTGCAGAATAAGGGGCTTGGAGGGCTGTGGTCGCAAGGCTTGGGTGCGCTCTTGCCCCCAAACATCAAACAAGCAATGGAAAAAGCAGGCGTGGGGTCCTACCTTGCGCCCAAAGGCCTTAGCGCGCTTTGGGAGAAGGGGTATTTTACTTTCTCGGCCAACAACGATGTGATCAGCAATAACAGCACATACAGCAACGCCACGGGCGGGACCTTAAGCTTCATTGCCGGCCAATCCATTGTCTTTAACGGCACAAATAACATCAACTTCACCAACTACCAAGGCACGCTCAACCTTTACTCCAACAATCTATCCAACATCAACCTCACTAGCCTAAACGCCACGGATGGATTAAACCTAAACGCCCAGTTTGAAAACCTAAACATCGCTGGGGGGCAAATCAATTTAAACCAGTATGAAAGCCTCAATGTAAGCGCACAAAACTTTAGCTTCTTGGGCACGATCACCGACACGGGGGGCATGATCGACTTTTCAGAAATCACGGGGGCCAATGTCATTGGCACACTGAATTTAGAAAAAAACAGCACGCTAAACACCAACAATTTAAGCATCGCTAAGGCTTTCAACAACCAAAGCACAAACGCCATTAGTGTCGGCAATAATTTAACCCTCTACTCGGGCGCGACCTTAACCACCCAAGCGCAGGGGATTAATGTCGGTGGAGCATTAAACAGCCAGGGCAATTTTGTCTTCAATCTTAGCAACAGCACAGACAACAGCACAGGCGCAAACAACACCCCGACACAGAACACAAACACGCCCTTAATTGAGGTACAGGGCATCGCCACACTCAGGCCCACAAGCAGCAAAACCTCTTTAATGGCCATCAACGCCACCACACAGGCCAGTTACACCTTAATCAACGCCAATAAGTGGATCGATTACAACCTTTACAACCAAACCTTTAACCCCAACAGCTGGAAAGATTATTTAACTCTCTACACTTACCTAAACATCAATGGCAAGAGCATGCAATTAAACAAACAGGGCAATGGTTTGGTTTATGACGGCAAGGCTGTGAGCATCTCTGATAAGGGCTTGTTGGTGAGCTATCAAAACGCACAAGGGCAAACTATAGACGCGTCAATCGCCTTTGATAACATCAGTGTGGGCGTAGGCAAACCCTTGAATGTGGGCGCGCCCAACATTGAACAATACATCGCCCACATACAAGGGCAAAGCAGCGTGGATGCGGTTTATGCCGCTGGCGGGCCTGATGTCATGTCTTGGTTAAACCAATTGCTCGTGCAGACTAAAAACACCCCACTTTTTGCCCCATACTATTTAGAAAACACCTCTAAAGCCAACCTCGTTAAAATTGCCAAAGACATTTCTAACAGCATTGAATTGGTGGTCAATCCTAACTTAAAAAACAATGCCACCAATATTTTACAAATCAACACCTACACCCAACAAATGAGCCGCTTGGCTAAACTCTCCAGCTTTGCAAACAACGATAACCTAGACGACTTTCACGATTTTCTTGCCAGCATTAAGGGCAAGCGCTTTGCTAGCGCCGTGCCTAACGCGATGGATGTCATCACCGCCTACTCCCAGCGCGACAAGCTCAAAAACAATCTGTGGATCACGGGTGTGGGCGGGGCTAGCTTTGTGGCTGGGGGCACAGGTACACTCTATGGCATCAATGTGGGTTACGATCGCTTCATTAAGGGCGTGATTGTAGGCGGGTATGCCGCCTATGGATACAGCGGCTTTCATGGCAACATCACCAACTCGGCTTCTAACAATGTCAATGTCGGGCTTTACAGCCGTGCCTTCGTCAAACGCAGCGAGATCACCGTGAGCGCGAACGAAACATGGGGCTATAACAACGCCTACATCAGCGCCACAGACCCCATTTTATCCATTGTGAATCAACGCTACGATTACAGCACATGGACGACCAACTTGCGCGGCAACTATGGTTATGACTTTTTCTTTAAAAACAAGAGGGTGATTTTAAAACCCCAAATTGGTTTGGCTTATTACTACATTGGCTTGTCTGGCTTGCAGGGCACCATGAACAATCCCTTCTACAACCAGTTTAGGGCCAACGCCGACCCAGCAAACAAATCCGTATTGACCTTGAATTTAGCTCTAGAGAGTCGCCACTACTTTAGCAGAAACTCCTATTACTTTGTGCTGGCAGACATTGGGCGGGATTTGTTTGTGCGCTCTATGGGCGATAAGGTCGTGCGCTTCATCGGGGACGACATGCTGAGTTATCGCAATGGAGGGATGTATAACACCTTTGCGGGGCTCACCACGGGGGGCGAAGTCCGCTTGTTTAGGTCTTTCTACATCAACGCCAGCATCGGGGCGCGCTTTGGGCTGGATTATCAAGACATCAACATTACGGGCAATGTGGGGATGCGCTATGCGTTCTAAGCAAATTTTAAGCGTATCTAGGGTAGCATCAAGATCCCCCTCCTTTTTGGTCCCGGAGGGCTCAGGTCTTCTGGGGCTTCCTGGTTTTTCCAAGAATTCTTTTTTAATCTATTTCTAAGTTTTTCTGTGTTAGCATACAAATCCCCCTCCTTTTTAGCCTCTAGGGTTTCCCTAGGGGCCTCTCTCCTTTAATGACCACCAAGCCGTCTAACAAGCCCATAGCCCGCGTCTATGTCCTGCCAAAGCCTGCCTTAAAGCCCAAACTCTTGCACGCCCTAGAGCACTGCCTACAAGAGGCTAAAATGCCCTATGACCTAAAGCTGCCCACTGCACGCCACCCCCAAGAAGCCTTGCTTTGTTTGGGCGGAGATGGCACGCTTTTAGGGGCGCTGCGCCACCCTTTAAATTTGCCTTGTTTTGGCGTGCATGTGGGGCATTTGGGTTTTTTAACCGCCACCAATTTAGAGGGCGTGTTTGTCTTCTTAAAAGCCTTAAAAAGGGGGGATTATCGCGCCCAAAGGCACTTGATGCTGGAGGGCAAAATAGGCAAGCAGTGCATCTTAGGCGCAAACGATTTGGTGGTGAGTAAAAAAGATTACTATGGCATGCTGGAGTTGCAACTTTTCATCGATGGGGTGCTGGCCAACACCTATAAAGTCGATGGGCTCATCTTTGCCACGCCCCTAGGCTCAACCGCTTATAACATCAGCGTGGGCGGGAGTGTCCTCGATCCTTTGTGCCAAAATATCTTGATCACGCCCATTGCCCCACACTCCTTAAGTGAAAGACCGCTGATCTTGGGGGCTAGGGCGTGCTTAAAAGTGGTGTCTAATCAAGCGTGTATTGTGGTGGCTGACGGGCAGGTGCGCCACACCCTAAAGCCCAAACAACCCTTGTATATCCAGCGTGCCAAACGCCAAGCCATCTTGCTCCAACCACTGGAGCGCAACTACTTTAAAGTCCTCAAAGAAAAATTTGCATGGGGCTCGAGCAAACCGCCCCATTAGCCACACAGCTATGTTTGATTAATAGATTTTGTGCTACACCTGAGCGTTTTTTAGTATTAAGAAACAAGAGAAGAACATTTTAAGAGCATTGTTAGCAAGTACGATCGGTTTGTGATCCCCTTTTTTCAGCGTGCCTATGTTTGGCGTAAAAAAGAGGAGAGATGCCCTTTTTTGAAAGTTTGCTAGACAGCTACCAACAGAAACAGGAATACTTCTAGGGAGGATTATCAACGCCATCTCTTTAAAATGCCACTCAAAGAGAAGAATCCTAAAATCCAACACTCCAGATTAGACGAACCCCTTTTGTCAAGATTCTACAAGCCAAACAAGCAAGGATTTAGGCAAGGAAGACAACCGCTTAGTGCAGGCTTATATCTATTTTTTGCGCCTCATCAAAACAGAAAAATGTTCTTCCACGATTTGGCAACCACTAAGGGATTTGTGGGTGAAAAAAGCACATTTAGTGAGCTGAGTGAAGACTATAAGGGGCGCATTAAGATTTTAAGTAAAGAGCAATTGGGAGAGTTTTTGCAAGAAATCCACCGCTACGCTCCTACTTTACCAAGCCTTGCCCCACAATTACGAGGGGGAACTTGGCTTTAATGATGTAGAGCGCAGGCTATTGATTTTAGAGTCGATATCGGCCTTTGTGAGTGTCTGTGGCGCATCGTTTTAGAAAAAACAAGACACCAGCAGACTCAGTTCTCCCCTCTCTTCACCAAACACATAGCCACAAACCTCCATGTCTTTTTTGTTGTATTCGGCGATGGTGCAATGTTTAGAGAGTTCTCCCTCGTCTGCAAACACCTCACACATCGATTCGATGAAAGCTTCGTGCTTGCTTCCACAACTTTGGGTTTCAACTGCAACCCCTTGCATAAAATCTTGATGAAACTCTTCTAAACGAAACATGGTTTGCCTCAAATGTGAGATCGGCCACTAAAAACGCCGCACATTGGAGCAAATCAATGGTGTATTTGACATTAATGATCCTTGAGTCTATACTTGCCCTTGTGATTTTAGGGAAGGTTTCTGCCACTTTACTTTATAGATAGACTTTTGATCCACTTTAAAGCGGTGCATTTGATCGGGATTTTGTCTATAGCCCCATTCAAATAGTGGTGTAAAACAACTGAACATGTGTGTCATTCTCCCACCCCTCAATGTCTTTAACCAAGTCTTCCACGCTATCCCCATAGGTGCTTTGCGTAAGTGCATAGGTGGCTAAATACAATTTTTCTTTAACACTCTCTAATTGTTCAGCAGATGAGATGGTTACCTTTGGGGGTTTTGAAGAGGGGTGTGTTTTGATCTCCACAGCAAAGTGATTGAATCAAAAATCTTGTGTGTCAAACACCCAAGCATCCAAAGCTTCTTTAACCCCCAAGCACTCCATCGTTTCTTTTAAAAAGTGCAGTTCTCCCAATAAACCCATTTGTTTTTCTAACCCAAAGTCCTCTTTACTCGCAAATAACTTTTTCCACTTCAAGAGTCGTTTGGTGATTTCTAGGGCGATGTTTTGAGTGATGGCGTTGTTATCTAAAAGATTGATCAAGTCCTCACAAACAAGTTTAAAGAGTTGCCAATTCGTGTGGTTGCTAAGAGCCAAATAAAATTGCGTGGCATGTTCTTGATTTGCCGTCCAAAAGCTTAAACCTTCAAATGCAACGCTCTTACTAGGCTTTGTTTTGACAGCCACGCCAATGCTTAAGAAGACATTGGCAAAAGGCGTGGCGGTGTAGACAACATAAGTGCTTTTCTCAAAGAGTTTTAAAAGTTCTCTAATTCTTTTATTGATGGTGGTTAGATCTTCATCGGTCTTTGTGTTGATCGATCCTCGATCTGACTCATCGTCAATGAGTAGCATGGCATGTTTGTCAATTTTACTTTTTTTGCCATCATTGGTGAGCCACTTAATGACGCTAGAAATGGTGGTTCTATTCTTTTCAATCACTAAAAGAATAGAAGTTTTCAATGACAACAATAAATTTATAGCCCGCATCCACTGCCTTTGTGATTAAATAGGCGTAGTTCGTGGTTTTACTAGATTGCACAGCCCCACCACCATGCCAAAAATACTAAACCTCTCTTCTTTTGTTTAGGGTTGCCAAGCTGATTTAAAATTGAATCTGTATCCTCATTAACTGCCCTCATTACCTCTAGGGGCAACCCCTTCTCTTCCCTCAAGAATTTGTCTAATCTGTTCCAATAAAACCGATCGGGATTGCCTTTTAAACTCTTGCGATACCATGAGGTGTCGCGTTTTTACTGTTCTTTTCCTTGGATGACCGAGCCTAAATCCATTTTGACATCAAAATACTTTTCTAGGTCTTTTTCTAACTTGACATAGTCCTCTTCTGTAAAATCCCCACTGCACCTAAATACACGTTCCTTCAAAGGTGAATTGATAATCTCTCGCACCTTCTGCGCGGCACTAGGAACATCTGTCTTTTCAAGCATTCCGCCACGTTTTTCATAGATTTTACCAAGACGATTTCTTGTAAATTCAAAAACCTCTTCATAAAAACTTACCATAAATAACTCCCTTATTTTCGTTTTTTAAAGCACTCGATGCGGGCGATCTCCTCTGGACTCAACCCTAATTCTTCAGCCCGTTCTAGCATTTCTTTTCTTTTAGTTTCAGAAATGGTTTCTTCTTGCAAAAAAGCGTGGGGGTTTTGTTGTACCGCGAGTCGTCTAGTGCATCGGTTAATTTTTGATAAAAAAATTGACCTTTTAATCAAATTCAAAATATTTATACTGCGCTTGTGGTCGTCTTTCTCTTGCTCTGCTAGGGGCAACTTCTTTTCAAGCTTTTCAAAATTTTTATTGAAAGTCTTTGTGGCTTTATCGATGTCCTTTTGGGCATGCCACCTAGAAAAATCAAGAGAGTTGAGCTAAAAACATTGCTATGCCCATCCCCGGCGATGAGATTGAGCATTTTAGAAATTCTAGTAATGCGAGGGTCAAAGTCGATGGCAAAAACATGATCTTTGACATAGTCAGCCGCTTTGGGGATTTTCTCTTCAGCGCCGATCGTTTCATTTTTAGGCAAACCCTCTGTCTTGTAAATTTGTCCTTGTCGTAGCAGTAGGCTTGTAATTCATCATAAAGCTTGGAAAAATGAGCTTAAACACCTCCTCAAAGGCATTTTCTCCGCTATTAGCCAAAACATCATCTTCAATCAAGAGGATTCGATCTTTTAAACCCACCTTCTCGCTCTGCAAAATATCTTGTTCTTGCAAGTCCATATAGGTAAAACGCGCGCTCAAGGCGTTTTTTATGTTTTGATTGGCCTTGGGTAAATGCCACAATTTTGTAAAAAGATTAGAGTCTTTGCGCCTCCACACCATAAAATCAAGGCCATTGCACCACACGCACAAGGGCGCGCCAGTGGCATTAGCACAGCTTTAACTTAGGAGACTCCTTAAATTGAGGGCTTTTGAGTTCAACCACAACACAATATATACACTCTGCGTGGTTGCATCCAGCACCACCACATCGGTGCGGTTACGATATGTAAAAATAACGGCGATCACATAACATTTAGCCAAGTTGCAAACAACATTTTATTTACAAACACAGCGTAAAATCAGCTCTTGTTTTTTAAAAGCCATTATAAGGAGAAGCCATGCCTTTAATCCCAGAGATTGTTGCGATGCAAGAGGAGTTTCAAGCGATCCGCCAGCAGATTCACCAAGACCCCGAATTGGGTTTTGAAGAAGTGCTGACTTCTGGGTTGGTGGCCGACAAGTTAAAAGAATTTGGCTACGAGGTGCATACGGGCGTGGGCAAAACCGGCGTGGTGGGGGTGCTTAAAAAGGGCAATTTGGCTAAGAAAATTGGCTTAAGAGCGGACATGGACGCTCTTCCCATGCCAGAGCATAATGACCTGCCCTACAAGAGTCAAATCCCCAATCGCATGCACGCCTGCGGGCATGACGGGCACAGCGCATCTTTGTTGCTAGCGGCTAAATACCTAGCTAGTCAAGAGTTTAACGGGATACTAAACCTTTACCTCCAGCCCGCTGAAGAGGGCCTTGGAGGGGCTAAGGCGATGCTTGAAGATGGGTTATTAGAAAGGTTTGACAGCGACATGATCTTTGGCTGGCACAACATACCTCTTGGCACAGATAAAAAAATCTACCTTGAGAGCGGGGCAGTCATGGCAAGTGCGGATAGTTACACGATAGAGATTAAGGGACAAGGCGGGCATGGGAGCGCGCCTGAAAAATGCAAAGACCCTGTTTTGGCCGCTTCTTTGTTGGTGGTGGCCTTGCAAAGCATTGTTTCTAGGAACATCGATCCCCAGCACAGCGCAGTGGTGAGTGTGGGCGCGTTTAATGCAGGCAACACTTTTAACATCATCCCCGATCGCGCCACGCTAAAACTAAGTGTGCGTGCCTTAGACGCTGAAAGCCAAGAGATCGTGGCCGAGCACATCAGCAAAATTGCTAAGGGGATCGCTTTGGCTCACGGAGTAGAAATTGAGATCACAAAGCAAGCTGCTGCCACCATTATGTTTAATGACCCCAAGGCCACTGCCTTCGCCCAAGAGGTGGCACTGGAGGTTTTTGGCAAAGAGGCTTGTTGCTTTGAATACCCCGCAGCGATGGGCAGCGAGGATTTTGGCTACTTTGCCCAGTTACGCCCCTGTGCTTATGCTTTTTTAGAAAACGAGAATACCCATTATCTGCACACCTCTAGCTATGTTTTTAACGATGCGCTCTTGGCCCGCGCCGCTAGCTATTACGCCCGCTTGGTCTTAAACTATTTAAAATAAATTGCATAGAATTTTGGCGTGTGGTGCTTTAGGTACACAGATAGTGCCCTCAAAAAGAACGAAACTTTTGAGGATTTCAAGCTCATTGACGAAGCGATAAAGGGATTAAAAGAATTAAATGGGTTGCTCTTTATCCATTTTGCCCTTTTTTAGTTAGCGGAATTTTGTGGTTAAAAACCAACTCAATATATTTTTTACTTAAGATTAAAGACTGAATAGGGTAACGCAATTTCTCCATGATTAAATATACATTTATTCCAAATCATAAAAACCAAATACAAAAAACTTTTCAAAAACCGCGTCCGTGTTATAATGGTCTTACCAAATTGTGTTGCCAAATCGAAAAGCTTAGTGAGAAGAGCTATGAAAAGGTGATCTTAAGCTTTTAAACTCTAAAAACCCATCCGCAAGCAGTTTGTAGCTTTAAACGATTTGAAATAATTATTGGTAAAAACACATGCCAAGCCACTGTTAGGTGTTGTTTTGTTTTAGAAACAAAAAAGCAAAACTCCAAAAGACATCGATCTGCAAATAAGGTGATTTTGTAGCTTTAGAAACAAACAAAGACTAGAGGATTTCAAGAATTGCGTTTAAACATTTATTTATTGTGTAGAGCCTTCTAGTGGGTTAGAAATGCTATCTGGGCAAACAAGCAAAACCACAAAAAGATAATTCACACTAAAAAACTTCAAAATCAACACAGTCTCTTACTTTAAAACTCTCTTTGAGATTTACCCATGCAAAAGTTTATCCATACAAAAAGACAAAACAAGGCAAAGCACATAGAGGATTAGTTGTTTTGTGGCTTTATCACGCTTTTACAGTGTAGATGGTTTTTGATTTTAAAACAGAAGTTGGAGATGGTGGGGTCACTGTGTTGGTTGTGGAACATTTTAGGGTTGTAAGATATAGTGTCAAAGGACTTTTAAGGGGTCGTAGAGTAGAAGGTTAGGATTTGGGAGCTCCAATTTAGAGTAAAAGGGACTATGGGGATTGGATTGTAGGGTGTTAAGAATACAAGGGATCTACAACGAACAATTTGTGAAGCATGCTAAAATCATAAATAAACAAAAAGATAACCCACAGATGATAACCAAAAGACCAAATACACCCATCAATCTTGGCGACACCAGTTTTAGGCGTAAAGAGATTGCCAGCGACTACAAAATCCTACTTCAGGGTTTGCATGAGTTGCCCTTAGAGTGGGATATACACAACGGCTCGCAAGAGTTGTTTTACCGCTATGTGTTAGAAAGTGGTCTCATCAAGCCACCAGAAAAAGACATCGCTCCAGCAGAACAAGCCAAGCGGGCAAGAACCTACAGCAATGCACTTGTTAAAATAGGCTTTATAGACGACAAACGGGTATTGACCCCAGCAGGTTAGCCTTTTTGCAAAACAAAATTGAACCGGACTTTTTAGAAAACTTACTGGGTTTAAAAGCAGATAACCTTGCCTTTTTACGGCAACTTTTTAAATTAGGGGTGTATCGAGGGGGATGTGCCCTTTACATTTACCGTATAGCCCTTGCACTCTTGCTTAGACACCCACAAATCCCCCAAGATCACTTTTGCAAGATTTTATTAAGTTTAGAACCCACACAACACGCAGAACAACTGACAAGCATCTTCGATGGCTACCAAAGGGTTTTAGAGAACAAGCAAGACATCGATGCTTTTATCGACACGCTATGCACAGATAGCCAAGAAATGCATTTTGCAAACACCCCCATCAAAAACACACAATTTAGCACCCACTTTAAAAACCGCAAAAGCCAAGAAACAACAATCTTTTATTGGCAATTCTACCAAGCTTGCCTAGAATTTTACCACGCCAAAACTCCTGAAAACCTAGAGAAGTTGCATGCCATTAGCTCTGATCTAGCTATTATTAAAGCCTTTGGGTTTGGCAAGCCCTTTTTCATAGAGTCGCTCATTAGCAAAGAAAACGCCCTATTTAACGCACCCAATCTACAAGAATTTAACCGCCAATTCTACGAGATGTATCGCCACTCTAAGCACCACGACCTTGTGCAAGAGTATAGTGATGTCCTGATCCGTGTCTTTAGGGTTTCGGGGATCATCAGCTTTAGCAATGGCTTGGTAAGCCTACACCAAAGAGAAGTGATTCAAGAAATTTTTAGCCTTGAAAACCGAATCATCTTGCATACGCAATCCTTGCCCCCTAGAATGGCTCTCAGCCTTCAGCAAGACCTAACCCTGATAGAAATTCTAAACCTAGACCAAAATGCCCTAGAGAGCCTTGAAAAGCGTATTAGGGCTAAATGCCAAATTGCGCCCCAAATCTCCACAAAAGATTTTTTTAAACACCAATACGACCGCCAATTTGAAGCCAAGCTTGCGAGTCGTTACACAGACAGCCAGCTTTGCACTCTTTTAGGGCTGTTTGGCGATAAAAAGCAACACCCCCAAATCCAAAAAGAAGTTACAGACAACGCCAGCGTACCGACCATCTTTGAATACATCAGTGCCCTTGTGTGGCATAGGATCAGTGGCAAGGACTTCAATCTACGAGATAGCATGAAATTAAGTCTAGATGCCGATGGCTTGCCCTTATCGCACGCCCCGGGTGGGGATGGCGACATCATTGCACGCCATGCCGAGTTTGATACCATGCTAGAAGTTACCCTAATGGATCAAAACGCCCAAAAGCGGGGGGAGCTAGAGCCCGTCATTAGGCATGGCACAAGCCTAACCGCCCAAAACAACCAGCAAAGGCGAAACTCTTATGTCTTTTTCATCGCCGACAAACTTGATACAAATGTCATCAATCTTTTTAGAGCCAGTGCCTACATACAACTTCAGCACACACGCCATAAGTTCAGCACACAGGGGGTTAAAATCTTTGCTTTGGATACTAAACAGCTCAGCTACCTTTTGGAGAAAAAGCCTGACTTTGAGGCATTGATCGCCACGATTTTTAAAGGCTACAGCTACAACAACCCCAAACCCATTGCCCACACTTGGCATAAAGAAATTTGGCAAGCCATAGAAACTCTATGCACCCCATGAAAACTTTTGGCATCTCTAATCGCCGTTATTTGGGGGGCAAGGCGCACATGCTAGACTTGATCGCACAGGTGGTGCATGAGCACACGCATGGGTGCAAGAGCTTTGCCGATCTCTTTGCGGGCACGGGGGTTGTCGCCCACCATTTCAACCCCAGCTTTGACATCGTGGTCAATGACCTTTTGGCGTGCAATTACCACGCCTATGTGTGCTTTTTCTCTAATTTGCCCTATGATAGGGGTTTGATTCTGCACTTGCTAGAACATTACAACCATGCCACAGACTTAGCCGACAACTACTACAGCCAAACCTTTGCCAACACCTACTTAAGCACCCAAAACCTGCAAAAAGTGGGCTTTATGAGAGACGACCTAGACAGAAAACTTAAAGAAAAAGAAATTAATGAGCGGGAGTATTCTATTTTGCTCACTTCTCTCCTTTATGCCATCGATCGGATCGCCAACACGGTGGGGCATTACGATGCCTACCGCAAAAATGGGGAACTAGACATGTCTCTAGAGTTGCGCATGCCCCTAATTGCTGACACCCACAACACCCATAACCAAATTTTCAACATGGATGCCAATACGCTCGCTAAGTGCCTAGTAGCCGACATTGTCTATCTTGACCCCCCTTATAACTCACGCCAATACGCCAACGCCTACCACTTCTTGGAGAACATCGCCCGCAACACCAAACCCCCCGTCTTTGGGAGTGCGGGCAAAATGGACTTGAGGGCACTAAGAAGCCAGTATTGCCTAAAAGATGCCAAAGTGCATTTTAAAGAGCTGATATACAGCCTGCAAGCCCGTTATATTCTCTTTTCTTACAACAACACCCATAGTGCAAACCCCCGATCCAACACCAAGATCAGCGATGCCGACATTTTAGAGATTTTGGGGCAAAAGGGCGTGGTGTCTGTTTTTGGCAAGGATTGTACCCCCTTTAGTGCGGGCAAGTCCGCCATCGCCAACCACCAAGAACGGCTGTTTTTATGTGCTGTCCATCCCCATAAACTTAAAGCTAGTTTAAAAAACCCACAGGCTAAGGCAGCACTTGATCCAATCACCCCTTAACTACACGGGGGGTAAATTTCGACTCTTGCCCCAAATACTCCCCAAACTCCCCCCCAACATCCACACCTTTTACGACATCTTTTGTGGGGGGTTTAATGTGGGGAGCAATGTTAGGGCACATCGTGTGGTGGGGGTGGATAAAAACCCCGCCTTGATTGAGCTGTTGGCATACATCCAAAGCACCCCTAATTTAGAGCAACAAATCGATCAAGTCATCACCAAGCATGGGCTCAGCCAGTCGTATCTGTGGGGCTATAGCCACTACAACACTACCTCTAACACGGGTTTAAGCACACACAACAAGCCCGCATTTTTAAGGCTAAGGGAGAGTTATAACCAAAGCAAAGAGCCCTTATTGTTGCTGGTGTTGCTGATCTTTGCCTTCAACAACCAAATGCGTTTCAACGCTAGGGGGGACTTTAATTTGCCTGCAGGCAATCGGGATTTCAATGCAAGGCTTAGGCGCAAGTTAGGGCTTTTTCAAGCAAAGATTCAAGAGAGCTCTTTTTTATGCATGGACTTTAGGGCGATGGATTTAAATGCCTTGACCGCTAATGACTTTCTCTATCTTGATCCACCCTATCTCTTGGGCTGTGCAAGCTATAACGAAAATGGGGGATGGTCTGTGGGCGATGAGCTAGACTTGTTGCATTTTTTAAAGAGAGCCAGCCACAGGGGCATTAAGTTTGCGCTCTCTAATGTGCTCGCACACAAGGGGGCAAAGCATGATTTGCTCTTAGAGTGGTGTAAGGCGCAAAGGTGGCACATCTACCCCCTAAAGCACAGCTACGCCAATTCCAGCTACCAAGCCAAGCACAAACACACCCCCAGTCAAGAGGTATTGATTACGAATTATGTGCTTTAGTTGGCTTAATAGCTAGATCAAAATTGCTCTTGGGGCAAGCCCCAAAACCCCCCAAGAGAGGAGCTTTGAAGTGAGGATTAGTTTGTTTTGTGGTTTTTCTTGATTTATTTGAAAACGGCGATTGAAATCCATGATGAGATATTAGGGCTCACTGAGGGCTTAAAGGTTATAATCTAACCAGCATCGGGTATTTAGAGAGTGCCTTAAACCATATCCACCACGATGGGTGTTATCCCACATTCTCGTTGTGTAAATCCAGTGCTGTGCGCTCAAAAAGGCCATCCACCTGCGCTTTTTTGCACTCTTTGGCCCCTTGTAAGCTCATGGGCACTAATTTACCTTCTTTGACCCGCCCGCCCACAGCGTATAAATGCGCCTTGTCTTTGGGGATGGGGACAATGTTTAACATGTGCGGGTTGTATTGGGGCAAAGCGCTTCCATCGAAGATGTCGGCGATGGTGTTGTTCTCAATGAGCGCATGGCTCTTTCTCGGCTAGCATGTGGCGCTTTGTATCTGCTTTAAGGCCTCTTGCTCTTGTGGCTTAGTGTCTCTTCATCCATATAACTCTCCTTTTCAAGTGTGTAAGCGATTTTAAGCCAAAAAGCACAAGCAAACAAGGGTTCAAAGATTGTTAAAGATTGTTAAGGGATTGTTTGCCACAATAGTTTTAGCACTTGTCGCCCCCTTATAGGGGGGGTTAGGTGTTAGTGCAGGGTTTGGGCGAACACGGGCACCGTTGCTAAAACTATCAGCAGACGATGTGGTCTTCTTGTTTGGGGGTCCTGCAGCCAACCCTTCCAAAGTGCGTTGCAAAAAGCGCATTGCATTTTTCCACCAACCCAAACAACAAAGACACCACAAGTGCCAATCCTTGGTTTTAGCCTAATGTGGCTTAAACGCGCGCGCGTTTTTTAACCCTTGCCCCTCTTTTTAATTTTCGCTTTAGTCTGTGTATCTAAACTTTAAAGGCCGTGCATGCCAACACTGCAAGAGAAAGTTGGCTAGAAACATTAAGCCTGCCACGAGTGAGAAGATCGGCAGCTCAATAGCCACGAGCATTGAAGGGGCGGTAAAATACCAACTCATCAAAGAAGCCTTTAGCCATTTAGTCCGTTTAGCCCCTTATATCCCATGGCTACTAGCCTTAATCTATAGTTAAGATTGTGGGCTAAAACCCCGCTAACGCCTCAAGGCATTCTTAAGTGGCGGCGTGGGGTTAATTGACCCTACTTTTTGAGCGGGGCTTCTACCCCTGAATACGCTTACACAAAATCGGGCAAGCGCGCGCCTTAAATGTTGATGGCTACAGGTGGTGTCGATCTCTTGCGTTTCATGAGGGCTTAATGTGAGCGCGCTAGCAGCGGTGTTAACCAGCATGTGGTCTTTGTTTGTTGTGCCGGGGATGGGCACAATGGTGGGCTTTTAGCCAATGGCTTTCTATCGTTCTAAAATCCCCCTTTGCAAAACGGGTATCTTGATCGATCTAGCAGCATCGAATGCTTGCAATGCAGAGCACTCACGGGTAAAGTGGCATGGGTGCGCCTTAAAGTTTGCAAACCCATCTTAAGACAACCCCCAGTGTAAAACCTTGCCTTGTTGCATCAAATCCCCCACAACCCCAGCGACATCCTCAATCGGCACCTCTGGATCGACTCGGTGTTGGTAGAGTAGGTCAATGTAGTCGGTGCGTAGCCGTTTAAGCATATGATGCACGACTACTTTAATGTGTTCGGGTTTGCTGTTGCGACCGGGTCCGCGCTTGCCCGTTTTTTGATCGATGTCAAAACCAAATTTGGTCGCAATCACCACTTTTTTTCTAAAAGGCGCAACGGCTTCGCCTAAAATCCTCTCGGACTCAAACGGACCATAAGCTTCTGCTGTATCAAAGAAAGTTACCCCCTCCTCAAAAGCGCGGCGGATCACAGCGATCATTTCAGGGCGGTAGGGCACAGAAGTGTCGTATTTGCGCCCCATGTTTTGCACGCCAAGCCCCAAACAAGAAACCTCTAACTTGCCTAAAAAACGCTTTTTAGGCGCACTTTTAGGCGCGCCCTGCCCCCTAGCCTCTAGCATGGCAAGAGAGAGTAAAGACCCCCCGATACACGCACTGGCTAACAAGGCACGCCGTTTTGGGTTGTTAGGCTGTTTCATTTGCCGACCTTGTCATTAAGATTTGTCGGGTATCTCTCTCCGACTATGGTGATTTGTTCTAGCTTTTTGTTAAAGTCCTCTAGTTCGCCCGCTTGCCATGGCACGCTTAAAGCCCCGATGTTTTCTACCAAGCGTTCTTCTTTGGTCGTGCCAAATAAAGGGATCACTGCCTTTTGCATGTGTAAAATCCAAGAGATGGCAATTTGGGCGGGTGTGGCGTTTTTGCTCTTGGCAGTGTCTTGCAGCAACTCCACTAAAGCGTAGTTTTGTGCCAAATTCTCAGGGCTAAACTTAGGCACGACACTTCTAAAGTCCTCTTTGGCAAAGGTGGCGTTTTTAGCCATCTTGCCCCCAAAGAAACCTTTAGCTAAAGGCGAAAAACCCACAAAAGTGATGTGATGTGCCTCACAAAAACCCAAAATCTCTTTCTCAGGCGCGCGGTGCCACAATGAGTATTCGCTTTGCAGTGCGCTTAAATGGCAAATTCGGTGTGCTTTTTGTAGGCTGGGTAAGCCCGCTTCACTCATGCCCCACGCCTTGATCTTGCCCTCTTTGATGAGCTCTTGCATGGTGGAAGCGACCTCTTCAATGGGCACTTTTGGGTCGACCCTATGCTGGTAATACAAGTCCAAACACTCCACTCCCAAGCGTTTTAAGCTCCCCTCTAAGGCTTGCTTGATGCGCTTAGGGCTTGAATCTAGGCGTAAGTCCCAACTCCCCTCTTTTTCTTGATAAATGCCAAACTTGCTCGCAATGATCACTTGATCCTTAAAGGGTTTGATCGCCTCGCCTAATAATTCCTCATTGTAAGCCCCGTAGCCTTCAGCCGTGTCAAAAAAGTTCATCCCTAGCTCAAAAGCTTTGTGGATGAGTTTAACCATTTTGTCTTTTTCGTGAATTTGGGCGTAACCAAAACTCATCCCCATACAACCCAAAGCTAGGGGGCTGACTTGAAATGTACCTAATGCTCTATATATCATAAACTCTCCTTGATTTTGAAGGTGCCTGGATTATAAAACCTGACACCTAGTGTTTGTCAAGGGGTTTAGTTAAGTTAATGCAAGGGGGCTAAATGCCACTTCTTTAAAAAGGCAAAGATGGGGGCTAAATTTTTAGGCTCCTCAAAGGCCCGGCCGCCATGCCCCACGCCGGGCAATTGGATATAAACCACCTTATCTTTACCCAACATCTTTTGCAAAGCCTTTGCAAAAAGCACGCTTTGTTCCGTCGGCACGATGGGGTCTTTAGAGCCATTCATAATAAAAAAGGGGGGTGTGTTTTTAGAGATGTAGCTGGTGGGGTTGGCAAACTCCACAAGATAGGGGATTTTAGGGATTGCAACGCCCATGTATCGCGATTCTGCTGAGTCGGGGGCGTTGACGCTGTGTTTTCTGCGTGGTTGTTGCCCGCTTTGTTTGAATTGTGTATCCATCACTTTAAAATCTATGGGGCCATAAAAATCCACAACCGCATTGACTTGGCTTGTTTGTTTGGCATTCCCCATACTTAAATCCTCTAGTTCGGAGTGAAACGCCGTTGTGCCTAGCATAGAAGCCAAATTGCCCCCAGCCGAATCCCCCCACGCGATGATTTTATTTGGATTTAAATGGTATTGCGTGGCGTGGGCTTTAATAAAGCGCACGGCGGCTTTAAGGTCGTAAATCGCCATAGGGAATGTAGCTTCTTTGGAAAGGCGGTAATTTACGCTCACCACCGCATAGCCCAGCTTCAAAGCGTGCATTTGGGGATTAACCTCCCCTGAAGCCTTGTCCCCAAAGGCAAATCCACCCCCGTGGATGGCTAAGATCACAGGGTAGGGGGCTTTGCTCGCTTTAGGTAAATAGATGTCTAGCTTTTGGGCTTGCGATTGTGTGGCGTAGGCAATGTCTAGGTATTTGCGCCCCACATTTTGCGTGTTGAGGGGATGCATTTTGCCCATCAAAGGGGGTGGCATATGATCTAGGGTATTTTGTGTCTTGTCTAGATCTTTTGCAAGGGCAAGCGTGGCTAATGCCATTAACCCAAAAACTTTCAATCGATACATGAAAACTCCAATTTTTCAGCTTTTGCTCCTTAAGGCTTGGCGCATTACTATAGCAAAAGAGCATTTGTCTTTTATTAAGTGTTATTTTGAATCTTTATAAGCGGGGCTTAAGGGGTTTAAAAAGTCTTTTTGCTCCTCAATCATTTGCGTGTAAAGCGTGATTTTATGGGCGATTTTGCGCTCGGCGTGGTGCAGCGTTTCTAGCTGGGCGTGCAAGGCTGTTAATTGCTTTTCTAAAAGGGCTTTGCGTTGTGGTGCGCTTTTTAGCCCTTGTTTGGATAGGTTGATGTAATTTTTAATCTCTGCTAGGGCAGTTGGCTGCACGCAAACACTGCACCCACTCCCATGCGATGTCGCTTTTAGAAAAGTAGCGCACGCCGTTTGAATCGCTTTGCACGAAGGGGAAGAGCCCCTTATCGCACCAAAAGCGGATTTTGCGTGAAGAGATGCCCGTTTGTCTTTCTACTTCTATGATTGTGTATGCCATGTGCTGCCTTTTGGGGTGTTATTCTTTGTGTTGTGCCGTGGTTATATCTAGGGCTTTTAGGGCGTTTAGAGCTTTAGGGTAGCCAATAACAGGGATCAGGGCTGTAACGACACCAATGAGCTTGTGGCGGTTATTTCCCATGTTGATATTGCCCTGTACATGGGCTTTTAGCTGGCTATCAGCTCCGCCTAAAGAGAGCAAATAGACAAAGGTCAGCAACTCTCTAAAGTGTAAATCTAGCCCTTTGCGCGTGTAGTAGTCGCCAAAGCAGTTCGCAGATAAAAATTGATAAATATGCGCCTCATCTTTAGGAGCGTTAGCGTTCATGTGGTCTATCACTTGCCCGAAAATCTCTTTTTGGATCGCCAAACCCCTTTGCGCCCTCTGTGTATGTAAAAGCCCTTTTTGTGAATCTAGGTGAATCCCTCTAGTTTGGAAAACATGGTTTGTGGTTTCTAAGAAGTCTTGCACCCGTGCAAAGCCCACATAGGGAATCGCTTGGTATAAAATTTCTTGAACGGCCACTGGGCGGACTTGATGCTCTAGCGCACTCTCTAGCGCGCCCGCATAAGCGGGCACAGAGCCTAGAGCCACTAGGGATGCTAATAAAATTTGGCTGTATTCGGGCACGCCCAAGCCCGAAGTCTTAAAAGCCTCTTGCATGGCAAAATGGTTGAAGGTGTGATACATGTGCAAGTCGCTCTTTAAAGGGCTATTTGCAAAGGGATTAAAGGCACTCTTGGCAGGCTTTAGGGAGTTTATTGCCTTGTTGTACTCTGTGTCGCTGACTTTTTCTAGCCACTTGACATTTTCTCCATTTTTATCCCCCGTTAGGGCTAAATGCGCCCCGCTTGTATGTGTCCCCGCTCCATGCCAGTGCTTGACTCCCGGCGGACAAGAGATCACATCGCCTCTGTGCGCCACGCTCACTTTTCCATCGGCTGTGCCCGTGTAAATTACGCCCTCTGTAACTAACAAGGTTTGCCCTGCAGGGTGGATGTGCCATGCACTTCTAGCTTTGGGACTAAAATGCACGATCCCCCCGCTAAAATTGCGCCATTGATTCGGTCCAAACAAGATTTGGATACGCACATTTCCGCTGAATTTGTCGCTTGTGCCTTGAAACTCTTGAAACTCCGCTTGTCTATGCACTTCTTGCATGCTCTGTCCTTTGTGCTGCGTGTGCCCCGAGTAGGGCAAGAGAGAAAAATAAATAAGCCAAACCCTTACGCATGCTGCACCTCTATGCGCTTAAGCACTCTAGCCGGATTGCCCCCCACAATGGGAGCGATGAAAACATGATCGCCGATGTCAATCCCTCCCCGATCCATAAAACTACAAGCAGAGTTCATAAAAAAGTGCTTACCAAAGTTGATATTGCGCCCAAAATCCACATAAAGGGGCGGTAAAATCGTGTTTGTGGCATCAAAGGGTCTGCTCGTCAGCTCTCCCATCAAGACGCGTATTTCTTCAGGGCTTAACTCTTGTGTGTTGAGTTTGTGGATGAGTTTTTGGGCGTTGGTGATCACGCCATAAAGCTTAGGAAATTCGGGATCATCCATACTCACCATCTCCCCTCTTAAATCCCGCTCAAAAATATCTCTCACGCCAGCCCCTTAACCCACTCTTGATAGCCTCTAGCTTGGGCTTGTAGGGCGGTGTCGCTCAAGTTGCCGGTGTCGTAGGTTAAAAATGGTGCTGCATACTTGGTGCCGATGAAGTGGCTGATGGCCCTAAAGGGGGTTAAAACACTTTCTAAACTAAATTTGCCTTGAAAATCCCCCTCACGCGCCCCTAAACTAATGGCAAGGGCAAATGTTTTGTCTGCTAAGGCTTTGCCCTTAGAGCCGTAGGCAAAGCCATAAGTCAGCACATCGTCAAAGTATTGCTTGAGTAAGGCAGGGCAAGAATACCAAAACATGGGGAATTGAAACACCAGGCTTTTTGCTTTGATGAGTTTATCCTGCTCGCCTGCTATGTCAATCTTAAAATTAGGGTACTGGGCGTATAAATCGCTGATCTCCACACTTGTAGAGCTTAAAGCTTCTTTGAGAGCTTTATTCACCCGTGATTGGGTACTCAAATTAGGGTGGGCTAAAACAACTAAAATGGACATGTTTAATCCTTTACATGGAGATTTTTTTGGAAAAACTGCGTGATTTTGTCAAAGGGGATGAGATTGGCGCGGTCGTATAAATCCACATGCCCAGCTCCTCATAGTAAAGCTCTTTAGGCTGGGCTGCCTTGGCATAGGCTTTTTGGCTAAACTCCCTAGAGTGTGCCTCATCGCCCGTAATGAATAAAATAGGGCGGGGCGAAATGCTGTCTAAGTCCTCAAAGGGGTAGAAGTTGATGAACTTGACATCGCTAGAGAACTGGGGGCTGGTGTCTAGCTTGGGGTCTTCGCCCTGTGGAGTGTATGCACCCCTCTTGGTGCGGTAAAAGTCGTAAAACTCTTTAGCAATGGGGCTTGAATTTTTGTCAATCTTTGTGGGCGTGCCAACTGTGTAGCGGGTGATTTTATGCGTGCTAAACTCTCTGTAACGCTCACTAGCCGCCTCTTTTAAAAACGCCTCTCGCTCTGCCTTGCTGACAGAATGACGCACCCCATGCCTTATGGCATCGCCCATGTCATACATGCTCACCGTGGTGATGGCTTTAATGCGTGGGTCGATCTTAGCCGCGGCTAGAGCAAAGCCTCCACTCCCACACACCCCGACTACACCGATTTTTTCTGGATCAACAAAGCCTCTAGTCCCTAAATAATCCACCGCTGCACTGAAGTCCTCCACATACATGTCTGGCAAAACAGCGTGGCGGGGCGTGCCCGCACTCTGCCCCCAAAAACTCAAATCAAAGCTTAAGGTAACAAAGCCATTTTCGGCTAACTTCGTAGCGTAAAGCTGGCTTGTCTGCTCTTTCACCGCTCCCATGGGGTGGCCTACAATCAGGGCGGGGTATCTTTTGCCCTTTTGTATCGCCTTGGGGATGAATAATTTCGCCGCCACTTCTAAGCCGTATTGGTTTTTAAAACGCACTTCTTGGACATGCACCTTGGGGCTCACATAAAAGTTGTCCCCTTGTATGTGGCTTGGGGCGTGGCTCGTGCTTTCAAAGGGCTGGGCTTGTGCGCCTAAAGTGAGGGCTGAGGCTAGGATCAAGGATCGCAAAAACATAAAAACTCCTTAAAAGTTTTAGATGCTTGCATTATAAAACCTAACACCTAGTGTTTGTCAAGAGGTCTTTTTAGGATTGCCTTGATAAGTGGGGCTTAAGGGGTTTAAAAAGTCTTTTGTTCCTCAATCATTTGCGTGTAAAGTGCGATTTTATGGGCGATTTTGCGCTCGGCGTGGTGCAGCGTTTCTAGCTGGGCGTGCAAGGCTGTTAATTGCTTTTCTAAAAGGGCTTTGCGTTGTGGNNGCACGCAAACACTGCACCCACTCCACCCAAGCAATATCGCTCTTAGAAAAGTAACGCACGCCGTTTGAATCGCTTTGCACGAAGGGGAAGAGCCCCTTATCGCACCAAAAGCGGATTTTGCGTGAAGGGATGCCCGTTTGTCTTTCTACTTCTATGATGGTGAGTGCCATATTGTCTCCAAATGAGTTTTAGGCAAACATTGTAGCGCAACAAATGGGCTTGTTGGCGTAAAAGCATGTTTTGGTATGCAAGAGATTTAGAGTTTTTAAAACTAGGGGGATGCTTGGGTGCTATTTTCTTCTAGTAAATAATCCCCGCTCTTCACACAAACGATTCTTGTGTTGTGGATGCTTGGGCGCACTTTCTTATTTTTAATCAGCTCTTCGATCTCGTATTCACTGCAAGTGCCTTGCTTGGGGCGGACATGCTTTTCACGCCACTCTAAATATTCTTTGGAGTGCGCCACTTGGCTGTCTAAATACTTCTTCTCATAGACTTCCACAAACTCCATAAATTGGGGGCTTAAATGCAGGTCGTTCTTTTTAATGTCTGTCTTCCTTTCGGCTTTTGTGTCCTCTGTGGTGGTGCTGTATTCTGTGGGGGTGGTTTGTCCCACTTGCGGGGGGCGTTGGTAGGTCTTGGTTGTCTTTGTGGTGGTGGTGGAGTAAGTGCTGGTCCATTCGGTGGTGGTGTTGGGCTCAATGTGCAGGCATTGGCGGGTCTTTGCCTTGTAGCACAGCCTTTCGCTGTAATTTGCCTTGCTTAGTATAAAGGTGTGCATGGTCGTGGTGGGGCCTAGCACTTCAATTTTGGGGGGCAACTCTGTATAGGCTAGAGTGATGCCCGCCCCCTTAGCGCTAGCGCTATCCGCCTTAAAATCGCAGGGGCTGATGTCTAAGTACTGCCCGCTGGTTTTATCCAAAGCGCGCACCACACTAGGGCGTTTGGCCTGTAACTTCTCATCGTCATAAGTCCAAAACCCGCAAGCCACTTCCTGAGGGCCTCCCATGCCTAAATGCGTTTGCACCTCTAATGTGGCTTTGGGATTGGGCTCTAATTTTTTGGCTTCTAGCTCGGGTTTTTCTTGCTCGGGCTGTTTGGCTTTCTTGTCTTGGGGTTGCTCTGTTGGCTCGGGTTGTTTTTCTTTGCTCTCTGTGGATTTTGGGGTTTCTTTGGGAGATTCTATCAGGTCGCTTGGGGTGGGTGTAGGGGCGGCTTTTTGCGTGCTTTGGTTTTGGGGAGTGTTGTTGGTGGGCATGCTTGGGGTTTGGCTTGGGGTGCTTGTTTGGGGATAATTTAGGGGCAAGGGCATGTAACTTGGGTTGTAGGTGGGGCTTGGGTTGTAATGAGGCGCGCTTGTGCCTGAACTTTGGCTTGGGGGGTTGTAGTGTTGGGCTTGTGTGTTTGGGGATTGGTTTTGGTTGTCATGTGGGTTAAAGTTTTGACTTTGTGGGCTGTAATCTTGTGTGCCTGTACTGCGTCTTGTGGTGCGGGGGCTTGCGCTTCTTGTACTGCGTGTGCTCGAGCTTCGCGTTGTCCGCGTGCTTCTCGTGTTGGACCTTGTGGTGCGCTTTGAGCTTGTGCCGCTGCTTCTAACACTTCTTGCCCTTGTGGCGTTTGTAGCTGTTGAGCTAGCCCTAGAAGTGGGGTTAGCACTTCTCTCACGCGTGGTTTTAGCCCTTGAGCTTGGGCTTCTCGTGGAACTTGTGGCACTCCTAGTGCTTCTTGTCCTTGTGGTGCTGGAGCGTGTCCTGCTTTTAGCGGTGGTGGTTTTGGGCGCGTAGGTGCGTTTTTCTAGGTTGATTTTACTCTCTCTTTCTTTGGGGTTTTGGGTTTCTTCCCTCTCGTCTCTTGATTGTAAATACGCGCTTTGCGGGGCTGTGGGGTTTAAAAAGATGGTTTTCTCTTGGGGAGAAAAGCGCACATAATCTTGGTAGGGCAAGCCCAACATTTGCGCCATTTTTTTAGGGCTAGGGTCTTTAAAGTAAATGCGCGTACCCTTGTTGATTTTGCTAGGCAAAAGCGCGCCCAACTCTTGCGTGGCCTTAAGCTGTGTTAAGGTTAAGACGCGCACGGCGGGTTTTAGCTGGGGCGTTGTGCGCCCTTGTATTGCTTGCAACTTCTTAAGCCTCAAGGCCTGCAAGAAAAGTTTATTGCCCTCAAGTCGATAGACTCCTTCTACGATGAGTTGCTTTTGGGCAGTGTTTTTGTAAAAGACAGCCCCGCTAAAGTGCCCGCTTTTTTGCTTTAAGGACAGATCCTGAATGGTCTGGATAGTAAGAGCCTGCAGGCAAGCCACAGATAAGAGCCATAAAAACCAAACCATAGCCCGCCCTAACCCGTGTTGCGCAAGCCTTGCGCAATGCCTATGAGCGTGCTTTGGATGGCTAATTTGATTTGGTCTTTGGGGTTGTGTTTAAAGACTTTAATCAACTCAATTTGCAGGCAATTTAGGGCGTTGGTGTAGGGCGTTCTAAATAAAATCCCCTCTCTTACCAAGTCCTCTTTTTCTAGCAGGGCGTTTTCTTGGCGGATTTGCAAAATGCGCTCTAGACTCGTGTGAAACTCGCTTTCAATGTGCGTCCAAATGTTTTTTGCATTAGGCACGTTGCTAGCGAAGGCGTGGTATTGTTTAGCGATGTCTAAATCCACTTTTAACAGCACTTGGGCGATGTTATCCACCACCACTTTAAAAAACCCACCCTCGTTGTAGCACGCCTGCAAGTCCTTTAAATCCACGCTTTTAAGCGCGCTACCCACACCATACCATGCGGGTAAAATGCTGCGATTTTGCGTCCAAGCAAAGACCCACGGGATTGCCCGCAAATCTTCTAGTTGTGTACTTTCCCTGCGTTTTGCGGGGCGTGAGCCAAGGTTGAGTTCTTGGATAAAGGCGATGGGGGTGGCTTGCTTAAAATACTCTAAAAAGCCTTGCATGGTGTAGAGCTGCCGGTAGGTTTGGTAAGAAATGGCTGAGAGGTGTTGCATCAAGGCTTGGGTGCTTGGGTTGATCGGGTTTTTAGAAACGCCCTTTTCATCGTAGAGCGATTTTTTCAGCAACGCCCCCATGATGCTTGAGAGGTTGTTTAAGGCACTTGTGTTGTTTAAATACCTTGTGCTGATCATCTCGCCTTGTTCGGTGAGCTTTAAAGTGCTTTGTGCGCTAAAAAGCGGGGCGTTTAGCAACGCGTCTTCTAAGCTCCCCCCGCCCCGACTGACACTCCCGCCCCGCCCGTGAAACAAGATAAATTCTATGCCTAGCTCTTGCCCCAAAGCGACCAATTGTCCAATCGCTGTGTGTAGGTTGTAATTGCTCGCAAAAATCCCCCCATCCTTGCTTGAATCTGAGTAGCCGACCATGATCTCTTGGGTGTTTTGCATGCCCTGTAGATAGGCTTTGTAGTGGGGGTTGCCGTGCAAGGCTTTTAAGATTGTGGGGGCGTGGTTTAAATCTTCAATGGTTTCAAACAGCGGGGTGATGTAAAGGTCTTTTTCTAGCCCCACTTGCTTAACCAGCCACAGCACGGCAAGTAAGTCGCTTGCCTGTGTTGTCATGGAGACAATGACGCTTGAAAAGGCTTGTTTGGCAATCTTGCTTTGCGCCCACAGCATGGTCAAAAAGCCCTCAAGCAACCGCTTACACTCCAAACTCACTTGATCGAGCAAGGACCAAAAGGACACAGGCTCTAACTCTAGGGCGTGGTTTAGGGCCTCTAGTTTTTGCGCTTCAGGCAAGGCGTAAAAATCTTGCGCCAAAGAGAGCAGAGAAAAGACTTCGCTTAAGGCATTGACAAACACCGCTCTATGTTCTCTAAAATCTAGGCTCAAAAGATGAAAGCCTGCGAGCAAAACGAGGTGCTTAAAGCGCAACATTGAGCTTTGCAAACTCGGATCTAAATTTTCTAAAAGCAAGTCTATGTCGGCGACAAGCTCGCTGGCGTTTTGGTAGCTAAAGCCAATGGGGGTGGGCGAATTTAGAGCGATGAGGCGGTTTCTTAGCTTGGTCTGCATTAAAAGCAACTTTGCCCTAAAGGGCTCTTTAGGGTGCAATCTTGCGCTCGTGGGGTCTAGTTTATGATAAGAGGCTTTTAAATCGGCCTGCAAACCCTCAGAAATAGGGCAAAAATCCACAGAAATGGAGAGCTCTCGGCGCAACTTGTCTAGCTCTTTTAAGTACAAATCGATGATGAATTTATGTTGGATGCACACGACTTGGCGCAACAAGTCATTGGTGACCATTGGGTTGCCATCTCGATCCCCGCCTATCCAACTGCCTAACCTCAAGGGGGCGTGGGTGATGGGCTCTTGAAACTCGGTTTGGATTTGTTGGCACAGGTCTAAACAGCTGGGTAAAAACGAATTTTCTAGAATATAAAGCAAATTGTCTAGCTCAAACAAGACTTCTAGTTTTTCTTGGCGCACGAGGTGGCTTTTGTAAAGCAAGCGCAACCGATAACCCAACCTCTCTTTGGCTTTTTTCATGGCTAGGGGGTTGCAGGGGTGATCGAAAATGGCTGCAAGGTCGCTATACATTTCTTGGATGGCTTCTAAAAAAGTGCGGCGCATGGATTGCGTGGGGTGGGCGGTAAAAACTGGGTAAAAGCTAAGATGTTTCAACTTGTCGCTCAAATCTTTTGGGCTAAAACCCGCTTGGCTTAAATCGTGGTGGGCTTTGGCTAGCCCAATTGTGGGGGGTTGTTTGTTTTTGCAACGCTCTTCAACGAGGTTGGCTAGGATGTGGTAGAGAGAAAAGGCTTTAATCACTTCTAAAATTTGATCGGATGCGATGGTGGCTTGCAACTCTTTGGCTAGGCTTTTGGGCGTGGCTTTGTTGTGAAACAACGCCTTTAGGGCGACAAAATAGCCCGTGCTCTTGGGGCTAAACTCTTGCAAAATCTCTAAGAGCAAGGCTTGCAAGAAATCCAATTCAACCTGTATGTTCTGTTGCACGCGTACTCCTAAAAACAAAGCTTAAGTTGTTTTTGTCTAAAATAGACGCTTATTATAAACAAAAAAGGGTAATTTATGGGGAGCTTACCCATTTACACCGACAAAAAGGGCAATTTAGAAACGCTTTTGAGTCAGAAGGTCGCCATTTTGGGCTATGGAGCGCACGGGCGCGCGCACGCGCTCAATTTAAGAGATAGCGGCGTGGCCGTGCAAATCGGGCTATATGCGGGCAGTCCTAGCGCAGCGGTGGCGCAAAAGGACGGCTTTGGGGTTTTTAGCCTCAAACAATGCGTGCAAGATTGCGCCGTTTTGGCTTTGCTCTTGCCCGATGAAATCCACGGCGACATCTATAAACAAGAGATCGCCCCCCACATCAAGCCCGGACAAACTTTGATTTTTGCGCATGGGTTTAGCGTGTGCTTTGGCCAAGTGAGTGCCCCTGAGGGCGTGGGGTTGGTTTTGGTGTCGCCCAAAAGCACGGGCTACGCCTTGAGGGAAAACTACAAAGAGGGGCGCGGGGTCTTTGCTCTAATGGGCGTAGAGCAAGACAACAGCCACAAAAATGCTAAAGAAATCGCTTTGAGTTATGCCTGCGCTTTGGGCTGTGGGCGGGTGGGGATTTTAGAAACCACCTTTAAGGATGAGACCCATTGCGACCTTTTTGGCGAGCAGGCGGTGTTGTGTGGGGGGGTTGAAAGCCTTTTAACCCACGCTTTTAACACTTTGGTAGAAGCGGGCTATCCTAAAGAAGTCGCCTATTTTGAGTGTGTGCAGGAGCTCAAAGTGATTGCAGACTTGATCTATACTAAGGGGCTTGTGGGGATGCTAGAGCACATCTCAAACACGGCCGAGTATGGAGGGCTAGAGAGCGGGGATGAGATCATCGACCCTGCCATTAAAGAGCGCATGCAAGGGGTGTTAAACAAAATCCAAGACGGCTCGTTTGCTAGGCGGTTTTTAGAAGAGAAAGAGCAGGGCTACCCTAAAATCCATCAAAACCGCCAAGCTGTAAGGGCCCGTCTCTTAGAGCAAACGGGGGCGCACTTGCGCCAGTATTTGTTTAGATAGGGGCGCTTGTGGTCATCACCATCACTTCAGGCAAGGGCGGGGTGGGTAAAAGCACCTCCACAGCGAATTTAGCCATTGGATTAGCACAGCAAAATAAAAAAGTCGTGGCGATTGACTTTGACATAGGCTTACGCAATTTAGACATGATTTTGGGCTTAGAAAACCGCATTGTTTATGATGTCGTGGATGTCATGGAGGGCAGTTGCAAATTGCCCCAAGCTTTGATCAATGACAAGAGAAACAAGGACCTTTACTTTTTGCCCGCCTCGCAAAGCAAGGATAAAAATATCCTAGAAAAGTCCAAGGTACAGGCGTTGATCGCAGAGCTTAGGGCGCAGTTTGATTATGTACTGATCGATTCGCCCGCTGGGATTGAAAGCGGGTTTGAGCACGCCATGCTCTTTGCCGATCGGGCGATCGTGGTTGTTACGCCTGAAGTGAGCAGTGTCCGCGATAGCGATCGGGTCATAGGCATTATGGATGCTAAGAGTCAAAAGGTCAAGGAAGGGCAGGAGATGGAGAAGCATATCTTAATCAACCGCATTAAGCCCGAGTTGGTCGAGAAGCAGGAGATGCTCTCTAACGAGGATGTGCTTAAAATCTTGGCTTTGCCCTTGATCGGGCTTGTGCCTGAAGACCCCAAGATTGTTTCTGCTACAAACACGGGTGAGCCCATCATTTACACCCAAAGCCCGAGCGCACTGGCTTTCCAAAGGATCACTAAGCGCATTTTGGGGCAAGATGTCCCCTTCCCTGAGTTTAAGGCAAAGCGGGGGTTCGTGGGGGCTTTAAGGGGCTTGTTTGCATGACTTCTTTACTTGGCAAATGGTTAAAAGGCACAAGTAGCGCGCACATTGCCAAAGACCGCTTAAAGCTTGTGCTGGCTTATGAGCGTAGCGTGCGCCTGCCTTACATCGAAGAGATGAAAAAAGAGATTTTAGCGGTGGTGCAAAAATACACCCAAACGAGTAAAATCGATGTGCGGACAAACTCTAACCACGACATAGACACGCTAGAAGTTGAAATCGTGCTTGAAAAGCAAGCACCCACTTCTTAAAATGTTGAGCTCCTTTGCGCCCAAACCTCTAGACTTCTTGCCCTTAAGCTTCAAGGCTCTAAAAAAACCCCCTAAGTTTTTGCACTATGTGGGGGAGCTAAAGCACCTACAAGCCCCCTTAAAAGTAGCGATTGTAGGCACAAGAAAGCCCAGCACCTACACCCAGCAGACGACCGCTGCGCTGGCTAGAGAGCTTGTCAAAATCGGGGCGGTGGTGGCAAGTGGAGGGGCTTTGGGCGTGGATATCATTGCGCAAAAAAACGCCTTGCCCGCCACGATCATGTTTGCCCCCTGCGCGCTGACGCGCATTTATCCACCCAGCAACGCTCAAACCATCGCCCAAATCGCTAAAGAGGGGTTAATTTTAAGCGAATACGACAAAGATTTTCAGCCCCACGGCTACACTTTTTTAGAGCGCAACCGCTTAGTGATCGCCTTTAGCGACCTTGTCATCATCCCCGAGGCGCAGGAAAACAGCGGGTCAATGGCGAGCGCAAGATTAGCCACAGAGTTGCGAAAGCCTTTATTCGTCTTGCCCCAAAGACTCTTTGAAAGCCCGGGCACAAACGCTTTATTGGCCGGTGGCTTTGCCACCGCCATTTATGACATTGCTGCCTTTGTGGGGGGCTTGGCTAGGGATTTTGGCCTAAATGCCCCGGCCCCTAACGCGCAAGAGGGCTTTTTAGAATTTTGCCAAAAGGGGCCAAGCTTTGAAGAAGCTTATGCGGTGTTTGGGGATTTACTGCTCGAGCAAGAGCTCTTAGGCGTGGTGAAAAGAGAAAATGGGCGGGTGGTGGTGCTGTGATCATCGCTTGCGACATCGGGCTAAAGCGCATCGGCTTGGCTATGGGTGTGCAAGGCATCGTCTTGCCCTTAGAGCCTATTTTGCGCCACAGCCGCAAACAGGCCAGTCAAGAGTTGCAAGCCCTGCTAGATGAGAAAAAGCCCAGTTGCCTTGTGGTGGGGTTGCCCTCAGAAAACTACACGGATACACGCAAGCGCGTTTTGCACTTTGTGGGCTTGTTAGACTTTGCCCCCATTGTGTTTATTAATGAGTGCAACACGAGCGCTGAGGCTCTAGGGTACACCCACCATTTAAAGGCGCAAAAACGCCAAAACGCTAGAAAAGATGGCAAGCTAGACAGCCTAGCTGCTTGTGAAATCTTAAAACGCTATCAAGAAATGTTGGTGTAAAGGGCGATGACATCGTCATCCTCTTCGATTCTATCTAGGAGTTTTTCGCTCTCGGCTAAAGCTTCGGGGCTTAAAGTGATGGGGGCATTGGCGATGCGCTGTAAGCTCGCCTTTTGCACCGGGATTTTCAAGGTCTCAAAGCCCTCGTGCAACTCCTTAAAGCTCGTGTAATCGCCCAAAGCGATCACTAAATCCTCTATCACTTCTAAGCTCTCTAAGCCATAGTCGATCAAAGCCAACTCCATATCCTCTAGGCTCAAGCCTAAAGTTTCAAGGCTAGAAAGCGGGCACTCAAAGACGCTTTTTTTAGAAAACATAAATTCTAAAGAGCCGTTATTGACAATGCTAGCCCCCGGGGTTTTGTTGAAGTAACTTTTTAAATTGGCGATGGTGCGGGTGGGGTTGTCTGTCATGCACTCGATGAAAAGCAAGACTCCGTGGTTTGCCTTGCCCTCATAGCTCACCTCCACTAATTGCCCCTCTTTGCTATTTGCCCTTTTAATCGCCGCCTCTATGTTGTCCTTTGGCATGTTTTGCGCTTTGGCGTTTAAAATGGCGGTGCGTAATTTGGCGTTGCTGGCTGGATCTCCCCCGCCCTCTTTGGCCGCTAAAGTGATCGCCTTAGCCAATTTGGGAAAAACCTTACTCATTTTGTCCCATCTTTTTTCTTTGGCCGCCCGTCTGTATTCAAAAGCCCGTCCCATTAAAATCCTTTCTGCAAGAGTTGCGCCACTTCTTTAGCGTGGTAGCTGATAATCATGTCCGCTCCCGAGCGCTTAAAAGCGGTCATGGTTTCTAAAAGTAGATGATTGTAATCCATAAGATTGTGCGCTTGGGCTAGTTTAAACATGGAATACTCCCCGCTCACATTGTAAAGTGCAAGGGGCAAGAGTGTGCGCTCTTTAATGTCGCGCACAATGTCTAGATAAGCCAAAGCGGGTTTTACCATTAAAATATCCGCCCCCTGCGCTTCATCTTCTAAACTCTCTAAAATCGCCTCATAGCGGTTAGAAAAGTCCATTTGGTAGGATTTGCGATCGCCAAAACTGGGGGCAGAGTTGGCCGCCTCTCTAAAGGGGCCGTAGTAACTGCTGGCAAACTTAGTTGAGTAGCTCATAATAGGGGTTTGGCTAAAGCCGTTTTGATCTAGGGCTTGGCGTAAGGTGCTCACCATACCATCTAGCATGGCACTGGGCGCGATCACATCCACCCCACTTTGGACTAAAATCACCGCTTGTTTGGCTAGGATTTCTAGCGTGGCATCGTTGTCTAACTCAAAAGTTTTGCCCTTGTTTTTTAAAATCCCACAATGCCCGTGGTCGGTGTATTCACAAAAACACAAATCCGCAATCACGCACAAATCGGGGAAGTTTTCTTTAATCGCTTTTGTGGCGGTGGCTACGGGGTGATCCTCTCTTAGCGCGCTCGAGCCTGTCGCGTCCTTGTGTGCGGGCAAGCCAAAGAGCAAAACCGCTTGAATCCCCACTTCTTGCAACAGGGCGCACTCTTTTAATAAATCTTGTAAATCCATTTGAAAAACCCCGGGCATGGAAGCGATGGGTGCGCTCTTGCCCTCTTGGAGCACAAAGAGCGGGGCGATGAAGTCGGCACAACTTAGGCGGGTTTGGCGCACTAAATGACGCAAGGTGGGGGTGGTCCTTAGGCGGCGGAATCGTTTAAACATGGCTGTCCTTATTTTTTGGAATCAAACAATCTTGGCAAAAAGGGGCATTGATGGCGGCCTTTAGGGCGTTTAAAGACAAAAAGCCCACACTATCCGCCCCGATATATGCGGCCTCGCCCCCTTGCGCGCTCAACAATTCGTTTTTGGCGGGGATGTCAATGCCCCACAAACAGGGAGATAGAATGGGCGCAGCGCTGAGGAGCAAATAGACACGGCCAGCGCCCGCCTCTTTTAGCATTTGCACCACGACCTTGCTCGTGGTCCCCCTCACAAGCGAGTCGTCTATCAAAATAATGTCCTTACCTTTTAAGTCCTCTTGGACAAGGCTGAATTTTTGGCGAGCTTTGCGCTCTCTGCTCTCTTGTGTGCTCTCTATGAAGGAGCGCCCCACATAGGGATTAAGGCTTATTAGGGGGGCAAAGTCTAAACCTAGCTCTTTGGCATAAGCAAGAGCGGCCAGTGTCCCGCTGTTGGGGATAGGCACGACAAAATCCGCTTGTAAGGGGTGTTCTTGGGCTAGAGCTTGCCCGAGTTTGGTGCGCATGGCATAGACGCTTTGGCCAAACACGACACTGCTAGGGTGGCTGAAATAAATGGCTTCAAACACACAGGGGCGGGGCGTGGGCCGGGCTAAAAGCATTGCGCCCGTCTTTGTATAAAGTGTAGCGGGTGGGATTTCTTGGATGTCTGTAACGCCCAAGGCTTGCAAGGTGTAAGTTTCGCTAGCCAAAGCAAACCCACTCCTTAAAGCCCCCACAAATAGGGGGCGATAGCCAAAGGGGTCGCGCACGGCGATTAAGCGATTGGGGGTTAAAAGCAAAAACGCATAAGCCCCTTTTAGCGTGGGGGTAATTTCTTTTAATTTAGCTTCTAGGCTCGTTGCTTGGGCGCGATCTAAAGCTTTGGCGATGAATTTGGCGGGGGTTGTGCTATGGTGTAAATTACCGCAAAAGGCGATGGCTAGGTGGTTGTTAGCGTAAAAATCGTGGTGCGCGCCCAGCACTTGCCCAAGTGCGTGGGGGGCAGGGGTGAAAAAATCTTTAGGGGCGCAACTTAACAGCCCGCAAGATCGCTTAAATTCTAGTTTGGTATGGGCTGTGGCTAAAGCGATGCCTTCTTGGGCGCGGTGCTGTAAAGAGAGCAAAGCTTGGTGAGCTAAAGCGGGAGTGGCGCACGCAAAAAGTCCAAACATGGGTTTTCACCCCCCCTTTTTGGGCAATTTAGAAAAGAGATTCCCAAATTCTTGCAAAATGCACCCATGGATGGTGAAAATATTGCGCTCGTCCTCATAAGCATAGCTTAAATGCAATTCCAAAGTGTCTAGCGCGCTTTTGATGATGTACATGCCCAGCCCAAAGCCGTGCGCATCGCTGGGGTTTTCGTGGTGGAAGTAGGGCTTGAAGTAGTGTATCAAATCCTCTTTTAAAGGCGCACCCCGATTAGAGATGACTAAATCCTTGCCACTGACTTCGATCTTCACTTGCCGATCGGGGCTGTATTTTAGGGCGTTGTCTAGCAGGTTTTTAATCACTAGGCTAAAAAGCTCAAAATCGGTTTCAAGGCTGTAATTGGGCAAGTCTGCCAAAATACAAGTGCTGTTATGTTCTAAGAGCAACATGTTTTTGACATGCTCGACAAGGCGGTCCATTAAAAACATCTCTTTGGTGATTTTGTAATTCTTTGAAGAGAGTTGCTCGATGCGGGCAAATTGCTCGATGAGAGCATTGAGCCGTTTAAAAGTGGTCAAAAGCCTCTCTTTTTGCAAAGGATTATCCACCATTTCCGCCACAATCATGCCTTTTGTGATGGGGGTACGCAACTCGTGCATGATGGCCCTTAAAAATAAAATGCGCGACTCGTTCATGCCCTTAATTTTTTTAATGGCGTTGTCAAAAGCTAAAGCCAAATCCCCGATTTCATCTTGCTGATCGATTTTGCACTCTATATTCATCTCTCCGTTTGAAAAAAGATGTACCTTTTTGCGCAACTCATTGATGGGGATAAAGCCTTGCAGCATGAATATAAAAATCATGGTGATCAAAAATGCCCCCACAGAGATCGCAAGGTAGTAGTTGCGGTAAGAAGTTTTTTGAATCTCTTTATATAAAACCGTGTCGCCCTGACTTTTAAGGGAGATGAAAATTTTATTGCCGACTTTAATGATGTGGGCTAGGGGGTTTTCGTCGTTTTCAATTTTGCCCTTTTGCTTGGCTAGGATTTCGTGCAACTCTTGTGGGGTGATCTCTTGAAAGCCCAACTCGTGCAAATAGACTTCAGCAGAGTAGCGGTTGCTCTTGTCGGCGAGAACCTGGTTGATAGTGGTGATGAATTGTTGGTGGCGGATTTGGGTTTGAAAATTCTCGTGGTCGATTTGCGAGCGGATAAAGTAGTAAGAGAAGGCCGCAAAGCTTGTGATCGAGATCACAAACAAAAAGACAATCTTGCTAAAGATTGAAAAAGGCATCTAAAACTCGAGTTTGTAGCCAACTCCGCGCACAGAGATGATGTGCTTAGGTTTTTTAGGGTCTTTTTCGATCTTAGAGCGCAGACGGCCAATGATGACATCGATGCTCTTATTGGAGCTCTCAGGGTTGATCGACTCGGATTCAATGGCGATCGACTCCCTAGAAAAAACATAGCCCTTTTTGCTGATTAAAAGCGTGAGAATCTCATACTCTGCTCGCGTGAGCTCGAGTTTTCTATTTTGCATATAGACCTCTCTAGCATCGTGATCGATTCTAAAAAGGGTGTTCTTGGCCTGCACTTCGCCCCCTTGCAGGGGTTTTTTATTGTAGCGGCGCAATAAAGATTGTATGCGGGCTAAGAGCTCTTTAGGGTCGTAGGGTTTGGGGATGTAGTCGTCTGCCCCGCACTCTAGGGCTTCCACTTTGTCGTTAAGGTCGTTTCTGGCTGAAGAAATGATGATGGGGATGTCCTTTTGTTTGGATATGCGCTTGCACACCTCTAGGCCATCTAGGTTAGGCAAGGTCAAATCGAGTAACAAAAGGTCGTATTGTTGGGTGGTGGCGGCGCTGATGCCCGTGTAGGGCTCATCGCAATTCACCACTTCAATGCCATGCCGACCTAAAAATTCACTCAAAATCTCGGCTAACTCGACATCATCTTCTATCATAAGTATCTTCATCACACGCACCTTAACAAAGAGCTAACAAAAACCAAATGCTAACATAAAATCGATAAAAACCCAATCAATCTTTGAAAGCCTTGAGCCTTTCTTGTACCATGTAAAGCTGATATTGCAAATAATTCACCACGAGGTCTAGCTTCATCGGTAAGTTCTTGGTTTGGGGAGACTTAAGCCCCTCAAAGAGTAAAAGGGTCTTTTGTTCCAAGTCTTTTAAAAACTGCTGTTCTTCTTGCAAAACTTTGGGGCTTTGGCGAGGGGGCGGGATTTTGGCTACGGGCTGGGGCTTATGATCGACTTGCTCGATCTCATCTAGGGCTTGGGATATGATGTTTTTTAGTTCCATTTGAGTAACCACTCTTCGATTGTTTGTAACTCTGCTGGGCTTGTGGCTTGGATAAAAAGGGACTGCATGTTTTGGATTTGGAAGCGCTGCAAAGGGGCGTATTGGCTCAGATTCGCCGCAGGCTTGGGCTTTGCTAGCGCGGGCTTAGTGGGCGCTTTTTGCCCCAGCGCACTTAAGCGTCTGTGGCTTTGCAAAGCCTGTTTGTGGTGGGGGTCGTTTTTTAAAATGCTCTTATAAATTTGTAAGGCCTCCAAAACACGCCCTTGTAATTCATACACACCAGCTAACGCAATCGCTTGTTCCACGCAAAAAACCTTAATTGTTTATTCAACTTATTATATAATAGCCCCTTTTAATAATTGCTTTTGTGGCAGGATTTTTAAAAAGGCGATGGTGAGGGCGCAAAAATATGGAAGCACATGCGCTGTATGTGGTTGTAGCTGGATTGGGTCTTAGTGTAGTGAGCGGTCTTTTGCTTAAAAAGATCGAAATGCCCGTGATCATTGGTTATATTTTAACCGGACTTATCATCGCCGCCCTTTTTCACATCCAAGACTTCGAATCGCTCTCAGAGATTGCAGATTTTGGGATTGTATTCTTGATGTTTATGATTGGGCTTGAATTTAACTTCGACAAGCTCAAGACCATGAAACAGGAGGTCTTGCTCTTTGGCGGGTTGCAGGTGGTCGTCACCTCTGCCTTGCATGTACTCTTTGGTTACTTTGTGATGGGGTCGTCTTGGGGTTTTTCCTTTGTCGTGGCCATGGGCTTTTCGCTCTCCTCGACAGCAATTGTGCTGAAATTCTTTGAAGAGAGCAAGCAGTTAAACACCCCTGTGGGCAAAATTGTGGTGGGGATTTTAATTTTCCAAGACATCGCAGCGATCCCTATCTTGCTGATTTTAATGCTCATGGGCGGGGGGAGTGACCACTTTTTAGGCTTGCTGATTAAAACCATTGTGTCCTCAGCGATCATCTTAACTTTATTGCTCTTGCCGGGAAAATTGGCCGCCACGAGGATTTTAAGCCTAGCGGCTGAAAGCCGTTTGCCTGAAATTTTTATGGGTACGATTTTGCTGATTGTCTTTGGGGCAGCCAGCCTGAGCCACTTTTTTGGATTCTCCATGTCTTTGGGGGCGTTTGTGGCAGGCATGGCAATCTCTAAGTCGCGTTATCGCATCCGCGTTCAAGAGGAATTTGCTCCCCTTAAAGACATTTTTCTAGGGCTTTTTTTTGTTACGGTGGGCATGCAAATCCATTTAGGGTTTTTATTTGAAAACTTCTTTGCTGTGATTTTCTTGCTGAGTGTCGCCATGTTTTTAAAAACGGGGGTTTTGTATGTTGTTTTGCGCATCTTTAGGGATAGTAAAAGCGCCTTAAAGGCTGCGCTTTCTTTGGCTCAAATCGGGGAGTTTGCTTTGGTGGTGTTTTTGAGCGCGAGCAAACGTAACCTTTTGACGCTGCAAAAACACGAAGGGGTTTTGGCCTTTTTGCGCGACCACGACATCATCCATGTGGGGGCAAACGACATCCAACAATTCTTGGTGCTGATGATCATTTTTTCCATGCTCATCACCCCCTTTATTTTGAAATACTTAGACTCTATGGTGGATTTTTTCACCAACAAATTTAACAGGAACAAGGCTTAACATCAATGGTGCAAATTGGGATTGTGGGCTTGGGCTGTGTAGGCTTGAGCGTAGTGGAGATTTTAAACAAACACGCCGCCTTGTTGGAACAAAGGTGTGGGCACGCCCTAGTGGTGAAAAGGGGAGTGGTTAGGGACTTAGCCAAAAAACGCCCTCCCGTAGATTTTGCTCTAAGCGCTAGCGTGGATGACCTTTTAAACGACCCGGACATTAACTTAATTGTGGAACTTAGCGGGCAGGTGGATTTGGCTTATCAATTAGCTAGGCATGCTTTAAAGCAGGGCAAGGGTTTTGTTACGGCAAATAAGGCGATGCTTGCCAAACACCAAGAATTGATCCACCAACCCATCGGCTTTGAGGCGAGTGTAGGTGGGGGCATCCCTTTAATCAAGGCCCTTAAAGAAGGCTTGTCTGCTAACGCCATCCTTAGCATAGAAGGCGTGTTAAACGGGACTTGTAACTTTATATTAGAGCAAATGGACTTGGGGCAAAGCTTTGAAGTTGCCCTACAAAGGGCGCAAGAGTTGGGCTACGCAGAGGCCAGTGCCCACCTAGACACCAGCGGACAAGACAGCGCCCATAAACTGCTTATTTTGGCATCCCTTGCCTTTGGCGGCAAGATCGCCCTTTCAAGTGTAGAGGTGCGCGGCATTGAGGGAATTGCTAACGCCGACTTGGCGCACGCTAAACGCTTGGGTTGTTGCGTCAAACTTTTGGCCCAAGCGCACCAAGAGAAGGGGGGATTAACTTTAAGCGTGGGCCCGGTTTTGTTGCCACAAAGCCATTTGCTTGCACAAGTTAAGGGGGTGATGAATGGGGCCGTTGTGGTGGGCGATTCTGTGGGGGAGACCTTTTACTATGGAGCGGGGGCGGGGGGCGTGGCCACAGCTAGCGCGGTGGTGGGCGATATTGTAGATTTTTGCAAACAAAGACACACCACACAGCCAAAAAACTTGCCCCCAATCGCTTTATCCCCCAAAGCCCCGAAACCGCACTATGTCCGCCTAGAGCAGGCCATGCCTAAAAACATCCCCGCCACTTTGCACTTTTGCGCGGGCCAAAGCCACATTTACACAACACAACCCACCAACACACAGGACCTACAAGCAAGTTTGGCGCACTTGGGCGCAGGGGCGCAGATTTACCCCCTTTTGGCGTGAATGCACAAGGTCAGCTGGCTGAAGATTTGGCCTGTGCGTATTTGCAAGAACAGGGGTGTGCGATCGTTTGCCGTAACTTTTTTAGCCCCTTTGGCGAGATAGACATCATCGCCTTGAAAGATGAGGTGTTGCATTTCATCGAGGTTAAAAGTCGGACCGATGGTGAGCCGCTTGAGGCCATCACACCGCGCAAATTACAAAAAATCCAAAAAACCATTGCGCTCTATTTCCAAGAAAACCCCAGCGATCTGCCCTTCTGTATCGATGCGCTCACGCTTAAGGGGGCGTTACCAAATTGCCAGATTGAGTGGATACAAAACATGGTGTTTTGACACCTAAAGGCAGGCTTTATAATCCATGTTATACAATGCAGGTCTATTCAAAAATTAGGAGAATTAATGTCAGGTTATATTGAATTGACGGATAAGAATTTTGATTCAGAAACCAAGAGTGGGGCTGTAGTGGTGGATTTTTGGGCACCTTGGTGCGGGCCTTGTAAAATGCTCTCCCCCATCATTGACGAGTTGGCCAGCGAGTATACCGGCAGGGCCAAGATTTGTAAAGTGAATACGGATGAGCAAGAGGAATTGTCCGCCCGCTTTGGCATCCGCAGCATCCCCACCGTCTTATACATGAAAGATGGTCAAGTACTCAACCAAACCGTGGGCGCTCTCTCCAAACAATCTTTAAAGGACAACATTGACAAACTCCTCTAGTGTGCCCCTGCTAGACCTAGCGATCATCGGTGGCGGTCCGGCGGGGTTGAGCGCAGGGCTTTACGCCACAAGGGGAGGGCTTAAACAAGTCGTGTTGTTTGAAAAGGGCGCGCCCGGGGGGCAGATCACTTTTAGCAGTGAGATTGAAAACTACCCGGGGGTGCGTGAGATCGTGAGCGGGTTAGATTTTATGCAACCTTGGCAGGAGCAATGTTTTCGCTTTGGGCTTAGGCATGAAATGGCTCTTGTTACCCAAGTTAAATCTAAGGGGGAGCATTTTGCGATTCACACCGATGAAAACAAAGTTTTTCACGCTCGAAGTGTCATTTTAGCCACGGGTGGCAAACCCAAGCGGGCGGGCATTAAAGGCGAGGACACTTTTTGGGGCAATGGGGTGAGCACTTGCGCAACTTGCGATGGTTTTTTTTATAAAAATAAAGAAGTGGCGGTTTTAGGTGGGGGAGACACGGCCTTAGAGGAAGCCCTTTATTTGGCTAAGATTTGCACTAAGGTCTATCTTGTCCATCGCCGCGACACTTTCCGCGCCGCCCCCATCACCCTAGAGAAAGCCCAAAACAATCCCAAAATTGAGTTCATCACCCCCGCCGTGATCGAGGAAATCAAGGGCGATGCGAATGGGGTAAATGCTGTGGTGTTTAAGAACACCCACACGGGCGTGGTAAAAGAGCTGGCTGTGCCAGGGATTTTTATTTTTGTGGGCTATGAAATCAACAACGAAGTGTTAAAACAGGAAGACAAAAGCATGTTGTGTGCGTGCGACCCTTATGGAGCTGTTGTGGTGGATTTGGCAATGAAAACGAGCGTGAAAGGTTTCTTTGCTGCCGGAGATGTGCGCACACAGGCGGCTAAACAAGTGGTGTGTGCGGCCGGGGATGGGGCTACGGCTGCGCTCTCGGCCATTGCCTATTTAGAGGGGCATTGAATGCCACAATTACAAGTGGGGATTTTTGGGGCGAGTGGAAAAGTGGGGGGCTTGTTGGCCAAAGAGATACACAAACACCCTCACCTAGCCCTTTCAAGTGTCTTTTTGCGCCAAAATCTGAGCTTACAGCTTGCCCAAATCTTGCCCCAAGAAACCTTTGTTACCAACGATGTTGAACAATTCACCGCCCATTGCCAGTTTGTGATCGACTTTTCCTCTCCCAAAGCCTTAGACATGCTCTTGCAAGCCTTGCTTAAAAACCCCCTGCCCCTTGTCTGTGGCACGACTGGCTTACAAGAGCAATGGCAGACCTTGGCTGAACTTAGCCAAAAAGTTCCCGTTTTATATGCTTCTAACATGTCCCTAGGTGTAGCGGTGTTAAACGAAGTGGTGGGGGCGGTGGCTAAGAATTTAGCCCACGCCGACATTGAGATCACAGAGATCCACCACCGCTATAAAAAAGACGCGCCCAGCGGGACAGCCTTGACTTTAGGGCAAACTTGCGCCCACGCGCGTGGAGTGGATTTTAAAGAAGTGTGCCAAGAACACAGAGAGGGCTCACGCAAAGAGGGCGAAATCGGTTTTGCGAGCTTGCGCGCTGGCGATGTTGTGGGACGGCACACTGTGGGCTTTTATTTAGACGGGGAATACTTAGAATTAAGCCACACCGCCACAGACCGCACCATCTTTGCTAAGGGGGCGCTCGAGGCGGCTAAGTGGCTGTCTGCCCAAAAACCCGGGCTTTATAACATCCAAGACATTTACCGCTCTTAAAGGGCTATAAATACACCATCCTAGCATAGGGTTTGGGGATTTCGATCTCTTGGCCCAAGCTTAGAGCCGCATTAAAGCACCAAAAGGGGTTTTTCAACAAAGCCCGCGCTAAATAGATGGCATCCACGACCTGACTACCCACTAACCTTTGTGCCATTTTGGGCTCTTCAAGAGCACCACCTCCGATGGTGGGCTTGCCTAAAGCGTCTCTTAAATAACCAGCACTAGAAATTTGGTAGCCCGGATACACTTTAATAGGCACTTCCACCACGCCTCCAGAGCTCACATTTAGGGCATCATACAGAGAGTCTAAAGGTTCTAAAAGTTGGGCTATTTTTTCAGGGGTGTTGCCCTGTTTATGGTAGTCTGCGGCAGACACGCGCACAGTGAGGGGCAGGTCTATGGTCTCTCTTAGGCTTTCTAAGATTTCTTGTAAAATCAATGCCCGATTTTTGCCATAGGCATCATTTCTATGGTTGCTTAAGGGGGATAAAAAGCTGCTGAGTAAGTAGCCGTGTGCGGCGTGGATTTCTAGCGCGTCAAAGCCCGCTTGCTTTGCCCTTAAACCCGCTTGCTTAAACTCTAAAATGACTTGTTTAATGTCGTTGGTATCCATTTCTTTAGGCGTGGCGTAAGATTCGTTAAAACGCAAAGCAGAGGGGGCAAGTAATTGGGTGTCTTTAAGTTGCCCCTTTCTGCCCGCATGCCCGATTTGTAAAGCCACTTTAGAGCCGTATTTGTGGCACTCTTTGACAATCTTAGCTAAACCTTCTATGTGCTTGTCTTCATAAATGCCTAAATCTTCGCTAGAAATGCGCCCATTGGCACTCACCGCCGCCACTTCAAAGATGATTAAGCCCACTTGCCCAATGGCGCGACTCACATAATGGTAAGTGTGCCAGTCATTAACATGCCCATCGCGCGCGCTGTATTGGTCCATCGGTGCCATCACCACGCGGTTTTTTAACTCTAAATCTTTGATTTTCCAAGGGCTAAACAATAAAGTTTTGTCCATTTTCTTTCTCCATTTGGTCTAAAAAGGCGTGTAAATGCTTGTATTCTTTAGAGTTTAAATAGCGGGTTTTACCTGCAGGCAGGGCGTTTAAAGACACAAAGCCAAAGCTCACCCGCTTTAAGTCCAAAACCTCCCGTTTAAAATGCCCGAAAAAACGGCGCAACTCTCTATTACGCCCCTCTTGCAAGGTGAGCTTGAGCTTGGAGTAATTGCGGCCACTTTTAAGCACGCTGGCTTGCATGGGGGCAATGTGGATGGTTTCTACACGACTCTTTTGGTGTGCGCCCTCTTTGCTGGTGGTTTCTAAACCCCCTTCAAAGGCATCACACATGGCTTGTGTTACGCTCCCATTGATTTTCACTAAATAGGTGCGCTCTAAGTGGCTATGCATCAAAGCATCCACGACCTTTTTACTGTCGCTCAAAAGCAACAGTCCCATAGACGCGTAATCTAGCCGTCCTATGGGGGTGAAGTGCTGAAACTTATGATCTAGACTGTCAAAAATGACCTTGCGCCCCCGATCGTCTACGCGGCTCACAAGCTCGCCTTTAGACTTGTGATAGACGATCACGGTGTAATGCTCTTGCTTTTTGATCTTTAGCAACTTGCCATCTACAAAGATTTTATCGTGGGGGTGAAAGGGTGTGGTGAAAGTGGCTTTGGTGTGTTTGACTTTCACCCGCCCCTGGGCGATCAAAGCATCGGCAACACGGCGCGAACAGGGGATGTTATGGGCTAAGAATTGGTTTAAACGCATCAATTATCCAACCATTGGTAGGTCTTAAAATTCTCTTTGATGGTGGTGTTGACCTTAAAGGCGGTGTTGAAGCGTAGGCGTTTGTTTTGCTCGTAGAAAACCACGGACAGGGCGCGGTTGCCCTTGTGGCTTGTGGCCGCCTCTTTGAGCTTAGAAAACAAGTCTAAAGACACGCTCGTGTCTAGCACAATGGATAAGGGGATGTGTTGCTCGTCTTGATGCCCTATGACACAAGAGCTTGGGTTATCGCTAAAGTCCTTGACGATGTCTACGGGCTGTGTGTCCTCTGTGTCCTCTTTTTGGGCTTTGTAGCGCACTTTGGGGATTTTGGCTTGTTTGATGTTTTCAAAAGTGTCGATCTCCAAGAGGCGCAAGCGGGCGACCTCCTCTTGCTCCTCAATCTTGCACTTAAAGGCTATGGGCAATTCTATGTCTAATTGGTCTAGGGCGTTTAATTGTTTTTCAAACAACATGAGCTCAAAGCGGCCCGAAAAATCCACAATCGCCGCCTCGCCATAGGGCTTCCCGCTGTTTTTCCCCATTTTGCGCTTAACATCTAAAACCTTGCCGATGAACACCGCCTGCGAGCCAATTTCCATGCGGGCAATATCCACGCTCTTAGCCACATTTTTTAGGCTCTTGATCTGCTCTTTAAACGCGTCTAAAGGGTGCCCTGAAAAATAAAGCCCCATGCACTCGTATTCGTAGTTTAAAAGCGTGTTGGCATCAAATTCCTCATAAATCTTTAAATCCAAATGTGCCTTTTCTAACTCTTCGCTAGACATGTTGGCAAACAGCCCCACACTCATCTGGGCGTTGCTCTTGTCTTTTCTACGCCCCTCCTCACAGATCGCGTCTAAGTTTTCTAGCATGGTGTGGCGGTTGTAGCCTAGCCCATCTAAGCTACCCGACTTCACCAAAGGCTCTAAAATGCGCTTGCTAAATTTTGAAAAATCGATTTTGCTGATCAAATCCTCTAGACTCGTGAAAGGCCCGTGTTTTTCGCGAATTTCTACTAGAGTGCCTAAAGGCCCTTCGCCCGCCCCCTTGATCGCCTCCAGCCCAAAAACAATGACTTTTTCGCCCTTTGTATCTTCTACCTTAAATTGCACATCGGAGGTGTTGACATGGGGGCGTTCGACCTTGATCCCCATTGAGCTCGCCTCTTCCACATAGTAAGCCACCGATTCAATGTGGCGGCACTCGCTGCTGAGCATCGCCGCCATGAACTCGTGCTTGTAGTGGGTTTTTAAATAGGCGGTTTGGAAAGTCAGCATCGCATAGGCGGCAGAGTGGGACTTGTTAAAACCATAGCCGGCGAATTTCACGATCAAGTCAAACAAATCGCCCGCCTTTTGGCCATCAAAATGATTTTTGATCGCCCCTTGCACGAATTTGGCTTTATTGTCCGCCATGATTTGTGCGTCCTTTTTTCCCATGGCACGGCGGATCAAATCCGCCTCCCCTAGTGAAAAGCCCGCAATGGTTTGCACGATTTGCATGACTTGCTCTTGATACACGATCGTGCCATAAGTGGGGCGTAAAATCGGCTCTAGCGCGTCAAACATATAGGTGATCGGAGCGTTGCCATGTTTGCGGTTGACAAAGTCATCCACCATGCCAGACTCCATAGGCCCAGGGCGACCCAAAGCAATGATCGCAATGATGTCCTCAAAGCTAGAGGGGCGCAGGCGTTTGTTTAAGGTTTGGAACATGCCCGACTCGATTTGGAAGATCCCCACCGTGTTGCCCTCTTGGATCGTGGCATAGACTTTAGGGTCGTCCATATCCACACTCAAAAAGTCGATCTTTTTGTGGCTGTATTTTTCAATGATTTTTAGGGCATCGTGGATCACCGTGAGCGTTTTTAACCCCAAAAAGTCAAACTTGATGAGATCAATGGCTTCTAGGTACTTCATGGAGTATTGCGTGACAATGCCCCCCGTGCGCTCACTTGTGTAAAGGGGGGATTTGTACCAAAGCTCCCTTTCGCTATCCACCACCAAAGCAGCGGCGTGCTTGCCTGCCGAGCGATTCAAATTTTCTAGACGCAAAGAAAAATCCCAAACCTGCTTGGCTAGCTGATCCCTCTCAATCAAGGCTTGGATTTTAGGCTCTAGCTCGAAGGCTTCTTGCAAGGTGATCCCTAGCCGATTGGGGATCAATTTTGCCATCTCATCGGCTTGTTTGTAGGGCATGTCTAGCACCCGTGCGACATCTCTAATCACGCCCTTAGCCAGCATTTTATTGAAGGTGATCACTTGGGCGACATTGTATTTGCCGTATTTGGCAATCATGTAATCGAGCATTTCGCCCCGTCGTCTTTGGCAAAAGTCGGTGTCAATATCGGGCATGCTCACCCGCTCGGGATTTAAGAAGCGCTCAAAGAGTAGATCGTATTTGAGCGGATCGATGTCCGTGATTTGCAAACAAAAAGCGACCAAGCTGCCCGCCGCACTGCCCCGCCCGGGGCCTACGGGGATGTTATTCTCCCTGGCGTGGCGGATAAAATCCCACACAATCAGCATATAGCCTGCAAATTTCATCTCGCTAATGATCTTAATTTCGTATTCTAGCCGTTTAGCGTATTTGGCGTGTTGGCTAGGCTCGATGATCTCTAGGCGTTTTTTAAGCCCCTCTCTAGCTTTGTGGGCGAAGTAAGCTTTATCGTCCTCAAGGTCTAGCCCCTCGTTTTTAGCATACTCTTTAGTAAATTTAAAGTGGGGGGGGGTGGGGGGGTTGGTGTCGTTCTTTAAATCGATCTCTAAATGGCATTTGTCGGCGATCTCTTGGGTGTGCTCTAGGGCTTCGGGAATGTCGGCAAAGAGCCTTGCCATCTCTTGGGGAGTCTTGATATAAAACTCATGCACAGAGTGTTTGAGCCGTTCGGTGTCATTCAGGGTCTTGCCCATCGCCACACACATGGCGACTTCTTGGGCGCTCGCGTCCTCTTTGTTGGTGTAGTGGGTGTCGTTGGTGGCGATCAGCTTAATGCCCGTTTCTTTAGAGAGCCTGATGATCTGCTCGTCAATGGCGAGTTGGTCGGCAATGCCATGGCGCATGATCTCCATATAAAAATCGTCCCCGAAAATGTCTTGGTATTCTAGGGCAATGCGTTTAGCCTCCTCATAGCCCTTTGCCCCGAATTTTTTATTGCGCGGGTTGTTGTCGTTTAAATGCCAGTTGATTTCGCCTTGTAGGCATGCACTCGAGCAAATCAGCCCTTGAGCGCGCTCTCTCAAAATCTTTTTATTGATGCGGGGGTAGTAGTAAAACCCCTCCAAAAAAGCCTGTGAGCTTAAATACATTAAGTTTTGGTAGCCCTCTTGGTCTTTGGCGTATAAGCACAGGTGGAAGCGCTGCCGGGATTGTTTGTCGTTTAAGTTTTCGGCGTTGTGTAGATAGGTTTCAATGCCGATGATGGGCTTGATCCCCTCTTTTTTCATGCAAGTGTAAAAGTCGATCGCCCCAAACATATTCCCGTGGTCAGTCATGCTCACACTTGTCATGCCCAACTCTTTGATCTTTTTAGCTAAAGCTTTGATTTTGTTCGCGCCATCGAGCAAAGAATATTCAGTGTGCAGGTGTAGGTGGGTGTAGTTTTGCATGGGTATCCTTTATTCCATACTATTATAGAAGGGCTTAAAAATCAAAGGGGTTAAATTGTGGATAAACAGAGGATAAAATAATTTGAAACCTTAAACCGCTTGTCTAACCTTTTTGCCCTCTATGCGGGTTTTTATCCTCCCTCTTTTCCTTCCTAAATAACTTTAATTGGCTCGCCCCGATGTAAAAGTTTTCTTGATATTCTCTTTTGCGCTTAAAGCATGGATAGCTGACTTTACCTAACTTCAAATCTTTAAAGAAGTTTTGAAAAGCTAAATTGAGATGATGAAAGGGCGTTTAGTCGCCCATTTTTTAAACTTTATACACAAATGAGGTGAGTTTCTTTAATTTGAGCACATTAAACCCTTTCTTTAGGGCAAAATGATTAGTTTTGATGCCCTTTTGTCATTCTCTTTCCACTTCGCTAAACCACAATTAAACCCCAATTTATAGGCAAGCCGCGCACAGCCAAACCCTTTTTTAAAGTGGGTTTGGGCTTTGATATTTTAGATTTCATTTTGCTGTTTTTGACCCCTTGCCATCTGTGAGTCACCCATCCTCTAAAATTTGCAAGAATTTATACAAGATTCGCGCCTGTTCGATCTCATCAAATCAGGGCAGACAAAAGAGCCTTTTTGCACAGCTTTGTGAGCTGGTCCACTCTTCAAAGCCCACATACCCCGGCGGGTGTGCGCGCGCAGGCGATGAGCAAGTCGGGCGAGCTCATTGAGGACTTTTTATTTTGCAATAGCGCTAGAAGTGTCAATGTCTGCAACGCCCCAAGCCCTGCGGCCACCTCGGCTATCCCCATAGGCCAGCACATTTTAGAGCAGTTGGAGGGGATGATGGGGTAGGGGGTGTAAGCCTTGCAACAGCCTATTGGAGCGGTGCCAAAAAACTAAGACCCCTTGTCTAGTTTTGTTTTTTGGGGTGTCTTACAGCGATCGTGTTTGCTTTGACCTTAAAGGACTCGTTTGTGGGGGGATTGTGTCTAGGGCATACAGGCACGATCCACCATCTCTCCCCATACCCCTTAATTTTCACATGTGCTCCAAACTCCGCATCATTATGACAATCCAAATAACAACATGGAATTTTCATGTGTTTGCGGTAATAGTCAATCCAAGAATCATAACCAAAGTCTTGTGCTTTAGAGTCGCTACTTCCCTCGACATGTTTGACAGTGGTTTTCTCATCAATTTCAATGCTCTGTGGGGTGTTTTGGTTCGCCTTATCATCTTCCATTGATATCAAATCAAACAATCTTGGCATTTTTTGCTCCTTAAAGTTTATTTATACTTCCACCACCGCCAGCAGTCCATGCGTAGATTTTTTCCAACATCGCTAGGATTTACAATACGGATTTCATCCTGCTCGTTTTTTGTAAAACACTCCGCAGTAAAACCATGGCAGTTGCTTGTAAGTGGGTTATAGTTTCTCTTTTCCCCCTCGTGTTTTTCTGCATACTCGGCTGCCTTTGGATCTCCAACCGCCTTTCTATCTTTACATGAAACAAAAATGGGCTTGCCATCAGAAAATCCCTTAACATCACAAGGCTCGACATGACCTGTTTTTCTCAAATGTATGATTTTTCCACCACCGATATAAACACCCGAGTGTGAAAACTTCTTTCCAATTAAATCACACAACACCATGCTCCCCTCAGCAGGTTCGCCATCGATTGGATCATTGTTAGACCAATCATCTTCTCTGTGAATTGGATAGTCCGCTATCACATGTTCATAAAACTCGCTCACTATTTCATCGGCTAGCTCTAGTGTTTTCTTCCCTAAGAATGCCCCAACCAGTGGCATGATGATCAAGGGTAACATTTGCTCCCCCTAATCCAACAACTTGACCGCTTCTTGATAAAGCATAAAGTTTTTCACCACCCAGTCCTTAAACTGATCCACTTTGTGGGTGGAGACTCCCATTTCTTTGGCGTAAGAGTAAATGGTGTCCCTTTCGTTGTCATGCCAACGGCTATCGGCTAAAGCCACAGAGACTAGCTCTAACAATGCGGCATGTTTAGCATGGTTGGTAGTAAAAAGTTTGCCTAGCTCGCTTAAAGGCACTTCTTTTTCACTAATGCCATATTCGCATTGTTTTTTGATCACATCCAACGCGCCTAGTTGCAATTCGTGCAACACGCCATCGGCTTCAATGACTTTTCTTGCTAAATACAAGAACACTTGTTGTTGCTCAACGCTTAAATCTTGGATAAACATGTTTGCTCCTTTGTTGTTAGGGTTGATTTTCTAAAACTTGTGGCACGGCTCTAGTACCACTATTAACCGTAAAGGTTTGATTGCCTTTAGGGTTATGACTCTTACACACAGGCACAATAAAGTATTTATTGCCAATGCTTTTCACCTTGACATGCGCACCGATGACGGCTTCTTGCGTACATCTGAGATAGCAACAAGTCAAGACAGAAAGATTGGAATACTTTCTATAAAAATCAATCCAAGATTGTGGCTCACCATAACTTGGAATGTATCTATCTGTGCCACTAATGTGTTGCACTTCCTCTTGCGCCAGCGTTTTATATTCTGGGCGATAATCACTAGCCAAACTAACCCCTTTCTAAAAAAATTAAAAAGGCAAACGGCATTTTAGCGAGAGAGAGAGAGTCAAGAGGGTTTTTAAAACCTAAACGGCGCATTTTAGGGCAGAGGGGGTTTTACAAAGCCAGCCAAGCCAAAAGCCAAATTTAGATAAGATGAGCCCAAAAATTAAAGGTTTTGGCATGTTACTTTTCACCGGGGCGTGTGGTTATATTGGCTCAAGTGTCGCCCGCTTGTTTTTAGAGCAAACGAATTATAAAATTTGGATTGTGGATAATTTAAGCACGGGCTTTGAAATCCACGCTAAGACTCTAAAACACCTTTACCCTGAGCGGGTATTCTTTGATATGTTAGATTTAAGCGACACTAACAAACTAGAACACCTCATCCAAGCCAAGCAACAAGAGCACCCCATTCAAGGCGTGTTGCACTTTGCGGCAAAACTCTTGGTCGAAGAATCCACGCGCCTACCTCTAGATTACTACACCAACAATACCTTAAACACATTGCAATTAGCAAGGCTTTGCGTGAAACATGGGATCAAACATTTTGTGTTCTCATCCACGGCTGCCGTCTATGGACAGGGCGCACAAATCATGGATGAGAGCGCGCCTTTAAGTCCCATTAACCCTTATGGCGCGTCTAAGATGATGAGCGAGCGCATTTTGCTAGACACCTCCAAGGTTGCGCCCTTTTCTTGCGCCCTTTTGCGCTATTTTAATGTCGCCGGGGCGACTCGCTTTAACGACTATTTAAGCCCCTTTGCTTTGGGGCAGAGGGCAAAAAACGCCACGCATTTAATCAAAGTCGCTTGCGAGTGCGCCACGCATAAGCGCCCCTTTATGGCGATCTTTGGCAACGATTATCCCACGCCCGATGGTACTTGCGTGCGCGATTACATCCACATAGACGATCTAGCCCTAGCGCACTTAGAAGCGTTTAAAACTTTGCAAAGCGAGCAAAAAAGCCAAATTTACAATGTGGGCTATGGGCGGGGTTATAGCGTGGCCGAAGTGGTGGCTAAGGTGAAAGAGATTTCTGGCGTGGATTTTAAGGTGCAAATGCAGGGCAGGAGGGCGGGCGATCCAGCGAGTTTAATCGCCGACAACTCTAAAATTTTAAGCCACACCGCTTTTAAACCGCAATATGACAGCCTAGAGACGATCATCAAAAGTGCCTACGAGTGGGAGCAGTATTTGGGAGCACAACCATGTTAGCGGTGGTTTTAACGGGAGCGAGCAGTGGGATCGGGCTAGAGTGTGCTAAAGCCCTCTTGCAAAAGGGTTATAGAGTCTATGCCCTCTCACGCCAAGCCACGGGCGTAGAGGACTTAAAACACCCACATTGCGTGCGTCTTGATTGTGATTTGCAAGATGAGGGGCAAATTGAAAAAGCCACACAAACGATTTTAGCGCAAGAAAAAGAGCTTTTTGCGCTCATCAACAACGCCGGTTATGGAATTTTTGGCGCGCTCGAGGAACAACCCATTAAAGAAGCGCGGGCATTGTTTGAAACAAATTTATTCAGTGTGGGGGCGTTGTGCTCTAAGCTTTTACCCTTGTTGCGCGCAAGCGCAGGGCTTCAGGCAAGCCAAAGGCTTGCTCCAAAAATCATCAATGTCGCCTCGAGTGCGGGGCGCTCCACCACGCTATTTTTGGGTTGGTACCACGCGAGCAAATACGCCCTAGAAGCTTACAGCGATTGTCTGCGCGCAGAGTTGTTGGGCTTAGGCGTGCAGGTGGTGCTGATCGAGCCCGGGGCAATCAAGACTAAGTGGGATGCAGGGCTTACAAACGCCCTAAAGCCAAACAGCCCCTACGCCTTAGAGCTAGAAAAAACCCACGCCTATTTTCAAAAGACCTATGAAAACGCCAGCCCGGCTAGCCTTGTAGCCACCACCATTTTAAAAACCCTAGAGAGCAAGCACCCCAAGACTCGCTATTTGGTGGGCAAAAAGGCGCACTTATTGGTGTGGGCTAAGGCACTGCTACCGGATAAAATTTACGACAGGATTTTACGCCAAGAGATTTTAAAGTAGTGGTGCGGAAGAGAGGACTTGAACCTCCACGCCTTGCGGCGCCAGATCCTAAGTCTGGTGCGTCTGCCATTTCGCCACTTCCGCATAAAACCAGAGATTTTAGCCTTTGTAAGTTTAAAACTTTCTTAAATTTAACCAAAGCCTATTTTATAAGCTAGTTTAGATTATACTAGGCCCCTTTTGAAGGAGTAGAAAATGAAAGCACTGGGCCGTAAAAGAATCTACAACCCCGAATCTAAAGAACAGGCCGGGGAGCGCCAAATCTTTGGAGGCAACCCCACGAGCATGTTTGATTTAAACCAAATCAAATACCCGTGGGCAAGCAAACTTTGGAAAACCATGCTCACCAACACTTGGTTTCCCGAAGAAGTGGGCATGCACGGGGATAAAACCCATTATCTAAAGTTAAGCCCTCAAGAGAAAATCGGCTATGACCGCGCCCTAGCCCAGCTCATCTTTATGGATAGCTTGCAGACAAATAACCTCATCGACAACATCAACCCCTTCATCACAAGCCCTGAGATCAATTTATGTTTAGTGCGCCAAGCCTTTGAGGAGGCGTTGCATAGCCACAGCTACGCCGTGATGGTCGAGAGCATCAGCGCAAACAGCGATGAGATTTACGAGATGTGGCGCACCGACTCCGCCCTAAAAGACAAAAACGATTGCATTGCCCAAATTTATATGGACCTCTCCCAAGAGCCCACAGAGCGCAATTTATTGAAAGCCCTGTTTGCCAACCAAATTTTAGAGGGGATTTATTTTTACAGCGGGTTTAGCTACTTTTACGCTTTGGCTAGAAGTGGGCGCATGCTCGGCACGGCGCAAATGATCCGCTTCATCCAAAGAGACGAAGTAACGCATTTAAGCTTGTTTCAAAATATGATCAATTCCTTGCGTAAAGAGAGGGCAGATCTTTTTACCCCAGATTTGCTCGAGGAGGTGGTGGAAATGTTTAAACAAGCGGTGGATTTAGAGAGCGCGTGGGGGGCATACATCACACAGGAGCAGATTTTAGATTTGAGCCCTAAAATTTTGCGCGCTTACACGGAGTATTTAGCCGACACCCGTTTAAGCGTGGTGGGGCTACCCAAACTCTACCACACCAAAAACCCCATCCGCTGGGTGGAGCAATTTGCCAACTTCAACAGCCACCGCTCCAACTTCTTTGAGGCAAGGGTCAGCAATTACTCTAAGGGCAGCATTAGCTTTGAGGGGTTTTAGTTGTTTAGCTTAAAAAACACGCATATGTGCGCTGAAATCGCGCGGCATTTTCCCCTAGAAAAGTCCGTTGAAGAGGCCATTTGTGCGGTCAATAGAGAGGAGTTTGTATCGCCCAAACACCTAGCTTATAGCCTAAACGCCCTACCCTTAGATGGCGAGCAGTTCATCAGCTCTCCGCTTACGGTGGCGAAAATGACGCAATATTTACAGCTAAAGGGAGTCGATAGCGTGCTAGAGATTGGCTGTGGGAGTGGGTATCAGGCAATGGTGCTCTCCAAGTTAGTGCGCCGAGTCTTTAGCATCGAGCGCATTGAAAAGCTTTTAGTGCAAGCCAAAGAGCGTTTTAGGCGTTTAAGCGTTACAAATATCCATACGAAATTAGCAGACGGGCAAGAGGGCTGGCGTGAATTTGCCCCCTTTGAGCGCATTTTGCTCTCGGCTTGCGCCACGCACATCCCCAAGGCTCTTAGCGAGCAACTAAGCGAGGGGGGGGTTTTGCTTGCTCCCATGTTAGAGGGCAACGATCAGGTCATCACCCGCTTTAGCAAACAAAATGGACGGCTCGTGGTGCAGAGTCTAGAAAAGTGCCAGTTTGTGCCTATTTTAGATGGCATCGAGCGGGGAGTTTAGGGGCAAGCGTGGACTTGGCTAAAACCTGTATGTTTAACGCCATTTCGCAAATTTTCTTTTCGTTCTTTTTGGTGCTCTTTTTCATCGCTTCGATGATCATGCTCATAGGCATTGCCAGCGTTACTTTAGTGGTGAAGCTTAGTTTTTTGGATTTAGTGCAGCTTTACACCTACTCTTTGCCCGGGACTATATTTTTCATCATCCCCATTACATTTTTTGCCGCTTGCGCCATTGGGCTCGCACGGCTCTCTTATGACCACGAGTTGTTGGTCTTTTTCTCGTTAGGGATCGCGCCTAAAAAAATCGTGCAAGCCTTTTTGCCCCTTTGTGTCTTTGCTAGCTGTGTGCTCTTGGTTTTTTCTTTGATCTTGATCCCCGCTTCTAAAAGCGCGTATTACTCGTTTATCCGAGACAAGAAAGATCACATCGATGTGAATATCCAAGCCGGGGAGTTTGGGCAAAAGCTGGGCGATTGGCTGGTGTATGTAGGCAAGAAAGAGGGGGGGGTGTTTAGTGATTTGGTGCTCTTCTCGCACAAGGGGCTGGCCTTAGAGAGTTTTATGATCGCTGAAAGTGGGGAGGTGAAAAACGCTGGTGGGGTTTTTGGCCTACAATTAGAGCATGGCAATGCCTACTTTGCCGACAAAGATCAATTGCGTAAAGTCAGCTTCCAACAATTAAATTTGCGCAATAAATTGAGCATGTCGGCTAGAAACGGGGCGGCCTATTTGCACGGCCACGACTACATAGGCTATTGGAAAAAGGCCTTTGGGCCACATGCGGATAAAAACCAACAAAGGCGTTTCACCCAAGCCGTTTTAGTGGCCCTTTTTCCCCTAGCCAGTCTATTTTTAATCCCCGTTTTTGGGATCGCCAACCCCCGTTTTTCTAAAAACTTTTCTTATGTCTATGTGCTCTTGGCTGTGGGGCTTTACTTTTTGGGCATGCATGTCATCAGCCAAGACCTGCCCCTGATTGGCACGATCGCTTTGCCCATTTTGTGGTTTTTGGGCGCATATGGGCTTTACCGGCGGGTGATTGTGCGCTTTTATTGATGCGCCGTTTTAAACTGGTGATCGCCTACGATGGGAGCGCCTTTATGGGCTTTGCCAAACAAGGGGAGTTAAACACCGTTGAGGGCGCGCTAGAAAATGCCCTAAAACGGCTCAATATCCAAAGCCCGCTTACAGCCGCCGGGCGCACAGATAAAGGCGTGCATGCCACTTACCAAGTGGTCGCTTTCAATGCCCCCGCCTTTTGGAGTGCGCAAAAATTATTAGCCCATCTTGCGCCCAAATTAGCCCCCCACATTGTGTGCCAAAGTTTGGAGCAAGTAGGGCTAGACTTTCACCCCCGTTTTTGCGCCCATAAGAGGCGTTATCGCTACATTTTAAGCCAAATGCCAAGCCCTTTTTTAGCCCGCTATGTGGCTTTTCATCCACACGGTACACTTGAAAGCTTGCAAGAGGCCCTCAATTGCTTTGTGGGGACGCACGATTTTAAATACTTTTGCAAAACGGGCAGCAATCCTAAGCACACAAGGCGCACGCTTTACAAAGCCTTTTGTTACCCTTTTTGCGTGGGGCGTTTAGATTGTGTGGTGGTGGTCTTTGAGGCCAATGGGTTTTTGCGCGCCCAAGTGCGCCTCATGCTTGGCGCGGCTTTAAAATGCTCTTTGGGGCATTTAAGCTTAGAGGATTTAAAAGCGCAACTCGCGCTAAAAAAGCGGACGAGCACGGATTTAGCCCCCTCTAATGGGCTGTATTTAAGCCGCGTAGTTTATCCACAGCCCTTAAGCAAAGATGGGGTATAATGCGGATTTTAAGCCTGAACGATGCGTGTTTCATAATAGGGCAAGTTCGTTTATCTTTTTTATGAGGCTGTTGTAGCGGTTTTGGTGTGATGGGCATTTCTTGTATCTGCCCCCTAAAGAAACCCTCTTGCCTCTTGTAGCTTTGTTGAACTAAAGCACACAGGTAACGGTCGTTTGGGTGATTGACATTAGGGATTGAATGAAGAGAAAAGTTTTAATCATTGGGGGCGGAGCGCGCGAGTATGCCCTAGGGCGCAAACTAAAAGAGGACCCTAGGGTGAGCGAGCTGTTTTTTTGCCCCGGCAATGGGGGGACGCAAAGCATTGGCGAAAATGTCCTTTTGCAAGATTTTGCCCAAATCGCCGCTTTCGCCCAAGAAAAAATGATTAATCTAATCGTGGTCGGACCTGAAGAACCTTTAGTGGGGGGCTTAGTAGATGTGTTGCAAAAGGCGGGTGTTGCTGTCTTTGGACCTAGTCAAAAAGCAAGTGTGTTGGAGGGCTCTAAGAGTTTTACCAAAGCCCTAGCCACAGCGCATAAAATCCCCACAGCCCCCTACTTTATCGCCACACACTGCAAAGAAGCCCTAGCGCGGGCTAAAATTTTGGGCTTTCCTGTAGTGCTTAAGGCCGATGGCCTCGCACAGGGCAAAGGCGTTATCGTGGCGCAAAGCGAAGAGGAGGCGCAAATTGCCCTAGAAAACTTGTTTAAGGCGCACTCTAAAGTCGTTTTAGAGAAGTTTTTAGAGGGTTTGGAGCTGTCTGTGCTGGCTTTTGTGAGCGGGCAGGATTTTTTACTCTTGCCCGCGTGCCACGATTATAAAAAATTGCACCCCAATGGACCAAATACGGGGGGGATGGGGGCGTTTGCGCCCTCGCATTTGTGCGATGACACGCTTAAAGAAAAGATCGTTGCGCGCATCTTTAAACCCACGCTCAAAGCGATGCAAGAAAACAACACGCCCTTTGTGGGGGTGTTGTATGCGGGCTTGATGCTTGTCGAAGAAAACGGGCAACTAGAGCCGTATTTGCTCGAATTTAATGTGCGCTTTGGCGACCCCGAGTGTAGCGTGCTCTTGCCCTTGCTAAAAACCCCGCTTTTGGATTTAATCGAAGCCACAATGCAGGGCAATTTAGACCAAATACCGTTGGAGTTACACCCACAGCACGCTTTGGGCGTGGTCTTGGCGTGCAAGGACTACCCCAGACAAATTTCACACGGGCAAAGCATTTACATAGACCCCATTGATGAGAAAAACGCTTGTTTGGACTTAGGCAAGATCGCGCAAGAAAATGGAGTCTTTTTGGTCGCGGGCGGACGGGTGTGCGTGTGTGTGGGCTGGGGCAAGTCGCTCACAGAGGCCAAGAGCCACGCCTACCACTTGGTTAAAAAAGTGCAGTTTGAGGGCATGCAATTTCGCGAAGACATCGGAGTGCTTTGATTGGAAGCCAAATTAGAAGAAAGGCTTTATAAGGAGCGGTTGGTGACCGCCCCCTTTTTGTGGCGTGTGGGGGCTTACTTGGTAGATTTGCTCTTTATTTGCTTTTTAGCGTGGGATTTACACCCCCATTTGCCCCTGCACTCAGGCTTCTTGCGCCTTTTGTGCGCCTTTGTGGCGGCGCACTTAGTGTATGAGTTTTTGTCTATGTTAGGCTTTGCAAGCAGTGTTGGCAAGCTCGTTTTTCACTTGCGCGTGCTGGACTTTAAAAGCCTAGATAAACCCCCACTTTTAGCCCGCTTAAAGCGGTGCGTGCTTAAAGAACTCTTGTTGTTTTTTCCTTTGGCTTATTATTTTAGAGATAAATTTGGGCGTACCTTTTACGACAAACACGCCCAAACTCTCATCATTGTGTCTAAATGAGTGGTGTGGCGCGGTACTTTTATCATCGCTCTTTTTATAGGTGTGTTGTTTGGAAAGCAACAGCAAGTCGCCGTGCAAAAGTTTGACAAAAAAAACCATAAAATCTTTGAGCTCTTAGCCGACCGCGTGGATGCAAAAAATAATGTGGTCGTGGCCACAGGGCATGCCGTCTTACTCAACTACGATGTCTATATCCTAGCCGACCGCGTGAGTTACGACACCAAGAAAAAAGAAGCCATCATTGATGGGCATGTCAAGGTCTATCGGGGCGAGGGGCTTTTGGTGCAAAGCGAGCACATGAAGGTGCGCATGGACGATAAATACGCTCTCATGTTTCCCTTTTATGTGCAAGACAGCGTAACGGGCATTTGGATCAGCGCAGACATTGCCCACTCGCAGAAAAACCGCTACTACATTAAAAACCTCACCACCTCCGGCTGCGACATTGAAAATCCCATCTGGCATGTCAATGCCTCTTCAGGGAGTTACAACGCCGATAAATCGCATTTGACTCTGGTCAATTCTAAAGTCTATTTAGGCAAAATCCCCGTGCTTTATTTGCCCTATCTTTTCACTTCTACAAGCACTAAACGCTCTAGCGGGTTTCTCTACCCAGAGTTTGGGACCTCTAACCTAGCCGGTTTTATCTATTTGCAACCTTTCTACATCGCCCCCAAAGACTCGTGGGACATCACGCTCACCCCGCAAATCCGCTCTAAAAGGGGCTTGGGGCTGAACTTTCAGGGGCGTTTGATCAATTCCCACCAAGATAAATTCTTATTCAACGCCCGGTATTTCCGCAACTACAACGCCTACACCAAAAAATATGACTTGAGAAACCAAAATGTCTTTGGGTTTGAAACCTTGAGTGCAAGCCGCCAAGCTTTACAGAAGTACTTTGGTTTGAAAAAGCCTTTAGACAACGCCTTTTATTTAGATTTCTTGTATATGAACGACCTAGACTATGTGCGCTTTGAGAAAGTGAATAAACGCATCACGGACGCGACCCACATGTCAAGGGGCAATTACTTTGTGCAAACCAATAACCACTTTTACGGCTTTTACCTCAGATACTTCTTAAACCTCAACAAAATCAACAATAACGACACCTTCCAATCTTTGCCAAATCTGCAATACCACAAATACCTAAACACTTTAGGCTGGAAGCATTTACTCTACTCCTTTGATTACCAGTTTCATAATGTGGTGCGGGAGGTGGGCTATGGTTACGCCCAAAACACCATCAATGTCCCCTTGGGTTTGCAATTCTCGCTCTTTAAAAAATATCTGTCTGTGGGCTTGTGGAACACGGTACAATTGAGTAACCTAGCCATCCTCAACACCAAAACCAGCTACATCCCACAGGTGAGCGGGCAATCAAAAGAATTTGGCAATTACTTTTCTAGCGGCTACGCCTTGTATTTAAACAGCGATCTAGCCAGAGAGTACCACAAAATCTTGCACACAGTCCAGTTACAAGCAGTCTTAAGCGGGGCTTACTACACCTTTGCTGACGGGCTTTTTGACCCGCAAATGTATAATTTAAGCTCGCTTGCAAGAAACAACTTCACCTCTCCCACTTTAAGCAACTATGATGTCCAAGGGCGCTTATATAATGCGGTGTGGAATCCCTCTTTACTCTTTGCCTCTAACCCCTCTAACAGCCAACTTTATTTAAACCTCACGCAGTACCTCTATGGCTTGGGCGGGCAGGAGTTGCTCTATTGGCGCATCAGTCAGGTACTGAATTTTGCCGACCCGACCTCCATCGCCAGCTCGCCCATAGAGAGCAAAATCGGGTTTTCGCCCTTAAAGGGGCTTGACATCTACGGCACCGTGTTTTACTCTTGGTATTACAATAGCCTAGAGGAAGTGTCGATCAATGCCAATTACATCCGTAAGTTTTTGAGCGCAAACGTTTCCTACTACCTAAAAAAGAACTTTGATGAGAGCAGCATTAATAAAATCTCTACGAACAACTCCAACTACCTAAAGGCGGGCATCAGCAACGACTTTCGCTGGTTTTCTTTGAGCGCGTCTGTGGGCTATGACATCCAAAACAATGTGCTTTTGAATTGGCGTGTGGGGATTTTTAAAAAAATCCGCTGTTTTGGCATCGGGTTGCAATTTGTCAGCCAACGTCGCCCCGTGCTCACCAGCAACCCCGCCGACCCGCTCACAATCTACCAAAACAACTACATCAAGTTGACCCTTGACTTCTCCCCCATCACCAAAACCAACATCACTTATAGGTCTTTGAAGCGTTAAATGAGTAATTTAGTCGATGATTTTATGTTTGCCAGCCCTGAAGATGCTTTGCATCTGTTGATGAATGAGCTTTTAATCCGCCACCTTGACACGAAAAATGCCTTGATGCTGGTTACAAGCCTTAAGGGCTTGAAATTTGCCCATGTGTTGGCGCACCAGCTCAACACCCCCTTAGATTTTCTCTTCACCGCTTCGATCTATGCCCCTTTAAATAGGGAGTGCGAAATCGCTTTGGTGAGCGAGAGCATGGACATTTTAATGAATGAGAATTTGATCAACTCCTTTGAAATCACCTTAGACTATGTCTATGGCGAGGCCAAGCGGGTTTATGAGGAAGAAATCCTGTCTAAAATCTACAAATACCGCAAGGGCAACACCATCCAAACCCTAGAAAACAAAAATGTTTTCATTGTGGATTGCGGCATTGAAACGGGCATCACGGCGAATTTAGCTATACAAACTTGCATGGGCAAGTCGTCTAAAAGCATCTATGTACTCACCCCCATTTTGCCAAAGGATGTAGCGGATTCGTTGGCGATGCTGTGCGATGGAGTGATCAGTGTTTATCGCCCCGATTATTTTGTGAGCATCGATCACTATTACAAAACCCCTATACAAATCGAGCCCGCCGAGATTGAAGACATTTTTAAAAAATCGATGAAGTCCAAATGAAAGGAAATGATGCAAAAAATTAACATAGACACACAGGAATTTATTTTAGACTACATGGCGCGCCAAGCCACAAGTGCTTTGCTTTACAGCCACAAAGCCACAAGGATTTTAGCCAGCGTGGTGGTGGGGCAACAAGCCACAGAAGAGGACTTTTTGCCCTTAAGCGTGCAATATAACCAAAGGGCTTATGCTGTGGGCAGACTACCGGGCAATTTCACCCGCCGCGAGGGCAAAATGGAAGACTTTGAAACTTTGACTTCTCGCTTAATCGATCGCTCTTTGCGCCCCCTTTTTCCCAAAGGCTACGCTTACCCTACACAGATCACGCTCTTGCTCTTAAGCCACGCTTATGAGAGCGATTTACAAGTGTGCGCTTTAAATGCCGCCGCCAGCGCGCTTTATCTAGCCAATGTCGGGGTGGAGCAGACCATCCACGCCATGCGCTTAAAAGACAATTTTGATCTCTTTGTGGCGGGCACAAAAGAGGCGATCCTTATGATCGAAATGCAGGCAAACGAGGCTAAAAACCCTTTAAGCGAACCTGCCCTTTTAAAGCTGCTTGAATCGGCCCACAGCCACATTAAAGAACAATGCGCCCTTTACACCAAGCACTTTGACCCCCATAGAAAACCCAAACTAGAAACCCCCCAAGAAAAGCCAATAAACCCCCACCTGATGCAAATCTTAAGCACCCGCTTTAAGCCCCAAATCTTAGAAACCATGTCTTTAATGGCCAAAAGCGAGAGGGGCGCACAGCTAGAACACCTCTTAGATCACATCGCCCATGAGCTCAACGAGCATTGCCCCATAGAGTTAAGCCACGCCCTACACGCCTGCTTTAAAGAACAGCTGCATAAAAGCATTTTAGACAGACAAGAGAGAGCAGATGGGCGCGGATTAAAACAAATCCGCCCCATCCACATCACTACAAATTTACTGCCCGCTTGCCACTCTAGCGTGTTCTTTGAAAGGGGGCACACCCAAGCCTTAGTCACTTGCACGCTCGGGGCTGAAAGCGATGCGAAGCAAAATTTTGGCCTGCAAGAGGCCAACCCTTCAAAAGAGCGATTCATGCTCCATTACAACTTTTTACCCTTTAGCGTGGGCGAGGCAGCCCCCCTTAGTGCGCCCAGCCGCCGCGAGCTAGGGCACGGGTACTTAGCCCAAAAGGCTTTAAGTTGCTCTTTGCCTGAAAACGCCCCTGTCATCCGCCTAGTCTCTGAGATTTTAGAGTCCAATGGCTCTAGCTCAATGGCAAGTGTGTGCGCGGGGTCTTTGGCCTTGAGGGCAAGCGGGGTTGAGCCCACAGCTTTGATTGCGGGCGTGGCGATGGGGCTTGTTTTTGACGGCACAAAACACGCCATTTTAAGCGACATCAGCGCCCTAGAGGACATGCAAGGGGACATGGATTTTAAAATCGCGGGGACAGATAGGGGCATTGTGGCCATGCAAATGGACACAAAATTAGCAGGCCTGCCTTTAGAGTGGTTGCCTGAAATTTTAGAACAAGCCAAAGAAGCCCGCCTAGTGGTGCTAGATCGCATGCAAGAGGCGGCAAAAAACATACAAATCAACACGAATCTACCCACAACCGAGAGTTTTTACATCCCCACGCAAAAAATGAGCGTGCTCATAGGCCCCGGGGGCAAGCACATTAAAGACATCTTGCAACGCTTCAGCGTGCAAATTGATTTAGACAAATCCAGCGGGCTTGTGAGCGTTAGGGGCATGCAAGAGGCGGTGGGCCAAGCAAAAGACTACATTTCTAAAGCTCTGCAACTGCAAGAACCTTGCGTGGGGCAAAAGATGCAGGTTTTTGTGAAAAGAGTTGTGGATTTTGGGGTATTTGTGCGCCTAGAGACGGGGGGCGATGCCTTGTTGCATAAAAGCAATGCGGGGGATTTAGACTTGGCACGTTTAGAAAATGGCGCGCCGCTTTGGTGTGAAATCTCTAAAATCGAGCAGGGCAAGGTGCATGTCATCTTAGCTTAAGCTTAGAATTGCTATAATTGGGGCTTATGGAAATTTTAATTAATAAAGCGAGGTTGTGGCGGTGATGAAGTTTTTTGTGCTTTTCTTTTTGGGAGCGTTGGGGTTAGCCTTTGGAGCCGATGTGAGCGGGGTGGATATGATTAAATCTTACTCCGTTGTTGGGGCTGTTGTCGGGCTGGGCGTGGCCGCCTGTGGGGGCGCGATCGGTATGGGCAATGCAGCAGCCGCTGCCATCACCGGCACAGCCCGCAACCCCGGCGTGGGCGGTAAATTGCTCACCACAATGTTTATCGCCATGGCCATGATTGAGGCACAAGTGATTTATACTTTGGTGTTTGCAATCGTGGCGATTTACAGCAACCCTTTCTTGGCCTAAAAAAGAGGAGGGGGTCAAAAGCACTGGTGGTGGAATTGGTAGACACGCCATCTTGAGGGGGTGGTGGGGCAACCCGTGCGAGTTCGAGTCTCGCTCAGTGCACCACAAACGCGAGGCGTTTGTTCGAAACCGAAGGTTTTGTTTGAACGCGTAGCATTTGTTAGTTGCGTACTAGAGCTAGTTGCGTTATAGGCAAGTTAGCGCAAGCTAGTAAAACGGCTCAAAGCCTTAAAAACTTTAAGCCAAAATGGTGGAATTGGTAGACACGCTAGACTCAAAATCTGGTGGAGGCAACTCCGTGTCGGTTCGAGTCCGACTTTTGGTACCACTTTAAAATCTTCAAACTTTTAGACATTTTGAGTTAGAATAGGGGCTTTTTAAGGAGCATGCATGGCAAATACCCTAGAAAATCCCGGTGTGGTTTTACTCATTGATGTGCAAGAGCGGTTGTTTCAGGCAATGGCGGGAGCTGATGCGCTGCTAGAAAACAGCCTGCGCTTTTTAAAGATCGCTAAAGAGCTTGCCATTCCCATTGTTGCCACAGAGCAAAACCCTCAAAAATTAGGCGCAACTTTAGAGCAACTGCGCCCTTTTTGCCAACAAATCTACACCAAAGAGAGTTTTAGCGCACGCCCTGCACTCTCTTTGCCTAAAGCTCCCTTGTTTGTGCTAGGCATCGAGGCGCATGTGTGCGTTTATCAAAGCGTGAAGGATTTTTTAAAAGAGGGGTTTTGTGTGAGCGTGATCGCTGAGGGCACGAGCTCAAGAAAGCCCAAAGATTGCGCCCTTGCACTCGAGGATTTACGCGCACAGGGGGCGCGCATCGCTTCTGTGGAAATGTGCGCCTTTGAGTGGCTAAAGACCTACACACACCCGCAATTTAAAACCATTTCCAAACTCATTAAATAACCCTAGCTTATGAAAAAATTTAGCTTGTTGCTTGTGCTTTCTTTGGGGGCTTGTGTGCCTAAGCCATCGGCTAACGCTAGCCTCGTAACTTTTGACATTGCCCATCAAGGGGGGGTGGTGAAGACTTATTGGCGCAAATTGGGGGACAAACCCTCTAAAGAGTTTGCACTTGGGAGCAATAACTGGGTGTTGTTGATTTTTAAAGACCCCTACAAGAAAGCCAAAATCGAACAGCGCTATTTAGAGCCGGGCATTTACTACTTAGCTTCTTTTGAATTGCAAGTGGGCAACCGCTTACTTAAAAGTCAAGGGACCTTGCCTAGATGGCGCACGGGCTGGGACAAGGCACACAACAAGCCACTTTTTTTAGCCTTTAAGGTCAAACCCCACACTCCCTTAAAATTGCCCCCCATTGAGCTAGCTGTACGCCACATTTTGGCAGATAAAAAAAGGGGAGTCAAAGAGAGTTACAAGGTTAATTTTCTTTTTAACGACAAAGAGGGCGTGTTGATTCAAGGGGCTTATCTTAAGTCGTTTTGAATTTAGTTATAATGCAGGTTTTAATACAGGGGAGCGTATGGATAGTCTCTTAAGTTTTCTAACAAACATCAATGTTGTCTTTTATTTAGTGGGCTATGTCGTGGGGGGCATGCCCTTTGGGTATTGGCTAGTTAGGGCCGTGTATAAAGTGGATGTTACAGCGCACGGCAGTGGGGGCATTGGGGCAACCAATGTCGTTAGAGTGCTTAAAAACATCAACCCGTCTAAGGCAAAAAGGATGGGTGCTCTAGTCTTAGTGTTGGACTTGGTTAAGGGAGTCTTTTGTGTGTTGCTGGCTAAGTTGGCGGGGCTAAATTATGCGGCACAATGGATGGTCGCCATCACCACGATTTTAGGGCATTGTTATTCGCCCTTTTTGAATTTCAAAGGGGGCAAGGGCGTGAGCACCACTATGGGGGCGGTGTTGTTGTTGATTCCTGTGGAAAGCTTGATTGGGTTAGCCTTGTGGGCGGCCATTGGCAAGGGGCTTAAAATCTCCTCTTTGGCTTCTATTGTGGGGGTGGGCACGGCGACAATTCTTATCTTTTTCATGCCTAAATTCTTGCCCGCCCCTATTAATATTGTGCATGAGGTCGGCACGCAAACACCCATGGTGCTGATTTTCATTTTCACCCTTTACAAACACTGGGGCAATGTGTTGAATCTTTTGGGCGGAAAAGAGGGCAAAATTTTATGACCTTAAGCATCCAAGATTACCAAATCGATGCCGTCATTGGGCTGTTAGAGGGCGAGCAAAAAGCCCCCCAGCCCTTGATCGTGGATTTGCGCGTGGAATACACCTACAACCCCCCAAATTATTTAGACTATATAGACATTTTAGAAGTGGTGCAAAACAAATTAGCCACGACCCATTACACTCTTTTAGAGGAGGCTTTAAGCGAGATCACAAAGTGGCTTAAAACATGTTTTCCTGCCATCACGCAAATTGATATGTCGATCAAAAAACCGCAAGCGTGCCAAAGGGCATTGGTGGGGGCGAGTTTGCAAGTCAGTTTTGCATAAAGTGCGCTATTTAGGGGTTTTTTCTTAATTTTTTTAGTGAAAATTTAGCAAAACTCGGGTAAAAGTGATAGAAATTTCATAGTAAGGGGTTTTCTTGTCTTTGTTAGTTAGTCAGGAGTGTATTGCGTGCGATGCGTGCCGGGAGGAGTGCCCCACAGAAGCCATAGATGAAAGCGATCCGGTCTATTACATCGATCCCGATCGTTGCACAGAGTGCGTGGGTTACAGCGATGAGCCTAGCTGCGTGGGGGTTTGCCCCGTAGATGCGATTATCCCCGACCCCAACAACACCGAAAGCCAAGAGGAATTACAATACAAATACCAGAGCTTGCAAGAAGAAATCTAAGTTTTTATGGCAAAAATCACCACAATCATTGACATCGGCTCCAACTCGGTACGCATGGCTATCTTTAAAAAGACGAGTCAGTTTGGATTTTACTTGCTCTACGAGATCAAATCCAAAGTACGCATTTCTCAGGGCTCTTACGAACACAAAGGGGTGTTGCAAAAAGCCCCGATGAAGCGGGCTTTAAGGGCACTCAGCGATTTTAAGGATATTGCTGAGAAGTATAAGAGTCGCAAGATTTTATGCGTGGCGACCTCAGCCGTGCGCGATGCCCCCAACTCTAAAGAGTTTATCGCCCTTGTAAAAGAAGAGTGTGGCCTGCAAGTGAAGGTCATCGATGGAAAAAAAGAGGCGTTTTATGGGGGCGTGGCTTGTGCAAATCTCTTGCACCACAAAGACGGGATCACCATTGACATTGGCGGGGGGAGCACGGAGTGCGCACTCATTGAAGATGGCAAAATCAAGGACTTGATCTCGGTAAACCTAGGCACGATCCGCTTAAAAGAACTCTTTTTTGATAAAAACCTAGACTTGAGTCTTGCTAAAGAATTTATCCAAAAAGAATTGGCCAAAATCCCCCCCCACTTTAAAACCGGCTGTGTTTTTGGCGTGGGCGGGACGATCCGCTCTTTGGCCAAAGTGGGGATATTCCAAAACAACTACCCCATCGATGTGATCCACGGCTATGAAATGGATGTGAAAAGCAATTGGCATTGGATGCAGCAAATCATCAGAAGCAGCGAAGCCCAGTTAGGCGAGTTTGGCATCAGCGAAGATCGCAAAGACAGCATTAGAAGCGGGACTTTGATTTTTACGATGTTTTTAGAGCACTTTAAGGCGCGTACGATTGTAGCGAGCGGGGTGGGCGTTAGAGAGGGTGTGTTTTTAAGCGACATGCTAAGAAGCCACAACCACAGCTTCCCCAAGGGCATTAACCCATCTATTCTGTCCTTGCTCGATCGCTTTTTGCCCCACTCCAAACACAGCCAAGAGGTTAAAAAAGAGTGTGCTAAACTCTTTGGGGCCCTGCAACCCTTGCATGGCATCCACGAAAAGTATTTATACCATTTAAAAATTGCCGGGCAACTCTCTAGCATTGGCAAGGTGTTAAATTTTTACAACGCCCACAAACACGGGGCTTATTTGAGTCTGCACTCTTTGAGTTATGGTTTTTCACACCAAGATCGGGCGATCATTTGCCTATTGGTGCAATTTAGCTACAAGAAAATCCCAAAGGATAGCAACATCGCCCACATCGGCGCGATCATGCCCCCTATTTTGACCCTGCAATGGCTCAGTTTCATTTTGGGGCTGGCTGAAACCATGTGCCTAGCCCGCTTGCCTAAAGGCACGCATTACCATTTAAAACACAAGACCCTACAAATCCACAGCCCAAGCGACACCTACCTTTGCCAAGAAGTCGCCACAAAGCTCACAAAGCCCGTCCCCTTTGAAATTGAGTTTGTATGAAAGTCGCCATCATTAGGCTTTCAGCCCTAGGCGATGTGGTTGTGAGTGCCGTGTTTTTGCCCTTTTTAAAACAACGCTACAAGGGGGTTAAGATCCATTGGTTTGTGGATGAAAACTTTGCTCCCATTTTAAAAGATGCCCCCCACATCGATGTCTTGCACGCCCTGCCCTATAAACGGACTTTACGCACCAAAAATCCCTTAAAGATTTGGCGTTTTTATAGCCATTTGCGCTCTTTAGGGGTCTTTGATTTGATCATTGACATGCAGGGGCTTTTAAAATCTGCTTTAATTGGGTTGTTTTTAGCCAAGAAAAAGCCTAAACATTTTGTGGGCTTTGATCGCCACTCTATTAGAGAAAAACTCGCGAGCTTATTTTACACCCACAAAGTGAGCATCCCCTACGGCGCACACATTTTAGAGCGCAACGCTTGCGTGCTAAAAGGCGGATTTGATTTACTCTTGAAGATCAAAGAGTGGGAAAACCCCCTACAAGAGCGCAACTTAGCCTTTTTCTGCCCCAACAGCCCTAAGTTAGAGCCCATCTTAAACACCCCCGCCCCTAAAGTCTTGTTTGTGCTTGAAACCTCTAGAGCGTATAAAACCTACCCGCTTGAGGGCTTTAAACAAGTGGGGCTAGCGTTGAAAGATTGTGGGCTAGAGATTTTAATCCTAAGCCACGCCCATTTAGAACAAGCCCAAGAACTTTATGCCTGCCTAAGCCCCCAAGTCAAAGCCGTGCTTTTGCCCCTTTTAACTTTAGAGGAGGTGAAAACCCTTGTGGCTGGGGTGAGCGTGGTCGTGGGCGGGGACACAGGCGTGGTGCATTTAGCTTGGGCTTTAAAAACCCCATCGGTAACCCTTTATGGCAACACGCCCAAAGCGCGTTTTGAGCTAAAGGGCAAACACCACATCGCTTTAGCGGGGAATTTGCAGGCGGATTTTGCTAAAAACGGCTTTTCTATTAACGACATCCCGCCCCTTGCCATTAAGGAGGCGGTGTTGGAGGTACTTAAAGGAGCACAGACACTTGACTAAAGAAAATGGGATTAAAAGAGAGTGGGGGATTTTTTGCGCCAAAATTTTAGAGTGGTTTTTAAATGTTTTGGGCTTTGTGTTGGCACGCGTGCCCCACTCGTGGTTTGTGGGCTGTGTGCGGGCTTTGGGCTTTGTCTTTTATAAGCTAGATAGACGGCGTTACTACGATGCCAAGGCAAATTTAGATTTTGTGTTCCCCGAAATGGATCACGCCCGTAAAGAAGCGATCATCCGGCGGGCTTACCAAAACTTCGCCTTCATTATCTTAGAAAGCGTGCGGGTGGAGTTTCTACCTAAAGACATTTACGATGCCCGCTTCACGCTCATCGATCAAGAAAATGTGTTAAAGTCCTTAAAGAAAAACGGGCAAGCCGTGGTGATGGGGATGCACTTTGGGTATTGGGAGGCAGTCGGGACTTCTTTAGCGCAATATTACGCCCAGTATGATCGGGGGTCTTTAGGGCGTTTAACCAAGTTTGAGAGCATTAACCGCCTGATCGTCAAGCACAGAGAGGCCTTTGGCGTGCGCTTCATCAACAAGGTCGGAGCGTTTAAAGAGCTCTTAAAGGTCTATAATGGGGGGAAGGGCTTAGTGGGGATTTTAGTCGATCAAAACATTTCGCCTAAAGAAGGCGTTGAGGTGGATTTTTTCGGGCACAAGGCGACACACACCACGATCGGCTCCATCCTAGCGCGGCGCTACAACATAGACATTGTGGCGGTCATCATTGACTTTAACGAGGATTACAGCCATTACTATGTCACTTACTACCCTCCCATCCAAGCCCCCAATACAGAGGATGGCCAAGCCGACATTTTAGAGGCCACGCAAGCGCAGGCCTCTTTGAGCGAGCAAATCATCCGAGCACATCCGGAGAGTTGGTTTTGGTTCCATCGGCGTTTTAAAAGCACGCACCCTGAGATTTACAAAAGGCCTACTTAAAACGGCTGGTTAAGAATAAGGCGCACAGCACACCCACGCTAAGACCGGCCATGAGCGCGCCGATAGTGTGGGCGTTTAAGTAAATGCGTGCGCCCATGGTCATGAACGCTAAAGGCAAAAACCACAGCCACACCGCCCCATAACGGCGCACTAAAAAGCCCAGAGCGCAAGCGACCATAGAAGAGTGTCCGCTGGGCATGTTTTTATCGCTTCCACTGGGCCTTTCGCCCAAACGCCGCCCAAAGAGCACCACATCATTAAGCCCCCATTTAAGCGCGTGTGTGGCGATGGTCGTGGCAATGCTGACATGGACGATTTGCACCAAACCGATGACATCTCTTTTAGCCAAAGGCAGAGCAAAAGAGATGATGGTGGGGATAAAGCGGGCGTAATGTTCGGTAACACTAAAAGCTGTGGGGACTTGGGGTTGCTTGGCAATTTTAGGAAAGGGAGCGATCACCCCCACTAAAAAGAACAGAAAAAAACAAACGATGCTTTTGATCGGCAAGCTCTTAGGCAGGCTGTCTAGGCAAAGGCTTTTAAGTTTCATTGAAAAATATCCAGATGGGAGTCATAGGCTTGGCTGGCTTGCAGGCCAAAGGCGTGCAAGATGCTAGGAAAAATCACACCTTGATTGTAGTTTGGCTTTGTGGGTTTAGGTTGCAGACTCGTTTTAAGGGCGGGGTTTAAATAGACAATGAAGGGGACTTGCTTTTGTTGCACGGGAGCGATTAAATAGGGCGTGCCATGCAAGTACAGCCCATGCTCGCCCAAACTCTCGCCGTGATCGCTCATATACAGCAACAACGCTTGTCTGTTGGTGTGTTGCAAAGCATGCACCGCTAAATCCAACACCCGATCGTTGTAGGCAATGGTGTTGTCGTAGGCGTTGATCAATGCGGCGGTTTGGCAAGTGTTTAGCTCGTTGTGGGTGCAGATGGGCTTAAAGGGGGCGAAATTTTTGGGCACTTTATCCACATACAGCGGTCCATGCGAGCCTTTGAGGTGCAAGACCACAAACAAATTATCGCTAGGGTAACGGCTAAAAACAAAGGGCAAGGCTAGGGCTAGGGCTTCGTCAAAGTTTAAAATCTCGGACCCAACCCCCTTTTGTTTGAGCCACTCTTGCCACACGGGTTTATCAGGTTGCCAGTCAATGGTCATAGGCGGTTGCCCATCGTTAAGGCTGAGCCACACGACTTTAACCCCTTGCCTGTGCAAAAATGAAGGTAAATTTTCATACCCACTTTTGGCGTTTAAAATGCACGCCAGCGCGGCGGTGGTGTAGGTGGCGCAAGAAGTGGCTTTTAAGGCTAGGATTTGGTGGTGGTTTAAAAGCTCTTGCAGTTTGGGCGTGGTGGGTCTGTTGTAGCCATAAATGCTATAATTTGCCCTTCGTGCGCTCTCACCTATGGCTAGAATCACTACCCGATCGTGCACCTTGGGAGTTGTTAGGGCAAAGTGCTTAAGCTCGGGATTTTTTAAAGAAGCTAGGGTAGCACGTAGGGCGTTTATGCTGTAATTATAGGGTGAAACGAGTCCTCCAATGGCTTTAGCGTGCTGATCGAAAAAAAGCCACTCCTTGGTGTGGGTTGCGCTCCACAGAGCAAAGACAAGCCCCGAACCCAAGAAAAAATAAACCCTGTGTTTAAAGGGGCTTGTTTTTAAAGGCAAAACCCAAAAGCACCCCCCCACCACGAGCCCCAACAAGACATAAACCCACAAATGCCCCCCTAAAAATCCGCCCGCTTCTTCTAGGTTCGTGTGCAAGACATTGCCCATCATGTCTTTTGTCAGCAACACATGGTAAGTGCTGATGAAGTAGAGGGCTAGGGCGTTGCATAGACTAAAAAGGGCGAAAAAGAGGCGCACCACACGCAGACCAAACACCGACAAAGCCGCAAAGACCATGTTTGTGGTGCAGATGTAGGCGGCACACACGCTAAAAGCAACGCCAAAACCCCCTTTGTGAAACACATAGCTTAAAAGAGGTAGGTTAAACGGGGTTAAAGAGACGACACTATAAAACAACAAGCCCCAACTAAGGGGCAAAGGCGCAACCCGAAAGGACATCAAAACCTATTTGCCGATATAAACTTGTCTTGGCCGCGTGATGCGGGCTTGGGCGTTTTTGACATGCTCGAGGAGTTGGGCGCACCAGCCCACTGTGCGCCCGATCACAAACACGGGAGTGAAAAAGCGCACGGGGATTTGCAACGCCCGCAAGATCGTACCGGAGTAAAAATCTACATTGGGGTAAAGGTTGCGCGCGATAAAATACTCGTCTTTCAGGGCAACTTCTTCAACTTTAGCGGCGATCTCATCGAGTTTGGGATTCATTTTAATCCCCTTGGCTTGTAAATCGTCCTTGATTTGCTTTAAAATGCGCGCGCGTGGATCGTAGCTCTTATACACCCGATGTCCAAAACCCATGAGTTTAAAGGAGTCGTTTTTGTCTTTCACCCGAGCGATGTATTTATCCACATTTTTCACATCCCCAATCTCTTCTAGTTGGATCAAAACCTTTTCATTGGCCCCGCCGTGCAAATGTCCCCAAAGCGCGCTAATGCCCGCACTAATGGCCGCATAGGGATGTACCCCCGTAGAAGCAACATTGCGCACAGTCGTGGAGGAGGCGTTTTGCCCGTGGTCGGCGTGCAAGGTCAAGATTTTATCAAAGGCTTCGACTTCAAGGGGGGTGATTTCGATTTCGCCGTGCAAGCTGTGTTTGAGTCGTTCGTGGGGGTAGGCTCTGAGCATAAACAAGATGTTTTCAATGTAGCTGCGGCCAATGTCTGGGTGTATGATGGGCGCGCCGATTTCGTTGCGGTAACAAATGGCCGCTAGAGTAGGCATTTTAGCCACAATGCGCCGCGCCATTGTTTGGTAGTCTTCTTCCGTGTGCATCACAGCGTGGTCGGAGTAAAAGGTTGAGAGGATTGACACCCCGCTGCTGAGTTTTGCCATAGGGTGGGCATTTGTGGGGAAAGCAGCAAACATGTTCATTAAGGTTCTGTGGATAAAGCTTCTGTGGCGTAACTCCAGCTCAAATTCGAGCGACTCGGTCTCGTTTTGGGGAAGTTGGTCTGTGAGCAAGAGCTTACACACATCGACATACTTATATTTTGCGACCAGCTCCTCAATGGGGTGGCCCTTGTAGTAAAGCTCGCCCTTTTTGCCATCAATGTAACTAATGGTCGATTTGCACCCTGCTGTGGAGGAGTAACCCGGGTCGTAAGAAAAAAGCCCTGAAGTTTCGTAGAGCTTAGAAAAATCGATGGCATCCCCGCCCCTTGTACAGGCAATGGTCTCAAACTCAAACTTCTCGTTCGTGGCGTTGTTGGTGAGTGTGACAGACATGGACTTCCTTTTGGTTCGTTTTAGATCAAATTATACCCGCCTTGAGATTAAAACAAGGTTGCCTAAGCATGGAGTTTAACCATCTCTAGGTATTTTTGAAACATCTTAGCGTTAAAATTGCGTATCGTGTCCACAAGAGCGCGGATTGTGTAGTCCAGCCCAAGCGCCACCCCAAAAACTTTAAGAGTTTTACGGCTATCTCTTTGGAAATCTCTAACCCATAAATCTTGCTAAGGTGGATAATCATCGCAACATGGGTGGTGGCGATCAAGGGACAATCAGAGAAAGGGACGGGAGGCCTATGGTGGCGTGTAGCCCATAATTGCCTTGTGTGCGTCTTCCTTGCATTGTTCGCGGCGCAATTTTGATCGTATTTTTGTTTTTTTTACAAAAGCTGCTCACCTTGCTTTGTTTCTCGCATCTCTTGCTTTAGCTACTCCCTTGCCGTCCTTGTCTTGCTGGGCTTTGGTGATCCCCACAATTCCATGCACTCTCGCATCGGCCCCAAAGCCTTAGACATCAAACCCGCTGAATCCAGATTCACTTCTCTAGCTGCAACAATTAACACATTCCCTTACACCAAGATGGCCTCATTCTAGCCAAAGACTTTAAACCCGCTTTATGCTACAATGCCACGCATATCATCTTAAGGAGTTTTTATGTCTTACAACCCCAAGTATTTGTCTTTACCCACTGAGGGGGAAACGATCACTTACAAAGAGGGCAAATTGCATGTGCCAAGCCACCCCATCATCCCCTTCATTGAGGGTGATGGGATTGGTGTGGATATCACCCCCGTGATGCGTAAAGTCGTGGATGCTGCCGTGCAAAAGGCCTACAAGGGCGCAAAAAAGATCGCTTGGTATGAGGTCTTTGTGGGAGAAAAGTGCTACAACAAATTCAAGGACCACAAAGAATTAAGCGTGGAAGAGCAATGGCTCTTGCCCGACACCATTGAGGCGATTAACCATTTTAAGGTTTCCATTAAAGGACCACTCACCACGCCTGTAGGCGAGGGCTTTAGGTCGCTCAATGTTGCTCTGCGCCAAAAAATGGATTTGTATGTGTGCTTGCGCCCTGTGCGCTGGTATTCTAGCCCAAGCCCGGTTAAAGACCCCGCTAAAGTGGATATGGTGATTTTTAGAGAAAACAGCGAGGACATTTACGCGGGCATCGAGTTTAACCAAGACACGCCCGAAGCCAAAAAGCTCATTAAATTTTTGCAAGAGGAATTAAAAGTCACTAAAATCCGCTTTCCCCAAACAAGCAGTGTAGGCATCAAGCCCATTAGCCTAGAGGGGACGGAAAGGCTCGTGCGTAAAGCAATTGAATACACCATCGACAACGATCGCAACAGCCTAACTTTCGTGCATAAGGGCAATATCATGAAATACACCGAGGGGGCGTTCATGAAATGGGGCTATGCTCTAGCACAAAGAGAGTTTGGGGCAAAGCTCTTAGACAAGGGGCCTTGGTGCGTGCTAAAAAATCCCAAAACCGGTAAAGAGATTGTCATTAAAGACATGATCGCCGATGCTTTCTTGCAACAAATTTTATTGCGCCCGGCTGAATACGATGTGATCGCCACCATGAATTTAAACGGGGATTATATCTCAGATGCACTCGCGGCGATGGTGGGTGGGATTGGCATCGCTCCCGGGGCAAACATGAACGATAGTGTCGCCATGTTTGAAGCCACACACGGCACCGCCCCTAAATACGCGGGTCTTAATAAAGTTAATCCCGGCTCCATCATCTTAAGCGCGGAGATGATGTTGCGCCACATGGGCTGGATTGAGGCGGCGGATTTAATCGTGGTGGGCATGCAAAAGGCGATTGAGAGCAAAAAAGTAACTTATGACTTCGCGCGCCTGATGGAGGGCGCTACTGAGGTGTCTAGCTCTGAGTTTGGAGAGGTGATCATCTCGCATTTATAATGGGACTTGATTTTATTTTAGCCCTAGTGGGCTTTGTAACGGGCGTTACGGCGGGGTTTTTTGGCATCGGTGGGGGGGAGATTGTCGTACCCGCCGCCGTGTTTGCCGGCTTTAGTTACAGCCACGCGGTGGGTATTTCTCTCTTTCAAATGCTCTTTTCTTCGCTGGCAGGCTCGTTCATCAACTATAAAAAAGGCTTGTTGGATATTAAAGAGGGTCTAGCGATTGCACTAGGTGGGTTGTTTGGGGCAATACTGGGCAGTTTTTTGCTCAAGCACATTGACGATCGTCTGTTGATGGGACTATTTGTGGCGGTGGTGTGCTACACTTGTTTTAAATACGCCTTTGTGCGCGAGGGCAACTACCAAAGTGCTCACTTTCAAATGCACTCCAAGCGCACCCGCTTTAAAATCCCCCTAACCCATTGGCACTTGAGTCAAAAGCATGCCATTTTAGCGCTAGCGGGGCTACTCACGGGGGTTTTCTCGATCCCGCTTGGCATGGGTGGGGGGATTTTGATTATCCCCTTTTTGGGCTATTTCTTAAAATACGAAACCCAAAAAATCGTGCCTTTAGGGCTGTTCTTTGTCATCTTTTCTTCGCTCTCAGGGGTGGTTGCTCTCACCCACGCGGGTGTTTTGACCCCCCATGTTTTGTGGATTGGCTTTTTAACGGGCATGGGTGCTTTGGCGGGGGTCGGGCTTGGCATTAAATTAATCTTGGTGGCGACCGAGAAAATCCACCGGGTCTTGCTCTTAAGCATTTACGTCTTGAGTATCTTAGCCACGCTCTATAAGCTCATCGCAGAGTTATAAATTTCGGCTTAACAGCACTTGATTAATGTGCCTTTGCTCTTGGATTTTACACACTTGGATCACGACATCAATCGCACTTTTGAAGTAGCGTTTGACGATGCCTAAATCAAACTTCGCCTTATGCCCCATTTCAATGTTTAAAGCGATCGCTTCTAGGACCTGCTCCACACTATTGGCGTGTAAAGTCGTCATCATCCCCTTATGCCCCGTGTTGCCAAAGCGCAAAAATAAAAGGGCATTTCTAGTGTCAATTTCGCCCACCATGAGTCGATCGGGGCGCATGCGCATTGCCATGTTGAGGGCGTTTTCATAGGTGAAAGGGGTTTGCTCGATTTTACCCACCAACAGCCCCACGCTGTTTTCAAACCCGCTCAAATCCAGCTCTTGGCTATCCTCCACGCTCACGACTCGCTCTTCTTTGGGGATGGACTCCAAGAGGGCGTTTAATAGACTCGTTTTCCCGCTAGCGGTCGCCCCGCTGATTAAAATATTATGCCCCTCTTGCGCCATGCTTTTTAAGTCGGCGTGGCTAAAAGGGCAAGTGGGGGCTAGGGCGAAAGCCTCAAGGGGGAATTTTTGCAGGCTGGGTACGCGGATGTTTAGGCTGATTTGGTTATTTGTAGTGATGCTAAAGTGGTTGGCACTCACACGATAACGAGTAAAGGGGATGGAGCAGTTGAGCGTGGGGGCTTGGGTGTCAAAGGGCAAATCTCTATAATTGGCTAATTGTTCGCAAAAGCGCAATAAAAATTCTTTGCTGAAAGTGGAATCGTGGATTTTCTGGCGCGTGCCATCAAGCTTATACAGCCACAGCTCATTTTCGGTGTTGCTGATGAGCTCTGTGATTTGGCTTTGCAAATAGGGGGCAAAAAGAGCGATTTGCGCCTTTAAAACTTTGTGGGTTTTAAGGCTCTCTAGCACCTTTTTAAGGCTTCTTGTAAATCTTGCAGAGTGTCGATGCCCACGCTCTTAGTTTCTACAAGGCTTGTGGTGATGGCTTTATGGTGGTAGAGTGCCCTCAGTTGCTCGAGTTTTTCAATGTCTTCTAGGGGGCTTTTAGGCAGGGCGCAAAACTCTAAAAGCGTGTGTACTCTAAATCCATAAAGGCCTATGTGGCCCAAAAAAGAGTGGTGCTGTTCGTCTCGGCCATAAGGGATGGGGGCTCTTGAAAAATAAAGGGCGCGGTTGTCAATGCCTAGCACGACCTTAACAACATTGGGATCTTGCGCCTCTTTGGGGCTAATTTCCTTAATGCAAGTGTGCATAAAAGGCGTTTTTTGGGATTCTTGTAAAAGTGTGGCGATGATCTCAGGCTCTAAAAAGGGTTCATCGCCTTGCAGGTTTAAAACGGGGGTTTGTTCGGGCAAATTTAAAAGGGTGCAGGCCTGCGCGCACCTGTCCGTCCCGCTTGTGTGCGCCTTGTTTGTCAAAATGGCTTTGATGTTAAAATCCTCGCAGGCCCTTAAAAGCAAAGCGTCATCGCAAGCCACAACCACCTCATCGACTTTTTGGGCGTTGCGCGCGGTGGCGACCACCATAGGTACACCTTGAATGGGCACCAAAAGCTTACGTGGGAAACGGGTGGATTCTAATCTCGCAGGGATGACAATCATGCAATCTCCTTAAACAAAAAATACTTTATTATAGCCTTTTTGTGTGCGGTTTTCTTAACCTTAAATTTAGTTGTTTCAGGTTATGCTGTGCTCTCAATTCAAAAGAAAGGGCATAAATGGAAGTTTTAACAAGCCAAAATTACCAAGAAAAGATAAGTCAGGGAGCTGTGGTGGTCGATGTGGGGGCAAATTGGTGTCCAGACTGCCGCAAAATCGCCCCCATGATGGACGCTTTAGCCAAAGATTACAGCCAAGTGAAAATCTTTAAAGTGGATTTTGACCAAAGCGAAGATTTAAAGGAAAGTCTAGGCATTAAACGCATCCCGACTTTGATTTTCTACAAAGATGGCAAAGAAGTGGGGCAAAGGTTAGTCGAGCCTGATACAAAAAGCACCATCGAAGCGGAGTTTAAAAAGCTAGTGTAGTTGGTTGCGGGAGGTGGATTTGAACCACCGACCTTTGGGTTATGAGCCCAACGAGCTACCGGACTGCTCTATCCCGCGCCGTGGTTGGGGTAAAAGGATTCGAACCTCTGAATGGCAGGACCAAAACCTGCTGCCTTACCACTTGGCGATACCCCAACAGAAAGTGCTATTCTATCCTATTCATCTGCAAAAGTCAAGCCCCCTAGCACTTGGGGATATGCACATGTGTAGCCAGCCCGCCCAAAGAAGTCTCTTTGTATTTAGAGTCTAATGCCTTGCCCACCTCATACATGGTAGAGATCACATCATCAAGACTCACTTTGGCCTGATAACCATCTTCTAGGGCTAGGCGGGCTGAAGAGATTGCTTTGATGGTCCCCACCACATTACGCTCAATACAGGGGATTTGCACCAAACCGCCCACAGGGTCGCAGGTCAAGCCCAAATGGTGCTCCATCGCGATCTCAGCCGCGCTGAGGACTTGGCGCACGCTCCCGCCCAACACAAAGGCAAAGCCTGCTGCCGCCATTGAAGATGCAGTGCCCACCTCTGCCTGACAGCCTGCCTCTGCGCCACTCAAGGACGCGTTCTTTTTGTATAAATACCCTACCGCCGCACAGGTGAGTAAAAAATCCACGATCTGTTCGGTTTCCAAAGGTTTGATGTGGTGGTGGCAATAAAGCAAGACAGCGGGCACGACTCCACAAGCCCCATTCGTGGGGGCAGTAACGACCTTATGCCCGCAGGCATTTTCTTCACTCACAGCCCGCGCGTAAAGCGTGGCGTAATCGACCATCGCCAGCGGGTCAGCAAGGCTGGGGTGTTTGTTTAGGCGGGCATGGACTTTGGGGGCTAGACGCGCCATGCCAATGTAGCCGGGGAGTTGTTTTTCTTGAGAGGACACCCCATTTTTATAGCACTCCAACATCGCTTGATAAATTTCTAAGCAGTAAGTGCGGGCGTAATTTTGCCCAAACAACGCGCTTTCGTGCAAATCCACGATACCGGCAATGTGGGTGTGGTGCTTTTCGCACAGATCTAATAATTCTTGAGCGCTTGAAAAGTCAAAGGGGGAGTGCCCAGATTTTACAGAGTCGATCTTTTTATGCTTTAGCTCCTCCTCGGTGTAAATAAATCCACCCCCTGTGGAGTAATAGACTTCCTTAAGCAATAAATCCTGTTTGGCATTGAAAGCCTGTATCTCCATGCCATTTTCGTGCAGGTCCAAAGCCCTAGGCTCAAAGAGAATGTCTGTTTCAAGATTAAAGGGGATGTTCTTGGCTTTGGCTAGGTTTAAGCTGTGCTCTTGGATGGCTTTTTGCAAAATCTCTTGCCTTTGGGGCACGCTCACCTCTTTGGCGCACACTCCGCTAAGGCCCACCACACAGGCCAAATCCGTTAAATGCCCCTTGCCTGTTAAAGCCAGCGAGCCGTGCAGGATTACCTGCACTCTAGCCACTTGCTCAAGGATTTGTTTTTCTTGCAGGAGATGACAAAAACGCACACAAGCATCCATAGGGCCTATGGTGTGTGAAGAGCTAGGACCGATGCCAATTTTAAAAATGGCAGTGATGGATTGGCTGTAAATTTCTTGCTGTGTCATGGTTACCTCATTTAAGAATGTCAAGAATGGCGTTTAGGACGGTGAGTACGCCCGTTGCAAAGATGAAGGCATCGGCAAGCGGACTTCTAAATTCCTTCATGGAGGGCAGGGCATACATCGCCACAATGGGTAAGATAAAGGTGATGGTGGCAAGGGCAGGCCCGCCCAAATCCTCAATGAAACTTAAAATGCTGGGGTTGTAGTAGGCAACCGCAATGATGCTGATCCAAAAAAATATAGTGGTCCATGCATCGATTCGGCGGTGGTGGTGGGTGTTGAGCTTGTCTTTTGTGAAGCACTGCACAATCAAGCCCTTTAAGCCCTCTTTGGCTCCATAGTAATGCCCGAAAAAAGAAGTGGTGATGGCTAAAAACGCCACAATAGGGCCGGCGTAACCGATGAAGGGGTTATGCAGGGTGTTGGCAAAGTAGCTCAAAATGGGGATGTTTTGCGCCCGAGCTTTTGCAAAGTCAGCGGGGTCTAAGCACAAAATACAAGAGAACACAAAAAACATCACAAAAAAGAGCAGTAAAGAAGTGTTTAGCAGCTCGATTTGATTGGTCTTGTAGTGCTTGAGCTCCCCGTAGTGTTTTTCCACAGCCTGCGCGAAAGTCGATATGATCGCGCTGTGGTTAAAAGAAAACACCAAAACGGGCAAAGTGAACCACAGAGCCGCAAAAAATCCTTTGACGCTTGGAATGTCCGCGATCATGGCGGTTTTCCAATAGGGGATCAAATACAAAGAAAACATCAATAAAATCAAGGCCAAAGGATAAACAAGGGCATTGGCCACACGGGTTACAATCGTGGTGTTAAAAATCATCACAAAAATCATGCCCGTGATCAAGTGTTCGGCTAGAAAAAAGCGGTTGTTGTCAAAATAGTGCAAGCCCAGTTGGTTAGCAAAAAAAGACTCTACGGTGTTGGTGATCCCCACGCCATAGGCTAGACAAATCGGATAGAGGGCAAAAAAATACATCAAGGTGATTAAAAACCCGATCCTCTTGCCTAAGCGGGTGGCGGCGTGGGTGATGTCTTGGTTGCCTATGGCATTGACAAAGCGCGCTAAAGCCCTGTGACTAAGCCAAGTCATGGGAAAACTCATTGTAGCCATTAAGACCACAGGCCAAAATCCGTGTTCGCCCGCCTTGATGGGCAAAAACAAAATCCCTGCCCCAACAGCCGTGCCAAAGAGCGACCACATCCAACGGATGTCAAAGAGATTTAACTTTTTATCCGCTTGCGCCATTTAAACCCTTGTATCTCTAAATCAAAAGCCTCATTCTAACAAAATTAAGACAATGGGCCACCAGCCCTAACCAAGCGACGCGATTCTAGAGGGTTTGTGTAGCGGATGGTAACTTAGGGGATTTGCAATAGTGCGTTGTGGATGGCTAGAATGTCTAAATGCTCTGCAATGTCATGCACCCTTAGAATGCTCGCCCCATTTTCTAGGGCTTTTAAGTGCAAGGCAAGTGTGCCGGCTAGGCGATCCTTTACCTCCCTAGCACACACTTCGCCCACGCTTTTTTTACGGCTACAACCCACGAGCAAGGGGTAGCCAAAGTGCAGAAAATGCGTTAAGTGCTTAATGAGGGCTAAATTCTCAGGGCTTTGTTTAGAAAAACCAAACCCGATGTCTAAAATGATGTTATCAATGCCATGGTCTTTTAGGGCAGTGATTTTTGCGTGAAAAAACGCCTCCATTTCTATCCATAAATTTTTGGCTGTGAGCTGTTGGTGCGCCCTCAAGGGCACGCCCAAAGAGTGCATCAACACCACTTGCGCCCCAAACTCTTTGGCCACGGAAAACATACGCGGGTCGTTAAAGCCATTGACATCGTTGAGGACACAAAAGCCATGCTCTAGGGCAAAGGTGGCCGTTTGGGGGTTGTAGGTGTCGATGCTGAATTTGGCATGCTTGTAAAGGTTTTGGCTTTTGATCTCGGTGCATAAATCTTTTAAGCGGGCCATCTCTGTGCTCGCGTCTGTGTAAAGGCTGTCTGGTCTAGAGCTGGCCGCGCCTATGTCGATGTAGGCGATTTTCTGCTCTAAGAGTCTATAGATTTGCTCTAGGGCGGTTTTTGCGCTGTGGCGGCTGTTGGGGTAAAAGCTATCGGGAGTCACATTGACAATTGCCATTAAAGCGGGGGCAACCTTGGGAAGGGTGAAGTGGGTTTCTAGCTCTTTGGCAAGTTTTTTAAGCCCAAAGTCTTGTTTAGCGCATTTTTGAACTAAGTGCTGGAGCTGGTCTAAAGTACCCACGAGCAAACAATCATAGGCCTTCTCCTGTGCCAAAATACAATTTTTAGGCGTGGCTAGCTCTGCGCCCACACGCAACGCCTCTTGTTTTAAAATCAAAGTGGCGCTTAGGGGCAAGTCAGTGATTTTAAAACTCAAAAGTTTGGCTTTTTTAGCCATGATGGCTTGTCCTGTGGGGTGTGCGCCAATCTCTTTTAAGGCGCAAGAAAAACTAGCCGGGTTGAGTCGTTGCAAAAACATTAGCCTCTCGCTTGCAACACGCTTAAAAGCAAGGGCAAGAGGTTATAGCTGGGGCGCAAGTAAAGGGCATTGGCGTGAATAGCGTTGTCAAATTGTGTGAGTGTGGCGGGGCTTAGGTGGATGCCCGCTTGCTTTGTGGCCTCTAAAAGTGCGGCGATTTGGGTTTTCACTTCCTCTTGGTTAAATTGTTTGTCGGCATTTTGTAAAAACTGGTAAAGGGCGCGTAAATCACAAGTTCTTAGGTCTAGCCCAAAAGGTGGGAGAGGTGTTTTGGTGCGCTTGTTGGTGTGAGGCAAGCGGGAGCGGATTGTGAGCAGGAGTGCGCTTGGGTGCTTGGTGATGAGAATAAAAAAGGTGTTTTTGGGCGGTTCTTCTAGGATTTTAAGCAAAGCGTTTTGGGCAAAGAGATTAAAGTTAGAAGCGGCGATGATGAAGGCTTTTTGCCCAGAAAACTTGAGTACACAACGGCGTTTGATCTCGTGGGCGTGTTCGATTTTTAGCTCATCTTCACAAACGAGTTCAGCTAAAAAGGGGGTATTTTGGGCTTTAAAATGCACCTCTAAAAACTCTTTATGGTTTTGGGCGTGCTCTTTTGGGGTGTTGGCGTAGATGATTTGACTAGTCATCTAAGCGCACTTGTCCTAGCAAACTTTCTAGCACCATATGGGCAAACACGCGGTAAAGTTGCAAAAGTTTGTGATCGAGCAGGGGATCAAGGGATTCAAAGTTGATCGCCCCCTCTTTGGGGCTGTCTAAAAGCCACAACAAACTTTGATCCACGCTTGAAGCAAGCTGCGCCATTGGGGTGTTGCCAGCTCCCACATACCAAAAGATATAGTTTTGATAGACCAAATCTAAGGTGTTGCGCACTAAAAAGATGTCTTGGCCTTGTTGCAAATAAACTTGGAAACTTTTCAGGGGGTCAAAGATAGGCACTAAGGGGTGCATAGGGTGGGCGTTTAAATGCGCTAAAGCATAGGTTCTAAGCCACGCACGCGGGGCATCTGTGGCCACAAGAAGACACCCTCCTTTTAGAATATGCCTTGTGGCGCGCAAAAGGGGGGCACAATCCTTAGGCAACTCAAGGCATAAAAACCCCTCTTTTTGCAATGTGGCAAACCACTCTTTAAGCCGCATTAAAGGTCGAGTTTAAAGGCCGTGTGTAGGGTTTTCAAGGCAAGCTCAGCCACGCCAACCTCCACAACCACAGAAATTTTAATCTCACTCGTGCCAATCATTAAGATGTTGATATTCTCTTTGGCTAGGGCGTTAAAAACCGCGCTGGCAATCCCCGAGTGTGAGCGCATCCCCACCCCCACCACAGAAACCTTAGCGATTTTGTCGTCATGCTCGATTGAGCCGATGTTTTGCAGATTTTTTAAAACGTGCAAGCAAGCTTCTAAATCGCCTTTAGGCACGGTGAAATTAATGTCGGTTTTGCCATTACGGGCAACTGTTTGCACGATCAAATCGATGTTGATCCCTGCACCGGCCAAGAGTCCAAAAACCTCCCCGGCAATGCCCGGATAATCCAAAGCATCGACAATATTCACACGGGCTTGGTCGGTATCTAGGGCGATGCCACTCACAATGGGTTTTTCCAAAATTTTCTCCTCTGAAGTGATGCGCGTCCCCTCGGTGCTGTTGAAAGAATTGCGCGTAACAAGGGGAATGTTGTATTTTTTAGCCAGCTCCACAGAGCGGTTAAACAGCACCTTAGCCCCCATTGAAGCCAACTCTAACATTTCCTCATAACTGATCTCATCGATTTTGCGCGCACGGGGCACAATGCGTGGGTCTGTGGTGTAAATGCCATCCACATCGGTGTAAATCTCGCAAAGCCCAGCGTGCAAGGCCCCGGCTAGAGCCACTGCGCTTAAATCGCTGCCCCCCCGCCCCAAGGTGGTGATCTCTCCACTAGGACTGATCCCTTGAAAGCCGGCCACCACCACGACAAAGTTTTGTGCCAACAACTCTTTGATTTTAGCTGTATCGATGTCTAAAATCTGGGCTTTGGTGTAGCGCGCATCGGTTAAAATGCCCGCCTCCGACCCACTGAGCGAACACGCCTTTTGCCCCATAGATTCAAGTGCGATGGCGAGCAAGGCGCTAGAGATTTGCTCTCCGCTACTAAGCAGGCGGTCTAATTCCCTTTGGTTGCTGCGCGCGCCAAAATAGTGGGCTAAATTTAAAAAATCATCTGTGGTGTCGCCCATCGCTGAAACCACCACCACTAAATCCTCATAGAGCTTTTTACTCTCAATCACGCGTCTAGCCACCGCTTCAATGCGCGCACACCCCCCCATGCTCGTCCCCCCAAACTTTTGCACTACCAGCATTACAAATACCCTTCTTTGCGGAAATAGCCGATCACTTGGCGATAAACTTGGCGTTTGAAATGCACGACCCTATGAAAGAGATCCTTGGTTTTCACAAAACAATAGCGGTTAAACTCGGGCGAAAGGGTTTGGATGTTGATCAAAGAATTGTTTTTGAGCCGCACTAAAAAGTACTTCTGCTTTTGCCCATCAAAGGGGTAGAGTTTTTTGGGCATCGTGGGGGGGAAGTCGTAGGTGATCCACTTGGGGTATTCGGCAATCACCTCGATAGCGTCTGTGCCGATCTCCTCTAAAAGTTCGCGATAAAGGGCTTTTAAAGGGGTCTCTCCTTGATCGATCCCACCTTGGGGGAATTGCCAAGCGCCTTGGATGTCGATTCGTTGTGCGAGAAAAAACTCACAATCCCTAGGGTATTGAGAGGAAAGCACAACAGCGGCCACATTCGGGCGGTAACTTTTTTTGGTGTCCATAGTTGTCCTTTTTGCTGGCTCTTAAAGCCAAAAAACTGGGCAACATTATAACACACGCGAAACTGAAAGAAAGCCCCCGCTCCTTTAGTGTTTAGATTTACTTTTTAAGAGTGGGGATGTATTTTGCGAGCGCGTCGATCTCTGCATCGCTCAAAGGTTTGGTCTGCGTGTGCATCACAGCACCCATCCCATAGCGATTAAGCGTACCCGCCTTATAGCCCTTCAAGTCCTCTTTAATGGTCGCGCTGTCTAAAGTATTGACCACATGCCCTTTGCCAAATGCCTTTTTATCCATAGAAGCCCCGTGGCAACCAGCGCATTTTTTAATCAATTCGGCAGGTTCAGCCGCCCCTAAAAGCCCAAGACCTAATACAGCACCCAAAAATAGAAACTTATTCAAAAAAACCTCCTCTAGTTTTATCAAAAAGCATGCTAAGATGATATTATTTAAAGGATTAAGTCATGCTTAAATCCACGCCCCAAAGAGGCCTTTACATACACATCCCCTTTTGCACGAGCAAGTGTGGGTATTGTGCCTTCAATTCTTTCAGTGGGCTCGACTCCCTAAAAGATGCCTATGTGCAAGCTCTCATCCTAGATTTAAAAGAAAGCCTTAGGGACACCCCAGTTTTAAGCTCTATCTTTGTTGGCGGGGGTACACCAAACACTCTAGAATCCAAACACTATGAACAGATTTTTAGCACCATTTACGCCAACACAATTTGTGCTCCCAACACAGAAATCACTTTGGAGGGCAACCCCGATATAATCACCAAAGAGTGGTGTCAAACTTTAAAGGCTTTGGGGGCTAACCGCCTTTCTTTGGGGGTGCAAAGTTTTTTTGCCGACAAATTAAAGTTTTTACAAAGAGAGCATGGCCAACAAGATATTTTTAAAGCCCTTGAGAGCGCACATAACAGCGGATTTGAACACCTCAGCATAGATTTGATCTACAACACCCCCCTAGACACACCCACACGCCTTAAGGCAGAATGTTTGCTTGCAAACACTCTGCCCATAGACCACCTCTCTGCTTACAGTCTGACCCTTGAAGACAACACCCGTTTAACTAGAAGCACGGCCCCAAGCGCGCTTTTAAACGCCGATGCCATGTTGCAAAATCTTTTAAAAGATTTGGGTTTTGTACCCTATGAAGTGTCTAATTACGCCAGACCCTACCAAGTACAACACAATTTGGGTTACTGGGCGGGGTGTGAGTATTTGGGCTGTGGAGCAGGAGCTGTGGGGCGCGTGGGTCAAGAGCGGTTTTATAAACAAAAAGATGTCTTAAGTTACATCAACGACCCCCTAAAACAGCGTGTAGAGCATTTAAGCGATCAGGATTTAGAGCTTGAAAGGCTTTTTTTGGGTTTGCGCTGTGTGTTGGGCGTAGAGTTAAAGGGGCTAGAACCTAAAAAAGTCCAAACCCTCGTGGAGGAAAAAAAATGCGAAGTGCGCAACCAACGCCTAGTTGCGCGCGATTTCTTCCTAGCGGACGAAATCGCTTTGTGGCTCACCTAAAGCCCGAAGGCCCTAAGTTAAAAGGCGGAGAATATTTTGTTGCACAGTGTTGGCTTGGCTCATCGCGTAACTACCAGACTGCGCCAAGATGTTGTTTTTGCTAAAGTTTGCACTCTCTTCGGCAAAATCCACATCGCGGATTTGCGATTCAGCGGCCTTCACATTCACTTGGGTGATGGTGATGTTATTGACCGTGCTCACCATTTGGTTTTGCACAGAACCCAAGTCAGATCGGATTTTATCCAACATCTTTTGCGCAGACTCGGCAATGTCCATCACCACCATCGCACCCTTAAGGGTGGTAACCCCAGAACCTAGCGTGAGGTCCTCTTTAGCTAGAGTGTTGTTGTAGTTGGCCCCAGAGGCGCTGCGCACATTTTGGTTAAACTCGCCAAGCACATCTCTTAAATTAACTGTGGTGCTGGCGGCATCGCCCTTGCCAAAACCGATGGCTTTATAGCCGGCATCGGCATCGGTCACATTGGCCCCAGAAACGATGAGAATATCCCTAGCATCTTGACGCACCAAAGACAAACGCCCATAATTGACAGAACCATCTGTGATTTTTTGGCCACCATTGAGGGTGTCTAGGGCCATCGGGCTCCCACCACCACCTTTTTGATCGCCTCCGCCTTCGTTATCAGCCTTTAGGCTAATGCCCCGACCATCCAAACTGCGTAGGTTTAAGCGCCCCTCAGAGTCTGTATAGGCCTCGATGCCTGTTTGTGCAGTTACAGCGTTAAAAGCCGCCACCAAACGACCATCGCTGTCGTTTTTCTTCACACCCACAACATTACCGATATGGATGCCATTGAGGACCAAATTATGAAGGCTACCTGAACGGATGGCCGTGTCTGAAGTGGAGATCACATTTGCAGTTGCTCTAACACCTGTGGCGTTGGAGTTTTTGTTGATCACCTCCACCAAAACGCCCAAGCCTGTGCCGGCAGAAGTGGAGATTTTCACACTTTCTAAATTCACATCATGGATACCATCGACTTGCTTAAAAGTCAAAGCCACATCCCCAGAAGCAGTGATCACTTTACCGGTAACGATCTTAGTCTGTCCGATTTTATCCGAAGTGGCCGCTCCAATACTTGCCTTAATGGTTTGGTTGGAGTAAGCCCCCACTTGAAACTCTTTATTAGAGAAAGACCCAGCTAAAAGGGTTTGCCCGTTGTAAGAGGTGGTGGTACCGATGTTGTCCAAGCTTTGGATCAAGCGCACAATGTCGGCTTGCAAAGCCTTTCTTGACTGGGTATTTTGCCCATCTTGAGCCGCTTGGGTCGCCTTCGTTTTGATGGTGTCGAGGATTTTGATTTGTTCATCCATCGCTTTATCGGCGATTTGGATGATCCCCATCCCATCATTGGTGTTGGCGATTGCCTGCCCTAAACTTTTGGCTTGAGAACGCAATGAATCGGCGATCGTCATCCCGGAAGCGTCATCGGCAGCCTTGTTGATGCGCAAGCCCGAACTCAACCGCTCCAACGATTCCTTTAAATCGCGCTGCGTCACCAACCCAACCGCGTGGGCGTTTAACGCATTGATATTTGTATTGACCTGAAATGCCATACTAACTCCTTGTTAATCTCCTAAAGCTTCCTTGCCTTGGCGCACCTATAATCGGCCAAAAATCATTTTATTAAACGCTCCAAGCGTGCATTTTAGCTTTATTTTCGTTGTCTTTTTAAGCTAAAATAACGCCTGTAATAAAAAAAGCAAGGAGATCGCATGACAGTTAGCATTGGCCAGTATCTGCTGGATAGGTTAAAAGATTACGGCGTGGGGCACATCTTTGGCGTACCCGGAGATTATAACTTGGGCTTCTTAGACATGATTGAGGATGACCCTAATCTAGAGTGGATCGGTAATTGTAATGAGCTCAACGCCTCCTATGCGGCGGATGGGTATGCCCGCATCAAACCGATGGGCGCGCTTTTGACCACCTTTGGTGTGGGCGAGCTTAGTGCGATTAATGGGGTGGCGGGCTCTTTTGCAGAGAGCGTGCCTGTGGTGAAAATCGTGGGGATGCCCTCGCGCAATGTTTCAGAGAATAGACGCTTTGTGCACCACACCCTAGGCGATGGGGAGTTTATGAGGTTTTACGCCATGTATCAAGGCATTAGCGCGGCGCAAACGATCTTAAACAAGCAAAACGCCAAGAGCGAGATTGATCGGGTTTTGGCCGAATGTGCTTTGCATAAAAAGCCCGTGTATATCGGTATCCCCGCCGATGTGCCGCACATGCAAATTGAAGTTTCAAGCCCCATGCTCTACAAGCCCAAGAGCGATAAAAAAATCTTAAACGCTTTCATCGAAGCCGTGAAAAAAACTTTGAAAACTTATAAATCTTTCATCGCTATGGCCGACTACGAGGTGAATCGCTACCACCTCAATCAAGAGTTACACGACTTCATTGAAGCTACGAATTTGCCCATCGCCTCGCTCTCTATGGGTAAAGGTGTATTTTCCGAGCAACACCCTAACTTCATTGGAGTTTATAACGGGATATTGAGCGATGATCGGGTAACAAACGCCATTAAAGAATCTGATTGTACGATCTTAGTCGGCGTGAAACTCACCGACTCCTTAACCGCCGGCTTCCACTACATTTGCGAAGAGCCCACCCCTAAAATCGAAGTCCATCCGCTTTACAGTAAAATAGGCGAGAAGGTGTATAGCGACATACTGATGCAAGATGTGCTTAAAAAACTCTCTCATCTAAACTTTAAATCTAAAATGCCCTCCAAAGAACCTAAAGAAAAGCCCAAGCTAACGGGCAAACTCACCCAAAGGCAATTTTTCCAAGTGGTCGAAAAACATTTACAGCCAAATGGGGTGTTGATCGCCGAGCAGGGGACTTCGTTTTTTGGAGCGATTGATGTGAGCTTGCCACAGGGGACAAGCTTTATCGGGCAACCGCTTTGGGGTTCGATTGGCTACACCTTTGGGGCCCTATTAGGCAGTGCTTTAGCCGATCGCAAACGGCGCAATGTGCTTCTAGTCGGGGATGGCTCTTTCCAACTCACCGCCCAGGAGCTATCCACGATGCTAAGAGAAAACATCACTCCCATTGTCCTTGTGATCAACAATGATGGCTACACGGTGGAGCGTTGCATCCATGGACCTGAGCGCAAATACAACGACATCAACATGTGGCATTACACCAAGCTTTTAGAGGCCTTTGATGTGCATTTACACAGAAAACCCTTGTCTTTCAAGGCAGGCACCGTCGAAAGTTTGGAGCAAGCCCTGGAACAGGCAAACAAACACCCCGATAAACTAGCCTTCATAGAGGTACAGATGGATAGAGATGACGCGCCCGCTCTCTTAAAGAAATTGGGTGGTCTCTTTTCAGCACAAAACAGCTACTAAGACCACAAGATCAAAGCATCGGCCCCATAGGAATTTTGAGAATCGATGGGAGGGGTGCTTAAATCCTTTAAAACCACCAAGCCCTGCGGGACAAGTTGCAAGAGCTCTTCAAAGTTTTGCACGATGTAAAGGGCTTTGGCTCTAGCTAAAATGGCGCTTTTTAAGTCGGCCACGTTGCTAACCTGCACAATTGCCAACAGCCCTAAATGCGCGGTGTAAGCCACCATGTTTTTTAAATCTTTTTGCAATAAATTAGGGTCTAAGACTAGGCCATCCACACCATAGACCAAGGCTTCCAAAATTTGGTAACGATCGATGATCAAATCTTTTAAGATTAGGGGTTTGGTGCAAAGACGGCGCACGAAACCGAGCAAGTCAAGCATTTCTAAGGACGGCTCTTTGGCATAAAGGGGGGTGAGATCAAACAACAGGGCCAACGCTTGGCTCTCTTGCGCCTTTTGTAAGTTCTCTAGCAAAACTTCTAAATCTTGGCGCAGATCGAGGGCTAAAATGGCGTGGGCTAGAGAAAGTTTGCGCCTCAACTGCTCCAGCTCTAGGCGGGGCAAATAGGGGTTGTAGGCAAGGCTACGGCCCAACATCTCAAAGGGGCGGATTTGCTCCTTAAGCGCCAAAAGGGTTTTTAAATTTTCTATTGGCACTCGGCGATGGCTTGGGAGTGGGCTTTCAACTCGGGTTGGGCGTTGATGTCCTCTTGTGAAATGCCTAAAAAGAGTTTTTTGGCCAAGGCGCAATTGCCTAGCTTGAAATACCCCCAAGCAAGCGAATCGATGTAAAAAATCGACTTGGGCTCAATTTGCAAAGCCACTTTGACATAGTCGATCCCCTTGCGGACATTTAGCCCATACTCGATGAGCGAATAACCCAAGAAATTATAAAAAAAGGCATCTTGGACATCTAACCTGCCCTTATGGATGCGGATTTGCTCTCTACGCTCGGCAATGGCTTTTTCAAGTTTGTGCGTGATGGGCAGGAGGTCGGTTTTGTTCAACTTCTTTTGAGCTGTTAAATCCTCGTAGCTATAAACCGCCTCTAGTGCTAAGAATTTGGGGTCTTTGCGCTCTTTATAGAGCAAACCCGCTTGTTTAGAGGCTAGAGCAAACTTCTTTTGGGCGGTGTAAAGATCTAGGAGCAAACGGCGGTTAAAAGGAAAACCTTTGGCAATTTTTTCAGCCTCACTAAATTCTTTGAGCATCACCAAAACCCCAATGTAGAGCTGGGCGTTTTGCACCACAGGGTCTTTGTGATAGAGGGTAGAAAAAGCCTCTTTAGCCTTATCAAGCTGGTTAAGCTGGACTAAGGTGTTGAAACTTTTTTGGCACAGATCGGGAGAACAGCCGTACTTTTCTAAATGGGAAGTGATGAGGTCGGCCGCCTCTTGCTGGCTGTTTTGGATGAAGTAGAGGGTGATGAGCTTTTCTAAAGTGTCCTCATCATGTACTTGGTTGTAGAGCTTGCTTAAAATGTCAAAGGCTTTGGTGTATTGTTTTTCGCTGATGTAGAGCGCGCCTAGTACGCTATCAAGCATTAAGGATTTGTCCTCTTTGCGGATTTTTTCCAAAAGAGCGATGGCCTTTTGGATTTGGCCGGTTTTAATGTAGCCATCCACTAAGATTTTGTTGATCGACAGGTCTTTGTTGTTTTTGGTAACTTTTTTATAAAGTCTAGCCAACTTTACAGCGGTGTTGATGTCACCCAAGCTGGCGGCTGAAATGGCGGCCTCTTTGGCGTAAATAATGTTGTTCGTTTCTCTGTAAAGCTGTAAATAGCCCTTTTTAGCCGTAGCAAAGTCGCCCCTGTGGAAGGCATCTGAAGTGATTAAAATTTGTTGGTCTTCTGTCATGCTTTGGGCAAAAAGTACACCACTTAGTGCCAAACTTAAGCCTAGAAACCTCAAAGTCTTTCTTTTCTGTTGTGGCATAAAACCTCGCTTATGTGTAGAATTTTCCTAGAGGGAGAGTATATAGTATAAAAAACATGTTTTAGTTAAAAGGGATTTGGACCCCGGGGCAGAGCGCGCACAACTGCTTAAACCCTTCTTCGCTTTTGAAGACTTCCCAAAAGGGGAAGGTCCTACACTGCTTGGGGCGCACGGGATAAATTTGGCAAAGTTTGGTCTCTTCATCCAAAAACACGCAGGCATAGCCCTCTTTAGGGTCTCTGGCGGGTTTTTCTAGCAAGCTGTAATGGTAGGCGACTTTTTTAATGTATTTCAGAGTGAAAGTTTCAAAGGGCAAATTTAAAAATTCACTGATTGCCTGCATTTCAGACGGCTTGACAAAAATATAGCCCTCTTGGCCCAAACAACACTTTGCTCCACACGCCATGCAAGCCTTGGGGTTAAAACTAAAATCCATTAGTGGCCAACCGACCCGTGATCGACATGCACGCCAAAGTCCAAAAGAAAGGCGTTTTCATTTTTAGTGATGGTGATGGGAAATTCAATCTGCACATGCGCGCTGATGCGCACCAAGTCGTCAAAGAAGGCGTAAAAGTCTTTTAAATTGCGCGCGTGCGCGCTCACCCGCAATTTCTTGCGGATGAAGTGTCCTAGGGGATCGGTGCGACTGCTTTCTTCTCGGATTTTGATGTGGGTGAAGTGCTGGTTTAATAGGATTTTTAACGCGTTGATTAAAGCGCTGTAATCGGGGGGTTGGAGCAAGTGGCTATTGTGCTCTTTTAAAGAGCGGTAGCTTTGCAAGATGCCAACAAAGCCTCTGCGCTGGTAGGCCACAATGGTGGCTTGCTGGCGGGCATCGGCATCTTGGGAGCGGTAGTCGTCTATCTTTGGATAAAGCCACAGGCCCACACTCACCATCGCGATCACCACAAAAACTATAAAGAAGATGAAGTTTTTAACGAGATTCTCAAATGCCAAATCCTTGGCGTAGCGGCTCATGTAGAGTTGCTCTAGATCTTGTTCCATCAGTTGGTCGCCTTTTCAATGAAGGGTAGATCAGAAGAGTTCGTGGAAATAAATTTATACCATCCATTGCCTAGGGGGGTGAATTCAACATGGCTGTTTTCAAAGATCGAGTCGAGTCGCTGTTGGATCGTGTTTTTAAAGATTTCTTTAGAAGGCACAACCCCCTGAAACACTAACCTAGAATAATCGATGGTGATGGAGCTGATGGTGATGGAGTCGGGGATTATTTCTAAAACCCCTTGGATGGAGTCCTTGGCATTGACGGCGTAGGTGGCCCTGTTTTGCAAGGTTTGGATGGTTTTTTTGGCGCGCTCTATGCTCTCTTTGATTCGGTCGGCTTCGTGCTTATAGATGTCGGCTTGTACCTGAGAAATCCTTGCGTGTGTTTGGGTAACTTTAATATACTCTTGTAAAAAATAGGTCAGCCCATAAACAACCCCTACAGAGAGCAGGATATAAAAAATCCAAATCTTAGTGAGTAGCCCTAGTACGTGCTTAGGAAAAGGTTTGCTATAACTCAGCTTCATTGTATTGCTCTTTTTTCGCCAAAATGCTCATGCGCTCGACTAGGGACATAGGCGCGTGTTCAATCTCCAACATGAGTTCATCTTCGAGGACATCAATGAGTTGGTAAGAAATCTCATAAGTGTACAACACCCACACCTTTTGGATAAAGTCTTCAATGTGATAGTTGGGGTTGTCGTAGGCGGTCTTGATCGACTCTTGTAAATACTTGATGATGTCGGTGGCATGAATCATGCTATCCACTAAAGCTTTGGGGTCTTGGGTAGATTCTTCCTCCACTGGTTGGGATGGGGCATTAGTGTCCATGTGTATCAAGTTGGTTTCAATGGACTTTAAAAAGGATTGCAACATTTCCTCTTCGTGTTTGTAACTTTCCTGTTGGATGTCTTGGGTCTGCACCTCTAGATCAGCATCGCTCAAAGTTCTCTCCAAGGGGTAGAATTTGCTATAACAAATGTCTCTGTGGTTGCTCACCATCACAAACAAGCGGGCGTGCTCTAAGAGCGCATAGACCGCCACTCCATCTTCTAAAATAGGTTTAATAAAGCTATACATCAAAAGAAAGGGCGAAAAGATGTAATCGATCTTTTGCATGGTCATGCCAAAAATTCTGCGATCTTGCTCTAGGGATTGTTTGGGGATGTAAAAACAATAGCCATCGATTTCTAGGACAATCAAGTCTTTTTTACGCAAGCCTTTTGGGATGTTTTGCTCAAGTTCGGATTTTTTACACATGCCCTGATCTGCGCTCTTGGCCATCGCGCATAGATAAGAAAAAGGGTAAATATTGACAAAATCGCGAACGTCCTTCATCGCTCTAATGGGGATCTTTCCATTTTTTACGGGATAAACCTTGTTGATGATCTCGCGCGTTCTCCTCCATCTGAGTCGCTCCATGCGGCCTAGCAAAGTCTCGTGGTCTAAATTAAAACAAATAAAGACATCAGAGAAAAATGCGGCGCGCGTGCTGTCGTAAAATATACCTTTTAAAAAACTAAAAGCCCCCATTAAACTGCCTCCATGCGTTGCCTTAAAAGAGTTTTAGCCTCTTGTAAGTCCATTTCTTTGGGGATGAAAATGGGGGAAAACATGTAGTAATTGATGGTCGAAAAAGGCTTAGGCAATTTAAAGCGATCCCAAGTGTTGAGCGTAAAGGCATTGCTAAAAACCACGCGGCAAGCCACCACCCCCACCCCCGTTTTTTGCGCCAAAGCCACCACTCCATCGGCGATGCTATGGCGTGGCCCTCTGGGCCCATCGGGGGTGATGCCAATGTCTGCCCCCGCTTTTAAACGCTTGATCCCCTCGATCAAGACTTTAACTCCGCCCTTTTTGCTAGAGCCACGGATCGCTTCAAACCCAAAGCACTCAAAAAGTTTAGCGGCCAGCCCGCCATCAAAATGTTGGCTGGCGATCACCGACAAGTCTGATTTAGGTTTGATGCGTAAATAGGCAAAGGACATCATTGCAATCTCGCCATGCCACACGCTCATGATAAAGGAAGTGTTGCTAAGCCCCTCGGCTAAATGGAAGCGGTTTTTGCAGGTCTTAAACAAAATCCTCAAGACCCAATAGAGCAAAACGGGCAGGGCGTGCAAAACAAAGCCGTTTCTCAAGTGTTTTAAAATCACACTCTAGCCAGCCTCCCCTTTAAGCTCCCCTTGTGGTGTGCGATCACCTCAACGCGGACGAAATCCCCCACACAAGCCTTGCCAGCCTCAAAGCTGAGTAAGCGCCCATTGTCGCTACGCCCCTCGGCCACGCCCTGTGCAAGTTTTTCCACCAAAACCTCGTGCGTCTTGCCCAGCTCGCCCTTAGCCTTTTGCTCTAAAATCTCTTTGTGGCGACTCTGCAAGCGTTCTAAATGCACGCTCGCCTCCTCTTTGGGGACTTTATTCTCCCATGTGTAAGAGGGGGTGAGCGGGCGGGGGGAGTAGATAAAGCTATATAAAGTGTCAAAGCGCACTTGCTCTAAGATGTCTAGGGTATCCTCAAAGTCTTTGGGTGTTTCGCCCGGAAAGCCCACGATAATGTCTGTGCTGATCCCCACTTCAGGCACCAAAGCTTTTAAGCGGGCGATGCGATCTAAGTACCACTCCCGACTATATCCGCGCTTCATCGCCTTTAAAATGGCATTAGAGCCGCTTTGCAAAGGGATATGAATACTCTTGCACACTTTGGGGTTGGTGGCAAAGCACTCCAAAAAGGCGTTGTCCATGTGTAAGGGGTGCGGGGAGGTGAAGCGGATGCGCTTGATCCCCTCAATTTGGCTTAAATTCTCTAGCAGGGCCGTAAAACTCACCTTGGGGTGATCGGTGCTAAAGCGCGCCCCGTAGTTATTCACATTCTGTCCCAAGAGCAAGAGCTCTTTGACCCCCATTTTGGCTAATTTTTCTGCCTCCCTTAAAAGCAAATCCATAGGGATAGAAATCTCCTTGCCCCTCGTGTGGGGCACAATGCAATAAGTGCAATGTTTGTCGCAACCTATGGAGATGTTTAATAAGGCTTTAATGTGGCTAGAGGTTTGGCTTTCAAAAACATAGGTGCTGTCATCATGGTCTAGGTCGATGGCAACCGCCTTGTCTTGTTTGATGATTTGGCTGATCTTGGACACATTGCGCGCGCCCAAAACGAAATTGACGCTCGGGGCTTTTTTGAGGATTTGCTCTCCCATGTGGCTGGCCGTGCAACCGCATACGCCAATCTTGGCCCCGGGCTTTTTGATCTTAGCAAATTGCCCGATCTCGGAAAATAATTTTCTTTCAGGCTTTTCGCGCACACTACAAGTGTTGATTAAAATTAAATCCGCCTCGCTAGGCTCGCTCGTTTGCGTGTAGCCCACCTTGCCAAGCTCGCCCACCATGTGCTCGCTATCGCGCGTGTTCATCGCGCAACCCATTGTTTCGATGTAAAGTTTCACGAATCGCCTTAGATGATGTGCATTTGGTAAATGAAATCCTTTTCATCTGAGCTGATTTGCACTTCAGATAAATGCACCCGGCAATGCTTCTTTTCTAAAAACGCCACCGCCGCTAACATGTCCTTATGGGCGTTTGTGGGAGCAAAGTAAAAAATGTGTTCGTTTTTTAAATATTTTTGGTGCAACTCTTCCAAACTCAAGCTAGGGGTTTTGCTCTGTTTGCGATCCATTTTAGCTAAACGCAGTTCCATGAAAGACCTCCCGTAAAGTAGCCCTAGAGTTTAGCTGACATTGCCTTAAAAGCCCTTTTAGACCCCAAAGCCACTAAGTTCCCCTTGTATATACAAGTCCAGTACTCTGTGGGCGTGTAAAAGCCAGTGCAACACCCCCTGCAAATCAGCCTTTGCATTGAAGTTAAACACCGCAAAATCCGCCAAAAAGCCCGCTTGCAAACTCCCCCCCTTTAAGCCCAAAGCTTGGCTGGCGTGCAAGGTCGCCCCCAACAAAATTTTAGGCAACACCTCCAAAAGAGGCGTGTTAAACGCAAAAAGGGCCGTGCGCAATTCCTCTAAAAAAAGGGTGTTGTTGTTTGAGCTTTTGCCATCTGTAGCTAGAGCGGTTTTTAAGCCCACTGCGCTGGGGTGTTTTAAGTTTAAAAGTGCCCCGCTCAAAAGGCGGTTAGAGCGGGGGCAGGTGATGATCGTGGGGTTGGCTATGTTTTTGGCGTGCTCTAGATGCGCCTTTGTGGCAAACATGGCATGCACTAAAAGCAGATTTTGCCCCTTAAAAAGGTCTAAAAACTCTAGGGGGCTTGCGTAGTGTGGGGCCGTTAATCCGTGTTTGGCGTAAAAATTTGCAAAATATCCCCCCCGCCCCTTCAAAAAGTCTAACTCCGCTTGCGACTCCAAGAAATGCACGGAAACCACGGGGCTTTTGTGGGTGTCTAAGACTTTCTTAGCTAGGTCTTTATGCACCGAATAGGGGGCGTGGATGGCGATAGCGGGGGTAAATTTAGGGCTTTTGCCCGCTTGGCTTAGAGCGTGGCGCGCGCTAAAAGCCTCAAAAGCGGGAGCAATGTCGGCACTCGCGCCGATGAGCTCATCAAAAAAAACCACCCTTAAGGGGCTCTCTTGCAAAATGTTTCGATCCAATCCATAGCTGCTGATCGCCCCCACGCTTGCCACGCCTTGCAAAAGTTGCTCTTGGATGGCCCTTTGCCCGTGCGCTTGCGCCCGCTTTAAAACTTGGCTTCTTTCAGACATGACAGAGTCTAGCCAGCTTTCAAAACTCCCGTATGCAAAGCTCTGTTTTTGTCCTGCAAATTCAAAGTGGATGTGTGGATTGACTAAGGCGGGCATTAAAAGGGCGTTTTTATAAAAGCGGGCTTTGGCTTTGGGGTGTTTGTCGCATAACTTAGCGTAATCCCCCACTTCTAAAATCTCCCCCTCTTTAAACAACACCCCTCCATTAGACAAAATGTCGAAGTTGGGGTTACACACAAGGGCGCATTTAGCCCCTAGAATTTTAAGCCCCATAGACGATGTCCTCCCCTTGAAAAACAAAACACACCCGCCCTTTTAAACTCTCTTGGTAGTAGGGGCTGTGTGGGTTTTCCACCACACAAGCCCCCTTAAGATCGACTAGCATTAAACGCGCTTCTTTGCCCTCGCACACTTCTGCGCAATTGAGCCCTAAAAAGCGGGCGGGGGTTGCTGCCATTAGGTCTATGAGTTTTTCTAGGCTCACCAAGCCCGTTTGGACTAAGTGCGTGTAAGCCAAAGAAAAGGCGTTTTCAATGCAATGTACGCCAAAGGGGGCCTCTTCAAAGATTTGTTGCCCTTGAGGGGGGCGGGTGTAGTGCAAGCTTGTGAGCATATCGATCTTACCCTCTTGCAAGGCTTTCTGCAGGGCTTTTTGTTGATCTTGGCTCTTTAAGGGGGGCAAAATTTTAAAGCGGGGATCGTAAGTTTGATACACGTTTTCAGTCAAGATTAAATGGTGCAAGGGGGTTTGCACAAACAAAGGCGCGCCTAGATTCTTAAGGCTTGTGGCGATGTGCAAGGCTTCAATCTCCACCACGCTATCTAGCATGGTGTCTATCTTTGTGTGTAGTGCCATGCTGGCGTACTTGCCGACCTCTTTAATTTGGATCAAGGGGCTCACACTGGGCAGCCCTAATTTGTAGGCTAAAGGCGTGGTGTCTGCGATGCCTAGAGTGGGGCGGCCCTCATAGCCACGCACCCCACACACGAGGGGCAACTTTAGCATTTTGGCGTAGTCTAGCGCCGGCAAGAGTTTTTGCCCCTCTAGATTGTAGATATATAAACACGCAGGGCCACTTAGTCCGCTGACTATTTTAGATAAATTTTGCAAGCGTTGGCGGGCGTTTAAGGGGTGCAAACAAATGGGGTCTTTGGCTTTTTGCGCCTCTTTGGGGATGGTGTTTTCTAAAGGGTCCTCTGCCTCTTTAAAGTCTAAGGGCTGCATTTCTGGCTCGTTTAAAGAGTAAAGAGGGGCAAGATCGATGCCCATGATTGCCCCCACGCCACCCTTAAAGGCTTGGGTTTTTAACTCTGTGTAGGTCTTGGCTTGCAAGTTGTGTAAAAACACGCCCAAATCCACAAGACTAGGCAAGAGAGTCAAGCCCTTACAATCAACGCGCCTCTCCGCTTCTTTGGCCTTTAAAGAGGGGCTAATTTGCTCGATGTGCGCGCCCGCAATGCGGACATCGGCCACCCTCCCATCCATCAATTTAGCGTTTTCTAACAACACAAAGATCTCCTTAATTTTGCAACAAAGCTCCTAAGTGCTCCATTTGCCCGCTTAAAATCAACACCCCCATACCAATCAAAACAAGCCCCGAGACGATCTCCACAGCTCGGCTGTAATGACGCATTTTTTTAAGCACTCCAAAAGCTTGGTTGATCAGCAAAGCCACGATCAAAAAAGGCAGGCCAAAGCCCAAGACAAACACGCCTAAAAGCGCCATGCCATAGGCGTGTTCAGCTCCACTAAGCAAAACGATGCTTGTAAAAATAGGGCCGATGCAGGGAGTCCAACCCAGCGCAAAGCTCGCCCCCAAAATAAAGGGGATGAAGCTGTTTAAAAAAGGGTTTTTAAATTCCAAACGCACTTGTAAAGTTTTGCTCTTATACAACCACTTAATGGGCAAGACCCCTAAAAAATGCAAGCCAAAGAGCACCACCAAAGACCCCGCCACAATTCTAACCCAAGGGGCGTTTAAATAGGCGTGCATGATCTTTGCCATAGACACCCCAACGAGCCAAAAGACCAAGCCAAAACCCAAGACAAATAAACTGGCTTTGAATAAGACGGCCAAGCGGGGCGCATTGCCCGCTTTAAGTTCTTCTAAAGAAGTTTGTGAAATGTAGGACATGTAGGCAGGAATCAGCGGCAAAACACAAGGGCTTAAAAACGCCAAAATGCCCGCCAAAAACGAAGCGATTAAGGGGGTTTGGTTAAAAAGCGCTAAAAGGCTGTCGTCCAACATTGACCTATCCTAAGGGTTTTTTGCTATAATACCACGCAATTGTTTAAGCGCACTTAGCATTTATATTTTTAAGGACACTAAGCCACCGATGCAAACCCCCGTTGAAGAAAACATCCAACCCACGAAGTCTTTCAAGGATTTGGGCTTAAACTCTAAGATTTTAAAGTCCATCGCTGAAGTGGGCTTTACACAACCAAGCCCCATCCAAGAGAAGGCGATTCCTGTTGTGCTGGAAGGCAAAGATGTGATCGCCCAAGCCCAGACAGGCACGGGCAAAACCGCCGCCTTTGCCCTACCCATTATCCAAAATTTGCAGAACAATAAAAGCGTGGAAGCCCTCATCATCACCCCCACGAGGGAGCTAGCCATGCAAGTGAGCGATGAGATTTTTAAACTTGGAAAAAGCTCACGCACCCGCACCATATGCGTCTATGGGGGGCAGAGTATCCGCAAACAATGCGAGCTATTGGAGCGCCACCCGCAGGTGATGATCGCCACCCCGGGCCGACTCTTAGATCACCTCAAAAACAAGCGCTTAAAACGCTTTGCACCCAAAGTTGTGGTGTTGGATGAAAGCGATGAAATGCTAGACATGGGCTTTTTAGACGACATTGAAGAAATTTTTGACTATTTGCCCCAAGATGCGCAAATTTTATTGTTTTCAGCCACCATGCCCCCGCCCATTAAAGAGTTGGCTAATAAAATCTTGCAAAACCCCGTGTCCATCCACATCGCCCCCACACATGTTACTAACGCCGACATCTCCCAGCGCTTCTATGTCATCAATGAGCACGAGCGCAACGAGGCCATCATGCGCTTGCTGGATAAAGAAAACCACACAAAGAGCATCATTTTTATGCGCATGAAAAGAGAAGTGGATGAGTTGCACCAGTTTTTGAGCGCCAAGGGCTACAAGACCACGCCTTTACACGGAGATATGGAGCAAAGGGCGAGGCAGGCTTCTATCAAAGCCTTTAAATCTAAAGAAGTCGATGTTTTGATCGCCACCGATGTGGCTAGTCGGGGGTTAGACATCAGCGATGTAAGCCATGTGTTTAACTACCACCTGCCCCTAAACACCGAGAGTTATATCCACAGGATCGGGCGCACGGGGCGGGCGGGCAGAAAGGGCGTGGCGATCACTCTAGTAACCCCCCTAGAGTATAAAGAGTTGCAGCGCATGCAAAAAGACATCGGCTCTTCGCTTGAACTCTACGAAATCCCCCACATGGATGAAGATCGCTTGGTCCAAGCCCTCTGCAAAGTCGAAGTGGATGCGGAGGTGGTGAGTTTGTACGAGCAACTGACCGAGCAGTTTGAACCCTCTCAGTTGGTGCTAAAACTTTTAAGTTTGCAATTTAAGAGCCATAAGGTGGATTTAAACCACATTTTTAACGCGCAAAAGCCAGCTGGGGTTAAAAAACCGCCTAGAGGTGCAAGGTCCCACAGAAGTGGGCACTTTAAGGATTCTAGGCGCAAATAAACACGAGAAAGGCAATATATGAATTACCCATTTATTTGGCAAGATGGTGCTTTGATCCCTTTCGATCAAGCCAAAATCCATGTCCTCAGTTATAGTTTGCACTATGCAAACCTTGTGTTTGAAGGCATCCGTGCCTACAAAGGCAAAGAAGGCTTATTTGTTTTCCGCCTGCACGATCACATGCAACGGCTTTTGAATTCGTGCAAGGCGGTCATGCTCGACATCCCCTATTCAGTCGAGGAGCTCAACCAAGCCACTTTAGAAACTTTAAGGGCTAATCGGTGCGATACAAACACCTACATCCGCCCCTTTGTGTTCATGGGGCTAGGCACTTTGGGTATTTGTGCGAGCAACCCCCCCATCCACACGGCTATTGCCACCGTAACTTGGAGGGACAACCCCCACGAGGGCATTAAGGTCAAAACCAGCTCTTATAGAAAACCCAGCGTGCAATCGACTTTAAACAAAGCCAAAGCCAGCTCCAACTACCTAAACTCGCAGTTATCCAAACAAGAAGCTTTAAATTGCGGGTGCGATGAGGCCTTGTTGCTCGACACTCAGGGCTTTGTGGCCGAGGGCGCGGCCGAGAGCTTTTTTATGGTGGCTAAGGATAAACTCATTGTCCCCCCCCTAGATTACTCTTTAGATTCGATCACCCGCCAAACCATCATCGAGTTGGCCGAGCATTTAAAAATCCCTATGGTGCATCGCCACATTGTGCGTGAGGAAATTTACAGCGCACAAGAAGCCTTTTTTGTGGGTACAGGCATGGAGATTTTGCCCATTAAAACCCTAGACTTTAGACCCATTGGCACAGATAAAAATCCCATCACCAAAGCCCTGTTTGACACCTATATGAAACTCGTAAAAGGTGAAATCTCGGGCGATTTGGAAAAATTCGCGCACTATATTGTCCGGGTTTAAAGGAAATTTATGCCCATTGATCTCAACGAGCATCTAAAAAAAAAGCAAGGCAATCAGCCCGAGCCCCCCAAAATTCCGCCTAAAAACAACACCCCTTTTAAGCCCCCCTTGGGGCCGAATATATGGCAGTCTAAGAAATTCACTTCTTTAATCGTCCTTTTCATCCTCGTTGCCGTTTTGTTTTTGGCTAAACCTTTTATGGTGATCCAATCAGGCGAGATCGGCATTAAGGTGACAGCGGGGCGTTACGACCCCATCCCTTTACAGCCCGGGATACACTTTTTTATCCCCCTCGTGCAAGATGTTTTGGTGATCGACACGAGGGTGCGCACCATTAACTTTTCGCGCACAGAAGACATGGGGATTGTAGGCAAAAATCAGGGGATTTTTAGAAACGATGCGATCAATGTGATGGATTCAAGGGGGCTTACCGTCTCTATTGAGCTTACCGTGCAATACCGCCTAAACGCCCAAACCACGCCCCAAACCATCGCCACTTATGGCCTCAGTTGGGAGCAAAAGATCATCAACCCCGTGGTGCGCGATGTGGTGCGCTCTGTGGTGGGGCGCTACCCGGCTGAGGATTTGCCCATCAAGCGCAACGAAATCGCCGCCCTCATCAACACGGACATTAACAAAGAAGTTTCTAAACTCCCCAACGCCCCCGTACAGCTCACCTCTATTCAGTTAAGAGAAATTGTTTTGCCCGCCAAGATTAAAGAACAAATCGAAAAAGTCCAAATCGCCCGCCAAGAATCCGAGCGGGTGAAATACGAGGTGGAGAAAGCCAAACAAGAAGCCCAAAAAGCCGCCGCTTTGGCTAAAGGCGAGGCGGACGCAAATCGCATTAAAGCACAAGGCATCGCCGATGCGATTGTGATTGAGGCAAAGGCAAAATCTGCTGCCAATGTCAGCATCGCGCAGAGTCTGAGCGACAAGCTTTTAAGCCTGCGTCAAATCGAGACGCAGGGGCAATTTAACGAGGCTTTAAAAACCAATCAGAACGCCCAAATTTTCTTAGTCCCCGGTGGAGCGGTGCCTAACATTTGGCTAGACACCCACAGCCGCCAAAAAGCCATGTCTGCCCATAAGTGATGGACACCACCGCCCTTTTACACACAATCCTCGTTCATTTAAAAATCTTTTGGGGCAATGTCAGCCCCTTTGCTTTGGTGGTTTTTGGAGTGCATTGTGCATTTTTTTTGTGTTTTTTTATCCCCGGTCTGCTCTTTAGAGGGTTTATGTCCTATTTTTTCTACGCTTTGGCCGCATCGTGCATGTTTGGCGCACCCATTGCAGTGCGTTATGTCTTGGAGCAACAATTATTTAAAATCCAAACCCACATACAAGAGGCCTTTTCTTTCACTTACACCAACGCTTTCATCGCAAAAGTCCATGTAAAGAATGTCGGCCGCCTCTCCATTAACCAGTGCGTTTTGCGCCTAGATGTCCTGCGCCCTTCACACAATAGACTCCAAGCATACCTGCACCAATGGGTGTTTGAGCACACCTACACCCAAACTTTTAAGGTGTTTTTAGCCCCCGGCCAAACTAAAGACCTTGTGATGGACATTGAGGCCTACCCCTATAAGCAAACCCCCTTTAATCTCTCGGCGAGTTGCTATTGATGGTTTTTTTGCATTTTTACCAAAATTCGTTATAATGAGCGGGTTTATTTTTGAAAAAAAGGATCAACAATGGCAATTGGTATTTTTTACGGCACAGACAGCGGAAATTCTGAAACCATCAGCAATAAACTTTCAGAGAAACTGGGCGGGGCGAAAGTTTTTGATGTCGCTAAAGCTTCTAAGGCAGACTTCGATGGCTTTAGCTCTGTAGTTTTAGTCGCTCCCACCGCAGGTGCAGGGGATTTACAAAGCGATTGGGAAGAATTTTTAGGCACTCTAAGCGATGCGGATTTTGCCAATAAAACCATCGCTTTAGTGGGTCTTGGTGATCAAGACACCTACTCAGAAACTTTTGCTGAGGGCATTTTCCACATCTATGAAAAAGCCAAAGCCGGTAAAGTGGTGGGCTTCACTTCCACAGATGGCTACAACTTTGAGGCTTCTAGGTCTGTAGAAGGTGGTAAATTCGTGGGGCTTGTGCTCGATGAAGATAACCAAGATGATTTGACAGACAGCCGCATCGACACTTGGATTGGCGAAGTGAAAGGACAACTCTCTTAGTTTTTAAAGGAGGGGGCCTCATTCACTCTAAAAGCGTCTGCGGCTTCTAGACTTATTTAAAAGGAACTGGGATGTTTCAAAAACGCTTTTTGCCTCCCGCTTTGATTTTGGGTAGCCTTTTGGGCTTTAGCGCTTGCACTTCCACCCACACAAAAGATGTTTTTTTAGCAAACATGCCCGCTTGGATGCTGGAAGATCGCAGCTCATTTGTAACGCAGGGCATCGACAGCTCGCACGTCATAGATGGGCAGGTCGCCCGATCTGAAAAAATTGCCAAAGAGCGGGCGCGTTTTAGAGTCGCCCAACACATCGGCAACAAAATTAAAGAGCTTTTTAAGCAAACCCAAAACGCCAATGGCCGCCCCTTTGATGACAATATTTTTAAACAGATTGTCCAGGCCATCAGCGCTAGCCTAGATAAAGAAGTCCAGCTAGGTGAATACATCAACCCCAACAATCAGGAAGTCTTTATTTTAGTGCGGGTGGATGGCTATGATAGGGGGTTGCTTGAAAAAAACTTACTCGCGATTAAAACCCTACACATCAGCACAATCAGGGCTTTACAGCAAGAGATTAGCCGAGTCTTTAAGGACGCGATGAGCTATGGTCAGGTCAAGGTCCCTCAGAGCATGTAGTAAAAGCCTTAAGAGAGATTGCCCGCTTGTCAAAGGCGTGGGCGCGCTTGCCTAGCTTATTCTTGGCCATTCTTTTAAGCAGTGTTTTAAAAAGTGTTTCTTGCTAGAAGGGTGGCTTTATAAAAAAGGGGCATTACCATAAATCCTTTTTCTTAAAACTCCCCCTCAAGTCTAAAATGCTAAATTCTAGCGCGTCATCGCCACACACCTCAATACACCGCCCGCAACGGGTACATTCCCCCGAATTGACAGATACACTCTTAAGCCCGACCATCCACAGCACCTGTCGCTCGGGGCAAATCTCAAAGCACAGCTCGCACTTCGTGCAACGCATGGCATCGTGTTTGACTTTTAAGAGCGCATAGCGACTCAAAAGCGCATAAAACGCCCCTAAAGGACAAAGCTTGGAGCAGATGATTTTATCGCCCAAAAACGCATCCACACAAAAGAGCAATAACGCCACAACGAGCCAAGAAGCCGTGCCTAAAATGATCCCCCTTTGAATCACCCCGATGAAAGACACGCTTTCAAAGGCGGGCGTGGCAAGCGCAAAGGATAAAATTAAACTTAGGGCCAAAAGGATATAGCGTAAATTCTTAGGCAAGCCCAAATGCACACCCTTAAAGTCCAGCTTGCGCCGCACCCACGCCGCAAAATCTACAATGATATTCACCGGGCACACCCACGCGCAAAACGCCCTCCCCAAAAACAAACCATAGATGCACGCCACCAAGAGAGCCCCCAAAAGAGCGGTGATGTCTACATGCAAGCTGGCCAAAAACACTTGCAAGGCTGCAAAGGGGTCGCTTAAGGGAATGGTGTTAAACAACCTAGACGCGCTCAAATTGCCCTTTAAAATAAAGGTGTTGCCGGCAAAAAGGGCTAAAATGCCCCCTTGCACAAGCCGCCTTAGCACCAAATAACGCATTAAAGCCCTTTGTTTAGATAATCTAGGGGGTTGTCTGTTTTGGGGTTTAGGGTGTTGGGTTTGGCGTTTTTGACCCGCTCTTGATCTTTAGTGTCCCAACCTTTGACATAGTGATTGCCCACCTCTCCGCTCACAAACGCCACGGGTAAAACTCGAATGGCAGGCTCTTTAGTGATGCAAGCTCGCTCGCAAAGCCCACAACCCACACACACATCGTTTTCAACCACTGGCAGCATGTAGGCGTGCTTACCCGTGCGCTCGTTGTGCTTGGTTTCTAGTTTGATCGCTCTATCAATCAAAGGGCAAACCCGGTAACACACATCGCAACGAATCCCCCAAAACGCCACGCAAGAGATCGGATCGACTACGGCCACGCCCATTTTGAGCGAATCCACGCCTTGATTTTTTGCGAGGTGTTTTTTATCCAGCGCATCTGTGGGGCAAGCCTTGATGCAGGGAATATCCGGGCAAAGGTAGCAGGGGACTTGACGCGCCTCAAAAAAAGGTGTGCCCACTCTAGCGTGGTCTAGCAAAGTGGCAAGTTTTAGGGTGTGGTAGGGACAATCGCGCACACACAGCCCACAGCGGATACACAAACTCAAGAAGCGTTCTTCATCCTCAGCCCCCGGGGGTCTTAAGCTGTAGCGGTCTTGCTTCTTGGCTTTCAGCATTGCCCCCAAAAAAGCCCCCCCACTGCCACACAGCAAAGCCCCCTTAAGGGCTGTTTGTAAAAACGCCCGTCTTCGCATATGAACCTCCAACTTGTGTAGGGAAGTTTCCCATCTTAGGCACAATCCAGCGCGTTAATTGCGCGTCATCTCAAAGCCACCCTAACTTTGATCGCTTTTTGGATGCCTCCATAAAAACCCCCATCGCCATGCTTGCGGTGATGTGCCACTGCAATCATTCTTTAATAAAGTTTCTTGCGTCGCGCTAGGCGTGTTTTTGCGACACGACCAAAAGCGCCACACCCCTACTCAAACCTTTTTATCCAAGCCCCCTTAAGCCTTGGTGATTCGCACCGCGCACTTTTTATAGTCGGTTTGCTTAGAAATGGGGCAAGTCGCGTCTAAGCAAACCTTGTTGATGAACACATTTTCATCAAACCAAGGCACATACACCAGCCCCATAGGTGGCTTGTTGCGCCCGCGCATATCCACTCGCGCTTTTACACTGCCCCGGCGCGATTCGATCCACACGGCATCGCCCTGACTCACACCCAATTTCTTACCATCCTCCTCGTGCATGTAACACAGGGCCTCAGGCACGGCTCTAAAGAGCTCTGGCACACGCATGGTCATTGTCCCGCTGTGCCAGTGCTCCAACACCCGCCCCGTGGCTAACCAGAAAGGGTATTCTTTGCTGGGGCGCTCAGGGGCTTTCATGAAAGGTCTAAAGAAAATCTTGGCTTTGTTGGCTAGGCTCTTGGCCTCTGTGCCCTGTGGCCCTCTTAAATCCCCGCTCACAAGCTTTTTCATCGCCTTGCCATAGAAAGCAAAATCTCCATTGGGCGCGGCTTTTTTGGCATAGGGGTCATACTGCGTGTTGAAACGCCAACGGGTTTCTTTGCCATTGACCACAGGCCATCTCAAGCCCCGTGCTCTGTGGTAGTCATCAAAATAGGCCAAGTCGTGTCCATGCCCCCTGCCAAATTTACGGTACTCCTCCCACAAATATTTTTGGATGAAAAAGCCATAACCCTTAAAGGGTTTGCCATCACTGCCGATCACTTGGCGCTTGTCGCCATGCACCTCTGAGTTGGGTGCGCCCTTAGCGATGGGGTCGCTGGCTAAAAACTTGCGGCTAAAGCGATTGTCAAAGAGCACATGGTAGAGCGTGTCGTTGTCCTTGTAGCCCATCTTATGCGCCTGCGCGAGCACATTGGGCAAGGTGAGTTTATCATCGATCTTATGCTCGCCCCAAACTTCTTTGAGTTTAAAGCGTTTGGCAAATTCTAAAATCTGCCAAGTGTCGCTCATGGCCGATCCAACTGGGGTAACTTGCTGTTTCCAGTGCTGTGTGCGCCGCTCGGCGTTGCCATAAGCTCCCCATTTTTCATAGATCATGGCGGTGGGTAGGATCAAATCTGCTACTTTTGCGCTGATGCCCGGATAACAATCGCTCACCACAATGAAGTTATCCATCTCTCTAGCCGCTTTGATCCAGTGGTTGGCATTCGCCGTGTTTTGCCAAGGGTTATTCACCTGCACCCAAATAAACTTGACCTTGCCATCTTCAAGGGCGCGCATCATCGCCAAAAAGTCGTAACCGGGTTTGGGGTTGATCGTGCCCTTGGGCAAATGCCAAAGTTTTTCGGCAATTTTGACATGTTCGGGGTTATTCACCACCATGTCCGCGGGCAAGCGGTGGCAGAAAGTCCCCACCTCTCTAGCCGTGCCACACGCGCTGGGCTGACCGGTCAAAGAAAACGCGCCACAACCGGGCTTGGCTTGTTTGCCCAGCAGAAAATGCACCATATAGGCCTGCTCATTTGCCCATGAGCCTCTCGTGTGCTGGTTAAAGCCCATGGTCCAAAAACTCACCACCTTGCGGTCTTTCTCAATGTAAAGTTTGGCAAGGTGTTGCAATTTATGCTTAAAGCTCTCCATCGACTCGTTCTTATCGCCCTTAGCCACTTTGGCGACATAGTCTAGGGTGTAGGGTTCTAGGGCTTCTTTAAACTGGGCAAAGGTGATTTGCCAGTGTTTGCCCGCTTCTTTTTGGTGCTCCATTTTGAACACCTCGCCGGCCTTCACACCTAAGTGTTTCAAAGCGACCGCCTCATCTTCATCTAAGGTGATGGCGTTTTGTTTTTCCACGGTGTCTTTTTCGCTGGCTCTAAAGCCGTGGTGGTTGGCATCAGGGCGCATGCCATAGCCGATGTCAGCATACCCAGTGGCAAAAACAATGTGGTTGTCGATAAATTTTTGGTCGATCGCCTCGGGGTGGTTATAGACAATCTCTCTTGCAATGTAATTCCAAATCGCCAAATCGGTGTTGGGCGTGAAGATGATTTCCATATCGGCCACGCTGGAAGTGCGGTTAGAGAAAGTGGTGAGATTAACCACCCTAACTTTCTCGGGGCTGTTGAGCTTTCGATCGCTCACCCTAGACCACAAAATGGGGTGCATTTCGGCCATATTCGCCCCCCAAGTGATGATGGTGTCCGTGGCTTCGATGTCGTCATAGCACCCGCTGGGCTCATCGATCCCAAAGGTTTGCATAAACCCGGCAGCCGCGCTAGCCATGCAGTGGCGGGCGTTGGGGTCAATGTTGTTGCCCCTAAAACCGGCCTTCATCAGCTTGAGCGCGGCATAACCCTCTGGGATGGTGCATTGCCCGCTGCCAAAGACCCCCACCCCAGTGGGGCCCATTTCCTTATAGTATTTTTTAAACTGTTTCTCCATTTCATCAAAGGCACGTTTCCACGAAACTTGTTGGAATTTGCCCTTTTTATCAAACTCGCCCTTTTCATTGACGCGTAAAAGTGGTTCAACAAGGCGATCCGCTCCGTACATGATTTTGGCGTTAAAGTAGCCTTTAATGCAGTTTAAACCGCGATTGACTGGGGCCAAAGGATCGCCCTTTGTGGCGACAATTTTATCGTCTTTGGTGGCGACCATAATTCCACAGCCTGTGCCGCAAAAGCGGCATACGGCTTTATCCCACTTCCAGCCCTCTTGGGCATGTTCGGCCTTGGCTTGCAAAGCGGGAGGGGTTAAGAGCCCTGCACTGCCCATCGCAGAGGCTAAGGCGGCTGATTTTAAAAACTCTCGGCGGCTCTCATTTTGGGGGGTTACATCTTCTGAGGGATTTGTTGTCATGGACTGTCCTTTGTACTTTTGTAGAGACATTATAGTGGAATTTATGCGTTTTTAGGGCAAATGTTGGGTAAATGGCCGGGGCTTATGGCTATTTTTTATCAATTTTTAGTTATCATTGCCCTTTATAACTAGGGTATGGAGATACTACATGGCAACTCCCTATGGAGGGTTAATGGACGCAAAAAATGGGCAAAACTCAGCGGTCAAGTTATTATGGATGTTAGGAGCGTTCTTTTTTGTGCTGCTAGGACTAGACGCGCTTGGGGTCGTCCAAAAGCAAGAGTGGGTGCAAGGTTTAGATGCCTTTTTTATTGACCTGATCCGCAATCCTGCCCCCACTCAAGGGATTTGGTTAAAATTTGTGCTTGTGAGCACTTGGTTTGCCCAATCTAAACTCACCACGCCTATAGCTCTACTCATCGCCGCTTGGTGGGTGTTTCAAAAGCGCACCGCTCTAGGGGTTTGGTTTTTTAGCACCGTGTTTGTGGGGGAGGTGGCGCTTAAGGGGCTAAAGCAGCTCGTGGCACGCCCACGCCCAGCCACTAATGGAGAGCTGTATTTGGCGCATGGCTTTAGCTTTCCTAGCGGACACGCCCTAGCCGCTGCGCTTTTTTACGGCTTGTTGGCTCTCTTGTTGTGTTTTTCTAGAGCAAGCGTAGGCGCAAAAGTGGGCGGGTTTGCCCTTTTGTTCTTTTGGATTTTTTTAATGATGTATGATCGGGTTTATTTAGGGGTGCATTACCCCACGGATGTTTTAGGAGGGTTTTTAATGGGCATGGGCTTTGTGTGTTGCTCCATGGGGTTTTACCTTGGATATTTAAAACGGACTTAGTTTAATGGCTTTTAGGACGATTCGTGGATTTTAAGGGCTTATTGCAGCAGATCATCAGTCTTTTCTCAAGGCTCAACAAGGCACAAAAGATCACCATTGTGGTGGCGGTGTCTTTGATTGTAGCCTTTTTGGTATTTTTATTGCTCTATCCAACGAAAGATCGGGGGGATTTGAGCGGGTATGGGGTGCTCTTTGAGGGAATGGATGCGAGCGACAATGCACTGATTTTGCAACACTTGCAACAAAAGCACATCCCCTATAAAATTCCCAAAGACGACACCATTTTAATCCCTAAAGACAAGGTCTATGAAGAGCGCATCTCTTTGGCTTCTCAGGGTATCCCAAAAACGAGCAAAGTCGGTTATGAAATTTTCGATGTGAAAGACTTTGGGGCGACAGACTTTGATCAAAACATCAAGTACATCCGCGCCATTGAGGGGGAACTTAGCCGCACGATTGAGAGCCTTGTGCCGATTGAAAAAGCCGATGTGCATATTGCTATCCCCAAAGACAGCGTGTTTGTGAGCCGAGAGATCCCCCCCACCGCCTCTGTGATGCTCAAGATCAAGCCCAATATGCGCTTGTTGCCTAAGCAGATTCTAGGGATTAAAAATTTAATCGCCGCCTCTGTGCCCAAGCTCACAGTGGAAAATGTTAAGCTGGTGAATGAGAACGGCGAGCCTTTGGGCGAAGACGATGAGCTAGACACCACAAGAGAATTGGCCCAAGCCCAACTGCATTATAAGCAAAACTTCGAAAATATCTTAGAGAATAAAATCGCCAATATCCTAGCTCCTATTGTGGGCGGACACGATAAGGTCGTGGCTAAGGTGAGCGCGGAATTTGACTTTAGCCAAAAGAAAAGCACCAAAGAGACCTTTGATCCCAACAATGTCGTGCGCAGCGAGCAGACCATGGAGGAAAAAAAGGAGGGCTTTCCAAAAAAGCAAGTGGGCGGCGTGCCCGGGGTGGTGAGCAATATTGGCCCCGTACAGGGCATCAACAACGACCAAATGAGGGAAAAATACGAGAAATCCACCAACACCACAAACTACGAAGTGGGCAAAACCGTGAGTGAAATCAAGGGCGAATTTGGGGTCTTAACCCGCCTAAACGCCGCCGTAGTTGTGGATGGCAAATACAAAAAGGTCGATAAGAACGGTACAGAGAGCATCGAGTATATCGCTTTGAGTGCGGATGAAATGGAGAAGATCAACTCTCTCGTCAAGCAAGCGATCGGCTACAACAAAGCCAGAGGTGATGCCGTCACGGTCAGCAACTTTGAGTTTAATGGCAAATCGGCTAAATACGTGCCCATGACGACCTATGAAAAGGTTGTGGCGACTACGGAGAAAATCTTAGGCCCTTTCTCATCCTTGCTTAAGTACCTCATCGTGGGCTTGGTGTTGTTTGTCTTTTACAAAAGAGTCATCACGCCTTTCAGCCAACGCATGCTTGAGATTCACCCCGATGAGGAAGAAAAGGTGCAATCTCTCTTTGCTATGGATGAAGACGATGAGGAAGAGATCGATCGCTTCGGCGAAATGCGTAAAAAAGTGGAGGATCAGTTGGGTCTTAATGCAAACTTTAATGAAGAGGATGTCAAGTATGATATTATGCTCGAAAGGGTAAGCAACTCCATTAAGGAGAGACCCGAAGAGATTGCTTCTTTGTTTAGACTCTTGATTAAAGATGAGGTCGCGATCACCAACACCAAAGGCAACTAATGGCTAAACTGACCCCTAGACAGAAAACACAACTAGACGAATTTACCATGTCTGAAAAGATCGCTATTTTGTTGATTCAAGTGGGCGAAGAGGCCACAGCGGGGGTTTTGCGCCATTTGGATGTGGATTCGATCACCGAAATCAGCAAGCAGATCGTGCAGCTCAATGGCACAGACAAGGCTGTGGGGGCGGCGGTTTTAGAAGAGTTTTTTGCGATTTTGCAATCCAACCAATACATCAATAGCGGCGGTTTGGAGTACGCTAGGGAGATTTTAATCAAGGCTCTAGGCCCAGAGCAGGCCAAGATCATTTTAGAAAAACTAAGCCGCTCTCTGCAGACCCAAAAAAACTTTTCTTACTTGGGACGCATTAAGCCCCAGCAACTCGCCGACTTCATCATCAACGAACACCCCCAAACCATCGCTTTGATCTTGGCGCATATGGAATCTGCCAACGCCGCAGAAACCCTAAGCTTTTTCCCCGATGACATGAAAGCCGAGGTGAGCATCCGCATGGCAAGTTTGGGCGACATCTCTCCGCAGGTGGTGAAAAGGGTTTCTACCGTGCTTGAGAATAAATTAGAAGCCCTCACCAGCTACAAAGTCGAGGTGGGCGGCACGCGTGCGGTGGCCGAAATCTTTAACCGCTTAGGCCAAAAAGCGGCTAAAACCACGCTGGCGCGCATTGAAAACATCGATGCCAAACTCGCCAACGACATTAAAGAGATGATGTTCACCTTTGAAGACATCAGCACCCTCGACAACTTCGCCATTCGTGAAATCCTTAAAGTGGCGGATAAAAAAGACCTCACTTTGGCGCTTAAGACTTCCACAGAAGAGCTAAAAACGAAATTCTTAAGCAACATGAGTAGCCGTGCAAGCGATCAATTCATTGAAGAGATGGCGTATTTGGGAGCGGTGAAAATCAAAGATGTCGAGTCGGCGCAAAGAAAAATCATTGAGATCGTCCAATCTCTAGCAGAAAAAGGCATCATCCAAATGGGCGGGGAGGAAGATGTCGTTGAATAACTTTAGTGATGAAAATTTAATCCCCAAAGAAGACCTCGACAAGCACACCATTAAAAGATACACTTTTAAATCCTTTGCTGAGATCGCCGCTGAAGAGCCAGAGGAGAAAAAGCCTAAAAAAGAGCAACCCGAGCCTCCCCAAGAGAACGAACACCTTGAACGCTCCATCCAGCTAGAAAACGATCTCATCGAGTGCTTATTAAAAAAAACCGATGAACTCTCCAGCCAGCTTGCCAAGTTGCAAATGCAGTTTGAAAAGAGCCAAGAGGAAAACCAAACCCTCTTGCAGCAAACCCGAGAGGACAATTACAAAATAGGCTTTAAAGAAGGTGAGCAAAAGGCCAAAGAGGATTTAGGCGCAAGCATTGATGAGGAAAAAACTCACTTGTTGCAATCGCTCACCGCCATCGATCAAAGAATGCAACAATCCCAAAGCCACTTAGAGGCCCTAGAAAAGGAACTCAGTGCCATTGCCGTAGAGATCGCCAAAGAGGTGATCGTTAAAGAAGTGGAGCAAAAAAGCCAAGAAGTGGCTTTGGCTCTAGCTAAAGAGCTCTTAAAAAACATCATGGACGCGACTGACATTTGCGTGAAGGTCAATACTTTAGATTACCCCTATCTCTCCCAAAATCTCAAAGACTTGCCCAAGATCAAGCTAGAACCCAGCGATGCGATCGCCAAGGGTGGAGTTTTAATCACCAGCTCGCATGGCAACATCGATGGCAACTTAATGGCGCGTTATAAAAACCTAAAAGAGAGCGTGCTAGATAACCTAAAGGTCTAAATTGCAGAGTGTGGATTTAGAAGTTTATCAAAGGGATTTGCCCCATTTAGAGCAGGTGTGCGCACAGCTTAGGGGGCGCATTTTAGAGGTCGTGAGCGCGCACGGGGGGCATTTAAGCTCCTCGCTTGGGGCAATTGAGCTCATCGTGGGCTTACACAGCGTCTTTGACAAAGACAAGCACCCTTTCATCTTTGACACAAGCCACCAAGCCTATGCCCACAAACTCTTAACGGGGCGCTTTGAAAGCTTTAACTCGTTGCGCCAAATGGGCGGGCTTAGCGGATTTGTGCGCCCTAGCGAGTCGCCCTATGACTACTTCATCGCCGGGCACAGCTCCACGGCTTTATCTGTGGGTGTGGGTGTGGCTAAAGCTTATGCGCTCGCAGGTAAAACAGAAGTGCCGGTTGTGATGATCGGCGATGGGAGTTTGAGTGCGGGGTTGGCTTATGAAGCTTTAGATGAGCTAGGCGATCGCAAATACCCTTTAGTCATTCTGCTCAACGACAATGAAATGAGTATCGCCAAACCCATAGGGGCGATCAGCAACGCTTTGTCCCACTTGATGGCACGCCCGCTTTACCAGTCTTTGCGGGACAAAATCAAGGGCGTTTTAAAGTCCATGCCCGAAGGCGTGAATTATCTCGCGAATCGTTTTGAAGAGTCTTTAAAACTCATCACTCCGGGGATTTTCTTTGAAGAGCTAGGCATCAGCTACTTAGGACCCATTGATGGGCACGACTTAGAGGCAATCACGCAAGCGTTGAAACTAGCTAAAGACACCAAAACCCCCCTACTCATCCACGCGCAGACCACGAAGGGCAAGGGCTATAAAATGGCGGAGGGCAAGTATGAAAAGTGGCATGGCGTGGGGCCTTTTGATTTAAAAACCGGACAAAGCCTCAAAAGCGCGCCTAAAGTCGCCAACCCCACACAAATCTACTCAGACACGCTCTTTGAGTTGGCTAGTCTTGATGATAAAATCGTGGGCGTTACAGCGGCTATGCCCGGGGGCACGGGGCTTGGCAAGCTCATAGACAGCTACCCAGAGCGTTTTTGGGATGTGGGCATTGCCGAGCAACACGCCGTAACTTCTATGGCAGCCCTTGCTAAAGAGGGCTTTAAACCCTTTGTGAGCATTTATTCGACCTTTTTACAAAGGGCGTTCGATCAGATTGTGCACGATGTGGGCATCATGTCCTTGCCTGTGAAATTTGCCATCGATCGGGCCGGGATTGTGGGCGAGGATGGCGAAACACACCAAGGCTTGTTAGACATCGCCTACTTGCGCCCGATCCCTCACATGACCTTGCTTGCCCCAAGAGACAACGCCACTTTGCAACAAGCGATCCGCTTTGCTAAAGAACACACAGCAGGGCCTTGCGCTTTTCGCTACCCTAGGGGGGGTTTTTTGTTAGAAGAGGGGGTTTTTGAATCTAAGCCCTATGTGTGGGGGCAGTGTGAGCTCTTAGAGCCGGAGGGGGAGATTTTATTTGTGGGCTATGGCAATGGCGTGGGTCGGGCGCACCAAACCTTAAAGCTCGTGCAGGCTCAGGGGCTAAAGGTGGCTTTGTTGGATTTATGTTTTTTAAAGCCCTTAGATGGCGCGCTTAAAGAGATTTTACCCCGCTACTCTAAAATCTATGTCTTTAGCGACTCCTATATAATGGGGGGGGTGGCCAGTGCCTTATTGGAGTTTTTAGAGGGGAGTGTGCGCGTCGAGAGTTTTGAGGTGGGCGATTGCTACCCTGCGCATGGCAACAGCTCTTTAGTGGAGCAAGCTTTGCAAATTGACCCAGTTAGCCTAGCTCAAAGGGTTTTAGGCTAGCTTTTTTAAAGAAGCAGGGCTTGGGGGGGTTTGCTTTATTTTAGAGTGTTGCCCTTAGTTTAGGGCATTGCTCTAAATCCTTTCATGAATTATCTTACCCTCCTTTTTTAACACCAGTCCTAGAAGTTATAAACATAGTTGGCGTAAATCGCCACGGTGCGCCTAAAGGTGATGGTGCTTTTGGCTCCACCATTTGCCAAGCTGTCCTTTTCTGTATAGTAAGGATCGTTAATGGTGGGGATACGCACACCCACTTCAAAGCCTTGATGTTTGCCAAAGTTTGTTCTAAACCCTATGTTGATGATGAATTGCACAAAAGTGGGGCTAAATTTAGCACTATCGCCTCCCTTTCTTGCGTACGCTGCCCATTGCGCATAAGAATCGTTCATGGTGGTGCATTGGCCACCTGTATTAGGACCGGTCATGGGGGTTGTGTAAGCACAAGACCCACCGCTCCATCCGCGCCCCATAAGCCAGCTACTCCCGCCAATCATCACACCCGCAAACACGCCCAAGTTGTAGCCGTTGTTTTCGTAGAAGTTGTAGATTGCGTCCAACCCAACGCCATAGAATAAGTTAGCGGCTTTACCTACATTGCTGCTTGCCAAAATGAGTTGAGAGGGGACAGCACTAAAATTTGTAACATAGCTCCCGCCCTGACCGCTAAAAAAGCCGTAGTAGCGCAAACCAAAGCGTTTTTTCTTGCCGAAAAATTGTTTATACCCGATTTGAATATCCGCCCCAAAGAGATTGCCCGTAGTCTTGCCGGGCTGGCTATAGGCGGACATGGGAGACCCGTCAATATTGAGTGCGGGCTGCTCGTAGTCATTGACACCCGTAACATTAGAGTACTGAAACCCGCCCTCTACAAACGCCCCGTTCTTCTCGGCACTTAAAGGCGCGAAAGAACAAAGGGCTAAAGACCCAAAAAGGGCTAGAAGTTTGCTCTTACCTGCCCTGCCATTGCTGATTGCTGATTGCTGATTGCTTTTTTCATCGTAGCACAACTTCCTTTATCAATATAAAACGACAGGCGAATACTAGCAAAAAACAAAGAAAAATGTCAAGCTAGCGTTTTAGGCTATTGACCGTTTGCAACATATTGTCTGCCGTTTGGATCGTTTTAGAATTGGCCTCATAGGCGCGCTGGGCGGTGATTAAATCCGTCATCTCTTCGACCAAACGCACATTGCTAAGTTCTAAAAAACCTTGGCGCAACTGCCCGTAGCCATCGGCATTGGCGTTACCCACAATGGCCGGACCGCTAGCAGAGGTTACGGCCAAAAGATTATCACCCAAAGCGTGCAACCCCGCGGGGTTGATAAAATTGGCTAGGGTGATTTGCCCGATCACATTAGAAGTGCTGGCATTGCCCTGAGTCACGCTCACGGTCCCATCCACGCCGATGCTAATTTGTGTGGTGTCTTGGGGGAAGGTGATTTGGGGGATCACTAAATACCCTTCGGTCGTTACCATATTGCCCTGATCGTCAATTTTAAAATTGCCGGCACGGGTGTAGGCGGTGGAGCCATCGGGCATTTGCACCTGAAAAAACCCCTTGCCCGTGATGGCTAAGTCTAAATTGTTTTCGGTTTCTTTGGGGCTGCCTTGCGAAAACATTTTGGTCACGCTAGAGGTGCGCACGCCTAGCCCCACTTCGATCCCATTAGGCGATCTAGTGGTGTCGGAGGTGGAGGTGCCGGCGTATTGCAAGGCTTGGTAAAAAAGGTCGTTAAAGTCCGCCCGTTGGCGCTTAAAGCCCACGGTATTGACATTGGCAATGTTGTTGGAGGTGGTGTCGATGTGGGTTTGCTGGCCTAGCATCCCTGTGGTCGCACTGTAAAGAGATCGCAACATGGTTAGCCTTTAAATTGGAGTAAAACCGCATTATAGCCAAAATACATTAAGTCTAAAACTGGTAGCTCAAATACGCCGTTACAGAGCGGCCGGGGCCGGGTTGCAAACCTGCCGGGCTAGAGCCAATGCCGGTGAAGTAATACTTCATGTTGAAAATATTATTCACCTGTAAGCTACCCACAATTTTATGCCGTCCGCTCTCCCAAAAAACTTGGCTCACTTCAATGTTCCACACCCAATACCAGGGCAACAGCCCCTCGTGTTGGGTCATACACCACGCCGCACATTGGTAACCGCTATTTAACACGCTCTCAAAGTTATTGCCCCCGCTGTAATATTGGGTGCCATAGTAGCCCCCGGCCGCGCTGTTGCTGATGCCGCTGTAAGCCCGGCTGTAAAAGTAGCTAGACAAGCCAAAGGTGGTTTTGCGATAGGTATAGCGCGCGTCTAAAATAAATTGATAGGGGCTGACAAAGGGGAAGTGCTTGTTGTAGCTGGTTCCAGGCAGCACATCGCCATTAAGGTCTGTTAAGGGCCCGTGGCTTGTCACGCGCGTGTCGATGTAGTTAAAGGCGGCGTGCAGTTGCAAGCCTTTAACGGGTCTGTAATACATCTCCAACTCCACGCCCTGAGAATAGCCATTGACTGGGCGTACATTGCCCTTCATAGGTCCGCTTGTGTAGATAGAATATTGCCCGGTCGCAAAATCGCGCGCCCAAATGCGGAAAAAGTCGGCGTTGAAGCTAACCTTACTCTTATAAGTGTAGCGCGCGCCCACTTCGATTTCATCAAAATGTTGGGTAAAGTACTCCGCGCCGCCATAGCTCAACACATCTAATTGGGGTGGGACATAGGAGCGTTGGTAGTTAAAGTAGGTTAAAAGGGTGTGATCGCCTTGCACGGGAATGAAGCCAATATTAGCCGAGGGCATCCAGTTGTTCATGTGGGCAATTTTTTTCAAGACAGCGCGTGGAATGGTCGCCCAATCAGCCGCATTGTCGTTTTGGTATTGCACCAAAGCGTAGCGCAAGCCGGGCACGACAAAAAAGCGCCCGTTCCAAGTTTCAATGCGATCGCTCAAATACACGGCGGTGTAGTTGTTGCGCCAGTTATTCCAATTCCAATACAAACCATGCTTGATGTGCGGTTGCCAACCGGTCATGACATTGCCCCCCTCGCACAAAACCCCCGCCCCTTCTCCGCTGGTTTTTGTGTTACACACATTGGTGTTCATGTATTGGCGTTGTAGAAAAGCGGTTGTCATAAAACGCAAACCAGTGATAAAAGTTTGCTTCACCTTACCGGTGTTGACCACCAGATTAACCTTTGGCTCAAAGGCGTTGTTGATGGAGCGCACGGGGTTTTCCACCTCCGCCCAGCCATTGTAATTGGTCATGGTGTAGGGCACGGCCAAGTTGTAGCCACTAAGCCCCTGCGTCGCACAGCTTGCCGCGCTAAAACAAGTGATCGTATTCGCGCTGTTATAACTAGAGCTCACCTGAAAGTCGCGTGTCATAAACTGCCCATAGTAGGTGAAGCTAAAAGTGCCGCCCACTTTTTCTAGGTCGCCAAAGCGGTTTTCATACACAATGCCAAAGCGCTGGGAGCGCCCACCCTTAGCGTTAAAAGGGCGCATGTTGGCAAAGCGGTTGATCTTGTAATCTTGCTCGCTTAAGGATCCGGGCTGGGCGATGTTGAATTTATAGTATTGGTAGTAGGCTTTAATGCCGTTGTTTTCGTTGATGTCATAGACCCCATCGAGCCAGTAGTTTTGGATATTCGTGGGGCTGTTGTCCCTAAAGCCCTGTCCATCGACCCAGTTGGCCTGCGCCTGCACGCCAAAGTGTTTGTTGATCATCCCTCCACTGCGCACATAGGTGTTGTAAAGAATGTCGTTGCCTAGGGAGTTAAGAAACGAAGAATCGCCCGTGTGGGGGTTAGCAAAACCGGCATTTCTGGCCTTCGCCCAAAAGGTGGTTCTCTCAGCCACTTGGCTTTCCCAATGTTTGGGGATGGGCTTGGTGATGATATTGACGATGCCCCCGTAAGTATTGGGCCCATATTGCACACTGCCCCCCCCCTTAATCACATCGATGCGATCGATTGCCTGAAAAGTTACGGGGAAGATGTCTAGCTCAATGTGTGAGTAGGGAGCCATATAAACGGGAATCCCATTGACCAACATGAGCGTGGCATCGCTGTGTCCGGAGCCGCCCGCACCAAAACCGCGGATTTGGATACTCGGCATCGCGCCCACCCCGGTGGTGTTTCTCACCTGCATGCCCGGGACATTTTGCAAGGCTTCTTCAATGCTTTGGTTAGCCGTTTGTGTGAGCTGTTTATTAGAGATCACGGTGCGGCTGCCCGTGTATTTTTTCACCTCTTCATCTTGCCAGCTTTTAGGTGCGGTGATCCCGCTATAACCTAGATTGACATGCCCGGAGTAATCGGTCTTACCTCTTTGCCCGGCCGTAGAAACTTTGCCTAAAGTATAGGTTTTATCCTTAGCCATCAAAGTCATTTGGCACGCCAAAGAAGCACTCAAAGCCAACAAAAATTTCTTACGCAAAAACACTCCTTGCCCTCAAAGATTCGCAAAGTCTAAATTTAGGTAATAAAAATTGAGATTTTATACTAAAAAACACGGTTTTACCAAAAGCAACCTTAATAAAACTTTTAAATTTTTGGCAAAATACCCTTTGTTAAAAAACTTGCGCCCATTGTGGCGGCATCAAGGGCGGTTTAAAACTAAAAATGTGTAAAAAAGCGCTCTGGTGTCTTTAGATTTCGCCTCATTAATTAAAGTCGGCCGATGTGCATAATTTTGTGCTACAATACGCCCGTAGTTGGAATGTCGGCTCTAAGGTAGAAGCTACAAACCCAAGTGAGGGGGCTTCAATGTTGCCCAATTTTAAGGACCGTCTCGAGTACAATCATTGAGGATATTTACAGCATGAGTTTTAAAACTAAAATCTCTCTTGTCTTTGCCGTGTTGTTGTTGCTGACTTCTGTTGCCATTGCTGGCATCATCAGTTATCGGCTTCACTTTAGAATCAAAACATCTGTCCAGCAAAACTTACAAGAAACTGTGCAAATGCTCTCCTACCCCCTAAAGGATTGGAGCAATTCGATCAAAGTCGCTCTCCTTAAAACCGCTACACAACTAGAGAAAATGGACTTAAATGACAGCAAGGCCATCGACAGTTTCCTAAGCCATGTGGAATATGGCATGGATTCTGCTATCTATGTTGGGTTTGAAGATAAAAGAACCATCAAGCCAACAGGAAGCGTCCCGGACAATTACGATCCGCGCACGCGCGATTGGTATAAAGACGCTAAAACTAGCCGCGGTGTTGTAATAGGCCATCCTTACTTGGATCGCTTCACCAATCTCCCTGTGGTTTCTTATAGCATTGCCATTTACCAAAAAGGCGTGTTTCAAGGGGTGCTAGGTGCTGACATCTCTTTAGCTAATGTTGAGGCCATCGCCAAAAAATACTCCACCGATCAAAAGCGCATTTATTTTTTTGATCGACAAGGTTTTATTCTAGGTTCTCATGTTTTAAAACAGGGCAAACGTTTCTTTGAAGTCTTCCCAAAGACAAAGAGCATTTCTCAACAGATATTAAATGGCAGCAGTGGCTTGATTGAAAGTGCCACAGATGGCGTGGATAAATATTATGCTTACACCACTGTGCCCGGTCCCGCTTGGAAGGTTTTGGCCGTGTGTGATAGGGACTTCGCGCTCAAGGATTTGAGCATCATTCAACACACGATTCTTTTTGTCTCTATCGTTGCTTTGGTGCTTTGCTTGGCCTCATTCTTTGTGGTTGTGCAAATCCTCTTTAAGCCTCTTGTCACCCTCACCCGCTTGATCCAAGCACTTCTTTCTAAAGAGGGCGATTTGACAGAGAGAGTCGTGGCTAAGGGCAACGATGAGATCGCAACTATTTCTAGGAGCATCAACGCCTTTTTAGAAAAGACCCATGGCATCATTTCCACCATTAAAAACAACAGCACACAAAACACCCAAATTGCACGCACCCTGCAAGACAGCTCCACCACGGTTTCTGACAACGCCAAAGAAGAACAAGACCGCATTCAGGCAGTGGTGCGCGATGGAGAAAGCGTTGTAACCAATATTTTAAGTGGGGCGGACAATGCCACGGCCAACAGCGGTAATCTAGTCAGCACCAGCCACGCTTTAGAGAAAGTGCGTGGCCAAATCGAAGCCTTTAGTCAAGACTTGGGCGACAATGCACATTTAAGCGTGGAATACTCCAACAAGCTAGAACGCGCCTCTCATGAAACCCAACAAATCAAAGCAGTGCTGACCATCATCTCAGACATCGCCGATCAAACCAACTTATTGGCCCTCAATGCGGCCATTGAAGCGGCTAGGGCGGGCGAGCACGGACGGGGCTTTGCGGTGGTGGCCGATGAAGTGAGAAAATTAGCAGAGAAGACTCAATCTAGTTTGAATGAAATTAACAGCACCATCACAAGCGTGGTGCAAAATGTAGATAGCATCAGTAAAGATTTACACGACAATGCCCAAGAGATCGTTAAGATTTCACAAGTTGCCCACGATTTGCGCAAGGTGGTGGATAGCAATGTGCAAGGGCTTCAAAGCATCATCAGCACCATCATCCAAGACACACAATCTTTCAAAGAAATGGCGCAACTGACGAAAAACATCATGGGCGAGATTCAAGAAATCGGGGCACTAAGCATCTCTAATCAAAAGAGCGTGCAGGCAGTCGCACAAGCAAGCGTCTCTTTGAGTAAAACCGCCGATGTCTTTGATCACGAGCTGAATAAGTTTAAGGTTTAATATCCCTCCTGTAACTTCATTCAAAACTGCACCAAGCGGGGGTTTTCTACACAAGGGCAATGGTGCAACAAAACTACACGACCCACAGCAGCGGTGTGGTTAAAATCCCAATACCAATATTTGTGCCCACCAGCATCGCCACGCCCCCCCACAGAGCCTAAAGCATCGCTTAAAGGCTTGCCCTTTAGCTGGGCTAAAACTGCGCCTTGATTCGCCCCACACGCCCCAATCTTGCTAATCTAAGCGCACATTCAAATATTTGATCTCTAAATAATCCTCAATGCCGTATTTAGAGCCCTCGCGCCCCATACCGCTTTGTTTGATCCCGCCAAAGGGGGCGGTTTCTGTGGATAGATTGCCGGCATTCACCCCCACCATGCCATACTCGAGCGCCTCGCTCACTCTAAAGACCCGCGCCAAATTTTGGGTGTAAAAGTAAGCTGCTAGTCCGTATTGTGTGGCGTTCGCCCACTCTAAAACCTCTTCTTCTGTGTCAAAACTAAAGAGCGGGGCGAGTGGCCCAAAGGTTTCTTCTTTAGCCACGGCCATGCCTTGATTGACTCCTGTTAAAATCGTGGGTTCAAAAAAGCTCGCCCCAAGCGTGCTAGCATGCCCGCCGGTTAAAATCTGTGCCCCTTTGCTCGTGGCATCGCTGATGTGCTCTTGCACCTTAGCCACCGCTTTAGAGTCGATCAAAGGCCCTTGTGTCGTGCTCTCCTCTAACCCGTTGCCTAGCTTTAAGCCCTCGACCTTGCTTTTTAAAAGCGCGCTCAATTCGTTGTAAATGCTTTTTTGCACATAGATTCGATTCGCGCACACGCAAGTTTGCCCGCTGTTTCTAAATTTAGAGAGCATGATCCCCTCGGCCGCTTTTTCTAAGTTAGCGTCCTCAAAGACAATAAAGGGCGCATTGCCCCCCAGTTCTAAAGAGAGCTTTTTAAGCGTGCTGGCACTTTGTGCCGCCAAGATTTTACCCACTTCAGTCGAGCCGGTGAAGCTGATTTTACGCACCAAATCGCTCTCACAAAACAGCTTTGCAATCATTTTAGTTTCCCCCGTAACCACGCTTAAGACCCCGCTAGGCACGCCCGCCTTTTGTGCCAAAGCCATTAAAGCGTAAGCGCTTAAGGGCGTTTGGGTGGCGGGCTTGATCACCATCGCGCATCCACAAGCCAAAGCCGGGGCAAGTTTGCGCGCAATCATCCCTGATGGGAAGTTCCACGGGGTGATGGCCGCACAAAGGCCAATGGGCTGTTTTAACACTAAAATTTTTTGGTTATGCATTACGCTTGGTAAAATGTCCCCATCGATGCGCCGCGCCTGCTCGGCAAACCAACGCAAATAACTTGCCCCATAGGCGATCTCTGAGCGGGCTTCTTTTAAGGGTTTGCCCATTTCTTGCGTGAGGATGCGGGCCAAATCCTCTAAATTTTCTAAGAGCAAAGCGCGCAATTTTAAGAGAATGTCCGCCCTCTCTAGAGCTAATTTGCTGGCCCACTCTTTTTGCGCCTTGTGGGCGTGGGCGATGATTTGCTCTAGCTCTGTGTGGCCCACACTTTTGACATAGGCGATCTCTTGCAAAGTCGCGGGGTTGGTAACGGGGATAAAGCCCTCTTTAGGGCTTTGGCTCACAAAGGGGTGGTCGAGTAAAGAAAAGTTCATGCGATTGCCTTTTTAATGGAGTTGTTTAAGATTTCTAAAGCCTTGTCAAATTGTGCTTGGGGGATTGTTAGAGGGTAGAGAAAGCGAATCACATTGGTGTAAGAGCCACAAGTTAAAAGCAAGAGCCCTTGAGCCATCGCCTCTTTTTGCACCGCCTTGGCAAGATTTGCACTAGGTTTGTTGCCTTCAAAGAGCTCCAGCGCGACCATAGAGCCAAGCCCTCTAATTTGCGCCATTTGGGCGATGTTTTCTTTCTCTTTTAGGGTGTTTAAGCTGTCTTTGAGCTGTTGGCCTAGTTTGTTTGCTTTTTCGTTGAGATTTTCCTCTTCAATGATTTTTAACACCTCTAAAGCGGCGGCTACGGCTAGGGGGTTGCCCGCATAAGTGCCCCCAAGCCCGCCCGCACTAAGCGAGTCCATGATGTCTGCCTTGCCAACAATGCCTGAAATGGGCAGCCCCCCGCCTAGACTCTTTGCTATACAGATGATGTCGGCTTGGAGTTTAAAATGCTCCATGGCAAAGGTCTTGCCTGTGCGGCAAAAGCCCGTTTGCACCTCATCGGCGATCAGCACGATTTTATGCGTGTCGCAAAACGCCCTAAGCCCCTCTACAAACTCAGCCGGGGCGGGGTTAAAGCCCCCCTCGCCTTGCACGGGCTCAAAGATCACAGCGGCGACATCTTTAGGCGCGATTGAACACTGACAAATAAACTCGAGGCTTTTCAAAGCGTCTTTAACGCTGACCCCGTGCAACTCATTAGGATAGTAAGCGTGATAGACCCCGGGCATGCCCACCCCGATCTCGGCTTTATAGGGGGAGACCTTGCCTGTCATGCTCACCGCCATAGAAGTGCGCCCGTGAAACGCCCCGCCAAAGGCGATCACCCCGTAGCGTTTGGTGTGCCCTTTGGCAATTTTAATGGCGTTTTCTGTCGCCTCCCCGCCTGTGGTGAAAAAACACGACTTCTTCACGCCATAAATGGGGGCTAGGGTGTTGATTTTTTCGGCCAGCTCAATGTAGCTTTCATAGGGCGTGACTTGGTAAGCCGTGTGGGTGAAGCGGGCTAATTGCGCTTGCACCGCTTGGATGACTTTAGGGTGTCTGTGCCCCACATTGAGCACCGCAATGCCCCCGGCAAAGTCAATGAACTCGCGCCCATCAATGCTTTTAATCGTGGCATTTTGCGCCTCGCTCACAAACCAATCGCACGCAATGCCAATCCCTCTAGGGGTGGCCGCCTCTCTTCTTTGTGCCAAATTTTGCATGTTTGCTCCTTTGTTGAAACAAGGCAGATTGTATAAAAACTCGCTAAACAGAGAAACAAAAAGGCCTATAAATTGTCGTTGCAACAGCAATTTTACACTTTTTTACACGGAGTGTTTTTTAAGATGAGGTGTAGTAAAATGGGGCTTCTCATTGGCTTTTGTGCTTTCATTAAGATTACCTAACATTAAGGAGTTGTTATGAGCAATACAGAGGAATTAGCGGCAGACACCATAACCGGCATTGGGCGCACGAGAGAACTTAGCATGTCTTTTTTAGTGACCCCCACGATGGTGAATTTTAACAATGTCATGCATGGGGGAGAGTTGTTGAATTTGCTAGACAAGGTCGCCTATGTGTGTTCTTCGCGTTATTGTGGGTGTGGCACCGTGACCTTGAGTGTGGATCGGGTCTTGTTTAAACACCCGATCCACATCGGCACGCTTGTAACTTGCTATGCGAGCGTGAATTATGTGGGGACCAAGAGTTGTGAAGTGGGGATCAAGGTCATTTGCGAAGACTTTAAAAACCAAACCGCCGTGCATACCAATAGCTGTTACTTCACAATGGTGGCGGTCAAAGACGGCAAAACCGTGGCCATGCCCCCTTTTGTGCCCCAAACCGACAAAGAGAAAGAGCGCTATGAGAGGGCGATTCGGCGCAAAGAAGCGTTAAAACACACCCAAAAGAGCGCGCTTAAAAGCGGTTGTTAGCGGACGACCCGCTCTTTAAGTTGCTTGGCGAGCAAAAAGGCTAATTCCAGCGCTTGGGTGGCGTTTAGGCGGGGGTCGCACTGCGTGTAGTAGTGTTGGCTTAAATTGTCCTCGCGCACCGCTCCGCCCACACACTCGGTGACGTTTTGCCCCGTCATCTCCAAATGAATCCCCCCCACGCAACTGTTTAGGTCCTTATGTATCTTAAAAAAGTCCAACACTTCTTGCAAAATGTGCGTGAAAGAGCGCGTTTTTACGCCATCTGCGGTTTTAATGGTGTTGCCATGCATAGGATCGCACACCCACACAACATTTTTTTGGGCCTGTAACATGCCTTTTAAAAGCGGGGGAAAATTTTCTTTTAGCATGCTAGCTCCCATACGCACAATAAAACTCAAGCGCCCGGGTTCGTTTTGCGGGTTGAGCGCATCGCATAGCCCCAGCATTTGCTCTAAAGTGGTCTTGGGGCCGATCTTCACGCCTATGGGGTTATGCACACCCCTTAAAAATTCCACATGCGCCTGATCTAAATCCTTGGTGCGCTCGCCAATCCAGAGCATGTGTGCCGAGCAGGCAAACCACTCCCCGCTAAGGCTGTCTTGGCGCACTAAGGGCTCTTCGTAGTTGAGCAACAGGGCTTCGTGGCTGGTGTAAAAATCTGTCTCTTGCAAGGCGGGCAGATGCGCGACCCCGCAGGCTTGCATGAATTTGAGCGCATGGGTGATTTGCATGGCTAGGGTGCTGTATTGTTGTCCTAGGGGGTTGTTTTTCACAAAGTCTAAGTTCCAACGATGCACTTCGGCCAAGTCAGCTAATCCGCCCTTAGCAAAGGCGCGCAATAAGTTTAAAGTCGCCGCACTTTGGTGGTAGGCTTGTAACAATCTTTGCGGGTTAGGGGTGCGCTCTTTAGAGTCGAGCCCATTGATCATATCCCCCCGATAAATAGGCACTTTCTTTCCATCAATCTCTTCAAAGTCCGCGCTTCTAGGTTTAGCAAACTGCCCGGCCACACGCCCCACCTTCACCACGGGACAGCCTCCCGCAAAGGCTAAAACCACGCTCATTTGCAACAACACTTTAAACAAATCGCGGATGTTGTCTGCGCTAAAACTGCTGAAACTCTCGGCACAATCGCCCCCCTGCAACAAAAACGCCCGCCCAAAAGCTGCCTCTTTAAGCGCGCCTTTTAGGCTACGCATTTCTTTAGCAAAGACTAAGGGCGGATAGCTTTTAAGCGTGGCCTCTGTTTCTTGTAAGGCCTTTAAATCGGGGTATGTGGGTTGTTGGCTAATAGGGCAAGTGCGCCAAGAGCTAGAAGACCAAGTTTGCATAGAAAACCTTATTTGAGTTTTTGTAGGGCGAGTTTGATTAAACTGGCCGCATCAAGACCTTTGGGTAGGCTGTTGCAAATTTTTGTAGCTTCAGCGGATTTAAAACCCAAACTTTGCAAGCCCAAAATGGCTTGTTGCATCTCGCTGGACTTGCTCGTCTCTGCCTCGCTTACCACAAAGCCGGCCAAATCGAGCATGATTTTACCCGCCATTTTCGCCCCCACGCCGGGCACTTTTTGCAAGGCTTTTAGGTCCTTGTTTTGGATGCACGCACTAAAAGCAGGGGCATCATAGACTGATAAAATGGCTAAGGCGGCCTTGGGCCCCACACCATTGACCTTTAAAAGCCGCTCAAACAATTCTTTTTCCGATCGCTTTAAAAAACCAAAGAGGGTGTGGCTATCTTCTTTGACGATGAGCGAGGTGTGCAAATGCACCTGTGCCCCCACTTGTAGGTTTTGGCTGGTTTGCACGCCCACATGCGCGCCATACACCACGCCCTGCACTTCAACTTCTATAAAAGTGGGGCTCATGTGCGCCACCACGCCCTTTAAGCCCACAAGCATTAGAAGTTTGTGATGTGTTGGTAACGGCTGACCTTACGCACCTCACCGCTCTTTTCATCTAAGATATAATCTGCCGTTTCGCCCTTTTCAGTGGTTAGGCTTTTTGAGCCTTTGGTGTAGGTGCGGGCATAAATAATGGTGTTAAAGGCCGTCCAAGGCCCGTCTGTATGCACCTTCACCTGATTCATGCTCGATTCGATGCGCACCAAGCGTTCCAAAAACTGGCGGTTTAAATTTTGGATGCGCGAGATGTACATGTGCAAGATTTTTACCCGCTTTAAGCAGTCCATGAAGTCGTAGTAAATCCGCTTGATCGACTCTTGCTCGATGAGCGCTTTACGGGTGGCGATGTCGGCATTGCGGATTTTGTCGATCGTGGGTTGGTTTTTTTGTACAAAAATATTGAGCTTTTGGTACTGCGCCATCACCCTTTGCGCCTTGTCTTTGTAAAGATTCATCGCCTGCTTGGTCTGCTCTAAGACCTCTTTATTCTCAGGGGCAGCAAAGGCAGAAAAGCAAAATTTATTTTCGCTCCCATCGATGTTTTCAAAACTACAATTGGAGGAAAAATAAAAGGTGTTGTTGGATTTGACTTGCTTTAACTTAATGTCTTTGGCGTAAATCTGGCTACCGCTGCTGGCTTCAGCCTCGCAAGTTTCAGCAAAGATGACCCCCCTATCGATATACTTACACTGGACTTTTTGGCCCTTGCACAGGCCCTTGTTATTGGTGATCAAAATCTCATTGGCTTCTACGCTGCTCTCGGCGTGCAATTGTCCCTCGATGATGATTTTTTGCGCCACCAGCTTGACATTTTTACCGACATTGCCCTTGACATAAATTTCTTTAGCCTCAATGCGTAAATTTGTTTCAATGGCGTTGTCGATCTCGTTTTTAGAACTGATGTGCAAAACGGGCCCATTTTCTATCCCGCCTAAAAGCATGGGCATGTTTGTGCTTTTCATCTCCACATACTGATTTTTGGTAAAGCCCTTTAGGGTGTCATTGACAAAGGCGACATACTGGGCGACCTTAGAAGTGTAGGTGATTTTAGTAGGTTCCTCCTTAGCCTCAAAGGACTCAGAGCTAAACTCGAGCTTAAAAGGCACATCCTCTAATTTTTCCACTTCTCTTAATTGTCCCCTTAAATCCCGCCCGGGCGTGCCTTGTATGGGCTTGGCATATTCTAAAACGGTGTCGCCCTTGCCGGCTCCATAAATGGCGTTAATGGGGGCTTCTTCGCCATTTTTTAATTCCCAAGATTTTTTAAGAGAAAAAGTAAAAACCCCCACTTGTTTAGGGGAGTAGCGGGCTTTTTTAATGCAAATGCGCTCGGGGGGGGTTTCTTCTGCGGAGTGGCGCACAAGCTCTTCTTTAAACAGGGTGTGTTGGGCCTGCATTTGGCGCAAAATAATCTTTTTATGGGCCATGTGCGCCTCGACATAGTCGCACAACTCCCCAAAAAGCCACTCGTCATTGACGATCATAAAGGGGGTTTCACACACCAAATACAACTGGTCGCTATCAGGCGACACTTCCACATCGATGAAGTACTTAAAGAGTCTTTTTTTAATGCAAATGTCGTAGCGCTGAATCACCTCTAGAGCGGGGTTTTCATAGAAAGCATCGTCCTCTATTTGCTTAATCCCCTCAGCATCCAAGACTTTAAACTCCCCGCGTGGCTCGGAGCGGGTTAAGGTATGCACTTTAATCAAGTCAAACCACAAATCATGCACATCAAGTCCATAATTTTTGGCGACTTTTTCTAATTCAGTTTGGATATCCCCGCAATTCTCCACAACCTTTGAATAAAATTCACTCACCAAAACACCTTTTTCTCAAAAAATCAGAATGACGAAATAGACTACCCAAAATCTGCTTATATCGTCCATTATAATCTATATTCTCTTTTAAAGCACCTTAATCCCAGCCCCAACTTTTAGCCCTTTTATGTAGAATAAAGCGAATACACCTAAAGGTTTTTTGGTGCTTAAAAAATTCTTTTTAGCCACAAGCTCGGGGATTTTATGCTCGCGCATCGCCGGATTTGTGCGGGATTTACTCAGCGCTTCAGTGCTAGGCAGTGGGCTTTATAGCGATATTTTCTTTGTGGCGTTTAAATTCCCTAATCTTTTTAGACGCATTTTTGCTGAGGGGGCGTTTAGCCAAAGTTTCTTGCCCGCCTTCATCTCTAGCCGCTACAAGGGGGCGTTTGCACTAGGCATTTTTGGCGTGTTTAGTTTGTTCTTGCTCGCCTTAGTACTCTTGGTCGATCATTTCCGCTTGTTTTGCACGAAGTTGCTCGCCTTTGGCTTTAGCCCACACGCCATAGAGCTAGCTAAAGACATCGTGGCGATCAATTTTTATTACTTGCTCTTGGTCTTTTGGGCGACCTTTTTTAGCGCGCTCTTGCAGTCCAAAAACCATTTTTGGGTGAGTGCCTACCACACGATTTTATTAAATGTGGCGATGATTTGCGCCCTTGTGTGGCATAAAAACGACAATCTCTTAGAAGTGGTGCGGGCGTTGAGTTATGGGGTGCTTTTGGGGGGGTGTGCTCAGGTGTGCTTGCACTTTTATCCGCTTTACAAACTCGGCTTTTTTAAACTCTTTGCGATCGGGGGTTACAGCCTTTTAAAGGCCAAGCCCGCCCAAAAAGCCACCATCAAGCAAGAGAGAAGACATTTTTTTAAGCAATTTTTCCCCAGCGTGCTAGGCAATTCAGCAAGCCAAATCTCGGCCTTCATCGACACTTTATTGGCTTCGTTTTTAGCCACAGGCAGCATTTCTTACTTGTACTACGCTAATCGCATTTTTCAACTGCCCTTAGCCCTCTTTGCCATCGCCACCTCTACGGCGCTGTTTCCCACAATCGCAAGGGCGATTAAAAATAAAGACAACGATCGAGCCATAGCCCATTTACAACAAGCCTTTGACTTCTTAACTGCCATGCTCTTGGTTTGCACGCTCGGGGGGATGTTCTTGTCTCAAGAGATCATCGCGCTTTTGTTTGAAAGGGGGCAGTTTGGGGCGCAAGATGTGGCTGAGTGTTCTAAGGTCTTTTGCGCCTATTTAGTCGGGCTTGCCCCCTTTGGCGTGGCTAAAATCTTTGCGCTGTGGCTTTATGCCCACAAAGAGCAACTCAAGGCCGCCAAAATCGCGCTCATCTCTTTAATCTTTGGCACGCTCTGTTCGCTCGCGCTCATGCCCTATTTGCACGCCAGCGCGCTGGCCCTGTCTAGCTCGCTCTCGGGGTTTTTGCTCTGTGGGCTCTATCTTAGGGCTTTTGGTTTTAAGCGTTTTTTGGGCATGATCTCGCTTTCTAAGATCGCCTTTTTGAGTTTGATTTTGGCTTTAGAAGCCGTGGTTTTAACCCTGTTTGTCGGGGTTTTGCAAACTTTGAAGGTTTGGATTTTTTTACACCACCTATTTTAACGCCCAAAGGTTTTCTATGATTTATTTATTTGACAGCCACCGCAAGCAAAAATGCCCCTTTAAACCCTTGAAAGCCCCCGATGTTTTGATCTATGTTTGTGGCCCCACGGTGTATGATTACTCACATTTAGGGCATGCTAGAAGCGCGATCACTTTTGATCTTTTAGGCCGCATGCTGACTTTAAGCGGGTATCGGGTGCATTTGGTGAAAAACTTTACAGACATTGACGACAAGATCATTGCCAAAGCGTTGCAAAAAAACACGGATATCAACACGCTCACCGAGTATTTTATCAAGAGTTATTTACAAGACATGCAGGCTTTGGGGGTGCAAAGACCCAAGCTAGAGCCACGCGCCAGCGTGCATTTGGGAGGCATCGTGCAAATGATTAGCGGGTTAGTGCAAAAGGGCTTTGCCTATAAAAACCCCAATGGCGATGTGTATTTAGACACGAGCCTAGATCACGCCTATGGGTCTTTAAGCGGGCATTCTTTAGAGCTTGAGAGGGTGAGCCGCATTGAAGACAACCCCGAAAAACGCCACCCTCAAGACTTTGCATTGTGGAAAGCTTACAAGGGAGAGGGGGATTTGGGCTATCCTAGCGCACTAGGCAAGGGCCGCCCCGGTTGGCACATTGAGTGCTCAGCAATGGTTAAAGAGAGTGGGGCATACACGGACACGCCCTTTCAAATCGACATACACGGGGGAGGGTCGGATTTGTTTTTCCCCCACCACGAAAATGAAGCGAGTCAAACCCGTTGCGCCTTTGGCCAAGAATTGGCGCAGTTTTGGATCCACAATGGCTTTGTGAATATCTCGGGCGAAAAGATGAGTAAAAGCTTAGGCAACAGCTTTTACATCAAGGACGCTTTAAAAGTCTATGATGGCGAAATTTTGCGTAATTATTTGCTCGGCGTGCATTACAGCGCCATTTTAAACTTCAACGAAGAGGATTTAGCCAGCCAAAAGAAACGCCTAGACAAACTCTACCGCCTAAAAAAGCGCGCCTTAGAATTGGTCCTAGCTCCTAGCGTGGCTAACGCCGCCTTTACCCATGCCTTGCTTGAAAGCATGCAAGATGATTTAAACATCTCTAAAGCGTTAAGCGTGCTTGAAGAGCATTTGCACTTGAGCAATGAGAAGCTAGACAACACGACCAATAAAGCGGATAAAAAGCACGGGGCCGCTGAGATTTTAGCGGATTTGCTCTTTGTGGAGAGTTTGTTAGGGCTTGGGGGCAAAGACCCTCAAGTGTATTTTCAGCTGGGCGTAGGCTCTGAGTTAAAAGAGTACATCAAAACCCAAATCGCCCTGCGCCAAGAGGCCAAAAAAGCCAAGGACTTTGCCCGTGCGGATGAAATTAGGCAAGCTTTAAGCGGGCGTGGCATTGCCCTGATGGACACGCCCAGCGGGACCATTTGGGAAAAGATCATCTAAGTTTGAGGCCCTGTAAAAATTTAGGGGTGAGCGCGCTTAAGGGGAGGGGGTGCGTGTTGTGCGGGTCGTCCTTGCTTTGGTTATAGAAGACCTGTGAACCCTGTGTGTAGCGCTTTAACTCCAAATCCCCCTCCACGCTCTCAAAGGTGAGGATAAAAGCGGGGGCATCGGCGGGTTTTAAATGCAACTCCAAATACGGCCCTTGGGTTTTAAAGCCCACCACCCCTGCCCCCGCAAGGCAAAAACGCCCCCTAGCGCGGTCATATTCTTTAATTTCTACGCATTGCTCTTTGGGGCCATAGATGGTGCTTAGACTGTAATCGCCCATGTTAGCGGTTTGGATTTTTGGCGCAAAAGCAGCACTTTGGCTGGGCGTGGGCTGTGGCACCTTGGCTTGGGCAAGTGGGGGAGGGGGGGTGGTAAGTTTGTCTAAAAGCGCATCGTTGATGGCACCCATGGCGTAAGTGGGGGCGGTGGAGTAGTAAGTGGGAGGCTGGTTTAGGCGGGCTAGGCTGGTTAAATAAAAGGTGCCCTTGATGAGGCCAAATGTGAGAGTGTAACCTGTCTCTTTGGGGGCGGTGGTGGGCGTGGCCGGGGTGCGATTTAGCAACTCTAGGCGCAAAGTTTCTCGATCTTTAGACAGATGCACCACATTAACCCCGTGCGCACAAAAGCCCTTAAAAAGTTGCCCTTTAAAGAGCACGCCCAAACAAACCCCGCTGTTAGGGCCTACACTCCCTAGGGCGTATAAAAGCGTGTAGGGCGCAAATTCGAGCTTATAAGCGGGATCATCACTGGCCTTTGGCAAAAGTGTCGTGTTTTCTTTGGTTTGTGCGTTTAAAAACTCTTTTGTCCATGTTTTGAGCGTTTGCATAGGATTGGCCTGCAAAAGAGTTACACAAAAAAGCGCATAGAAAAAACGGGGCATGGGTTTTCCTTTGAAAATTCCCATTATACAAAAAATCCCATTTGCCCCACTTTTAGATATAATGAGCCATTTATGCTTGGATGGTGCATGCGGCGTTATCTTTTGGGTTTGTTTTTAATATCTTCTTTGGTGGCGACAGATATACGACTCGATCCTTTTGGCTACTTGGGGATGATTTATAGCCAAGGACTCGAACACAAGGGGCATGGCTATGTGGGCTTTGATGCACGGGTGGGGACAAATTTTGCTTTCAACAATGGTTGGGCTTTTGGGATTGGGGCCATAGGGGCGTGGAATGTGTGGAGCAAGAATAAAAAATTCCAGCCCATTGTGAGCATTGGCAATGTTTTAGGCAGTGTAGAGAGCAACATGCTCCCGTATTTGAGCATGGGCGACATTTCAGACGCTTATGTCAAATACGACACCAAAAGGCTCAAGTTTGCACTGGGGCGGTTTGACACGAACTTTGTAGATTTTGACTGGATTCAGGGCAACATCCAAGGCGGGAGTTTGTACATGCACCGCTACGACTGGACTTACTGGGGCATTTATATGGACTCCATGCTCTACAATGGCTATCAGGGCAACGACTTACAAGGGCCGCGCATCGCCACAGGAATCAACGCCCTAGCGTCCTACGACCCCGTTTCTAAGAAAAGATATGTGGGAGGAGAAGTCGTGGCTTTTGGCACAAGCTACGAACACAAGGGTTTTAAAATCTCGCCCTTCTTTCTCGCAGACTCGCATCTGCCCATGGTGCGTACGCCTTTGATCCAAGTGGGTTTTAAATTCCAGTATTACACCCAATTGCCCAAAGGCTTTAAATCCTACACGATTGTACACGGCATTTACCAACATGGCAACACAGATGCCATTAGGGGCGATGACGAAGGGGGTTTGATCATGGTCGATCAAACCTTTTTGTATAAAATCTTAAACTTTGGTTTAGGCGTTTATGGCGTGCCCGCCCCGAATCAAAAGGGCTTTTTTTGGTCTTTTAACGACAAAACCAAATTTTACGGACGGGGCATCAACGCGATGGGCGTGCCCGCCATTTATTTTGCCAACGCCACAGTTACGGGCTATATTTTTGGGGGGCTAAAGACAAAGCGGGTACGCATGGACGCGATGGTCGCCTTTGGAGATTACCAAGAGTACTCATTGATGACCAATTATAAAGTCTGGCAATCTAAGCAAATGATTTTAGATGCGGGGCTGGGCTATGTTTATTCCTACTCATCAAAGGTGAAAAACACCGTAGGCAACTCCTCCTTTGTGCTTTTCACAAAGTTTTCTTACTGATGCTTGTTGTTGAAAATTTAAGCAAGGCTTACGGCTCTAAGGTCGTTTTGCAAGATTTGAGTTTTAGTCTTAAAACTGGGGAGATAGTCGGGTTGCTCGGGGCCAATGGAGCGGGCAAAAGCACCTTGTTAAAGATTTTAGCCGGGCTGCTTAGAGAACACAGTGGGGCGGTTAGCCTACACGGTCTACCCATCGGGCTAGAGAGCAAAAGAATCACCGCGTATTGCCCCGATCGCCCCATTTATCCGCCCAGCCACACCGCTTCAAATCTCTTAAGTTTGTGTGCGGATTTTTTTAGCGACTTTGACAAAGAGCGGGCCTTACAACTCATAGAGCGGTTTAAAATCTCCCTAGAGCAGCCCTTTAAATCCTTTTCAAAGGGGCAGAAAGAGCGCTTGCAACTCATTTTAGCCTTGAGTCGCAAAGCACAACTTTTCTTGTTTGATGAGCCTTTGGGCGGGATTGATCCACTCGGGCGGCAAGAAATTTTAGAATTGATCGCGTGCGAAAGAGAGCAAGAGAGCACGATGTTGATTGCCACGCACTTAGTGGCAGACATACAAGATTGTTTAGACAAGGCCATTTTTATGCAAAATGGACATTTGATCGCCTTTGAAGACACCGCCACACTTAAAGAGCGCTATGAGAGTGTAGAAAAGGCTTACAAGGATTTATTGCATGTTTAAGGTCTTTAAGCACGATTTTTTAGAAAATTACTTATCCATTGTATGTACCCAACTCTTTTTAGTCTTTTGTTGGGTGTTTTTGAGTCAAAAAGAAGGCGATGTTTTGGTGTTTTTAGTGGCCAATTTTTTCTTGCTTTTGGGCAGTGGGGTTTTGGCGGTGCTGATTTTTGCCGCCGCTGTGCGCTCCACCCAGCAAAAGCTCTTTGGAGCAGAGGGTTACTTCACCTTTAGCCTGCCCTTGAGTGTCGATGCCATTTTGGGGGCTAAAATTGCGGTCAATTTAAGTTGGGTGCTTTTGAGCATCTTTAGTTTTTTTCTAGCACTCTTGTTTTCTTACCTTTGTAGTACCAAAGCCCCGTCTCTTAGCGACATTTCACCGCAGGGTTTGCCCTACATTTTAAGAGCCTTAGGGCTTTTCTTGCTCTTTTGTTTGCTCTTGTATTTAAAGTTGCTCTTGGCGCTCACTTTATTAAACATAGGGCGGTTTAAACGATTCCCTAAATTAATGGGTTTTTTGTTTTTTGTGGGGATCAGTTTTATTCTGTCCCTGCCCTCTCATGCCTTGCAAAAACTCTTTTTAGGCCCTGAAAATACCATTTTACAAGACAGCTATTTGGTTTTTTACGCAAATTTCTTTTTCTTAGACACGGGCACAACTGCTCTTTTTTTAGGGTTAGAGTTTTTAAAAGGGGGGATTTTGTATGCGCTCATCCGTTGGCTGTTGGTGCATAAACTTGCATTAGACTAATAAGAAAGGCAGCACATGAAAAAATTTTACATTGGGCTTTTTTTAGGCTTGGTGGGCGCACTGCACGCGCAAAGCGGGTATTGTAGCTCAAATTGTGAGGGCACGCCCAGCGAACGGCTGGCCCCTATGGAGTTTCATTTTGACTTTGTGCGCTCAGTGGATCACTTCTTGAAACACCCCAAAGCCCGCTTACGCACGCTAAGGCATTGCCACGAAGCCTTCACCTCTACGGCTAGAATCAACACCATCACCAACTCTTTTAGAGTGAATTGCGACCACGCCCTAGAGGCGCAAAAGCTGGCACAATCGCAACCCTAAGCAATCTGTGCTACAATGTCCCCTTTTATCCATAAAGGACATTTATGCAACTGATCATTGACAAGACTCGCTTAGAAAAGGCACTGCAAAATCTTGTGGCTTTCACCGATCGCAAGGATTTAGCCAACATCGCTTCTCATGTCTGTTTAGAAGCCAAAAGTGGGGTGTTGCGCTTAGAGGCAAACGACCTAGAAATGGGGCTTTGTTTGCATTTGCAAGCTGACATTGCCAAAGAGGGGAGCGCGACTTTTAACGCCAAACATTTTTTAGACATCGCCTCCAAGTTAGAAAACGGCGACCTGTCTTTAGAGGCAGACAGCGATTTTGTGCATGTGCGCTTTAAACGCTCGAAATTTAAACTCCCCTTGTTTGATCGCAACGACTTTCCTGCTTTCCCCAGCCATGAAAATTTGCCCTCTTTGCACTTTAGCGATGGCACTCTTAGCGAGCATTTTAAAAAGTTGGTCCATGTCATTAAAACCAACGCGTCTAAGTATGAATTTGGCGGGGTTTTAATGGTCTTGAAAGAGCGGCTAGAGTTGGCCGCCACAGACACAAGGCGTTTGTCTTTGGTGCAAATGGACGCGGACAACATGCCCGCAGAGGTTCTAAACACGGAGTACATTTTGCCTAAGCGGGCCATGCTAGAGATTAGCAAACTCTTTGAGGGCGACTTTGACATGTTTTACGAACCCAAAGAGCCGAGCATGCTTTTTTTTAAGAACGATGCCTTATTGCTTTACTCTAAACTCATTGGAGGCAAATACCCCAACTACGAGGCCATTTTCCCCAAAGAATTCACCCACAAATTTGACCTAGAATCCCAAAGCTTTAAAGAGGCGATACAGATCACAAATGCCTTAAGCGCCACGACAAAGATTGTTTTTTACCCCGAGCGCATCGAGTTTGAATCTTCACAGAGCGAAAGCCCGAGCTTTGCAAGTACCTCCATAGAAGCTAAAACCCCTCTAGAGGGCTTTGAATTGCATGTCCATGCCCGCCATTTGCTAGATGCCATCAATGCCCTCAACGCCCCTACTTTTAAGCTCTCCTTAAACCAAAACACCGACCCCTTTTTAGTGGAAAAGGATGGGTTTAAAACCTTGATCATGCCCGTTGCTTAGAGCGCGACCACGAGGCTAGAAAAGTGTGTGTAAGTTACAAAGGCTTTGTTGCCTGCCTTTTGGGCGAATTTGACATGCTTTTTTTGTGTGTAATCAATCGCCACTTTCAGCGCCTGTTGGCTCTCATTGGCGTAGGCAAGTCTGGCTAATAGGTGGCACGCTTTCTTAAGTAGGCTCGCTGAGGGGCGGTTGGGGTGCGTGAAAATCAACATATGCGCGCTGGGCTTGTCTTTGATGTGCGCCCATGTGTCGCTGGCCCTGCCCGCCTTGAGCAGGGCGCGGTTTTCATTTTCATTGCGCCCGATGCCAATCCTTGCCCCCTCAATCTCAAAACTTTCCCACACATGGGACTTTTTGTACTTGCCCTGTTTGCTAGGGGTCAAAACTTTTAAATCCTCTAAATTGCTTTGATCGAGCAAAGCGATTTTTGCCTGCAAAAAGGCGATTTTAGACTCTAAATTCTCTTGTTGTACAACAATGTGCAACGCCCTTTGTTGGCACTTTTTAGATTCTTTAAAAAGTTTATTTGCCGCATCGCTTAGGGAACGGGCGTTTTTAGGCAGGGGAATTTTGGTGTTTTCTAAGCACAATTCCCCTAGATACAAACTTTGGGGCTTTAACTCGTGCAAATGGCATAAAATTAAAGAGGCTTGGCGTTGCTTGGTGTGGCTTAAATCTTGCAACTCTTTAGGGCTTGCTAAGTCGTCTAAAAACCCTTGTAAGGTTTTTTGCTTCTTCAACCATGTGTTTTTTAGACTCTGTTTATAGCTGTCAAGCTGCTTTTGCGTGGTCTTGGCGTGCAAGTCTTGCAAAGCCTGCAATAAGACTGGGGTGTCTGGGCTCTCTTGGGGGGGGCGTTTAAAGGCGGGCTTTTCTAGGGGAGCTAGTGGGGTGTTTTTAAGCACGGGGCGAGAGCTTTGCTCCAAAGACACAAAACGCAAAGCTTCGATAACAATGCCCTGTGGGTTCAGTAAAATGGCGTTGCTGTGCCTGCCTGTAAATTCTAATTGTAAAACGCTCTCTATTTTTTTATAACTCGTGGCGCACTCGAGCACGATTTTTAAAATGCGATCTTCGTTTTCTAAGTAGACATCGACAATCCTAGCGTTGCTCGCGCACTTTTCAAGCGCAAGGTTAAAGGGGGTTTTAGACAACTCAAGAGGGCTTTCATCTAGGTAAATGTGGCCACTGCCCTTTTGCATGCACGCTTTAAAGGGGTAGTTAGGCGTGTCTAGACTGATGGTTTGTTTGGCGTGGCGGATGGTGATTTTGCGCTGCTCTTTAAGCAATTTAGCAAAGGCGTTTAACAGCGCATAAGGGATCACGACTGAGGCTTTAACTTCATTTTGGCGTAGGCGATGGCTTCCTTACCCAAATTGGCATCGACCATACGGGCGATTTCTAGGGTCTGTTCTTTTTTGTTTAAAAGCTTCACGCAAGTTTGCTTATTGTGGGTATAAACAAGAAAATGGCGCTGGGCTAGGGCGGGTAAGTGTGGGGCGTGGGAGATGGCGATGATCTGATAATGTGCGCTGAGTTCCTTTAAAATCTGCGCCACACACGCGCTCTCTTGCCCGCTTAAATTTGTGTCGAGCTCATCGACAAAAATTGTTTGCCCCTCTTTGCCCCTCTTGTGCGCTTTTAAGGCCAAAAGGCTTAAGCGCAAGCGGTTGTGCTCGCCCGCGCTGATGTGTGTGCTTGGGGTATTGCCTAGTTGCAATTCTAGACTCTCAAGCCCACTAGAGCTTAAGGGTGTGGCTTGCAACTCTAAGATGGGGGGCTTTAATAAAAGCTTGTTGGTGTAACTTTCTAGGTCTTGTTGCATTTTGGCTAAGTTGGCTTGGCGCGTGGCTTTAAGTTGCAAGGCTAGACGCAAGCTCTCTTGCTCTAATTTGGCGCAATTTTCTTGGCTTGCCTGCAAGCTCTCTTGGTGTTGGTTGTACTCCTTGCAATTTGCCTTAAGTTGCTCTAGACGTTCTCTTGCCAAAGCCACGCTCCCGTATTTCTTAACAACCCCCCCTAGCTGGCTAATTTCATCCAATAACGCCTCAATGTCTAGGGCTTCTAACTCTTCTAGGGCGTGTTCTGTGTCTAGTAAAAAATCTTGCGCCTCGTCTAAGAGCTGCTTTAGGGCTAGGGCTTTTAGCTCGGGCAGGGCTTTTACGATTTTATCGGCGTGCTCTAAAGCTTCTAGGGCGGCCTTGACCTCCACGCCCCGCTTTTCTTGCATTTGGTGCGCCCTCTTGCGTTCCAAAAGTTTTTCATAAGCCCCCTCGCTCAAATCCAAAGCCTGCAATTTAGACAGCTCAAAACGGGCCATTTCAGCTTGTAGGTCTAAATGTGCCCCTTGTTCTTGTAAGATTTGGTGTTGCTCTTGGGCTTTTTGGTAGCTAGCAAAGACCTCTTTAAAACTCTCTAGCAGCTTTGGGGGGCCATAGCCATCAAGCAGGCTTAAAAGAAAATGGGGTTGCAACTCTTGGGCTTGCTTGTAGCTGGAGATGTGTAAAACAAGGGGGCTAAAGCTCTCTTGCAAACTCTTTTTTGTCATGGGCTTGGCGTTTAGGGTGTAGCTGGTCCTCTTGTCCTTTGTGGCTTGGATTCTACCCTGTTTCCATTGGGCTTTAACAAACTTGGCTTGCAAGGGTTTTAGCCCCACGCTGGCTAAAATCGCCCCCACCAACACGCTCTTCCCGCTTCCGCTTGCCCCACTGATCACATTTAAACGGGGGCTAAAGTCCAGCTTTGCCAGCGCAAAGACAAGCCCACCTTGTATCTCTAGACTCTCGATCACAGCCCCACTCCAAAGCCAATGTTCTTAGCCCCGTCAAAATTGCCTTGTTTTTCTTTGGCGATCTCGCTGGTAAAGTCCTCTAAACTAAAAAGGGGATTTTTATAGGTGGCGACTTTATAGGCGGTGTTTTTCACTACCAAAGCGATTTGCCCCCCGCTTAAAGCGTGTTTGGCTAGCTGGCGGGCTAAACTCTTTGCGCTCTCTGGCGGGGCGTAGGGGGCGTTTTTGGGCAGGTATTTTTCCCACAACTGCACCCTTTGCTCGAAAGTGGGGAGTCTAAATTCGATCTTGTGGTTAAAACGGCGGGAAAAGGCGGCATCTAGGGTTTCTAATAAATTCGTGGTCGCGATGAGTACCCCCTCAAACTTTTCAATTTGGTGTAAGAAGATGTTTTGCATTTGGTTATGCATTTTGTCCGCCCCACTGCTGGCACTCGTGCGGGTGCTTAAAAACTGGTCGGCCTCGTCTAAAAACAAAATGGGCGGGTTTTTGCATTGTCTGGCGATCTTTTGGTAGTCGTCAAAAATCCTACGGACGTTTTTCTCCGACTCGCCCACATACATGGACAAAATTTTAGAGCAATCAAAGCCCAAAACTTCTTTTTTCAGACTCTTGGCAAGGGCAAGCGCGCTCATCGTCTTGCCCGTGCCCGGCGGTCCATAAAAGATGATCTTGGCATCGATGTCCTTATGATTCTTGTTTTCAAGCCCCCACTCTTTTAGGCGTTGTTGCATCTGCGGGTCCATTTGTTTCAACAAAACTTCTAAGGTCTCTTTGGTTTTTTGGCTTAAAACCACTGCCTCTAAGCCCTCTTTAGGCTCAAGGGCTTCAAAAATGTCGCTGTCTTTGAGGATGTGCTTTAAAGTGGTGTTGGCGCGTGGGGGCGTGGGAGAAGTGATGGTTTCAAGCACCATGTCTTGTAAAAAGAATTGCCGCACCAAGCCGTTTTCAAAGGGGTCTAACAGCTCTTCATAGTCCATGATCTTTTTTTTGATAAGAGGGCTTGTGGGGCTTAAAAGATGGGCACTTTCTGCGCTGTTGCTCCCATCGGCACTGAGAAGTTGCAATAAATTTTGGTGTTGGCTTAACGAGTCGTCTTCTTTGACAAAATCTCTAGCATTGTAAGCGTCTTTTAACAGGGCAAAGAAAAGCAAGGTTTCTTTGGGGTTTAGGTGGTGCTTGTTTAAAAATTTTTGCACCGCTAGGGGGGTTTGGGTGCTCTTTGTGCGGGCCTTTATCTTGTGCTCTAAAAGTTGTAAATCCGCTTGTAATTTGGCCCGCCCCCTCAAGCCCACTTTTTGTAGTTTTTGCAAAATCTCGATCTTTAAAAACCAATCGTTGAAGTAATCCAAATGATCACTATAAGGTGTGATTTCTAAAAAAGGGTGTTTGTTATGCCCCTCTTGGACGAGCTTAAAAAAATGCCCGCTTAGAGCAATCGAGCTGTCAAACAACTCTAATAACAGCACTTCTTGTCGTCTAGTGCGCTTTTCTTGCACGACCCACTCTAAATCCAAGAGATTTTTAATGCAAGCCAAATAGGGCAGGGCCTCAGCTTCTTTGGCTTTAAATAAAGTCTCTAGCAAGTCGGCAACTTCTATGTCGCTTTGCCCTTTTAGGTATTGTGTGGCTAAATGTTGCAAAATGCGCCCCTCTTTGGGGCTGCACTTTAGGGCGTAAAAAATGCGGGTTTTGCAAATGTCTTTGGCTTGGATAAAGTCGGTAAAGTAGCTAGTGTTCATGGATTAAGCGAGTCTTCTTTGCCCTTAGCTAATAAAATGATGGGCGTGCCCAAAAAGCCGAATTTTTGGCGTAGGGTGTTGGTTAAATAGCGTTTGTAACTAAAATGCAGAGCCTTAGGGCGATTCATCACCAAAGCGATTTGGGGCGGACAGGAGGCAAACTGCGTGCTGTAATAAATGCGCACAATCTTGCCATGGTCGCTTGGTAGGGGGTGCTTTTGGGTGGCTTGGGCGATGACTTGATTTAGGGTGCTGGTGCTGATACGCATAGAAAAATGGCGATGCACTTCTAGGATTTTGTCCTTAATTTGAAAGATGTGGCGTTTAGAAGTGGCGCTGGCTGTGATGATTGGGACGTGTTGCAAGAATTTAAATTTATATTTGAAAGTCTGTAAAATGCTCTCAAAACTCGCATGGCGGATGTCCCATTTATTCAACACCACCACCAGCCCTAAGCGGTACTCTTCGGCTAAAGAGGCGATTTTTTCGTCCAAATCCACAAAGGGCGTGCTGACATCTAGAATCAAGAGCGCAATGTGGGATTTTTCAAGCACCTTACGGGTGCGATCGAGGGCAAATTTTTCTAAGCCCTCAATCTTGCTTCTTTGGCGCAACCCGGCTGTATCCACAAAGCAGATTTCTTGCCCATTGTGCTTGGTTGTTTCATCCACTGGGTCGATGGTCGTGCCCGCCACGCTAGAGACCAAAGAGCGTTCTTGTGCCACCAAAGCGTTTAAAACCGAGCTTTTGCCAACATTCACCCGCCCGATGATGCCCACTTGGATTCTCTCGGGCACCTCTAGAGCTTGGGGAGCTTCTAGGGGCTTTAGCCCAAAGTGCTTTAAGATGGCTTGTTGGAGTTTGTCTAAACCTTTGTTGTGGCTAGCGGACACAAAAAACATGTCATTGACCCCAAGCTTGGCAAACTCATAGGCGTTTAGGGCTTCTGTTTCGTTGTCTATCTTATTGACGAGCAAAAAGCAGGGGCAGTTTTGTTTTTGGATGGTTAAAATGTGTTGTTTGTCCGTGTCTTGGGGGGGGATTTTGCCATCCACAACATACAATACCAAATCGCAGGCTTCAACCGCTCCCATGTTGAACGAAGCGATTTGATCCCCAAAGACATGCTTAGGGTCAAACCCCCCCGTGTCCCACAACTCCACCCCATGCCCGGCGAGCAAAAAAGTTTGTTTTTTAATGTCCCTGGTGGTCCCGGCGACATTGGAAGTGATCGCACTGCGGCTTTTTAAAAAACAATTGAATAAGGAACTCTTGCCCACATTAGGCATGCCTAAAATGACGATTTTAAGCATCCTGCTCCTTTTTATGATTGATAGACACCAAAAGCTCTAAACCTCTTGCCGCTTCGGCCCACCTTTTTACAATCCAAATTATGATAGAATGGCAGATTGTTGCCATCTTGGGTTAAAAACCCACTAAATGGGGCGATATTAGTAGCATTTGACTTAAAGAACGCTTGTATCCCTAGCAACAGGGGGTTGGCGTGTGTAAAAAGGGTTTTTATGGAGCGGATTTGGGCGCAAGGTGGGGGGTTGTTTTTGGCATGTTGCTTGGGGGTGTTTTGCGGATGCGGGCAACCTCCCAATGCTACGCCCATTAACTATAACTTCAACTACAAAGAAGACATCACAAACACGGTCAATCATAACCATCTACAAACTTCGAAAATCAGCAGCCCCACCCAAAGCACAACCCAAACCAAGCAGGTGATCCGTCTAAAAACCGATGAACCTAAAAAAGTGATCTTTTCGCAGGAAAATTACTACCCCTTGAGCGGACGGGAGGTCGGCATTGAAGAGTCGCATGGCAAGTTGTTTTTAGATGTCTATTCTTATAAATTACAAAAGTTTATGCAGGGTGAAGTGTTTTTAACCAAAAGGCAAACCCAAACCTTTAAGATCAACGACTCTTCCACGCAAATCACCAACATTGAAGGGCGCATTAAAACTTACGAATATTCTCAAATCAAGCAAAAAGATCACAGCATCAACACCCCCTACCAACGCTACGCCCTACAACAAAAAACCCCCACCCGCTTTCAAATCGCCATCGATAAAATCCCCTACGCATTTGACACGCAGGGTTGTCGGGTGGTGATTAGAAAACAGTTGATAGACACCTTTTCTAACAGCAAGGAAGTGATGATCAATTTAGACTTTAAAAGGGAGTTGCGCAACAAGGCCAGCTTTGATCTCTTCTTAGAGTGCCCTTGGTGAAACACCCGCGCTAGGGGTTTAAGACTCTTGCAAATGGGCTTAGAATGCCCTAGATAGTGGCGACCCCTGAAAGATTTGAACTTCCGTTTCCACCTTGAAAGAGTGGTATCCTTGGCCACTAGATGAAGGGGTCTATTGAAAAATGTTTTGGGGAAGTGGCGGAACGGACGGGACTTGAACCCGCGACCCCCTGCGTGACAGGCAGGTATTCTAACCAACTGAACTACCGCTCCAATGGTGGTCGCTATAAGACTCGAACTTATGACATCCACCTTGTAAGGGTGGCGCTCTACCAACTGAGCTAAGCGACCGCGTGGTGACTCCTAGGGGATTTGAACCCCTGTAACCACCGTGAAAGGGTGGTATCCTAACCACTAGATGAAGGAGCCTTTGGTGACCCGTGCTGGATTCGAACCAGCGGCCCATTCCTTAAAAGGGAATTGCTCTACCTGCTGAGCTAACGGGTCATGCAAACAAAGAAGCGATAATACACTATTTTAAAAATTTTGTCAAGCCTAGAATAAAAGAGGCGCGGCACTTTGGCTTTGGTTGGGGATGGCTGCACCTTTAAGAGTGTAGTAAGTTTCCCCATTGATGCGCCGGGCGATCACGCCCTCTGGGATTTCAAAGCGGCGTTTTAAGTTGGGATCAAATTTTAGGGCTTTTTTCATGAAGTCGCCAAAGACAGGGGCAGCCACCATCCCCCCCGTCATCGCTCTGCCTATGCTCGTGTTGTCGTCACGCCCAAACCACACAACGGCTTGCAAACTTGGGCTAAAGCCACAAAACCACGCATCCACATCGTTGTTGGAAGTCCCCGTTTTGCCTGCAATTTCTAGACCGGGCACTTGCGCCTCGTGTCCGGTGCCCCTTTCCACGACATTTTGAAGCACGGACAGGGTTAAAAAGGCCTCAGACGCATTGAGGATGTTTTTAGGCGTGATGAGTTTTAAGGCTTTATCCTGCCCTCTAGAATCGGTGATGCTCTCAATGAGCGCGGGCTCTAGGATACTGCCATAGTTAGAAAAAAGCGAATATTGCATGCTCGCCTCTAGGGGTGAAATGCCAAAACTGCCCAGCGCGATGGACATGTTTTTGGGCAAATCTTCAAAACCAAAGGAGCTAAGGCCTCGATAAATCGTGTCAAAGCCCACATAATCGACTAAATTAATCGTAGCAAGGTTAAGCGAGTGGGTGAGAGCTTGTTTTAAGGTAACTAGGCCATTGACTTTGCGGTTGTAGTTTCTGGGCCGCCAGTGGCGTTGTTGTGGAGTTGCGCCGTTGCGGTTATTAAAACTGCGCGCCATGTCCGGGATTAAAGACGCGCTTGTCAAGCCATTGTCAAAGGCGACTTGGTAAATAAAGGGTTTGACGGCACTGCCAAATTGGCGTTTGGCCTGCGTGGCGCGGTTAAAAGCACTCCTGTGGTGATCCACGCCGCCCACAAGGGCTAAGACATGCCCGCTGTTGGTTTCTGTCACCACGATTGCGCCATTTAGGGTGTCGTCTTCGCTCTTGCCTAGCTTTTTAAGCGTGTTGGCATAGCCCAGTCTTAAAGAATCGCGCGCAAATTTTTGGTAATCCAAATCGATGTAAAGCTTGATTGTGTAACCCCCAGTTTTTAAATCGGGTAAGAAGTTTAGGGTACGCACCACTTCATCGACCACATAGGGGGCGACATTTTGGGTTAGAGTGGTGTGATAGACCTTAGGCACTTCATTTAAGGCCGTGTCCATCTCTTGTTGGCTAATCCAACCCAAATCATACATGCGCTTGACAATGCTATTGGCACGGGCCAAAGAAAATTCTAGCCGTCTTGTGGGGTCGTAAAAAGAGGGGGCGCGCGGCAGTGCCACGAGCATGGCAATCTCTTTGAGGCTCAAAAGGACTAAGGGCTTTTTAAAATACCCCAAAGCCGCTGTTTTGATGCCATAAAAGCCATGCCCAAAAAAGGTCTGGTTAAAATAACGCTCTAAGATTTGTTCTTTGCTTAGAGCCCGCTCCAATTTCAGTGACAAGATCATCTCTTTGAGTTTGCGATCCAGTGTTTTAGCGCGGGTAAGCAGCATATTTTTCACCAATTGTTGGGTTAAAGTGCTGCCCCCCTCGGCGTACTTTTGGTTGCGTAAATTCTTAATAAAAGCGCGCATGATCGCGTCTAAATTCACGCCATTGTGCTCAAAAAATAAGGTGTCTTCTACGGCAAGCAGTGCCTCCACCATGCGCGGAGGGATTTCATTAAAGTGCGCATAGACACGAAATTCTTTATCGTAAATGTTGGCGATGAGTCGCCCTTTGGTGTCTAGGATTTGTGTGGTCAAGTCGGGCTTGTAATCCACAACTCTTTGAATATCCTTGCTCGCTTCTTGCCACAAGTAAAACACATACCCACTCCCAAAGACCCCGCCCAAAACCATGGGCAGGATGAATAAAACCCATAGGACTTTTTTAAGAATCTGCATTAAAACTTCTTCTTGTTCGCGTCCTCTAAAATGTCTTGGGAGATGCGCTCAATGTTGTTACCCACTTCTAAAGAAGTGTTGGCGACATTGAGGTTGTTTTGTGTGTCCTCTTTAAACACTTGTAAAGAGGCGTTGATCCCCTCCACGCTTTGGCTTTGCACCTTAATGGACTCTGTGGTGTCGGCAATGCTTTGGACTAAAATATTGATGTTTGCCTCAATTTCGCCCAAAGACTTTTGGGTGCGTTCAGCTAGCTTTCTCACTTCATCGGCCACCACCGCAAAGCCCCGCCCGTGTTGTCCCGCTCGGGCCGCCTCAATGGCGGCATTGAGGGCCAATAAGTTTGTTTGATCGGCGATGTCTTTAATGATCTCTACAATGTTTCTAATGTCTTGTCCTTGGGCGATCATCTCCTCGCTTTTTTGGCTGATGTTGGTGATGTTCTCTGTGATGGATTCGATGGATTGAGAAGTTTGAATCAAACTTTTATTTTGCTGGTTTGCGCTGTTTGTGAGCTGATCAACACAGGTTTTTAAGCCTTTTGATTCTTTTGTGAGTGCGCTGGCAAAATCTAGAGAAGTGCGTAACATTTTGGTGATCTCGGCCCCCAAAGCATCGATAGCCTTTTCAATATCGCCGGAGGGATTTGGGATACCCTTTGTGAAGTCTAGAGCCTGATAGCGTTCAAAGGCTTGGTTAATGGTTTGCATGTAAGAACCTATGCGTTCTTGCAAATACGCCACCACATCGTTAAAGAGCTCTCTTAATTGCAAGAGATCGGGGTTATTAGGCATAGCGGTGATCCTTTGCGTGAAGTCACCTTCCTTAATGTGGCGCACCACCTCTAGCATGTTCTCAATGGTGGCGCTGTCCGTTTTGGTGTTTTCGTGGATTTTTAAGATACTCTCATTGATGGATTGTTGCATATACCCGATCTCATCGAGCATTTTTGGCTCGACAATGTGTATATCCTGGCTATTCTTAGGATCGTTAAGTAATCTAAAGAAACCACTTAGGGTGTTGGAAACCACTCCAATGCGGTCACCCACCAAATAGCGTACGAGGATATAAACAGTGGCTACCAACACAATCACCACAACCAACCCCATGATAAAAATCAACTTTTGCAAATAGCGAGCTGCTGCAAAAACCTGGTCTTTGCTCACAAACCGTGCGATCGCCCAATTGAATTTAAAATCATCAGGACCAATTTTGCTAAAAATATCAAAGGATCTAACGATTAAAAAGCTACTTTTCTTGGTACTAATGGCGTGGTAGTCCATAGCACCGGAGCGGTTTTCATGCACAACTTCCATGAGATGCTTTGCTGTGGGATCGGTATTTACATCGCTGAGTAATTTACCTTGGATGTCTTTAGGGTGTGTGAGCAACAAATACCCGTTTTGTTGCATCACAAAGGTGTCGTTTTTGGCACGCATGACCACATCCGCAAAGCTATCAATATCCACAAAAGCGATCATCACTCCCACTAACTTAGTTGCACCACGCTCATCTCTGTTAAGGGGCACCGCTAATTCAAAACCAAAAGCCCTTTGCCCACCAATCTCTTTAAAATAGGGCTTCGTTTTGAGAATCCTTCCATTTTGTAAAACTTGACGGGTGATCTTGGGGTTGTAAAAATCTTTTTTAATGAAAGTTTCTAGGGTATTTCCCACTTTGCTCACAATGTAAGAGCCATTGGGATCGCCCACGGCGGATACACTGATCAGTCTAACGTTTGGAGTACTATTTAAAAATTTTCCAATCAGTTGTTGCTTTCTACTTTCATTATGGATAAAATCAATGGAGGCGAGATTTTCTCCTAGGACGCTCATAGATGCAAACATGCGATCCATCACCCTTTGTAGGCGAGCGGCATTTTGATTAATATTTTCTTGCATGGTTTCAATGGTGGTGTTGCGCATAACACTTCTTACCTGTTTGCTAATCATCACCCCTAGGACCGTAATGCCTAGCATCACCACCACGCACACGCCAATAATGAGCTTGGCCGCTATCCCTAGTTTAGCAAACATAAAATCCATCTTCTGCACGATGCATTAAAAGTCTTTTTTCAAAATCTCTTCCACTTTAAGAATTGAAACCAATTTATCCTCTCTTTTGCCAATGCCATAGATCAATTGGTTATTTTCTAAAAGGGTTTCGGGCACGGGGTCGATGTCGGATTGTTTAATGCGGATGGCTTCTGTGAGGCGGTCAATGAAAAAGCCAGCAATTTGATCCTTGTGGCGCACCACCAAGTAGCGCATGTCCTTATTGAGCTTTTCGGCCGACAAACCAAACTTCAAGCGCAGGCTAATTAAAGGGAAAACATTGCCCCTAAGGTTAAACACCCCTAAAACATAATTGGGCGTTTCTGGCACCCTTGTGTAGCCTATGGGTTTGACAATCTCTAAAATATTCAAAATGGGGATGGCGTATTCCTCACTGCCAATGATGAAACCGATGAATTGTAAAATCTCCTCGGTGTCCTCTTGTTTTTCCACTTCGCCTTTTTTTTGCTTTTCAAACAACTCTTTTAATGCGATGGCATCTTGCATACACGCTCCTATACATCTAGTTTAATGCTGCGTTTGACAACATTAGCTAAATACTCAGGGCTATAAGGCTTGGTGATGTACTCTGTCATCCCGCTTTCCACCCCTCTAATGCGATCGGTCTTGGTCACCCTTGAAGTTACGGCAATCAAAGGCAGATTTTTAAACTTATTGTACTTACGCACTTCAGAAGCGAAGGCGTAACCATCCATTTTAGGCATTTCAATATCCACCAACACCGCATCCGGCGTTTTATCAGCGTTTTTCACCATCTCCAGCCCCTCTATGCCATTTGTTGCCTCTAGTACGGTAACGCCTAGCGGTTTTAAGGACTTGCGCATCATTGCCCGATCTGTGCTGCTGTCGTCAATGGCTAAGACAATGTAATCGCTGGGGTTGTTTTTGGCATTGGAGCTTTGCGCCTCGTCTAAAAGGCTATTGACATTGACTTTGACATTTTTAGCCATTTCCATCATCGTACCCACATCCACGATGAGTGTGATCTTGCCATCGCCACGCACCGTGGCCCCGGCAATCCCCTTCGTGCTTTTTAAGTAGTAGCCTAAGGATTTGATCACCACTTCCTCTTGCCCGATCAAGTAATCCACAATCACCCCGATTTTTTGATCGGCTAGGCCGATGATGACGACATACACCTCTCTAGAGCTCTCTAAAATCGCATCGACTTTAAAAATATCTGCTAGGCGCACGAGCGAAAGCACCTCATCGCGCAGACGCAGCACACTCTTGCCATCCACGCTGTAAATCTCATCTTGGCTAACACGCACGGTTTCTAGCACAGAAGAGAGCGGGATTGCGTAGTACTCCTCTTGCACGCCCACGAGCAAGGCTTGGATGATGGCCAAAGTGAGGGGGATTTTGAGTTTTTGCGTGGTTCTCACACCCACCTCTGACTCGAGCTCAATGATTCCATTGAGTTTTTCAATGTTGGTCTTCACCACATCCATGCCCACGCCCCGCCCGGAAACATTGCTTAAAGTTTTAGCGGTGGAGAAGCCGGGTTTAAAGATGATGTTTAAGGCCTCTTTGTCCGTCATCGTGGCCGCTTCTCTTTCAGTGATCACGCCCTTTTCAATGGCTTTTGCTTTGAGTTTTTCTGGGTCTAAGCCCGCCCCATCATCGGTGATCTTGATCACGATATGGTTGCCCTCATTGTAAGCACTAAGCTCTACCCGCCCCGTCTCTGGCTTGCCTAACATTTTGCGCTCTTCTGGTTTTTCAATCCCGTGGTCGCAAGAGTTGCGGATGATGTGAATCAAGGGGTCGCCGATCTCCTCCACAATGGATTTATCCAGCTCTGTTTCCTCCCCATCGATGATCAAGTCAATGCTTTTACCCAGCTCGCGACTCAAATCGCGCACCATGCGGGGGAATTTATTAAACACCTTGCCAATGGGTTGCATCCTTGTTTTCATCACCGCCAGCTGTAAGTCTGTCGTTACGGCCGAAATTGAGGACACCACTTGGTTCAACTCTTCTAAGAATTTCTCCCCATCGTAGCGCTCCTCCACATCGCTATAAATGCGAATCAGGCGGTTTTTACCCAGCACCAACTCCCCAATGAGATTCATTAAGTGATCCAGCCGCCCCACATCCACGCGCACGGTTTGCTCCACTCCAATAGCGACCGACTTTTCTCCGTCTTTCTTGGGAGCGGGCCCCGCTTTAGCAGCGGGTTGAGGGGGCGCACTTGGGACTGGGCTAGGTGTGGGCGGCTTGGGAGCGCTTTGTGTGGCCTTACCTTCAGTGGTTTTCTTTTTCTCTGCGCGGCGGGCTTTGTCTGCCTCTTGGCGCAATTTTAACAACCGCTCGATCTCTTGCTCCACCTCTTGCGGGCTCATATTCGAGTAATCCGGCTCGCCCTTTGACTCGGCCTCTTCTTTTTTAGCCTCTGCTGTCGTTTCGGCCTCTGTTTTGGGCTCTTCTGTTTTTGCGGGCTCTGCGGATTCGCCCTCTTGGGTTGGGGCTTGTGTGCCATCGCCTTGCACAATGGCCTGCAACTCCCTAGTGATCCCCTCAATGTCCAAGCCAGCATTCGCATCCGTGCCCGTGTCGCGGATATTGACCAATAGGGTCTTCATCATATCCACCGAACGCAAGACCACATCCATCACGTCCGGGGTGATCTTTAGCTCGTTTTTGCGCGCCCGATTCAACACATCTTCCATGTTGTGGGTCAAATGGGTTAGGGTGTCTAGGTTGAGAAAAGAGCTCGAGCCCTTGATTGTGTGGGCGACCCTAAAAATGCGGTTTAATAAGTCTAAATCCTCCGGGTTGTGCTCCAACTCCACCAAATCTTGGTCGAGCTGTTCATTCATCTCGAAGGCTTCGACTAAAAAGTCCTCCATGATCTCCTTCATATCATCCATACAAACACCTCTTCCTTTTAAATCTGTCGTATTATACTTAAAATTAGCCTAAAATCTTAGCGATCTCGTCCATAAAACGCTCTTCATCAAACTTCACCAAATACCCCTTGGCCCCCAAATTTAACGCTCTTTGCGCGCTGTAATCATCGCAAATCGAAGAGTTAAAAAGTACAGGGATTTGGCAAAACCTTGGGTCTTCTTGGATTTTAGAAAAAAAATGATAGCCATCCATCTTAGGCATCTCTACATCCGACACGATGAGTCTTAATTTTTGATCCAACTTGTTTTGGTATTGCTGGTAAAGCTTTTCTAATTTAGCCAAGCCATCCTTGCCATCCACCGCCTCCACCACCTCAAAACCCATTTTTAACAAGGTGCGCTTAATGATGGTGCGCGCGGCTTTACTGTCATCCACAAACATAGCAATCCCCTCAAACTGCCTAATCTCTTGTTTTTCTGCGTGGAATCTAGGGGCTTTGGGCTCATGTATTTGCAGGTCGTCTAAAATGCTCTCCAAGTCCAAGATCAACAAGGTTCGATCCCCCTCGATCTTGGTGATCCCTGTGATCTTGTCCCTACTCATCGTGTTGTGGTTGCTAAAGGCAGCGGTCTCGACTTTGCTCCAGTCAATGCGCCGAATGCGCTTGGCCTCATGCACTAAAAAGCCCATTTTAACGTTGCTAAACTCGGTGATGACCACGACCCTTTCTACAATGCGCTGTTCATCCTCAGGGATCCCCAGCCATTTAGATAGATCGATGAGGGGGATGATGGTTGAGCGCAGATCAAAAACGCCCAAAATGTAGTCCAAATTAGTGGGGCACTCAAAGATTTCAGGCATCATGATGATCTCTTGCACCTTAGACACATTGATCCCATAAATGCCCTCAAAGGGTTGATCACCCTGCAAGCCAAAGATTCTAAAATCCACCAACTCAATCTCACCCAAATTTAAGGCGGTGTTTAAATTTTGTTCCGTCAAGCGCCATCCCCATTTCACAAAATTTAAAAGGGCTTTAATTCTAGCTTATTTTCTCTTAGTTTAGCGCAGGGCTGGGTGGATAATCCAGTCCAAACCCCCCAATTCTGTAATCTCTTTCGTGCAGTAAAAGGAGGGCAGACCCACATACAACGGGCTTTCTTGGGGTTTGTGGATGCGCCCAATGTGAAAGTGCCCCTCGATGACACCGCTTAAAGGTGGTGTGCCGTTTTTACACAAAGTGTATTGTTCTAGCCGCGCCGTGGCAAAGCGTGTAAAATCTAAATCGCTTTGGGGGAAGTTTTTAATTTTTTTGGCATAAATGGGCGTGCTAACGAGCGCGTAAAGGGGACGAAAACGGGCTAAAAAACCTAAAGATCGCAGGCTCAAGCCATTTAAGAGCAAGCGGATATACAAACCATACCCAAAGCCTAAAAACAAATCCCCATGCGCGAGGCAATAGATTTTATTTTTGTGCGTAAAGGCCACGGGTTGCGTGCCCCTAGGGTAGATTGTGGCGTTTTTCAGCTGGGGCAAAGAGCGCAAGCCAAAGTCGTGGTTGCCCTCAAAGTAAAAAACGGGGATTTGTCGGCTCAAAGACTCTATTTGCTCTAAAACACATGGGGCGTGGCTTTGCACCACGCTGCCCACTAAAATTTGGAAAATATCGCCCATCAAAAAAAGCTGGCTAGGCGGACGGGCTCTAATCTTTTCCAAAAAATGAGGCAAATCTGCCATGCCCTCTTGGTGGTGGGCATCGGCGATAAAAAGCGCGCCCTCTAAAATTTGGGGCAAGACGAAAGCAGAGCGCGGGCGATCTTTAAACAATGGCAACTTTTTAGTAAAAGGCATTTTTAAACAAAGGCGATCCTCTATGTCTTAAAGGCGGTGGCAACACCAGCCCTAAAACGATTGAGGGAGGCGGTTGCCGGCTGAAGGCGGTTGATAATATCAACCGCCTCCCATAAACTGCAAACACTCTAGGCGGTCGTTTTCTTTTAAGGGCGTTGTGCTCCACTTCTCTTTTTTCACCACCGACTCGTTTAAAGCCACCGCACACACCTGCGCCTCAATGCCCAACTCTTTAACGGCGGTGCCGATGTCTAGGGGCTTGTCAAATTCCCTTGCCTGCCCATTGATGAAGACTTGCATATCAATCCTTTGGCTAAATAAGCCCCCATTATAACAAAAACTCCTAAAAACTCCATGCTATAATTCTTAAAAACGCTAAGGTTTGTCGTGTTTGCTCCGCTCTTAAGAGTTTTTATTGAGTCTAGTCAGCTAAAAAATGCCCCGGTTAAAAAGCCGATCGCAATTGGGGTTGCCAATTGGTTTGCCGGCGACACTTTAGGGAATTTTAAGAGTTGGTTTTTCTACCACATTCTAGCCACACAACACGACATCACCCTCACCACGAGCCCTAAAGATCCTTGTGCTCTCGTTTTTGGCGCTTCTTTTAGAGAAGAGGGGTATCATTTTTTTAGAAGTATCTTGGACTTCCCCCAAAAGCGCATAGGGCACACGGGCGAAAACGAGCGCATCGATTTTAATGTTTATGACTTTGGCATGGGATTTGATGAGATTGAATTTAACGATCGCTATTTACGCGTGCCTTTGTATTATCTCAACTTATGGCAGATGCATGCAAATCTTTTAAAACACACAAACACCCCTTTTCATTTAGAAACCACAAACCCCACTAAGGCAGACTTTCAAAAAGTCCATCCCCAAATAGATAGCCTCGCACGAGAACAAAGCGACCCACTCAAACGAGGATTTGCGAGTTTTGTGGCCTCTAATCCTAATGCACCTATCCGCAATGCTTTTTATCAAGAATTAAACACCTACAAACCGGTTGCGGGGGGGGGGGTGTTTAACACGATCGGGCACTTGGTGCAAAACAAACACGAGTTCATCAGCGGGTATAAATTTAATCTGTGCTTTGAAAACTCAATAGGCTTAGGTTACACCACAGAAAAAATCATAGACGCTTACTTTGCCCACACCATCCCCATTTACTGGGGCAATCCTGAAGTGGCTAAAGATTTCAACCCGAAGAGTTTTGTCAATGTCCATGATTTTAAAGACTTTAAAGAAGCCCTAGACTTTATCCGCTATTTAGACACCCACGACAACGCCTATTTAGACATGCTGCATGCCCACCCATTAAACACTTATGAGGGCAAGCCTAGATTTTATCAAGATTTGAGCTTTTCTAAAATCTTAAACTTTTTACAAAACGCCATAGAGTGTCCGCACCTTTATCACGAACACACAAGCTTTAACCACACGGGCACTTCCTTAAAACACGCCTTTTTAAGCAAACTTACACAAATTAAGGCCAAGTTCTCCCGCGCACAAGACACTAGGTGAGGGCAAACAGAGCCACAGACTAGATCTTAGGTGCAAGTCTTAAGTGGCTCATTCAAGTTGCCCCATTCCTGTCTTAAAACTTCTTCTTATTGACATCGTCAAAAATTTCCTTAGCGATGTCATCGACTTTTTGGGTGATCTGATCGGTGTCTTGGGCGATTTGGGCGTTCTTTTGCACCACAACTTCTAATTGCTCGACCGTTTCATTGACCGCTTCAATCCCACTGGCCTGCTCTTGGACATTGGCAACAATCTCATTGATGCTTTGGATCAATAAATTAGCATTGGCCTCGATCTCGCCTAAAGATTTCCCGGTCCTCTCGGCTAATTTTCTCACTTCATCAGCCACCACCGCAAAGCCCCTCCCGTGCTCGCCCGCTCTGGCGGCTTCAATGGCGGCATTTAAGGCCAAAAGATTGGTTTGATTCGCGATGTCTTGGATGATGCCAATGATGTTTTTGATCTCTTGGGCCTGCTTGGTGATCTCTGTGGTTTGGGTGCTGGTGTTTTGCATAAAAGCAGTGATTTGGGCAATTTTTTTGGCTGTCCCCTCTAGGGAGTTGGATTGCTCCACACTGCTTTGCGAGAGAGCTTGCATGGATTCTCTTAAGATGGCACTCTGGGAGGACAATTCTTTGGCAAAAGCAAAAGAGGCACTCAGCATCTCGCGGATGTCTTGGCCTAGCATATTCGTGGTGATCTCCACCGCGCCCTTAGCCTCTGGGATTTCAGCCGTGAAGTCAAATTTCTTGTAAGCTTCAAAAACGGCGTTGATGGTCTGCATATTGCGCCCCACCTTGCTCTCTAGGGTGTCTAACATGGTGTTGAGTACATTTTTAAGTTCTTTAAGCTGGGGGTTAGCAGGGATTTGTGTGATTCTTGCGCTCAAATCGCCCGACTCGATGATCTTAGCCGTGCTGACTGATTGGGACACTGCCTGCTCGTCCTCTTGCAAAGATTTTTGGATGTTTTGGATATTGGCATTGATGACACTCACCATCTGCCCCAATTCGTCATTGCTTTGCGTCTTTAAGGGCTTCAGGGAGACTTTTTCGTGGTTTAAAAACCTAAAAAAAGTAACCAAGCCCTCCAACACGACAGAGAGGCGCGCAGAGATGATTTTATTGGCCAAAAACGCCACGCACACCCCCGCGGCAATGAGAGAACAAACAGCGGTCACGATGATAAGTCTTGCAAGCTCGTTTCTAGGCTTAAAAATGGCCTCTTTAGTGGCGACAATAAAGACCGACCAAAACTGATCGATGCCGCGCCACACCTTAAAATTCACCAATCCAATGAAAGATTCTTGGTGTCTAATATTCATATAAGGAAACACCCCTTCTTTGTGCTCTTTTGCAGCTTCTAAAATGGCCTCTGTCAAAGGGCCCGGATTGACTTCAATCAAGGGTTTTCCAATCATTTTGGTGTCCGGGAAAGCGGCAACCTTGCCCGTAGGGGAAAGCACTGCGATGATGTCCCCCCGATAAACCGAGCTGTTTTTATCCAAGATGATCTCTTGGCGCATTTTAGCAAGATCGATGGCAACGCTGATAAACCCTACCACTTGTTTTTGTTTATTTCTAATGAGGACGGTGGCGATGACGGTGCTTATCTCCTTGCCTGCAATGTTGATGTGCATCGGCTCACTCACCGCGTCTTTATTCTTCTGCAACACTTCTTGGATGTGGGCGCTGTTAAAAACACTGGCACTCTGCTGGGCAGAGAGGGAAATCACCCCTCCTGCGTGTCCCATATCGGTGTCCTCAAAAGCCAAATAGAAACCTTTAGAATCAAGGTGTTTTGCTTCTTCTGGCTGCAAAATTTTAGTGCGCGAATCTTTAAAGACGGCGCGTGGAAGGTAAAGAAAACAATAGTCTGACCAATTGGCCTCGTCAAAAGCAGTGCTCACAAAATTAGACAATTCATCTTCGTATAAGGAGTTGTTGGCAATGGAGGCTTGAATCGTCTCTCTTAGGGTTTCTAGAAGGGCAAAACTTTGGCCAAAGGCGGGGATGATGCGATTAGCGTGCCTCTCGGCAACATTGTAGAGGGTTTTGTAAGCCTCTTCTTGCAGAGTTTCAGAAGACTTGTGGGTGATCACTAAGGCCAAAACGATAAAGATGACCAGTAAAACTGCAATGATTAAACCAACGAGCTTTGTGCCAATCCTGACATTAGATAAATTCATAAGCCATGCCTTTCATTCCTAAATTACAGCGCTATGCTTTTTTGACTCCACTCCACACCTATGTTTAATAAATAGTAATTTTAAATACAAAATTCTAATGCAAGGCAACCAATTGTATAGGGTTACCCTACAATGAGTCAAGCCACGCTTTTACAATCTGCCATGCCATTCTTTTAGACTTTAACCCTAAAATTTTTGTCAATCTTCTATGATTTTAAAGACTTTAAGGATTTTAAAGAAGTCCTAGATTTTATCCGCTATTTTGCAAAATGCGCTAGAGTACTCCTATGTTTATCAACTGCGGGTTTAACTTTAGGCAAATTTTGCTAAAATGGAAAAATGTTTGAAATCAAAGTGCAGGCTTTTGGCAACACACAAACAAATTGTTATGTCTTGCAATTGGCACAGGGCGATTTGGTGATCGATCCGGGCTTTCAGGCCAGCTCGTGGGTGCAAGAGCAGGCCAAAAACCCCCTAGCCATCCTCATCACACACGGGCATTACGATCACATTTGGGACGCGCCCGCCTTAAAGCAAGCATGGGCTAGCGTGCCTTTGTATATGCCTAAAGAGGACATTTTCATGCTCACCACAGATTGTTTTCATTTAGGCCAGCCCACTTGCAAAGAGGCAGACATCCAGCCCATTGAGGGGCATAAAAGGAGCCATTCTTTTGAGGTGGAGGGGGTCAAGATCACTTATTGGCACTTTCCCGGGCACACCCCGGGGTGTAGTGTCATCGAAGTGGGGGGGGTGTTTTTTAGCGGGGATTTTATCTTTCACAGAAGCATCGGCCGTTACGACTTCCCCTACTCCAACCCCAAAGACATGAAAGAGTCTTTAGAGCGTTTTTACGCACTAGATAGGCCAGATTGCCCCATTTACCCCGGGCACGGGCGCGCCACAAGCCTAAAGGCCGAGCAGCCCCACATGCCCGCGTGGATTGCACACATCACTTCTTAAGGAAAGCTATGACAGAGAGCCAAAAAGAACGCTATAAACGGCATTTAATGTTAGAAGATGTGGGCGAGGAGGGGCAGGAAAGGTTGTTGCGTGCGAGCGTGCTTGTCATTGGAGCCGGGGGGCTTGGCTCGCCCAATTGTTTTTATTTGGCCGCAGCGGGCATCGGGCGCATTGGGATTTTGGACTTTGACATCATTGAGTTGAGCAACCTGCAGCGCCAAATTTTACACACCACGCCCGAGATTCACAGCTCTAAGGTCAAGTCTGCTGAGCGCAAAATGCTGGCCTTGAATCCTGAAGTGCAAGTTGAAACCCATTTTGAGAGACTCACCGCCGCCAATGCTTTGCACCTGATTCAAGACTACGATTTTGTCATCGATGCAACCGACAACTTCGCGGGCAAGTTTTTGATCAACGATGCCTGTGTATTGGCAAACAAGCCTTTAAGCCACGCCGGCATTTTCAAGCACCACGGACAAACCATCACGATTTTGCCTAGAAAGAGCGCGTGTTTTGCCTGTATTTTTGACAAACCCCCGAGTGTGGAGCTTAACAGCGTGTTTAAGGCGGGGTTATTCGGGGTGGTGCCCGGGGTTGTGGGTTGCATCCAAGCGTCTGAAGCGATCAAATATTTTCTAGGTTTCCCCCTACTCACTAACCAGCTCTTGCATGTGGATACCAAAAACATGGATTTTAGAAAAATCAGTGTCCAGCGCAACGAAGAGTGCCGGGTGTGCGGAAAACATGGCATACAGGCTTTAACGGATTATCCGCAGTAGATTTTAAAGAAAGGGTAGTTTTTCATGGATTTGTCATCAATCCTAGGTGTGGTCTTGGCGATTGCATCCATTGCAGTGGGGGATATTTTAGAGGGGGGCAACCCTGCCCATGTTATACACATAAGCTCCTTAATCATTATCATCCCCACGACCTTGTGCGCGGCGATGGTGGGCACCCACGCCCGCCATGTCAAGGCAGCCTTTAAAGAGATTAAAATTGTGTTTTTAAACCCCAAAGTGAATTTACAAGACACGATTAAAAACATCGTGGAGCTCTCCACCATGGCAAGAAAAGATGGGGTGCTCTCGCTCGAGTCTAGAGTGGCACAGATTGAGGACGACTTCACCCGCAACGGCTTTTCGATGATCGTGGATGGCAAGGACATTAAATCCGTGCAAGAGAGCCTAGATGTGGCAATCGAAGAGTTAGAAGAGTATTACCACGGGGCAGCACACTATTGGATCACCGCGGGCGAGTCCTCCCCGACCTTTGGGCTTGTAGGGGCGGTGCTGGGGCTGATGTTGGCGCTGCAAAAACTAGACAACCCCCCAGCAATGGCAGCAGGCATCGCGGGGGCTTTCACCGCCACGGTGACGGGGATCATGTGCTCTTACGCCCTCTTTGGCCCCTTTGGCAATAAACTTAAAAACAAATCTAAGGACATTTTAAAAGAAAAGGTGATGATTTTAGAGGGCATTATCGGGATTGCCAACGGAGACAACCCTAGGGATTTAGAAATGAAGTTATTAAACTACATTGCTCCCGGCGAGCCTAAAAAATCGCAGTTTGAATAATGGCAAAGAAAGCAAAAAAGGTCGAGTGTCCCGTTGGGGAGCGCTGGGCGGTGCCTTATGCGGACTTTTTGTCCTTGCTGCTCGCGCTTTTCATCGCCCTTTACTCGATCACCGTGGTCAATAAAGCCAAGGTCAAGGCCTTAAAAAAAGAATTTATTAAGATTTTTGACTACACCCCTGTGCCCGATTCCATGCAACCTGTGATTCAAATCCCCCCCGCCCCGGGTGAAACCCAAAGCAATGTAGACGAAGAGAAAGAATCCTCAGAGCGCTCCAACCGCTCACAGATAACAATCATCAAAGTGGGGGAGGGCTCGATTTTAGAGCAAACCGATCAGGGGGCTGTGCTTAAATTGCCCTCTAGTTTGCTCTTTGAAGACCCCTATGGCGATAAGATCAACGCCGGCATGCGTGAGTACATCCACCGCATCGCCAAAATCATCAAACTCTTGCCAGACCAAGCAGAAATCAATGTACGCGGTTACACCGACAACACCCCCTTACCCGCTTCTAGCCATTTTAAAGATCACTACGCCCTTGCGGCAAGCCGCGCCTACAAGGTCATGCAAGCCTTGTTAAGTGATGGCATTAATCCACAAAAGCTTTCTTTCACCTCCTATGGCAAAAACGACCCCATCATGCCTAATGACAGCGTAGAAGATCGCATGCGCAACAACCGCGTAGAGATCTATTTTTCCACCAACCACCAAAATGTCGAAAAAATCCGCTCCATTTTAGATCGCAACATCAACAGGAGCAATGATTGAAAGCCCTTGCGCTTGGTTTGCTCTTAAGCCCCCTGCTGGCTTTACCCACCGGCGAACAACTCTTAAGAGAAGAGCAGATGCAACAGCCTAGAGCCCCTTTAAGTGCGGTGTTTTTTAGCCAAAAACAGCCCTACACCTCTTGGACAAGAGATTATGGGGTGTGGCAAACCAAGCACATTTTAGAGATCAAAGCCCTAGTTAAAAGAGTGCATATCAATAAAATTATTCTCAACCGGGGGCGTTGCGCCCTCTTGCCTATCTTGCCCAGCTTCGTGCTGAATTTTGGCGAAAAAATGGACTACGAAGTTTTTTGTGAGGGGTCCTTAAGGGTGGAGGTGGATACAGATTTTGGAGCGCAAGTTTTCCACTTGCGCGAAGACCTGCCTAACGACCCTTCTTAAATTTTTCCACCAAGTAGCGGTAACCTGTGAGCTGGTCAGGGTCTAAGGTTTGACTGATTCTATGCACTCCCTGCGCATAGATTTGCATTAAAATTTGGTAAACATTGCTGTCAAAGCCCTCCCCGCGGATGGGGGTCACTACACTTGTAGGCATATACCCCCCAGAAACGCCGCGCTCTTGACGCACGGTTACAGGGGTGCGGACTTGATAACCGGGCAACTCTAAACTCGCCATATTCAAGGGTTTTTTGCTCTTAGGCTCTAAAACTTTTAAGGTCAAATACCCCATGGACAAATTCGCGTTTTTGCCCTCCAAGCCGCCATTTCTTAGCCTATCCTCCTTTAAGCTGATGTCCTCCAAGACTTTCACAGACCCGCTCACCTCTATGAGGGCGTAACCCTGCTCTTGCTGAGTGGGGCTTAAGGGGAGTGTAACCTCTTGCACGCTAAAACCACGCCTTGTTAAGATTGCCTTGATCTGATCGCGCATAGACTCTTTAAAGCCTTGTTGCATACTCACCGGCACGGTTTTACTAAAGCTGATGGCAAGTGGGGGGATCAAAACCAATAAATGGTTTTTAGGCTGGGGCTTTTCGCTCTCCTCGTAGTAAGAAAAGGGAATCGGGCCTTGCTCGTGTTTGTCTGCTACCTTAGGCGCACAGCCAAACCCTAACAAGCCCGCCAATGCTAATGGTAAAAATGTCGTTTTTTGCATGTTCTCCTCAATGTTTTTTTAAAAAACGCCAAAGGCTTTTAAGCAAGCGGGTGAGCGCTTTAAGCTTTTTATAATTGTCATAAAAAGACCCGCCCCGGCGTTTAGGCATTAGCAAGAATAGGTGGTTTTAAACTCAAAGGGGTGGGGGCGGCTCTCCCAAGGAAAGACTTCTGAGCGGAATTTAAAGCTCTGGTAAGCTTGGATAAACTCCTCTGTAAAGACCTCCCCCTTTTTTAAGAACTCTTTATGCACCAACATCTCTTCTAGCGCGCTTCTTAGAGTGTGGGGGAGCTGTTTAATCCCCTTGTCCCTGATTTCATCCAAAGTGAGCTGAAAGAGGTTGATGTCCATAGGCGCACCCGGATCGCTTTTTTGCGCCAGCCCATCCAAGCCGGCCATTAAAATCGCCGCAAAGGCTAGATAGGGGTTAGAAGAGTTGTCGGGGAATCGAAACTCAAAGCGCGCCGCCTTGCCCTTCACCCCATAGGGGATCCGTACGCTGGCACTCCTATTTTGCGCTGAATAGGTCAAGATAGAAGGGGCTTCAAAGCCGGGGATCAAGCGCTTGTATGAATTGCTAGACGCGTTGGTGAAAGCCGCTAAACTTCTAGCATGCCCTAAAACTCCTCCCAAAAAATGCAAGGCCATTTGGCTTAGATTTTTATAAACATCGCCACTAAAGAGATTCTCGCCATTTTTCCACAAGCTCACATGCGTGTGCATGCCACTACCATTATCCCCGTGTAGGGGTTTTGGCATGAAAGTGGCGGTTTTGCCATTTAAATGGGCGACCATTTTCACCACATATTTGAGTTTTTGCACATTGTCCGCCGCCTCGACCAACTCCCCAAAGCGCACGCCGATCTCGCCCTGTGCCTGCGCCACCTCGTGATGCACGACATAGGTTTCTAACCCCACTTGGTTTAACACCTTAACGATCTCGGCGCGAATATCCATCATCGTGTCGGTGGGGGGGGTGGGTAAATACCCGCCCTTGTGTCCCGTGCGGTGCCCAAAATTCACGCCCCCCTCAAAACTGCGATCCCGGTTCCACTCGCCCTCTTCACTATCAATTTCGTAATACTGGCAGTTTGCGCTGTTTTTGATTTTAATGGAGTCGAAGATAAAAAACTCATTTTCTGCTCCAAAGTAGGCCATGTCCGCGATGCCTAAGTTTTGCAAATGCCTGAGTGCTCGCTTGGCAATGCTTCTAGGGCATTTCTCATAATCCTGCTCTTTATAGACATCCCACACATCACAAAACACCACCACCGTGATGTCTGCGCTAAAAGGGTCTATGAAGTAGCGGATCAAGTCTGGTTTTAAGATCATGTCTGACCTGTCAATGCTCTGCCACGCCTTGATTGAGCTGGCATCAAAGGGGATGCCCTTTTGCAACAAATCCTTATCCACCCCCCCGATAAAGTAGCCCATGTGATTCCAAGTCCCCTTCACATCAGTAAAGCGAAAATCCACAAATTCCACTTCTTTTTCTTTGCAAAAGGCAAAAAATTGCTCTACATCGGCATCGCTGTTATGAATATCCATACCATTCCTTAATTTTTTACTCCATTTTAACATGCCTAGCATTAAGACACAGCCACAAATGCGCTTTCGGCCAGAGGCGGGGCGATGCGCCCCTTGTAGGCATTCAAGCAAATGCGCGCGCTCGCCACGAGCACCAACAACGCCACGAGCATGAAAAACACGCACAAAATCGCGTCTATGCTGTGGTTAAAAATGGCCTGCTTGAGTAGGCTAGCTTGCTTAGGGTCTGTGGCGTGGGTGAGCTTTTCGCTTAAAATTTGGGCGGTAGCGACATGCGACACTTTGTTTAAAATAGGATCCGTGCCTTTAGGCAACACCTTTAAAATCCCGCTGTAAAAGGTGATGAAGAGGATAAAAACAGCCGGTAGAGCACTCACCAAAGCGTGTCTAAAGCGCCCCATTTTAAATAAAACCGTGGTGCCAAGAAGCAACGCCATGCCTGCGAGCATTTGGTTGCTCACGCCAAAGAGCGGCCATAGGGTGTAAATGCCCCCTTTAGGATCGATCGTGCCTTGATACAAAAAATATCCCCAAAGCCCGACTGCCAATAAAGTCGCCACAATGCCCGCCGCGTAAGAATTGGTGTTGCCTAAAGGCTTGTAAATATGCCCTAAAATGTCTTGGATCATGAAGCGGGCGGTGCGCGTGCCCGCATCCACAGCGGTTAAAATAAATAAAGCTTCAAAGAGGATCGCAAAGTGGTACCAAAACGCCATCACGCTAGGATGCCCCACGACTTTATACACGAGCAAACTAAGCCCAATGGCAAAGGTGGGCGCGCCTCCCGTGCGGCTTAAGATGCTTTGCTCGCCGATGTGCTTAGTGATGCTTGTAATCTCTTGGGGGGTGATTTGAAAGCCCCAAGAGTTGATCACCCTAACCGCTTGGGCGATGTCGCTGCCAATCGTGCTTTGGGGGGCGTTGATCGCAAAATACAGCCCCGGGTGTAAAATGCCCGCCATTAAAAGCGCCATTAAGGCGACCACAGACTCCATCAGCATCGAGCCATAGCCCACTAAACGGGCGTGGCTCTCTTTGGCGATGATCTTAGGCGTGGTGCCCGAGGCGATCAAGGCGTGAAACCCGCTGATCGTCCCACAGGCGATGGTGATGAATAAAAAGGGAAAGAGCGCGCCCGCAAAGACAGGCCCGCTCCCATCCACAAAGTGCGTGAGTTTGGGTAAGTGCAAAGGCGGGGCGACAACAACAAGGGCTAAAGCCAAGATCAACACGACCCCGATTTTTAAAAAAGTGCTTAAATAATCCCTAGGCGCGAGCAAGAACCACACGGGCAAAATCGAGGCCACAAAGCCGTAAGCGATGATGATCCACGCTAAAGAGCTGGCCTTAAGGGTGAAGTAAGAGGCCAAAGTGGGATCGTTAGCCACCACCTTGCCATAATAAATCGCTAAGAGCAAGAGTGCAAAGCCAATCAGCGAGCTTTCGAGCACTTTGGGGCGCAAAAAGCGCATGTACAGCCCCATAAAAATAGCAATGGGGATCGTGCAAGCGATCGTAAAAAGCCCCCAAGGCGAGTGGGCGAGGGCTTTAACCACCACCATCGCCAAAATGGCGATGATGATCACCATGATCCCCAAAGTCCCCAACATGGCAAACCAACCCACAAAAGGACCCATTTCATCCTTGATCATCTCCCCTAAAGAGCGGCCACTTCTGCGCATGGAGCAAAAGAGCACGATAAAGTCATGCACGCAGCCGCCTAAAACACTGCCGATCAAAATCCACAAAATGGAGGGCAAATAGCCCATTTGGGCGGCTAAAATAGGCCCGACCAAAGGCCCCGCCCCTGCGATGGCGGCAAAGTGGTGCCCAAAGGTGATCGCCTTGTGCGTGGGGACAAAGTCGCGCCCATCGTTAAAGACACAGGCAGGCGTGGCGCGCTTGTCATTCAGACACAGCACTTGATACGCCACAAAATGGCTGTAAAAGCGATACCCTAAACTATAAATACACACCGCCGCACACACGAGCCAAAGCGTGTTGATGCTCTCGCCCTTATGCAAAGCCAACACGCTAAGAGCCACAGCCCCCATAATCGCCACTAGCCCCCAAAGCAAGGCCTTGAATTGTTGCATGGTGCTCCCTTAGCAAAAAGCAAAGTCTAACACAAGGGGGTAAATTTAAACAGGTTTTGGCGTGTAGGGCGTGTTTTTAACTCAAAATGTGTAGAAATAATGCGCAAAAAGAGCGATCCCGCGCTTTAAGAAAATGCGGGCTTTACCATTTTTGCCATAAATGCCCCACTTGTTTTTGTCTTCCTCGGTGTAGTAGGTGTGCTCTAAAAAGGGAAAGCGCACCCCCACTTCAAAGCTTTGGTGCTTAGAGAGTTGCACCCTAAAGCCCCCTTGCACCGCCACTTGAAAGCTAGGCATCTCATAAAACTTTGCGTCATTGCCCATAGAGTTGGCGATCGCAGCGTTGTTTTTCCACACCACATCCGCACTCACGCAGTCTTTAGGCTGTGAGGGGATTTGGGTTTGGCAGAGTTTGGCCGCATACGCCCTGCCAAGAAGCCAGCTTTGCCCGCCAATCATCCCGCCCACAAAGACCCCTAAGCTGTGATCGCCCCTATCGTAAAAATTAGACAAAATGTCGATCCCTGCCCCATAAAAAAATGTGGCGGCGTTTTGTGTGGCACTTGTCATTTGGGCGTGGCGATCAAAGGTTAAGTAGTTATACCCCCCATCCATCCCATTGGCAAAGGCAAAGTAACGCAAGCCAAAGAGTCTAGGCTTGCCAAAGAATTGTTTGTAGCCCAGCATAATCTCCCCCCCATAGAGCGCACCGCTGTGCTGCTGGCTATGTGTGGTGCTCTCATCGGGCACGGGGTCTAGGGTGTGTGTGCCATCAATGGGGATGGTAAAATCCAAATTACGGGTAAAGTGGTTGTAAATAAATCCGCCCCCCATGAAAAACCCGTTTTTTTCCGCAAGCAGAGGGGAAAAGAGCAACAAAGCCACCGATGATAAAATCCGATTCTACCCCCACCTTTAACACTAAAATCCATGCCTATCCTCACCTATGCAATAAGATCTGAGATTAACATAAATCCACCCATTAAGCGATGGGTGTTGTGGCTTGGCACTAAAAAGGTGGGATCAAGATTAAATTAAGCTTTTTTAAAAACGCCCCACAGACACAAGCGGTGTTAGCCACTTTATCCACCACAAAAGGCCTTAATACACCCCAAAACTGGCTAAGACCATCCCCACCACTAGGGCAAAGACGGGAATCACCACGGCCACAACGGCGATGTCTTTATAGCTGCGCTTGTGATCCATTTGTGTGATGGCAAGCAAAGTGAGCACGGCCCCGTTGTGGGGCAGAGCGTCTAGTCCCCCAGAGGCAACAGAAGCAACTCTGTGCAAAAGTTCTAAGGGGATGTGCGTGCTTAAGGCTAATTTGGCATACTCTGCGCCCAACGCTTCTAGGGCAATACCCATACCACCCGAAGCTGAACCTGTGGCCCCGGCCAAGATGTTGATCGTGATGGCCTCACAGATTAAGGGGTTGGATTTAGCGCTTAAAAAGTGCTGGGCTAAAGTGTGGAAACTGGGCATCACCTTCACCACAGAGCCAAAGCCCACAGCCGCGCAGGTGTTGATGAGAGCCAAGATCGAATCTTTGGCCCCGGCATTGATCGCGCCAACAAAGCGTTTGTATTGCCCCACGCTTAACATTAAAATCAGGCCAATCCCACCCAAAAGGGCGTAGATGATGGACAAAGAGAACACGTTTAAGGCGCACACCACGCACAAAAGGGGTAAAAGAGAGAGCCAAACGGGCGGAGTGTTGGCGCTTAGTGTCTGCTCTTGTTGGCTGGGCGCATCGTAGCTTTCGCCCAAAGCCTGATAACGCCTCTCTTGTCTTCTTAGGTACAAATAACCCCCAACAAACATCACTAAAGCACAGACAACTTGGAATAGGGATAGGGACAGGGGATAAACACAAAACACAACCACAAACAAACTCACGCCCCCATAAGTGAGCAGGGCGCAGGCTAAAACCACCCCCAAAATGGCACGCTTTTGCCCAAGTGTTTTGGCAATGAGTCTAGCGATTGCGCTTGCCATGCCACTCATCTCCATTAATTTACCAAAGATGGCCCCGAGCATAAAAACGGGAAACCACACCTTAGCAAAGGCACAAAACCCGCCCATGTAAGTTTGGGTGTAGGTTTCTAGCCAGTCTAGCCCACCGGTCAGTGCCACCACCCCCGCCGCAATGGGCGCAACCCACACAATCGACCAACCCAAATAAGCCAACACCATTAAGACAACTAGGCCTAAGAGAATGCCCCACATACACGCCCTTTATTGTGCGGTGTAACCGCCATCGATCACGCAGGCCTGCCCCGTGATGTTCTTGCCTGCATCGCTGACTAGAAACAGGGCATATTGGGCGATGTCCTCAATGGCGATGAGGCGCTTTTGGGGGATGAGGGGGTAGATGATCTTTTCTAGGGCCTCCTCTTGGCTTATTTGGCGGGTTTTAGCCAAGTCGGCTAATTGGTTGCGCACCAAAGGGGTATCCACATAGCCCGGACAAAGGGCGTTGGCCGTGATGTTAAAGGGCGCTCCCTCTAAAGCGCAAACCTTTGTAAGCCCGATGAGTCCGTGTTTGGCGCTGTTGTAGGCCGCCTTGCCCGCAAAGCCCACTAGACCATTGATAGAGGCCATGTTGAGGATGCGCCCAAATTTTTGCGCTTTCATGATGGGGAGAGCATATTTGGTGAGCATAAAAGGGCCTACAAGTTCCACTTTGAGCATCTTTTCAAAAATGTCTGTGGGAAAGTCCTCTATGAAAGCCACATGCTGGAAGCCGGCGTTGTTGATGAGAACATCCACTGCATTAAAGGCCTTTTGGGTTTGGGTGATGAGGTTTTGACAAGAATCTTCGTTTGCAACGTCGCAGGGGATAAAACGGGCATTTTTGGATGGGGTGGTGCTCGCCACTTGCTCTAAGGCTTCTTGATTAAAATCCGAAAAGACCACTTGATGACCCTCTTTTAAAAAAGCTTGCGCCACGCCTAGTCCAATCCCGCTGGCACTTCCCGTAACCACAACAACCATGCGCGATCCTTTCGATTTTTAGGAATGCTAACCACCTTAAAACAACACGCAGATTTTAAGATGGGTTTTTAGTGGATGAAAGAAACCGCTTGTTGAAATTTTACACAAATCCCCAATCTACTGGGGTGGTTTCGATAGCAAGCCCCACCCCAAAAGTGGGCTTTAAAGCCGCGGCCTATAAGATTTGTTAAAAAATGCCAAAAGCACTTAGGTTAGGGGGTTTGCGCCCTAAAGAGACCCGCGCACTTAAACTGAAGTCAAGGGCATCTTATCCAACTAATCGACATATTCTGTTGTACACCAATTATTACCCCCTAAAGTGCGCTCCGCTAATCTTTTTAGAGTGTTGTTCCACACATTTTCGCCTCCATCAAAGTCCCCGCTCAAACACCCACACACAAAGTTGAAATCATTGTACATAATGCTCCCATACTCTTTGCGTGTGCCGACCATGCCAAGCGCACGCTCGCACACTTCTTGTTAAAACAAATGGGCCTTGATCTCTCTTGGGTCGTATTAAAATAGAGTAAAACAAGCTAAAATGATAGAAAAAAGAAGAATACATGTTAAGCATTGCCCACAGCCCCGATGCGGATGATATTTTTATGTTTTATGCCCTTGCCTTCGGGTGGGTCAATTTTCCTAAGCCTTTCACACACCACGCCCTAGACATTGAAACTTTAAACGAGCAAGCCCTCAAAGGCACGCACGCCATCAGCGCGATTAGCTTTGGGCTCTACCCACTCATCAAAGACCATTACGCCCTATTGCAACCCGCCACAAGTTTTGGACAAGGCTATGGGCCTAAGCTGGTTAGGCGCAAGGACAAGCCCTTAAAAAAGAATTTTAAAGTGGCTCTAAGTGGGCGTTACACCACAAACGCCCTGCTCTTTCGACTTTACTACCCACAAGCCAGAGTGGTGTATAAGAATTTTTTAGAAATTGAAAAAGCGGTTTTGAGTGGTGAAGTGGATGGGGGGGTGTTGATACACGAGAGCATTTTAGACTTTCACCCTGATTTGGTGGTGGAAAAAGAGATTTGGGAAGTGTGGTGTGAGCTCTCTGGCTCTCATTTACCCCTGCCTCTAGGGGGCATGGCTTTGCGCCGCTCAATCCCTTTAACTCAAGCAATCCACATGCAAAAGGCTTTGACTCAGGCGATTGTCATTGCTCTAAAACACCAAGAATTATTGGCAGACATGCTCTTAGAAAGGCATTTAGTGCGGGTCAATAAAACGCATTTAAACACTTATCTTAGCATGTATGCTAATGAAAACTCTTGCGCCTTGAGCGCGGAGCAGATGGCGGGCATCGATGCGCTTTTTGCTTTGGGCTTTAAACACGGGTTTTATCCCGAGCCCATCACTTGTCAAGATCACTTGATTCCCGACTTGTATGAAAATTTGCGCTTCTCTTAAAGGATGGTTATGGTGTCTAAGAATCAACGCATCAACAGCGACAACCCCCCTTATTTAGAGCTCTACTTTGATCGCTATGAGCCTGAAGAGTCTAGGGGAGTGGTGGTGCAAATTGCCACGGGCATGGTGGAGCATAAGGAGCATTATAAATGGGTCGCTAACGAGTTGTGCGCCAGAGGGTATGTGGTCTTTGTGGCCGATCACAGAGGGCATGGACTGAGTGTTTTAGAGGATAAAAGCGAAATTTATTGGGGAGAGATGGGGGAACATGGCTTTGAGTGGGCGGTAAAGGACATGGTAAAGCTGGCCCGCCACATTAAAACCCTCTATCCCACGCATAAGCTGGTGCTTTTAGGGCATAGCATGGGCTCTTTACTGGCGAGGCGGTGGGTGCAACACAATTACTACCCCCTAGACGCTTTAATTTTAACGGGTACGCCCTCTCCCTTTTGGGGTTTGAGATTTTGCGCCTTTTTGCTAAAAACTTTGGGCCGTTTTAATGTCCGCTTGAAAGCTGGGGTCAATACCCTATTTAGTTTGCACCCAAAGATACGCCGTTATCAGGGCAACTGGGTTTGTAAAAACACGGCGGCGTTGAAACTTTTACGCATCGATCCTGCCTCGCGCTTTTTATTCAGCACAAAGAGTTTTGCGCTCTTGGTTGAGGGGGCTTTTATGGTGTTTCACACCCACGCCTACGGGCGCAAAGATTTACCCATTTTGTTTTTGAGCGGGCTAGATGATGTGTGCGGGGGTTTTGGTGTGGGCGTGGTGAAAGCGCACCACTGCCTAGAAAAACAAGGTTTTAAAGACATAGAATTGCGCCTTTTTTCTAAAGATCGCCACAAAATCCTAGATGAGACCGACAAGCAAGTGGTGTTAGAAAGTTTGCTTAAATGGCTAGAGAGCAAGGGGCTTTAGCGGTTTCTCATTTGCTGGATGTGCGCTACTTGGGCAAACACAATCGCCACCGCCTCAAACAACACTTTAGGGATCACCTCATCAACATCCACATCTTGGTAAAGTTGGCGGGCAAGTTTGGGGTTTTCGATGATCTCGATTTCATGCTCTCTTGCCACGCCCTTAATGCGGATGGCTAAGTGGTCAATGCCCTTAGCCACCACCACAGGGGCGGGGTCATCCTCCTCAAAGCGCAGAGCCACGGCGTAGTGCGTGGGGTTTGTCACAACCACATTTGCGCTAGGAATCGCCGCCATCATTTTACTCATCGAGTTTTTCAACATAAGTTGCTTGATTTTTGCCTTGATCTCAGGGTTGCCTTCTTGTTGCTTGTATTCGTCCTTGACCTCTTGTTTTGTCATTTTAAGCGACTCGATGTATTGTCTGCGTTTGAGCATAAAATCGAGCAACGAAGCCACTAAAAACAAAAACAACAAACTGGCAATGACTTCTAAAGCCTTGCTTCTAAACCACAGCAGCTGGTCTTTATAACCCACTTGCGCCACGCCCATGATCTCATCCACAAAAGAATACACCAAGACAAAACCCAAAATAAAGGCGATAAAAACTTTTGTGGTGATGAGTAGCCCGTCTAAGAGTCGTTTTAAACTAAAGAGGTTTTTAAAGCCCGTGATGGGGTTGATCTTGCTCCATTTGGGCGCAATCGCCTTGGGGCTGAATAAAAAACCAAATTGCAAGACATTGGCCAAAAAGGCGATAAATCCCACTAAAAAGAGAAAGGGCAACAAAATCCATAGGGCATCTTTGAGAAGTTGCAAGCACAGCACATATAAATTGTGCGGGCTAAAGTCTAGCTTGATCCAGTGCAAAGACTCTCTAAACATGCTCTCAAACCCTTCAAGCCAGAACTTAAAAAGCGCAAAAATCCCCCCAAAGCTGCCAAGCAAGCCCAAAAACCCTAAAACCTCAATGCTCTTAGCCACATTGCCCTCTTCGCGGGCTTTTTCTATCTTTTTAGCTGAGGGGAGCTCGGTTTTTTCTTCTTCAGCCATTTAACGCCTCTGTATAGTCAGTGTAGGTGTTTAAATTGCTAAACTCTTTGCTCTCTTGCACTTCTACCCCAAAGCCTATTTGTTGGAAGAGCGCCCCCACTTTCTCTTGCCCGCTTGCCAACGCCTCTTTTAAGTAGCTCAAGGCGGTCAGTTGGCATAAATTAGGCAAATAAAAACCCTCAGCACTTTTTAGATAAATGAGGCAGGCTTTAAGGCGGTTTTCATAGAGTTTTAAAAGACTCTCTTTAGAAATAAAGGGCATATCCACGGGGATAAAAATGAGGGGGGCTTTAAGCGTGGATAAAGCGTGCGCCATCCCCACTAAAGGGTTAAAATGGCTCGTTGCCTCGATCAAATACGCGGCCTTAAAAGAGTAGGGCTGTTTGCAAGAGATATAGACTCGTTGAAACCATTGTTTGAGCTTAGTGTGCTGGTGCTCTAAAAGCGTGGTGTCTTTAAAGGGCAATAAAGCTTTGTCAAACTGCTGCCCTTGCATTTGCATACGGCTACTTCGCCCCCCGCAGAGCAACACGCAGCTAAGTTCTTGCACTAGGCGATCCACTTAGAGATTTTTTTAGACAGCTCGCCAAAGCGCATGTCTAAATCCTCTTTGCGCTTAATGGCAAGTTGTATAAACTCAAACTCCCTTTCAATCCCCACAAAGGATCGCCCGAGTAAATTTGCCGCAATGCCCGTAGAGCCTGAGCCACTAAAAGGGTCGCAAACCAAACTTTCTTCATGGCTTGCCATTAAAATCAAGCGGCTAAGAAGGCTTAGGGGCTTTTGCGTGGGGTGCTTGCCTAATTGTTTCTCCCAAGGGGCAATGGCGGGTAAAGTCCATACATCGCGCATTTGTTTATTGCCGTTTAATTCTTTCATGCGCTTGTAGTTAAAAATGTGAGCGTGCTTGGGGCTCTTTCTTGCCCAAAGGATTTGCTCGCTGGCATGCACTAAGCTGCGGCAAGAAAAATTAGGCGGGGGGTTGCTCTTATGCCATGTGATGAGGTTTAAAAGTTTAAAGCCCAGAGATTGTAAAGCAAGCCCCAAAGAAAAGAGATTATGGTAAGTCGCGCTGATCAATAGACTCCCCGCGGGCTTTAGGGCCTCTTTGGCAAGGCCTAGCCACTCCACATTAAAGGCGTGCATGTGCTCTAGCCCTTGGCTTTTGTCCCACTCTCCCTTATTGACGCTCACGATTTGCCCGCTTTGGACACTAAGTCCGCCGTTTGAGAGAAAATAGGGCGGATCGGCAAAGATCAAATCCACTTGTCCTTGCAAATGGGGCAACACTTCCCTACAATCCCCGCAATAAAGCTGGAATTTTTGATCTAAGCTGGTGAAAGCGGGTTTAAGCATGGCTTAACTCGTCTAATAAAGTGTCTAGCTGGCTTAGGTTGTAAAGGCGCACGCTCTTATAGGCTTCTTGGAGTTTATTTTTGGCGTCCAGCCACCCCTGTCCGTCTGTGATCCAAATAAATTCTTTGTGTGGGTCGTTGGCAAAACGGGGGGCGAGTTCTTGATAAGCCCGAGCGACTTCGTTTAACTTGCTCCCCCCGCTGCTGTAAAAATTGCACTCAATAAAATAAGTCGTCCGTTTGCCAAAGACCACAAAGTCAAATTTCTTAATATCGCTGCCAAAACTCTCATGCAAGGCGGCAAACTCTTTAACGCTCACCTGTGCTTTAAAATTTAACTTGGCTTGTTTGAAGGCGTGTTCTAGGTGTTGCTCCATTAGGACCCCGCTGCGGTTCTTACGCGCATTGCTGTCTAGGCCAATCTCAATCCCTAAAATCACATCGTTTAAGTCTTTGATCTGATGCGCGCCAAAGATTTTTAAAAGCCCGCTCTCTTGTAAAAGCGTGCAAATGCCCTCAGGGCTTTGTAAATACTCTTGCAGGGTTTTTTCTTGGCTGGCGTGGCGCACAATTTCGTTAGGGTTTCTCATGGCAAGCAACAAAGGCAAAATTGTAAAGGCATGGGGGCACTCTTTAAAAAGTTGCGCCACTTTTGCAGCCAAGTCTGGCGCGCTCACCCCGAGCAAAGAGTTTAAATGGTTGGCATAAATGCGGGTTTTTTCTCGGTTGTTGAGGCATTTTTGCCAATCCACGAAAAAATCTAAGGAGCGGTTGGTTTTTTGCAGAGTGGCTAAAAAATCTATAAAAGGCGTGGGGTTTGTCATCGATTTCCTTAAAAATGTCTAGGCTGTGCGTGAGCCCTTAAAATTTCAGCCTAAATTGTAAATGGATTTGCTATTTTACCCTTTTAGCCTAAAAAGTGGAGAAATTTATGCTTGTGGATACCTTTGCACGCCGTATCGATTACCTACGGGTGTCTGTAACCAAGCAGTGTAATTTTAGGTGCCAGTACTGCATGCCGACCACACCCATGGATTTTGAAGAAGAATTGTTGCCCCTTGATAAAATGCTAGAGTTCATTAAAATCGCCATCGATGAGGGGGTGGCTAAAATCCGCATCACGGGCGGAGAGCCTTTGATTCGCAAAGATTTAGCCCCCTTCATCGCTAAAATCCACGCCTACGCCCCGCATGTGAAGTTAGCCCTAACCACAAACGGGTTTTTGTTAAAAAACCAAGCCGCACAACTCAAAGAAGCGGGCTTAGAGCGAGTCAATGTGTCCTTAGATTCGCTAAAGCCAGAGAGGGTCGCTAAAATCTCGCAAAAAGACGGCTTGAAAGCGGTTTTAGAGGGCGTGGAGGAGGCGTTAAAGGTGGGCTTGGGGCTGAAGTTTAACATGGTTGTTTTACGTGGGATCAATGAGGATGAGGTTTTAGAGCTTTTGGAGTTTGCCAGGGGCAAAAACGCCCAAATCCGCTACATTGAGTTTATGGAGAACACGCATGCCAATAGCCAACTAAGGGGCCTTAGCGAGGCGCAGATTTTGAAGGCAATTAAACAAAAATACCCCAACTTGTGCCTTAAGAGCGAGGGGTTAAGCCCTTCTAAGATTTACGCCCTAGAGGATGGCTATGAATTTGGCATCATTGCCCCGCACAATGACGACTTTTGCAAACATTGCAATAAAATCCGCCTGAGTGCGGATGGTACGATTTTCCCCTGTCTTTACTACCAAGACAGCGTGAGCGCAAAAGGCGCGATTTTACAAGGCGATCTAACGCAAATGCGCCACGCCCTGCACCAAAGCGTGCATAACAAACCCGAAAAGAATTTATGGCAAGCGGGCACACAAAACCAAGTGTCCGAGCGGGCTTTTTACAAAACGGGAGGATGACCCTGAAAGGATGAAGCGATGGATTTATTAGAACAAGCCCTAAGCGGGCAATGCACTGAGGCGAGCGCTCTAGCTAAACTTTATGATTACGATTTATTCGTTTTAGCTAAAGAAGCGCACGCGATCCGCACCCAAATGCACCAAGACAAAGTCTATTTCAACACCAACCGCCACATCAACCCAAGCAATGTCTGCCAAGATAGTTGCAAGTTTTGCGCTTTTTCTGCTGGCCGCAAGAACCCCAACCCCTACGAGATGAGCCAAGAGCAGATTTTAGATCAGATTTCTAGCTCTTATGCGCGGGGCATTAAAGAGGTGCATGTGGTGAGCGCACACAACCCCAATTACACCTATCATTGGTATTTCGAGCTCTTTAGGGCGATCAAGGCGGGGTTTAAAGACCTGCATTTAAAGGCGATGACCGCGGCTGAGGTGCATTTTTTAAGCACGAAGTTTAACAAGCCCTACCAAGAGGTGCTAGAGGACATGCTAAAGGCGGGGGTGGATAGCATGCCCGGGGGCGGGGCGGAGATTTTTGATGAAAAGGTGAGGAAGCACATTTGCGCGGGCAAGGTGAGCTCTGCTAGGTGGCTTGAGATTCACCAATACTGGCACTCTTTAGGCAAAATGAGCAACGCGACCATGCTCTTTGGGCATGTGGAGAGCAGAGAGCACCGCTTGGATCACATGTTGCGCTTGAAGCACGCCCAAAGCCCGCAAACAAAAGTGCAGGCAAAAGAGGGAGGGTTTAACGCCTTCATCCCCTTGCTCTATCAAAAGGACAATAACTTTTTAAAGGTGGATCAAAGCCCAAGCGCGGTGGAGATTTTAAAAACCATTGCCATTGCCCGCATTGTGCTCTTAAACATCCCCCACATTAAGGCCTACTGGGCGACTTTGGGTCTGAACTTAGCCCTAGTGGCCCAAGAGTTTGGGGCGGATGATTTGGACGGCACGATTGAAGTGGAGATGATCCAATCAGCCGGGGGGGCTAAGAGCAAAAAAGGGGTTTGTAAAGAGGATTTGATCTATCAAATCAAGGACGCGCGCTTTTGCGCCATTGAGAGGGACAGCTTGTATAACCCCATCCAAACATGGTAAAAAGTGTGTATTTTTGTTATTTTGTTGGTTTTTTGTTTACCAAAATGTTATTTTTGGGTATAATGCACGGATTGCAAAAGCCAAATGCAAGGATTCCGCATTAAAAAGTTTTTCACAGTTTGCCTAGTTTGGCTCGGCCAATTTTTTTTGCCCCTAGACGCTGCTGAGGAGAGGATCACCAGAATTGAGTACAGAAACCTCTCTTACATGTCGGATATGCTTGCCAATGAGATTGTCAAGATCAAGAAAAACGACGTTTTGGACTTGAAAGCGATCGATGAGGCCGTCTTGGCTTTGTATAATCAGGGCTACTTCGAAGATGTCTATGCGACCTTTAAAGACGGTGATTTGGTCTTCCACTTCAAAGAAAAGCCCCGCATCGCTAGCATTGAAATCAAGGGCTATGGGACTGAGAAAGAGAAAGAGAATCTTTACAACCAAATGGGGATCAAAAAAGGCGACACCTACGATGAAACCAAACTAGACAACGCCAAATACATTTTAAAGAGTGCCCTAGAGCAACAGGGCTATTATGGCAGCGTGGTGGAGGTGCGCACAGAAAATTTAGCCGGCGAGGGGGCGTATCGGATCATCTTTGATGTGAATCGTGGGAATAACATTTACATCACCAAATCCGTTTATGAGGGGCGCAAACAGCTAAAACCCCGCTTGGTAGAGAGTCTTAGCGCAAACAAACAGCGCGACTTTATGGGCTGGATGTGGGGCTTAAACTCGGGTAAATTGCACTTAAACGAGTTAGAGTACGACTCCATGCGTATCCAAGATGTCTATTTACGCAATGGGTTTTTAGATGTCAATGTGTCCTCCCCTTTCTTAAACACCAACTTTGGTACGCACAAGGCCAAGCTTTACTATAAGGTCAAAGAGGGGATTCAATACCGCGTTTCAGGCATCGAGATCAAAATCGATAAACAAGTCGTGCCGATGGCTAAACTTTTAAAATCCATTAAGATCCACAAAAACGCCGTTTTTAACATCGAGCACATGCGCGCAGATGCCCAAATCTTAAAAAGAGAAGTCGCTGACCAAGGTTATGCTTTCGCGGTGGTTAAGCCCGACCTAGATAAGGATGAAAAACACGGCACCGTGAAGGTGATTTACCACATCCAAACCGGGGACTTGGTCTATATCAACGACATCATCATCTCGGGCAACCAGCGCACCAGCGATCGGGTGATTCGCCGTGAGGTGTGGTTAAGCCCCAAAGAGCGTTATAGTCTCACTAAAGTCGCCAGCTCTGAAAGTGCGTTGCGCCGCTTAGGCTTCTTCTCTAAAGTAAAAATCGAAGAGCGGCGGGTCAATAGCCAGCTGATGGACTTGTTGGTGAATGTCGAAGAGGGGCGCACGGGGCAGTTGCAATTTGGGCTAGGTTATGGCAGCTATGGGGGGCTCATGCTCAATGGCAGTGTGAGCGAGAAAAACCTCTTTGGCACGGGACAAAGCATGAGCTTATACGCCAACATCTCCACCGGTGGGGGCAATAAAAACTACGGCATTCGGGGCAGCGGACGGATGTTTTCAGGCAACTTGACTTTAAGAAACCCGCGCATTTTTGACAGCCGCTATAGTTCTTCTATTAGCCTTTTTGCGGAATACATCATCAACTACAACTATATCCAACAAGGCGGGGGTTTTAGCGTGAGTGCAGGGCGCATGATCACCAACACCTTCAGCATGAATTTGGGCTACAATTACAGCCTCAATAAAATTTTGGGCTTTTCTAGCCCCTTGTATGAAATGTTTTACAGCAGTACCAACACGATCATTAAAGGCCCCAATGGCTCGCCCGTCACAGGCCCCGATGGCCAACCCTTACGCGGATTGTGGAGCAGGGACTACAACACTCCCACAACCAGCTCTTTCACACTCAGCACTAATTTTGACAACACAGATGACTATTACTTCCCCAGAAATGGTTTCACCTTTTCTAACTACACCACAATGTCTGGTCTGCCCTCAGATCACCCCCTTAATTCGTGGAATGGACTAGGAGGGAATGTCCGCAACACGAAAATTTATGGCAAATTTGCCGCCTATAAAGACCTCAAAAAATATTTACTCATCGATCTCATCGCCCGCTTTAAAACCCAAGGGGGCTATATTTTCCGCTACAACACAGAAGACTACTTGCCCCTAAACTCTGTGTTCTATATGGGGGGCGTTACCACCATTAGAGGCTTTAGAAACAGCTCGATCACACCCAAAACCAACTTAGGGATGTGGGTAGGGGGCGATGGGCTTTACACAGGCTCAGTGGAGCTGAGTTATGGGCTTTTAAAAGCAGCGAAAATGCGCTTGGCGTGGTTCTTTGACTGGGGCTTTTTGACCTATAAAACCCCTGATAAAGCCGGGGGCTTTTGGCAACAAGCTTACTCAACCAATGTGAGTTTTAAAGATTATGGCGTGGTGGGGGCGGGCTTTGAGCACGCCACTTGGCGGGCTTCTACGGGCCTACAAATTGAGTGGATTTCCCCCATGGGTCCTTTGGTGCTCATTTTCCCCATTGCCTTCTTTAACGAGTGGAGCGATAAAAAGGGCTTGTGGTTTAACCCCAACTTGAACGACTACACCCAACGCTTCGCCTTCTCAATGGGTACCCGTTTTTAGGAGAGAATATGCGTTTAAGCAGAGCAGAATTGCTAGATTATATGGCCAACAAGCCCCTAAAAGAATTGGGGCAAATGGCTTTAGCCAAAAAGCAAGAGTTGCACCCAGAAAACACCACGACCTTTATTGTGGATCGCAACATCAATTACACCAATATCTGTTTCGTGGATTGTAAATTTTGCGCTTTTAAGCGGACGCTCAAGGATAAAGACGCGTATATCTTGGACTTTAAAACGATCGATCAAAAAATCGAGGAGCTGTTAGCCATTGGGGGGACGCAAATCCTCTTTCAAGGCGGGGTGCATCCGCAGTTAAAAATCGATTACTATGAAAATTTAGTCGCCCACATCGCCCAAAAATTCCCCACCATCACCATACACGGCTTTTCAGCAGTCGAGATCGACTACATTGCCAAAATTTCTAGGCTGTCCTTGCAAGAAGTTTTGGGCCGTTTAAAAGCGGCGGGCTTAAGCTCAATTCCTGGGGCGGGGGCAGAGGTTTTAAGCGATCGGGTGCGTGCGAAAATTGCGCCTAAGAAACTAAGCGCAGATCGCTGGATTGAGGTGCATAAAGAGGCGCACAAGTTAGGCATTAAAAGCACGGCGACCATGATGTTTGGCACAACGGACACCGATGAAGACATCGCCGAGCATTTGGAGCGGGTGCGCAATCTGCAAGATGAAACGGGGGGCTTTAGGGCGTTTATTTTGTGGAGCTTTCAGCCCGATTTTACCCCTCTGCAACAAGAAATGCCCCACATTAGAAAAGCCAGTTCTAACCGCTATTTGCGCCTGTTAGCCTGCAGTCGGTTATTTTTAGATAATGTAAAAAACATCCAAAGTTCTTGGGTGACACAGGGGGCTTTTATCGGGCAGTTGGCTCTGTTGTTTGGGGCCAATGATTTAGGGAGTGTAATGATGGAGGAAAATGTCGTTAAGGCAGCCGGTACGAGCTTTTGTTTAAACGAGCAGGAGATGGTGCGCTTGATCGAGGACATCGGCAGCCTTGCGGCCAAGCGCAACACGGCCTATGAAATTTTAAAACACTACCATGTCTAATAAAATCCGCAACATGCGCTATACTTTGTTGCTGGTCTTAGTGGCCGTGCTTCTTATAGTGCTTGGAGTTTATAAGGAAAAGAAAATGCCAACAAAAACACAAGAAAAAACCACAGAGGTGATTAAACGCAACGAAGTGGGTGAGAGAATCCATTATTTTGAGGTCAAGGGCGTAAAAATCCCCGTCATTTATGAAAATAACCACATCTTGCCTATGGGGACGGTCAAGCTGATGTTTATGGGCGGGGGCAACGTCATGGATAAGGACAAATTCGGCCTCTCAAAGCTGAGTGCGAGCATTTTAAATGAGGGCACAAAGGAGCTAGGCAGCATCGCCTTTGCCGAACAATTAGAGCAATTGGCCATCACGCTGGATGCAGACATCCGCTTAGAGTCCTTACACATTGATCTGAGCTTTTTAAAAGAATACCAAGGCAAGGCCATTTCTTATTTGCACGATCTCTTGCTCTCGCCCAATCTCACGCCCAGCACTTTAGAGAAAGTCCAACAGCGCATGGTCGCCGCGGCCTTGAATAAAGAGAGCAACTTTGACTATGTAGCGCAACTGGGTTTAAACGAAATTTTATTTGCGGGCACTCCCCTAGCGCACCCGGCCACAGGCACCCCCAAGAGCATTAAATCGATCTCACTAGAGGATGTCAAAAAACGCCTAGAGGATGCCCTAGACATTGAGCGGTTGATCATTGTCATGGGGGGGGATTTGGATATCAATAAAACCCTAGAGGCCTTAAAACCCACTCTAGAGTCCTTGCCCTCCAACAAGCCCTTCTTCACCCCCTATTTTAGCACCACTGAAAAACCTGAAACGAAAGTGGTCTATAAGGACAGCCAACAGGCTTATATTTACTTTGGTTCGCCCTTTGTGATGAAGGATTTAGCCAAAGAATTGCCCTTAGCAAAAGTCATGGGCTTTGTGTTGGGCTCTAGTGGATTTGGCTCTCGTTTAATGGACATCATCCGCGTTAAAGAGGGCTTGGCCTACAGTGCCTATATGCGCATCCAGCTCTCTAGAATCATCAATTGCACCACAGGCTATTTACAAACAAAACTAGAGAACCAAGATAAAAGCGTGGCTTTAGTTAAAAAGGTGATTAAAGAGTTTGTCGAAAAAGGGATCACACAGGAAGAGCTAGATGGGGCGAAAAAGTTTTTACTAGGCTCTGAACCTTTGGCTAACGAAACCATCAGCAAAAGGCTCACAACCAAATTCCACAACTTCTACTTAGGCCTGCCCATAAACTACGATGTTACCATGCTAGAGCGCATTAGAAAAATGACCCTAGAGGAAATCAACGATTACATCAAATCGCACACAGAGATCAACGATCTAAGCTTTAGCATCGTAACCATGGACCCCAAAAACCCCAAATACAATAAGCTCGTGGGCAAAGAAGAAAAAAAAGAAGTGGCTAACCAAGGTATTTAAAATACGCCGCGCAAGCCCCCTCGGCGCTCACCATGCACGCCCCCACAGGATGGCTAGGGGTGCAGGCTTTGTTAAACAGGGTGCAATCTAGGGGTTTGGCAAGCCCTTTTAAAATCTGTCCGCAAAGGCAGTTCTTGGGCTCAAGTGCGCTTTGCTTTGGTAGGAGCTTGGCAAACACCACTTCAGCGTCAAAATCCGCAAACTCGGGGCGCACTTGCATGGCTGAAAAAGGGATTTCTCCTAAGCCACGCCATGCAAAACTTGGGCGCACTTGCATGGTCTGCGCGATCAAACTTTGTGCCTTTAAATTGCCTGCAAAGCTCACCACGCGGCTATATTGGACCTCTAAAAGGGCTTGTTTGTTTAAAGCTTGGCGCACAATCCGCAAGATGCCATCCAACATATCCACGGGCTCAAAGCCTGCCACCACAATGGGGATTTGAAAGAGATCGAGCAGGGGTTGATAAATCTTAGCCCCCGTGATGACGCTTACATGCGAGGGGGCGATGAGGGCATTTATGGAGGCGTTTTTTAGCACGGCTTGCACGCTGGGGGGCACAAGCACATGGTTATTGTGGAAAAAAAGGTTTCTCAAACCTTTTTCTCTAGCCTGCAATAATAAACTTGCTGTCATGGGGGTGGTGGTTTCAAACCCGATCGCCACAAACACGACCTTTTTATGCGGGTTAGTGGTGGCGATCTCTAGGGCTTGCAGGGGGGAATAGACAAAGCGCACATCAGCCCCCCTAGCCCTTAAGCCTTGCAGGCTCAATTTGCTCCCGGGTACACGCATTAAATCCGCCAAAGTGATTAAAATTGTGTCTGGCATTTGAGCTAAAGCGATGGCCTCATCGATGCGCAGTTTTGGCATCACGCACACAGGACAACCGGGGCCATGCACAAAGTCTAGGGGGGTGTCTTGTAAGAGATTTAACAAACCATAGCGCATGAGAGAGTGGGTGTGCCCGCCACACACCTCCATGATTTTAAAGGGGGCTTGCAGCTTAGAGCTCTCTTTTTTAATTTGGCTGACAAGGGCTAAAATGGTGTCCTTGTCCCTAAAAGAGCCGATAAAATCAGTCATCCTGCTCCATTTTAGCGACCATCTCGGCGTAAAGCTTTAAAGATTCTAGGGCTTCATTGGTGTCGATCTTACCCACCACAAAGCCAATGTGTAGCAACACAAAATCTCCCACATCTACGGGCTCGTCCATTAAGTCCAAACTTGCCCGCCTTTGCACGCCCAAAGTTTCTAAAGTCGCCGTGTTGCCCTCAAGAGCAATGACTTTAGAGGGAATCGCTAAACACATTAAAAGGCGTGGCTTGATTGGTAATTTTGCGCCCGCCTTGCAACAAGAAAGTCTTTAAAGGCCTCTAGACTCGCGCGGTCTTTAGAGCTTACGGTAAAAATGGGCGTGCCCGGCTTGAGCTTATCCATGTCCTCTTGCACCTGAGAAATCCTAAAGCCAAAGACATCCATTAAATCCGCCTTGCTCACCACCACGGCATCGGCGCACAAAAACATGCTGGGGTATTTGAGCACTTTATCATCGCCCTCTGGCGTGGAGAGCAAAACGATATTCATCGCCGCGCCCAAGTTGTAGCTAGAGGGGCAAACCAAGTTGCCGACATTTTCAATCACCAAGTAATCACTTTGAGCGATCGCGCCCTTGTCTTTTAAAATGTCATAAGCCCCCTCTAACATCGCCGCCTCTAAGTGGCACGCCTCCCCTGTGGTGATCTGCTGGGCGGCGACATTTTTCTTAATCAAGCGATCGGCATCGCGGTTTGTCTGCAAATCCCCCTCAATCACACAGAATTTAAAATCCTCAAAGCTGGCTAAATTCTCCAAAAGTGTGGTTTTGCCACTGCCCGGCGAGCTCATGAAATTGAGCACATACAGCCCATCTGCTGTGTAGCGCTCTTTCATTTCAAGGGCCTTTAAATCGTTCTTGCTTAAAATTTTCTCCACAACCTTGACATCTTTTTTACTCAGGTTGGGGTTGTTGTTAAGGCTTTGTTCTCTTGTTGTTGCTTCTAGCATGCGTAACTCCTCATTTTGAAAACCCCCCATATTAACACAAAAGGTTTAATAATCTCTTTTCAAGCCAAAGAGGCTAAAATGCCCGGATGTTACCTTTAATCTTTTTTAGCAACAACGCCCATAAATGCGCCGAAGTGCGCGCCATTTTAGGCCAAGAGGTGTTGCCCTATGCAAGCCTTGTCGGACGCGTAGAAGTGCTAGAGAGTGGGGCAAGTTTCACCCAAAATGCCCGCTTAAAAGCGCGCGCACTCTACCCTCTTTTAAAGGATAAGTTTCAAGATTTTTGCGTGTTGGCGGAGGATAGCGGGCTGTGCGTGGATGCTTTAGCAGGGTTGCCCGGTATTTATAGCGCGCGCTTTGCCAGCATTAAAGAAAACGCCAAAGAGATGATCGCTAGGGATTTTAACCCGCCTAGCGTGTCTTGCAGCGACACAGACAATAACTGCAAACTCTTGGCATGCTTAGAGGAATTGGGGTTACTGGAGTCTCCTGCCCGTTTTGTGTGCGTGGTGGCGGTGGGCGTGTGCGGGCAGGGGCGTGTGCTTGAAAAAACCTTTAGGGGGGAGTGCTTGGGTAAAATCATCAAAGCCCCCTTAAAGCCTAAAGCCTTTGGCTACGACCCTTTATTCATCCCCCAAGGCTATCACCAAACCATGGACACCTTAAAAGAGAAAAACCAAATCTCTCACCGCTTTTTGGCCCTAAAGCAAGTCCAAAGCTTTTTAAAAACCTTGGTTTAATACACCAAATGGCCGCAATAAACCCTTTTTCTATGTGTATTGTGTATCAAACTTGGGGCTAAAAAGATTTTTAGTGTCTAGGTTGTCCTTGGTGTGTATGCCTACAAGGGGCAAAAGAGAATGGATTAAATCATCGCTCATGAAGGGTTTATGCACCGCTTGGGCGATGGATTTTACTTTATCAGGATGCCTTTGTTTAAAGGTGTTGGTAACGAAGATCATAAAGGGGATTTCTACCCCTTGAGGCGAACAGCTGTGCCCGGCATAATGCCCGCCTTGAAACACAGCTTCGGCGTGGTCTGAAAGATAAACCATGAGGACATCTTTGTTTTGAAAAAAGCGATAAATCTTGTCTAAGACATGGTCAGTGTAGTAAAGAGAATTGACATAATCTGCCACAATTTGCCTATCTGTTTGGTCTTTGACTTTTAGACCGCTATAAGGGATGTCTTGAGGGCTAAATTTGCTAAAGCTTTTGGGGAAACGCCGGTTGTAAATAAAATGACTCCCAAAGAGGTGTAAAAGGATAAAATTTTTGCTTTGCAACTGTGGCTGTATGTGTTTTAACATTTGAAGCGTCCAAATGTCTTGAGTGGTTTGCGGGAGATCTGAGGGGGCGTTTGTCCAATATTTATGGGCAAAAGGGTGGGCTAAGTGGGCATAAACATTATTCCGCGCCAAATCCTCTTGCACATCTATCCAAAATGTTTCATACCCCGCTTGTTTAAACACCGCCCCCATAGTTTTATAGATGTACCAAGGGGTGTTTTTATGCTCAAAATCTTTATAACTGAGTAAAGTGGGGAAGACAGCCTCAGTGGTGGCTTGGGCCGAGATGACATCGCTGAATACAAAGAGGTTTTGGCTTTTTTGTAGAGCGCTGGCTAGGGGGGAGTTAGGCACACGATACCCATAAAGTTGCATGAAATTGCGCGAGGCGCTTTCTCCTATAATTAAAACGACATTGGGTACGCTGTCTTGATCCACGCGCAAATAGTCTTTCTCTAGAGGTTTGTTTAGATTTTGATACAGCGTTGCGCTGGTTGTGTAGTCTTTGATTGTGGTGAGGATAGCAAGGATTTCTTTAACCACGGGGATATTGTGCGTGGTGATGTTAGGGTTAATCACAATCCCGTGCATGCCTTGTAAGTAATAGCCCACCCCCGTATGCACCCCAAAAATCCCCAAAACCCCCACCAAAAACCCATAGCTAGATTTGCGGCTTAAGCTTACCCCCCCCCCCCCCCGGCGCCAGCCACATCAGCCAAAATTTATTGTCCAAAACAACCATAAAAACTCCTTTGCAAAAGCCCTTATTCTAGAGCAAGGGAGCTAAAGCAAAAGTTAGAGCCACTGATAAGGCCTTTGACCCAAGAGAAACACAAAGGGCTCAAAACACCACAAAGCCAATTCTCTAGGCTCAACCCTAATAACCCCCGCTCCTATGCTGATAAAAAGCACTAGATGAGGCTGTGAGAAAAAGATATGAAGGGTGGTCTTGTTTTAGTGATGTCTTGCCAAGACTGGCTGCACGCCAAAATCCCGCCCAAAATCTACATTTTCTTAAAATTCAGCGCAATCTTTCAGTTTAAAACCAAGAGTCTAGTCTTTTTAATAAAACAAAAAGAGACATAAAAGGGATTTTTATCCCTTTAATTAGTCTTTACGCTCCACTCTAAGGGCATGAAGTGGGGGATGACAAGTTGCCCCTTTAAAAGTGCGTTAGGTAAGTTGGGTGGGGTTCTTTGGAGGGTGATGCGCTTTTGAGGCAGGTCTTTTAACCCATAAATGCGCGTGGCGTTGGTGCTGATGAAATCTTGTAAAAATTCGAGCGCCCCGTGCTTTTCAAACAGACCACACAACCCGCTAAGAAGCAAGGGCGCGCTAAACACCCCTGCCGCACAAGCACAGGTGTGCTTAGTGCCGATTAAATGCGGGGCGCTGTCCGAGCCAAAGCACACTTTGGGGCAAGCTTTTAAGGCAAGCTCTAAAAGGGCTTCTTGATCTTTAGGGGTTTTTAATAAGGGCTTACAAAATAGATGTGGGGCCAGCGCGCCTCCGGCCAAAGCGTCTAAATTTAGGGCCAAATGGTGCAAGGTTAAGGTGGCGTAAAGGTTGGGGTATTGCTCGAGTAAGGCGATGCTGCGCCTATCGCTCATGTGCTCTAAAATGATGGTGAGCTTGCTAAAAGTCTTGGCTAAGGTGTGGATAGTGGCGTGAAACTCAAATTCGCGCTCCAAAACAAACCCCCCGCTCTCAGCGTGGATACACAAGATAAAGCCCAAATCTTGCGCTGTTTGTAAAATCTCTAGCATTTTGGGGCTTAATATGTCGCTCACCCCTTTAGCGGAGTTTGTGGTGGCGTTTTTGGGGTAGAGTTTGAGTAAAAACAACCCTGCTTCTTTGGCTTGCGCTAGGCTTGGTCTGAGGTTTTCATTTAAATACAACGCCACAAGGGGTTTAAAGTCAGCGGCTAGGGCTTTGATTTGCTCTTGGTAATCTAAAGCAAGGGCTGGGGTGCTTAAGGGTGTGCTAAGATTTGGCATCACCACCGCCGCGCTAAAATGCGCCGCGCTAAAGGGCAAGACGGCTTTAAGCAAATCCCCCTCTCTTAGGTGTAAGTGCATGTCTAGGGGGTTATTTAAAATCAGAGTCTGCATGTTCTAGCGGTAGATGAAGTAACGCACACGGATACGGATCAAGGTCGTGGTCGTGGGGCGGGGGTAGTCTTTGTAGGCGATGGTGATGGTTTTTAAGGTGTTGTCGTCTAAGAGTTTATAGCCGGACGCTTCGATGATTTTTAAGCCTGTGATGTCGCCATTGGGGTGTAGATAAAACTCCACGGCATCCACGCCATCTTGCCCTAAATACCCGGCTGCGCTGGGGTATTCTAAGTATTTTTGCGTGATCCGCCCGATTTCGCTTAGATTGCTTCTAATGAAGTCTTTTTCCGCTGTGCCCAAGTCCCCAAACTCTTCACCATAAAGTTCGTCAATGTCTTTGCGGGTTTGGCTATCCATCCCCTTGTCGTTCTCATAGCTGCGGTCGCTTTGTTGTCTGGGTGGGGGGGTGGCGTTTTCTTCAGAGGGCAAGAAAGAAAGATTGTTGGGGTTAAAGGTGTCGGTTTGTTCTTTCTTGGTGGGTTTTTTCTCCTCCCTTTCTTCTTGGTAAAGGGCTTTGTGTTTGTTCTCATGGCTAGCCACTTCGGTGCGCTTGCGTCTGTGGGCGTGGCGCTCTTGCGGGCGGTGCGTGGTGGGCTTGGGCTTGAAGCGTGGCGTGGGTTTAACCTGTGGCGTGGGGGGCGTGGGTGGGGTTGGGGGTTGTGGGGGGGTTTGGGCAACTGGGGGCGTGGGTGCGGTTTTAGGCGCGGCTCTTGTGGGCCTTAGCGCGCCCTGAGTGTGCTTGGTTGGATCAAGCGATCGCCCTCTTTTTAGGACCAATAAATTACTAGGGTTGATTTTGACTAATTTGGGCTTGTGGAAAAATTTGTGGCCGTACTCTAAAAGCCACCAAATAAACAGGTGCAACAAGCACGACAAGAGCAAAGAAATATAAAAATTGCGATCAGAGCGGCTGTTGCTCAACTCTTTATCAAGAGCGCGCACCCTAGACATACGAGCTCTTCAATTTAGATTGCCGTAGGTGCTTTTTGGTTTCTTCAACGAGGGCTTCTTTTTGGCGCAAGGGGGGGTCTTTCTTGGGGAAGTCTAAAGTGATCTTGTCTAAAACGAGGCTTTGGTGCGAGTTTAATAAAATCAAGTACAGATGGTTACGCACTTCAACGGTGATGAGCTTATGGGTCGCGTCTAAGGGCTTAATGTAGGTGACGCTAGGCTCTAAGCCCACTTTGGGGAACAAAAACTTTTGCGTGTCTTTGCGTCTTAGCAACCATAAAATCAGCAACAAACCCGCAATCACCACGCCCACTTTCCATAAATAATCCCACTCAAAATCAGAGAGTCTAGTCGTTGTGGGAGCGGGCTGCACTTGTTGCATTTGCTCGGGGGGAGTGGGGTTTAAGTCGGCAAATAAGGGCACAAATTCCAAGTGCAAAAAGCGCTTGTCTTGGGACAATTTGGCATTGACTTTAAAAAGGGCGTTGCTCTTTGGCACGATAAAAAGGGTGTTGTTTTGGTTGTGGATTTCTAATTGGCTCAAAATGGCGGCACTAAAGTGCTCGAGTCTAGGCGCAAAGGGGGAGATGTCTTGCAAAGTGATGGTCTGCGAGGGGGAGATTTTGGGCACTTGCGTCAGGGCTTGGCTAAAAAGCAACTCCAAAAGTATGCCCTTATGATCGGGTGTGGGTGTTACTTGGATGTGCGTGAGTTGGTTGGCCCCAAAAAGCGCGCTAGGTCCGCACAAAACCCCCAAAACTAAAAAAATGCGTGCAATGGCTCTCAAGCTTACATATCCTTAGCGATGTAATAGACAATGGCGTTTGAGTCGAGCACTTCGTTTAAGCGAATCGCGAGGTTCTTTTCATACACCATGACTTCTCCCTTGCCGATGACCCGCCCATTGACAAAGGTATCTACACTTTCTCCTGCGGGCTTTTGTAAATCGATCACCGACCCCCTTTCAAAGCGCAAGACCTCTCTTAGCGGGATCGAAGTCGAGCCCAGCTCTGCCATAAAAGTTACCTCCATGTCCAACAAACCCTTATAGTCGTTGATGAGCTCTTCTAGGTAAGTGGTTAGCTCCAGCTCCCTAGGGTTTAGGGTGGGTTGCTTTTTGAGCTTGGGATTGACAGAAGGCAAATTGGCTAGCGTGGGGTTGGATTGGATATTCACCCCATCTTTATTGTTATTTTGGTTGTCCATGGCAATCTCGCTTTATTTTAACACTCAACTTAAAGACCCACAAAAGAAAATATGCCATTATACTAGATTTTGATTAGCGGGGTTTGAAATTCGCCCGACTCACGCAAAATTCTTGTAAAAAACAAGCGGAGCATTTAGGATGGATCGCCTTGCAAATGCGCCGCCCAAATAAGATCATGGCATGGTGTAAAAGGCTTAGGTCATTGATAAAAAGCGCGCTCAAGTCGCTTTCTGTTTGCTTGGCGCTCTTGGCATTTGAGAGCCCTAAGCGGTGCGCCACTCTAAAAACATGCGTATCGACCGCTAAGAGATTTGCCCCAAAGGCGACAGACAGGACAACATTCGCGCTCTTTTGCCCGATGCCTGCTAGGCTTTTTAACTCAGCTTGGGTCTGTGGGATTTGTCCTTGAAAGTTTTGTAAGACTTGGTTAGCCATTTTGATGAGGTGCTTGGCCTTGCTGTTAGGATAAGAGATGCTTTTAATGCACTCTAGCACTTCTGCAAAGTTGGCACTGGCTAGGCTCTTCATGTCTGGGTATTTGGCAAAAAAGGCGGGGGTGGTGGCATTGACTCGCGCGTCTGTGCATTGCGCTGAGAGCAACACCGCCACCAAGAGTTGGTAGGGGTCTTGATAGGTTAGCTCAGTGGTGGGGTTAGCAAAGTGGGTGAGTAGCCTTGCTTTGATGGTGCTTGCACTCATAGGGGGCGCACCAAAATGTGCTGGGCTTCGCTGGCACGCAAGGCGATTTGGGCGTGATCTATGGCGATGCTAAAAGTGGCTTTCTTTAGAGAGTGTTGCAACAGCACAAACTCCACGCCCACAGCAATTCCAAAGGATAAAAGCCTCTCTTTTAGCTGTGAATCGGGGGTGGTGATTTCAAGGATTGTGTAGCGTTGGTTTTTTTGGCACTCCAGTAGGCTCATCTTGCATTCCTTTTCTAATTTCATCGATGATAATATCAATGGGTGTAAAAATCCGCCTTAAAATCCTAAAGGGGGCTTGCAAAATGTCTTTGGCTAAAGTTACATTGGCCTTTGGGTTGTCTAGACTCCCGCTTAAACTCACGTGCGTGGAGATTTTGCCATCTCCGCCCAAAATCAAGTAACTTAAAATGGGGATTTTGTTGATCACATTAGCAAAACCCTTAATGGTTGCGATGTTTAAAGACATGTCGATCGTGCGCTTAGACAGCTCTACGATCCCGTTTCCATCGACATCTAGGGTCGTACCCGTGAGCTGAATATGCTCTAGCCCTAAATAGTCTGAGTTGATGCCAAAGACCACTTTGCCCTTAGAAATCTCATAGCCATTGGCTCCAAGACGGGGGTTTCTAAACACGATTAAAGAGGGGATTGTGTTGATTAAATTGATCATGTTTTGCAAGACTTTAAAGTTTTTGATCGTGGTGTTTTGCAATTTAAGCTCTCCACTAAAGACATTGTCTTTATAGCCACCGATGAGCGTGTAAAGCCCCCCTTGTATGAGATTTTTTGTGGTGATGGTCTGTAACACCATGTTTAAATAGTCCCCACTAAAATTGTGCGCTTTGATCCTCAGTTGCCCGTGCGCCATGTCAAGGGCAAGTGAGGCATGGCGGTAGCTCGCATCCGCTTTTAAACGCCCATCACGCATGCGAACAAGGATGTTTTCTAACGCAAAGGGGAAACCTTTAAAGGTGATCACGGCATTTTTAGCCTGAATGATGAGCCGATTTGGGGGGATGTTGTGCTCTTTTTCGTAGCGTTGCTTGGCTTTGATAAAAATCGTCTCGTCCTTGATCTGCTCTTTTGTGGGTTTCTTACCACTTGAGGCCAGCAATTCTTTGATGGCGGGCATTTTTGCCTTTAAAAACGCATCCACATTAAAATTAATGTCATTGACGAACAAAATTTTCTCCCCACCTTTAATGCGCCCCATCACTGCCCTATCTGGGGTGAAAAACTCCAAACCCCTATCCCCAAAAGTCCCCAAAAGCGAAAAAGATCTAAAACGCCGTCCATCGTTGCGATACAGCGGTAAATCGATGTCTAAATTTGTCCCAAAAAACTTAAATTCTTTTAAATCCTTTGTGGTCACTTTAAGCGCGCCTCTTTTAACGGCAAAGTAGCGTGCTAGGGGCGAAATGGGTACCAGTTTGGCTAAATTCTTAAGGTGCAGACCATAACCCTGATCGATCTCGCCCTCAATCTCCAATTCCTTGACTTGAAAGGTGGTTTTGCCTTCTTTGGAAAAGTCTAAATCAAAGCTTAGATTTGGCAAATTCTCCTGTGTGGCGTAAATGACATCTTGGCTAAAAACTTCGGCGTTTTGGGCTTGGACAATTTGGCGGATTTTATTCTTAAAGGCAAAGGTATCCACGCCCTTAGCGATTAAATTAGGCAAAGTGCTTAGGTGCAAGACGGGGGGGGCTTTGGGTAGGCTCGTGCGCCTTGTTTCAAAGGGGCTGTTATTAATGGCTTGGTTGGTGTTGATTTGGATTTTATTGATCGTGGCTTGGCTGGTTAAATTCTTGTGGGTGAAGTCTAGGGTTATGCGGCTATCGATGTCGGCCATGTTTTTGTAGCGCGTGTGTGTGGTGTTGATGTAGATCATTTTACTCGTGGGGCTGATGTCTAAGAAAACTTGGGCGTTTTGGGTGTGTAAGGGTACACCATAGAGTGCAAAGCCCCCCGCCTCCACATCCACGCTCCCTTGCACGAATACTAGGGGCTTGGCGTGGGGGACAAATTGCATGGTGAGTAAAATGTCTGCCCCTATAACAGGCTTAAAGTGCTCTAAGGGTAAAGTGATGTCATAAGCTTTTAAGATATTTTGCACGGGGCTAAAAGCCAGGCTTGGGGCGTTTTTAATGCCGGCCACTAACCTTAAAGTGGGGCCAAAATGATCCATCACCACTTGCGAGCCTTCTAGGCGCATGTTTTGGTAGTTGATGTGTTTAGGCGTGATTGTCAATTGCCCGTCTTTAAACTCTAAATCCACTTCTTTTGCCAAAATAGGGGGCAATTTAGGGTTGTAAAAAACCCGTGCATTTTGCACCACAGCCTGCACACTTAAATTCTTTTGCAACGTTTGCAAAATGTGTTTTTCTTTGAAATTTAGGGCGATTCTTGCGTCCTTAATTTGAAAGCCTGAAAAGGCAATGTTTTCAAAAAGCCATTTTTGCAACCCTTGATGTTTGTCGGGCTTGAAGTAAGGTTTTAAAAAGTCTATGTGCTTGATGCTGTTGGAGTTGAGCTTGAGTGCGATGGCTTGAAAGTCGGTCAGGCCCTGCATAAAAACCCTTAAATGCGACTCTTTAATGTTGGGGACTCTTGTGGGAGAAACTTCTACATTGAAGTTTAATTGTTGGGTGCGCCTGTGGTAAGTGGCGCGCCCCACAAGGCGCACATAGTAGGGCTCAACATTCAAATAAGCGATGTTTAAATGCAATTCTCGGCGTTCTTGTTCTCGTAGGTAAAATTGTCCGCTCAGGTAGTTAGGAAAGACAAATTCATAGCGGTGCCCATCAAAGAAGACATGGGCTTTGATTTTGGGCTTGATGTCGATCTCGTGGATTGTGAGTCTCTCGAAGTAGTCCATCCCCCACATACTGTATCGGATGTAGCGCACAATGGCATCGACTGTGGGGGGTTTTCTGTGCGGTTTGGGCTTGACAAGCTCTATGACATCTAACCGACCGATGTCTAGCGAGAATTTATTATTTAGTTTTAGATACAATCGCTCTATTTTGAGCCCGCCAAAGTGCATGGAGGAGATGTAAATTCCGTTTTTTAGAATGAGAAATAAAATTAAAAATAGTACCGCCACAAGCCCGACAGAAAAAAAGGGGCGTAGCATCCTCTTGGAAATGGCTTTTATCATCGCGCTTTCGTTAATGTTTTACCTAAGTATAACCATAAAATCCTACCCAATCGTTTATATCCCTAAAGGTTCTCTTAAAAACGCCTTAAGTCATTTGAGCGCGCTAGAGGCCCCCACGCCCACGACGAACATTTTAGATTTGTGGATTTTAAGACTCATGGCGCGTTTGCACCTGTGGCACACCCCCAAGAGAGGGTATATTTCAATCCCGGTGAGCCCTAAAAACACCACCACGAAGGGCGGCTTTTTGCACGCCTTGAGTCTGTCTAAGGCCGTTTACAAGAACACCACCTTGATCCCGGGCGAGACTTTGTATTTTTTCATCAGGCATCTAGCCAAGGCGTTTCGTCTAAAAGTGGAGGATCTAGAGCAAGCTTACAACGCCAAAGCCCTTTATGCTGATGGGGCGATTGTGCCAGACACCTACCGCTTCACTTTAGGCATTTCGGCTAAAAATCTCATGGATTATCTCTTGCAACACGGGCAAAATCATTACAGAAAGCTCAGTGAGCAACTGCTAGGCAATTACGATCCGCAAAAATGGGAAAGGGCTTTAATCATCGCCTCCATTGTCCAAAAAGAGGCGGCAAATGTGTCTGAAATGCCTCTCATTGCTGGGGTGATTTACAACCGCCTAAAGAAAAATATGCCCTTGCAAATGGATGGCGCGCTCAATTACGGTAAATACTCCCACGCCAAAATCACGCACGAGCGAATCGCCACAGACAACAGCCCTTACAACACCTACAAACATAAGGGCTTGCCTAGCGCTCCCGTGGGCAGTGTCGGGCTAGAGGCCATTAAAGCCGCCCTTTTTCCTGCCAAAACCCCCTTCTTATACTTTGTCAAAACCAAGGAGGGGATGCATAAATTCAGCGCCAACTACAAAGACCATGTCCGCTCAATCCACAAATTCTAGCTGTACCTTAGTTTGGCTTTAGATATTTAATGCTAGTATCTTGGGCGGATTTTACTAAGGGTCAAGGAGATTAAATGGCAAAAATGCTAGCCCCCGAGGGCGTGCCGGTTTGGGTCAATGAAGCCCGGTGTAAGGGTTGCGATTTATGTGTGTCGGTGTGTCCGGCGGGGGTTTTGGGCATGGGTTTTAAGCCCACGCACATACTGGGTAAGGTCGCCAAAGTAGCCTACCCTGAAAGTTGTATTGGGTGTTGCAAATGCGAATTGGGTTGTCCTGATTTTGCCATTTATGTCGCAGAGAAAAAGGAATTTAAATTTGCAAAGGTGTCTAAAGAAGCTGAAGAGAGAGGGGCTAGAGTGCGGGCAAACCATTACATGCTCTTAGCAGAAAGCGTGCAAGAGGGGAGGGGACAATGAGAGAGGTGATCTCTGATGGCAATGAGTTGGTCGCTAAGGCGGCCATTGAGGCGGGTTGCCGCTTTTTTGGGGGCTATCCCATCACGCCTAGCTCAGATGTCATGCACGCCATGAGTGCGTTGTTGCCCGCACACGGGGGGCATTTTATCCAAATGGAGGATGAGATCGGGGGCATTTGTGTGTCTTTGGGCGCGAGCATGAGCGGGGTGAAGGCGATGACGGCCAGCTCAGGACCGGGGATTTCTTTAAAAGTGGAGCAAATGGGCTATGCGTTCATGACCGAAACCCCTCTTGTGATTGTCGATGTGATGCGCTCAGGGCCTTCTACGGGGATGCCAACAAGGGTGGCTCAAGGCGACATTAACTTTTTAAAACACCCCACACATGGGGATTTTAAAGCGGTGGCCCTAGCCCCGGGGAGCTTGGAGGAAACCTACACCGAGACGATTCGGGCGTTTAATTTGGCGGAAAAGCTGATGACTCCTGTTTTCTTGTTGCTGGATGAAACCGTTGGACACATGTATGGCAAGGTGTCTTTACCCGATTTGCAAGAGCTAAAAATCATCAATCGGCGGGTGTTTGAGGGCGATCCTAAAGAGTACCGGCCCTATGGCGTGGCTGAAAATGAACCCGCCATTTTAAACCCCTTTTTCAAGGGCTACCGCTACCACATCACCGGCTTGCACCACGGGCCCATTGGTTTTCCTAGCGAAGACCCTAAAATCGGTGGGGCTTTGATCGATCGCCTTTTTAACAAGATCGATTCACAGAGCGCAGAGGTGTGCCTAAATGAGGAAATGGACATTGAGGGGGCGGATCTTTTAGTGGTGGCTTATGGCTCAAGCGCGCTGGCGATTAAAGAGGTCTTAAGGGAGCTAAAAACTGAAAAGTACCCCAAGAAAGTGGGCTTTTTTAGGCCACTCACGCTGTGGCCCAGCCCCAAAAAACGCCTAGAAGAGCTAGGCAAGCAATTTAAAAATATCTTGGTGGTCGAGCTCAACAAGGGGCAGTATTTACAAGAAGTGGAGCACATTTTAGGGCGCAAGGTCCCGGCTTTGTTGCAAGCCAATGGGCGACCGTTTTCACCCAGGCAAATCATGGCAAAAATCAAGGAGTTTTAATGGCGTTTGATTACGACACATATTTACGCGTGGATAAAACCCCCACTTTGTGGTGTTGGGGCTGTGGGGATGGCGTGATTTTAAAATCCATCATCCGTGCCATTGACGCTTTGGGCTGGAACATGGACGATGTGTGCTTTGTGAGCGGGATCGGGTGCAGCGGGCGCATGAGCTCTTATGTCAATTGCAACACCGTGCACACCACGCATGGGCGCGCGCTTGCCTACGCCACGGGCATTAAAATGGCAAACCCCACCAAGCATGTCGTTGTGGTCTCTGGCGATGGGGACAGCTTTGCCATCGGGGGCAACCACACCATCCACGCTTGCAGGCGCAACATTGATTTAAATTTAGTTTTGGTCAATAACTTCATTTACGGTTTGACAAATTCGCAGACCTCCCCCACCACACCAAATGGCATGTGGACGGTAACCGCCCAAACCGGCAACATTGACAACAGCTTTGATCCTTGCGAAATTGCGATGGCAGCGGGGGCGAGCTTTGTCGCCCGTGAGAGCGTGCTTGATCCTAAGAAACTAGAGCGCACCCTTGCTGAGGGCTTTGGCCACAAGGGTTTTAGCTTTGTGGATGTGCATAGCAATTGCCACATTAATTTAGGACGCAAAAATAAAATGGGTGAAGCGGCACAAACTTTAAAATGGATCGAGTCGCGCTTAGTTAGCCGCCGTAAATACGAGGAAATGACCCCTGAAGAGCGCGTGGGCAAATTCCCCACAGGCGTGCTAAAACAAGACACTTCTAAGATGGAGTATTGCCAAGCGTATCAGGGCGTGATCGATGCTGCCCTAGCCAAGAAAAAAGCATAAGGAAAGTTATGGAAACACAATTGCGTTTTACGGGCGTGGGCGGGCAGGGCGTGCTTTTAGCGGGCGAAATTTTAGCCGAAGCCAAGATTGCTGCCGGGGGCTTTGGCACCAAAACTTCCACTTACACCAGTCAAGTTAGGGGAGGTCCTACGAAAGTGGACATTATTTTAAGCCCTGATGAGATCATCTACCCTTATGCCAAAGAGGGCGAAATTGATTTTATGCTCTCAGTGGCGCAGAGCAGTTACCAGCTCTTTAAAAACGATGTCAAAGAGGGGGGGATTGTGGTGGTCGATCCCAATCTGGTCCAGCCCACGCCCGAGGACGAGGCGAAGTTTCAGCTTTATAGACTCCCCATCATCACGATTGCCAAAGAGGAAGTTGGCAATATTATCACACAATCGGTGGTGGCTTTGGCGGTAACGGTCGTTTTAACCGGCTGTGTGGATAAAGAACAAGTTTTAAACACCATGGTTTCTAAAGTCCCCGCTAAAGTCGTGGAGCTGAATCAAAAGGCTTTTGCCATCGGTGAGGCCCACGCCCTAAAAGCTCTTGTAGCTAGAAAAATCTCTTAGTGGTAGACCCCGCACAAATCGCCACTTTGGCGCACAAAACCCCTTTTTACCTCTACGATTTAGACGGCGTTAAAAACGGCTTTTTAGAGTTTAAAGAGGTCTTTAAAGGACAAAAGTCACTCATTTGCTACGCCCTAAAGGCCAATTCTAATCTAGCTCTTTTAGAGGTCTTAGCCAAAGCGGGGGCGGGGGCAGATTGCGTGTCTATTTATGAAGTCCGCCGCGCGCTTTTAGCCGGCATTGCGCCCTACAAGATCATTTTTAGCGGGGTGGGTAAGTTAGAAAATGAAATTGTAGAGGCCCTAGAGAAGGGGATTTTATTTTTAAATGTGGAGTCTTTTGAAGAGCTAAGACTCATAGAGCAAATCGCAAAAGAGCACAACACAAAGGCCCGCATTAGCGTTAGAGTCAATCCTAACATTGACCCCGCCACACACCCCTATATCTCTACGGGGCTGTGGGAGAATAAATTTGGCGTGGAAGAAAAAGAGGCGGTGCAAATGTTTATGTTTGCCAAACAATCCGCCTTTTTAGAGCCCATCGCCTTGCAGTTTCACATAGGTTCGCAACTCTTGCAACTCTCCCCCCTGAAACAGGCCTTTGAAAAAATGGCGGCTTTAGCCCGCTTTTTGCTAGCCAGTGGGGTGGAGCTGAAGTTTTTTGATGTGGGCGGGGGGCTTGGCGTAGCTTACCAAGACGCACAACAGCCCATATCCTTAAAAGACTACGCTAAAGCTATTTTTAAAGCCACAAAGGGCTTGGATTTAACCCTTGTTTGTGAGCCGGGGCGGCGCATTGTGGCAGATCATGGGGTTTTGATCACTAAGGTGCAATACACCAAGTCCAACGCCTATAAAAACTTCGCCATTGTCGATGTGGGGATGAACGACTTTATGCGCCCCGCCCTTTACCAAGCCACACACCCCGTGCATTTACTCACCCCCAAAGACACCGCACCAGTGGCTTACGATTTGGTCGGGCCCATTTGTGAGAGCGCGGATTGCTTTGTTAAAGGTGTCAGTTTGCCTAAGTTAGAGCGGGGGGATTTGTTGGTGTTTGAAAAAGTGGGGGCTTATGGGGCGAGCATGGCAAGCCACTACAACAGCCGCCCCAATCTTTTAGAGTTAGGTTTTGAGGGGGGAGAAATCCGCACTCTAAGGGAGAGAGAAGACTTTTTTGACTTGATTGAACACGAAATGGGGCATTTAAAGGGGGAGGGCATCGCTTCTAAACGAGCGCAAATCGATCAAATCGATCAAACCTTAAGCAAACTTCTAAACGCCCGTTTTGCCTTAAGCGCGCTCATCGCCAAGGACAAACACGAAGCAGGGCTTAGTGTCTATAACCCCATTAGAGAAGCTGAAATTTTTACCAAAGTAGGAGGGCAGTTAGAGAGCGTTTATACAGAGATTTTAGGCGTGTCTAGGGGGTTGGTGCGCCCCGAAAAAGTGGGTGTGGCCACGCACGCCAACACGGCTAGAAGACTTTTAGGGCAGAGGTTTCAATTAAAACTTTACAACCCCCTAACGCTCTTTGAGTCCATTTTGCTTAAAAATGTGGATTACGGGCTTTTAGAAGTGCGTGGCAGTAGCGCCTACGCTCAAGGGCTAGAAACCCTAGTAGAGCATGTCAGCCAACAACGCCTAGAAGTGGCGCACAGCTTTAAAATCGGGGAGGTGTGGTGCTTGTTGATCGGGCGTTTTGGCTTTTTGGTGCAAACAAGTCCCACACGGCGGGCGTGGTGGTTTGCCCCCACAAAAGTGCAAGAAGTGCGCGCCCTTTTAAATTCTTGCAAAGACCCTTATTTTTTAGCCATACCGCCAGGGTGCTTGCTAGAGGCAAATATAGACCTAGAGTTGCCCGCCCACTTACAGCCCCTCATGTTAGGCACTTATTCTCATACACGGAGGACATGTGGAGTTTAGCCCCCTTAGTTTAGAACAAAAGAGTGCTTTAGATGCAGCCTTGCAAGCGGATCACTTTATCGTGGCCGATGTCAATTTTACCAATCTATATCTTTGGCAAAACGCCAGAGAGATTAGCCTAGCCTGCACGTGTGGTTGCACCATCATAAAAACTCGCTACCCCCAAGAAAACCCTTTTTATTTTTACCCCATAGGCTCAGGGGACAAAAAAGCAGCCCTAGAGGAACTCAGCGCCCACGCAAGGGCACAAGCGCAGACCTTAGAATTTAGAGCGTTGCAAGTGGAGCAAAAAGAAGAATTAGAGCGTTTTTTCCCCAACGCCTTTAGCTTTGAAGCTAAGAGGGATCGCTTTGACTATGTTTATAGTGTAGCCGAGCTCATCGCTCTAAGCGGTAAGAAATTCCATAAAAAGAAAAACCACTTAAATGCCTTTTTAAAAGCTTACCCCCACTACACCTACGAGCCGATAAACCCTCTAAATGTTCCCGAATTAAAACTTGCTCTAAAAGAGTGGCACGAGTTAGACGACCCACAAGACTTAGGCCTAAAGCACGAGCATATGGGGATTTTAAACACCCTAGACATTTACGAAAAACTGCCCTTGCTTGGAGGGGTGATTAAAATCGAGGGGCGGATTGTGGCGATGAGTTTTGGGGAGAAAATCAACGAGGACATGGCGGTGATTCACATTGAAAAGGCGGATCCAAGCGTGCGCGGAGCTTATCAAATGATCAACCAACAGCTCTTAAAACACGCCTTTGCTGATTGTGTGCATGTCAATAGAGAAGAAGATTTAGGCATTGAGGGCTTGCGCCAAGCCAAAATGGGCTATAACCCTGTGTTTCTCGTAGAAAAGCACCACGCCCGCTTGGTCTAAAATTTGAGACTAAAATTACCATCGATTAGCTTTAATACCCTAGCATGGGGTATTTAATTAGAAGGAGTGTTTCGTGGATTTGCTTGTTAGGCAACTTAAACATGAGGACTTGCAGGAGTTTCAAAAGATCGTTGCTGGGTTTGGGGCGAGCGTAACTGTGTTACCCGACATTAAAACCTCCCCCCAGCCTTCGGTCTTACAAAGACTCTCGGACGACCCCATTGAGGTGAATATGCCCCTTGTGGATGGGGCGTTTGTGGCAACTTTAAACCGCGAAAAAAAAGAAGTCCAAAAGACTTATTCCAGGCGTTGCCAAGATGCGCTAAACACACAAAAACATCGCCACGATCACCACAAGCTCGGCTGTGGGCGCACGCACCACGCTGATAAATTCACCGAACGCCCCCTACGCCACAGCGACAGAGACTCCGACTCTGGGTTTGGGATGGATATTTAGAGCCACTGCTCTAAGTCTTGCATGACTTGGGTGTGTTTGTCATCAGGCGCACCGTCTTCTTCGTAGGTCTGGTAGTTTTTAATCGCCTCTGTGTAGAGTCCTTTGGCTTTCCCTAAGTCTTGCGCCACGCCTTGCCCGAGCTCGTACATTTTGCCTAGAGCGTAAAACTCATAGCCGAAGTCGTTTTCCCTGCGGGCGATTTTATAAAAATATCCAAACGCCTTTAAATAGTCTTGTACCATGTGAGGCGCGCCCTGCGCCTCGCCATTGTATTGGTTAAACAAATCCAAGAGCGCATCATCGCTCAAGTGCAAAGATAGATGGGATAAATCCTCTAGCATGGGCATCCTTGTTTTTGGGTTAAAAAGAGAGTCTTCTTTTTGCTTTGGGGTTTGGTTTTTTTAAATAAAGGCGTAAATAGGACTTGGTGACTTCTAATTTCGCCTCCTCTAGCTTGCTTTGATAGTGCAAGGCTTTTTGGGTGTCCTTAGCCACGCCATCGCCCATCTCATAGGCCGCAATGAGCTTAGTCAAGGCGTGTATATAAATCCACTGGGTCTTAACCGCCACTTGCACGACCCCCTGATAGCAAGAAAGGGCTTTTTGCATGTCTTGAGCGACCCCCTGCCCCTTTTCATACATTTGCGCCAAGCGGTGGAACACCTGCCCGTTGCGGCAATGCCCAAAGACAATTTGCTTATACAGGCTAAACGCTCTTAAGTAGTCATGTACGCTGTGAGGAGAGAGGCAAGTTTTAGAAGCTCCCACCTGTCTTTTTCCGCACCCATTGTAGGCGTTAAACATTTCCAACAAGGCAGCATCACTCAAATTTAAACCCATTCCAGCGGACATACAACTCCTTTTGCGAAGCGAGGATTCTAACACACTATGTTAAATTTAAAGCTATATTGTAAAGCTTTTTACGCTCTGTGGAGCTGGCGATGTTTAAGAGTTTGCGGTACTTGGTGATGGTGCGGCGCACCATCTTAAGCCCAAATTGCCTTTCAACCAACTCCAGAATTTTTAAATCGCTCATGGGGTGTTGTCTATCCTCCTTGCTGATGATCTCTAGCAAAAATTCTTTAATAGCGGCGTTAGACACATCGCCCTCTAAAGCGGTGGCAAAAAAGCACTTGATCGCAAAGACCCCCCGACTGCACGCCAAATATTTATTCGAAATCGCTCGCGAAATGGTGCTCGCCGAGTAGCCAAACTCTTCTGCAATATCCACTAAGCGCATGGGCTTGATCGCCCCGCCCTTAAAAAAATCGTATTGGTATTCCACGAGCATGAGCCCGATTTTTTGGATGGTTTGGTGGCGCATTTGCAACGCATCCACCAAATCCCTAGCCTCTTTAAGTTTCTCTTTTAAATACCCATTGTCTGCGGTGATTTTATGCTGTTCTAACACCACTTTAGGGTAATAACCCTCATTGAGTTGCACGCTGATGTCCCCGTCTTCTTCAAGCACTAAAATGTCGGGGATGATGGGGGGCAAATTCTCAGAAAACTCCAAAGCGGGGGGGGTTTTAAAAGAAGTGATGGTTTGCATGGCTTTTAAATATAGGGGATTGTGGCGGTACTTTTGGTGTTGCTCTAAATCCTCTAAAATCTTAGCGCAAAGTTCGTAAGTGGGTAAGTCCAGCTCTTCGTGCTGGATCAGCTGAAAATAAAAACTCTCCATCAGATCGCGCGCGGCTATGCCCGGAGGGTCTAAGTAGGCGAAGCGTTGGCGCACCTTTTCATAGTCGCTCGCTAACACGCCCAAGCTTGAGGCCTGCGTCTGTGTGTCTCCCTCAAAATACCCCTCTGGGCTTAAATTATCGATGATGTCCATGGCGATTTTAAGAGACATCTGTGTGGGGAATAAGGGGGGTAAAAGTTGTTCGTTTAAAGTTTGGTGCAAAGTTTTGGGGCGCACGCTCAAGCGTTCGATGTGATCGCCCAAAGCGTTTTTAGGGAGTTTGTAAAATCTTTGGGAGCTAAAGTCTGTGCGCATCCCGCTTTGCACCCGCACAAAGGGGTTATCTCTGGCACAAGTCAATAAAGTTTCTTCAATTTCTAAGGGGTCGCTTTGCAAAATAGGCAACCAACTTTTGAGGGTAGCAGAGAGCTTGTTTTTAAGGTTTGGGCGGGCGCGTAGCATTAGGCCTTAAAACTCTCGCCTAGATAGTATTTACGCACTAAGGGGTTGTCATAAATTTGCGCCGCACTCCCGCTAGCTAGCAAAGTCCCGCTTTTGATCACATAAGCCCTGTGGCACACGCTTAAAGTCTCACGCACATTGTGGTCGGTGATCAAGACCCCGATATTCATCTCTACGAGGTGCTCGATGATCTTTTGGATGTCTAAAACAGCGATGGGATCCACCCCCGCAAAGGGTTCGTCCAATAAAATAAACTTAGGGTTTTTCACCAAAGCCCTTGCGATTTCCACGCGCCGCCGTTCCCCGCCACTTAAGGACATGCCCTTGCGCTCTCTAATGGCTTGGATATTAAAAGCGTCTAGCATCTCTTCAATACGCTCTAAAGCGTCTTGATTGCTTTTAAAAGTCGTTTGGGCGGCGAGCATTAAATTGTCCTGCACGCTCAAATCCTTAAAAATGCTCGACTCTTGGGGCAAATAGCCAATGCCCATATTCGAGCGTTGGTGCAAGGGGTAGCTAGACAGATCGATGTCGTTTAAATACACCTTGCCCCCGCTGGGTTGCAAGAGCCCACAGATCATATAAAAAGTCGTGGTTTTGCCCGCCCCATTAGGCCCTAAAAGCCCCACCACTTGCCCGCTTTCCACTTCTAACGACACATCATGCACGATTTTGGTCTTTTTAATTTGTTTGCTGAGGTTTTCGGCTTTTAATTTATCCATGCGTCAGTGTGTAGCGGCAACTCTCTTTGCCCCGCTCTAGGCTTAAGATTAGGGGAAGAAATCCGCAGGATTTTAGCCACGCTAAAAGGCGGGTGTCTCCCCACTCGATGAAATGCACCCCCGCTTGCTCTAAATTCTCCAAAACCCCCAAAGCGTGCAACTCGTTGAAGTCTTTTAAATAAAAATCGTAATGGTAAATGCAAAGGTTTTGGGCGTTGTAGATGTGTAGCAGGCTAAAAGTGGGCGAAGTGGCGCTGGGGGCATTGTGCGCCTTGCAAAAATGTTGTACGAAAGTCGTTTTCCCACTGGCTAAATCCCCTTGTAAAAAAATGAGCGTGTGGGGGGTCAAGTGGGCTTGCAGAGCTTGCACCACTTGGGGGATTTGTCCTTGGTCGGCGCGCATGTCTAGCAATCCTCCACCTTGCCATCTGTGGTGCCCAACTTGTCTTGCATGGCTTGCATTAAGGATGGGTTATTTTCTTTAAATTGCTCTAAGGGCTTGGGGTTTGTCTTGTTTGTTTCGATGCGGGCATTTGCGCCAAAAACCTCTCTCAATCTGGGTACAACCAAATTTTCATAGTGTTGGCGTAAAAGTTGCCTAGCCGGTCCTGTGGCGCTAGAGTGCAAAAACAAGACACCATTTTTAAAAGACTGAAACACCACAAACTCCCTAAACACCCTACCCAAGTCGGCATGATCGCTCTCGATCTTGGCGATGAATTGTTGAAACAACTCTTCAGGAGAACCAGCGTGGCTAGGGGCGGGCTGTGCTGGGGGTTTGGGCTGTGGCTGGGCTTGGGCGGGGCGATGATCTGTGGGCGGAGCGGGGTTTTGTAGGCTAGCTTGCATTTTAAGCGTGCTTAAAGCCAGCACAAAATCCCCCTCGATCCCATAGTTTAAGAGGGGTCGTGCTTGCGCGATTGCGTCCATTAAAGGCTCTAGCACGCTTAAAGACCATTTTTGGCTAAACATGGCCTCTTTTAAAAAGCGCGCCATCTCCTCTAGCACCATTGCAATGTCATGCGCGCTTAAAATCTGTAAAAAGTCCTCAACACTCTCGCGGGCAATCAAAGCGTTAAAAAACCCCTCCAAGACTTTTGTATCCACAAGCCCCAACATCTGACTTGTGGCCAGCGCACTGACATTTTGCCCGCTAAAGCTCATCGCCTGCTCGGCTAAGGTCAGAGTGTCGCGCAAGCTCCCCCCTCCACTTCTAGCCAACATCTCTAAAGCGGCCTCTTCATAGCCCACGCCCTCTTGCTCGAAAATAAATTTTAGATGCGCCACAACCGCTTTAAGGGGGATTTTTCTAAAGTGGAATTGCTGTGTGCGGCTTAGGATTGTGGCGGGGAGCTTAAAAGGGTCTGTGGTGGCTAAAATGAATTTGACATGGGCAGGAGGCTCTTCTAAGGTCTTTAACAAAGCGTTGAAAGCCTCTTTGGTGAGCATATGCACCTCATCGATGATGAAAATTTTAAACCGCCCTAAAGAGGGTTTGTATTTGCTCTGCTCGATGATCCCGCGCACATCTTCAATGCGCCGATTAGAAGCCCCATCCATTTCAATGGTGTCTAAATGCGTACCTTGCAGACTCTCCACACAACAAGAGCAAGCATCACAGGGCGTGGCGCTGATGCCCTCTTTACACTGCAAAGCCCGAGCAAAAATGCGCGCACTGCTCGTTTTGCCACTCCCTCTAAGTCCGCTAAACAAATAGGCGTGCGCTAAACGGCCACTCTCTAGGGCTAGGCTTAAGGTTTTAGCGACACTCTCTTGCCCCACCAACTCTTCAAAATGCTTGGGGCGGTATTTCAGCGCAAGGCTCAAGGGTTTCCTTTAAAATGGATGTACCATTATAGCCTAATTTACATGGGGCTTTGCTCAAACAATTCATGCTAAAATGCGGGTTTTACTTTAATCTTTGGAGGCAAATATGCGTGTATTTGGGCGTTTATGTGCTTTAGTGGTCATTAATGTGAGTTTAGTTTTTGGAGCATCTTACCCCCCCATTAAAGGCCCCGCGCTGGCTCTTTCAAGCCACTCTTTAGCCGATCAGATCGGGCAAGAGGTGCTGGCTGAGGGGGGCAACGCCATCGATGCGGCGGTGGCGATCGGCTATGCTTTGGCGGTGGTGCATCCCTCTTCGGGCAATTTGGGAGGGGGCGGATTTGCCGTGGTGCATTTGGCTAATGGAGAAAACATCACTTTAGACTTTAGAGAAAAAGCCCCCCTGAAAGCCACAAAAAACATGTACTTAGACAAACACGGCAATGTAATCCCTGATTTGAGCACCGATGGCTATTTGGCAGCAGGTGTACCCGGCACTGTGGCTGGTCTTAGCGCACTTTTAGACAAATACGGCACCCGTAAGCTCGCCACTTTAATCCAACCCGCCATCGATCTAGCTCAACACGGCTTTAGACTCACCCAAAGGCAGGGCGAAACGATGTTGGATGCCAAACCCCGCTTTGCCAAATACGCGAGCAGCCGTAAATATTTCTTAAAAAGGGGCATGGTGGCCTATCAAGAGGGGGATTTATTCGTGCAAAAAGACCTCGCTAAGACCTTAACCCTCATTAAAAATCAGGGCCCCAGTGCCTTTTACAAGGGCAAAATTGCGGATTTAATCGTGGAGGACATGCGCAAAAACGGCGGGATCATCACTAAAAAAGACCTAGCCACCTACAATGTCGTGTGGCGTAAGCCCGTAGTGGGCAGTTATAGAGGCTATAAAATCATCTCTATGGGGCCACCCAGCTCAGGCGGCGCGCATGTGATTGAGATTTTAAACACCATAGAAAACGCCGACTTACACAAACTCGGCTTTGGCTCTAGCAAGACCATCCACATCATGGCCGAGGCAATGCGCCAGGCTTATGCTGACCGCTCCGTGTATATGGGCGATCCAGACTTCATCACCATCCCGCTAGAAAAACTCACCAGCAAGGCCTACGCCAAAGAAATTTACGACCACATCCAGCCAGGCAAAGCCACTCCAAGCAGCCAAATCAACCCCGGACTAGGGCAGTTGCACGAGGGCAAGAACACCACACACTATTCTGTTGCCGATAAATGGGGCAACGCCGTGAGCATCACCTACACCATCAACAACTATTATGGCAGCGCGGCTGCTGTCAATGGAGCAGGCTTTTTGCTCAACGATGAAATGGACGACTTCTCCATAAAACCGGGCACACCCAATCTTTACGGGCTTGTGGGTGGGGAGGCCAATTCCATCGAGCCCAACAAACGCCCCTTAAGCTCCATGTCGCCCACTATTGTGTTAAAGCACAATAAGGTTTTTATGGTCGTGGGCAGCCCCGGGGGTGCAAGAATCATCACTACCGTGTTGCAAGTGATCAGCAATGTCATCGACCACAAAATGGACATCTCTCAGGCTGTGAGTGCCCCGCGCTTTCACATGCAGTGGTTGCCCGATGAAATCCGCACAGAACCTTTTGGCATGGTAAAAGATGTACAAGAGAACTTAGAAAAAATGGGCTATCACATTGTGGTTAAACCCGTGATGGGCGATGTGAATGCGATCGTCGTCAACTCCAAAAGCCATATGATGTATGGCGCACACGACCCCCGCAAGGAATTTTAATGTTTGTATTTGAGCCGACCAAAACCCTAGAGGGCAAGAGTTGTCAAGCCACGCTTTATCACTCCAAAATGGGGCAAATCGCCCACATCACGGGGCAACAAGGGGGGTTGCTCTTGCAAGACTTCCCCCACTTAGAGGCCGAGCTTTTAGCCCATATAGCCGCTTGCACGCACCCTAAGCCACAAGATGCGTTGATCTTAGGGGGCTTTAACACAGAGATCGCCTTTGAGCTGTTACGCCATGAAAATTTAAAAGTGGATTTTGTGCAAGAAGAGGGGGTACTCTTAGAGGAGCTAAAAGACTTCTTGCCCCACTTTGCAAGCCTACAATCCAATCCCAACTTTAAGCAATACCCTAAAATCCTAGATTTAGAGGTGAAAAAATACGATTTGATTTTTGCCCTAAACACCCTTAACGCCCACCAGATTGATGGCTTGCAACGCATGCTTGGCACAGAGGGGATTTTAATTGCGAGTACGCCTAGCCCCCTAGTAGAGCCCACAGCCTTTAAACAAAGCGTGCAAGAGCTTGCCCCCCACTTTAGCGTGCTGATGCCCTTTTTAAACCCTTATGCACCCCTGCCAACAAGCTATCTTTTTGCCTCCAAGCAAGCCCACCCTTTAGCAGACATGATCTTGCAAAAAATAGACATGCTCGAGGGTTTAAGCCATTACAATGAAGAAATCCACACCGCCGCCTTTGCCCAGCCCCAACGCTTACATCAAGAGCATTTAGGGTTGTTTAAAAATTGAGCCTCAAACACGCCTTTGTGCTCACCGGGGGGATTGGCACGGGCAAGAGCACGGTGGCTAGCCTACTTGCTCTGCATGGTTACGCCATTTTAGATGCCGATAAGAGCGCACACGCCTTACTGGGAAAACACGCAACAGAGTTGATTAAAATCTTTGGTGAGGGCATTAGCCAAAACGGGCAAATTGTGCGTAAAAAACTAGGGGCACTTGTCTTTGGCGACCCGGCTAAAAGGGCAACCCTTGAGGCGTTTTTACACCCTAAAATCCGCCTAGATTTATTGCAACAAGCCCACTCCCTTGAAACCGCTAAGAAACCCTATTTTTTAGACATTCCGCTGTATTTTGAGATCGAGGGGCAAAAGAGTTATGGCATTTCGCAAATCATCTTGGTTTATGCCCCAAGAGAGGTGCAGATACAAAGAGTCGCTCAAAGGGACCACTTGAGCCAAGCACAAATCTTAGCCCGTCTAAACGCCCAAATAAACATTGAGCTTAAGCGCACCCTAAGCCCCTACATCTTAGACAACTCCAAGGATTTAAAACACCTGCAAACACAGGTAGAAGTCTTTTTAAACAGCCTATGAGCCTTTATTTCACCCATAACAACATCTCTTTACACCACGCCAGTGCCCTAGACCCTATGGCTTTAGAAAAAGAGAGTCTCGATTGCACCATCACCTCCCCGCCCTACAATGTCGGGATCGCCTATAGCAGCAATGAGGATGGCCAAAGCTATTTAGAATATTTAGACTTCAGCGCCACTTGGCTACAAAACGCCTATTTATGGGCTAAGGATAGTGGGCGGCTGTGCTTGAATATCCCCCTAGATAAAAACAAGGGCGGGCAACAGAGCGTGGGGGCGGATTTGATCACTCTGGCCAAAAAAGTGGGCTGGCTTTATCACAGCAGCATTGTTTGGAACGAGGGCAACATCTCTAGGCGCACGGCGTGGGGCAGCTGGCTTAGTGCGTCTGCTCCCTATGTCATCGCCCCAGTCGAGCTCATCGTCATTTTATATAAACGGACATGGCGCAAGGCACACAGGGGAGAGAGCGACATTTCTAAAGAGGAATTTATGGCTTGGACCAATGGGCTTTGGCAGTTTAACGGGGAGTCTAAAAAGCGCATAGGACACCCCGCCCCCTTCCCTAGAGAATTGCCACGCCGTTGCATTAAACTCTTTTCCTTTGTGGGAGACACCATTTGCGACCCTTTTAGTGGGAGCGGGACAACCATGCTCGAAGCCCACCTACATAAACGCGCCTTTGTGGGTTTAGAGCTAGATGAAAGCTATTGCGCCCTAGCCAAAGAGCGGTTTTTAAAGGAAGTGGCTAAAGAGAGGAATTTATGGGACAATTAGATTTAATTATGGAGTTTTTTAAGGCAAATCCCCATCGAGACATCGCCCACCTAGAGGTGGTGGATTGGGTGGTGAAGACCTACCAAGAGCGCACGGGCAAGGTGTTTAGGGATCCGGATAGAGGGATTCGCTCATTGCACCAACAGGGCAAACTCATCAAAGTTTCTAAGGGTGTGTATCGTTACGACCCTAATTTTGTGCTGCACCCAAATTTAGAGGATTTTAGCCCGGCTTTAAAAAAGCAAATTTTAGAACGAGATGAGCATAAATGTGTGATCTGTGGAGCTGGAGAAAAAGAGGGCGTGGAGTTGCATGTCGATCACATCAAGCCCAAAGACTTAGGGGGCAAAGCCACTTTAGAAAACGGACAGACTCTCTGTGCTAAACACAATTTCTTAAAAAAGAATTTTAATCAGACCGAAACGGGCAAAAAGATGTTTCTACGCCTTTTAGAGAGCGCACAAGAGGCACAAGAGCTGGAGCTCGTCGCCTTTTTGGAGGAAATCTTAAGTGTGTATGAAAAGCATGGGATCAATGGACATGTGGTGTGGAAAAAGCCGGATTTGGGCACAGAAAACTAAAATGTTTCACTAGACTGACACCCGACTAAAAACACCCGGGATTCCTCGCCCACCCACCACAAATCCACAAACCCCACTTTGCACGCCATGTTTATTGTGATGCGCTGTGCTTGTTGTGAAGCCTTTGGCATTCAAAAAGGATTTTTTGCGCCTCACTGCCAAGACTCAAAGGCGCTTGGAGTGCTGTTTTACTTGTGCTGGTAATGTTTTAATTACTGTGTGCTCTACCACTAGGGCGGCTTGAGAAGATGGACCACCCTCTCGCATAAAGCCAACAAAACACCGCTACCCCCACGGCTTAAGGGGAAACTAAGAGTTTTAGGGGGTGTGCTAACCCCCCTAAAAGAGCTCTAAGCAGGGCTTAAAGGCTACTCTGCCTCCACATCGATCACATCATCGTCTTTTTTCTTGGAGGCTTGTGCGCCTCCTTACTCGTTTTGTTGGCGTTTTCGTTTTTGAGCGTGCTTTCCAAATCGCTTAACGCTTTTTGGATTTTTTCCACTTCGCTAGGCTCCAGGTTTGCCTTGTGTTCTTCGAGGTTTTTCAATGCTAATCTTGTGGTGTTGCACTAGCACCAGATGAAGATTTGAATGTAAGTGTGAATATTTCGTAAAAAGGGCATCTGCTCTTGGCATGAATATAGACTATAAAACGGCCAGCGGGCAAACTAGATGATCCAAAATCCCCTGTGTTAGCCGTTAGGGGTATGTCAATCTTAGGCCTAAAATTTGCATCTACAATATGATTTTCTGTATAATTTTGTCTCTAAGTTCAAAAATTAAAAGGGTTTAAGGTGGGTATTGCTCGCGCACGCAAAATTGTATTTGAGAACTTTAGGAACTTGGGGGTTTATGGTTCTAAAAAATCCGAAACTAGGCTTGATCTAGGTGTGATTGGAACTGGGGGGTTGATTTGTCTCATCGGAGCCAACAATGAGGGAAAAAAGCTCTATCACAATATCAAATACTATATCAGAAAGTTCTGCCCCGAGTTCCTCGAGAGCTAGCTCCATAATCTCCACCCTACAAAGCAAATTATACAAGGCGTTCAGCCGCTACATCTATGGATACATAATCAACAAGAGAAAGAAAAAACACAATCAAAATAGATGGACTGTATAGAGGTATTAGCTCACAACACACTTTGGGGGTTATCACATCGTAGGCTTGGTTTTCAAGATAAAAAACCTTGGCAGCGTAAAATTGGCAACATTGGCAAATATTTTAACAACTTCTCAAATGAAGTTCATCACCCCGCGGGGGTGATTTCTTTGTATGGTTGAAGGTAAATGGTAGGTTGGTTGGATAAAAAAATAAAAAAATAGATTAAACAGCAGTTTAGCTAAGTTCGGATACAATAGCCTTGTGGTGGGAGACAGCCCCATAGAAAGGTCGCCTCTCGTTTTTCTAGTTCAACGGCGTGACCAGCACCGCCAAAACCACAAGCGCTATCAAAATTTTCATAGCGGGGTCTCTTTCCAAGATGTCACCCCCTACAGTCTTCGACCTTAAGCTTGCGCTTATGCTCCAAATTGTGATCAAAAGGCGACCTGCTATGGCATCCGTAGGGCAAAATATAGCCAAAAATGGTTGAAAAATACACTTTTTACAAGAGCTTAGAATTTTTGAGAAGACCTTAACTTTTTTATTTTTTAATCCACACCAGCCTAACTATGCTACCCTTGCCCCAGTCAAAGGATTGCGTATTGAGCCGCAAAGAACGCATTAAACTTGAAATTGATGTTTTGAGGGTCTTGATAGTGGTCCTGCTCACCACCACCTTTGGGATTTTTGGATTTGCCACCATTAGTTATCTCAAGGTTAATCTTTTTCAAGGCATTGCGATTTTCATTGGACTAACAATCCTAAGCGATTCTCATCGCTCAAGGCTTGGTAGATTTGCTTGAATTTTTGCGCTGCAGCGCTGTATTTTTGCCGTCTGTGTTTAGAAACCCGTTTTTGCAAAGCATCCTGAATTGGGGGTGTGCCTTCCTGTTCCTTAGTTTGGGAGGCTTTCTGTTTTTTAGGAGGTTTAAGTTTTAGGTTCTTACCATACACTTGATACGCTTTGGATGTGGTGATTCGAGCGTATCCAACCTCTTCTTTAGAAAAAGTTAAAATCCTCCAAAAATTTGAAAAACTTGTCTGTTTGACCTATTTTTGATGTGTCGATTAGGTTTGAGATTACCTAAACTTCATTGTGCCAATGGCACATATAAGATTATAACCGTGTTTTAATTGACATTGGGGGGACACATCAGTATGTTTGGCTATCGCCTCCTTTGATATGCCACGAGTCGACCAATGCTACTAGGTGCACAATATAACTACTGCTTTATCTTGGTAGTAAGATCATTTTGGGCATTAATGTGGAGTATATAAGAATTTTTTGAAGAGCCGATTCATCCTGCAAAAAAGAAATTTATTAGGATTTTGTACGTTGTCGAGAAGATTAATAGGTCTGTTGATGAGGTGTATAAAATGTAGGAAAAAAGAGGTGGAGCGCGCGGTGAAACATAGGGTGCGTATAGAGAAGGAAAGAATACGTGCGGAAGAAGAGAAAATATGCACAGAGAAGGAAAGAGAGATTTATAGGCAATTGATGGAATGTGCAAGGTATATTGTAAAGACGATTGATGGGAAAGGCAAAGCTAATTCTAGTAGTCATAAACGCCAATGCCTCTTAGAGTTAGTGTATGCTATTTTGCGTCCTTTGCAAAGTGAGCTTTTTTTGCACTTTTTAGAAGGAGGGGGAATGATAGAGTGTGATTTTTTTGAACCATGCGTAATGGATTTTATGAGAGGGCAACGATCAGAGCAAAACGAGTTGGAATTTAATGCTTCGAAGCATGCGTTGTGTCTTAACAAGGATGCTATATTTGCTTGTACGTGGGATAGTGGTAAGTATCTTGATGCGCTTTGTAGTTACGGAGATTGCAGGACACCTAAATGGGAGTTGTGGAAACAACAGAATCAGGAGGGTAAACCTCAGTGTGACAGACATGACATAATATTATGGCTTCCTTGGTGTATTGCTAAGGTCGGGGCCAATGGTAACCATTCCATTGCAGCTGGTATTTCAAGTTCTATCTGTGCTCCTTTAAAGCCTGATCGTATTTATGATATGTCGTTTATATTGGATTTAATTGAAGTTGATGAAAAGGGAGAATATTATCGCGATAGAAAAACTAATGAAAAAATAGCAGAAGTTAAGTCTGGGCATCGTGCGGCTGCTTTTGAAATAGGGCGTCTTATTAGAGAATGCGAGAATGCGACTTAACCCAAACCCACCAATCCACCCTTTACCCCTAACCCCCAAAATCCCAGGGGGCGATAGACTTCACTTGAACACCATTGCCGACATAGGCAAACACAGCTATCTAGCCAAAGCCGAACGAGAGATGGTAAGACGGCGCATAAAGTCTGCTTTGGTGGCTAAAAAGCTGAAAGACAACACTTGGGGCGTGAGAAAAGCACTTTTAATAAGAATCACCCACTAGACCCTTTTCAGGACACAATCCGTTTTAAAGTTACTAGATTGTCCTAAAAAACCCAAGCTTGTAAGTTTTTTGCGTTATTGCAAAACGAGGGGACAAAAGTAGAGATCACGCTTTTGAGTAACAATAAACTAAACTAATACTTTTACTTTGAAAATATAAATAACAAATACAAATATATAGAGATTAAACTAATGCAAAAGTTAGCTAAACATGCCTGCCCACATCTCCCTTTTGCTGTTGCTCTTGGTCGGCGTTTAAAAGGCCATAGGACGCTTTCTTGGGGGTTTATGGGTTAGGGGTGAAGTAACGATTGTAGGCGTGATATGGCGTGAAGAGAAGGTATAAAGGGAAGGAGTCGAGCTAGACAAGTTGGTAAGATAGTCATAGAACGCTCTAAAACGCTCCACAATCGATTTTGTGGGCTTGGTAATGGGCGGTGTGGGGGGGTTTACTATTTTTGCCAAAATCGCGCTGTATGACCAGTTTATGGCTCTAAAAACGCTATGTATTCTCTGGAGCAGTCTTTGGGGCTATTGGTTCATTGTCTTGTCTGCCCCTTTTCTTGGATTTGGGCTTGGATTTGGGTTTTGTGAGCAATTTTGTGGACTTTGTGGGTTCTGTGAGCTATAAGGGCTTGTTGTGGAGCTTGGGTTGTGTGAGCTGGTTGCTCTTTCTTGAGACGGCCTACGGGGCGTTTAGGCTCATTGCTAGGTTTTTTGGCTTTCGTGGCACTTAGCATAGCCCCAAAAGCTCGCTCAATCTTCAAAGCTCTTTCGTATTGCTCTAGCAAATTTGCTTTTTCATGGTAGCTTTGATCTTTTGGAGCTCATAGCTATAAATGGTTATGGTTGGCTCACCTAATGCATTGTCATAAGTGCTTAATTCGGGCTGCCTTATAAAGCACACAGAAATGCCGTTTTGGTTAAAGAACTCCATTAGGTTCATCACTTCAACCATTGAACGCCCCAAGCAAGTTAATTCGGCCATTTTAAGCTCTCGCTTGAGTTCATAAATACGGCGTTGCTCTTGTACCTTATTTGCTACTCATTTCTACTTCAATCCATTTACCAACGGTTAGATTCTCTTTTCGAGCATAGGTTTCTATGTCGTGGCGTTGTCCATCTTGCCCTTGTGTATCTGTGGGTATACGCACCACTCTATGCAAATCTTTGTACTGTGACTGGGGTAAGTCCAAATTGATAGAATGTCTATCAAAACAAAGAGAAACTACCTTTCGACTTTTGAGTAGCTCTCAAAGGCGTAATGCATGCAGAATATACAAACTTGCGCAACGCAAGTGTACCATTTATACTTTTTTAACAATTTAACAATAAGGATTTGCAGGAATTTTTTCCAAAATCTTGTCAAAAGACCCGAATACATTGTCTAGATCAATGGGATAGGTATTCTCACCTATTTTAACTTCGGATTTTTGGCTATTAGCAAAGACATGTTTATCACCAATTTTGAAGTGAGTGCTCTTGTAATAGTCCTCATCTTTCTTACTATTGCTAGTGTATTCCGCGCTTAGTCCAGTAACACCTTTCTCTCTGCAGTAGAGATAAAAACCATAGCCTAATAGATCACGTGCACTTGAAGAATCTTTCACCCCTTGTAAAAGAGAAACTTTCACAAGCACCAGATCACCAGGTTTGGGTTTAAATGGTTTAAAAGCAATTCTGCGAGTTCTCTCAAAGACATCCTGCTTTTCATTTAAAAATTCGAACAATCCCTTTTGTCTAATCAAAAGTTGATCCCACCATGCCCTTTTGAAAAAAGCATCGCTCTCCATATAACTTTTTACGATTTCCTCCATCCTTTTCTTTAACATTCCAATCAATTCTCCTTGGATCCTAGTCGATTCTTCTTCCTTTTTCTGTTCTACTATTCTTTTTATAGCCTCTCTGATTCCATTAACCTTAATAATCTCGTCCAAAAGATGTTGAAAATAGGGTAGCTTCTCTTTATTTTGAGAGCCACTCAAAAGTCGATTAGTGGCCTCTTGATCTCTAACATGTTTAGTTGGTTTGTGTCCGTAAAAATAATTAGTCTGATAAAAACTATAATCTCCCATGCACAAAAACGCCCTCTGGAATAGGGCAAGGTACTCTTTGAGAAATTCTTCACTATAAATTAGCATAGTAAGATGAGCATATTGTTGGAATTTCTCCAAATTAGGACATTGATATTTTGATGGCTCAGAAGATTGAGAAATAGGCTCTATTTTCCCGTCAAATTTTTCATCACTAAAATCTAACAAAAAATCTACCCATCCGCACAAAATATAGTGATCGCTAGTTAGGTTCAAAATATTTTCCCAATCTTCAAAGCCTTTCTCCCTCTCTCTATCATTTTTAATGAGCATCGCCTTTCTTTTTTCTAGAAGATAAATTTTACGGTGGAAACTTGTAATATTTTCTTCATTCTCCTTATCCTTCTCTGATTTTCCCCCTAAAGATAAAAACTCATAAATATTCTTATCGTGACAACCCTCAGAAATAAATTTTAAAAGGTGAGAAAATTTTTCGATGTCATTTGTAGATATCTCACAGTTTTCTATGAGATGCTTGCTTACCCTTAAATAGTCTGTAAGAGCTTGCTGTCCGATCCCTTGTTCTTGATTTGTTTCAGCTAAAGCTAATAGAGAGAAAAAATGGCAAATTTCGTTGTGTTCTAATTTGATAGAAAATTTCGGTTCAAATTTAAAAAATTTCTCACCACGGTTTTTTTTAAGAATGTTCATGACACGATCTAGCGATCGAATATTTTCGATGTCTTGCAATGGTGCATAAAACTCGCCGACTGGCCTATCTAGATTATGGATATCATCGCTGTCGTCCACCTTATTTATCCCTTGGCTATATTTGAAAAAGATATTAGCATAGTGCAAGAAACGCAAGCCTCCAATATCAAATTTCTCAGGTTCCCCCTCGAAAAAGTAATCGCTCCATTTATTTTCAATATGTCTCAAGAGTTGTGCGTGGTCTTTGATATTTAACTTCTCCTCCATAAAGGCTTTGAGATTTTCATACGGACTCAATTGTTTACCTCTAGCGTTCATCTTAATATAGAGATCCTCACCTAGCTCAAACTTGCCCATGTTAAAAACATCGAAAGTGATGTTTTCTAAATTCTTAAGATTTTTCTTTAGTCGTGCAATACCCTTTTTGTTTTTCTCTTTGCTTTCACTGCAACACTCATATTTGTTGCAACAATGGTCATATATCAAATCCAACATACACAACATTGCACCAATGGTCGGATCATTATCCAAATTTTTCAATCCCCCGAAAGCACTACTTGCGTCTCTTATAGCCTTACTCGGTCTTATGGTTTGACTTTTCAAGGAATTCTCAAATTTTTTCTCCGAATCGAGAACAAGTGCTTTACAAAAATCTTTGGAGCCTGTGCGAACAGAATAAGTAAAATTTTTGAGAATATCTCTTACAGACTTACATGTCCGCTGATCTACGGTATCGAGTTTACTTGCTAGTTTATAGAGGTAAAGATGTAAAAGCCACAATGTGGTGATCCGTTGCTGTCCATCAATCGGAATAAATTTTTTATCCTTTTCATAACCATAGATAAAATCTAGGTGCAACTTCCCTCTCTCACCATTCAAAACTTCAAAAAGCGTATTTAGAAACTTGGTGGCAATACTTTTTTGATCCCTACGACCCTGAACATAATCTCTTTGAAGGATAGGGATTTCCACTTTGTAATCTTTTAAAAAATTTTTAAAATTATATCTTTTCATTGCTGTTCTTAACATACGATGCTAAACGCCGTTTAATCGCTGCCAAATACTTATTTCGATCCTCTAATGTAAAGATATTATAGGAAAGGAGTTCTTTCTTTTCTTTTTTTTCATGAAACTCTAGAAAATCTCTAGCAAAAATCATCTTGGTAGTGGTAAAAAAGAACCATCCAAATTTATCAATCTTTTCTTTCTTTTTACTAAAAATAAGATTTCCCATTGCACTATTGGCACTTTTACTTAGCAAAGTTAGGTTAGAAATTTTGTGTAAATCATCTCTGTTGTCAAAATCGTCATCAATTTTTTTAAGCAAGCTTTTTAATTCTTTTTTTTGTAAAGAATCAAGCTGTTTATTCTTTGTCTTAGATTCTTGCAAAATTTCCAGCATTTCCTTAATCTCTTGTTTGAGCTCTTCACTCACCTCACACTCTTCCACACCTTTCAACCATTCAATCGTAACTTCCCTCTCATCCTGCTCACTTTTCTTATTCTCACTTTTCATGGTGGTGGAAATACCCTTTGAATTTTGTGCATGAATATGCTCTAATGTCCACTCCCCCAATGCAAAACGATTGAATTCAAAATAGCCCTCCTCGTATCCCCTTTTTTCCTCACTGTAATCATCATCTGAACCATTAATCCAATAGTCTAGTTCAAAGAGCAGAAGTAAAGACTTCAGGATTTTCCTATCTTTGGGATAACATAAATCCTCAATATTCTTAGGAACTTCTTTTTTTACCCGTTTAAGGAGGAGCTCTACAAATTTTTCTTTTTTCTCAGCTTCATTTTTCGAATTATTGGCTTTCTTTTTCCAATCTTGGTATAAATTGTAGATGCTTATACCATTATAAACCAAAAAACCAAGATAGTGAAAGATTTTCCGCCTAGTCCTATCATCATCTTTGGAAATGTAAGCGTGATCGTGAAAGAAAATGATAGCACGCTTAACTTCATCCCACATCTCTTGTATTTTCTCTGCTTTTTCTGTTGCAAGATACTGATCGTAAATGCAACGAAAAAGACCCTTTTCCTTTATCTCTTTGTTAGGCACAACAGCTTCAAAATAAACCCTAATTCTTTGGATGCTATCGCGCAACATAGGAAAAGTATTTTTTTTTGATTTTTTCTTGCCAATATCATCCTTTAAACATTCTTCGACGAACATGATATCTCTCTTTGGATTGACAGCACTTAACCAACAATAAATAAAATCTCCATAAATAGCGTTATTCTTTTTTTCTCTCGTTTTAATTTCTGTTTCATACCAAAACTCTGCCCTTTCTTTAAGTTCACATGTCTGTTCATCTTTATCCTCTTTGCTACTTGCACCTTTACTCAAAAATAATGCCTTAATTTTCTCTACTTCCTCTAAGGGGATTTTGCCACTATTGAGTCTTCTAAAAACTTCATTTTCCTCATCGAGCGCTTCATACCAAAGAATTTTGTACTTTTCTTGATGTGGATCTAAAAAGTTTAATAAAAAATTTTCTCGTTCCTCTTTCTTTTTATCTTCAAAAAATCTTTTGATGCTTTCATAAGCCTTGACGAAGTGATAAAAGTCAATGTTTGTCTTGATGTTCTCTTTGGTTTCATCGCTTTGGAAATTGTCTTTGATTTTTTTTAAAAATTCTGCACTTCCCATACGTGCTTCATATGCTATTTCAAAGTGACTGTTTTTGTAAATACTTTCTTTTTCTAATCCCTCCTCAGCACTTTTAAGGTATTCAATTATCAAAAAGATTGTAGTAAGTCGCTGTTGACCGTCAATAACCCTATATTTTCCCTCTGAATCTTGTTTCACCACTATTGGTTGCAAACAATAAAACTTAGCTCCATTATTTTTTCCAAAGTCAAAATTCCAAATATCGTTCAAGAGATCTTTGACCTCTTGTTCTGTCCATCTATAACCCCTCTGATAACTAGGGACAAGAAATTTAAAACCTCTAAGATCTTGTATAGATTTTAGATTATCTAAACCATCGTCTTGCACAAGTTCTGAATTGTTGTATTCCACATTTTCTCTATTAAGCATCAAAAATCAGGCCCTCGTGATTCATGCCTCACATTTTACCACACTTTACTTTGCACAATAAAACGAGCAATGATCGTATCCCTTGTGCTCCTAATCGTTTATCGTTTTAATACAATTTTAAATATTAATTACTATTTGAATATATAGATCAAAGAAGTAAATAGCACAAAATTCGAGTCTTAGCTAATTAAGGTCAATGCAAAACCTTAACATAAATAAAACCAAAGGATGGAAGCTCTAGTTGTATACAACAAAGGCAGTAAATGAAACCCTTCAAGCATATTTAGTGCTATTTTAAATGATTTGAAATCATCAAGCGAGATGAATGGAACAAAACGAGCGGGTAAAATATGTCCACAGATCGAGAAAGGGTACAAGGGCGAAAAATCTTTAAGATGCTCACAACATATCTCATGGGCAAAGACCTATGGGCAGACATAGAAAGGTGTGGCTAGTGGTTACAACGGCCATAGAAAAAGAATTAAACGATCTTGATACTGAAATCATCAAGACCACTAAAAAGTTTCAGCTTGAACCTTATACCTTTACAGACTGCCAAGAGAGAATGCAAGCAAAAATCAACAAAATCTATATGTCTGCACTTAAGGTAGAGAAACCCACACCACAAGATATTAAAACCTTTACCAATGAAATCCGCAGATTACTAAGACTTCGTAAAGCCCCTGCCATGCAGATATTTCTAAGCAAGTCTGGGATATTCTCCAGTAAAATACTTAGGACATAAGGAGAAAACATGTTAGTTGAAATTCCTGATTCTCTAGCTCAAAAACTGCAAGCTGTCTTAGGGGTTCAGAGTTTAAAAAAGCCCTAGAAGAGTTTATCCATCAAAGAGAAGTCTTAGAACCTAATCAGGAAGCCCTAGAAGCGATACGGGAATTACAAGAGGGCAGAAACTTAAATTTTCTCTGCAAGAGTTCGTAGGGATGGTGGATGGGCTTAGATATTGAAGCTTCGAATAGTTTTCATAAAGACCTTAAAAAGGTTGGGTTTAGCCGGGCTTTCTTATTAAATACAAAAATCACCCACTGAAGGGAAAACTTGCAGGTTATTATGACTGCCACATAGACCCGATCTAATCTTAGATCTATCGTATCCGTAGTGATAGTGTATTGGAGTTAGCACGCTTGGATGATCACGGTGATTTATTTAAAAAATAAACGAAGCATAACACTAACAATTTTGGTGAGCTTAGGATGTGAAGCTTTGATCAAGCCAAGCATTCCACTTAATAACCTCTCTACAAGACACTAGGCTTAAACAACAGAAACCACAGCAAATAGCCATATCATTTTAAGCAACACCACAACAATAGTAAAACCACCAAAACACAATCCTTTTAACAAAACTTCTTAACCTCTATCAATCGGGCAATAAAAGATAATTTGTATTTGGTTAAGTTCAATTTAAAACATTAGTTATTATTTAAAATGTAGAGAATTAATGCAAGGCTGTCACACGTTGCTAACGAACAAAAGCTAAAAATGAAACCGCGCGTTGTATCCAAGAAAGGTAAATGTAAGCCTTAAAACCAGTCGTTCTATCGCTTAATCGGGCGATAAATACATCTTTGAAACATTGCTTAGGGTGATCACGCTGTCTATAAAAAGTGTGGATTTGATTAAACAGATCAGTGCATGCGATTATAGGCAAGAAAAAAATAGATGAATGGGCGTTTTAGTAGTAGTGCCCCCAAAACTTCCATAGAGTGATATAATTACCGAAACATTTTGGAGATGAATATATGCCAAATTTAAAACATACACAAGTTGAAATGAAACAGCCATTACATGAAAAGCAGGTAGAAATAAGTGAAGAACAACGCGCAAAAATCGTTCAAGATGCCCGTGTTGCATGTCGAAAAAGACTCGAAGATCCAAACATTTTAGCGGTCTATAAAAGATTGGCAGACAAATAGTTTGATTTATATCAATATTGGTGAAGCCATTGATATACATAATGAGATATTGGAGCTGACGGGGGGACTAAAAGGAATAAACCCTACTAGCATAGGTTACCTTGAGAGTGTGCTCGAACACATTAAGAACGATGATTACTACCCAACATTTGAGAGCAAAATAGTGCACCTTTTCTTTTCATGTGTCAAATTTCATCCATTTCCAGACGGCAATAAAAGAACAGCTGTTTATCTCTGTATGCATTTCTTTTTATGGCATACAAACTAATCGACTTATCTTTACTCCAAAGGGAGCAACTTTTTAGAACCTTGCGTGTTACACTCACGTACCACAGCAACGCCATAGAGGGTTTAAGTTTGCAATTTGGTGAAACTGAGCAACTTTTAGACAAAGGCTTAACCGCACCTAACAAACCCTTACACGAACAGCTCATTATTTTGGGTTTTGCTAATGCTTATGACTTAGTTGTGCGTGAAACTAGCAACAAAGACACGCTTTTAACAACAGGTTTTATTAAAGATTTACACTATTTGTTGTTTAAGACCGCTTTAGACATAACCCCGCAATTTGTTTCTAAGCCCATCGGCACTTACCGCACCGCTGAAGTCATTGTAGCGGGTGCAAATTTTGCCCCCACTCCCCCCATTTTTATCGCCCAAAAGTTAGAAAACTCATTGTTTCAATATCCAAGTAATGCCCTTAACCTAATCCAAATTGCTGTGTTTCACGCCGAATACGAGCGTATTCACCCTTTCATTGATGGCAATGGGCGCACAGGTCGGCTTATTATGGCATTTCAAGCTATCCAAAACGACTTAATCCCGCCCTTGATTGTAGATAGTCGGCGGGCGGAGTATTTGAGCTTTTTAGAAAGTTGTAAGGCAGAGGGTGATTGTGGCGGGTTTGCTCGTTTCTTAGAAAGTTGCCAAGAGCAAAGCTTAGAACAAGTGGAGCAAGATATGAAACAAGACACTTTAGGGCATAAGCATAGGCTTTAGCAAATGGCGGGCGCAAGTATCCACATTGAAAAACGCATAAACCTTCTTTCTAACAAACAAAGGCTAATGTAACTCTAAAGCCCAGAAAATAGGGGGTTGTTTGGTAGGGCTTTAAGGCAATGGATGCAGAGCTACTTTAGCCCTAGAGATTTGCAATAGGCTAAGACTTACTAATTGTGGTTGCTCAATGCCTCATAAACCACTCTTTTAGCATCCTTTGCTCTTTGGCAAATCACTTCACTACATGCCTTGATTAAACCACGACTTGGGCGGTATTTGGGGTGTGGGGTAAATGTGAAGTCTTGGAGCTTGTCGCATAACTCTAAGCTTTTAGGTGTGGCGTGCATTTTAACAAGTCTATCAAAGTAGTAGCCCAAGCTACTTTTGAAATAATAGGGTTGCGAGTGATGTAAATGAAAATAATTTTCAATCCTCCATCGATTGAGAAAGTTAAAAAGCGCCCGCCCATTGTCAAAGATAGGGGCGGGTTTTATGAGCTCATTTGTGTCGTTGTTAATCAGCATGCCATAATTGCCTAAGTGGCGGTCAATGTTGCCAATAACGGCATCAAAGAGCATTAAATCACTAAAGACTTGCTTACCCATCACCGCTTCTATGGCTTGCTCTAATTCTTTTGAACGCAACACCTCATAAAGCAAACACTCCCAAATGGCTAAAAACCCCACTTTTTGACTTGTAAAAAGCGGGCAAGTGCTGAACCTTTCACGCCTTCACCATTCCCCAATCCCTTTTTCTAAACCATAAACCACACAATCTAAGCCCATTGCTTGTGCGACTTGTGGCATGTAGTATTCACACAAAGGCTCTCTAGCTACAACATAGCGCACTTCATCTCCCTCCCCTGTCCCTTTGATGAGTTTAATAACGCCTTGAGGGGTTCTATACCAACACTTTCTAAGCATGCCATCGGTTGTGGGCTCAGGGCTTAAAATTTGTCCCTGCGTTTGCCCCCTTGCCCCCGTGATCGCCACTTCTTGCAAAATGGGGTTAAACGCATTTTCAAAAAGATTGACATGAGTCCATTTATACAGATGCGCCTTGTTAGTAGGCACAACCCAAAAGCTGTCTTTCAAGGAAAGGGCACAAGTTGTATCTAGGTAGGCTAAAGGGTTTTTTTCATCGGCCTCTAAACCTCCCTCTAGGGCGTTTAAGATTGAAAAAGCAAAACAGCGGTTATCGGGGACTTTACGCTTGCGTAGCTATCTTAAAAGGTGTTTTTCACTTGTGCTATTGACACGGATATAGTGGGGCAATAGAGCTTCATTTAACACTTTAAAGTGTAGGTTTGTGCCCTCGTTTGAAACTTCAAGTTCTAAAACGGGGTGGTCTTTGTTTTTAAGGGTGTAGTGCATTTATACTCGCTTTTTAGCATTGTTTTGCATTGATTCTGGGCATTTTAACTGTTTGGACTGAAAAAAAGGAGGCTAGAATGATGGCTTAAGTTGCCAAAAGCTCTTAAAAAGTTATTCAAGAGCAGATGAGAGCTTTGCACTAAGCCACTCACCAAAGCCATAAAACCTTTACATCCCCCTTAACACCTCTAACACCTTCACCATCGCCAAGGTGTCTAGCTTGCAATACTCTAAAAGGGCTTTTTTGTATTTGTCTTGTTGCTCTTTTGGCATGCTAGGCATTTTGGCGTAGATGGCCATCGCTTCTGTGCCTTTATGCACCAATTCCAAATCCTTATAAGCCTTTTCAAATTCGGGTACTAAAGCAGGCAAGACATTTTTAATACTAGAACTGCCATGCATACCGGGGGTGTAATGGTATTTCTTGGCAAAAGGGGTTTCTAGATCAATGATGTGATCACGGATAGCAAGCAAGGCTTTACTTAGGTCTTGGTGTGCTGTTTGGAATAGTTGTGCTAACTCTGTTAGCACCCTCTCTTCAAAATCCGCATGATAGGCTAGCACACACGCACCGCTCGGGATATCCGCCACCAATCTTTGGGCTAATTCCAAACGCCCATCTGTGCCACACGCGGCTAAAAATTCCCCATGTTCTAACTTGCCATCGCCATGATCGATGTGGATAGAGTATTGGAAGGGGACTTGCCCATGGGGTTTTGTGCCATCAAATGGAGGGATGGCAGGCTTATAAGTTTCAAAATCCAAATGATAGACGGGGTACTTTAGAGTCGATAAGAATTCTTTGATTTTGCCTTCTTTTATGTGTATCGTGTTTGTTTTAGCGCATTCTACTTGTATTCTTTGATTGTCTGTGAGAGTTAGGATGTCCTTCTCTTCTAAATCTTTGAAAAAGATTTTCTTGTTTTGGTACAACTTCATGATCTTGGAGCTAAATCCATGTCGATAAATGGCAAAGATGTGCTCATGCCCCACAATCCCCCGCTGTTTCTCCCAACAATGATGTTTAGCCAAACATTCATAAGGTTGATTGCAATGCGCGCCGATGTCGGTATCTGGCTCTTGTGGGTTTTTTAGGGTGTTGTGTATGTCCTCTAAACGCTGGGATATTTCGCTTTGAAAATCCTTGATAAACTCTAAAAAATCGTTTTTTAAGAATAATTGCTCTAAATCTAGCTGGCCTTTTCTAATGTAAGTGTTGTTAAGGCAGATTAAAAAAGCTCCTTTGATGTTATAGCCCAAACCAGCCAACACATAGTATTGGATGCCTAAATCCCATAAGTATTCTTCTTTGTGTTTTATTTTGTCCTTGTCTTTATTGTTTTTGCCATCAAAGGCACTCGTGGAGCTTTTCACTTCGTTTAACACCACGCCATCGCTGCGGATTTCTAAAATATCCACCATCACAACAATCCCTTGAAACTCAAAAGTGGCCTCATAAATGGTTTCAACACCCTGCTCTAATAACTCTTGTGTGCGTGCCACCATCTGCTTTGTGTCTGTGTTATAAGCCACTTCCACCCCTCCAGCAAACAATTCCCGCGCCAACTGCCCCACCTCTTTGCCCTCTTGCATCTTATCGTCCAGTTCTCCATACGCATCATTGGCTTGCTCTAAAATCTCTGGTTTGTGTTCTGCAAGCCACAGCATTTTGGAGCATTGCATGCCTTGAATAAACTTAGATTTAGACAACATCTCTTCTCCTTTGTAATGAAATTTGTATCTTGCCATTTTGAAAACACCCAAGCATTAGCTATTTTTCTTAGATGTGTTTAATGGAATCTTCACGGGCTCTTTTTTGTTTGTGATGGTTTCTGCCGTGATGATGCACTTGTAGCCACGCCACTTTTCCATGTCAAATCTCAATGGGTGGATCACTCGGTTTAAAAGGGTTTTAATGGCACGCATGCCCGTGCCCTCTTGCATGGCTTTCTCAATCAATATCTTTTTAGCTTCCTCATCAATTTCTAACACACTGCCATGCTCTCTAAAGAAGTTTTGGGAGGGCTTTAACTCTTGTGGAATGCCATCAGAGAGCATTTTATGATCGACATCTTCTAACACCACAATATTGCCAATGCGCCCGATTAACTCTCTAAACAGCCCACAACGCTGTAAATCCTGACTGCTCACTTCTTGTGGAGTTGTGCTTGACGGTGTGGGCTTGGTGTTTGTAAAGCCAATGGAGTTTTTAGGCTGTGCATTTGTGTTTAAGCTCGTGTAAAGGTCTTTAAAATGCCCCGCAAAGATGAATAAAATTTCATCGGTTTTAAGCGTGATGTCTTGCTTGTCGTAGGTGAAGGTGACTGTGTGCCCTTCCATGGGCTTTAACAATTCGGTTTGCACCAAAGATTTAAACTGGTTGTCGGTAACCTCCATGCCTAGCTTATCTACCTCGTCTAAGAATATCACCCCCTTTTGGGCTTTTTCTATGTCTTTGCCTGCACTGACATATAGCCCAACAAAGATGCTCATCAATTCCTCACCTTTCCATCCCGTAGGGGTTAAGTTAGAAGCATCAGCGATGTAGTAGGGGATGTCTAGCTTTTTTAACAGCGTGGTCGTCATGAAAGTCTTGCCACTGCCTGAAGGGCCGATTAAAAGCATGTTGGTTTTAGGCATGCATGGGTTGCCATTAAAGCGGGCATAGTGATCGCTAAGAGTAACACAAAGTGCCTCCTTGGCCTCTTCTTGACCGCGCACACAGTCCAAGTATTTGTATAGTGCCTCTGGAGTGTAAGAAGTTTGTGGCTCATCTTCAAAGGGATATTTGCCCTCCTCTAGCATCTTAGATAACAATTTTGCTTGTTCCTTTGAAAAAGCCTCATATTGTTGGTATTCCCACTCATCCCATTCTTCTTGGGTCATTGGCTCTTTTTGAGGCGTTTCAAGCATGGAGGGTGGTTGCTCTTTTTGTGTGGAGAGGCTGTCTTTATTAATCTTAGGGTTGTCCAACACCAGTAAAGTGCGTATCTCGTGTATGGGTGTGGGCTTTTGGTTTAAAGAGATGGCAAGGGGGAAAAAGTTAGAAACTTTTTCCACTTGCCATGTTTCTTTTTGCGCTACGACACGCAAAGGAAGTTGTAAATGACTTAGCAAGTCATGCACGTAAGACCAAAGCGCACGGCGTTTAATTTCATGAAGATGGGTTAATATAAATTGTTGTGGGTACTCTAGCCGATCATATAGGGTCTCTAGAGTGCTTCTCAATTCAGATTTTTTCAAGAGGTCTTTTAAACGCGCCAAAGCCCACAATCTAAAAGCCACCGGAAAGTAATAGTGGTGTGTGTCGGAGTTAAACACGTTTAGAAAGGCAATGTTTGCATTTTTTAAGTCTTCCTCTATCGTTGGTGTGTGTGCCAACTTTAAAAGTCCACAATCTCTCTCTAAGTGCAAACGGGTGAGTCTTTTTTCTTGGTGCGATGGCGTAAAACCTAATGGCTTTTTGCACAAAGTGTCAATCAGGCATTTAAGAACAGCTTTATCCTTTTTTTCTTGCTCTTCTAAAAACTTCAAGAACTGATCAGTGGATTCGCGTGGCAATGAAACTTTTGGAGTGCTCGCATTGGGTGTAATCGCAAACACCAAATTTCCATCCACACAATAGGGTTGTAATTTACAAAAAGCCTTGCACAACTCAAAATCATTGCCCTTGGAAGTCTTCAATAAATCTTGCTTAAAAGCTTCAAAGGAGATTTTAAAATCGCCAAACAACCCTCCATAATTGCTCTTTAGATAATGCTGGGCGACATGATCGCAAATTTGCTTAGAAAAGGAAAAGCACCCGCATATAAATTTTTCAATTTGAGCAGAGTTTGCAAAAAGCTGTTTGGGTTCTATGCTTTGGCGTTCTTGGCAGATTTGGGGGAAAAACCAATACTCCCCACAATCTTGGGCGATTTGGGAAAAATCAAGCTTTTGGACTTCTCTTTCTTCCCCTAATTTAGGAAAGTCCCAAGCCTCATCTCCCAACTTTCTGCCCTGTTTTTTTAACAAAGTCTTGGCATAGGCTTCATGCTCTTTGACAAAATCAAGAGCATAATTTTTAGGCAACTTGCCCCCATTTTTAAAAATGCGCTTGCTGATGCGTTTTGCTAAATCGTAACGCACACCTTTTCTAATGAGAAACTCTTGCAACTTGTAGTAACCAATTTTAATGAATTTTTGCATCGCTTCACCTTCAGTTTTTATTAAGGTTATCGAAAAACACAACCATGCTAAAACACTCTAGCTTACACATTTCTTAATTGTATAAACAAATATCTATTTTCACATACAAAACGCAAGACTTGATTTTAATTAGATTTTTATGTATAAACATTTTTTGAATTTCTTAAATTTCTTAAAAAAGGTTGATTTTGTCAGAATCTCCAAACCATAACAATAGCCCACAGCAAAAACCTGCCTTGTCTGTCATCGTGTGTAGAGGGCGCAATAAAAACTATTTAGAAGTGCCTGAGGTTCCAGTAGATCACCGCTTTGATCTTTTCACGCCTCCGCCTCCCAAAAGATACCCACTGGGTTTGTTTCATAAAAAAAGTTTAAAGTGTCTTGAAAGGCTTTATCAAAAAGCCAAAGAGCGCAAATCCAGCCTACAAGGCAGGAAAAGAAGTGGATTTGCTCCTCTAAAGGACAACACGCTCTTAAAGCTTGTATTTAATGTCTATGACAACACACGCCATAGCCAAATCACTCGTTTAATCGGTAAGATTGCCCGCTCTACGGGATTTGCCCTCCTAGAATACACTCAAATTACACCTGTCGCTTACGAAGTGTGGTTTTTCACTTTGGATTTAAAAAGTGGCAAACAATTAGCAAGGTATTCTGAGGCTTTGAGTAAAGAAAACCTAATGCGCTTTCAGAGTTTGATTTATGAAGTTTTAGACCCAAAGACAGAAATGCCCGAGCAAGGGATGTTTATCTCCAGTAAAGAGTATTCAAGGCTCACACGGATTGAGCAAGAACACCAAGACTTACAGGCTAAACTTAAAGAAGTTGAAACAGATACCACTGAATTTATTGATGCTCTTGAAGAGTGGTTGTTTTTTACACAGCTGACAAATGCCAACACTGAATTAGAATACCTTTGGCGTTTTTGTGAAAAGGCAAACCCCTTTATGAAAAAGTATTTTGGGAGTTTGATTGGGCTTAAGGAATTTGGGGGACAAAAGGCTTTGAGCTACTCTAATTTGAGCGTACAAGAGTTGGAGCGGATTAAGAGAGAGAAGAGGGGGTTTGGTTTGGGTAAAACACCAACGACTAGCTGAGAATGCCACACAAAATGGGTCAGATGATAAGCCTAGTGTTAGCGCATTCACCCGTCCTTTCTTTTTGTCCCTCTTTTTGCCATAGCAAAGCTGGAAGCAATATGCTGTTTAAGTCTCTCGTGTTTATATGGCTTTAATTGCACATTGTATTTTTTCAATTGCGCCCTGCATGCCCTCAACTCCTCTCGTTTTTCTCTGCGTTCTTGTAAAGAAGTGGTGATGTTGTCCCAAGCAAACTTAAAACACACATTCTTACACCATTTTGTGTCAAAAATGAGAGTGTGTTCATTTAATAAATGCCCTAAGCGCATCCATAAATCCTCGTATTTTAGAGTAGGGCGATCTATTAGAGATCTAAAATGGGGGACATTCTCCAAAAGATAAGAGGACTTTGTGTGTAAAAAGACATAAGAGGGTCGTCCAATACTTCCTAAGACTTTGCATAGAGTATACAAATACATCCGATCCAAATCCCAAGACAGCACGCTAGTGGGTGGCACGCCCTGCAAGATGTGTTCTAGGTGTTGCCAAGGCTCAAGCTTTCTTTGCTCTAATGAAAGAGATTCATCTTTCTCTTTATAAAACAAAGTGAGCACCGCTCCATATCCACACACTTTGGCTTTATCGGCATACACGCAACCGATGTGTGTATCCACTAATAATTTTTTCTCTTTAAAACGCCAAAAATTTATTCTCAAAATCTTTTAATCCAAAGGGTGGTGGGAGCGTTATACGGGGCTTTAGTGTCTGTGTTGCTTTCTTTTTTCTGATCATGTGTCTAGTATATCCTTATTTTGTTTGCGGTTATGTTTTCATATTGTTAAGGAGCTTTTTACACGATCTGTGTAACAGTAAGCATGAAATTCAACGGGGGGCTCCCCCGGCTCGAATGTTAGTTTTTAGTTGCTTCGCTAGGTTTTTTGTCCTAAGTTCTGCAGTAAAAACTCTAAAAAATGCTCGATCTTTTCGTATGCAAGGTTCACAATCCGCTTGGAATGCAAACCCATTTCAGCACTCCAAATACGCACAGAGAGCCTAGGGTAGGCAATGCCATCTTTTACTCTAGTTTTTGCTAAATTTTCCCAATGAAAACAGGCATTCCTGAGATTAGAAAATAAGTCTAAAATGACATTGACCTTGTGGTAGTTAGGAAGTTTTAAATCCACCCTCCTATTAAGATCGCAAAAATCCCTAAAATCTAGTCTATGTTTTCTAAAATCAAAGATCAAATTTTGCAAATGGTTTTGTTTGATGACAACGATAACAGACCCCAAGGTTAAATTAGACAGCAAATACGAATTGTAAGCTTTAAAATCAACGGATTGGGCATGGTCTATATTATCTTGGGCTGACTTATCTCTCCTTGTTCGCTTATGAATTTTCTCTATCTCTTTGCTTAAGTAGGCGTGTTGATAATCCAAGCTGGACTGCCAGTGACTAATTGCATGCAAAAATCTACAATGTTTCTTGGATAAATCTCTGCCTGGCAATCTTTGGAGTGAGCCTAGCGTTAAACTCTAAACTAGCGTTGTGCTTGGCAATGTCATTGTCATAGGTCTTCAAACGCTCTAAGGATATGAGATTTCTCACATCCTCTTTAAATCGTTGGATTTGCGCTTGTTTAGCCTTAAAATCCAAATTTTCGCCCATTAAACCGCTCACTATCTCCAATCCCGACTAGAAATGTCGTGATACTTGTCAAAAAAGGCTTGCAACTCTGCTTGGATTTTGTTTTTTAGCTGGTTGCGCATGGACTGACCTTCAGGGTTTCTGCTAAAAAACGATGCCCCTTCTTTAGGCAGAAGTGTGGGAAACTGTGTCCCTTTAAAGCTGATGTTATGGTGCTTAAAGGCTTTGGACATGAAATCACGGGCAGGTTTTTTTTGGAGCTTGTAATCTTGGATAATGCGGGCAAATTCTTGTTGCCGTTGGCTATCCATATAGTCTCTAAAACTGGCTTGGATATCTGCACTTGGATGTTGTTTGAAAAACTCCCAAAAGCTTAAAATCACCTCTTGTTTGCTACGCATTTTGGGGCTGGACTTGATGGCGCGTAAAATGTCTTCTTTGGGCTTATCCTCCGCAATGAGGTTTAAAATATAATCAATATTAATTTCTACTTGCTTGATGAGCTCCATCTCAAACACGCAATTGTCGTCAAATTCCTTACGCGCCTTGTCTGAACTTGCTCTAGGTCTCCTAAACTTTTCAAACAAGTCTAAATAATGCCCTTGGTAGTCTTGCAAATCCCTAGGGCTGATGGGGTCCTTATCTGAGCCAAACTCTGCAAAGCACACTAAAACATTGCGTGTTTTTAGAATTTCACCATAAAGATCAATGAACGCCTCTTGTGCGCTCTCTGCCTTTGTGTGCTGGGAAAATGCATGGAGGGGATATGTGCTTAAGAGCTTGGATGCCAAGGCTTCGTATTTTGCATAGATTTCTTTAAAGCCATCTAAGATCACAATCTCATGAGAATCCTTTCTGCCAAAGAGCCTTAAAGCATCGTTTAAATTGTCTTCTAAGGGTCTAAAACACACGATATTGCCTTCACTCTTAACGCTGTTGTAAGTGCGGTTTGTCCTTGAAAAGGCCTGCAGTAAGCCATGGTATTTTAAGTTCTTATCCACCCAAAGCGTGTTACAAGTGGGGGCATCAAAGCCGGTTAAGAACATATTGACCACAATGAGCAGATCGATCTCTCTTTTCTTCATGCGCGAAGAGATATCTTTATAGTAATCGTTGAAAATCCCAATGTCATAATTACTTTCAAAGGCGTGGTTATAATCTTGAATCGCTTGCTCTAAAAAATCCCTGTCATTTTGCTCAAGTTTGCCCGCCTCTTCGTTGTTCTCATCTTCTAGGTCATCGCTGGGGCTATAGCTGTAGATGATGGCTATTTTTAAAGGATGCGCACACTCTTTAAAGGCTTGGTAATATTTTTTAGCCATCTCTATGCTAGCACAGGCTAAAATGGAGTTAAAACTCCCCTTTGTAACTTTGGCAAAGTTATTCAAGATGTGTTCTACAACCCTAGCGGTGCGTTGAGGGTGGCAAAAATCCGCCTCGCTCTTTAGCTCCGTGTTGGTGTTGCAGTAGTGCATTAAAAAGGGCAAAACATTACCATCGTGGATGGCATTGACAATCGTATAATGGTGCAACTCTCTGCCAAACCTCTCTTTTGTGATGGCGTATTCTTTGCCATCACAATTCTCCTCAAAAATGGGCGTGCCGGTGAATCCATAAAAATGGTGTTTCTTAAAAGCCCTAGCAATGTCGGCGTGCATTTTACCCAGTTGGCTTCTATGGCACTCATCAAAGATAAACAACACCTCTTGCCCTAAAATGGGGGACTTAGGATTGCCCTTGATGAATTTATGCAGCTTTTGGATCGTGGTGATGATGGTCTTTTTGTTAGGATCGGGGTTTTCTAGCTGGATTTGTAGGGTCTTGGTGTTCTTGTTGGAGCTTGCGCTATTTTTCTGGTATTTCTCATATTCTTTCATGGTTTGGTGGTCTAAATCCTTGCGATCCACCACAAAAACCACCTTAGCAATGAAGTCCAGCCGCGCGGCAAGCTGGGCGAGTTTAAAGCTAGTTAAAGTCTTGCCACTGCCCGTGGTGTGCCAAATATAACCCCCATTTTTAGACTTGCCGTATTCCTTTTTGTTGTGTGTGATCGCCACTTGCTTTAAAATCTCCTCGATGGCAACCACTTGGTAAGAGCGCATGACCAATAACTTAGACTCGCTGGTAAAGACACAATAGTAAAGCAAAAGGCTTAATAGAGTGTGTTTATTAAAGAAAGTGGGGATAAAATCCTGCAAATCCTCAATGCGCTTGTTCTCTTGATCCGCCCAAAAGCTGGTGAATTTGTAAGAGTTTTTGCTCGTATCGCTGGCTGTGGTGTTGCTGTAATACTTGGTCTGTGTGCCATTGCTGATCACAAAGACTTGCACAAAGCCAAATAAGCTACCGGGTGCGCCCATGCTCTTTTGATGGTAGCCTCGGATTTGTCTAAAGGCTTCCTCTAGTTTAACCCCTCTTCTTTTCAACTCAATATGCACTAAGGGCAGCCCATTGACTAAAATGCTCACATCATAGCGGTGCTCTTTGTCCGGGGTTGGGTATTGCGCGATCACCTGTAAATAATTGTTATGGATGTGCTTT
>NZ_CDMG01000009.1:497129-500018 GCF_001282945.1 Helicobacter ailurogastricus
AGCGATGTTGGTCCCAAAGAAAAGATCAGGGGCAAGCGCAATCACCCCATCCACAAAATTGCGCTCTATGAGGTATTGGCGGATTTTTGCCTCCGCCCCACCCCGATACAACACCCCGGGAAATTGCACAATGGCGCATGTCCCCTTGGGTGAGAGCCAAGAGAGCATGTGTAAAGTAAAAGCTAAATCCGCCTTGCCCTTGGGGGCTAGCACCCCAGCGGGAGCAAAACGGGGATTGTTGATGAGTAGTGGGTCATCATCGCCGATCCATTTGGTGGAGTAGGGCGGATTAGACACAATGGCGTCAAAGGGTTCATCACTTTCATGCTTAGGGTCTATTAGAGTGTCCCCATAGGCGATATGAAATTTGTCATAGTCAATATTGTGTAAAAACATATTTGCCCGGCAGAGGTTGTAGGTGGTCGGGTTGATCTCCTGACCAAAAAAGCCCTGTTTGATATTGTCTTTGCCTAAAATCTTGGCAAATTTGAGCAAGAGCGAGCCACTCCCACAACAAGGGTCATAAACCTTATTAATGTCCTTTTGCCCGTGCAAGACTAATCTAGCCAAGAGCTCGCTCACCTCTTGGGGGGTGAAAAACTCGCCCCCACTCTTGCCCGCATGGCTGGCATACATGCCCATTAAAAACTCGTAAGCGTCCCCAAAGATGTCGATCCCGCTCTCTTGATAGTCCTCAATTTTCATCGCCCCCACGGCCTTTAAAAGACTGATGATCTTTTCATTTTTCTCTTTGACACCATCGCCCAGCTTGCTACTATCCATGTCCAAATCCGCAAAAAGCCCTCTAAAATTCTCCTGCGCCTCGCCCTCTAAGCTAGAATCTCCGATATTTTGGAAGATTTCATTGAGCTTGGTGTTTAGATTGTCTTCCTTGTCTGCCCGCTTGAGCACATTGCTAAAAAGCGCGCTGGGCGGGATAAAAAAGCCCTTTTCTTCTAAGAGCAAGGCTTTAGCCTGCTTGGCCTGTGCGTCATTGAGGGCAAGATAATCAAAATCTGGGTTTAAGGCTTGTTCATTGGCGTTGATGTAGGCTGTCAAATTCTCTGAGAGGTAGCGGTAAAAGATAATGCCTAAAACAAATTGCTTAAAGTCCCAACCATCCACCGCTCCGCGCAATTTATCTGCAATGCCCCAAATGGTCTTAAAAAGCTCATTACGCTTTACTTGTGCGTTTTGCTCGTTGTTTTGCTTTGTTTGTGTGGCGACTTCTTGCATGGCATCCTCAAAAAAGGGATATTCTAACACAAGTTTTGGTTCTTATGATTTTTACTTTAAAATCGCCTATAATCGCTCCCAACATCCAAAACCATAGTTTGATACTCTCCACTCCTAACCTTTCGCTCTACGAAGCCGTATGGGTTGAGGGTGTTGGAGCGATTGTAGAGCGTTCTAGAGGGGTTTATGGAGGTGTTTTGAAGTGAGGGGGAGAGAAGATATGTGTTTTGGGGTGTGAAGTGAAGCATTTTGAGTTCTTGTGAGAAGATTTGCAAGGGTTTTTCTAGTGATGACATCAATGGGCTTACACACAAGAGCTTTTGAGGGCTTTAGAGGTGGGATTTTAAGTGATTGAACAGTGCGGGGTTAAGCAACACACTGAGAAGTTGAGCGGTTAGTGAGTTTGGAGGAATGAAAGAGTTTGGGCCATATGCTCTAAATGGCTCTAAAACACATTTTAAGTGCATTTAGATGTTGGGGTAGCTAGTATGGTTTTTATCTAAGTCGCGCTGTATGACCTCTTTACTGGGCTAGAATCGCTTGTTTGATTTTGAGTGGTTTGTGGGGTGTGTTGGTTGTCATTTTTTGTGCTCTTCTTCTTGGTTTTGAGCTTGGTTTGGGATGGTTATAGAATGGTCTCGAGGGGTTGGGAGCAGGTGGTTTAAAGGTTTTGTGAGACCAGTAAGTTGGCGATTGCTTTTTTGTACTCTATTAGGAGATTAGGAACAACAGGGATGGATACCGATACAAGCAAAATCATGACATACAATGGATAATACTAAACAGTTGCACTACTTGCCATGCTGACCACTAATTTGTGTTTGCATTGATCGTCCATAGGGTGTTCCTATGCGAAAATTGGCTTTTGATTTGGTGTTTGTGTGTTACAATCCGGAGGCTGGGTCTTCAGTATTTTGTGTAAGCGGAGACTGGAATGATGTACGAGGCGTATAGGGTTAGGAACGAGGATCTTTACAAGGGTATTTTTTACGGTATATCCGAGGAGTTTAATAAAGATAAGAAGGATTTGGTTAATCTGATTGTGAAGGAGGTAAGTAGTCCGAATGGAATTAGGGCAGATGAATTGCAGGAGTTGCTTTTTTCAAGAGTAGAAGGGTCACATGTGTTTCTTTCTCATTCGTTTGACGATCGCGACGAGGCACTTTGTGTTAAAGAATATATTGAGACAAATCAACCATGGTGCAAGGTTTTTATTGACTCTTTGTGTTGGCAATCCGTTTATGATGCACAAGAGGTGCTGGAGGAGCAATATGGAATGGACGGCATAACAAAGAATTTATATCCTATGCTCTGTGTTGCCCTAGCACAAATGATTCAAGCGTGTAGGTCTTTTGTTTTTTTAGAAACTAAAAACTCGGTTTCTACTATACGAAGTTTGGACGAATGGAAAATTCGAGGTGGTCGAAGTGACTATGACCAGTACACGCAATCTTCGTGGATTTACTATGAACTACAGATTGCACAGCTACTTCTAAAGCAGAAAAAAGGGCGCATGCGAGCGAGTCAGGAAAGTATAGTTGAAAGTTTTGGGATATCTTTCAACTATAGCGTAAGGGATGTTCTTAAAGGGATGCAACTTGTGTCTCTTGATAGTTTACTTAACAAGCTTCGAAATTAAAGGAGTAGCACATG
>NZ_CDMG01000009.1:500828-502950 GCF_001282945.1 Helicobacter ailurogastricus
CATGTGCTACTCCTTTAATTTTAGCTCTTTAAGCTTGTTAGGCAGGTCGTCGATTCTTTGAACAAGATCCATTCTATTAAGAATTCGTCTTACATCGTAAAGACAGTGCATCCTTGCCGTGGGATCCAAGCTCTCCATACTTATCTCTGTTAGAAACCTCTCCTTTTGATCTAGGAGCAATTGTACGATTTGTAACTCATAGTAAATCCATGGGGATTCTGTGCACGGAGAGGTCAAGTCGCCCTGAAATTTTCTATCAGTGGGAAACGAAGATTTGGTTTCTATAAAATAAAGTACTCGCAAGCCTGAATCATCCGTGCTAGGGAAATAATAAGCATGATGTGTAAGTGCTGTGCTACACTATAGGCCTTGTAATGTCTCATAAGTATTTTTCGCACATTGTAAACGGACTCCCAGTGCCGTGAGTCAATGAAAACCCTATGCCGAGGAAACTCTGATTCAATTTTCGATTTCGCACAATTGGCGTGTTGCAAATCGTCATGTGCGTGAGAAATAAAAATAGATTGCCCCTTAATTGTAGGAAAAAGCAATCTGCGTAACTTGTCCCCATCAAACCAACCTTGGTTTGTTTCCAAAGCCTTATTGAGCATGTCGTTTGCATCTCCATCGGAATCAGGTTGACAATTCGTCTTACTAAAGACCTCTTTATCAGGAACCATCCAAATCTGCATACCCAATATTTGGACATCTTTGGCATTAGATTAAAAAGACCGCGCATCCCATCCTCCACTCTGTAAAATATTGAGCTAAAAGCCTAATACTTAGGTAACACAACAACATTAACCGAAGATTTATGTTCGCACAGTACGGTCCGCCGGATCATACTGATGTGGGCGGCATCGGGTGCTTGCTATAAAACAATAAGGAGGGGATGCGAGCTATCAGACAAATTAACTAAATGCTATTTTTCTAAAACCAATTGGAGGGATTGATATTAGCGCAATCGAAGATTTGAACTGTGTGTTTTCGAATGGTTATAAAAACTTTGAGCGTCGCAACTTTGATGGATTGGAGACTTGGGATGTTTCTCATGTAAAAAACATGGGGAGGACGTTTTCTCGTGCAATATGCTTTGACCATGATATCTCAGCTTGGGATGTATCCAATGTTACCAACACGGTGGGGATGTTTTCGATAGATTAAAATTAGTCCATTGATACACCCAAGCACGCCTCTCGAGCTCCAAAGGTAGACCTGATAACTCACAATCTTGTTGGCGGTCGCACTGAAACATCTTACTTGATCTGACACACATACCACCTTGCCCCACGGGAGGGGACTGGGGTGGACGCACTACCAGCCACCAACACAAAGTTAAAAACATCTTGCACTTTGTTGGAGATGATGTTTATTTGCCGACTGTGTTGTCTGTACACTCCAGCAGTATTTCAGGTGCGTCAACCATGATGTCTTTGTATCGAGGTTTGGGTTCTGTAATTTTTATCATCTCGGCGTAAAACCCTATGTTTGGGGGTTTTGTGAATGCTTGTTTTGGCATGGTAATTCACAGCTACAAAGCGTTTTAGGCGGTGTGGCATTTTAGCATCTCTAAAGACTGCAAGCAAAAGCCTAATTTCTTTAACACTCTTGCAAACTCTAGAGAATCTCCCTCAAAGGGGGGTAAGTCGATGCTCTTAGATTTTGCAATCACCTCTAAGGCATCTTTGAGTTCTGCCAAGTCTCCGTCCTCTAAAACGGCGTTAAGGTAGGATAAGCGCACTTGATCAGAGTCTAAAAACTCGGCTGCATCAAAGGGTTTTAGGGTTACTTTCATGGTAATTCCTCTAAGATTTTTTGCGCCTCGATTATATTCTTTTGTTGTGTGCTTTTATCGTCTCCACAAAGCAAAATCACCAAGGTCTCTCCCTGTTTAGCCACATAGAGGCGGTAGCCCGGTCTTGCGTGGATGCGCAGCTCAAAAAGCACACCACCTATGTGCTTGTGATCACCAAAGTGCCCGCTATTTTTTAAGTTCTGTATGCGGCGCATGATCACACCTTTCCCGTTTAGATCTTTGAGGTTTCTAGCCATTTTTCAAAAACACTTGTACTCTGTATTTCCATACATCATTTTAGCGCAAAAATGCCCAGCTGCACGCACT